>NZ_AFHI01000014.1 GCF_000217935.1 Rheinheimera sp. A13L
CGAGATCGTTCGCTCAGAAAAAAAGCAAAGCGTGCAAAAAAGAGACTTTTTCTTCCCCTAAACAGGAATACGCAGACTATTGTCGACCTTTTCAGGGCCTCCAATCATTTCATCGTACGCAGATTGATGTTGTAACCAGGATTTTTTGATAGTTGCATCAGCCAAAGATTGTTTCACCTGCTCCACACTCAAAAAACGTTGAGGTCTGTTCTCAGCGTCAACCAAAAAGGCAACTCTGTCATCATAGTCTACCTGAGCCAAATAGATGCCCATTTCAACTGAATAGATCACAAGCTCGTTAATCACCACATCCTGACGGTTAAGGTGCTCCAGTCTGTGCATAATACAATCCTCATTAAAGTAACTTTATTACTCTACGAGGCAGGATTCAGTCTGGATTTATTTAGAAGTAGAAAGGACGACTAAAGTCGTCCTTTCTGTGGAGGGGTAATCAGAAATCGTATTTAGCACTAAACTGCACGCGATTTAGATCACCTTCGTCTCCTGACAGGATTTCGCGGGTAGCGTGACGCAGCTCTACACCGAACATCAACTTACTGGCTGCTTGATAGATAAGGTTGACTGCATAACTGCTGGTATTGTCTGTTACAGCTAAACCAGTTAATTGTGCGTCATTATCAATATGCTGAGCTGAATAAATCAGGCTTGAACGCCATTTATCGGCCCAGGCATGTTTATAAGCCAACGCATAACCCGTGACTTTAATCGCATCCAGTTTGCCTGCAGCGTCAAGCACTGCATCGTTGCTGGTGTTTAACCCTATATAACGCCCTAAACCTTCGCCACTATTAATAGTGAAACGAATATCGTCTGTGGCTGAGATATTGTATTTGCCTGACAAAGACACTGCATAACCATTAGTGCTGTCATCCAGACCAGCAGACTCAATAGACAGCTGGCGAGCCATCACAGCCAGCGCCACAGAACCCCAACTTGCTGCATGATGATATTTAACGACCACATCTGGCACTGAGTTATCGTCAGTTACTATACGGGCACCACCACCATTTGGAGTCACAGTTGTTTCAGGATTTTCCAACGCCACTTGCCAGCCGCCATTGGTATAACGGATCTGTGCTTGACGGTTGAAGATGGCACCATCCGTATTACCTACGAAATCCAGACTATCGGGTAAAGAAGCGACATCCATAAAGGTTGACCAGGTTTGTCCCATCAGCCAGTTCTCATAACTTAAAAAGGCATGGCGAATTTCCGGGGCATAACCATTACTAATACGTTCATCGCCAATAGGAGTCGACATCATGTCAAACTCGATCATGCCCGTCACCTTTTTACCATTATCTAAGGTTGTGGCCGTCTTAAAGAAGAAACGTGATTGGCGGGCATGAGTGTCGAATGTAGCGGACTCACCCTCTCCACCGACTGGCGTGAGGCTTGGAACATAAAAGTCACGGCCTATGCCTGTGGCAATTTGACCATCGGACGTATCTGTCCACATAGTGTCGAGTTTAATGTAACCACCATAAGTAAGTTCTGTGTCACCAAATGTCACTGCGGCCTGAGCCTGAGAGCAGAGCCCGGCTAAAGCTAAAGCGACTAAGCTGGCAAGAGTTTTTTTCGTCAGCATTGTTTTCTCCTGGTCCAAGTTAAAATGTTGTTATTGTCTGTACCACCGCTCAACTTTGGTTTGCTTTTGCCAAAGCGACAATTAGCCTTTAGTCGCAGATTGTTTTTTATTCAGTTGCAGCAAAGACGTCTGAGGTTGACTTGGCTAGACTAAGGTCTAATGTTGTTAGCAGCTTAAAAAAGGTAGAACAAGCACAGCCATAACAGGTGGTTGTCGCTATTGGACTAAGCCACCGAGCCTACAAGACAGGGGAATATTAAAATGAGTCACGCCCAGCTTTATCCGGTACCAGAGCACACCAAAGCAAAGACTTTGGTGACTAACGAACAGTATCTGGCGATGTACGAAGAGTCGGTGAATCAACCGGACCAATTTTGGGCTACACATGGCAAACGGATCAGTTGGTTTACTCCTTTTACCAAGGTAAAAGACACCAGCTTTGATTTAGGCAATGTGCATGTCAACTGGTTTAGCGATGGCAGCCTGAATGCGAGTTATAACTGTCTGGATCGCCATCTGCCAGAGAAAGCCAATCAGGTTGCGTATTATTGGGAAGGGGACGAGCCCGGCGTGCAAAAAGCCGTGACTTATCAGGAGCTATACGACGAGGTGTGTCAGCTTGCCAATGCAATGCGCACTTTAGGTGTGGGCAAAGGCGATCGGGTTACTATTTACTTGCCGATGATCCCGGCTGCAGTTGCCTCATTGTTGGCTTGCGCCCGTATTGGTGCTATTCACTCTGTCGTTTTTGCCGGATTTTCACCTGACGCTTTAGGCAGTCGTATTCAGGACTGTGATTCAAAATTAGTCATCACGTCCGATCAGGCCGCCCGTGGCAGCCGTCTAACTTATTTAAAAGACAATACAGATCAGGCATTAGCGCACTTGGGTGACGCTAACCCGGCTAAGCATGTGATAGTAGTTAAACATGTGGGTGAAAATATCGATTTTCATCAGGGCCGCGACTTGTGGTATCACGAAATTCTGGCAAAAGAGCCGAAGCACTCTGAACCTGAAGTCATGAACGCTGAAGATCCACTCTTTATTCTTTATACCTCAGGCTCAACCGGCAAACCTAAAGGTGTTCTGCACACGACAGGTGGTTATATGGTCTGGGCTTCGATGACACATCAGTATGTGTTCGACTATAAAGAAGGTGATATTTACTGGTGTGCCGCTGATATTGGCTGGGTCACAGGACACACTTATATAGTCTATGGCCCTCTGGCCAATGGCGCGACCAGTGTTTTATTTGAAGGCGTCCCCACTTACCCTAGTGTGAAACGTATTGCTCAGGTGGTTGATAAATACAAAGTAAATATCCTTTATACAGCGCCTACCGCTATTCGCGCTTTAATGGCGCACGGTACAGTGGCTGTAGACGGCGCTGATTTATCTTCACTCTCTATCTTAGGCAGTGTGGGTGAACCTATTAATCCGGAAGCCTGGAGCTGGTATCACGCCAGTTATGGCAAAAGCAACTGCCCTATTGTCGACACCTGGTGGCAAACAGAAACGGGCGGCATTTTAATTACCCCTCTGCCAGGAGCAACAGATTTAAAGCCTGGTTCTGCGACACGACCATTTTTTGGTGTCAAACCTGCGATTGTAACCAACGAAGGTGAATTGGTTGAAGGCGTGGCTGAAGGCAACCTGGTGATCCTGGACAGCTGGCCTGGTCAAATGCGTACTGTGTTTGGTGATCATGAACGTTTTGAACAGACGTACTTCAGCACCTATAAAGGTATGTATTTTACCGGCGATGGCGCTAAACGTGATGAAGACGGTTATTACTGGCTGACAGGCCGTGTCGATGACGTACTGAATATTTCAGGTCACCGTTTAGGCACAGCTGAAATAGAAAGTTGCCTGGTGGCTCATGATGCAATTGCAGAAGCCGCTGTAGTGGGTTATCCACATGACATCAAAGGCCAGGGTATTTATGTTTTTGTCGCCCCTCGTGTGGGAGTAGAGCCCAGTGACGAGCTGACTAAAGCAGTACGCGATTGGGTACGTCGTGAGATCTCCCCTATTGCTGCACCTGATATTATTCAATGGACCCCGAGCTTGCCAAAAACCCGTTCTGGTAAAATTATGCGCCGGATTCTGCGTAAAATTGCGGCCAACGAATACGATCAGTTAGGCGATATCTCGACTTTAGCCGATCCATCAGTTGTGGAACATTTGATCCAAAACAGATTAAACCGCTAATCTGTTGACAATAAGTTGCTAATGTTTAATTAATAGCAACAACACTTTAGCTGAACCCAGCCTATGCTTTTTAGCACAGGCTGGGTTAGGAGTTTTATATGGCAAAGTTAATTGTCGCAGATGACCATCCACTGTTTCGAAATGCACTGATCCATGCGATCAGTAATACCTTTGTGACCAAAGCTACTATAGAAACGGATAGCTTTGAGGCCACCTGTGAAGCCCTGCAGCAGCATCCGGATGCCGATCTGTTACTGCTGGATTTACATATGCCTGGTAACTGTGGTTTTTTGGGGCTGATCCAACTTCGTAAACAATACCCTACCCTGCCTATAGTCGTGATTTCAGCCAGTGACGATGTAGATGTGATCAAGCGCGTGATGGCTTTTGGTGCTTCCGCTTTTATCCCAAAATCGTCCCATCCTGCAGAAATTGGCAAAGCCTTAAGTGCGGTGATTGACGGAGAGCTCTGGGTTCCACCGGCCATTCGTAGTCAGGTGATGAACCAGCAACAACATCAGCCCGATTTAGATCTGGCCGCTAAGGTGGCGGAGCTCACCCCCCAACAATATAAAGTATTGTTTTATTTAACCGAAGGCTGGCTGAACAAACAGATTGCTTATGATCTACATATTTCTGAAGCGACTGTAAAAGCCCATATCACTGCTATATTCCGTAAGCTTGGCGTCACCAACAGAACACAAGTGGTGATCCAGGCCCAGCGTCTGCAACTGGAAGCCCCTGCTGACAAGACGCTGGTCGCTCAATAGTTTTTGAGCGACACCGGGTTCAACAGAAAGAACTCAAAACGCAACAGGCCTGATTATTCAGGAGTGTTGCTGTGGTGAGGTTGTTGGAACTCATCGATAAAAATCTGCCAGAACACTAAAAACAGCGCTGCCACCATAGGTCCTAACACAAAGCCGTTAATACCCATCAGGGTAATACCGCCTAACGTGGAAAACAGCACTAAATAGTCAGGCAGTTTAGTATCACGTCCAACCAGAATAGGTCGTAATATATTGTCAGCCAGACCAATGACTAAAGCTCCATAGGCCACCAGAATAGTAGCAATCACCCAATCACCTGTGGCATACCAATACAAAGAAACCGGCAACCAGACCAAAGCAGCACCTACCGCTGGCAATAACGACAAACATGCCATCACCACGCCCCACAAAATAGGTGCAGGCAAACCTAATAACCAAAAAATGAAGCCACCTAAAGCGCCCTGTACTATGGCTACCACCAGGTTGCCTTTGACTGTGGCACGGGTCACTTCAGCAAACTTAGCAAAAAGTATGCGTTCGCGCTCATCACCTAAAGGCAAAGCCTTGACCATTAACTCGACTAAACGAGGACCTTCACGCAGTAAGAAAAAACTCAGGTACAACATCAGACATAAGCTCAGGATAAAACCAAAAGTGTTTTGCCCAATGGCCAATGCCTCTTTTGCCAACAAGCGACTGGCCTCCACTGCACCTGAGGACATTTTTTCACGCAAGCCATCGGTTTGAATACCAAAGCGACTCAAAAACTCAGTGACTACCGGAAAAGCCTGACGTATAGCTTCAATAAAACCGTCCGGATTAATTTCACCACTTTCAATTTTTCCATAAAAGGCCACGCCTTCCTGAATAAAAGCGGCACCAATAGCAAGCACAGGCAGGATCACAACCAACATACAAAGCAGCAGAGTTAACAGAGCCGCTCTGTTGGGTTTATCTCCCATCAAACGTAAAATTTTGGTATGAACCGGATAAAAAATGACGGTCATGGCACAGGCCCAAAAAATACTGCCCCAAAAAGGTTCAAGCACCAAACCAAAAATCAGGGTCACAATGACCAACATCACTAAAAAAACCCGTTCTTCTAACTTAGCCAGCATAAAGCGCTCCATTGCTGTTTTTATTCTCTTTGGCTCATTTAATCACAAAGACGGCAAAGCACCTAGGGCGTGTTGACGTTTCGAGATTAAATTTTGTTCGTTCTGGCGCCGCCTTGAGCGCGAAAGGAGGAGCGAAGTTTAGTTATTCTAAATGAGCGACGAGTGACAAAGCTCAAGGCGCCGCCAGACGAACCCGAAGGGCAGCGCCTGGCCGGCCTTTCTGCTGCAAAAATAACCCTGAAACGTCAACACGCCCTAGAGACTGTATTACGAACGTTGATTTTTTAAATGATTAATACCAGCCCGCAGTGCCGCAGGTTTGATAGGTTTGGCTAAAAACAATAAACCCGCAGCTTTAGCCCGTAAGGCTAAATCAGGTTCTGGCGCTGCTGAGACTAAAATGCCAGGCACTTTGCCCCAGTACTGCTGCAGCTGTTGATACAATTCCAGACCATTTAGTCCCTGCCCCAATTGGAAGTCCAGAATCAATAAGTCTGGTTTAGCTAAGGCAGGAGCTTGCTCTAACAACTGCTCTGCACGGACATAACTCTTCACCTCCCCAAGCTGCCACTGCTCCAGTAATACCCGAAGTGCCGCCAGATTCGAGCTGTCATCGTCCACACAAAATACCTGCCATTGCGGTAAAACAGAGCTTTGAGTCTCTGCCACACTCTGCTCTGCTGCTATTGCCTGATCAGATGCCAGAGGCAAATACAAACTAAAAACGGTGCCTTTACCCACCACAGACCGAACCTCCAGTTTGTGGCCCAACAATTTGGTCATTCGTTGTACGACCGCAAGACCAAGGCCAACGCCCTGCTGCCCTCTGGCCGTGCTGTCGACTCGGTAAAAATCATCAAAAATACGTTTTAGTTCATGCTCTGCCACACCAGGGCCTGTATCCCATATTTGCAACAACAGCAGTGTCCCTCTTTTACGACAAGACACCAGAACCTGGCCAGATGGTGTGTATTTAATCGCATTACTTAAAATATTCTGCAGAATACGCCGCAGATAGGTCGCATCACTTTGCACTTGCCATTCGCCAAAATGAGTCCGAAGTTTCAGTTGCTTCTGATCAGCCAGCCAACTGAATTCATCTGCCAGCGGTTGCAAAATGCTGTTTAGCGCCACCACCTGAGTTTTTGGCTGTAAACGCCCGTCATCCAGCCGGGCTATATCCAGCAAAGTAGCAATAAGCTCCTCAGTGGCTTTCAGCGAATTATCTAACTGATGAATAATTTTTTGCTGACTTGTTTCTGCACTCTGATCCTGCAAAGCCGCAGTAAAAAGACGGGCAGCATTAAGCGGCTGTAAAATATCGTGGCTGGCTAAAGCCAGAAAACGGGTTTTTGATACATTGGCCGCTTCTGCCTCTGCCTTGGCTTGCAATAACTGCAACTCAGTCGCGCTGCGGCGTGTCACCTCTTCCACCAGTTCCTGATTCATTTCACTGATGCGCTGAGTCCGTTCCTGTACCCGCTGCTCCAGATGTTGTTTAGCCTCAGCCAATTGCTGCACAGCCCGCACATGTTCGGTAATGTCGGTAAAGCTGGTAACAAAACCCCCACCAGGTATTGGATTGCCACGCATTTCTATCACAGAGCCATCAGGCCTGACCCGCTGAAACACATGAGAAGTACCATTTTGCATATGAGCAATACGTTTGGCCACATGCTCTTCAGGTGCGCCTTCGCCAAAAAGTCCCCGCTCGGCGTTAAAGCGCACTATATCCGCCACAGGACGGCCAATACGGATCATGCCATCCGGGTAATCAAACATTTGCAGATAAGCTTTGTTCCAGGCCACCAGTTTCAAATCCCGGTCTACCACACTGACGCCCTGGCTTAAATGCTCCAGAGTTGAAAACAAAATTTTGCGGGAGAACTGGATCGCCTGAGTTGTATCATCAAACAGAGTAACAACATCTTCCAGCTCCAGTTGCCTGCCTTCTGTAGCAGCGCTCACCACGGCCAGCGCTGAAGCAGCACCTATCACCCCTGCCAGCTCCCGCTCAACAAAAGCAATAAGTTCAGGCCCTGCAATACTGTCTGTTAAGTCAAGGTCAGGAAAACGACGTTGGAATTCTGCCATAGCTTCGTTGCATCGTTGAGCCCCGATAAAACGTTCCAGCAGCATGGTAATATCGGCCCTGCGAACCCTTGCTCGCCTGACTGGTGTTTCTTTGTGTTCAAGTGGCAAGGTAGGTTTAACAAAAGCAGCAGCCTGCAGACGGTCTTTTAAATTCACGTTAACCAGCATGGAAAACAGCAGATAACAGGCCAGATTTAATCCTAAAGACCAGATCACGCCATGACTTAAGGTATCCAATTGCATACCAAACAGAGAGGTTGGTTTTAAAGCCTCAATACCAAATAAACCTTGTTGCAACACCGTCTGTTCAAGCACTCCTACAGCAGCCAATTGTGGCACCATCAGACAGAAAAACCACAAAGCAAAACCAACAGCCACTCCGGCGTAAACACCAAAGGCATTGCCGTGACGCCAATACAAACCACCGACAACGGCTGGAGCCAGCTGAATAGCCAAAGCAAAGGCTAATAATCCTGTTTCTGCCAATTCATAATTACGGGCAAATAAAGCGTAGTAGCCATACGCCAGTACCATCACCACAATAATCATGGTGCGGCGTACCAACAAAATCAGACCGCTGTAGTCTTTAATACGCTGACCATGGCCTGGACGACGTAAAATGGCGGGCATCACCACGTCATTACTGATCATGGTACTCAATGCCAGTGTAGAGATAATAATCATTGAAGTTGCTGCGGAAAAACCGCCAATAAACACCAGTACACTTAAAGTATGCCAACCGGATTTTTCCGGGATCAGCAATACAAAACTATCAGCCAGATGCTCCTGCCCTGGAAATAAATGCATGCCAGCCAAAGCAATGGGGATCACCACCAGTGTGACTAACAATAAGTAGCTGCTGTACCAGCGTTTGGCATGGCGTAAATGCCGGTGATCGACATTTTCGACAAAAGCGACATGAAACTGACGGGGAAGTAGAAAAATAGCCGTCATCGCCAGTAGTGTTTTAATAGCAAAAGAAAACCAGCTGTTATGTTGTGTGCTGTGTTGCAGGTGGCTGGCATGATCAACAAAGTCGCGGACTCCGACCTGATCAGGCAGTAGCAACCAATAGGCCATCAACGCCAGACAGAGCAGAGCAAATAACTTCACCACAGATTCGAAGGCAATAGCCACCATCACACCACGGTTTTGCTCCGTCAGTTGTACTTTGCGGGTGCCAAATAAAATAGCAAAGACAGTCATAGCCATAGCACTAAACCAGGCGGTGTCCTGCCACCAGGGCAGAGACTGATCAGATAAATCATGCCCCAGCAGCACCTGATAGGAACTGGCGACGGCTTTTAATTGCAAGGCAATATAGGGGATCACCACCACCAGACATAACAAGGCAGTGACTAAAGCAATGTTTTTACGTTTACCATAACGGGCACTGATAAAGTCAGTAATAGAAGCCACGTTTTGTTTTTTCGCCACATACAACAGCTTAAACAAAAACGGCTGAGCAAACAGAAACACCAGTACAGGTCCGAGATAAATCGGAATATAGTCCCAGCCCTGAGTCACAGCTGTACCTACAGCGCCGTAGTAGGTCCAGGAGGTGCAATACACAGCCAAAGCCAGGCTATACAGCAGCCCCCCATACTTTCGTAGTAGTTGATCGCCGGCATGGCGTTCGCCCCAGTTTGCGATAAAAAACAGTAAACCTACATACAACAAGGCCAATAAGGCGACTATCCAGGCTGACAAAGCGCACTCCCCTCTGATTTCTGAGGTTACTTTTGGCATAAAGCTGCAGAAAGTCAATGATCTGGCGTCTGAGGTTCGACTAAAGTCGGGCTATCGCTTCCCACACCTGCTGCTAGATTAAGCATGCTAGTCAACAGAATTTCTATAACAACCACAAAAAACAAACAACAAGAGGAAGACAACGATGGCATTTCAAAGCAATGAATTAGCCAAAGCCTATTGGCGGGAGAACGTCTCGCTGATGCTCAAACTGCTGGCGGTCTGGTTTACAGTATCCTTCGCTGCCGGGATTTTATTTGTAGACCAACTGAATATGGTGCAGTTTTTTGGCTTTAAGCTCGGATTTTGGTTCGCGCAGCAAGGCTCTATCTACACCTTCGTTCTGCTGATCTTTATTTACGTCATCAAGATGAATGCGCTTGATCGTAAATACGATGTCCACGAAGACTAAGGGGTAGATGATGGACTTACAGACTTTAACTTATTTAGTGGTCGGGGTGACTTTTGCCATCTATATTGGCATCGCCATCTGGGCTCGCGCAGGTTCAACACAGGAGTTCTACGTGGCTGGCGGCGGTGTATCGCCTTTAGCGAACGGTATGGCAACTGCTGCTGACTGGATGTCTGCCGCGTCATTTATCTCTATGGCCGGTTTAATTTCTTTTATGGGCTACGACGGTTCAGTGTATCTGATGGGCTGGACAGGTGGTTATGTGCTGCTGGCTTTATGTTTGGCCCCCTACCTGCGTAAGTTTGGTAAATTTACAGTACCTGACTTTATAGGTGACCGTTATTACTCTCAGACAGCTCGTACAGTGGCTGTTATTTGCGCCATCTTAATTTCCTTCACTTATGTGGCGGGTCAGATGCGTGGTGTAGGTGTAGTGTTCTCCCGTTTCCTTGAAGTAGATATCACTACTGGCGTTATCATCGGTATGGCCGTGGTATTTTTCTACGCTGTATTAGGTGGTATGAAAGGCATTACTTACACTCAGGTTGCTCAGTATTGTGTGCTGATTTTTGCTTACATGGTGCCGGCCATTTTCATTTCCATCATGATCACAGGTCATGTGTTCCCACAAACAGGTTTAGGTGCCACCTTGCTGGACGGCTCAGGTATGCACTTGCTTCAACGGCTGGACGGGCTTTCGGCTGAACTGGGTTTTGCTGCTTACACCGAAGGGACTAAATCCACAGCAGATATCTTTGCTATTACTGCTGCCTTAATGGTAGGTACAGCAGGTTTACCTCACGTTATCGTGCGTTTCTTCACAGTACCACGGGTAAAAGACGCCCGTATCTCTGCCGGCTGGGCCTTGATTTTCATCAGTATTTTGTACACAACTGCTCCAGCTATAGGTGCATTTGCCCGCTACAACATGATTGATACCATTAATGGTCCTGATGCTCAGGGTACTTTAATAGCAGAAGCTCCAACCTGGATCAAAAACTGGGAAAAAACCGGTCTGATTAAACATGAAGATAAAAACGGTGATGGTCGTATGTTCTACTCAGGTGATGAGCGCAACGAAATGACTATTGACCGTGACATCATGGTGTTAGCAAACCCGGAAATTGCTCAGTTACCCGATTGGGTGATTGCGCTGGTCGCCGCTGGTGGTATTGCAGCAGCATTATCTACAGCAGCAGGTTTGTTACTGGTGATCTCAACATCGATTTCGCACGATTTACTCAAACGAAATCTGATGCCCAATATCACGGATAAGCAGGAACTGTTAGCAGCACGCGGTGCAGCCGCTGTGGCTATAGTGATTGCAGGTTACCTGGGCATTAACCCGCCAGGTTTTGTCGCGGAGGTGGTGGCTTTTGCCTTCGGCTTAGCTGCGGCGAGTTTCTTCCCTGCTATTATTCTTGGTATTTTCTACAAGAAAATGAATAAGGAAGGAGCTATCGCCGGTATGTTGGCAGGTATCATTTTCACTGTGGGTTATATCCTGTACTTCAAGGGTATTTTCATCACCCCATTTGCTGAAAACAAACCTGAAAACTGGCTGTTTGGTATCTCTCCGGAAGGCATAGGTACAGTGGGTATGTTGGTGAACTTTGTGGTGGCCTATGCTGTCAGCAAATTCACTAAAGAAGTACCGCAGGATGTACAGGATATTGTTGAACAAATCCGTTTTCCAAAAGGTGCTGGTGAAGCTCAGTCTCACTAAGCTAACCTGGAAAAACAGACCCTGACAAGGCGTGGCAACACGCCTTGTTTTTTGACAAAGCAGGAAGGTTGTATGCAGGTTCAGGAAGTTGTGTCTTTTCTAAAGCAAACTCCCCCTTTTGACGATTTAGCCCCTCATGTGCTGGAGAGCGTTTGCAGGGATCTGAGTGTGGTGTACATTGCCTCTGGCGAACACTTGCTACCAGAACCTCAGTTGCTTCTGATCCGCTCCGGCTTATTTGCATTAAATACTGAACAACAACGTCTGACTCATTTACAAAGTGGCGATTTTTATGGCTACCAGTTACTGCTGACAGGCCTCGCTGACCCCGATACTATCCTTTGTGAAGAAGACGGACTGGTGTATTTTTTGCCCCAGCAGAGTTTTGATAAATTACGCCATCAATACAAAAACTTTGATTTGTTTTTCCAGCGCTTATTTAGCCGTCGTTTGCATTTGTATCAAAGCAATAAACAACAAAGTACCTCCACATTAAAAGTTGCAGACTTAGTGACCCGACGTAAAGTGTCGATTGCCAGCAGCAATACAGTGCAACAAGCCGCACTTCTGATGACAGAGCAACGGGTGTCTTGCCTGTTAATTGAGCAGGACGAACAGCTGGTAGGTATTCTGACCGACCGAGACTTACGTAGCAGAGTGGTGGCCAAAAGTTTACCAGCCTCTACGACTGTCAGCGAGGTCATGACCAAAACGCCACAAAGTATCGAAACAGACCGTTTTGCCTTCGAAGCCATTCAGCAAATGAGTCAATACAATATTCACCATTTACCAGTGGAACAGGATGGTAAAGCCATAGGGGTGTTAACCACCACAGATTTAATTCGCAGTCAGCAGGAACACCCTGTTTATCTGATCAGTCATATCCATCGTCAGCATCACTCTGAAGGTTTGAATGCCATTACACCTCAAGTGCAGCAACTGGCCATGCAGCTGGCAGAGCAACAAATTCCCTCCTATGAAGTCAGCAGTGTGCTCACCAGCATTATGGATGCTTTAGCACAAAGCTGGCTGCAGATCGCAGAACAACAACTGGGCCCTGCCCCTTGTGTCTACAGCTGGTTAGGCTTTGGCTCTCAGGCCAGACGGGATATGTTACCCAGCGCCGATCAGGACAATGCTCTGCTGCTGGAAAAAGAGCCTCTAGGTGCTGTAGCCGACTACTTTTCCGCTGTTGCAGAGATTGTCTGCAACGGCCTCGCCTCTTCAGGTCAGGCGCTTTGTGACGGCCATATTATGGCGTCCAACCCAGAATTACGATTAAGCCTTAAGGGCTGGTCGAATCGTTTTGCCAAATGGCTCAATACACCGGACCCGCAAGCGCTTTTAAGCAGCAGTATATTTTTTGATATGCGGCTTATTCATGGCAGTAAAGCCTTGTTTAATGTGCTGCAGCAGGACGTATTGGCGCGCTGTAAAAATAACGAATTGTTTTTATATCATCTGGCAAAAAATGCCACACAACGTCAGCCTCCTCTGGGCTTTTTTAAACACTTTTTATTAGAGCAGGATGGCAGGCAACGTAAAGGTCTGGATTTAAAAAAACGCGGTATCAGCCTGATCACAGATTTGGTTCGGGTGTATGCCTTATCTGCGGGTATCCATGCGGTCAATACCAGAGAGCGTTTAGCTTTATTGCAGCAACAGGCAGTACTGACTCAGCGCCAGCAACAAAATTTGCAGGGCGCTTTTGATGTACTGGCTCATTTACGCTGGCAGTTACAGGCAGAGGATCTGAAACGCGGCCGGCATTTATCTAATTTGCTGGATCCGTCCCAGTTAAACCTGCTGCAGCGCCATCAATTAAAAGACGCTTTTGCCGTGATCATTGACGAGCAGCAAGTGCTCAGACAACGTTTTTGCCGGGAAATTTAAATGTGGAACTGGCTGAGAAAACCAGTCGCTGTGCATCAGCGGGTATTGGATTATGAAAACGAGCACAGTATCGATAAACAATGCCTGGCCAGTAAAGCCAGTTATCTGGTGTTGGATTTTGAAACCACAGGCCTGGATGCAAAAAAACATCATATCGTCAGCGCTGGCTGGGTCAGGATTTCAGACTGCAGAATTCAGTTAAATTCGGCTGTGTATCAACTGGTGAAAAGCCCGGCTTCTGTCGGACAAAGTGCTGTGATCCATGGTCTTCATAACAGTCAGCTGCAACAAGGAATAGAGCTGGAGGAGTTATTAAGCCTTCTGCTACAGGAACTCAAAGGGTCAGTACTGGTGTCCCATCACAGCGCTTTAGAGCTGAACTTTTTAAAGCACAGCTGCCAGAACAGCTTTGGTCGCTCCCCGGCTTTTAAAGCAGTCGACACCTTAAAACTGGAGCTGTATAAAATGCAGCTCAAAGGTGGGCCTGTAGCACAAAATTCATTGAGTTTATCTGCCTGTCTGGCCCGCTATCATTTGCCTGAAGTGACAGAACATCACGCCTTATCCGACGCCTTTGGCTGTGCCCAATTATTACTGGCGCAGCTAAAAACCAGAGGAGCGTCCTGTACACTGGCGGAGCTTTTTCAACAAAGTCGTTAACTCGCGTAGAAGCACCCAAAAGCAGAAAAAAGGACGGGTGATTAGAATTTCAGGAACCAGAGCAGGCTGCACTCTGCTCTGGTGGGATTAAAAACTAATCACCCGGTTACACTCGTTGAACCTGAAGTTGCAGCTGCATTAACTGGTTGTTAATAGCTTACATTCAAGCGCGCACCATACATACGTGGGGGGTTAAAAGAGTTAAAGGTATAACCACCAGTTGCTCCCTGCCCCATCCAGTTTTTCACTATATTGTCACTTAAATTAGTGCCATAAAGCTCGACGTACCAGCTGCTGTCTGTTGGCGCAAATTTCACCGAAGCATTCACATTGGTATAGGCATCCTGGTAGTCGCCTATCACTTTGTTATCCAGATTACGTGGGGTGAAATACTGCTTGTCTTTCCAGCTTAACCCCAACCATGGTGTAACCACATAACCATCCATCTCAAAGTCATGGGACAGATTAACACCAACCGAATATTTAGGGGTGCGTGGCAAGCTGTGGCCCGTTACATCATAGATAGCCCGGCCTTTGATCTCCGGATCATCCCCCAGATACACAGGGGCACAAGCTTCAGCACCAAATTCAGCTCTGTAACCACAAAACCAGTTGTCGTTATAGGTTTTATAGGAGGTGATTTCACTGTCCAGCCAGGCCGCAAAACCTGAGAGACGGCCACCAGACCATGGGATAACTGTAAATTCCAGTTCCAGACCCTGAATATCAGCTTCACCAATATTTTCTGTTTTCCAGGCATTAACTATTTCACAGGCAGGGTTCCAGTCCGGACAAGCCTGGGCCGGAATATTCATACCCACAGCATGCATATCAGTGAAATGCATATCAGTGTATTTGGTCAGAAAGTACACAGCGCTGAAATTTAACCTCTGATCAAAATGATTGCCTTTGTAACCGACCTCAAAGTTTTTGGTGCGCTCTGGTTTGTAATCCAGGTAGCTGAAACGTTCTTCTGAATTTGTTAACTCAGGATCAGCACAAGGACGGCCACCACAGGTATCAAAGCGATCACCAAAACCACCAGGGCGGTAACCTGTAGCTACTGAGGTAAACAGCATCCGACGTTCATCAATGTCATACTGCAAACCTAAACGCCATGTACTGGCTGACCAGTCATTTTTGTAGGTATTGACTGTCATGCCTTCGTAGGCATCTTTACCTGCAAATGGACCCATATCAAAAGTCAGATCAGTACCGTTATGAGGGGCTGTCACACCTAAAGCACCCGGAGTGTAAGCGCCATTGTAATACCAGGTGCCCGCTGTCCAGCCGCCATAAGTAGCACCTGCATTGTCAGAGCGTTCATCCTGACTGTAACGATAACCTGCTGTTGCTGTTAGTTTGTCGGTCAGTAAAAAGTTAGCCTGAGTAAAAATAGCTTTAGAGTCAATCTGACGATCCGGCTGTTCATAAAACTGACCTACAGGTAAACCAAACTCTGCGCCGACCAGGTTATCCTGAGCAAAAGTAATGGCATTTTTTTCTTTTAACCAAAACAGGCCCGCTACGTAATTAAAACGGTCATAGCGTTGTTTTAGTTGTAACTCGTTGACATAAGAACGAAATTTGGAATCCAGCGTATAAGTGGCTCTGTCAACCACATGCTGCATACCCCAGTTACCCCACGGCTGCATAATACCCACGTCTTCTTCCAATGGATGCAAACCACCATCGTCGTCGTGATTCTGCGCCCTTTGCTGCACGGCATAGCCTAAGCGGTATTCCAGATTGGTGTGGTCATTCACCTGCCAGCCATATTTCAGCCGTACAGTGTCAATGCTCATATCAATCATGCCGGGCACGTTCACCAGAGCATACCACTGGCCTTTATCGCCACAGGAAAAACGTGTGCCCTCTACGGCTTCACAATCTTTCATACCCACTTCACCGGCACTACTATTCTGGTAATGCTCATAACCCAAGGTCAGGCTGTGATTGTCGGCAATAGCCCATAAACCGGTCAGACGCATGCCCCATTGATCCGAGTTGGTGTAATAGTCTTCCGGACCTATTTCTTTATTTAAACGCTGGTCGACATCAGGTAAACCGTCCGGAGTAAAGGAGCCGTCGCTTGTTTTGATGCCACGGTCTGTTAAATCTCGTTCCTGATCAATGTAACCGTCTCTTTTGTCGACCATCAAGGCCGCACGAAAGGCAAAAGTATCACTGACGCCAAAGTTATAGACACTGCGTAATTGTTTCGCGCTGTAGTTCCCCAACTGCACATTCGACCAGCCATAGTTTTCACCAAACTCAGGTTTAGCCGGGATCACGTTGACCACACCAGCCGTAGAGTTACGGCCAAATAAAGTGCCCTGAGCACCACGCAAGACTTCCACTTGTTCTAAGTCGAACATCAAGGCCAAAGACCCCTGAGGACGGGGTGAATAGATGCCATCAATATGCACACCTACAGCAGGATCACCAATTTCAGTGAAGTTGGTGGAAGTCACACCCCTAATACCTATTTGCACTCCCGAGTCTGCTGCCGATAAACCAAATTCAATATTGGGCATCATGCCGGTTAAATCGGATAACGACTTGACGTTTTCTCTGACCAGAGTCTCAGGATCCAGTGCTGTCACAGCCAAAGGTGTTTTCATTAAATTAGTGACATCGCGGGTTGCGGTCACATTAATCACTTCTAAAGTTTCTCTTTCTACCTCTTTTTCCTCGATGACACCGCTGTCATTTTGTGCCAAAACAAATAATGGGCTGGCTCCCAAAAGTGCGGCCGAAATGGCCAGACTCAGTTGTGCCCTTTTGATCCTGCTCTTGTTGCAACCGCTAAGTAATCCAGACATGGTTTTAGTCTCTTCTATTTTTGTATGTATGCCTTTGGTCAATGGTGACAGATACTGCAGACTGTCTTTTCACACCAAAGCTGTTCTTTTTGTCCCTGCGAAGTCGAAATCACTATCACAAATTCCGAACTCGAATGTTACTTTGTACCATCAAGTTTAAAAAGTAAACATTATTTGATGAAAAAACAGTTCGATATAGTATCTAATTCTAGACAAGCATCTCTTTATTGCTTATTAATATGTTACCAAGTAACAAGAACCCTTTGCACTTATGCGTACTTTGTATTGCCTCTGCCTTTCGTTTTTACTGCTCCAGCCTGTCTGGGCACAGCCATTGGCTTTATTACCTTATCCAAAACAGCTGAAACTGCACCAGGGTGAGTTTGTGTTTACTAATCAATTCAAGGTGCAACTCCCCGCTGGGCAACCGGAATTAAAAACCGCGGTGAAGCGATTTATTCAGCAAAGCGCTATTACTACCCACCTGGATTTCACAGCTCACAGCGAAGCGCAGCTGTTGATCCGGCTGGATTTGGCGAAAACAACTACGGCAAAGCAAACGGAAGCCTACCAACTGAAGATAAGCAGCAAGCAAATCCAGCTCAGTGCCCGTCATGCCACAGGCATAAAACATGGCCTGCACAGTCTGCAGCAGCTTATTCGACGTCAATCGGACAAGACTGTGCTGCCCGCCCTGCACATTGAAGATGAACCCCGGTTTAGCTGGCGGGGTTTATTGCTCGACCCCGCCAGACGTTTTTTACCTCTGACTGATATCAAACGTCAGTTGGATCTGATGGCGGCGGTAAAACTTAATGTGCTGCATTTGCACTTAACAGATGATCAGGGCTGGCGCTTTGAATCCAAAGTATTCCCAAAGCTGCAGCAAGTGGGCGGCAAAGACGGTTATTACACTCAGGATGAATTACGTGAACTGGTGTTGTATGCCAAAGAACGTGGCATACGAGTGGTGCCTGAAATAGATGTACCGGGCCATACCACGGCTTTGGGTCTGGCCTATCCGGAGTTAATGACAGCTCCGGCTCCCACTGCTGCTGAAATTCACTGGGGTGTGCATCCGGCGGTGTTAGATCCATCCAATGACCAAGTCTATGTTTTCTTACAACAACTTCTCTCTGAAGTAGCAGAGGTATTTCCGGACCCTTACCTGCATATAGGGGGCGATGAAGTGCTGCCGGATCGCTGGCAACAAAACCCAGAGGTTCAGGCCTTTATGCAACAGCAAAAGCTGACTGATGTGGGCGCTTTGCAGGCCTATTTTAATCGTCGTGTTGAGCTCATAGTAAAGAGCCTGGGCAAGACTATGATTGGCTGGGACGAAGTACTGGATGATGAGCTGCCTGACTCTGTGGTGGTGCAATCCTGGCGTGGTACTGAGTCTTTATTTCAAGCCGCCGAAAAAGGTCATGCCGCCATTTTATCAACAGGCTTTTATCTGGATCAGCCACAAAGCGCAGCTTTCCATTATCGCAATGACCCCTTGCCTGATGCTGTTTTAGCACCAGAGCCTAAGCAGATAAAAAGCTGGTCTGGCTGGAATTTCCAGTTTGAACGTAAAAGAGGCTCGCCAGTCACAGGTACTTTGTATCTGCTGCAGTTCATATCTGGCTCAGAGCGTGCTTTTATTCAGTTTCCAGACAAAATGCTGATTGAAGCCCAAGCTGTGAAAGTAAACTCGGGCCAAACAAACTTTCAGTTTGATAGCTGGATGGGACCAGTCAAAGCCCAGCTGCAGCTGACTAACACTGTTCAGGGTAAATTTGTTGTAGGCAATGCGCCTTATCAGCTAACAGGCAAAGCTTTAGCAAAATCAGAGCAGCGATCTTTACCATTCAACTTTGGCAGAACACTGAGTACCCAGGCGCAACAACAGATTTTAGGTGGCGAAATCGCTTTATGGGGCGAATTGATCACGCCAGAACTTATAGATATTCGCTTATGGCCTAACGGTTTTGCTGTCGCTGAGCGGCTGTGGTCAGCAAAAAGCCGCGACGATGAGCAGGATTTTTACCAGCGTATGGAACTGGTGCAACTATGGGCCCAGGACTTTATCGGTTTAAAAAGCCGGCAACAACAAATTCAGGGCTTTAAGCAACTGGTACCCTCATCCCATCTGGCCGATTTGCTGACGCTGGCTGAAACTCTGGAGCCTGCCCATTATTACCACCGTTTGCATGAAAAATCTGTGGCAGGGCTTTACCATCAGCAGGCTCCGCTTAATCAACTGGTGGATTTTTTGCCGGCAGAGCACAAAACCATGCGCCAGTTTGAGCAGGATCTTGTGTTGTGGCTGCAGCAGAAAAAGCCTGAACAACTCAGGCAGCTGCACGATAAGCTTCGCCACTGGCAACTGGCCGCGCAACGTCTTGTAAAAGCACCAGAGATAACAGCAAGCCCCTTATTTCAGCAGATCGAAGACTTATGTCAGGCGGGTTTGGACTTATCGACCAGTATTGACGCTCAGCAACCACTTTCTTTGGCAAAGCTGCAAAAGATCGAACTACAACTGGATAAAGCAGAAGCTATACAGCAGGAGATGATAATAGCGCTGCACAGAGCCATCACGACTTTGCTTCAGGCAACGGCAGCAGTGCACTACTAATCAAAAGGTGAAGCAACAATAGGCCATATAGGGCGGCTTAGTTTTTTATAAGCATTACGTGTCGGATCGCTGGGGTAAGGTGCTCCGGCATCCACATAAATAATATGCGACGCCAAAGGGGCAAAACCCTGATAAAAATGGTTGGTTGATTTGATCAGCAACACTTTGTAATGGCTGGGTTCAATGCCTAAAGCCCGGAATAAACTGGGATCAAAAGACTGGCATCTGTTGCTGTTGAGGATCACCTCAATACCATCAAAGCTTATCAAGGCGCAATCGCCCATAGGCACCAGACTGTCAGCAAAGTCTTGTTGTGCATCGGCTTTTAATCGCAGCACTTTGACCCTTTTATCTATTGGATCTCCTGCTGTGGCACAACTTTTACCACCAAAACGCAGGTCGATGTCAGATCCTTCACCAGCAGCAAAACAGAGTTTGACTGCCATCGGATCCCAGATAGTCCCCACAGCCACTTGCTGCATCTGACGTCTGATCACCTGATGCAAAATTAAAGTGCCGTCCCCCGCCACACCACCACCAGGGTTATCCCAAACATCGGCCAGCACCAAAGTACCCTGCAGTTGTCCGGCTTGATCCAAAGCTGTAGCTATATCATAAAATTGCGGTAAGGTTTGACCGCGATAGGAAAACAGCTCTAACCCTAACTGCCGTGCCAAAGCCTCGCCCTGTTGTGCGTCGTTATTTGTGATCACCAGCAGTTTAGAGCCCATATCCGGCACATCACCGGCCATAAAACCGTGGATCACCGAAATAGACAAGGCCTGTTGGTCTTGTTCCAACTGGCAAATTTTTTCAATAAAAGACTTCATAGGTTCATGACTGGTGGGCAATACATCAATCATGCGGCAATCAAAACAGCTCATTACAGGTTTAATATCGCCCCGGGCTGCGGCTACAGCTAAGTAAACCAGCTCTCGGGCTCTGGCCATAAAATCCAGATGAGGAAATTCTTTAAAGGCAATCAGCAAGTCGGCCGAGGCTAAACGTAAGTCAGTCAGATGACTATGGGGGTCCAGTGTTGCACCAACAATGGCGTCCGGCCCCACTATTGAGCGCACTCTGCTTAACAAGTCGCCTTCACAATCATCATAGCCCTGAGCCACCATAGCACCATGCAGACCCAATATAACCAATTGCACTGGCATAGCGGCTTCGAGCTGGGACAAAATTTCATCGCGTAAGTGCTCGTATGACAAACGGTTTAACAAACCGCCAGGTTCAGCCCAGGCGCAGCTTCCTTCAATCACCTCCACAGCCGAATGCTGCTGCGCATATTCGCGACACGCAACCAAAGGTGCGCTGCATAAGGTGGGTGTTGCAGGATGCTGGCCGGGCGCAGCATAAAAACTTTGGTAAAAACTCACTAAGTCGGTGTACATAGGAGAGAAAGTATTGGTTTCTGTCGCCAGCGACGCCGTAAAAATACGCATAAAGCCTCTGTTACTTAAGGTGACTTAAGATTGCCGGGAAAATGGAGAAGAACTGCTTTTTTCCACAAATTCAGAGCCTGAAAGCTCAGGCAGTCCTTCCCGCTGTCTGGTGATCCTGTCCAAGCCTTGTTGCCTGCTCACTGCTGATGGCTTGCTGAGCAGACTGACAATACAAGCCAGGCTTAAAGACACGGCCATTGCTGGTAAACAAGGATTGCCCCAAAACGCCAACCAGTAAGGGTGATTTAAAATCACAATTGAAGTAAACACAGCACCACACAAAGCGGCTAAAGCGCCTTGCCAGCTCAATCGCAACCAGAAGCGCCCCAGCACCGCAATAACAAAGATGCCAGACATTAAAGTCGCAATCATGCCAGTGATATAACGTATTAAATCATTCGACATCAGCGCCAGCAGCAAGGCCAATACAGACACCATCATCACAGCGATGCGGGAATATAAAATCGCGGACTCCGCTTTTGGCATACGCCCTGTGACCGTCTGATATAAATCACGGATCAATACAGAGACTGCGGCAATAGAGTCAGAGCTGGCCGAGGATAAAGTGGCAGATAAGCCAGCCAGCAGCACCAGCATGGCAAAGACTGCAGGCAAGGTCATCACAGCTACAGTGGTAAAAGCAAACTGATGATTGGTTAAGTCAGGGGCCAGAATTCGGGCTGAAATACCAATCAAAGCTGGCAAAGCAGCAAACAGCAGATATAAAACTCCGGCAAACACAAATGAGCGCCGCACACTTTGTACACTGCGTCCTGAATAAATACGCTGTCGGAATGAAGGTGTGGCCAGCACACCAACGGCCACTACGGCAGCTAACGAAATGGCAGGTAACAGTTCCATTTGTTTCATCTGCCCTTTTTGCTGAGCCGTAATCACACTTTGCCAAACCTGGTTCAGGCCACCAACGGCTTCCAGGGCAAAATAACTCATCAGTAAAAAACCGCTGAACAGCACTATCGCCATCAGGCTGTCAGTCCAGACTACGGCTTTATAGCCACCTATCATTACATAGAAGGTAAAAGCTAAAGCAATTAATAATTTGGCATAGAACATATCAATGCCAGTGGCCCAGGATAAATACAAAGCACCACCAATAATATGAGCGCCCAACCAGCCTAAAGACGCGAGGAAAATCAGTACTGCGCTGCCATTTTTCACCCAGGTATTAGCGCCGACGTAATAACTCAGCTCTTCGCTCATGGTCATAAAACGCATTTGCCGCAACGGCGCAAACCACCAGGCGGTTAATAAAATACCAACAGCACCACCTATGCCATACAGCATGCCACTCCAGCCATGGGTATAAGCAAAACCCACAGCGCCCATACTGGTGCCTGTGCCAATCATGGTAGCCACTGTGGTCCCAAAGGTCAGGCCACCTGATACTTTGCGCCCTGCCAGTAAAAAATCTTCGCTGCTCTGTTGGCGACGGGAGACCAGATAACTGATGCCAATCATGATCAGCAGATATAACGCAAATCCCGCTAAGAAATATCTGCTGTCCATCTTAGCTCCGGTCTTTGCGATAGCAGGTTAAATCCACTTCCACTTTGCAATCGACCACTAAGTCGGTTACTGCACACACCCTGGCTGGTGGCGCGTCAGCAAACACCTGACGGAACACCTGATTAAAGCTGCTGAAATAACGTGCGTCGGTCAGATAGACTTTGACATGCACCACATCAGCCAGCTCATAACCTGCACTGTGCATAATGTCGATGCAGTTTTGGATAGCAAGTTTTGATTGCTCCACTATGCCACCTTCCACCACTTCACCATCACGCATAGGGGTCTGGCCTGACACATACAACCAGCCACCCGCTTCAACCGCTTTGGCAAAAGGTAAGCGCTGGCCTCCTGTGCCTGTGCTTTCGTCAATACCGTATCGCTTAATCGTCATATTTTGTTACTTCCGCTGTTCATCACACTGTTAATCACCCAGAGGCTGACGTTCATCGCCACCACGGCTACTGTCGAGCGACAATTTCACCCGGCGTAATTTATCCCGTGATTTGCGTTTATTCAGCTTGGCCACTTCAGTGGCCAGCACATCAATAATGGCCAGCATGGCGTAACGTGAGGCTGAGGGTTTGTAGATAAAATCGGTTTCAGGAGCCTGCAAGCCCAGTACTATGTCGGCGTTGTTAGCCAAAGCAGAACCCGGTTTGGTAATAGCTATCACCTTGGCGCCGTACTGGCGGGCAATAGCTGCTGAATCAATAATTTCACCTGTGTTGCCTGTCAGTGAAATAGCCACCATCACATCCTGTGGCTCGACCGCAGCTGCCACCATGCGGGTTAATAAACCATCCTGATAACTGCAGACCGGCATACCAAAACGGAATAAACGGTATTGCAACTCTTGTGAACCAATGGACGAGCCACCACCCATACCTATACAAAAAATCATTCTGGCATTTTGTAAATAACTGACCGCCAGTTTAATGTCTGCTTCAACCAGCAATTTACGGCTTAAATCCAGGGTGTTTTTAATAGCTTCGTACACGCCCTGAATACCATCCAGATCCGGAGTCTCTTCGACAAAACGTTGCCCTACAGCTAAAGACTGCGCCAGCTTCACTTTGAGTTGCCGCACATCTTTACAATCCACAGTGCGGGCAAAACGGGTGACTGTGGCCTGGCTGACACCAGCCTGCTCAGATAATTTTGCAATACTCATTTCGGTGGCAGCTTTTACATTGTCGAGGATCAACTGTGCCACCCGCTGCTCCGACTCACTCATCTCAACAAAACGTTCAGAGATCCGCGATAACACATCAATTTCATAACTCATATTTTTATCCCGACCACTTTAATTCAGAGGCTTTTGTTCTGGCGAAACAGTTACTATGTAACGCCACAAAAAGTAACAAAATACCGAACAATGAAGTTACTTTGTACCAAATTAAAATGAAAGTAAATATCAATATGGCGCTATTACAGTAATTTACCCGCAATGCTATAGTGAAAAAATTACATAACTTACAGGTGAATGTTATGAAGTACCAAAGTATCAAGCATAAATCAGCCAGTCCCTTGCCTCAATCAAACGGGCTAAATCTATTGCAACAAGATATATGTCTGCCTGCTGCAGTGCTGAAACAGCAAGCCATCCAACACAACCTGAACTGGATGCAAAGCTTTGCTAATCAAAGCCAAGTGCTGCTGGCGCCTCATGGTAAAACCAGCATGACGCCCTGGTTATTTCAGCAACAACTTGCAGCAGGTGCATGGGGCTTAACAGTAGCGACAGCCTATCAGGCGCAAATTGCTGCCGATGCAGGAGCCAGTCATATTATTCTTGCCAATCAATTGGTGGGTAAAGCCAATATGGCGGTAGTAGCAAAGCTGCTGCAGCAAGGGACTGAGCTCTTTGTCTGTGTCGACCATCCGGCTCAGGTACAAGCGCTGTCGGATTTTTTCCAGCCGCTGCAGTTGGATTTAGCACTGCTGATCGAGCTTGGTGTACAAGGTGGCCGTTGTGGTTGCCGCACAGAAAAAGACGTGATGGCTTTGGCGCATCAGATCAACACCTTACCTGCAGTTCAACTGGCAGGAATTGAGTTTTATGAAGGCGTCATTAAAGGGCCTGAACCTGAACAGGCGGTCCGGCACTTGGTCAGACAAGCAGCACAGCTGATGCACCACTTTATAAAACACCAGTTGCTGCAACATGCCACGCAACTCGTCAGCGGCGCAGGTTCAGTCTGGTATGACGTAGTGGCCGAAGAGCTAAAAGCAGCAGCTTTGCCGGAGCAGGTCAAACTGGTGTTAAGGCCAGGTTGTTACATCAGTCACGACCAGGGGATTTATCAGCAAGCGCAAAAGCAGGTACTGGCACGCAGCAGTCTTGCTTGTTCGCTTGGAGAGGATTTACACAATGCGCTGGAACTGGCGGTTTATGTAAAGTCTCTGCCAGAACCTGGCCTTGCAGTCCTGGGTTTTGGCAAAAGAGACGCGGCTTTTGATGCGGGTTTGCCTCAAGCCGTAGCTTTGTATCGGGACGGAGCTTTAATTACAACATCATTGCAAAACTGCGAAACTATCAAAGTGATGGACCAACATGCGTTCTGGCGCTATGACGAAACAGTTCAACCACAGATTGGCGATATAGTGCTTCTGAGCACGTCACATCCTTGCTTAACTTTTGATAAGTGGCGAACTTTGTGGTTGGTCGACGAGAACTATAACTTGCTGGAAGAGGTGGATACGTTTTTTTAATACAAAAAAGCCAGTCATTTACGACTGGCTTTTTATCTAAAGCTACAGCTTATAAAGAGTGTTTGGACAACACACCTGGCTTGAAGCTGTCGACACTGATAGAACTGAAACGTAATTCGTTCATGCGAACCAGTTGCTTAGCTTCATCTGCAGTAATCACATTGATCTCCAAGGCTTTAGCAATCAGCTGCTCCATTGGAATTTTACGTGGTACTGTGCCTTGTTTTTGTGCGGCGTAAATCTTCTTCATGACTGGCTGAGCCTGATGCACAGCAATAAAGGCAGATTCCATTAAACCTGTTGGGTCGTCATCGCCTTCACCAATAAAACACAAGTGAGTTAAACGGTCACGAATAACACCAGGTTTTAACAGCGCATCAGAAATGTCCTGAGTCACCGCATCGGCTGGCATTTTGTAACCAATACCAAAAGGGAATACCAGAGTTTTTAATAAACGGGCAACCACAGCACTTGGGAAGTTCTGGAAGAAACCTGAAAAAGCTTTGCCAATTTCAAACAGGTTACGTTCGATGGAGTAACGTACAAAAGGTAAGTCTGCCACCTGACGGCCATTGTCTTCATAAAACTTAAGTACAGCAGAGGCGATATACAAGTGGCTTAACACGTCGCCTAAACGGGCCGACAGCATTTCTTTACGTTTTAAATCACCACCTAACATCAGCATGGAAAAATCAGCACTTAAGGCCAAAGCACGGCTCATACGGCTTAACTGTTTGTAATATTTAGCTGTTTCGCCAGAGACAGGGCTGGAGTTAAAGCAACCCAGCGTTACACCCTGCCACAAGGCACCAAAAGTATTACCTAAGGCAAAACCAATATGCTTGATCAGCAGGCTGTCGAATTGCTGTAAACCTTCTTCCGCATTTGGATTCGCTGCAGCTTCTAACTCCTGCAATACATAGGGGTGACAACGGGTTGCACCCTGACCAAAAATCATCAGGTTACGGGTTAAGATATTGGCACCTTCTACAGTGATAGAAATAGGAATACCCATATAACCGTGCGCCAGATAGTTTTTTGGACCGACCTGAATAGCGCGGCCTGAGTGAATATCAAAAGCGTCGTTTAACAAAGTACGGGACATTTCCGTCATATGGTACTTAGCAATAGCCGTCACTACTGAAGGACTCAGGTTTAAGTCGATAGCACCGGCAGTCATCACCCGCATCGCTTCTAAGCTGTAGGTATAAGCACCAATACGGCCTAAACTTTCCTGCACACCTTCAAACTTGCCAATGGCCATACCAAACTGCTGACGCACATAAGAATAAGCACCTGTCATACGGGTGGCTAAATGGCCTGTGGCTGTCGCCAGAGCAGGCAGGGAAATACCACGGCCTGCTGACAAACATTCCACCAGCATACGCCAGCCGCGGCCTGCGTAATCCGGGCCACCTATGATCCAGTCGATAGGAATAAATACGTCTTTACCGTAAGTCGTACCATTCATAAAGGCCATATTCATTGGAAAATGACGGTCACCAATTTCAACACCTTCATGGCTGGTTGGGATCAAAGCACAAGTGATACCCAATTCAGTTTTTGCGCCTAACAGGTTTTCAGGGTCATACAGCTTAAAGGCGAGACCTAATACAGTCGCCACTGGTGCCAGCGTGATATAACGCTTATCCCAGTTCAGGCGGATACCTAATACTTCCTGACCTTCAAACTGGCCTTTACAAATCACGCCTGTATCCGGAATACCACCTGCATCAGAACCAGCTTCCGGGCCTGTTAAAGCAAAACAAGGCACTTCTTTACCAGCAGCTAAGCCTGGCAACCAACGGTCTTTTTGCTCTTGGGTACCGTAGTGCATTAAAAGCTCACCCGGCCCTAAAGAGTTGGGCACCATCACGGTCACTGCAGCAGTTAAGCTGCGGGTGGCAATGCGGGACACAATAGTTGAGTTAGCAATAGCTGAGAACTCGCGGCCACCGTAGCTTTTTGGAATAATCATCGCAAAAAAGCCGTTGTCCTTGATGTATTGCCATACTTCAGGCGGTAAATCACGTTGTTCCTGCACAATTTTGTAGTCATCCAGCATCTTCAGCAAGGTGTCTACTTCATTGTCCATAAAGGCTTGCTCTTCTGCAGACAATTGTGCTTTTGGAATAGCGTGCAGCTTTTTCCAGTCTGGTTTACCCTGGAATAAGTCACCATCCCACCATACATCGCCCGCTTCCATCGCTTCGCGTTCAGTGTCAGACAGTGGCGGTAAAATTTTCTTAAAAATACCAAACACAGGTTTGGTAATAAGGTTACGTCGAATGTCAGCTACACCGAGCACAACAATCAACACCACCAGCAGCAGGATCAAAATTGACATATAAAGGTCCTTTCCAAAAAGATTAGTGAGTTTGACCGGATAAAGTTAAAGGTGACGCAATACCAGCGGCTAAATAAGGGATCAGCCTGTGGATCACGCCTTCTATTTCTACATTTTCATTAAAATCTGCCGCTGCAATCTCCTGTAAAGCCTGATTGGATGCCATGGTAAACACCACAGTGCCGAGGGAAAAATGCAAACGCCAGAAGATTTCACTGGCTGGTAAATCAGGGCAAGCCTGCTGCACCAGCAACACAAATTTATCCAGAGTACGGCCATAATGATGATTAAAAAACCAGCGCAAGTGGCCCTGTACATCGGTATAACCCCGGCCTAGCAATTGCAGAAACATGCGGGTGCCGTGATGCTGAACTTTATTTAATTCCAGCAAAGGTTTGATAAACACCGACAGCACTGCTGTTAAATCATTTTGTTTCTGACAGGCCAGTAACTGGCTGAACTCCTGATCCAATCGTGGCATTAACACCGATAAATAGCGTTGCAATACCGACTGGATCAGCTCTTTCTTTGAACCAAAATGATAGTTTACAGCCGCCAGATTCACTTGTGCCATACCGGTAATTTGCCGAAGTGAGGTATCAGCAAAACCGGTAGAAGCAAAAAGCTGCTCAGCGGCATCCAGAATTTTGTCCTGAGTTGTTGTTTTATTAACCATAGCCCTGACTAAATTAAAACACTTGTTTGAAATGTACGTTTGAAAAAAAACACTGTCAAGCAAGCAAGAGATAAAAAGGCCAATCTGGTCAGATGAGCGGCAAAGATCACCTAAAATTTACAAGAGTCCAACATATTAACCGCAAATTTAGCCCCTTAAAGGTGCAAAAACTGTTGCTTACAGATTGGTTAAAAAAAGCGCTTGACATCAATGACGGGATCAGACAATTTTGAGGCATCCAAAAGCCACTCAATCAATAGGAGAGTAAAATGCAACGTTGTGCTGCTAACCCAAACAGCTACTACTGCTCTACCTATTACCTTTCCGAGTGGTTCAATAATTAGAACAACTTCTGCCATAGCCAGAAGTGTGTTCGTTTGGCCCCTGTTTTACAGCCATCACTAACACCCTACTTACTTGCATGCTGACAGTATTTTTCAGGCCTTGATCCGTCTGTTTTTTGCTGTCGCTGCCTTATTTGCTGCGCTTCTTGCTCTGGCACGCCCTTTTTTTATTCGAAAAAAACAGATTGCCAAAAGGCAACATCAACACCAGAGGAAGCAAAATGTCACAACATAAAAAAATGAAGCTCAGTAAAATTGGATTAGCAACCTTGTGTGCGCTGTTTGGCGTATCACAAGGCTATGCACAACAGGCTGAAGCAACAGAGCAAAATAACGAAGCAAACATAGAAAAAATTGAAGTTACAGGTTCACGTCTTAAAGGTGTGGACATGGAAGGCGCCAACCCGCTGCAAATATTCAGCCGGGATGATTTAGCAAGAAAAGGCTATGATAGTGTCAGCGCCTTTTTACGGGATTTACCTCAAGCCTCAAGCGCTGGTACCTTCACTGAAAACGGTGGTGTTGCAGGCAATGACGGCACACCGGCAGGCGCAGCAGGTGTCAGTTTACGGGGTTTAGGTTCAAGCTCCACTCTGGTTCTGGTGAACGGCCGTCGTGTCGCAGTAGATTCATTCACCAATGGTTTTGACTCTTTTGTCAACGTCAATGCCATTCCAATGTCAGCACTGGAGCGGGTTGAAATTCTGACTGACGGCGCTTCATCCGTCTATGGCTCAGACGCTATAGCTGGTGTGATTAACTTTATTCTGCGTAAAGACTACGAAGGTCAGGAACTTACTGCCTCTTACGGTGATGACACGGCAAGCAGCGATTTCCGTAAATACAACCTGACCTATACAGGTGGTTTCAGCACCGCCAACAGCAATACCACAGTGGTGATCGACTACTTTGATAAGGACGCACTGTTTAACTCAGACCGCCCTATCGACGTCACTTTTAAGTCCAATACCCGCGTCACCATAGACGGCAACGATTACGCCGAGCCTTGGTGTGGCACTGCGACCAGCAACGGCGGTACGCGTTGTTCGTACGACTATGTCAACGAGCGCGCTATCCAGCCGGACAGTAAAACAATAGGTGCAACGCTGAATCATATCTATCGCCTTAGCAATGACCGCGAGTTTTTTGCTGAAGCTATGCTGCAACAAAATACAGGTTCAGCCTACGATTCAGCCGCAGCTTTTGATGTGCGTGTAGCAGGAAACTCAGCTTTTGTACCTCAATGGGCCGCAGATCTTGATGCAGAAGATGGCGAAATCAATCAAATCCGGATTCGTTCGCGTTTTCCAGAGCGCCGTATTCAGGACTATGACAGCCAAAGCTACAGATTATTGGCAGGCTTACGTGGTGAACTGGGCGACTGGTCATGGGAAACGGCAGCAAGCTACGGCAAAACAGACAATGAAATTACGCATGTCCAGGGTTATATGGGCAGAGACAAAGTTGCTGACGCCCTGGCTAACGGTAGCTTCAACCCTTTTAACCTCGGCCGAGACAACTCAGCCTCTGTGATTGCAGGATTACGTGAAATTGCACCACGTATCGGTGAGTCAGATGTTTATTCCGTAGACTTCAACTTCTCGGGCATGTTGTTTGACGATATCAGCGCAGTATTTGGTGGTGAATTCCGTGGTGAAGAAATTTCCGACAACCCGGCTGAAGTGGCGCAAAGCGGTGGCATTTTTGCGTTAGGTGCCAGTGATGCAGCAGCAGATCGCACTCAATATGCACTTTACAGCGAGTTTAATATCCCGCTGACTGAGAAACTGGATGCTATTGCAGCTTTACGTTACGACCATTACAGCGATTTTGGTGGTGCCGTCAATCCGAAGCTGTCATTACGTTACCGTGCTACTGAAGATTTAATCTTACGCAGCTCCTGGAGTACAGGCTTCCGTGCACCTTCTTTGTCACAATTAGGCGCTGGTACTTCGTTAACAGCCAACTATATCGACTGTGGTTCTGGTCAGCCATTTGATGCACTCTGCGGTGATTTTGGTACTACCACAGGTGAACTGGAATTTGATCAGGAAACCTTAGGTAATAAAAATCTGGATGCAGAAAGTTCAGAAGCCATCAATATTGGCGCTTCCTGGAACCTGACCGATGACTTGCAGTTCACTATCGATTACTGGCATTACAGCCATGAAGATATTGTTGATGTAGACGCTAACACGACGTTACGCGCCTGTATCGCAGGTTCTGCACCTGTGGTTGATGACGAGGCCGATCTGAACGGTGAATTTGGTTGTGTGATTGATGCAGGTAACGACTTAACCTTCTTACGCACAGGCTTCTTTAACGTAGGCAGCCAGGAAACGGACGGGGTCGACTTTAAACTGAACTACAAATTGGCCACCAGCAATGCAGGTGATTTTAAGTTCACTGTCGCTGGTACCCGCACTTTATCTTATGAGCGTCAAATCACTGCAGATAGTCCGGCTGAAGATTTGTTAGGCAAACTCAGTGGTGCAGCTGAAATCGCCCGCCCTGAATTTGTCGCAGATGCCGGCACTGAATGGCGCTTAGAGAACTGGAATGCCAGCATTGGCGCGCATTACATCAGTTCCTTAGGTGATGGTGACTTTAAGTTTGACAATGAAACTGTCGACTCATGGCTGACTTATAACGCCAGTCTGGGCTATGACATTACAGATAATCAGAGCGTTTTACTGAGTATCCGTAACCTGACAGACAAAGAGCCACCTTATGCCTCATCGCCCACTAATGGTTACGCCAGCTCAGTACACGACTGGTTAGGCCGTCACTGGACTTTGCGTTATTCAGTGAAATTCTAAGTTTTCTTCTACCTGGATGGAGTTAAGGGCCTGCGCTTATGCAGTGCCCTGTTTTTTTCCGGTTATTTCTGACAGCAAGCTTCGGCTTGCTGCTTCCTGCCGCAAACTTTGCACTGTATAACGGAAGATCCTGTGCCACTCTATCCACCAGCATTATAATGAGAACTATTCTTGTTAAATGATTTAAGTAGATAAATGATGGGCTTTCGTGTTGTTGTTTCTTTGGTCAGCCTGCTGGCCTTGCCTGCTGTTGCTTCAGATAAATTAATCCAATACATCGAATATATAGGGGCTGATTACAGTGCTGCTGTAGTGGATGGCACTATTGTAAGCGCCGCTGAATATGCCGAAATGCAGGAGTTTTCGTCGCTGATTGCCGAAGAAGTCACCACAGCACCCACAGCCTTACAACAGCAATCCGCTCAGTTAAAACAGCTGATTGCTGACAAAGCAGACGAGCAGGATATTCAGGCCTTAACTGCAGCTATGCGACAAAATGTCATTTCAGCTATGCCTTCCATTCCAGTGCCCAAACAAAGTCCGGATCTCAAACGAGGTGAAGCTTTATTTGCTGCCAATTGCGCGGCTTGTCATGGCGCTACAGCTAAAGGTGATGGCCCGGCTGGCGCACAACTGGACCCAGCCCCCACCAATTTCCATGAAGTGGAACGTTATCAGGCCCGTAGTGTTTATGGTTTATTTAATACTATCAGCTTAGGTGTGGCGGATACGGGCATGGCTTCTTTTGCTTTTTTAGATGAACAAAGCCGCTGGGATCTGGCGTTTTATGTCGGTCATATTGCCAGTAAAGAGCTGAATACCAGCACAGTGCCGGATGCACTGATTGAAAGCTCAGCGGTAAAAGACTTATTAACCGCGACACCTAAAGATGTGATTCAGCTTTACCCTGACTTTGGTGAAGCCCTGATGAGTGAGTTTCGCAGTCACCCGGAGCGTTTTTTCCAGGCCAAAAGTAAAAATCCACTAGTGATAGCGCAGCAAAAATTACAACTCTCGGCTGATTTATTCAGCCAAAACCCACAAGCTGCTTACGATCAGGCCGTATCAGCTTATCTGGATGGTTTTGAACTGGTAGAAAACCCTTTAGGCACAATCAACGCCCCACTTCGCGACCAAATTGAACACAGCATGATGGGGCTACGTCAGTTACTGAAAGACCCGAAACAAAAAGCTGCGGTTGCACCTCGTATCGCTGAAATCCAAATACTATTAAAGCAAGCTCAGGCTGAACTGTCAGACACTCAATTAAGTGGCATGAATGTGTTTTTAGCCGCACTATTAATTTTATTACGTGAAGGTTTAGAGGCCTTATTAGTCGTGGCCGCTATTTATAGCGTTGCGGTAAAAACCGACAAAGCAGCGCTGCGTCAGACTGTACATATTGGCTGGATCAGCGCTTTGGTTTTAGGGGCTGCCACCTGGTTTATTGCAAGCTATGTCATTGATATATCGGGTGCGTCCCGTGAACTGACTGAAGGCTACACAGCACTGATTGCAGCCGTTATTCTGTTTTATATGGGCTTTTGGATGCACAGTAAAACCAGCGCCAAAGAGTGGAGCCACTTTATTCAGAGCACAGTACAAAACGCAGTGTCAGGCGGTGCTTATTTTGGTTTAGGTCTGGTGGTGTTTTTAGCGGTATACCGTGAAGCCTTTGAAACTATCCTGTTTTATCAGGCCTTATGGTTACAGGGCGGCGAACAGGCAGAGCAAAGTTTTATCGCTGGTATAGCTTCGGCTCTGGTGTTGTTAGCTATTGTAGCTGTGGCTATGTTTAAATTCGCACTGAAGTTGCCTCTGAAAACCTTCTTTGGCAGCACAGCGCTGCTGATGCTGGTTCTGGCTATAGTGATGGCGGGCAAAGGCATAGCAGCACTTCAGGAAGCTGGTACTTTAGCTGTGAGCCAGTTGAACCTGCCTACCATCAGTTGGTTAGGCTTTTACCCTAATACTCAGGGTGTGTTGGTACAAACGGCCCTGCTGCTGATCGCTTTGGTGTATCTGGTTCGCAGTCGTAAAGGTTAAGTTTGATCACTGAATGTAAAAAAGCCGCTTCATGAAGCGGCTTTTCTGATGAATCTTACAAAGAATACTGCGCCATACATTCCACTTCCACTTTAGCACCCAGCGCCAGACCGCTGGAGGCAAAAGCGCTTCTGGCTGGCAAAGGAGTTTTCATATACTGAAGATAGACAGTGTTGGCCGCTGGCCAGTCTTTAATATCTGCCAGCATTAAAGTGCATTTAAACACCGCATCAAAACCGAGTTTATGCTCTTGTAACACAGAACCAATATTCTGCATTGTTTGTTGCATCTGGCTTTCGATACTGGTTCCATTGAGCACCATAGTGCCGGGGAAATTGCCCAACTGCCCGGACAGATACAAAACGCCGTTCACGGCGCGCGCATTGCTGAACGGCAAGCGACTATCATCGCCTCTGTATACAAAACGGCCATTTTTAATCACATGAGCTATCTGACGACTATTGCTGATGGCATCCGCAGGGTTCGCCGACAGGATCATTAAGTTCGCTTTTTTCCCTGGTTCGATGCTGCCCACCTGCTCCGCTATACCTATGGCTTCTGCACCATGTAAAGTCGCAGCCTGAATAGCTTGCAGTGGCGTTAGTCCGGCTTGTTCAACCAATAACTGCATTTCCTGGTGCACCATAGGGTAATCCAGCCCTGCTTTATCACTTAGAAAATCTGTGCCTGCAACAATTTTAATACCATGCTGATGCGCTAACTTTGTGAATAATAGTCCATGCTGGTAGATGGTGGCAGCGTTAAGATTGCGTTGTTGCAGTTGATGAAAAATAGTTAAAGTGGCATCCAGCATGGTGCCCTGTTGCTTCATTTGTGTCAGTAAGCTTTGATAACTGGCAGGCTCAAAAGACGCCTTTTTAACCTCTGCGGACACAGGTAAGTCTTTGCGCCGCCAGTTTTCGTAAGAGGAAATAACAGTAGCGGCTAAATCAGGCGCATGAGAAATCACTTCTACCCCGGCTTGCACTGCATCATCAGGTTTAGCAGGCCCAACATAAGCATGAGCCCATACTTTTACGCCATGTTTTTTCGCCGCAGCCGAAAGTTTTGGCATCAGATCCGCAGGTACTTTGGCATAAATTTTAATACCTGTTGCGCCAGTCCCTAAGGTACGTAACATCAAGGCATCAAAGTCTGTCTGAGCATTCACCGAACGCATCCAGTCGGTATCCCCAGGGGTTTTGCCCCTGGCAGAAGCTACAGTTCTGGGATCGCTGAAAAATTCTTGCCCACCAATAATGACCGAATAATAAATATCAGGCGACTGAATTAAATCCAGCTCAGCCTGACGCTTTAAGCCTGTCAGCACCCGTACATCACCGCCCATATCCCGAACTGAAGTCACGCCACCTCTTAACAAGGCACTCAAGCGTTTTTGTGTGGCCGAAGCGTTATCGCCGCCTTCTGGTTCAGTGGCATGATGCACATGAGCATCGATCAGTCCTGGCAACAGATACAAACCTTTCATATCCAGCACTGTACCGTCAGCCGGACGTTTTTTACTGCCGGTTGCATACACAGCGCTGATGCTGTCTCCATCCAGTACCACAGTCTGACCCGGCTTGAGCTGTAAATTTTTTACATCCACCAGTGTGATATTTTCTAACAACACAGGCTGCGCACAGACAACAAAACTAAACAGGCTAAACAGCAGTGCAACAGGACGGGAACATGGAGTGCGCATATTTTTCTCTTTATTGTTATTTTTATGATGTGCTTAACTCTGGTTATACCTAAACTGCCCCAAAGCAACCAGTCACAGCAGTAAAACCTGACGCTAAAATTCCGCCTTTGAACGCATTTGTTACGGAATGCACTCTGGAGAAAGCCCAGAGGCAAATAAAAAGGCTGCTAAGAAGGCAGCCTTGATGCAAAAACTGATTTATCTCTCCAGCACTATACGGTAACGGGCTTTGCCACTTTCCAAATGCGCTATGGCCTCGTTGATTTGATCAAACTTAAAAGTCTCAACAACTGGCTTAATGTCATGTTGCACGGCAAAATCCAGCATTTTCTTAATGGTTGCAGGGCTGCCAACAGGTGAACCTGAGACAGAACGCTGCGCCATAATCAGACTAAATACGTTCAGATCCAAGGGTTCCAAAGTGGCTCCAACAAAATGCAGACGGCCTTTAGGCTTAAGAGTGGACAGGTACAAATTCCAGTCCAGTTTTACATTGACCGTCGTTAAAATAAAATCAAAACGCCCGGCAGCTGCAGCTATGTCATCGGCATCTCTGGAATTAATGCAGTGATGTGCGCCTAATTCTTTGGCTTCGGCGGTTTTGCTTTCGCTGGAGGTAAAAGCTGTGACTTCACAACCAAAAGCCCGTAAAAACTGCAACGCTATATGGCCTAAACCACCTATGCCTATCACAGCCACTTTGTCGGTCGCTTTGACATCAAACTGCAGCATAGGGTTAAACACCGTAATACCACCACAAAACAAAGGGCCAGCAGTTTTTGCATCCATACCTTCAGGCAAAGCCACCACACTGGCTGCATTAGCCCGTACTTTGTCAGCAAAACCACCGTGGCGACCGACAATAGTGCCTTGGGCCGAAGCACATAAATTATGATCGCCGCTGCCACAACTGCTGCACACCTGACAATACCCCGAATGCCAGCCCAGCCCTACCACCTGCCCGGCTTTTAAATGACTGACATCGGCACCTACAGCGGCAATACGGCCAACAACTTCGTGGCCAGCCACTAAGGGATAAGACGACATGCCCCATTCGTTATTGATCATGGATAAATCAGAGTGGCAAATACCACAATAATCCACATCAATTTCAACATCCTGTCGCCCTAAAGAGCCCGGATCGAACTCAATCACAGATAAAGGCGAGTGAGGTTTTAATGCTGCATAAGCTTTGATCATAGGAATTCCTGTAAAAAAGAAAGATGAAGTGAAACAGCTACGCCAAGAGTATTGGTCAGGATCAACAAAGTTACAGTGCAGTTGACCGCATAAGGCCATCTGTTTAATCACTTTCTGCAGATCCTGTTGCTTTAGCCGAAGATAACGCCCTCTTGTTGAGTGTTTTTTATACAGCAAGCACTGTTTCTTCCGGTCGATTCAGGTATAATCCGCGCACTTTTTTTCCGGCCCTTTTACTTTGCAGGATTTACATGACAGTCGAAACCTTTGACCCATCACAAACCACCACACTGGAAACTCCAGTGAAAAGTCTGACAGCACAGGCGCAAGCCAATGGCTCAGGCGCAAAAATCGGGTTTGTAAGTTTAGGTTGCCCAAAAAACCTGGTGGACTCAGAGCGTATTCTGACTCAGTTAAAAACTGAAGGTTATCAAATAGTTCCAAGCTATGACGATGCAGCTTTAGTGATAGTCAATACCTGTGGTTTTATCGACAGCGCGGTGCAGGAATCTTTAGACACCATAGGCGAAGCTTTGGCTGAAAACGGCAAAGTGATAGTCACAGGCTGTTTAGGTGCCCGTGAAGATGAAATCCGTGAAGTACACCCTAATGTATTAGGTATCACAGGCCCTCATGCCTATGAAAACGTACTAAAGCAGGTGCATGAGTTTGTGCCTAAGCCAAAATACGACCCGTTTTTGCAATTGGTGCCGGATCACGGCATTAAATTAACACCTAAACATTACGCCTACTTAAAAATTTCTGAAGGCTGTAACCACCGCTGTACTTTCTGCATTATCCCGTCGATGCGTGGCGACTTAGTCAGCCGTCCAATTGGCGAAGTGCTGGATGAAGCTGGCCGTTTACAAAAAGCCGGCGTCAAAGAGCTGTTGATTATTTCTCAGGACACCAGCGCTTATGGTGTGGATGTAAAACACCGCACTGGTTTCTGGAATGGTCAGCCGGTCAAAACCTCTATGTTGTCTTTATGTGAAGCCTTAGCCGATTTAGGCATTTGGGTTCGCTTGCATTATGTGTATCCGTACCCGCATGTGGATGATGTAATTCCTTTGATGGCGCAAGGTAAGTTATTGCCTTATCTGGATATTCCATTCCAGCATGCCAGCCCGCGTATTCTAAAGCTGATGAAACGCCCTGGTCAGTCTGACCGTGTATTAGAGCGTATCAAAAAATGGCGTGAAATCTGCCCTGAACTGACGATACGTTCTACCTTTATCGTTGGCTTCCCTGGCGAGACAGAAGAAGAGTTCCAGGAATTATTAAACTGGCTGGAAGAAGCTCAGTTAGACCGCGTAGGCTGCTTTAAATACAGCCCGGTCGAAGGCGCTAAAGCCAACGATTTGCCAGATCAAATTGCGGAAGAAGTCAAAGATGAACGGTACCACCGCTTTATGGAAACTCAGCAACGCATCAGCGCCGCTCGTTTACAAGCCAAAATTGGTCGCACTATTAAAGTGCTCATTGACGAAGTAGACGACGAAGGCGCCATTGGCCGCAGCTTCGCTGATGCTCCTGAAATTGACGGTGCTGTGTATTTAAACGGCGAAACGTCATTAAAACCAGGCGATTTGGTGGATGTAGTGATTGAAGAAGCGGACGAATACGACTTATGGGGCAGCTTAGTCGAATAAGTGAGCTGAGTAAGTTGCAGCTATTGTTTCAGTAGATAAAAAAAACGGCCTTCAGTTATATACAGTAACCTAAAGTGTGTATAACGTGTACAAAGGCAGAGAAATCTGCCTTTTTCTTGTCAAATATTTATCTCAGATATACAGTGGTTTCAATGTATGACATGTACAAAGAAAGCATAACTTGGCGTCAGTAAAAGTCAGAGCAACGATCGTAGAAGACAACACAGGCATCAAAAGCCAGCTCCCTATTTTGCTCACAGAGCAAGGAGAGTTGAGTGTAGTAACTGATTACTTGCTTATATTAGAGGCTGACGGTGTGAGTAACTCTGTCATGAATGGTTTTCTTCAAGCTGTTTCCTTGTTGTTGGATTATATGGAAGCAAATAGAGGACTGTTTGAAGATCCGAAGTTGCTCTTTCAGACCTTTTCTAAGCGTTTATATACAGGAACGATTGGCGAGGATGGGATTGACCCTTCTGGTTTGTATTGGGTTCCAAGTTCAACCAGTAACGTCAATAAGCATATTCATCGACTGACGGCATTCACCGATTGGCTGGCAGACAAGCAAGGCACTGCGCCGATGAATCCATTGCGTGATGCTACCCCGCATGAGAAACGATTAAATTACGCCGCATGGTTTCGGAAAAACCAGAATGATTTTCTGGGTCATATCGCAGATAAAACCATCAACAAAACAATCCGTAAGGCGCGAACCATCAAAGGCCGCACGCCGCTCACTAAAACCGAAGATGACGCTATCGCTTTTCCTGAAAAACATTGGGAAGATTTTTATCTGAATGGCATTGGTGGTGCGAAAGATCCGCGAGTGGCACTCAGGGATAAGCTAATACTGCTACTCATGCACGGTGGTGGGTTACGTGAAAGTGAGGCATTAACGCTTTGGGTGACAGATGTATTTGAAGATCCCTATACTGCAGACAACGCTGTTGTTCGAATTTACAACGAAATCAATGGCAAAGCCCCTAATGGTTGGCGCGGCCGTTCTGGTCCCTCCAACAGAGAGGCATATTTAAAAGAGCAGTATGCTCGCATACCACGCCAACGTATGAAAGGCACTGCTTATCTTGGTTGGAAGAACCGAGTAGTTGATCATAAAGATAACTACATACAAGTTCAGTGGTTTCCAACCGACTATAGCAAAGTGTTTATGTCGCTTTGGAAAAATTATCAAAAGTACCGCGCCAGTATCGACTGTCACCATCCTTATGCGTTTATTTCTTTTCATCACAGCGCCATAGGTAAGCCTTACACGATATCCGCTTTCCATGACAACTACGCCAATGGCTTAAAGCGCATAGGCTTAGAGCCGCAAAAAGCGGAAGGTCTAGATCCTCACGGGCATCGACATAATTACGGCAGACGATTAGAGCGTTCAGGGCTGAATCCTTTAGTCATCCGCCGTTGTATGCACCACAAATCACTAGAGTCTCAAGTTCCCTATACGGGCAAAGGACAACAAGAAATCTCTGATGAACTGACCAAAGCCACACTGCAATTGGCAAACCCTGAATCGAAAGCCAAAGCCCTTGACTGGAAAACGCTTGTAGAAGATGGCTTTGATGATATCGACCCACAAGGTTACTTCACTGGCAAGCATCCAAAATTGAGAGGCAAATAATGGCAAAAAAACAAGATGGACGTTCATCAGATTTAACTTTCTCTTGGATGCTCACCACACTTGGAGTCGAGTGGCAGCAATGGCAGGAACTAGCAGCAGAGTGGATGGCGATACAAACTAACGGTATTGATGAAAAACAGCAGGCTTTATCACGTTTTTTTGAATCATATCTTTTTGAATACGCATCTTACGCAGTCGATTTACCGCTATTTTTTAAAGGTTACAAAGGGCATCTTTGCTCTAGCAAAGAGTTAGAGAAAGTTACTCGGATAAAAGTCAATAGCTCCAAAAAAATTCAAAAATGCGTCAATTACTCGACTAGTTTAATTGATTTTGTTATTAAAAAGGCCTTCTCCGAAGAAGATGATCACGACAACCTTGTCCCGCTAGTTCAAAACCCACTAAGTAAAATATCACTACAAGATGGCTTAACCGAGACCGTCCGTATTCCCTTGCCATATCGCTACATTCAGGGCTTGCGCCAAATCTTATGCCCGCTTCCTGATAAAATCGAACTCAACGTCATAGGAAAAGAACTCAAGCAAGGTGAAGCCTTGCTTCCTGCTTATCACTACCGTCATTTTAAACACTGGATGTGGGCTCAGCGGCAGCCAGGGGGCGACTGGTTTTACGTTGAGCCAGAGCTGATTGATAAATCTGACCCTGACTGCGTGTGGCGCACCAAACAAGTGAACCGCAACGTTGACGGCGAAGGGATGAAGAAAATTACCCTTCATCAAATCTGGTCTCCTACGAAAGCGATGGTGATTTTCATGAAACTTCATCTGCCACTTCGCACTTATCAGGTGCGTATGTTGGACTGTGGTGAAGCAGATACATGGCGCTACGAGCAAGGACAGTGGAAGTTTAACGACAAGCATGATTTTGTGCTTGGAAGTGAAAAGCGCCCGTTCAGAAAGGGGGTCTTTCGCCGCATCCACGACACCATGACAGGGCTGTCTTCAACAGGTCTTTACATCAACACTAACAAGACCGCCGACCAAAACAAAGATGAACTAGAGCAGGGATATGTCATTCCTTGGCAGAACGAGGAAGTGCTTTACTGGCTAGAAAAGCTGCGTAACTGGCAAGAAAAGTACAATCCGATTACAAAACCCACCGACTGCACCACACTGCTTGTAAAGCACATTGGTAAGCAAAAATCCAACAAACAGCTAGAAAACATGGGCGAAATTGCCTTTCTGTTTCGTGATGCTTCAGCAAAAGGCGAAGACAGATATAAGCCAATTTCAGGCAATTCAAACTTAGCGCTTTTCTGGTATCAACTGTTACTTGAATTGGAAAACCAGCTGGCAGAACGAGGTGACACACTGGAGAACGGCGATCGTTTGAAACTGGTTACAGATTATCCAGAAGGTGCAGGACAAAGTGTTAAGGTTGCCACGCTCTTTCCATTACATAGCTTGCGTGTATCGCTGATTACAGCGTACACGATGGATACACAATTGCCACTGCCTGTCATATCTAAACTATTGGCTGGTCATACGCGCCTGTTGATGACGATTTACTACAACAAAATAACACCTTCGGTCATGGCAGAAAAGATGGGCGAAGCACATGATGCGCTAGATGCAAAATCGAAACAATCGGTGCGTAACTTCCTCAAAGATGCCTCGATGGAGCAAATACAATGCAAGATGGTGTATCACAACCAAGACAGCATCGAGTCGGTACTGGTCAATCGCAATCCCATTGGTTGGGAGGAGCGTTCATATGGCTTGTGCTTGGTCGGTGGCAACACAGTGAAATCTGATGAGGTCAGTACCCTTGGTGGGTGCTGGAATGGTGGTGAGTTGATTAGAGACGGAAATGTGGCCCATAATCGCATCTACGACAGCGTGCCACATGGCCCCGAAAACTGCATTCGTTGCCGTTGGTTTATCACCGAAGCTCGCTACCTACCTGCACTCAATGCCCAGTTCAATCAACTGAGCTACAAAGCGCATCAAGCCGCCAATCTATCAGTTGAAATTGAAGGTGAACTGGAAGCCCTGAAAGACGAACAGTTCTTCTGTGAAGAACAAGACGGGCCGTTTATCAAGCAAAATGAATTGCAGGCACTACAGCGCCGTTATGAAAAGCAACAAGTTGAAGCCGATGAATACGCCAAAGACTGGGTAGCCTGCTTTGAACTTATTAACAAAATCATTCGTGTCGAGGAAACAAGGGGTGAAAGCGACACCAAAGATAAGCTGATTGCGGTTGGCTCCGAGAAAGATGTCATTCATGCCTTGAAGTTTGTCGAGACCGATTCGGAATTGCTGCATCTATCCCTTCTTTGTGAAGATGCAGAATTTTATCCCGACTTACAGGACGAATTGCGTAAAACTCCTGCCATTCAAAAACGATCCATACAACTTAGTCGCGTACTAATAAAAAAAGGCTTTGAGCCGATTTTCATGGAGATGGACGATAAGCAACAGCTTATTGCGGCAAACGCCATGATGCGTCAAATGGCAAAAATCGCTGACCCAGATGATAAATTGGAAGGATATCGAAAAGTTGCCAACTACATTGAGGCGGGTGCATACCTTGAAGATAACAACCTGCTTCGTGCTGGCATGACAGCAATCACAGACAAGGCGCTATACCTCGGAAACCTTATTCAACCAGCGCTATTGGAGGACTAATGGATATCAATATCGACGTCATACTGGCTGATTTAAAAGACGGCAAAGTGCCTAGAACTCAGCAAAATCTAGATAAACTCAACGATATCCTAAAAACCTATGCTGAATCAGGTCAGCGCGATTTCTCCATCACGCAAATGGGGCGTGTATCGGCAGCAGAAGGTGGCCCTGGCTATGAAGCGTTACGGGCAACAAGAAACGGCCACTATCGAACCCTAATTGAAGCGTGGGCACAAAAGTGTAAAACCAACACAAAAAAGCCGTTATCGCCAACCTCTCGCTCTAAGTCTGTCCCGCAGGATTACAAGCTCCTGGAGCGTATTCCAGACCCTGCGGTACGCGCTTTGTTTGGTCAAATAATTGCTGAGCGCAATCGTTACCGTAATGAGGTCAACCTACTCAAACAACATGCGAACATCACCATCGATAAGCGTCCTGTACGTCAGTTTGACGCGAGCGCAGAGCCAAGCATTGAATTTTTGCCCTCGTTATCCGGCATATTGACGGAATCCGAGAAGAAAGCATTAGCCTACGCCATTTCTGATGAGTGCATGGAAAAGAATGATTGGCAAACCACACAGGCAGGACAAGTCAAAGATATGGAATATAACGCAGAAGTCTTTCCACGAGGCTTTGTCACAGGACTTCGTAAGGTATTAGGTGAGGTAGACAGCTAATGGCAAGCTGTCAAAAAGAGGCGCAACAAAAGCTCGAAGCATTTGAAGTATGGCAAGCAACCCAGTCTGACGATGACTTTAAGTAAATTATATTTAGAGGCCAGCTAAATCGCATGGAAGTGATAAAAGGTATTAGCTGCGGCAAGTCTGCAATTAACCACAACTCTGCTTTCAGAAAGGCGATCACTACACAACATCATGCAGGGAAAGATATTTACATATTATATAATATTGTAAGCCCTTAACTTGATAGTAGTATCAACAAGGATTACACCTTGTACTTTGTGGTTCTTGTGCTTGTGTTTAACATACGCATTATTAGTGTATTTAGCTTCGAGTTTCGTATTCTCAAGTAAGGTTTGTACGTACTCCTCGTAGCTATTTATTTTCCTGGCTGTGGAGTTTTCAGCACTAAAATAGTTCAATAGTTTCGTTGTATATTCTTCATTAACTTCGTAAAGGCTATTGTTTCGAGTAAGAACAAGATACACTCTGAACGTAGACGAGAGCTCATTAAATACTGATTCTGAGACCTGCAGAACAATTGCTTTGTTTAGCTTATTATCTAATTTAAACTTGTCCATATAGCAGTTCAAAGCTAAGGGATTGTGCGTAAAAGAAATGATTTTGAGAAAGTCATCATCAGATATACCTAAGTCTCGGTAAATCAGATAGGTAACCAACATTCTTAACTTCCAGTATAATTCACTTACGTAATCTGTAGTGAGTTTCTCTATTTCACCATGAGCAGCCCTATCTCTGACTTCCTTAATTGGATGTAGGTCACTATTTGACAGAAATACCTCTGTAACATGCTTACCTATGTGATTTAGGTACTTCTTAACTTTTTGAATAAAGGTCGCATTAGAATTATTAGGGAAGACTTTTCTAAGCACGTCAACGTCTCTTAGATTAGCCAGAATTCCTTTCGAAAAAGTTTTGACCAGATCTTCATCGGCAGCTATCAAGGCTGAGATTTTATGTGTTAGCTCGGTATACTCACCTTGAGCAAGCTTGGTATCAAGGTCCAGTTCCTCTACTTTGTGGCTGCAATACTTGTCGAGAATCGCGGCATAGAGCATGGTTTCATACTCTAAAACGCCATTGAAATTGTATAACGGTATTGTTCGTGACCAGATATTCTCAAATTCAAACGTGTTTCTTTCAAAGTATGACTCACAAATTTTTACGAAGTGTTCTCTCAAGTGTTTGACCAGCATGAAGCTGTTCGGATGTGATAGGTCATGTACAGAAGTGTCTTTTACTGTTGGAATGTATAACGTCCCTCTATTTTCACCATCTGACACTTCGATTTTTGACACTTTAATTGGAAAACCGGTAATCCAAGTGAAAAGGTTTTGCGATTTATAAAGGTAATTTTCTATTTCGTTGAATGTTAGGGCTTTTTCAAATTCAAAAAACCAGAGCAATGGAGCTTGTGAACGTAAAACCATCTTTGGCTGGAGTGTTAGCTAATCGATAGCATTGATGCAATCCAATTTTGATGACTTGGTCTTCTTTCAATACAGTAGCTTCCAATGGTTCTATAGTAACATTTCCAGTCAGGTCGCCATTTTGTTCTAGGCTTCTAGAAATTTCATTGTTGAAATACGCCGCTAGTTCAGGGAACGTGAAATATACTTTTTTTAGCTTGGTTATTTCTGCTTTCCCGGAATATACATATCGAAACAACCTTGATGATTGAGTTTCAGAATTAATAGCACCAGATAAAAGATACTTTGGGGTTAGCTGTTCTGCAAAATCCTCTACCTGAATAGCATCATCATTATGTCCATAAAAATAAAAATGCTTACTGACATGAGATAACAAAGGAATCTGACCGTACTTAATATTAAGTTTACAGTACTCACCTTCTGTAATTCGAACATTTAATTCTAAGTCTTCAGCTAGTAGTAGCTCCAAAATTTCACCAGATATCCAGCCATACACAGGCATATATTACCGAACTTAGTGTCTTTAGCCATCCATTTCCGAGAGTAACTTTAGTGGGCAACGATTTTTGGGTATCACATTGTAAGTTGGAATACGTATTGTTATCTGTACTTGTCTAATTTAGAAAAAGTAGGTCAGCGCAGCCGTCCGCTATGACTTATATAACTGGATGATTCCTGATGCTGGTGGGTCAATGAAAGTACAACGGGTGGTAAGAAGCAATTAATCGTAGTGGTAAATTAGGACGACGATTTGCACTCTAGTTTTTTGACCAAAATCAGCAAGTAACATGATTAGTCATTTAGTAATAAAAAAACGTACACACCAATATACATAGTGTGTACGTTTAAACATAAAACCCTAGAGTATGAAAACCTTGGCCATCCACTCACTCACTCGCAAATAGACATGATTTTTACTCTATACTCCAATTTGGCCGTTTTTTTATTTTTTGCTTGGCTTTGGGTTCGCGAAAGCCATTAAGTACCATCAGCACCAAATACAATTCGGTTTCGTCCATCCGCTTTGGCCTGATACATAGCATCATCAGCGTCTTTCAGCAATTCGGTCAAATCACGCAGCGCATCCACACAACTGGTGCCACCCACACTAACCGTCAGTTTCACAGGTCGGGCTTCTATTTCCCAGGCATGATGAGCAATACGATCACATAAACGCTGACCAATAAAAGCTGCTTGTTCGACACTGGTATTGGGCATCAGTACCGCAAATTCTTCACCGCCCAGCCGCCCTATTAAATCAGAGGTACGTAACCCTACTTTGAGTAAATCTGCTACTTTTTTCAGCGCAAGATCGCCAATCGCATGACCCCATCTGTCGTTGATTAACTTGAAATGGTCCAGATCTATCATCAGCACCACCACACTATGCTGCTGGCGTCTGCTGTTTAACAAGGTCTGATTGGCTCTTTTCAAAAATTCACGACGGTTCAGTAACTGAGTTAAATCATCCAGTTCGGTCAGCCGCAAAAGCTGATTTTCGGTAAGAGAAAATGACAAAAGTGGCAACATAAAACCAGTACCAGTGGTTAACAATACATGACCAAGCAATACCCATTGCAGGCTGGGTAAAACGAAAGCTTTGTAATCTTCACCAATTAAAGGCATCACCAGCAGAAACTGCAGTAGCATTAACGCAGAGTGCAACGCAAAAAATAGTTGCAGCACATACACAGGAAAAACCGGGGTTAAACGGGCTTTTTTTAACAGCACCACCGCATAAATAAATACCACGGCGATACTTAAAGAGGTTAACGCAGTTGAGGCATTATTAACCTGATACAACATGCTTAACAGCAGCAGGTACAAAGTAAGCAATAAAGCCGCTTGTTGTCTGGAACGGGCGCTCAGTTGCCCCCTTAAAAACAACACTAAACCAGTCACCACTAATGCCGGTGACAATAAGAATAACAAGTCAGCCAGCAGGTAAGTCAGCAAGGGCTGGTCGATATAAGCTCTGGCACCCGCAGCACAACCGCCGGCCACAAACACAAAACAAGCGATGGACCAGACTAAAAAACTTTTATCATGGCGGCGCAACAGATACACCATAGCCAGATAAAGGCCAATCATCAGATTAACCAGCAGGGTTAACAGCATCAGTGTGGGTAAATGCAGTTCAAATCCATGAAAATTAATAACTAATTACTCCATAGTTCCATTCTTGTTGCAGTATAGCCCTTGTAGTTCCCATCACACAAACAGCTTAAACCGGCGTTTTATACCGTCTAACTCTCATTGTTTAATTGGATCTCTTCATCAATAGAGGGTAATCGTGGCACAGGCAATACCCCGTCCAGTTCAATCAGGCGTTCACTTAATTGCGCCACTCTTTGGGTTAAACCAAAAATAATTTTGTCTTTAATGGCTGAGCGAACTCTGTCAGGTAAACGCTGGAAACTATCGCTGTCTATTTTCATCAGCACCATATCGGTTTCAGCTATGACTGTTGCACTGCGCGGTTCATTGCAAATAAAACCCACTTCCCCAACAAACTGGCTGGGCAAAAGCTGCCCTATCTGATGCTGGCGATGATAAACCAGAGCTTGTCCCGATAAAATAATATAAAAAAACGGCTCGTAGCCCCCTTCTTTAATCAACGCCTTGCCCTGATTACAGACTTCAAAAGCTTTTGGCATTTGCAACACCAATTCTCTGTCAGCAGGTTGCAGATCTTTAAACAGCGGCAGCCTGGCCAAAATTTCCATCAATCTTAATTTATTGCTATAGCTCATGCTTTACTCCTTGTTCTTTTCCATTGAACCCACGCTGGCGGACAAGCCCTGATAACGTTGTGGCGCATCGCGGCTTTCCCGCTCCAACTGACGTTGCAGCTCTTCCCTGCTTTGTTTTAGCAGTTGAATGTAGCTCTTTTCATCCTGCTGTTCACGCACCAACTGCATTTTATCAAGCAGTTGATAGTTGGCCGCTCTGAACCTGTCTGCGAGTTCTTTGGCTTCATATTGCCCCATTCCCAATACAGACAACACATCCCTGCCCTGGCGCAAAGAGGCTTCAAAGAGTTCACGCTCTATATGCTGCACTCCCATCTGGCGCAGCTGATACATATGCGCCACATCTTTGGCTCTGGCCATCAGGGTTAAATGAGGGAAATGCTGTTTTGCGCTAGCGACTATGGCATTGATAGCCTGCGCATCGTCCACTGCAATCACTAATACTTTAGCCCCTGCAGCACCAGCCGCTTCCAATACGTCCATGCGACTTGCGTCGCCGTAGTACACCTTGAAACCAAATTTGGTCATGGTTTGAATTGTGTCTGAATCGTGGTCCAGCACTGTAGGCACTATGCCATTGGATAACAACAAACGGCCTAAAATCTGACCATAACGGCCAAAACCAGCAATAATCACTGGGCTTTCGCTGTTCTCAACGTCACTGTCCTGCTGCTGTACCTGATTGTGTTGACGGGCAGCCCAGGCATCCTGCAGTTTCATCAGCAAAGGTGATACCGCAATAGATAAAGCAATCACTAAATTCAGCATTGCACCTTCAGTGCCGGTTAACAGCGCTCCTGCTGTAGCCAAAGCCGCCAACACAAAAGCAAATTCACTGCCTTGCCCCAGCAATACTGCGTAAATGAAACGCTCAGGCCCGGCAATTTTCAACACAGTAGCCACGCCATACAACAGCAGCAACTTTAAACCAACAAACAGCAGCAATAACAGACTGATCAGCTGCCATTGTGAGCTTAGCAACTGCATATTGATGCTGGCGCCAATAGTGATAAAAAACAAGCCTAAAAACAGGCCTTTAAAAGGTTCTAAGTCGGCTTCTAACTGATGACGAAACTCTGAGCTTGCCAGCAGTACTCCGGCAATAAAAGCACCTAAACCAGCCGACACACCAACAGCCGTCATCAGCTCCATCACACCAATGACCAGCAATAAAGCCAGGCCTACAAATAACTCACGGGAGCCATAATGGGCAACCCAGTGCAGCAAGTAACCTATCAGATAACGACCGGTTAAAATAACAGCCACTACAGCAGCCAATGCAGGCAGAGCTTTAAATTCAGCAGTGCCTTCTGAAGGCGCTATTAAGCTCACCCCAATCAGTAATGGAATAGCCACCATGTCCTGCAATAACAAAGCACCAAATACCGACTGCCCTGTGTGCGTGCCCATCAAATTGCGATCTTTCATCAGTTGCACCGCCACAGCGGTAGAAGATAAAGCCAAAGCTAAACCTATAAAAACCGACAACGCATAGGACAAGCCTAAAAAGGTGGTCGCTATGGCGATCCCTGAAGCACAGACCACAAACTGCAAGGTGCCGAATAAAAATACTCTGTGCCGCATAGCCCAGAGCTTTTTCGCATCCAATTCCAGCCCTATGCTAAATAACATCAACACTACGCCCAGCTCTGCCAGCAGTTTAATATCATCGGTGTTACTGGCTACCGCCAAACCTGAAGGGCCTAAAGCAATGCCTGCCAACAAATAGCCAAGGACCACACCTAAACCAAAACGTTTGGCTAAAGGCACCACCAGCACCATAGCGGCCAGGTAAATCATCAGATAAGTAAGCACATTAAGATGCATGAGGAGTCCTGTGGTTCTCGTTCGCTAAAGCCAGTTGCTCCAGGCCCTGGCGAAATAACTCAGCGGCTTGAGTTGCGACTGCGGCGTCTGTTAATTCAGGCAACATTAACGGCTGTTGCCACCTCATACCACAAGACAAGGCCAACTGGCGCAAAGGGGTAAACATGCTTTGCAGATAACAAGGGTCCAATTCATGATGACTGGCTACAGCATGAGTAACCAGCCAAAAGCTTTTCCCCTGCAGAGACATTACAGCTTCGCCCGTATCGTTTTTGCCATAAGCCCAGCCATACTGAAACACTTTATGCAGGTACTGCACTAACAAAGCGGGCGGTAAGCCGCACTGCATAGGGTAATGCAGAACAATGGCACTGCTGCTTTGCAGCATTTTTCTTTCCAGGGCTACATCAATGTAAAAATCCGGATACAACTGATACAACTCGCGCAGCTCCAGACCGGGCCAATGCTGCACAGCATTCAGTATTATTTGTTCCAGTCGTGCATGGTGAGCATAAGGATGCGCATATAACAAGCTGATCATAACTGGCTGATTGTCCTTTAAAAGCAGTGATTACAGTGTTTATGAGTGCAGCTGATGTAGCAAGTTGAATCCATGACTTAGGTATATTTTTTTTATGGAGTGACTAAAGCCAACCCGACCTTGTTCCTATAACATTTACTGTTTACAAAAAATAAACATGGCGTTACCTTATTAAGGTCCAATCAGGACTATTCAATTCAAATAAGGAAAATTGAGATGAAAACGATCTTCGCTATTCTTGCGCTGCTGGCGTTAACTGTCAGTCACAATCTTTACGCTGCTCATGTGGAATGTGTGATCAGTGGTACACCTACTCAACAAACTTATACTGCACACTTCTGCTCCAGCCAAATCAATTCACAGCCAGGTGTTTACTTCCGTTTAGTGGCAGATAAACCAGTAGCAGAAGTGACATGGAATTACGGCGCACAACCTCAAGGCAACTGGAGTTGTGGCAGCAAGAACCAATGCAGCGTAACTTATCCGGGCGGCCCAGAAAACCACGGTTTCTCAGAAGCCACAGCCTGCGTCACCCGAGTGCTGTATACAGACAACACCTGGGAAAATGTCAGCCTCTGCGCCACAGGCACCTTCTACGGCCAGGCTGTGTTTTAAGCCGTCAGGCACTGATCATCGCCGTATCATGGCGTCCGGCGATGATCAAAAGTTTCACAACTAAATAGCCCGCTGTAAGCAACAATGCAAAACTGATCCACTCCAACAATTGAAATCTGATCCACTTGTTTTCTCAATAATACCTAATAGATCATCTTCCTTTACATTGTTTCAATCCACGCGCCCTGTGCGGGACGCGACGCGAGTGCTGGTGCGGCGGTCAACCAAGAGCTAACAACGGAGCTTCATGCTCTGTATTTCTAAGTTGTCTGGTCGGCGGTGAACTAGTCAACAATACGGTTTTGGCCGCTGTAGTATTTCTAAGTTGCCTGTTCGGCAGTGAACCAGGGAACTGTTCCGAAACTTCCGGATTAACTTTTCTAAGCTGCCTGTTCGGCAGTGAACGCAATATGGCGAGTCGGCCACTGAGTTTGTGCTTTCTAAGCTGCCTGTTCGGCAGTGAACAACGTCGCCCCGCAGAATGAACGACCCGCTTTTTTCTAAGCTGCCTGTTCGGCAGTGAACGGTGTCTGCTCAGCGATACGACGGTCTATTGTTTTCTAAGCTGCCTGTTCGGCAGTGAACTCAGGAATTGTGCCTGATAAAGATTCGGCTATTTTCTAAGCTGCCTGTTCGGCAGTGAACGCATGAAACCAACTTAATAGGCGCCAGAAACATTTCTAAGCTGCCTGTTCGGCAGTGAACGGCTAGTCGTTCCAATCGTGGCGACAATACCATTTCTAAGCTGCCTGTTCGGCAGTGAACTGAAAGACCTGATGACCAGTGCCGCTGATTTTTTTCTAAGCTGCCTGTTCGGCAGTGAACGAAGTGATACACGGAAACGCCCTTACGCTTCATTTCTAAGCTGCCTGTTCGGCAGTGAACTTGTGCTGATTCGACACATACATCAGCTTCAATTTCTAAGCTGCCTGTTCGGCAGTGAACAACTTACCCGCCAGATAGTCTTTCCCCTTAGGTTTCTAAGCTGCCTGTTCGGCAGTGAACAAGCCGATTACTGTTGTTCACCCTGGCGAAGATTTCTAAGCTGCCTGTTCGGCAGTGAACTTATCGGCATCATCGGTATATCAGCTGCTTATTTTCTAAGCTGCCTGTTCGGCAGTGAACGAGGTACGGTTAGATCCGGCAATTGTGATTCGTTTCTAAGCTGCCTGTTCGGCAGTGAACGATTCCGGCACAGGCTTGCCGCACCAGTTGCATTTCTAAGCTGCCTGTTCGGCAGTGAACCGTATAAAAAGCAATTATGTTAGTCAGTGCCTTTTCTAAGCTGCCTGTTCGGCAGTGAACATGGCCTTGATATTCAGCGCGCTTGCTTTCAATTTCTAAGCTGCCTGTTCGGCAGTGAACTTAAAGCGTCTCGTAAACCGTCAACGTCAACATTTCTAAGCTGCCTGTTCGGCAGTGAACTTGTCTCAATTGAAAGGCCCGTCACTGATGACTTTCTAAGCTGCCTGTTCGGCAGTGAACACGGAGTTATTTTCTGTGCTTATGGTCCTACTTTTCTAAGCTGCCTGTTCGGCAGTGAACATATGCCTAACGACTGGTATCGCGCTCAGGAATTTCTAAGCTGCCTGTTCGGCAGTGAACCAAGTGTTCGGTGCAGAAGTGTTTAAAGTCTTTTTCTAAGCTGCCTGTTCGGCAGTGAACCAATGGCACTTTCAACAGCCCTGCGCCACTCATTTCTAAGCTGCCTGTTCGGCAGTGAACCCTGACAGCTAAGCGCCCAATTACTTGGGTTTTTTCTAAGCTGCCTGTTCGGCAGTGAACTTCTAACCAGCCCATCAGCGCCTATGGTTTTTTTCTAAGCTGCCTGTTCGGCAGTGAACGCGGTGTTGTTTCGGGCAGCATGGCAGCGATATTTCTAAGCTGCCTGTTCGGCAGTGAACGCTGTATGGCTGAGGCCATTAAGGCCAGTGGTTTTCTAAGCTGCCTGTTCGGCAGTGAACGGCTTATATCCTGGGAACGGATTGACGCTGCATTTCTAAGCTGCCTGTTCGGCAGTGAACCCGGAAGCCAGCAAAGACTTTACGAATGTCCGTTTCTAAGCTGCCTGTTCGGCAGTGAACTAAGCGTGAATTCCGTTAAATGTGTGGCCGTTTTTCTAAGCTGCCTGTTCGGCAGTGAACTTTGAAATTCCACTATCTATTGAAGATAGTTTTTTCTAAGCTGCCTGTTCGGCAGTGAACTGAATACTGGCAGCGGCTTTTTCGTCGTTGCTTTTCTAAGCTGCCTGTTCGGCAGTGAACTTAACCAAACTCTATTGAATGGCACATTCTCTTTTCTAAGCTGCCTGTTCGGCAGTGAACGGCGATATCTTCTATGACCAGGTTAGGTTCGCTTTCTAAGCTGCCTGTTCGGCAGTGAACATGAAGCTGCCCCAGCTCATTGTTGCTGCACTCTTTCTAAGCTGCCTGTTCGGCAGTGAACATTGTGGCGACTGCAGCCCCTTTTCAGGTCAATTTCTAAGCTGCCTGTTCGGCAGTGAACTAGTTACTCAAGTTGCCAGCTTTACACCTTCCTTTCTAAGCTGCCTGTTCGGCAGTGAACTTGAAAAATGAATCTTCGGTATTTGTGATTCTTTTCTAAGCTGCCTGTTCGGCAGTGAACAAATATGGCCCTGTTTTACCGTCTGGCGTGGATTTCTAAGCTGCCTGTTCGGCAGTGAACAATGGAAAAATGGCAAAGATTGACCAACACCATTTCTAAGCTGCCTGTTCGGCAGTGAACAGTTAAAAAGCCCATGTCGGTTTCATCAGCCTTTTCTAAGCTGCCTGTTCGGCAGTGAACTAAAACCGCAGTGAGTTGTCACGGAATAATGATTTCTAAGCTGCCTGTTCGGCAGTGAACAAATGCAGCAACACAATGACGGCAAAAACACATTTCTAAGCTGCCTGTTCGGCAGTGAACAAAATGAGTTGTTAGCTGTTTAGGAAACCAAAGTTTCTAAGCTGCCTGTTCGGCAGTGAACGCAAAATCAAAGCCTGTTACAGCATTTAACCTTTTCTAAGCTGCCTGTTCGGCAGTGAACACCTGTTAAACCAGTAGCAATTACATTGGTCTTTTCTAAGCTGCCTGTTCGGCAGTGAACGTGGTGAAAGGGGCGCGCCTGGCGGTGACTCATTTCTAAGCTGCCTGTTCGGCAGTGAACTGTAACTAAAAATACGTCATAACCTTTGTGGCTTTCTAAGCTGCCTGTTCGGCAGTGAACTACCATCAAGAGCTCTTACATCGTCAATACTTTTTCTAAGCTGCCTGTTCGGCAGTGAACCAGATCAACCAAATCACCTGCAGCGCTTTTGTTTTCTAAGCTGCCTGTTCGGCAGTGAACAGGCCCGTGTGGGCTACACACTGGCAATATTTTTTCTAAGCTGCCTGTTCGGCAGTGAACTTCTGAGGCATCAACTCGTTCACCATGGCGCTTTTCTAAGCTGCCTGTTCGGCAGTGAACTAGTAAAACGTGACATTGGTTTTTTCCTTCTGTTTCTAAGCTGCCTGTTCGGCAGTGAACTCATGCTCAGCGCATTCGCTTGAATGGTGGGTTTTCTAAGCTGCCTGTTCGGCAGTGAACATTTTTTATCTCAACCAGCTGACCTTCGAGCCTTTCTAAGCTGCCTGTTCGGCAGTGAACGCCAATGGCTTCGCGTATGCCCGTTCTGTCCATTTCTAAGCTGCCTGTTCGGCAGTGAACTATTTTCAGTTTATTGGTTTGGTGTTTGTTATTTTCTAAGCTGCCTGTTCGGCAGTGAACAGGGACATTAGAGTAAACTCCTGAATAGATAGTTTCTAAGCTGCCTGTTCGGCAGTGAACAACGGCGCTATAACTTCGTTTAAATCCTGTATTTTCTAAGCTGCCTGTTCGGCAGTGAACACCAGAAATTAAGCACAGAGCCTATCCGATACTTTCTAAGCTGCCTGTTCGGCAGTGAACACTATTCGGTTAGAGATGAGTTCCCTAATCTATTTCTAAGCTGCCTGTTCGGCAGTGAACTCTGTGCTAGCAAACGTGCCGTCACCGTTGTATTTCTAAGCTGCCTGTTCGGCAGTGAACGATACGTTATTTGATCGCATGGGCGGTAAATTTTTCTAAGCTGCCTGTTCGGCAGTGAACCGCAATAAAAGCGGATTTCGTAAACATACTATTTTCTAAGCTGCCTGTTCGGCAGTGAACAATACAGCGCCGTAATCTTCAAAGCGGCGACATTTCTAAGCTGCCTGTTCGGCAGTGAACCAATACCGACTACATGCAGTTGTGCGCTGGCTTTTCTAAGCTGCCTGTTCGGCAGTGAACTTTGAGTTGCCACCAGCGGCGTGGTAGCTTCTCTTTCTAAGCTGCCTGTTCGGCAGTGAACTGTTTGTGTGACAGCGGTCAGCACCGGTATTGTTTCTAAGCTGCCTGTTCGGCAGTGAACAGCGAAGATAATTAATTTAGGAGTTTGAGTATTTTCTAAGCTGCCTGTTCGGCAGTGAACTAAATGCTTGAGCCATAATTATTTCTCCAACGTTTCTAAGCTGCCTGTTCGGCAGTGAACCAATTCATATGTGCGATAAAGATTTTGTCTATTTTCTAAGCTGCCTGTTCGGCAGTGAACATCCTACCACTGTCAGCTTTGTATCTGGCGTATTTCTAAGCTGCCTGTTCGGCAGTGAACGCTATCGAGCCGAGCCACAAGATTGTCCGCACTTTCTAAGCTGCCTGTTCGGCAGTGAACAGACTCGGCCAACGTGAACCAAATCACCAGTATTTCTAAGCTGCCTGTTCGGCAGTGAACATTTTGCGAACCAAGAGATGGTGTTCAGGTTCTTTCTAAGCTGCCTGTTCGGCAGTGAACTGCTGGCATCAACATTCCTGCAAGCCTGACTTTTTCTAAGCTGCCTGTTCGGCAGTGAACGTGGACTGCACAAACGATCAGCAATACAGCGGTTTCTAAGCTGCCTGTTCGGCAGTGAACTAGATGTTATTGAGCTTTCATCAATGGGCGAATTTCTAAGCTGCCTGTTCGGCAGTGAACTGTACCTGATGCTAAACGCTATAGCATCAGGCTTTCTAAGCTGCCTGTTCGGCAGTGAACGGTATTTGATTTTTTAATTCGTAGATCTAGGTTTTCTAAGCTGCCTGTTCGGCAGTGAACAAGGATTGCTTGGTTGATTCATGTGGTTCTCCTTTCTAAGCTGCCTGTTCGGCAGTGAACTTTCAGGCTTAGTTAGCTGCATAGCGTCAGAATTTCTAAGCTGCCTGTTCGGCAGTGAACTTGTCAGATATGGACGCATTAGGATTGTCACTTTTCTAAGCTGCCTGTTCGGCAGTGAACCTATTCAGGCTAAGTAAAATCTTATTCGTGGATTTCTAAGCTGCCTGTTCGGCAGTGAACGCCTATTGTGGCGCTTATTCTTTGGATATGGTTTTCTAAGCTGCCTGTTCGGCAGTGAACTGATTGTCGGGCCTTCTGGTATCGTCTGCTTATTTCTAAGCTGCCTGTTCGGCAGTGAACTTCCGCCCGGCAGTACAGTTGCAGGAACTGGTTTTCTAAGCTGCCTGTTCGGCAGTGAACTGCTGGCATCAACATTCCTGCAAGCCTGACTTTTTCTAAGCTGCCTGTTCGGCAGTGAACTTTCAGGCTTAGTTAGCTGCATAGCGTCAGAATTTCTAAGCTGCCTGTTCGGCAGTGAACATTAAAGCCGAGGGTAAAGTTTGGCAGCGCATTTTCTAAGCTGCCTGTTCGGCAGTGAACAAATAGCGGCGAATGCTTCACCAACGCTCATTTTTTCTAAGCTGCCTGTTCGGCAGTGAACTATGGGATTTGGTATGGCAGTTGGTCGATTGCTTTCTAAGCTGCCTGTTCGGCAGTGAACTTCGCTTGCTCCTAGCTTTGCGGCTCTGTATTTTTCTAAGCTGCCTGTTCGGCAGTGAACTTAAGCGTAAATTACTGGGTGTTGGTTCCCCTTTTCTAAGCTGCCTGTTCGGCAGTGAACAAGATGCTGAAGAAATAAAGTCGTTAATGTCTTTTCTAAGCTGCCTGTTCGGCAGTGAACTATTGCACCAGTTCGGCATATTCAGGAAAGCTTTTCTAAGCTGCCTGTTCGGCAGTGAACTCGCTGTTGGTTTTCTGGTGGCAGTTGCTGCATTTCTAAGCTGCCTGTTCGGCAGTGAACAGAAACAGCAATGAAGCTTTGCGTTCTGTTTGTTTCTAAGCTGCCTGTTCGGCAGTGAACCGCATGAGTGCGCCAGAGTTTACCGCAGCCGGTTTCTAAGCTGCCTGTTCGGCAGTGAACGTCACGTAGGCGTTAAAGTCTATTTACTTGGTTTTCTAAGCTGCCTGTTCGGCAGTGAACGGGTGACGCTGATCACGCAGTTCGCCTATCCCTTTCTAAGCTGCCTGTTCGGCAGTGAACGTTACTGTGATAGTGCGGACTTCCACTGGCTTTTTCTAAGCTGCCTGTTCGGCAGTGAACATGACCAAGCCGGAGATAGACCGAAAGTTGGCTTTCTAAGCTGCCTGTTCGGCAGTGAACGGTGACGTTTTCGCACGCCCACCAGTCCAGTTTTTCTAAGCTGCCTGTTCGGCAGTGAACTACAGTTCAGACGCTGGCCACCAAATGAGCCATTTCTAAGCTGCCTGTTCGGCAGTGAACCTGCAGTGCATTCTCAGACTGGTGCTGTTATTTTTCTAAGCTGCCTGTTCGGCAGTGAACCGGTAAATACGCCGGCAGATTTCTTCCATCTTTTTCTAAGCTGCCTGTTCGGCAGTGAACGTGACGCTAGAAACCTTGTGCAAAACGTTGGATTTCTAAGCTGCCTGTTCGGCAGTGAACCAGGTGCATCCGGAGTTTATAAACATCGGTCATTTCTAAGCTGCCTGTTCGGCAGTGAACGGTCTAATTCATCACTGTAGTACATCAAACTATTTCTAAGCTGCCTGTTCGGCAGTGAACCAGGGCTAACCTCTGCACTAGGCCCACAATCGTTTCTAAGCTGCCTGTTCGGCAGTGAACTGTCAGTTGATGGTGATGCTGTTGCGCTGACTTTTCTAAGCTGCCTGTTCGGCAGTGAACTGTGCATTCATCAAGAAGGTCTTGAGCAGACATTTCTAAGCTGCCTGTTCGGCAGTGAACAGGCGCTGCAACAAAGTTACGCCAATGATTGATTTCTAAGCTGCCTGTTCGGCAGTGAACATCGATTCTAAACGAGTGGCGTCTAAGTCATATTTCTAAGCTGCCTGTTCGGCAGTGAACGCTATTCTGCTTTATTCTTTCGCGTAAGGGATTTTCTAAGCTGCCTGTTCGGCAGTGAACGATCCAACAAAGCTAGGCGGTGTTCGCCATCATTTCTAAGCTGCCTGTTCGGCAGTGAACGATACGTTATTTGATCGCATGGGCGGTAAATTTTTCTAAGCTGCCTGTTCGGCAGTGAACCGTCCAAGCACGTTGGCAAGCACAGTGATGTTTTTCTAAGCTGCCTGTTCGGCAGTGAACGGTGGGTGGCGCACTAAGCTCATTTGCTGACTTTTCTAAGCTGCCTGTTCGGCAGTGAACGGACTCATCAACAAAGGGCTGGACTTCTACATTTTCTAAGCTGCCTGTTCGGCAGTGAACAAACCAAGACACCATAATCAACGGCATTCAGTTTTCTAAGCTGCCTGTTCGGCAGTGAACTCTTTTTCTGGATCTTCGCCTTCTTCGTCCGTTTTCTAAGCTGCCTGTTCGGCAGTGAACAGATAGTGTCGCTCAGTCGTTATTATCCCGTTTTTCTAAGCTGCCTGTTCGGCAGTGAACCCAAAGAACACAGGGAGGGCCAGAAGGAGCTTTTTCTAAGCTGCCTGTTCGGCAGTGAACCCATCCTCCAAATAAGACACGGGCGCTTGTGCTTTCTAAGCTGCCTGTTCGGCAGTGAACTCTGGAATAAGCACAAGGCCGTTCAAGATATGTTTCTAAGCTGCCTGTTCGGCAGTGAACCGGTGCGTCTATGGTTGACTGGTTTGGTCGCTTTTCTAAGCTGCCTGTTCGGCAGTGAACTACTTGTCGGCACTCAGACAGGCGTTAAGGCTTTTCTAAGCTGCCTGTTCGGCAGTGAACGAAGGCTCAACGCGCCGCCGAATCACCGAAGCTTTCTAAGCTGCCTGTTCGGCAGTGAACTAACGGCCGTAGACTTTGCCTTTTCTTGCTCTTTTCTAAGCTGCCTGTTCGGCAGTGAACGCGTGGATAACACAAGGGGATATACGTTGCTGTTTCTAAGCTGCCTGTTCGGCAGTGAACCTAAAAACGAAGCTGTAGCAGCTATGGAGCGTTTTCTAAGCTGCCTGTTCGGCAGTGAACCTGTATTCCCTGACGTTATCCCGCTTTGGTTTTTCTAAGCTGCCTGTTCGGCAGTGAACACCACAATAACGAATATGACATTAAATGCGTTTTTCTAAGCTGCCTGTTCGGCAGTGAACTAACAACAAGGCGCACGTTTATTGCAAGGACATTTCTAAGCTGCCTGTTCGGCAGTGAACTTGTCAAACGGCAAAACCGCATAAGGCATAGATTTCTAAGCTGCCTGTTCGGCAGTGAACGTTTAGTGACTCATTGGTCACGCAGTTGCCGTTTTCTAAGCTGCCTGTTCGGCAGTGAACATAAAAGGCCGAGAAGAAGCTAACAGTATCACTTTCTAAGCTGCCTGTTCGGCAGTGAACTAAAGCGTTTTGATTGCCTACACCTGTTTCTTTTTCTAAGCTGCCTGTTCGGCAGTGAACTACTGCTTTGGCAGCAAATCGGCCAACTCTCTTTTCTAAGCTGCCTGTTCGGCAGTGAACTTGCAAAGACAGGTGCAGGACTCGACGATGTATTTCTAAGCTGCCTGTTCGGCAGTGAACACGTTGAAAGCGGCAAGCGCGAGCTTTCCCTATTTCTAAGCTGCCTGTTCGGCAGTGAACCTGGTGTTGAGGTTTTTTATTTTGTTGATGATTTTCTAAGCTGCCTGTTCGGCAGTGAACGTTTTGGAGCAGAGTATAAAATTTACAGCACATTTCTAAGCTGCCTGTTCGGCAGTGAACTTTAGGCGCTGCAAGTTCAATTTGCTTTGCTTTTTCTAAGCTGCCTGTTCGGCAGTGAACACGGTTCTGGTTGGCAAAGTCGCGGGCCGTCTTTTCTAAGCTGCCTGTTCGGCAGTGAACCAGGCCGCGATTGATTACCGCAATGCGGTTAATTTCTAAGCTGCCTGTTCGGCAGTGAACAGGGCGGAGCACAAGCAATCAAGAATGCCAGCTTTCTAAGCTGCCTGTTCGGCAGTGAACACCCGTTTGCGTTTGATGTGGTGTCAGCTGTTTTTCTAAGCTGCCTGTTCGGCAGTGAACACTACCGCATATGCCTCAACTGATGAAGTTGTTTTCTAAGCTGCCTGTTCGGCAGTGAACACAACCTGAACGGCGCTCAGCTCATGTTCACTTTTCTAAGCTGCCTGTTCGGCAGTGAACCTGATGAAGTTGTGGTTCGTTTGTTATCTTCTTTTCTAAGCTGCCTGTTCGGCAGTGAACGGTATTTCACTTTCTGGCGTTTCAGTGATTAATTTCTAAGCTGCCTGTTCGGCAGTGAACTCAAATCAGGTATACGACTATGCGCTAATCATTTTCTAAGCTGCCTGTTCGGCAGTGAACACAAGCAACCAGCATAAACGCTGCAAAATCACTTTCTAAGCTGCCTGTTCGGCAGTGAACGAGCAATGGTAGATACTGCCATACCAGTTAATTTTCTAAGCTGCCTGTTCGGCAGTGAACGCAATGACAGTCGTGTGCATCAAGTTGATTTATTTCTAAGCTGCCTGTTCGGCAGTGAACGCGGAGATATGAACGCCACGGTAAACGCTAAATTTCTAAGCTGCCTGTTCGGCAGTGAACTTTCAGGCTTAGTTAGTTGCATAGGGTCAGAATTTCTAAGCTGCCTGTTCGGCAGTGAACGTCATTTCCCGTCTTTCATCACAATATTTGCATTTCTAAGCTGCCTGTTCGGCAGTGAACGATAGCACACAAAGAAAATCCAGCGTTATGCTTTTCTAAGCTGCCTGTTCGGCAGTGAACGTTAATTACTGGATCAGATATGGTTGCGTTTGTTTCTAAGCTGCCTGTTCGGCAGTGAACTAGTGCATTTAAGCACTAAGAACCTGATTGTTAAAGAGCTATAGTCGTTATTTGCTAATTAACCCTTTTTACTATACGAAAAAGCAGCCCTTAGATTACAAAGGCTGCAGCTAGTCGTAAGAAAAAGGGTTAGAACCAGGGTACCGTTACTTTTTCAGATAACCGGCTTAAACCATAGGAGTTAAAACCGCCCTTTGTGGGATGATCAACTATCGGTCCTTGCTCGATGAACACTTTCATTTGCTGTTTATTGCCACGGCTGGTCAATTGTATGAATGGCAACTTCAGCAATCTTGACGACTGCTCACTAATTTGTACTACGGCTTCTTCTTGCGTTAACCAACCTTTGCTCACCGATCGCTGTTGTTTGTTATACGCACTTTTCAACTGCCGCCTGGCAAAATAGCGCTGCTTAGCATCCGTTGGTACAGGAAGTACTGCGCTGCATTGGCTGTAATCTCTGAGTCCTTTCAGCCAATTTTCAGCCATCAACTTTTCCAGCATAATTGCGCTACCATGAATTCGTAATTTAGTACCAAGGTTTTTGCCAGCCTGAGCATATCCTGGAAAACTAACCCCTACTTTGCCCATGGTTACCTGCCCCAACACCGCATGCAATTTCGAGCACAGGTTATTCATCAAAAAGCTGGCATCGGCTTCTAAGTCTGGCAATACCGTTATTTCGATATACCTATCCATAATCAGCTCCTCTTAACCGGCTTCGCCAAACACGCCACCACGAATAAACATGGCCATAATGTAGTGCTGTTGCTCCAACGCTGGTGTTTTACCTTTCAAAACCCAGCCATCCAGTAGTTTATAAAAATCCATACTGTCTTTTGGCTGGCGATAAGCCTTACCACGGTTGGTTACTGAGCCGTAGGGTTCTACTGCTATAGCACCTACCTCGGCGGTTTCAGGGTGCCATGTGTCGATAGTTCGCAGCGCATTGCCAATCTTTTGCGAGTGCATGGCTGCAACACCATCTAACTGGTATAAAAACTTACTTTTGTCACCTTTACCGCCGCCCATGACCAACTCCTGAGACGGATAAACCGCCTGGCCAGCCCCGAGTTTCACAAAGGCATGTACCTTAATCAGCGCGAAGCTCTCTCCTGTCAGCCCCAGTTTAATCACTTGAGCTAATTTTGCGACATCGCCAGTCGGTTCAGCAAAACGGTGTAAATCAAACTGCTGACTATCAAATATCCAGAGCTCTTTACCGTGCGTTACCTGAACCTCTACTGCTTCAGCTCCCACCCGGTTACGCCACAAGAAGCGGCCGTTGGCAATATTGGCAGCATAGCGATTAGCTAACTCAGTAAATTGGGTTTGCTCGGCATAGCCATTGATAATAGTGGCCAGTGCCTGCTGGTATTCAGGATCATTACAGGTGGAAGGTGTTGCTAAATCACCAATGATTCTTAAAGTAAAGCTAACTCTAAGGGTATCGTGCTCAAAAGGCAGCGCTGCATTATCAACAGTCTGTAAATTTGCCTTTTGCACCTCGGCATCAACCTTTGCAGGATCGCTTGCCAAAGCCGACTTCAACCTGTTGGAAATAGTGCCGCGCACCGCTTTTTCTTTAACAGTCACTGGCAAAAAGCTTTTTGCATTACCACGTTCGTCCCAGTTACCACTGGCCATAATAGCGTCTGAATTTGCCAGTTTGGCTTCAAAAGCCAGTACCGATGCAGTTTTTAAAGTAGTAGTCATAGCTAAGTTCCTTTTCAGAAGTAAGTAAGTTCGGTTTCTGTGATTTCAGCTAAAGCGGCGTCCTGCTCCGGATGCAGCTTTAATGTGTTTTGTGTAGTGTTCGTTGTACATAGATACCATGGCCCCTGCTGCCGATAACGCCAGATAACATCACGTACATCGGGGACTCGGTGCGGGCTTAACCACTGGCCAACACCATAAGCTGATTCGACAAAGCAAAAGGGATACTGCGGATCTCGGCTATTAGCGACAGCGCCTGCATCATGCAGTGCCGAAATCGCTTTATAGCCTGTAGTTATAGGCACTAAGTATCCTTTATCCGGTTTAGGTACTCTTTCCCACATCGCCGGGCAAGGCTCTGTTGCAGTATCAACATTATCGTCTACAACAGCGCGATAACTTAACGCAGAAAAATCCAGCCAGGCATCCAGCATAGTGGCATTTGGCTGAGCTGCGGTTAACTGCTGATAATGCCGCTTTAACAGTTCTGAGCGATCAGTTAATACAAAACCCGGCAGCACTTTGCGCAGTAACTTACGGCTTAACGCCTGCTCGTCATCATCGCTGTAAAGACTAACGCCTTTCAGATTAATAACCTGGCCACCTGCCAGCTTTTGTCGCTGAGCTAACAAAGTAAGTGTTTCAATAATTTGCTGTTGCTGATTGCTACTAAATGCTTTATTGGATTCCAGAATCAGTGAAACGGTAAGGTGCATCCGTCCCTCTTCAACAATAGGTGCCGTATTACCCTCTTTGGTTAATGGGTTACGAGTTAAGGCAAAAACATAATCGCCCCAACCACCGGGCTGATAAGCCTGCACCTGATGTTGATGACACACCACGGCACAGCCGGTTAGTTCAACACCAAACTCTTGCTGTAACTTACGCGAAAGCGCGTGGGTATAGCCAAGGAAATGGGTAATGGCCGGAAAACCATAAGTAAAACCGGCAATGCAATTGGCATTTTGGACTTTGATATGTTCTAGCAAAATATAATTGCTCATACTGCAGCCTCCGCTTGTGCCTTACCTGCAGAAAATACTATTGTGCCAAGCTCATAATCACGTAGTCGGGGCGACAACAACTTTGCCCAATGCTGGTGTTGCACAGTACCAAACACTAACCCATCGTTTTTCAATGCATTATTAAGTTTATTATTTAACCAACCAGCAAAGGCCAGACAAATATCTTGCTGCCAGTTGCTGTTTGCCCTTTTTTGCTGAAACTGCAGATCCTCGCACCAGGTGTCCAGCCATAATTGTTCAGCCAGTTTTAGCTTGCAATTCTGCGAGCTCCAACCAGCGTGCTCGCTTAAGCCCTGCACTTCAGCCGCATAATTCAGCAATCCATCAATAAGATCATTTACATAAGCGGCTATATTACGGCGGATCTCTAACGTGCTGTCGCGCCCTTTTATGCTTAGTAAATAACGCTGCAACTCTTGTAAATCACGCCATACCCGGCGGTTAAACTCACGGCCAAAAAATATCGATTGTTCATTGAACGGTGGTTTTAACGTCGATTGCCAGGATGGCGGTGCACAGTTGAGTAAGTAGGTTTTACCGCCCCGCTGACTATTCAATTGAGAAATATTTTGTGGCTTAGAGCCACCAAAGCTTTTCATTGCAGTATCTATAAAACGAATATCTGGCTTGTCATGGAATTTACCAGCCTTACGCGCCTCTCGAATGGCTTTTGGGTCATCACCAAACCGTACGGCAGTTATTTTGCCGTTGAACTGGTGAGCAAAAGATGAAGCAAAAACAGGGCTAAGCAGGTGATACTGACCATCGACTACAGGAAAATACAGTTGTTTGGCTAAGGTATGAGATGACAAGGCTTTATCTGCAAGCGCTAACTTAAAACCTTCAACCCATTCTTTGAGTTGTGTCTGATTTTCGCTGAATACAGCAAGAGCGTTGAAATCGCCACCTGTTAATGCCCGAGCCAAGCTCTGCCCTTCAAATTCCAACTGTAGTAGCTTGGCAACATCTAACGCTGCTGCGTTACCAACTGCATCAACAGCCAAGTTAGATAAACTGGCTGTGACGAGGTAATCCGCATCCTCCATATATTCGAGTGACAACACACTGCTGCCTTTGGCATCGCCATGGGTAAACTTCAGAGCGTGAGTGACAAGGCTGATTTGTTTAGCGCGTTTTGCAGCATCATCTAACCAATGCTGCGTATTAAACTGTCGATTCATTTGCAGGATTTGAGGGGAAAACTCAGTATTGATTTGTGCTTTCTTATCATCATCCTCAACACCTTTCAGCGCTTTCTCCAGTTCTTTCTCGATCAGCTCCAGCTTCTGCAACCTTCGCTGGTCTATGTAATCAGCTATTACAGCTGCTAACCCTTCATATTGCATAACACCTCCTTGCGGCTATAAATTTTGAAAAATGCCTAAAACCGGGTGGTAATGCCACTTTTCGGCATTTTGTTTTACTCTTAAGCGGATCTCACCAAACTGCTTGCTCACGTCTTCAAGCGTGAGCCCCATTTGTTCTGCACGCTGTTGATAAACCGACAACGCATCCAGAGTAAACCAGGCGTGATTGCCTTGAACTGGATGCCAAGTCTCAGTGACAAAATTTTCCGCTTCGATATATTCCAATGGCCAGGCAGCATCATTAATCCGCGTAAATATCGGTTCTTCGTCTTCATCAGACAACATCAAGCAATAGGGCTCATCAGGGGATGACTTACGGAATGGCTTGCGCCTTTGTAATTCAGCGCTCCAGGTTGCGTCATGCAGCCACCACCTTGCGGCATAATCAGGTGGCCATATAACGTTTTTAGGTAACGGCATGTCGGGCTGAGGAAACAAATTCTGAAACAACGAAAAGTGTTCAAACACCACAAGGCTGCTTAATATCTTTGATGGCATTAATGACGGCTGAGTTATTCGCGGCAATGCATTGATAGCCAGAAAAGATTCTTCAGGCAAAATCTCTTTAAGATCATGGCTATCGAGCCGTAAATCGTCTCGCTCAAAGCCAGGCTGGCAGTATGCCGGTTTCAGCTTCCCAAAACGATCTGTGGATGCTTTTAGTGCTCTGAAATTTTGCCGCAAGATCAGTAGGTTGTCGCTGTTTGCTGGTTGCTGGCGATGCCGCTGAATACGCCCAGCTAACTGAATAAGTGAACGCATAGAACTAGGTTCTGCAATTGCCCAGTCATAATCGTGATCCCTCCCGACTTCAGCGACAGACGTAGCCAAGACAACAAACAGATGATTATTTTCTGGGTATTGCGCTAATGCCTGGCTGATTTCAGCTTGCTGCCACAGCGCCGATGTAGTGTAACGGGTCAGCGCAGCATCCAACTTTTGCTCTATAGCAGAACGCACTGCTAACGGATATTGGCTGTGGTACACACAATAATGAATACGGCAATCAGCCGGCACTGCCATCTGTAGCAACTGTTTAGCCACAGCCACCATAGGATTAATATTGGCCATACGTACCAGGCCGATTGATACTTTTCGACCGCCAGGTGCTACTTGATGATGCTGCCTGTGCAACTGACAAATACTTTGCTGAATAACGCCAGCCAGTTGGCTGATGATCAGATCTGGATTATTACTATTGGCTGTGACCTCCAGCAAACTGGCTTGACGCAACACAGGCTGAATAGCCAACGACTTTATCCGTTTATCTACAAATGCTAAATGCTGCTGCATTAGCTGTTTTTTATCCGCACACTCGGTTTTTACTGCGGTAAATTCATCAAACCAACCACAGACAACAGGTAACTGTGCCCGACCGGCAGCATTCACTGTATTGAAGTGTTCTCTGCCGGTGCGATAGGACTCAAACAAGGCACATACCAGCACTGGCGGTAAGGTGGCAGATGAAAACAGCACTCTGGCGCCTAACATTCCGGCCCAATTCACCAGCCGACATAGCGCGGGTAAATCGGCGGTATCGAAATCATCAGGTTCATCCAGCACCAAATCTGCCGTTAACAACCGCAGCATAGGAGCAATTTGCTTACCTCCACGCACACCTTCGGTTGCTGGCATCAAATGATCAATAGTGCTTACGAGTACCGGTGCGCTCACCAGTTGATTTAGCTTCGGGCTGCTGTTTAACCAGTCTTTTAAGCGGCCATCATATACGCTGCCTTCGTAACTTACGTACAGGTGCTCTGCTATCGGATCGGCCAACGACTCACTGCCTGTAGGGCTATTGCTAACAGCCTGCTCGGCTTGCAGGGCCTGCTTACTTATATCGTGCAACTGTTGAACTGCAACAGAGCCAATCAATACGGCCAAGTCATCATCAGTAAGATGCAAACGCTCTTTTAGCGCATCACCTGTTTGTAACGTTAGAGTTCTTAGTCCCAACGCCACGCTAAAACGACACCCCAGTTTTTCGTCAGCTAAACCATACATAATACGGGCATTGGCAAAGGTTTTACCTTTGCCGGTACTGGCCATGTTGATACCAAAGAAGCCCTGAACGACGCTGCTTTCCCGTACCGAACAAGCCAAATCATAGGCTTTATCCTGCCAGCGAAACTTATCCAGCTTGGCCCGTTGTTTAAAACCTTTATGCCGGGTAATCGCGGGCAAGGTATTTTTTAAGGTCGGTAAATTTCTGGCCAGTAAATAGGCATTATGGCTTACACCAATATTGTGCTCATCTAACTTTTGCTTAAGCTCACCATTTTCACGGTAGGAATTGGCAAAAGCTTTGTAGGTTGTATCTTGCCATTTTTCTTTCGGCTCTTGTGCTGAGTAATAGTGGTCAGCCAACATCAGTACCAACCGTGCGATATGACTGGTAAATCGCTGTTCAAACCAATCATCTTCAAACAACCTGCCGCAATTCAGTGCTCTTTGTGCAATTTCACTGGCTTTCTGGCGCCAGGTTGCACTGAGCAAAGGCGTACCATATTCAAATAACCAGTTTTGCTCACGTCGCTGCTGCTCACAACTCTCAGCACTGTTTACAGAATTCCATAACACATCAAAATTGTTCAGCCAGCTGTTTATGTTTTCAAACACAGGTTTGGTATCAGATTTTTTATCCGGAAAAATAGGCAATCTATGGTGAGATACGATTAGCCAAGCGACTAACCTGGCGACTGGTGCTAAACCGGCAAACGGCTCTGGACAACTCTCCTCCGGCGTATCTTTATGTAGCTTTGCTAATACACTGTGTTCAAATTCAGCCGTAATATTGGCTAATTCAGTAAGCCATTGTTTATCTGTTTTACCGGCAGAAAATGCCTGAAATAGCCGCAGCGACACCCATTCATGGCGATAAGGCTCATAACCCGGCGTTTTTATTTTGGGATCTATTTTTTGCTGAAACAGCAGATTGGCTTTACCAAAATCATGAAATAAACCGGCAATACCGGCCAGTAAGGCGATTACTTCGGCGTTATGCCAGCTATTTTCATCTTCACTTCGCAAAATATTACGCAGTGTCATATTAGTTGGTGTGGCACCATCAACATTGAATTTACGCTGATTACCCACTACCCATAACAGCTCGGTATGATTTTTACTGCGGATCCAATGGCAGGCCACAGCGGTATTGCGCCGAGCCGACTTTTTTAACAGCTTGCGTAATACATCCAGCCCTTGCAAAGTTATTGGCGTTTGCCAGGTTCTGTCACCGCGCCGCTCGGCAAACTGGTCAATTATGCGCCGGGTTTCAATAAGAGCGTTTTTCGAGCACTGCGATACCAGCATAATGTTCATCGTTCACCACCATGCTCTGCTGCAATACCTTTCAGGCTGTCGATGATGAAATCCAATGCTTCTGCTTGTTGAAAGTTAGTGATACAGCGTTGCCGGAACTCCTGATCGTCATCGCCATTCATCGCGCTGATAAAAGCTTGTGGCAGTACCAAAGCGTCTTTGATGAGATCGGCGGCATCAAACACCAGACCGCCGCGACGAGTTTTGCCATGCAACACAGAAAAGCCATGCGGCAAACCTAAAACCCAGGTGGAGGTCGCTCCCAAACCATAGGCTAAATAGTTACCGTGATCTAAAAAGCGATTAGCTGGATCAATACCGCTTCCCCCTTTGGCGCGCGTAAAGCTGTCGTCATGCGCTAAGGTATTGCAGGCAATTTTATACAGTAACTTGGTCAATCGAGCTTCCGCCAACATCAATGGTTGCGTGCCCTCAGCGGCTTCAACATCTTGCTTGAATCGTGACAATGCTGAGTTTAATTGGCTTTCACTGACCACAAAGCCATTTTCGATAAAATACTTATTTTTAAGCCAATGCTTTAAGGTGAATTCAATTCTGAATTGCTGAATGGCTTTAGCTGCCTTTAATCTTTTGGTATCGTCCGGCCAAAACTTCAACCATTGCTGCAAATACTCACAGGGGCGGTACTCGCTTTGCGGATTAAACCAGGCCACCTCTACTTCAACATCATTTACGCTGAATAGCGGCGTACCGCCACCGCCACAGAAGCCGACTAAAACACCAGCCCGCGCCAACTCCCGCATTGCTGCCTGAGTAACAGAAGTACCGGTTCCCAGTAGTAAACACGTAGTATTGGCAATGGGGATATTCCAATACAGCGACTGCTTACCTTCATCGGTTACGTATTCAACCCGGCCCCCTTTAACCAGCACACGACAGTGCTGCAGGTAATACATATTGGCCCGCTTGGAGTGCAGAATACTTTTTAAATCTGACGGTGAAAAATCATCCACAGCTGTATCTCCTTTTCAATATAACCACTCTACCCTCTCTCCCTGATTTAACAACACTGTACAAAAACACCTGTAAACTAAGTGTGCAGGTTGTTGGTAAGTTTATGATTTTTCTTCAAATAGCCATGGTTTTATGTCGTTGAGGTTCACTAAAACCAATTGCTGGGCTTCGGGGCTGATGTCGATGTCGCGGATGTTCACCTGCATTTCCTGCAGCACGTATTGGGCTAAACAAGCGCGGCTTTGGATCAGGAGTTTGCCGTTTTGCATTTGGTAGTCGTGATGCAGTACTTCTTGTTGGGTTGGTTTTAAGCGGGGATCGGGCTGGAATTCTAAACAAAGTTCGGTGGTCCAGCCGCTGTCTTGTTCGGCGCTGATGTAGGTTTTACCCATTAACTCAGGTACGCCACGAAAGCGGCTTAAGACAAAGTCGCGAAAGCCTTTAGATTTTTCGCAATAAGCCCGTAAATGCCATCGTAAGCCAGCGCTGACAAAATGGTGTGGCACTATAATGCGACCTTGCCGGTCGGGGTTGCTGACAGACACATAATCCACCTCTACCCTGCGCTTTTGGCGGATGGCAGTCACCAATACCCGGATAATTTCGGCGCTGACCTGGCGTTTGGGCAAAGACAAGGTGGTGTATGGCAAAGCGGTGCTCACCTCTGTAATGGCGTCCTGATGGCTGATCCAGTTCAGGTATTCCACTACGTCGCCGGAAATGTAGGCTTGCTGAAAAGCGGCTTGTGGCAGAAAACCTTTATAACTGGCGTGATAAAGCAGGTTGCCGGGTAACAGCTGGTGGTAATAAAGAATATCTTTTTGCGCCTGAGTGCGGCTGATACCAAACTGGCGAATTAAGTGACTGGCGCTGATGCGGCCTTCCCACCAGGCAATCAGCTCAATAAACCATAATCTTTTATCCTGATTAATGCTAAGCACTTTCTGTCCCTGAATTTTGCTTTAGCACTACCATAACTGAACAGGAACAGCATCGACAATGGCTTTGTTTGAATTTGAGTTTAAACCCATCGAATTCGATGAGTTTAGCGAATTGAACCCACTATAAGGAAATCTATCCTGCGCTTGAAAAGCTCTAAGCTTTAGCCTGTTGTTTGGAGGCTAATTAAAATCTGACTTATGGCAAATTCTCGCGAAAAACGGTGAGAATTTCTATTTGAGACCCAGTGACACGATAAACAAAGCTGTACTTCTTGTAACAGACCTTTCGTATTCCATAGCCATACTCTGTAAGCTCAATCCCTGATTCAGGAAATTCAAGCAGTACTTTATTCAACCACAGTTCAAACTGATTCAGGTACTCAACTACGAAGGAATCTGGCAATCCCTGCCCTGAGAGATATTCAGCAATTTCTGACAAACGCTCTTTTGCGCGTGGGGAAAAAACGAGCTGTAGTTTACTCATACCTTGCACGAATGGATTTAAACACGTCAGAGGATTTGAGTGCCTGGCCCTGTTCCAACTCTGTCACTGAAGTTTGAATATCCTCGGCTAACCTTCTGGCCTGCACAAACTCAGCAAAAGCTTTGACTACAGACTGCGGATTACTGCCATATGCCTGTTTTAATTCGGCTTCCAACTCTGGATTGTCGATTTGGATACTTAACATCTTCCTGCTCCACTGTCTTTACTCTGATAGCCTAATGCTTAGATCACTATAGCTCAACTATTGTTTGATATTCCCTTTGAACCAAATAGCTTTAAACAAAAACCTACCCCGTAAAAATCTCATAATCATCAGGCCCTTTCATATAACCCGGTACTTTGTGGCTGAATAACCGAGCACCCGATATCGCTGTTTGTACCAACAACTTGTTGTAATGGCTGGCGTTTGGGTCGGCCAGATAATCAGCGCAGTCGAACCAGCGGGCCTGGAGAATTTCGCGGGGGTCTGGTGTGGGTTCTGTTTCCTCGGCGGTTAAGCGGCACACCATATACAGGTTAGAAGCGCCAAACTGACCCTGATGATGATGGCGTAACCCTAAAAAGCTATCAAAGCTTGCTGCAACACCGGTTTCTTCCAGCACTTCGCGAATGACTGCGTCCACCAGATGCTCTTTGGCATCCACCATACCGCCTGGTAATTTAAAATAACCTGGGCTGCGGCCTTCGAAAGGTTTTTCCTGTACCAGCAGTACTTTGCCCGAAGCGGATAACACCACAGCACCCACTCCTAAGCTGTGGGTAGCAGCTGAAGGTAAATAACTGTCGGCCTGTAGTTTTTTACTTAACATTAATTTTTCTGGTGTGCAGTGGTGAAAAGCAAAACCAAGCTCCAGTGCCACAGAAATCAATTCGGCGCGGCAAGCCGGTAACTCCAGCCAGATCAGCGCATAGTGGTGATGCCAGGCATCGACAGATGCAGCTAAACGACCGGCAAACTCAGCCACTGTATCTGGCAGTTGCTCCGGCCCTATGTAGCAGCCGTTGTAGGGATTCACAATGGCATCAAATAATTTCATAAAACTCCCCTTCGTACTTAAAGGCACAGCTTTGTTACCTACGTTCCTCGCCCCAGTCACATAGGTAAACTATGCTCCTGGGGTCTCGATCACTTGTCGCCTCGCTGCAACTTCAATTACTTTGGGGAGGCACTAAACAGAATTAGAAACAAGACGGGCGCCGATCAACGACGCCCCTGCATTTAATCAGCGGGTGTGCAGGGGCTGGGCTTGCCCTGCCCGTCCATCTGTACCGCAGTTTCATTGATCAGGCAGCGAACATGCCCTGCCATTTTATCTGAACAGTACTTTTTCTTTTTGGAACCAGCTGACACAAAAAGCCAGCAAAGCGGCAGCTATAACCACTGTAGAGCCAAAAATGGCCAGCAGCATGCCTACATCTATAGTGCCTTTGATCAGCTCTTTAATCGCCAGCGCTACGTTGGCTACGGGCAACATGGCCATGCCCCAGGTCAGTTCAACACCAGGCATTAAAGCAACAATTAACGGCATAAATACGATCATGCTTAAAGGGCCAATGTAGTTTTGTGCTTCTTTAAAGCTGCGGGCATAAATAGATAACGACAGCAGCAAGGACGCAAAAATAGCCGACAACGGAATAAGCATCATCAGGATCAGCAGCAAATCAGCCACACCTAAAGTCGACATAGTTTTAGCCACTATATCCACGCCCATTAAAGAGCCGATCACATAGCCCCAACCACCAAAGCTGGTGACGGTAATAAGCGCTGTAGCAAGGCCTGTGGTCAATACAGTCAGAAATTTACCTAACACAATAGAGGTTCTGCTGATCGGGCATATTAATAGGGTTTCTAAAGTACCGCGTTCTTTTTCACCAGCACCAATATCAATAGCTGGGTATGAACAACCCGCTAAACATAAAGGGATCAGGATATAAGCAATTAAGCCGCCTATTTTTTCACCTAAATCTTCGCGGCTTTCGGCTGTATTTACTTTTTCCAGCTTCACCGGCTGTAATAACGCATCTACTTTTTCAGCTGTTACCCCTAAAGAATCCAGTTTGGCCAGTTGCAGTTTTTTGCTGTAATCACGCAGTAACTCATTGAAATATTTATCAATCATATCCAGCTGAGATGACATGTTGTAAATCACTTTCCATTGGCTTTGCGTCAGGTTGTTTGCATCTGCACTAAAGTCGTCGGCAATGATAATAGCCAGATCAAATTGGTTATCGCGTATGGCTTGTTTCAGCGCTTCAGGATCGGTCAGATCAGACTCCACCTTTTTAAAATTCTTGTGATAAAACAAGGCTTCTGTCAGTTCAGGCGCCTTATCTGCATTGATAATCACATAACGGTGTTCTTCGGCTTCGGCTTGTTTGGCCACATTCGCCACCACCAGCCCCATAATGCCAAAAAGCACAGGGAAGACGAGGATCGGCAGCAATATGATGAAAAACATGGTTTTTTTATCACGAACCAACTCAGTCAGTTCTTTAAAATACACTTGCCACATTTAGTTGTGCTCCCTGTTACTTGCTGTCGCATTAATCACCGTCATAAAAGACTGACGTAAATCACCATCGGCACTTAATGCCTTAAAGGCGTCAAAACTATCGGAAAAAGCGCTGATGCCTTTGTCGATCACCACAACGCGGTCACACAAAGAAGCCACTTCATCCAAATGGTGGGTAGAAAAAATTACCGGCGTGCCCTGCTGTTTTAACGAGCGGATAAAATCCAGCACTGTCTGAGTGGTCATGATATCCAGGCCTGTAGTAGGTTCATCCAGAATTACTACTTTGGGCGAATGCACTACGGCCCGGGCTATAGCGGTTTTTTGTTTCATACCAGTCGACATAGCGTCGGCTTTCCTATTGGCAAAGTCGTGCATATTCAGCAGCGTAAACAACTCGTCGATGCGCTGCTTTAGCGCAGCTTCGCTCATGCCATGCAAACGGGCAAAATAGGCAATGTTTTCATAAGCCGTTAAGCGGCCATACAAGCCTGTGCTGCTGGATAAAAAGCCGATTTTTTTCCGCGCCTGCACAGGGTGTTTTAATACATCCACACCTTCTATCAGCACAGAACCTGAATCCGGCTGCAAGGCGGTAGATAAAATACGTAAGGTGGTGGTTTTGCCAGCGCCATTGGGGCCTAATAAACCTAAGACTTCGCCAGAGCCACAATCAAAACTGACATTTCGTACTGAATGAAAGGCTTCTTTGCTGTAGCGCACATCCTGTTTTTCGCTGTCTGACAGTTTCTGGCCGCGGCTGATGGCAAAAGATTTAGCCAGCGCGTCGATTTTAATCATCGAGAGTTCCCTTTGTTGTTCTTGTATTAAGTCGTTTGGCGTTTTGGTCTGAAGTAACTGGTATCTGCATAAAAATCCAGATCCTGAGCCTCTTGATGCCAGCCCGGCACTCCCAGTAATGGAAGTGGACTAAGCTGTTGATTATCAAGTAGCAAGTCGGCATTCACAAGCTGAGTCGCTAATAAATCATCAACAAAATCGTAACCTTCTGTGTTTGGCCGGGTCAAGCCTTCTGGCAATTCAATACAGCATAATTTTGCGGTTAAACCAATAAAAGGCTTAGTGGCCATTTCATAGTTGGCATGACCAAAAATGATTGGGTTTAGCTCTGCCCACAGCTCTTTATGCTGATAAAAGGCTTGAGTCCATTGATGATTACGTAATAAGTCCAGTAAAAACCGTTGTGAAGGTTTGATGCAAATAATCACACCACATTCATCCAGCAAGGTCAGTTTATGCCGTACTTTGCTGCGCTCTTTGCTGCCAAACTGCTGAATTTGCTCCATATGCAGCCGGTTCATCTGCTGCTTACTTTTTGGAAAAAAACACCAAATCAAAGCACCAAATAAGTCATGCCAGTTATTGAGGCGCATCGGAATTTGCCGGCTTTGGTAAATAAAGTCTTCGTAATAACGGCCATCCGCGTCCAGCACAGAGCTGTCGACAAAACACCAGTCCTGTAATGGTGTGCGCTGATGCAGCCATTCGGTCAGTTGCTCTGGCGATGGGAAATGCCTTTGCTCTGCTAAAGGAAAAGTGGCAGCCAAAGCGCTGAAGAGTCCAGGCTGCAAAAACAGCTCTGGTTGCCATTCTGTTGGCGCTACAAATCGGGGATTTACGCTGTTTTTTTGCATGAATAAGAAAAACTCGTTGTTGCCGTGAAAACTTACGACCTGCATTACCTGTGAAAAGCGCAAAAAACCTCTTGCAATTTTCCTGTAAGCTGGCAAATTCAAGGGGTACGTATAGACGTACATACTGCCAAAATTTGTTTGCCCGTCGTTCGTATTATTTAGGGCAATGATATTAAATTAATTAGAGGTTACTCATCATGTGTTCGATATTTGGGGTGCTTGACATCAAGACTGATGTTAAAGCCTTGCGCCAGCAGGCGCTACAGTTATCTAAATTATTACGTCATCGTGGACCAGACTGGTCAGGCGTATGGAACAACGACCATGCCATTTTAGTGCATGAACGTCTGGCTATTGTAGATACTGAAAATGGCGCCCAGCCCCTGATTAATCCAAATCGAAATCACATTCTGGCAGTGAATGGTGAGATTTATAATCACAAGAATTTAGAGAAAAACTTAACAGTGGACTATCAGTTCCAGACCAAATCAGACTGTGAAGTGATATTGCCTTTGTATTTGCAGCACGGCGTTGAGTTTATTGACCAACTGCAGGGTATGTTTGCTTTTATTCTGTATGACGCAGAGCAAAACCGTTACCTGATTGCACGCGACCATATCGGCATTATTCCGCTGTATTACGGCCATGACGAGCATGGTCAGCTGTATGTGGCGTCTGAATTAAAAGCCTTGGTACCTGTGTGTAAACAAATGCAGGAATTCCCGCCAGGCCATTACTTTGACAGCAAAGTGGGCAAACTGGTGCAGTACTATAAGCGCGACTGGCAAAGTTTTGATGCAGTTAAAGACAACCCGGCTGATTTGGGCGAATTACGCGCCGCTTTGGAGCACAGTGTAAAAAGCCATTTAATGTCCGACGTGCCTTATGGTGTGTTGTTGTCCGGTGGTCTGGATTCGTCATTAATCTCTGCTATTACTCAGCAATTTGCGCGTAATCGCGTAGAAGATGATGGTCAGTCCGAAGCCTGGTGGCCTCGCCTGCACTCTTTTGCGGTAGGTTTAGCGGGTTCGCCCGATTTGGTGGCTGCCCGTAAAGTAGCGGACAGCATTGGCACAGTGCATCATGAAGTGCTGTTTACTGTGCAGGAAGGCTTAGATTCACTGCGTGACGTCATTTATTTCCTGGAAACTTATGACGTAACCACTATTCGTGCTTCAACCCCTATGTACTTAATGGCCCGTAAAATCAAAGCCATGGGTATTAAAATGGTGTTGTCGGGTGAAGGTTCTGATGAAATTTTTGGCGGCTATTTGTATTTCCACAAAGCGCCAAACGCTAAAGAGTTCCACGAAGAAACTTTACGTAAGTTAGACCGTTTGCATATGTTCGACTGCAACCGCGCCAACAAAGCCATGTCGGCCTGGGGTATTGAAGCTCGTGTTCCTTTCCTCGACAAAGAGTTTATGGACGTAGCCATGCGCTTAAATCCTGAAGCCAAAATGTGTGGCAAAGGCAAAATGGAGAAACACATTTTGCGTCAGGCCTTTGATGGCTTATTACCGCACGATATTTTATGGCGTCAGAAAGAGCAGTTCTCAGACGGCGTAGGTTACAGCTGGATTGACAGCTTAAAAGCTCATGCCGAAAAAGAAGTGACGGACCAGCAAATGGCGACAGCAGCGTTCCGCTTCCCGGTGAATACACCAGACAGCAAAGAAGCCTATTTCTATAGAGTGATCTTTGAAGAGCATTTCCCACACACAGGCGCAATTTCCTGTGTACCTGGTGGTAAGTCGGTGGCCTGTTCCACCCCTGAAGCTTTGGCATGGGATGCAAAAATGGCACAAATGACAGACCCGTCCGGTCGTGCTGTACGTGACGTTCACGAACAAGCGTACTGATAAAAGCTCTCACCTGAGTTAATTATTCAGGTTAATGCTTGATACACATCAAAAAGCCACAGAATGGTACCGCCATTCTGTGGCTTTTCTTTTCATCCTCTGCTATTCATCAGATGATTGTGTTTTTTTTCGGCGAATAAAGCATTTTTATCGGGTTTCGCTGGCGAAATACTCTGGTAGATCGTATGTTAGGCGCCATCTGAATATGCCCTGAATTATGGATCGAAGACTGTGATCAATTTATCCAAATCCTTGTTCACCTTGTTGGCTATCGCCAGCTTAAGCGGGGATCTGAATGCAGAAACGGCACTGAAAGGCCAATGGTTGACTGATTTAGAAGGTCAAACCTTACTGGACCCTCAAACATCGGGCGTTACTTTCCGTAAAGGTGAGTTAGTGGTGATTGGCGACCAAAGTGCTCATGAAAGCACCAGAATGAAGTTATTCAGAATAGATCCGGCCACAGGCGCATCTGTGACTCAGCCTATTCAAATTACCGTGGCCGAAAGCCTGAAAAACAGCTGTTTTTATGGGTATCTGAGTGACAAACCTGACTTTGAAGCCCTGACCTGGGATCGCATCGACGAAACCAGTTTAATTACGGTCACTGAAGATGCGTCAGCTTATGAATTAAGCCCAGAGTGTAAAAAAAGATTCAGCCAGACAAACTCCACCAGCTACCCCAGTTTGTTGTTAAAAATTCAGGTCGACAACGCTTTAACCCGAGCTGAAATAGTGGCAGTGCGGCCTGTCCAGTTTCCATTGGAAGCCAAAGTAGGTAATTATCCAAACGATGGCATTGAAGGCTTAGCTGTTGATGATCATCAGAATTTATATCTGGCGCTGGAACAGGATATTGCCAATAAGCCGCAATTATTTAAAACCCGTTTAACTCAGGATTTTTGGCTGCGCGATAACTTTGTCAAAGTGATAGACGCCAACCTGACCTTCCCAGTGCTGGACGACAAAGACCACCCTATTAATGGTATTGAGTTTTTACCCAGCCCTATTAAAGGCCACCCGGGTTATTTAATGGCGGTAGCGCGCAATGACGACGAGTTATGGGTGTTTGATTTAACCAACCGTATTCCGCCTTTTGTGCAGAAGCTGAGTTTTTATGTCAGCACAGATGACAGCGGCCTCTGTCCTGCTTACGAAAAGCTGGTACAAACAGCACTGGAAGCCATTACTATTCACGACGGTACTGTGTATTTGATTAATGATCCCTGGAAACAGCATTACACCGATAATATTCAGTGTGGTACTCATGTCGACAAGTTCAAACGTATGTCGCCTTTGCTGTTTAAAATGCAGGCAGACCCACGGTGGTTTACTCCTTTTAGAGCAAAAACCCAAACCTCTTTACCTGCACTCAGTGGTTTAGCTGCTTTGGATCAAAACCGCTATCTGGCGGTGCAGGATAAAAAAATTCAGCGTCAGGGCGATCGTTTAACCTTAATTCAGTTGAATGCGGATCAACAACTGACAGCCCAAAGCTTATTTGTCACCAACTGGCCTGCAGGTCAGGCAGCCAACGACTTAGAATCTGTCTGTGCTCTGCCTGATAAAAACAGCGAATTTTTAATAGCGGAAAGCGGCACCTGGCAAGGCTCTTTTGGCCGTTTGTTTCATATCAAAGTATTCCCGACCTACGCCCAGGTACTGAACACTTTTGAATTACCTGTTGAGCGTGACAATAGCCCGGAGCAAGACGGCGATAACTTCGAAGGTTTGGCTTGCGCTAAAAAAGATGTGAATCGTTATCTGGTGATTTTAGGTGAACGAGGCACAGCCACTGCAGCTGGTTTTTTACAATGGGGTGAGCTGGATTTAGCCGCAGCAAACATTCAGTGGAACAGCCAGAAAATTCAGGTCACTGGCCCAACAAAACTGAAAAACCGTCACTACAACAGGGTGATATCCGACTTGCATCTGGAAGGTGACGTACTTTGGGCCAGCGCTGTGCTGGACAGCTCAGACAACGGCCCTTTTGCCAGCGCCGTCTATCCTTTAGCTTTGGTGACCCCCAATTCAAAACAACCCATCAGCTTAATGGCTGAACGGCCCGTACTCTGGCAAGTTGATGGCTTTAAAGTAGAAGGTTTAGCCAGCCCCAGTCCATTAGTTCCGGGTTCAGCCCTGATGATGGTCACAGACGATGAAAATTATCACGGCCAGTTCCGGCCCTTAGCTATTACAGAGCAAAGCCCCTATGGCAACCCAAGCCCCAAACCAGCCACAACACAATAACCCGCTGCACGGTTTTACCCTACAGCAAATTCTGGAGTTGTTAGTTGAACATTATGGTGGCTTTGCACCTTTAGCAAAGCAAATACCACTGAAATGCTTCAGCTCCAACCCCAGCATCAAATCCAGCCTGACGTTTTTACGCAAAACGCCATGGGCCAGAACTCAGACAGAAGAGCTTTTTATTAAGCTGAAGTTGTATCAAAAGGGGGGCAAGCCTGAATCCGAATAATTCAGCTTTACCCTAAGGGCCAGTACTAAAGCTCAAATGGATTTGCAGGTAAGGATACGTCTATGTCGAAACAGCTTTTTTGGGATCTTGTGCGCGTTGGCATTGTTTGCTACTTAATGCCCCTATTCGCTGCCGTACTGATAATGACCTCAGGAGTACCAATACCACTTTATGTAAATCTTCATCCTGAGGCTCTGGTCAGCGTATTCACAATCATCGCGCTGGTTGGCTGGTTCTTCTTAAAGAAAACTCCATTCAAAAGCTTTGGGAAATTGTTGTTGATGTCATTGCCCGGTGTGGTCGTGTTGGCGATGTATCACAAAGTATCCGTATCGTTTTCAGACGTCAATTACACCGCATATACCATCATGCTATTTGTATTAATCCTGATTGCAGCAATTTATTTCATGTTTCCAGTCAGACAAATCAAACCCTTTCTCATATTTATACCTGTTTCGGCAACTTCCTGGTTTATGCTACATGCCATATATAAACCAGTAAACCTCGTGTATGGCGCGGTAGCGAGCCGTGACAAACTAACGGCTAACCAATATCAGGAGCTTTGGGAATTAATACCACCCCTTTGTGTAAGTGGTTTACAGACAAGCTCTTTAGCTATTCCTTTAGTGCTGATTTACTACGTGTCCCTGTATGGAAGCAACCCAAAGAAAGCATATGAACGTCTGAAAACGCAGTTTATGGCGAAAACAAAGGATAATGTTTAATAGACTTGGCACTGATATTAGTAAAACGAATAAAAACGGAGTCATGCGTAAAAACGGGGCAAAGTCTTGTCCCTTGCCCGGAGTTTGAGTTGATGAAGTTTTTTAGTGGGCTGTTTTTGCAATAAAATTCCTGGTTTGTTTTGTCTCAGATACATAAAAACTAAGTCAATATATTGTTTGACGGCTCAGGGTAACCGATCCAACCTAAACACTATCAAAGCTCAGCCCATTAGTTCCGGGTTCAGCCCTGATGATGGTAACAGACGATGAAAATTATCACGGCCAGTTCCGGCCCTTAGCGACTACAGAGCAAAGCCCTTATGGCAACCCAAGCCCCAAACCAGCCACAACAAAATAACCCGCTGCACGGTTTTACCCTACAGCAAATTCTGGAGTTGCTCGTTGAACATTATGGTGGCTTTGCACCTTTAGCAAAGCAAATACCACTGAAGTGCTTCAGCACCAACCCCAGCATTAAATCCAGCCTGACGTTTTTACGCAAAACGCCATGGGCCAGAACTCAGACAGAAGAGCTTTTTATTAAGCTGAAGTTGTATCAAAAAGGCTAGCCGCGAGGCTGGCCTTTGGTTTTATGTCCGAAGAAAGTAATGCCACATGGTCTGAATGCGCCTGAGACTTTGCAGTCATAAAGTCTCAGTTCCAGGTGCAACAAACAAAGGACTAGATCACTTTACTGACCACAAAGTTATCAAAATATGCACATTCCGCTTTGTAACTGCCATCTACGGTTCGGGGTGCCCAATCCGGTGTAGCGCCACCATGAAAAGTGATAAATATCATCTTGTTGATTAAGGATGCCTTGGTGTCTTTGGCACGGAATCGAAGCTTGTCATGGTAGATTATTTCAGCGCCATCCACTGATACCACCATTTTTCCGTCAGCAAGCTGAGGTGCACTATTTAAACTGACCAGCATTTCAACCTGGTGGTATAGACCAGGAATAAAACGGAAATCCTCTGCAACTCTAATATCTCCAAACTTACCTTTCATGTCCTGATGATAGACATAAGTGCGCAAAGTTCCCCCTGGCCCAAACATCAGTCGGGCACTCCAGCCTTCAGCTGTTATCTTGTCTCCTCCGGTTACGGGATTTTCTGGTCCCAAGCCGTGCAGCTTACCGCCAAGGACAAAATCAAAATTGTCACAAAATTTCACCGCAAAACTCATTTTGTACTGCAGCGCTGGCTGGGGCAGATTAGCAGCAGCATAAACTCTGTAGCTACCTTGCTCAAAGCCCTGATAGGTCACCTTCATTGCTTTAGAACCGAGCTCCCCCTGGTGTTCAACCAGTGCTGCGTAGCGTTTCTTCGACAAAGTTTGCCCAAACTGAGACAGTTTTCCATCGAAGGTCTCTACAAATACTGCTGGATGTTCGACGTTTTCAGGGGTTTCAACATCAATTTCGACAGCGACTTCATCTGCGCCACAGCCTACAAGAAAAAACGCTGTTGTCAGAGAAAAAATTATTTTCATTCGATCCGGCCTCCACCTGGTTTATTCTCAAGCATAAGGAACCAGGCAGTTCCCTACTCATTTTCAATCTGATTTTAGCGCTGCACTCTGTGCCGATAAAATCAGATAACGTGACGAACAGGCATGTCTGACCGCCGATGTCCGCTTTAGTTTAAAAAGACGCAATTCCTAGCGCATTCTCTATGCAACCACTTCGCAATTTTATTGATGCTTACTATTTTTTGCCTGATCCAAAGCCAGATCATCCGGACAGTTTGACAAGCTGGAATGACAGGACCTGTATTGAATAGACTGGAATGGCTTGCCTCTGCAAATCAAGACGCAAAGCTTGCCGCAAAAGGATCAGGACAATGATTGTTATCTATAGTTGAGCCTCTTGCTGTGAATAACCATTCATTGCTTGAGGCCATCATCTGGCTTTCATTTGTCTGTACTCAGGTAAGTCCAGACTTAGGCACATCCACAACTCTTTGCCTGACTGTGCAGGTGACTGTAAAGTCACCTGCACAGGAAATCACTAAATCACTTTGCTCACAACAAAGTTATCGAAATAAGCACATTCCGTTTTGTATTTTCCATCTTCAGATCTGGGAGCCCAGGCAGGCGAAGCTCCCCCATGAAAGGTAATGAATAACATTTTGTTGATTAAGGACGCAGGGGTGTCTTTGGCCCGGAATCTGATATTGTCATGATGGATCACTTCAACACCATCGACCGATACAACGACTTTTCCATCAGCTAAATGAACCTCAGTATTTAAACTGACCACCATTTGCACCTTATGGTAGATGCCAGGCATAAAACGGAAATTCTGTGCAGCTTTGGTATCACCAAATTTACCATTCATGTCCTGATGATAGATGTAAGTACTCAAACTACCTTCACGGCCGAACATCAGGCGGGCGCTCCAGCCTTCTGCTGTAATCTTATCTCCCCCGGTTATTGGGTTTTCTGGCCCCATTCCATGCAGCTTTCCACCCCAGACAAAATCAAAATTGTCACAAAATTTCACTGAGAAACTCATTTGGTATTGTAGTGCTGCGACGGGCAATTTAGCTGCAGCATAGACTCTGTGACTGCCTTGCTCGAAGCCCTGATACTTCACCAGAATAGCGTTCGTGCCTTTTATTCCTTGTTTTCTGGCAAATGTGGCGTAGCGCTGTTTTGATGCAAGTATTCGTCCAAACTGGGACAATCGAACATCAAAGTTCTCAACAAAGACGTCGTTTTTTCCCGGTTTTTCTGCTGCGACACTAGTTAGGCAATAGCTTGAAAGTACTACTGCTGTAGTAAAAGATAAAATAGACTTCATGTAATCCAACCTTTGCCCGGTTACTACTCAAGCATAAGGCCCCAGGCAAGGCCTTATTCACATCTTGTCTGACTTAAGCCGTGTTCTGTGACTATGGCTCAGACTGCTTGGTCAATTTTCTTATCTGACTCTGAGTCGAGTGTAGTGTAGAAAGACAGGCATAACTGATTATTTTTTGATCATTATTTGCGCTACTTCGAAAGTCTGAAACTTGTGCAATCAATAGAGTGACTTAGCCTGAATTGTGAACAGAAGAAAAAGTTAAGGTATGGCTTACACAGACAGAGCACGCCGTACTTTGAAGGCAAGAACTAGTCAAAAGGGGATCCTGTGGCGAGGTATTTGGTCAGTATTCATAGTCCCAACAACTACGACCCTTTTCTGTCAGAAAACAAAGCGATGTCCCTGACCATAGACCAGTTGAACGACGAAATGAAAGCAGCAGGCATCAGAATTTTTGTCGGTGGTCTGCATCCTTTAAGCAGCGCCAAATTTCCTGTCGTCTGTTTTATAAGAGGGAGCAGGATAAATTATTTATCCTTTATCTGATGCGACAGGAAAGAGATTTACCTAAGCCCTGGTTAAGTAGTAATTTAAAATAAAGCCCACAAAAGTTTAACGCACAAAGGACCGCCAGTTTGGAACTATACACTATTGAAATTACCCTTCCCTTTAAAGCCAAAAAGCCGTGGCGGCGGGTGATTGAAGTGGAAGAAGATACACCCTTGTTTGAATTGCACTATTTTATCCAGACTATGGTGAAATTTGATAATGATCACTTGTACGAGTTTCATATCGCCAAAACCCCGGGCAGAAATACGCAACGTATTGATGACGGAAAAATGCTGAATGAGGTGTATCCGCTGGATCGAAGCAAATTGTTTTATCTGTTTGATTTTGGCGATTGCTGGTTATTTCAGTTTAAAAAATTACGCAAAAAAGCTGAAAAACAACCCCGTATAAAATATCCGCGAGTGGTTGAGTCTGAAGGCAGGAACCCAAGGCAATACTAAATAAAAAAGCCCGGCATAGTGCATCTATAACGGGCTTTGTTGTATGGACTACAAGGATTTCAGGAAAGCCAGCAGCGCTTCACGTTCTGCTGTTGGCAGGTTCACAAAGCGGTTTTTGATCACTTCAGCTTCACCACCATGCCATAAAATAGCTTCGGTTAAAGTGCGGGCGCGGCCATCGTGTAAATAACCAGCCGGAGTGCCTCCTGCAACAAACTGGGTATAACCTAAACCCCAAAGTGCCGGAGTTCTCCACATGCTGCCTGTTGCCAGTCCTTCGCTAAAGTTGTCGGCAAGCCCTTGGCCCATATCATGCAGCAGCATATTGGTATACGGCTTAATGTTTTGCAGGCGCACTTCGTCAAACTCAGAGCGGGCACTGGTTTTCACCTCACTGGTGTGACATGCCCCACAGCGAATATCTTTAAATACTTGTTCGCCTGCAGCTATTTTTGCAGGATCTATGTTCAGATAAGCCAAAGGCGACACGCCTTTCGGAAAACCACTGACTAGACTGCGCTGAGCCGGCACTGCTAACAAATGCAGGTATTGGATCATTAAAGTGACAGCGTCATCCGGCAAACCAGGTTCCGCAGTCGTCGGATCACAGTTTTTCGGACCAGCTAAACAATCCAGTTTGGGGTAAACAGAGGAGGTGACGGCCATATCCAGCAAAGCGGCATTCGTCACCTGATGACGTAAGCTGACTTTGCCTGCTTTCCAGCCGTAACGGCCTAAACGAACTTCTCCTGTTTCAGGATCATAAGCATAATTGGCCGTTCCCAGCACGCCGTCGGCATCTGGTGTGCTGCGAACACGGGATAAAATGGTTTCGTCTGAAATAGCTTCCAGTAAGCCCATACCAATCAAAGGCTGGGCCTGGCGCACCGAATAGACGTCAGGTTCTGGCCCCTCGAAGGCAATAGTGGGCTTACGCAGTTCAACCACAGTACCATCTGCAAGAGTAACAGTGCTGCTGGTAAAACCTGAAACCCAGGCACCATTGCCCCAGTTTTGCATCTCGCCAGTGCTGACAGAGCGTCCATTCATCTGTAGCGCCTGACCATAAATGGGGTGAGGCAGGTAATGGCCATTGGCATCTGTGCCTGTAGCACCCACCCGCACCGCCATAGTATCCAGTCGTTGATTCCGCACTGTGGGTGCCACACTGCGACCATTGTTGACATGGCAATTAAAACAGGAGGACTGATTAAAGCGTGGACCTTGCAACTGACGACCAGCATCATTGCGGTCATTGCCCTCTTCGTTATGCACTCCTGTCCATAAATTAGTATGTAACCAGCGACGCCCTTCCATAAAACGCTGCATATTCTGCATGCCAATAGTGTTGTGTGGCTGCTGAAACATAAAAGTTGGATTATCGGCATAATCATAAGACACAGAACCCAGGCCACCTTGCAGTGTAGGTTCAGGCAAAGGTTCATTCATCAGCCGCGGCTGAACCCCATACCAGGGTCTTAGGCCCTGCCCCATCACATAGGTCAGCTCGTTGGTGTAATAACGAAAAGCACCGCTGTCGCCTATGGCATCCATAGCAGCCCGGGTGGAGAAAAACGAACTGGTGAACTCAATCACATCGCCTTTTTTTAGCACACGGGAATTTACGCTGCTGCCATTTGGCACCAGGACCCCATCCGCATTAGCAGAAAGCGCTCTGTGCCCCGGGTAACGGTCAAACACCACACTACAACCATCATTAGCGCCTGTCACGCCGTTGTAGCCAGTGTCAGGTCGTAATAACACGCCATTGGCAGGTTTGGTAACTACAGGACAAGCTGCACCTTCATCATGATAAGTGGAATCGTCCAGCAAATCTCCCGGGCTCATCCAGCCAAAACCTGTCACGCCCGGCTCGTCAAAACGGCGGACAAAAGCATGACCACCACCCTTTTGCGCTTGTTGAAAGTATTGGTTGACGATGATTTTGGGTTCAGTCACCCCAGCTACATTGCTGTTGTCGATAAACTCCACACCCCAGGTACGATTTTTGAAGTAGTTGGCAATAAAGTTCAAATGAGCGCCAGGGCCTTTATCCTGAGGATTGCCTGCTGCATCTACAGTGTCATTCACACCAAAACCAATCTCATTCCAGTCTTCCCCCCGTTCCCGGGCATGACGGGAGCGCCCCACCATACCAAAGCGCGTGACCAGGGTGCCGTCGGCTAAGGTAAAACTGACAGTTTCAATAGGTTCAGTCGGTGCTGGCAGTGGCGTGCGACCCTCACCACTTTGTGGGTAGGTCAACACAGAGGTATCCAGTACAGGCATGGAGTTATCAGTGCCAGGCGTTTTAAACTCCACTTCAAATAAAGAATAGCCATATTGAGTTTGACGGGTGATGCCTTGCAGGCGCAGATAGCGGACATGGACATCCAGATTCAGAAACTCTTCTGTAGCCCCTTTTGAACCCACCATATAACGCAACTGATACCAGTGTTGTGCATCGTCTGACACATAAATAGCGTACTCTTTGGCATGGGCATTTTCCCAATACAACTTCATAGCACCAATGGCTGTTTTGGCACCAAAATCAAACTGCAGCCAGGCCTTGTCTGCATCTGCAACATCCTTGCCCCACGCACTCTCCCAGCGTGTCGTCAGATCGCCATCTATGGCTTTGGCAGCAGTATTAGTGGCGTTTTCATCACCGGAAGAGCTGGCAGCCACTACAGACACTGGCGAGCTGGTTGCAGTTTTATCGTAATTGGCCGCAATTCTTAACTCAGCCGGTGGTGCAGGCAAGGAGGGAGCATCTGCTTTGGGCAGTGGCGCTGTTTTCGCATCAGGTGCAGCTTCAAATTCTGGCTCTGGCAAGTCTTCCAGTGGAGGGGGAACTACTGGTGGAGTCTCTACCGGAGGTGGTGTGATGACAGGGGATGGTGTCACTACAGGAGGAATAATGACTGGCGGAGTTCCAGAGCCTGTATCATCAGGCACAGTGCTGCTGTCTCCTCCACCACAAGCTGCAACAGACAAAAGCAGCACAGGGATCATCAGAGCGCTTCTCAGCCTGAACCTGTGTATAAATAACAGAACAAGGCTTCATACCCATCACTCCCAAATGATCCCAAACGAATTTCACCACATCAGCAAAGACGCATTTAACCAAAGCGACTACAACGGATGAAATCATGAGGCAATGCACCTTTATGTTTTGTAATTAATTGTGATCATCCCGCCATAAGACAACATGCTGTTGATGCTATTCAACTAATTTTTACAATGCTACAGTGGTGTTTATTCAATTCTTTCATTGGTAAAGGAAATCCCATGACCACCATTATTACCTTAGTGATTGCCGCTATTATCCTGTTTTTTATTGCCAGTATTTACAACCAACTGGTGAAACTGAAAAACCGCTTCCAAAATGCTTTTGCTCAGATTGAAGTGCAGTTAAAGCGCCGCTACGACTTAATTCCTAATCTGGTGGAAACCGCCAAAGCTTATATGTCACACGAGCGCGAGACACTGGAAGCTGTGATTGCAGCACGTAACAGTGCCATGAATCAGTTAACAGCTGCAGCGGCTCAGCCTGGTGATGCGACGGCTATCAGCCAACTGGCCGGTGCTGAATCCGCTTTGCAAGGCGCCATGACTAAATTCAGTATGGTGATGGAAGCCTATCCGGATTTAAAAGCTAATCAAAATATGATGCAGCTGACCGAAGAGCTGACCAGCACTGAAAATAAAGTGGCTTTTGCCCGTCAGGCTTTTAATGATGCAGTGACTGAATACAACAGCTACAAACAAAGTTTCCCTCCTGTTATTTTTGCTGGCTTTTTTGGTCATCAGAACGATGCCAAACTGCTGGAATTTGCCGACAGTGCAGCTATTCAGGCCGCACCTAAAGTGAGCTTCTGAGTTCTGTGGCTACTAATTTTTTTGCGGCTCAGGATCAGGCGCGCGGCAATACCAAACTGCTGGTTTTTCTGTTTGTTTTGGCCGTGATCACCCTGTTGGTGCTGACCAATCTGTTGGTGCTGATCACTTTAGGTATCATGGAACCTGAACACTACCAGTTGTTGCTCAATCCTGCGGATCCGCTTTGGCTTGAACAATTACCCTGGAAAATGATGGGCTGGGTCAGCTTGTTTGTGTTTGTGATCATTGCAGCAGTGATCAGTATCAAACAGGCTGAATTGAGTCAGGGTGGTCAGGTGGTTGCCAAAGCGCTGGGCGGTCGTCTGGTTGAGCATCATTTAGCAGACGATAAACAGCAACGTTTGCTCAATATTGTTGAAGAAATGGCTATTGCAGCAGGTGTGCCTGTGCCGCCTGTTTATTTAACGCCAGAATCCTCCATCAACGCTTTTGCCGCTGGTTATTCACCGGCGGATGCAGTGATAGGTGTCACTCAGGGTTGCCTGAACCTGCTGGATCGTGACCAACTGCAAGGCGTGATAGCCCATGAATTCAGCCATATTTTAAATGGCGATATGAAGCTGAATATTCGTCTGATCGCCTTGTTGCATGGCATCGAATGTATTAGTCATGCCGGCTACTTCCTGCTGAGGAGCGGTGGACGCAGACAAGCTGTAATTGCCAGCAGCGCTAAATCCAAAGATAACGGCGGCGGCATTCTTGGTCTGGCACTGGGCCTGATGATACTGGGCTATTTGGGCACTTTCTTTGGCAGCCTGATTAAAGCCGCAGTCAGTCGCCAGCGCGAGTTTCTGGCTGATGCCAGCGCAGTGCAATTTACCCGCAACCCTGCAGGCATAGCCGGAGCATTAAAAGCTATTGGTGGGGCCAGTTACGGCAGCAGGATAAAACACCCCAATGCAGATGAAATGAGCCACTTATTTTTTGGTGAAGCCATTAGCCGCTGGACCAGTTTATTTGCCACCCACCCACCGCTGCCACAGCGTATCAAACGGTTGGATCCCAGCTGGAACGGCGTCTTTCCTGCTGAAGCACAATTAAAACAACAAAGCAGCACAGAACCTTCAGCAGCGAAAACGACAGAGCAAAAAACTGCGGCTGTACTGGCAGCTTTGCCGGCTTTTTTACTGCACAGCAGCCGTCATGCTGCTTCTGCCCCCGCTTTGTGTTGCGCTTGCCTTATTCAAACCGAATATCTGGCGAAACAATGGGCTATGGTCAAAGCTCTTGGCGATCATCAACTGATGCAAAACGTCGATAAGTTGTATGACGATGTCAGCCGCTTATCAGGCAAACAAAAGCTGCAGTTGCTGCAAATTGCAGTGCCGGGTTTAAAGCAGTTGTCACAACAGCAGTTTGTTGAATTTCAGCAACTTTGCCAGAACCTGAGTCGGTGTGATGGGGAAGAAGATTTATTGGAATGGACCCTGTTAAACTGGTTACAACATTGTGTTGGCAGTCAGTTTGACTCCTCTTTGCTGCATCGCCGTGATCAAAGCAGCAGTCTGGAGCAGGTTAAGCGGCCTGTGCTGGCGCTGTTGTCTTTATGTGCACAGCAGGCCAAACACGAAGAATTACAGGATCAGTCCTGGAAAATGGGTTTAGAGGTGCTTGGTTTGCCTGCATCTACAGCTCGCCCGCCCGTCAGTTTTCAACTGCTGAGTGAACAGCTACCGGCCCTTATTCACAGCTCGCCCCGACTGAAACAACAATTGTGGCAAATGTTGAAAATGGCAGTTCAGGCCGACGAACTGGTTAATGAACAGGAAGAGCTGTTATTGCAGGCTCTGGTGTTATTGCTGGAAATTCCAGTGAGCCCAGCCCTTCCATAAGCACCGACGGGTGGGTTGTAGGGGCTGGGCTTGTCCCCGCCCTTCCCTATGCATCGCGGTGTCATTAGACGGGCGGGTGCAAAACCCGCCCCTACGTTTTTTTAAAAGGCATAGTGTTTCATTCAGCCGGGTTGGGGAAAACACCATCACTGACCTGACTGCGGACTAACTGCTCAAAGTCTTTGGCTGGCAAAGGTTTACTGCATAAATAGCCCTGGTAATAATCACAACCTTGTTGGCGTAAATAATCCAGTTGTTCCTGCTGTTCCACCCCTTCTGCCAGCGCCTTTAAGCCAAGAATATGCGCCATCGAAATAATAGCTGTGACTATGGCCTGGCTTTCGCTGTTATCTGCCACATCATCGATAAAGCTTTTATCTATTTTCAGCACATCTAACTGATAACGCTGCAAATAAGCAAAAGATGAATAGCCAGTGCCAAAGTCGTCAATGGCCAGCTTTACACCCATCTGGTGCAAGTCGGACAATACTTGCTCGGCTTGTTGCTCCCGCGACATAATGGCGCTTTCGGTTAATTCCAGCTCCAGCAGTTCTGCCGGAAAACCTGTATCCTTTAAAATCTGCGCCGTTTGTTCACCTATATCACCATGGCTGAATTGATGAGAGGATAAATTCACCGCCAGTTTTAAATCTGGTAAACCGGCAGCACGCCATGCGGCACCCTGACGACAGGTTTCAGCCAGCACCCAATCGCCAATAGCACCAATAAGCCCTGTATCTTCGGCTATCGGGATAAACCGCCCTGGAGGTATCAAGCCCTCCACCGGGTCGTTCCAGCGTACTAAAGCTTCTGCTCCCACAATAAGGCCGGTTTTGATATCTGTCTGTGGCTGGTAATAGACTAAAAACTGCTCCAGCTGCAAAGCAGCTCTTAATCTGGCTTCCAGTTCAATACGCTGACGGGCATACAGAGTTAAATCATCCGAATAATAAGCAAAACGGCCACGGCCCTGCTCTTTTGCTCTATATAAGGCCGCATCGGCATTACTGAGCAGGGTTTCACCTTCAGAGCCATGATCAGGATAAATAGAAATACCTATGCTGGCACCAATACGTACTTCAACGTTATTGCTCAAAATCCACGGCTGACTCATGTCGTTGATCAGCTGTGTGGCAAAACGGGCTGCGTCTTCGCTTTGATGTAATTGCTCCAACAGAATAATAAATTCGTCGCCGCCGAAACGCGCTACGGTATCAATATCCCTTAACCTTTGTTTTAAGGACGTGGCTACCAGTTTTAACAGCTCATCACCTGAGGGATGGCCAAAACTGTCATTGATGTATTTAAAGCGGTCCAGATCCATCATCAGCACAGCAAACTGATGCTGATCACGTTTCGCCAAATCTACCGCATTTTGCAAACGTGAACTCATTAATAAGCGGTTGGGTAAATCGGTCAGCACATCATGGTGGGCCAGATAAGCCAGCTCCTGCTCCGAAGCTTTCAGCTGAGTAATATCCGCAAATACAGCCACATAGTGAGTTACTTGTTGGCTGGCATCAACAATAGTGCTGATGCTGAGCAGTTCAGGGTAAATTTCACCATTTTTGCGTCTGTTCCAAACCTCACCCTGCCAGTGTCCATGCTTACTCAGCTGCTGCCACATCTTCGTATAAAAGCTCTGATCATGCCGTCCTGATGCAAACATAGCAGGGCTGTTCCCCAGCACTTCCGCTTCTTCGTAACCCAACATCTGCAATAAAGACTGATTCACCTGAATAATACGGTTGGACGCGTCGGTGACCATAATGCCTTCGCGGGTACTTTCAAATACAGCGGCAGCCTGTTGCAATGAGGATTCAAACTGTTGACGTTTTACTGCATTGCCCAAAGCTGTTGCCAGCATTTTCAGCGCATCCAGCTCAACCTGATTCCATTCACGGCAGGAGTGATGTTGTTCCACCCCCAGCAAGCCCCACCATTCCCCATCCACCATCACAGGCACCAGGGCAATGGCCTGAATACGAAAACGCTTCAGCATAGGCCGCAGCATCTGATCCATATCCTGAGCCAGCCCGGCCACAACAGAACCTTTTGCCAATTGCTGAATAGCGGGGTACCAGCGGGATATTTTATTATTCAGTTGCTTAAAAGTACGAACATGTTCTTTTTGATCGCGACGCCACTGGGTTAACAACACACCTGTCACCAGCTCCTGCTGCATATCATTCTGGTATAAATAAATGGCATCGACGGCTAAAGCACGGCTGACCGACGGCATCATGCTACGCAACAACTGCAACCAGTCACTGTGTTGTAAAAAACGAGCTGCCATATCGGCCAGATTAGACATCACCAGGGCTCGTTGTTTCAGCTCGCGGCGAATTGCCACCTCTGAGCTGATATCATCTATGGTAACCAAAGCTCCTGACAGTTGCTCTTGTTCAAATAAAGGTTGTGCGTTGAGTTTTAACCAACGTTGCACTCCAGCTCGCTCAATGCCCATCACCACATCCTGAACAGCTAAAGATGTCCGCAACACCTGGTTACTTGGATAGAGCTCTGAAGGGAATTCTGACCCGTCTTCGTAAATGGTTTTCCAGTCTTCTACTCTTGGGATCAACCCGCGCATTTCGTCTAAAGAACAGTGCAATATCAACTCAGCCGAAGGGTTGGCATCAACAATAGCGCCGTTTGTATCGTGCAACACCAGGCCTTCCGACATAGTATTAAATAAAGTTTTTAACTTACGGTTGCTGGCGTCCTGCTCAAACCTGGCCTGTTTCAGCTCAGTGATATCCACCATAGCGCCAATAATTTGCTGGTGATCATACGTCTGTGCAGGCAGCAGCCTTAAATCATCACGGATATAACGTATGGTGCCGGACGCATCAAAAAAACGGTACTCGTGACGATAATGGCCGTGCAACAAGGTTTGCTCTATGGCGCCGCTGGCGAAAGCTTTATCATCGGGGTGAACCCCCTTTTCCCACCATTGGTCCTGCAATGACTCTTCAACACTGTAACCAAAGAGCCGTTCAACATTGCTGCTGACCCAACTGGTTTTACAACTGATACCGTCCAGTTCAATACGATGCAGCACTGTTGAGCTTGCCGTTAAAATGGTGTCCAGTTGCTGAGAGTTTTGCAGCTGCTGCTGGTGGCTGCGGCTTAAATCAGCATACAACTGGCGTTTTTCAGTGACATCTTCAAAAGTGGCCAGCAGCAGATCAGGCTGCCCTTGCTGACTGAAGCGTTGCATCATCAATTTTACGGTCAGTACCCGGCCAGAGCTATGACGCAACTGAATATCCGACTCGGTTGAGATCTGTTCTCTGGAAGCAAAACTGGTCGCCATAAATTGTTCAGGGCTTTGTGTCAGATCCCGCAAAGACAAGGCCAGCAATTCAGTTTCAGCATACCCTAACACAGACTGCAGCTTTTTATTGACCCGGATAAAAGGCAAATGAGTACGGGACAAAATAGCCATACCGGAAAAGGGCAGCTCAAAAAAAGCCTGTACTGTTTTGTCCTGCTCAGTTTGTTTGGCAGCCAAGGCTAACTCGTGTGACTGAATCAGCTCCCGCCAGTAGAACAAAGCACCCAACACCAATAACATCAAGAAAGTGCCCGAGATAATGGACAGCCATAATAACAAGGTCTCTAAAGGCTGCAGTACTTCGGCCACATCAATTTTACTGACCAGCATCCAGTTGGTTTGCCGCACCGGTGTATAAGCACCAAGCACTGGTTGGTTACGGTAATCCAGCTCTTCAGCTGTATTAAATTGCTGTTGTCGTAACGCTTTGGCGGCTAATAAGGGGCCATCTATGTCTGTACCCACATCAGATAGAACTGCATATTGAGGATGGCGCAGCGGATTTAAAAACACCACAGCGCGGTCCTGACGCTGCACCAGCAAAACCTCGGCTGTTGGACTGGACACTGGCCAGTTCTGAATGGCCGGGAACAAATAGACACTGGTATCTACACTAAACACCAATTGGTAGATCTGTTCGCCTATCGCCATTTGCAGATACCAATTCAGTTGGCAATATCTGTCTGTATCTTTGCTATCACAGTGGGTGGAAGGCTGAGGTAAATTCTGCGCTGCGCCCAGGGCATCAAATTTTAATGCCGTACCCAAAGCTATATGTTGTTGGCCTTGAGTGTCATACAACAAGACTGAGCTAAAAGAATGTTCGGCAATCAGGGAAGCCAGTCTGTTACGAATGTAGGCTTGTTGTGATCGATCCCCCTGTTCGAAATACTGCTGCAACTTTTGCCGGAATGAAGTGTCTCTGGATAAAGCATCGATATCATATTGCCGTTCGGCTAACCAAAGTTCCAATTGCTGCTTTTTAATATCAGTCACTGTACGCAAATCTTTCATAGCTTCAGTTTTTAGCTGAGTGCCATGCACCCATTTGGTGATGGCAGCCATAGCAGGGATCGCCAGTAAAAACGCTGTGATAAGAGCGACAACGCGTAATTGCTTATGCCGGACTGAAACCGGAGAGTCAAAAAACTGCTGTTTACGCCAGGTTGCAAGCAAAAGATAAAGAAAGCTGGCACTCAGACATACAAAAGCAATACCTTTCATTGTACCTAACAAGGAACTGGTTTGTGGATCACTGACAGTTAAGTGCAATAAATAATCAGAGCCAAAAATCCATGACAAAGCAAAACAGCAATACAGCAGCACAATGCGAATAGCAGTTAAAGGGTAGGCAGGTTTGGGCATATCAGTCCAGATTAATCCTTTTAGTCTTTCACAATCAATAATGTCTGTCTCTGCACTTTTGGTAAAGAGTGAATGACCAATAGCCTGGACTGATCGATTTGTCGTTTAATTTCATGTTCTGGCACTGTGTCATTTAAACGCACCGTATTCCAGTGCTTTTTATTCATATGGTAACCAGGACTGATGGCGGGAAAGATATCCCGTAAAGCTAAAGCTTCATCCGGATCACATTTTAAATTCAGTCGCCCTTCTCCATGGTCTGTGCCAAGGATAGCAAAGATTTTACCTTTTATTTTATAGACATAAATTTCAGGACCAAAGGGAAAGCCTTCTTCTGTGCCCATCAGTTCGAGGCAGTAGTCCCGTACTTGCGTAAATTGCATACTCAATTCCACCTGCACATGCGGTTTCATTAGATGGGCGGGTACCGCAGGGGCCGCGGCGTGTCCACGCCCTTCGCCCG
>NZ_AFHI01000013.1 GCF_000217935.1 Rheinheimera sp. A13L
GCTGCAACATCAATGACTTAGGGTATTAGTCGTTAGGGCGACCCTAAAGGTCGCCCCTACAATAAATTCATCTGTATCCTGCAAAAAAACGTAGGGGCGGGGTTAATCCCCGCCCTTTTATTGATACCGCGGTGCTATAGACGGGCAGGGGCAAGCCCGGCCCCTACATACGCCACCAAAGCCTCTGCCAATTCAACTGACAGCGGATCAAAATGTCCGGCCTGGTAAGGTACTACTTCCACTCTGGCCGCAAAGTCTTCAATAAAATTAGCCGGGGTCCTCAGATAGGCCTGTTCTAACAGCTGCAAATTCTCCGCCAATGTACCGCCTGAAGCGCAGGATGCTTTATACAACCTGACTTTGCTCTGCACTGGAGTGCAGGGCAGATGTCGGGCGTTGATATTCTGACTGCTGTCGTAACTGGCCAGCAGTCTATCCAGCTCTGGCGAAAGTAACCGGGCTTTATTCAGACTGAAATAGCTGTCGATCAGTTGCACAGAGCCTGGTGTCTGCTGTTGTTGTTCCAGCAAACGACAGACTTCAAGCGCCAGTACACCACCAAAACTCCAGCCGACAAAATGCCATGGGCCTTGTGGTTGCAGATGTTTAATCAGCGGAATAAGCTGCTGAGCAAGTTCAGTGAAACTTGTGGAAGCAGCTTGTCCGGCATGCTGATCTGCTAAATAACGGTAGAAGTTATTGAACAAAACCACACGAGTGTTGGGCAGCTTCTCAAGCAAAGGCTGATAAAAATCAACACTATCACCTTCACCCGGCGGAAATACAAACACTGTGTTGGCTTGTTCTCCCTGGTGCAACTGGTACGGAGCAAACTGCGGGTAATCACAAAGCGATGGGAGTACAGGGCCTTTGTGCTGCAAGCAATGATCAATCAGCTGCAACAGACGTTGTTCCAGACAGTGGGCGAGCTGGTCGCTAAACTGCTGGCCATACAAGGCTGTGCAGGAAAATCTGAGCTGCTGATCCTGAAACACCGCCAAAATACTCACAGGGTCCAGAGCATCCTGCTGTGATGGATAATTAGCGCCACTGGATTCAGCCAGGATCTGCCAGTCATCGGCAGCGTTACCCGCATTAATTTGTCCCAGATAGTTGAAGCTCACCGCCAGTTGTTTTGCTTTAGGTTGGCGGTAACAACCTGAGCTGATATAACTCTGGCCATAGCCCGAAGCGCGTCGCAGCGTTTCTTTGTTGTAATGAATGTTGTGTGCCAGGTCGTCCGTTGCCGCCAACAACACAGGGTAAAAACTGGTAAACCAGCCTAAAGTCCGGTTCAGGTTCAGGCTGCTGTTAGTCGTTTGGCGACCATGACTTTCCAGCAGCACAGCCTGATCGGTATTGCCCCAGATGTCCCGTAATGCCAGGGCTAAAGCCGACAACAATAACTCGTTGATTTCGGTCTGATAAGCCAGATGAGCCTGCTGCATCAGCACCTTCGATTGCGCTTTTGTCAGTTGCAGCTGCGCCTGGGTACTAGTTGTGATCGCAGGTTTTTTTATTTCAGGCAGAGCCGCACAAAAGGCCTGCCAATAAAATGCCGGATACAACTGTGGTGCTGCCTGTTGTTCTGCAACCCATTGCCGGTAACTGCTGGTTTTCTCTGGCAATTGCTGGTGTTGATAAAGAGCTTTTAAATCTTCCACCAGCAGACGCCAGCTGACTGCATCAATCAGTAAATGATGGCAGGCAAAAAACACCCGTGCACTTTGATCCGGGTAGTTGTACAGATAAGCCAGTTTAAACAGCGGGCCTTGTTCAATATCAAACTGGCTTTGCCATTCAGACAATTGCTGCTCCAGCCCTTCTTCTGTGACGGTAGATCGGTCCAGTTGTTCGATATGAAGCTGCGGCACATCGGCCAGATAAGACTGCTGGTAGCCATCAGCCGTACGGCTGAACCGGACTCTTAACATATCGTGATGCGTGACCAGTTGTCTGGCCGCTTGCAGCAACAGCTCTGGTTTTAACGGCTGAACCTGGAGTAAAAACGACTGATTCCAGTAGTTCTGATCCACCACCTGACCCGATTGCACCAAATCAAAAAACCATTGCTGAATGGGCAGTAACTCAAAGCTACCGCTGAGTTGCCCTTGCTCTGCAATCATGTCCTGTTGCTCTTGTTGTTGATCCAGCAGCAGCGCCATGGCTTTTAAACTACGGTGTTGCATCAGGTTTTTCACAGTGCAGTGCCAGCCGGATTTTTTCAATAAAGCCACAAGCTGCATCACCAGTATTGAGTCGCCTCCTGACTGGAAAAAATCATCATTGCGTCCGACTCTGACATCACCCAGCAATTGCTGCCAAAGTATCGCCAGTTGCTTTTCTGTGGCCGTCGCAGGACAGATGTAATAGTGCTGTAGTTGTGGCAAAGGCAATGCGGCTTCATCTAACTTGCCGTTGCTGGTCAAGGGCAATTGCGGCAGCCTTAACCAGTGATCGGGTTGCATAAAATCTGCCAGTCGTGGTTTGAGCTCTGCAACTATGGGCTCTATATCGGGCTTTGAGCTCACCAGATAAGCCAGCAACTGATCACGGCCATTGACCTGATGCAGCTTCAACGCCACCTGTTGCACATCGTTATGGCTGAGCAACTGCTGCTCTATTTCTGCAAGTTCAATACGATAACCACGTAATTTGAGTTGTTTATCTTTCCGGCCCTGAAAGACCAGTTGGCAGTTGTTTGTATCGTCCTGATGCCAGCGCACCAGATCACCGGTTTTATACAAGCGATCACCGGCAATAAAGGGGCTTGGAATAAAAGAGGCCTGGTTAAGCTCTGGCTGATTCAGATAACCTCTGGCAACAGCGACACCGCCAATATAAAGCTCGCCTGTCACTTCAACAGGCACAGGCTCCAGTTCAGAGTCCAGCACATAAAGGCTGGTGTGGTTCAGCGGTAAACCAATGCTGGCAGGCTGAGTCAGGTTAACTTTTGTCAGACTGGAGGTAATAGCAGCTTCAGTGACACCATATTCGGCATAAATTTCAACATGGCTAAAACGCTGTAAGGCGGCAGAGCTTGCAGCAGCACCGCCATAAATCAGGTACTTCAGCTTGGGAAAACACTCCGGCTGCAGTAGATCCAGCACAGCACCAGATAAAATCAGATGGCTGACGTTGTGCATGCTGGACTGGTTAAAGTCTATTTCTTTACTCAGCAATAACTTAGCACCAGAGAGCAGTGCATTCATAATCACAGCGACTGCAGCGTCAAAAGCATAAGACAAGCCAAGATAAAGCACTGAGCCAGGACCTGTCTGGTACCTTTGACGCTGTTGCAGCACCGTATTAAGCACAGACTGATGCTCAATAAGCACACCTTTAGGCACACCCGTAGTGCCTGAAGTGTAAATGACATAAGCTAAATCCCGCTCTGACAACAGAATGCCAGGCGCAGTGCTGGCCTGCTGCGACAGATCAAGCTGGTCCAGATAAAGCATCTGGCATTGCTCTGGTAAATCCTGCTGGCCATGCTGATAAGCATCAGAAAGGCTCAAGACCAGCTTAGCCTGGGTGTCTTTAAGTATATGCTGCAGACGTTGTGAAGGAGTTGCAGGCTCAACTGGCACCCAGGCAGAACCTGTTTTCAGTACGGCCAGAATAGCCACTATCATCCAGATAGATCGTGGCAGCAACAGAGCGATCATCTGCTGTTCTTCACCACCCAGTTGCACTAACTGATGCGCCAATTGGCTGGATAAAGCATCCAGCTCTGCATAGGTCAGCTGTTGATCGTCCAGTTGCACTGCGATCTGCTGTGGATAAGCGGCCACCTGAAGTGCAAATATCGCATTGAGTGTGGTGTTGTACTCTTTCGCTGAATTTTTATCTGAATCGGTCTGTTGCCTGTCGCCCAGTGCCAGCATAGCCAGTTTTTGCTCTCTGGTAAGCAAAGACAACTGGCTGTTTTGGCTTTGAGGTGAGGCGACCACTTGCTGCAGCAGATTAACAAAACCTTGTTGTATCAGCTGAATACGTTTTTCGCTGAATAAAGAACTGGCATAGTTCAGTACACCGCTGATCTGTTGATCGCGCAGTTCCAGCTGCAAGGACAGATCGTATTTGGCAGTGCATCCGCCAGCAGGCAAAGGGGCAGGGCTTAACCAGTCCAGTGTTGAGGCTTTCTCCGCAAAAGTCTGGACTGAAAACATCACCTGAAACAGCGGGTGGCGGCTGGCATCCCGCTCTATGGACAGTTGCTCTAACAGCTGTTCAAAAGGCAAATGCTGATAACGCTGTGCTTCGGTATTTTGTTGACTCACTTGTGCTAACAGAGCCGGAAAGTCTGCTTTTGGATTGATACTGTGGTGTAGTACCTGAGTATTGACAAAAAAACCTATCAAGGCATCAGAGCCTGGCAACTGGCGATTGGCCATAGGAGTGCCCAGCAGTATGTCCTGTTGCCCTGTCAGTTTATGCAGGGTTAAGCTCCAGACGCTCAGCAGCAAAGTATAAACAGAGACCTGCTGCTGCCTTGCTAACGCCTGCACTTGGGCGGATAAAGGCTGGCCCAGACTGAAGTGATAGTCAGCACCCTGGTAATCAAAGGTTTTTGGTCTGGGGTAACAGGGACGTAAATCCAGCGGTGGCACCTGATTTAAATTCTGCCAATAGGGGTTCTGCTCAAGCGCCACGGGCTGTTGTTGCTGCCAGCGTGCAAAGTCACGGTACTGGTAATCCAAAGGCGGCAGTTGGGCATTGTGCTGATACAACTGGTCCAATTCAGAAAACAGCAGATCCATACTCCAGCCATCAAAAGCTATATGGTGCAGCAGGATCAGTAAATAATAAGTACCGTCGTCAAGCTCAAATACAGTGGCACGAATGGGCAGTTGCGCCTCAAGCACAAAAGGCATCTGCACTGCAGCCTGGATCTGTTCCGGCAATTGATCGGCCTTCAGTTGTTGATAATCCAGATGAAAACGATCAGCAGACACCAACTGCTGCCAGGCTTTGCCATCATGCTCTTCAATCACTGAGCAAAGCACCTGCTGGTGACAAATTAAGCCAGTGAATGCCTGTTGCAAGCGAGCGAAATCCAGTGTTTTTAACTGCAGCAACATAGGAATATGATAAGCCGTGCTTTGTGGCTCAAGCTGATATAAAAACCACAGCCGGTTTTGTGAGAAAGACAACGGAGCTCTGTGGTTCTCAGGCTCTGATACAGGCAGGTTTTGCTGCTGTTTATCGCCTATGCTGTTGCCTCTGCAGTGTTTGATAAGCGCAGCAATAGTTCTGTAGTGAAACAAATCGGCCACAGCCAGCGGCCAGCCGGCCTCTTTGGCTAACTTATGACACAGCAGCAAGGCTTTCATGGAATTGCCGCCTAAACGGAAAAAGTCATCCGTCAGACCTACCACATTCAGTTCCAGCACCTGTTGCCATATCTGGTAGATCTGCTGCTCTAAGGCCGTTTTTGGCTCCTGGTACTCTGCGGCTGCCGTTTGATCCCGTCTTGGCTTTGGCAAAGCGGCTCTGTCCAGTTTGCCATTGGCCGTCAGATAAAATTGTTCAACCCGGATATAGACTTCAGGCCACATATAATCAGGTAAATACCGGGCGACGACCTCTGTCAGTTGCTCTGCACTAAGCTCACAATCGGCCTGATAATAGGCCAGCAGATAAGCGTCGCTTTGTTGCTCTTGGACGGCCAGCACCAGAACCTGCTGTATGCGGCTGTCTTTTTGCAATGTGCTTTCAATTTCTGCCAATTCAATACGGTGGCCACGAATTTTGACCTGAAAATCAGTACGGCCTTTGTATTCCAACTGACCGTCCAGTCTTTGTTTCACCAGATCACCGGTTTTATACAGTCGCTGCTGGTTCTGTGGGTGAATAATAAAACGCTCTGCCGTCAGCTCCGGCCTGTTCAGATAACCCCGGGCTAATCCCGCACCGCCGATAAACAATTCGCCGATCACACCAGAAGGCAGGAACTGTAGCTCTGAACCCAACACATAAATCTGCTCATGCGCTAAGGCATTGCCAATCAGCAGTGGATTGTTGTCTGTCTTGTTGTCTGAATAGTCGCCTGCGCCGTTGTTTTTGTCATAAAGATGGCTGGTACTCCAAATCACAGTTTCAGTAGGGCCATACACATTCACCACCTGGGCAAACTGCTGCTGCAACTGCTGTAATAGGTCTTGATCCAGCGCCTCACCACCAACCAGACAAGTGATAGCACTGAAATCAGCTCCCTGCATCGCCAGCAGGGTACGCAACACCGAAGGGGTTTGCTGAATAAGGTTGATCTGTGGATGGCGTTGTAAATCCGGCACAGCGTTTTGCAGATCGGATAAATACAAAGTGCCACCACGGAGCAGGGGGATACCATACTCCAGGCCAAAAATATCAAAAGTGACAGAGGTTAAAGAGAGCAACTGAACCTGCTGATCATCCGGTATATAAAGCGGGAAGTTCAGCAAAAAGTCAGTAAAGCTGTGCTGTTCAATCATCACGCCTTTGGGCTGGCCTGTGGTGCCTGAGGTATAAATCACATAGGCCAGATCGGTGCTGCTGGCGTAAAGCGCTAAGGCGGTTTTGGGCTGGTTGTGATGTCTGCTGCTCGCCGGGTTATACAGCTCAACTTCAGTTGCTAACTCTGTTCTGTCGGTTAACAGCAGGCGGCAATCCGTGTCCTGCAGCATAAACCGGATGCGCTCTAATGGCTGATCCGGACTCAAAGGTACATAAGCGGCGCCAGCTTTCAGGATAGCCAATATCGACAGAATAAGCTCTGGCCCCCGTGGTAGTAACAAAGCAATTAAATCGCCCCTGTCGCAGCCTTGCTGGCGTAACTGATGGGCGAGCTGATTGGACTGGTGATCCAGTTGCTGATAAGTCCAGCTTTGGTTTTGCCATACCAGGGCTTTTTTTGTCGGTGTCAGTGCTGCTTGTTGGTAAAATAATCCGGCAAAAGTGGCGCCGTTGTGTTCAGGAGCTGCTGCTTTTGTTGCGGATAACGCCAGTTGATCTGCAGTGCTAAACCACTGCAGTTGTTTGACAGGTGTTTGAGGTTGCTCTGCTATATGCTGCATTAACACCAGATAACGTTCGGTCAGGCGCTGCATGGTGTTTTTATTAAAAAGTGCAGTGGAAAAGTTCAGCGCTCCAAGTAACTCTTCGCCTTCATCTTTGATATACAAAGACAAATCGTATTTGGCGACCTGGTAATTTTCGCCTAAATCAAAGGCAGAAAAATAGTCCGACCGGGTTGTATCGACAAACTGGTCCATCGAAAACAGCAGCTGGAACACCGGATGACGGGATTGATCCGGCTGTAGCTTCAGTAGATCAACCAGATACTCAAAAGGCAGGTCCTGATTCTGTTGAGCTTCTGTGACCCTGGTCACCACATGCTCAAGCCATTGCTCAGCGCTTTGATCGGGCTCTATCTGCAGGCGAAGCGGCAGGGTGTTGACAAAAAAGCCAATCAGCTGCTCTGTGTGCTGATGATGCCGGTTCGCAAAAGGTGTGCCGACAAGGATATCCTGCTGGCCGCAGTACTTATGCAGCAGTACAGCAAAACCTGACAACATCAGGCTATACAAGGTGCAACCACGGGCAGCTGCCAGCGCTTTTAACTTTGTGGTTAAAGCACCAGGAAACTGAAACAGCAGGTTATCACCGGCATAACTGAGTTTGGCAGGGCGTGGCTTATCCAATGGCATCTGCAGCGGGCTTAACTGGTGCAACTGCTGCTGCCAGTAGTTTAACTGGGAGTCAAACTGACCTTCGGCAAAAGCCTGACGTTGCCAGTGGCCGTAGTCCTTGTACTGCAGTGGCAACTGAGCTAACTGCAGGGGCTGGCCTTTACAGAAATGATGCATGGCCTGTTCCAGCTCTGCCATAAAAAGGCCATGGCTCCAGCCGTCAAAGGCGCTGTGGTGAATGTTGATCAACAGCACTGTGTTTTGGCCTGGCGTCAGTTCAAAACACCAGGCTTTGATGGGGATGTTCTGCTCTAAGTTAAAGCAGTAGTTGACGTAGCGCTTAAAAGTTTCGGCAAATTCATTATCAGCAAGCTCTACTCTTTCAAGCCTGAAGCTGTCTGGGGCTTGAAGTAGTAAACGGGCTTGCTCATCTTTTTGCCTGATCAAAGAGCGTAATACCTGATGTCGTTCTACCAGCAGCGCCAGACTTTGCTGCAACTGTAGGGTCGAACCTGTTTGCACTTTTAACGCAATAGGAATGTTGTAGGCTGTATTGCATGCATCGTAGTGATGTAAAAACCACAGCCGTTGCTGAGCAAAAGACAAACTGGGTTCGGCCAGAAAACAGGGCTGTATAGTACGCTGCTGTTGGCTTTCTTGTTTTAAACTGAGGTTTGAATTCTGTTTTATATTCAGTAACGCGTTACGAATGTTTTTATCGGCAAACAGTCGTGCTACAGGGTAGTGGGCGTGCAAGAGTTCGGCCATCGCATGAGAGACACTGATCGCCAGTATGGAGTTACCACCGAGTCGGAAAAAGTCGTCTTCAACTCCCACTTTGTCTAATTTCAGCACCTGTTGCCATAAAGCACAGAGCTGTTTTTCCTGCTCCGTGGCTGGTGCCAGATACTGCTCTGTTTTCAGTTCTGGCTCTGGCAGGGCCTTGCGGTCCAGCTTGCCATTGACATTCACCGGAAAACGGCTCAGGCCAATAAAATGGTCAGGCACCATATAATCGGGTAATTTTTTTAATAACAAAGCACGCAGCTGATCAGCTTCTGGCATGGCTTCAGTTTGGCAATAGGCCACAAGCTGGTCTTGCCCTGAGGCTTGTTTGACCATCACTAAGGCCTGGCTTATCTGTGGCAAAGCACAAAGTGCCGCTTCAATTTCACCCAGTTCAATACGAAAGCCACGTAACTTCACCTGAAAGTCATTGCGGCCCAGATACTCTATATTGCCGTCAGCACGCATTCTTACTCTGTCACCGGTTTTATACATACGCCGGCCAGCCTGAGCATTGTCTGTGGCATGGTAAAAAGGGTTAGCTAAAAAGCGTTCAGCGGTCAGCTCCGGCAAATTCAGATAACCACGGGCTACGCCATGGCCTGCAATATAAAGCTCGCCCGCCACGCCTTTGGGTACCAGATGTTGGTTGTTATCGAGTATATACAACTGGGTATTCTGGATGGGTTTGCCAATAGGCACTGAACTCAGCTTGCCCTGACAATAAAAATAACTGGAGTCTATGGCTGTTTCTGTAGGGCCATATAAATTATGCAGTTGGGTGTTTTGGTGCTGATTCAACTGGTGAAATTGCTTTACTGTGGCGACAGGCAGTGCTTCGCCTGAACAAAAAATATAACGCAAACAAGCTGGAACCAGACGGCCCCGGCGTTGCAAATCATCCAAAAAGGCCTGAAACATGGTAGGCACAAAATGCAGCACTGTGATCTGTTGCTGTTTGATCAACTGGTACAAATAATCCGGATCTTTATGGCCTTCCGGCTCTGCCAGTACAATTTCTGCCCCATAAGCGTTGGCCCATACCAGCTCCCACACCGACACGTCAAAAATATATGGTGTTTTTTGCAGCACTTTATCCGAAGCATCCAGCGGATAAGTGTTTTGCATCCAGTCAATACGATTCAGCAGGTGTCGATGTTCCAGCATCACGCCTTTTGGATTTCCTGTGGTGCCAGAGGTATAAATAATATAAGCCAGCTGATCGCCATCAATTTTGTCTGGCAAGCTGTGCTGTTGTGCCCTGTTCTCTGGCGCCCAGTCCTCTGGCGCCTGGTGGTGCCATAGTCCTGTATCGGCCCAAAGCACCGGAGTGGAACCTGATAGCGCTGTGACTTTGTGGCGCAGCGCCTGATGGCTTATTAAAGCTGCGGCTTGAGTGTCCTTTAAAATATAATCCTGGCGCTCAAGCGGGAATTCAGCTGCTACAGGCACATAAGCGCCACCGGCCTTATGAATAGCCAGAATAGCCACAATCAGCTCCAGCGAACGTAACATCAGCAACGCCACCAGTTTGGATGGCGAAGCCTCCAGCAGGGGGAGCAGCATCAAGGCCAGTTCAGTGCTGCGTTGATCCAACTCTTGATAGCTTAAGCTGTCTGAGGCAAAACTCAGGGCTCTGTGTTGAGGTGTTAAGCGCACCTGACGGCTAAATAATGCGGTGACACTGGACACATCAGGTAAGGCCTTGGCCGTATCGTTGAGTTCCAGCAGCAGATGCTGTTGTTGCGGTTTGCTTAACAGCTGCAGCTGGTTTAATGGCAAAGTGGGCTTCGCTAACAACAGCTGTAACACCGTCTGATAATGCGCCAGCATCTGTGCCACAGTGCTTTGATCAAATAAAGCTGTGGCATAGTTCAGTTCCAGCGTTAAGCCATCTTTGGCTTCAGTGATAAAAAGCGATAAATCATATTTGGCAACCTGATACAAACCTTCGGGGGTTAGCAGGCTGAACTCTTGCTGCCGGGCCTGTTCATCGGCCTGTTGCACTGCAAAAAACACCTGAAACAAAGGATGGCAGCTTGGATCTCTGGGTAACTGCAGTTTTTCTACCAGCAAATCAAAAGGCATATCCTGATACTGCTGGGCAGAAATCAGGCTTTGATGCACAGAGTGCACCAGTTCAGCCAGACTGATGTCTGCTCTGGTTTGGCAGCGAATGGCCAGGCTGTTGACAAAAAAGCCAATCATATCGCTGGTGCCGGGGTAATGACGGTTAGCTGCGGCAGTGCCAATCAGCAGATCGTCTTGCTGGCTGTATTTGTGCAATAACACAAAATAAGCCGATAAGGTTAAAGCGTAAAAACTACAGCCTAAAGAGCGGGCAAGTTGATGCAGGCCTTCTGAAGTGCTGCTGTCGAGTTGCAACTTTACCGTGTCACCTTTTGCATCAAAAGTGGCGGGCCTGGGGCGATCCAGAGGTAATTCAAGTAGCTGCACGTCGCTGAGTTGGTGTTGCCAGAATTGCCATTGCTGTTGTTGCAGTTCACCTTGCAATAGTCGCTGCTGCCACCAGGCGAAATCCTGATACTGCAAAGTCAAAGGGGCTAACTGAACTGGAGTATCCTGACTAAAGTGCAGGTAAAACTGCTGAAACTCGTTCAATAAACAAGGCAGGCTCCAGCCGTCTACTGCTATATGGTGCAAAGTGATTAATAAAATCGCTTTGTGGCCTGGTCGCTGGTAATAACAAGCCCGCACCGGCAATTGCTGGTCCAGCACAAAAGGCCTGGACAGCTCTTGCCGCAGCAGATGGTGCACTGCATGCTGATCAAGCTCTGTGTCCAGTACCTGGTGGTTAAACTCCAGCTCTGTCGCAGGTTTTAATACACCTACAGGTTCAGCGCTTTGCCGTATCAGCACAGTACGCAATACCTGATGCCGCTCCAGCACGGCGACTAAAGCCTGCTCTGCAGCAACAGCGTTTTGTGGCGAGTTGCCGTTTTGCATTTCTAAAATAAGCGGCACATTGTAGGCGGCGCTGTCTGGTTCAAACTGCTGTAAAAACCACAGCCTTTTTTGCGCAAAAGATAAAACAAAGGGCTGCTGGCCGGTTGGGTAAATAACAGGCAACTGCAGGCTGTCCGACAGCACTCCGGCAGCTTTTAACAAGGCGATAAGCTCAGTTTTGTGGGGTTTTATTTTCGCCAGCCACTGCTCTTTATCCGCCAGAGGCTGGCGAATAGAAAATTTCAGTTTGTCCTCAACGCCTTCCTGCTGCTCTACCCATAAAAAAATGCCACGCTCATTGATCTGATATAAAAGCTCTGTTAACTGCATGGTTAAATCTCTCCGCTGTCGAAGCTGTTTTGCTGCAGCAGGTGTTGATCGATGATCTGAGCCAGAGCCGCTATGGTTTTAGCTCTGATAAAGTCGCTGACACTCAGGGGGCAAGCAAAAGCCGAAGCGATCTGCTGGCTCAGACTGATAGCCAGAATAGAGTCTCCGCCCAGCTGATAAAAATCATCCTCTATACCAGGCTCACTGACTCCAAGGCTCTGTTGCCAAAGCTGTGCTATTTTGCGCTCTGTCTCTGTACTGGCTTTGACTGAACCTGTGACAAAGGTGGCATCTGGCAGCGCATTTCTGTCAATTTTACCGCTGGCAGCCAATGGCATTTTTTCAAGCAATACCCAGGCCTGAGGTTGCATATAGTCTGGCAACAAGGTTTTCAGATGCTGTTGCAGCGCTTTGTCATCTACCTGCTGGCGCGACAGGTAATAAGCCACCAGCAGTAACTGCTCGTCCTGTTGACGCTGCATCACCAGCACCTGATCAACAGCCGGATGCTGCAGTATGGCCTGCTCAATTTCACCCAGTTCAACCCTATAGCCCCTGATTTTGAGTTGCTGATCACGACGGCCCAGATAATACAGCTGACCGTCAGTGCCAAGGCGGACCAGATCGCCGCTATGGTACAAACGTTCAAAACCTGGTTCAGAGCTGTATGGGTTGGCCCTGAATTTCCTTGCACTAAGTTCTGCAGCACCCAGATAACCTCGTGCCAGGCCTATACCACTTAAACAGAGTTCGGCTATAGCACCTGGTAAAGCAGGTAAACCCCAGTGATCCAGCAAATAAGCCCGCATATTTTGTACAGGCCGGCCTATCGCAATGTTTTTATGATCCAACACCTGACTTTGTAATACACAAACGCTGGCTTCGGTTGGGCCGTACTGATTCCATAAGGTGCAAGGAGGTAAATGCTGTAAACCTTCCAGTGACTCGCCTCCGGTATAAAGTTGTTTCACTTTAGTGCGCTCCAGCCCATACAGATGTTTGATCACTGCAGTACTGATAAAGGCCGTGATGATCTGATGAGTGCAGAGGTAGTCCACCAGTCCGGTGACGTCATTTTGTAGCTGTTGTGGCAGCAGATAGAGGCAAGCACCGCTGGTTAATACAGGGAAAATCTCAAATACTGAGGCATCAAAAACATAATTTGAGAACTGCAGCACCTTGTCGCCAGGTTTATGCGCCAATAATAACTGCTGGGACTGGCTGATATTCATCAGGCCCTGATGTTCTGTCATCACAGCTTTAGGTTGGCCTGTGGTGCCTGAGGTGTAAATCAGATAGGCGAGCTGGTGACTGTCTACTGTCCAGCTGGGTTTGTCAGCCTGCTCAGCCTCTGATTGCATTTGCCTCAGATCAAGCGCCATAGTTGGGCAGGGGCTGAATGCTGCGACAGAGGAGTGGTTATCTTCGCCTGTCAGCACCAGTAAAGCCTTGCTGTCTTTTAGCATAAACAGAGTACGTTCTATTGGCGCATCAGGTGCCAGTGGCAGGTAGGCTGCTCCAGCTTTGAGTACCGCCAGCATGGCAATAATCATCTCGGCTGATTTATGCAAACAAAGTGCTATCACTGCATCAGGCTGGCTGTGCAGTTGTGTTTGAAGCATGCATGCCAGTTGATCACTGAGTTGGTCCAGTTGGCGGTAGCTCAAATAGTTACCGTCGCAATAGATGGCGTTCTGATCCGGGTAGCGGCCAGCTGTTTGTTCAAACCAATGAATGATATCAGGCGCAGGTAAAGCGCGTTTGGGGCCTTCCAGGCACCAGGCTGCTGGGGTGGATTGCCCAATGCCAAGCTCTGAATGAGGCCGCAGTAAGGCCTGAGGCAAAGCGGCAAGCAACAAATTAAGCTGCGACAGTAATTCATTGGCTCTGTGGCCTGACAAATGGGTCGCGTCGTATTTCAGGCCAAAATGCAGACTGTCCCCTTGCTGATAGGCCACCAGCACCAGCGGATAATTCACTTTTTCAAAGGCTTCGCGATACTGATACTGAATATCTTGCTGTTCACCGGCGGACGGATAGTTTTCAAACACCAGAATGGACTGGAATAACGAGCCACGTCCACGTTGCAACTCAGCCAAATCGGCAAATGAAAAATGGTTCATTGAGTTAATGGCTTTGCTGATCTGCTGCAACTGCTGCAGTACCGTATTGCTATTATCCCAATTCACCAACAGTGGCAGGGTATTGATATAAAGCCCGACACTTTCTTCTATGCCTTCGACAGGCAAAGCACGGCCTGAGACCGTCGTGCCTGCTATGGTTTGGGTGGCAAAGGTATAGCTGGCAATCAGCTTGTGCCAGACAAACTGCAGCAGAGTGCTCAAGGTAATGCCATGTTGTTGTGTCAGTACAGCTAAAGCCGACACGCTGGTCTGACAAAACACCTGACCTGCATCAGTCACTATATGTTGCTCTGTGGCTTGCCTTTTTAATGGCTCGTCAAACAGAGGCGACAAATCATTGACTGTGGTCATATCGACCAGTTGTTGCTGCCAGTACGCCTGACAACTTTGCCGGTGATACTGGTAATAACCTTGTGCCTGTAAGTAACTTTGCTGAACTGTGATTGTGGGTTTGTTGCCACTTAACAAAGTCTGATAATAACTATGCAGAGTTTTCATCAATTGCGGGCCACTCCAGCCGTCCGAAATCGAATGGTGTTCGCTGCGTAACAGGCAATAATGATCCTCAGAAAGTTTCACCAGATAAAGCCGTAACAGGCAGGGCTTTTGTAAGTCAAAGGCGCGTTGGCGGTCCTGTTGTTGCAGCTCCTGCAGCAGCTGATCTGCATGGTCTGACTGACTATAGTTCAGCAGCACCAGTTCAGGCTGAGCTGAGCTGTGGATCAACTGCACTGGCTGCTGAGCCCAGTCAAAGCTGGTTCGAAGTACAGGGAAACGTTGCACCACCAGTTGCCAGGCCTGACGGTATAAATCCACATCCAGCTGTTGCATATAATCAATGACAAACTGCACTCTGTAGGCATCATCGTCCGGGTGCATCAGCGCATGAGACAAAAAGCCTTTTTGCAAAGAGGTGGCAGCATAAATGGCGTCCAGCTGGTGCTGTTTCATCAGTTGATCGTAATAGTCCAGCGTCAGAGGCACACCAAAATCTGCTGGTGTTTTTTGTCTGGGGCCTGCGTCAGGCAAAGCGGCACAATGTTCAGTTAAAGCCGTGAGCTGCTGTTTGAATAGCTGGCTAAACTCTTGACTTTGCTGTTCTGACAAGGCGCTTTTGACATCAAAAAACAACAGGCCTTGTTCCACTGCTCCGTTGATATCCAGCAGCCAGGATTGCTGATTGCAAGGCGCTATGCCACAAGACAGCTCATCCAGTTGCAACAGCCATTCGTCATGGTGGTCCGCACTTAATACACCCAGATAGTTAAACTGCACAGCAGGTAAATCCAGCTGAAGCTGCCCGGCAAAGGCACCAAAACCTAAGCCTTTATTCGGCACCTGGCGCAGTTGTTGTTTCACCTGACGTATCGCCAGTCCTGGTTCGTCCGCTGCCTGCAAATGCACCGGATGCTGGCTGGTAAACCAGCCAATGCTATGGCTTAAGTCCAGTTGGTTGTCCTGGGGTTGGCGGCCATGACCTTCCAGAGTGACAGAAACAGCCTGCACACTAAACAGCTGTTGTAAGGCTTTGGCAAGGGCGGTCAGCAGCAGGTCGTTTATTTCTGTGTCATAGGCTTTGTGAGCCTGTTTTAACAGCTTGTGCGTCAGCTCTGCTGAAAACTCAATACGGTGTTGGCTCTTATTCGCCTCAGGCTGCACTGTGACTAAGGCAGTGTAATCGACCTGTTGTTGGGCTAAGTGTTGCCAATAGCTGCTTTCTTCAGCAAAGACTGTGGGGTAGGAGTGCAGGTAACTGACCCATTGCTGATAGCTGCTGGTGCTTTGTGCCACAGGCTTGCCCTGATAAAGTGCGTACAAATCTTCCAGCACAATACGCCAGGAGACGACGTCTATCAGTAAATGATGGCAACAGACAAAAATCCGGCCTTGCTGTTCAGCATCGATCAGGTAAGCCACAGAATACAAAGGACCTGTTTGGATATTCAGGCTTTGTTGTAGCTTATTTAACTCTTGTGCCAGTTGGGTTTCATCTAAAGTCCTGGCATCAATCAGAGTCACTTCACTGCCTTGTTGTGCACTGTAGTTGTGTTGCCATTGACCCTGGTCAGAGACAAAAACGCAGCGCAGAATATCGTGATGCTGAATAAGTGCAGTCCAGGCCTTTTGCAGTTGCTGCGGATCAAGCCCTGGCACTTTAATAAAAAAGCTCTGATTCCAGTGATGGGGTTGTTGGATGAGCCCTTGTTCAAGCTGCCGGAAAAAGCCCTGTTGTATCGGCAATAAACCAAACTGGCCTTGCGCCAGGCCAGGCTGCACGCCGGGCCGCTCTGTGGTGGCCGATTGCAGATGTCTTGCTAAGCTTCGCACTGTGCGGTGTTCAAACAGATCTTTGACCGACAAACTCAAGCCAGCTTTACGTAAACGTGACACCAGTTGAATAGACAAAATAGAGTCGCCACCACTGCGGAAAAAGTCGTCGTTGACGCCCAGTTGCTCTACAGCAAGCAGAGGTTGCCAGATACTCAACAACTGTTGCTCTAACGGATCTTCTGCCTGCTCGAATTTCTGCTGCAGGATCACAGGATCAGGCAATTGTTTATGATCCAGCTTACCGTTATGAGTCAGAGGTAAGGCGCTCAGCCACTGATAATAAGCAGGCTGCATATAGTCTGGTAAAAAACCTGCAACCCTGTCACGCAGCAGATCCTCATCCAGCTGTTCAGCCGCCACATAATAAGCCACCAGCGCCTGCTGTTGACCCACTTGTTTCAGCACCACAACTGACTGCTGCACCTGTTCCAGTTGCTCTACTGCGGCTTCGACTTCACCACATTCAATACGGTAACCCCGCAGTTTCACCTGACTGTCATTTCGTGCAAGGTATTCCAGCTCACCCTCTGGCAACCAGCGCACTGTGTCGCCTGTGCGATACAGTTGTTGGTAGTCTTCACTTTGATCAAAAGGGTTGGCGATAAAACGTTCTGCGGTCAGTTCTGGCCTGTTCAGATAACCCAAAGCCACGCCATGGCCTGCAATATACAGCTCTCCCCATACCCCAACAGGTACAGGTTTTTGCTCTGGATTGAGCACATACAATTTGTAATTGGCATAGGCCCGACCTATGCCCTGATCCAGAGCCACATCCGCCAGACAAGCACCTACTGTGGTTTCGGTTGGGCCATATTCGTCTAAAAGCCGATCACAATGTTGCAATAACAAGGCTTTTTGCTGAGCTTTGAGTTTTTCACCTCCGACCATCAGGCAGTTGAGGTGAATACGATGCTCCTCCAAAAACACTTGTTCAGCCAGGCTGGGCACTAATTTGGCAAAGGTAATCTGCTCTGAAATCAGATGCTGGCGGTAGGCATCTAAGTCTTTGAGTGTTTCCGTAAAAATGACAATCTCGTTGCCCAGCATTAAGGGCGCCAGGGTGGTGGTGACGCTCAGATCAAAGGCCATACTGGAGGAGAAATCCACCACAGCACCCGGAGTCATACTGCTGTTAGCCACATTGGTAATGTAATTGACCACTGAACTTTGTTTGATCAACACCCCTTTGGGTAAACCTGTAGTACCTGAGGTATAAATAATATAAGCCGGATCCTGTGGCGATAGTTTAAACACAGGAGCTGCTGCCTGAACATCAGACAGCTCCAGCTGGTTCAAATCCAACACCAGCAGCTGTTGTGGGATCAGGTGGCGCAGGGTTTCGCTGCTGATCACCAAATCGGCCTGACTGTCCTCCAGCAGAAAGGCAATACGCTCTGAGGGAGTGCTGCTGTCGATGGGCAGATAGGCTGCCCCAAGTTTGATACTGGCGAGCAAGGAGATAAACAACTCAATGGATCTGTCCAGCACTAAGGCAATCACAGGCCGCTCTGATAAATACTGCTGCTGATGGATATAGCCTGCAAGCTGATCCGACAATTGGTCCAGTTGCTGATAACTCAGCTTTATGCCGTTGCAACGCAGCGCTGTGGCGGTGGGTTGTTGTGCCACTGAATGGCGCCAGTACTCTGACAAATGGCTTAATGGAAGCTGTTGCTGGTGCTGATTATTGTCATACAGCAGCCAGTGCCGTTGCGCCTGGCTTATCACTTCAAAACCAGTTAACTTTGCATCCGGCTGTTGCAGTAATTGCAGCAGAATGCTTTTGAAAGACTCTGCCATCTGCGCGATAAAATCTGCACTAAATAAGGAGCTGGCGTAGTTCAGCTCCAGCGTCAGATGATGCTGATGCTCTGTGACAAAACAGGTTAAATCATGCTTGGCCACAGGGTAGAGCTGATCAACACTTTGCAGCTGACACCAGTGCTGCTCTGTCTGGCCAAAACTCTGGACTGAAAACATCACCTGAAAAATAGGGTGACGGCTGCTGTCTCGTTCCACCTGCATTCTGTCGACTATCAGCTCAAAAGGCACATCCTGATGGCCCTGGGCTGCAACCAGCCCCTGATGCACAGCCAAAGCAAAAGCACTGAAAGGCTGCTCAGGGTCAATCTGGTTTCGTATAGCTAAGGCGTTCACAAAAAAACCGATCAAGGATTCAGTGCCCTGATAATGCCGGTTGGCGACAGGACAGCCGATGACGATGTCCTGCTGATTACAGTACTTAGACAACAACAGATTAAAGGCGGCCAATAACAGGCTGTTTAAGCTGATCTGTTGTTGTCTGGCCAGTTTTTTCAACTGCAGACTCAAGTCGTTTTCAAGCGTCAACTGTAAGTTCGAACCTTTGTAATCAAAGGCTTTTGGTCGTGGCATTGACTCTGGTAATTGCAGTGGTTCAAAGCCCTGTAATTGCTGTTGCCAGTAATCCAGTTGACGTTCCAGCTCGTCCACAGCTAAAAACTGCCGTTGCCAGATGGCAAAATCGCTGTATTGCACTGGTAATTCAGGTAAGTGCAGGGGTTGTGCCGACACCAGATGCTGTTGGTACAGACTGAGCTCGTTCAGCAGCAGATCCACACTCCAGCCATCAAAAGCTATGTGGTGGATCACCAGCAGCAGGTACTGCTCTTGTTCTGTGTGGATCAGACTGGCGCGTAGTGGCAGTTGCTCTGTTAAATCAAAAGGCAGGCTGATATGGTGTTTTAGCCATTGATCCAACGCAGGTAAAGCGCAGTGATGATGCTCTATGCAGAGGGACCCCGCGTCCCTTAGTTGTAATTCTGTCTTTTCATCGAAAGCCTGGTAAACAGAACGCAACACCTGATGGCGTTCCAGTATGGCGTGCAGCGCAACAGCTAACCAGTCGGTTTCATGGCTGCTGAGTTTAAGCAACAACGGAATATGATAAGCGCTGGAGTCTTGTTCATACTGTTGTAAAAACCACAATCGGTTTTGTGCAAAAGACAGAGGTTTTTCTGTCACAGTTGCAGGCTGGATCAGCACAGCTTGTTTGCTCAGGCCATGTTCTGTCAGTTGGGCTATGGTTTTGTGTCTGAACAAAGTGGCCAGACTGACTTCACGTTGCAGCACTGTGGATATTCTGTGGCTTAAGGAAATAGCCAAAATGGAGTTGCCACCGAGCTGGAAAAAATCGTCCTGCACACCTACCCGGGTGATGCCCAAAATATCCTGCCAAATCAGACACAAGGCCTGTTCCAGCTCATTTCGTGGCGCGACATAGTTGCGTTGGTCCTGCTCAGGCTCAGGCAAGGCTTTGCGATCGACTTTGCCATTGGGGGTCAGCGGCATAGCCTCTAACTGCACCAGCACATTAGGCAACATAAAAGCTGGCAGTCTCTGCTCCAGATAAGAGCGCAGCGCTTTGGTGTCCAGTGGCATGAAAGGTTCGCGCACTGCATAAGTGAGCGATCGTGGCCTGGCGCTCACCAGTTGTGAACTGAACAGCCTTTGATCAGATCGGCTGAATATCAGGCTGAGCAGGGCTGGATCATCAGGTTGCACACTGGCTTTGAACTGATAACCGTGGCGTGTAGCTATCTCTGCCAGGTGCTGATAGCTCAGCACCTGGTTTGCCGCCAATTTGCCAGGCAAATTATGAAACTCAATATAGCTTTGGTAAACACGGCTGTTAGGGTAGTTACGGATCACAAAACTTTGTAAATTTTGCTGGCAGCAGTGTTCAACCGCCAGGTTGGCAGAGAAGTGGAACTCAGTTTCGATTTGAGCTTGTGCCAAGGGCGGGGAAGCTTCGCCTGCAGAAAAATCCACTATCACGTCGTAACGGTAATCCAGCATTTCATTGCTGTACTGGCCTTTTTTAATCAGCAGATCCACGGGCAACTCAATAGCACCCTGTTGGTGCTTTTGAGCAAAAGTCAGGAAAAAGTCCGGACTCACCAATAGTTCTTTATCCTGCACTCTGGCTTGTTTGGTGGCCTCCACTAAAGCAGGAAAAGGCGCATTAGGGTGCAGATGTTTTTGGATATCGTAATGCAGAATATCCAGCAAGCGGGCATCCCTGACATCACCAATAAACAGCTGGCCCTGACCATTCAGCAAGCTCATGGCTTGCTGAACTACATCCAGCAGATAGTCAGCGGACGGGAAATACTGGATCACTGAGTTGATAATAATCAGATCAGGCTGATAACCTTCGACTGCCTGCAGAATGGACGCTGCATCACATAAGGCAAAGCGGGTTTTATGTTCGACCTTCAGTACTGTTGCGCCAAAGCGTAATTTGGCCACGGCCTGAGCTGAAAAGTCTGTCGCAAAGTAGTACTCGCAATGCGGCAATAAAGGATAAAACAATAAACCTGCACCGCTGCCTATTTCCAGTATACGTTTTGGCTTCAGTTGTAAAATACGTTCCAGAGTAGAGTCACGCCATTCCTGCATGGCTGGCAGAGCTATAGGTTTACCATCGAAAGAGCTGTTCCAGCCGTCAAAATCAGCGGGGTTAAAGTCTTCAGCCGATTTTTTGCCGTATTCGCTGTCGTAGATTTTATTCCAGTCCGCAACCAGAGACAGATCTGTGCTCTGACCTAAAGACATAGCCGTAAAATAAGCCGCTATATAGGCTTGTCCATCGCGCTCACGGATCACGGCCGTGGCTTGTTTTACCGCAGGGAATTCGGTCAGTACAGCTTCAATTTCTGCCAGCTCTACTCTGTTACCGCGAATTTTAACCTGATGATCCACCCGGCCCAGATAGTCCAGCTCGCCATTGAGTAATCTGCGGACACTGTCACCTGTGCGATACAGCCGCTGCTGCGAAGGGTCCAGCCCTTTGCCATAAGGATTGGCAATAAAGCGCTGATTGCTGAGTTCCGGCTGATGCAGATACCCTGCCGCCACACCAGCACCAGAGACGTACAACTCACCAGGCACACCACAAGGCACGGGTTGTAAATGGGCGTCCAGTACATAACATTTCAGGTTAGGTAAAGGCCTGCCTATGGTGCTGGCCAAATCACCCTGCTGATAATAATGCAGGCTGGTACAGACTGTGGTTTCAGTTGGGCCATACGCATTGATCAGTGAGCGGCCTTCAGACCAGCGCTGCATTGTGGCTAAAGGTGTGGCTTCACCTGCAACGATCAGCAGACGCAGTTTTGGTAAGAGCGCAGCTTCCATCAGATTCAACAGCGCAGGAGGCAAAGTGGCGATACTGATCTTTTGTTGCTCAAGCAGGCTGACTAAGGCGCCCACATTTTCTTTGTACGAATTTGGGCAAATGACCAGGGTGGCCCCTTGCAACAAGGTCGCAAAAATTTCCCAGGTGGCGGCGTCAAAGCTAAAAGATGCAAATTGCAGCACTTTATCTTCTTTGACCATCTGCAGCAGTTGGTGTTGTGCTGCGGCAAGATTCACCACTGCAGCCTGGTTAATCATCACTCCTTTGGGTTTACCTGTGGTGCCCGAAGTGTAAATGACATTGACCAGCCTGTTCAGATCGTCAGGTAAAGGCAAATCAGTTGCTGCAGCCTTCAGATGCTGCTGCTCGTCTATACAATACACAGCTAAATCCAGGCCTGATAAAGGATTAGCAGAATTCAGTACATGGCGCTGGGTTAAAACCAACCGGGCTTCACAGTCCTGCAGCATATAGCGTATACGCTGCTCCGGGTAAGCCGGATCGACTGGTACATAAGCTGCTCCGGCTTTAAGCACGGCCAGTATAGCAACCAACATCTCTGTTGAACGTTCCACCATGATCGCCACCAGTGGCGCAGGCTCTCTGGCAGAGACAGCTGGCAGCAGTTGCTGCAGATGGTGTGCCAGTTGGTTCGACTCGGTGTTGAGTTGCTGATAGCTCAGGCTGGTTTTTGGATCTGACACTGCACAATCTAAGGCGTGTTGTGTGGCTGACTGATACCACCACTGCAGCAAATCTTTTTGCTCAACAGTGCTTTCTGTCTGGTTGTGTTCCACCAGTACCTGTTGTTGATGTGCCAAAGTTAAGCGCTGATCGATATGCTGCTGTTTGGCCAATTGCTGCAGATAAAACAGATAATGTTCTGTCATGAGCTGTAAATAGGACTGATCAATAAAGGCGCTGTGACCCTGAAAAGCAATCTCAAAACTATCGTCCTGGCGGCTGACCACCAAGGCCAGCGGAATATTGGTAATGGCCAATACATCCACCAGTTCAGAGCCGGTTTTTTCTAAAGTGGCGTGTTTCTGATAAAAGTGAATGTAATTAAAAGCCGCCTGATAAATGTCTTGTTGCAAGAGCAAATCAGCTTTGATTTTGCCGTAAGGGTAAATTTTGTGGCGCAGCAGTTTCAGCCGTTGCTGATGGGTTTCTTTCAGCAAATTGGCGCTGTCTGCAAGCTTGAGCCGCAGCGGTATGGTATTGAGATGCAAACCAAATAGCTGATCGCCGCCATCCAGTTCCAGTCTGTTATTCACCACCAGACCCAGAGTTATATCGTCCTGATTAAAAAACACGCTGAGTAAATACAGATAAGCAGACAAATAGACGGTATCGACAGAGACAGACTGCTGGAATGCCAGTTGGGATAATGCCTGACTCAGCTCTGGATCTAACGCCAGAGCCGATTCCAGCAGCAAGGGGCTGTCTGACTGCTGTGCTTGCTCTGTAAACTGCACTGTGGGCATGCTGTAATCGGCTAAATAGTTTTGCCAAAAGCGGCTATGCGCCTGATCGTTAAGTGCTTCTGTTTCCTGTTTTACGTAATGGGCAAACAGCAGTTGGTGATCTTTTTGCACCAGCTGCTGATGCATATAAGCCTGAATAAATTCGCTGAGTAAAGAGGCCACACTCCAGCCATCTTCGATGGAATGATGAGAGGTAAACAACAACTGGAAGGAATCAGGCTGTGGCACTATCGCCAGACGGAATAAGCCTGGGTTGTCTATCGGCAGTGGCGTGGCCAGTTCTTGCTGATAAGCCTCTGCATACTGCGGGTAAAACACTACTTTATCTTCACAGCTGACCGCTTTATGGATCAGGGTCAGATAACCCAAACCGTCCTGTTTCAGGTAACTGGCGCGTAACAATTCGTGTTTTTGCATCAGTTGCTGCCAGATAGACACAAAAGTCTGCATCTCAAAAACGGCAGGAATATGGTTCACTTCGATATTGTGATAGACCTGCTGATTTTTATCAGATTCAACAAACATGCCTTGCTGTAACCAGGTTGCAGGGTAGGCGTCTTCTAAAGCTGAGGCGTCGACGGGCAGTTGGCTCAGCAGCGCAGGATCGACTAACTCAAAGGCCTGGTAGCTTGTTTGATGACTACTGTATTTACCGGTATGTCTGAATAAAGCGCTCAGCGTTCTGTGTTCAAAAATATCCCGCACTGAAATATCCAGCCGAAGATCTTTCAGCCGGGCCACCACACGAATGCTGGTGATGGAATCACCACCCAGACGGAAAAAGTCATCCTGCATGCCGACTTTTTCAACCCCTAACACCTGTTGCCAAATCAAACAGGCTTGTTGTTCCAGCTCATTTTGTGGTGCGCTGTAGTCTTGTGAGCTGAAATCTGGTTGCGGCAGGGCTTTTTTGTCCAGTTTGCCATTGACTGTTAACTTAAATTCTTCGACATGAATATAGTGCACAGGCACCATATGAGGCGGTAGCTGGCTGGCTAAAGCGGCAGACAACTGGTTCTGATCCAGCGCTGAATCAGCCAGATAATAAGCCACTAATACTTTGCTGTTTTGGGTTTCTTTGGCAATAACCAGAGACTGGCGTACCGTCGGATACGCAGATAAAGCCGCTTCAATTTCGCCCAATTCAATGCGATAACCCCGAATTTTCACTTGAGTGTCAATACGGCCTATATAGTCCAGTTCGCCTTGCGCTGTCAGACAGACCAAATCACCGCTTTTGTATAAAAATTCATGGCCAGGCCTTGCATAAGGATTAGGGATAAAACGCTCTTGCGTCAGTTCAGGCCGGTTCAGATAACCACGGGCTAAACCTGCACCACTGATATAAAGCTCGGCGCTGACACCCACAGGCACAGGTTGTAAATACTCATCCAGCACATAAGCCTGTAAATCGTTCAGCGGTTTGCCTATGGTGGATTGATCACTGATGTCTTGCTGCTGCAGTACTTTATAGGTCACATGCACTGTGGTTTCTGTAATGCCGTACATATTCACCAGCAAGGGCTGTTGATCGCCGTAATAGCCAAACCAGGCGGTGAGCTGATTCAGGTTCAGCGCTTCGCCACCAAAAATCACATAACGTAAAGAATGGATGCGGGGCAACAGCAAAGCCCTGTCGCTGAAATTATAAAAAGCTGATGGGGTTTGGTTCAGCACTGTCAGTTGTTGCTGCTGACATAAAGCAACAAAAGCTTCAGTGTCTTGTGCTTGCTCTTTGGTGGGCACAAAAAGCCGGCCGCCGTAAGCGAGCGCGCCCCAGATCTCCCATACACTAAAATCAAAAACGTAGGAGTGAAATAAACACCAGACATCCTGCTGGTTAAACTGATAGTCGGTTTCTGTGGCACTGAGTAAACGACAGACATTCTGGTGCTCTAACAACACCCCTTTAGGTTTACCTGTGCTGCCTGAGGTGTAAATTACATAAGCCAACTGGTGTGGATCTATGCTGACATCTGGTGCTTCAGTGTCTTGCTGTTGCCCGCTGTTTTGATCTAAAAACAGCTTCTGGCCGGAAAATTCGCCGCTTAAGTCTGAATAGTTCTGCCAGGTCAGCAGCAGAGTTGCTTTTGTATCCTCCAGAATAAAACTGACTCTGTCGGCCGGATAGCTGATGTCGATTGGCACATAAGCCGCACCTGCTTTTAACACCGCCAGTATCGCCAGCACAGTATCCAAAGAACGAGGCAGCAGTAATGCAATCAGCGTATCGGCTTTGACGTCAATTTGTTGCCTGATTAAATGGGCCAGTTGATTGGCCTTGTGATCCAGTTGCTGATAAGTCCAGGCTTCATCGCCAAAGTTCAGCGCTACATGAGTGGGGAACTGCTGCACTGAACGCTCAAACAGCTGCACCAGTGTTTGTTCCTGCTGCATGCTTTGCTCAGGGAGGGGCGGATGCAATAACTGTTGGATTTGTTGGGCTGGCATGACCTTCAACTGGTGGATCTTTGTTTCAGGATGCTGCAGGCATTGCTCTGCCAGTAATTGCAATGCTGTGGTCAACTGCTGTGCTTGTGTTTTGCTGTACATAGCGCTGCGATATTCCAGTCGCACTAACAGCTGTTTTTGATGATCAAATTCAAAATACAGCGGATATTTAACGCTGTGTGGCAAGGTATCATTTTGTGTAACTTGCCACAGCAATTGCACTTTGGCTTTAGGCTCCAGCGTCATATAAATGCCTGGCAGCTTTTCGTCTAAACCGGACTGCTGGCGCAATAGCTCCAGCAAGTGCTGATAAGGGATAATTTGGTCCAGGCTTTGCTGTATATCGGCAAAACGTTGTTTCACCAGCTCAATAAAAGGCTCTGTGGCGTTGACCTGGCAATTGCTGATGTCATTGGCAAGGAAATTGCCATACACAGCTTCTGCATCGGGTCCTCGTAAGGATTTAACACCACCAATACTCATCTGCTGCTGGCCTGAAAATTTCCAGATAAGCACAGCGAGCAGACTCTGCAATACTGCATACAGACTCACATTGTGCTGGCGGGCCAGACTTTCTAATTGTCTGGTTTGAGCTTCACTAAAACTGCTGCAGAGATAGTCGCCCTGACAATCCACTGCAGGGCGGCTGTTAAACAAATCCACTCTGTGCATGCCCTGGATCAGTTCAGACAGATCCGTCATAGGCAAAGGCCGTGCAACCTGCGCCGGATAGGGCGCTAAACTGGTATTGCCATCTTTAAGCAAAGCATACAACTGAGGCACAAAGAGGTTATACATAGCATCACCGTCACTGATCAGGTGATGGTGAATAAAGGCCAGCTTCACCGGTTTTTCATCACGATAAAACAGCACAAATCGGTATAAAGGCCCTTGTAGTAAAGAAAAAGGTAAATTGACCCAGTGCTTTAAACTGGCTTTGTATTTGTGTTCAAATTCAGTGGCTGAAAAATGTTCTGTGTGAAGCTGTGGGCCTTGTTCCAGTGCAGCCGCTACGACAAAATGCTGATAATCCTCCAGAACTTTCATTCGTAGCAGAGCATGATGCTTGATAAAACGTGCTAAAGCCTGGCTCAATTGCTGCTCAGTCAATGCCATGCCCTGAAAATCAATAGTGATATTTTCGTTGTAAAGCACAGGGCTTGTGATCAACTGGTGATTGAGGATCAGACGCTGCATTTCATTAAGTTCTGTGCTGTCTGACGCAATCAACTGCTGGCTTTGGCGCTGTAAGGATCGAAGTTGAGGCGCCAGTTTACGCACTGTGTTGTGCTGGTACAGCAATTTGGTGCTGCAATCCAGTTGCTGCTGTTGTAACAACAATACGACTTTCATGGCTGTCAGCGAATCGCCGCCGATCAGGAAAAAATCATCTGTAACCCCAAACTGATCTGACCCCAGTACTTGTTGCCAAATAGCTAAAACCAGCTGTTCAGTTGGATCTTTGGGTACAGCACCCACATGCTGTTGCCATTCAGGCTCAGGCAAACGTTGTCTGTCTATTTTACCGTTGGTGTTTAAAGGGAAAGACTGCAAGCCGACAAAATAATGCGGCAGCATGTAACCCGGTAAAAGTTCAGCCAGCCGGGCTTTCAGACTCTTATCATCAATAGGGGCCAGCGCCTGATAATAAGCCACCAAACGCTTCAACTGGTTTCGTTCTTTCACCAAAACCAGAGACTGACCAATTTCTTCTATAGTGGATAAAGCCGCTTCGATTTCACCCAGCTCTACCCTGAAGCCCTGAATTTTGACCTGAAAATCATTGCGCCCTAAATACTTCAGACTGCCTTGTGTTGTCAGCTTGACCAGATCGCCGGTTTTATAAAGCCGGCCAAAACCTTGTTGTTTTTCAGCGTCAGTGACAAAAGGGTTGGCTAAAAAGCTGCCCGCTGTTTGCTCAGGCTTGTTCAGATAACCCCGGGCCAGGCCGACACCTGACACATACAATTCTCCGGTCTCGCCGTCCGAAACCTGTTGCATGGCTTCATCCAGCACATAGGAGCGCATATTGGGCAAGGCATAACCAATGTCGTTGATATCCTCTGTGTCTGCTCTTTTGCCTGTCACATAAATACTGGCCTCAGTAGGGCCATAGTAGTTGTACAAGGCAAAACGTTCTGCAAAATAACGACCGACCGTTTGATCACAAGGTTCGCCGGCAAAAATAATGCAATTTAACGCCGGGTAATTGACTCTGGGCACTATGGCCAGTACAGCAGGGGGCAGATAGACCAGATTGATCTGCTGTTGATTCAGGTAAAGCGACAAGCCGTGTGCATCTTGTCTGATGTCGTTTTGCAGCAGATGTAATTCGTTGCCATAAAGCAAAGTGGCAAAAATTTCTGAGACTGAAACATCAAACACAAAATTGGTAAAAGCAGCGATACGATAACCCGGCACGCCATAGAGCTCTTTGAGCGCATAGATAGTGTTGAGCGCACTACGATGCTCCACCATTACGCCTTTAGGAGCGCCTGTAGTGCCGGATGTATAAAGAATATAAGCCAGACTTTCTGCTGATTGTGGCAAAGGCAGTGCTGTACTTTGACCTTCTGGTCGTTGTTGTAATAAATCTTCGATACATAACAAGCTGGCGCTACTGGCCGGGCATTTATGTCGCACACTGTACTGACTGATCAGCAAAGGTGCCTGGCAATCTTTCAGTATGTAATCAATGCGCTGCTCTGGAAAATCCGGGTCCACCGGCACATAACAGCCGCCACTTTTCAGTACAGCAAGCATAGCAACAACGCCATACCAGCTGCGCTCCAGCATAATGACCACAGGAGTTTCCAGTGGCATAACGCTTTGTTCTGTATCAAAATAATGCTGGCGGATCAGCGTTGCCAGTTGATCGGTTAATTGGTCCAGCTGCTGATAGCTGAGTTTTTTATCACCTGCCACTAAAGCCGTTGTGGTCGGATACAAAGCTGCTGTGTGCTGAAATACCTGATGGATACAGGCTGTCGCTGTTGCACTGCTCTCTTGCAACTGAAGTTGTAATGCATCCAGATAACGGGCCATGTTTTGTTGTAACCACAGCGCTTCTTCATCCGATAAATGCAGGTTGTTGTAGGTAAATCTGAATAACCAGTGGTGGTTGTCACTGCGATCAAATTGCAGTGACAGATCATAGTCATCCGCTGTATTCCAGGGCATAGGTAAGGGAGTGATCGCCAGATCATCAGCGTCCAAAGCCACTTCGGTCAAAGACGCTTCAGCAAAGTCGAGATTCAGGCAACGGGTTGTGCCTGTTAACTGCTGCTGATCATAAATAATGTCGTAAAAACTTAAAGCACTGTGCTGCTGTGCAAGGAGATATTGCTTGCTTAATGACTGCAGCAACTGCTGCATAGAACCACCGCGTAAATCGCAGCACAAGGGCAGGGCAGTTAAACGGGATGGACTATCACAAAGGTTCAGTTTACGGGCGGACAACACCAGCCTGGATTGGCCAATGAGCAAGGCCAGACTGGTGGAATAAGCCGCTGCCAGCAACTGATAACTGTCCAGCTCAAGCTGTTGAGCTATGTTATTTGCCAAAGTCACACGTTCAGAATTCCAGGAAAACTGCTGTGACTGGTAACGAGCTGCGTCGACTTGTTTCACTGGCAGTGGTGTAAACAGTGGCATGTTTTTGAGCTGCTCACGCCAGTAACTGCGTGAGGACTCAAGCTCTTGGTCGTTCGTCTGGACTTGGACTGGCTCGGCCAGCTCTTGCTGATCTGCATTGATCAGAAAACCCCTGTCTTTGCTGTAGCTCCATATCTGTTGCATCAGCTGTTCGGCCAGGCCGTTATTCATTTCCAGATGGAAGGTGTTGATCACAAAGTAGTAGCAGGAATCGGAATACTGGATCAGGAACAAGTGAGGTTGGGCTGGTGAAGATAAGTCGTAAGGGCGGTTCACCAATTGCTTGATAAAATCATAAATACAGGAGTTTTGATCATCGAATTTAAGCAGTTCTACGTAGTTTTCTGCGGTGATTTCACTTTGGTCTGTGCGATAGGCATAGTCAATACCAAGACGGTCGCTCATATTTTGCTGTAAATAACAATAACAAGCCTGCAGAAACTGATCTACATCAAGCAGACCCGAAATTTCAAAAACGAGCGTGGCGTTATTACGTTGTTCAATCGGACTAACAAACCATTGAAAAAACAATTCCTCAGTACTACTGTTTAAAGCCATGTGATGTCTTCCCGTTAATTGAAATGGTTCATAAAGGCTGTACCATAAATGGTTGAGACAAGGAAAAAGCCTTTTTAATTAGTTTCTGTTTTGGTACATGTTAACTTCTGTTTTGATGATAATCTATTGCATGAATGTTTCACATAGGTGAACATTCTCTGTTTCTGGCACAAAGTGTTATACGGATATGGGTGATTATCCGACCCTTTTAGTACCAGGTTGGGCTAGCTGTTTGTGACATTGACACAAGGTTGTCACTATTTCACTCCATCTTAGTACAGCCTGATGGCTTGATGTCACAGGGTGAAAAAAAAATCACAAAAAGTTCATAAATTAATCGCTAGAGAGTGTATATTAGTTAAGCAGTCAGTAGAACTCTTTGTTTCATTTAAGTTTTTAAGCTTACTACTACGAGGGAGATCAAGATGACAAACGCAAAAACAGCTACACCTGATACAGCCGAGACGCCGCTGAAAACCGGAGCTGAAGCTGAACAAAAGGTGCAGACTGAACAGGCAGTAGTTGAAGATAAATCAGCTGAAGCCGAAGAGTTAATCCGCAAACATAGTTATGCAGCGGCGGGCGTAGGTTTAATTCCTATTCCATGGGTAGATTTTATTGGTTTAACCGCCATTCAAATCAAAATGCTGCACCAGCTATCTGAGACTTATAAAATTGAGTTCTCTGAAGATCGTGGTAAGGCAATCATAGGTTCTTTAATCAGCGGTTTCCTGCCCGTTGCTATAGCACAACCTGTAGCTAGTTTTATTAAAGCAATCCCTTTAATTGGCCAGACCACAGGTGCCATTACTATGTCTATTTTAGGTGGTTCAACAACCTATGCTATTGGCCGGGTGTTTAACCAACATTTTGCATCTGGTGGTACTTTTCTGGATTTGGACCCATCCAAGGTAAAGGCTTACTTTAAGGAACAGTTTGAAGTAGGCAGAAAAGTCACTCAGGCAGCAAAAAAAGAGACCTAATAGCTTTTTTACGTCTTTAATTAAACCCGGACAAAGCTTAGTCGCTACCTCAGGCTCTTCGCTTTGTCTTGTTTATTTCTGATGAAGCAATAAAAACAGCTGCTGTTCTATTTTTAGGCCTGTCCGTTGTTTCTCTGTATTCATCATTGATTTAGTCAATCGGGCTTGTGGACAAACAAGATGGCAAAACTAAACTTTTTCTACGCAGCAACAGTGGGGGCCAGCGCCTTTTTAAGCTTACCCTTAACAGCTCAGACTATAGATATCGATTATCTGAAAACAACAAATCCAGAGTTATACCAGCAGTTAATGGCAGTAGAGTTATGTCGTAAAGAACCAAAAAACAGCTCCTGTCAGGCTAGCGTGCCGGAAAAAACTGCAGCCGTGGTTACCGAACCTCCACCGAAAGCAGCACCAGAAGCTGCCAGACCTGCGGGCAAATGGTGGTATGACAGCGCTTATGATCAGGATGGTCCTGATGATCAGTGGCAACATGCAGTTCAAGTGACAGTTGATCTGGAAGAGATGAGCGGAAATCTTGATGGCGAGCAATTCCATGTCGAAGTAGATTACTTTTCCCGCATCAACACCTGGACTAACTACCTGACGCTGATTTACGAAAAAGATGACGTCAAACAGTCAGGTGTTGTGGCGCTGGACAAAAAACATTACGCCTTTAACTACGGTGGCCGCTACGATTTTAACCAGACCTGGTTTGGACAAGGCGGCTACATCATCGAACAAGATACCAGCCAGTCATTGGACAGTCAGCAAGTGGTCTATGCAGGTGGCGGTATCCATATCCTCGATACGGACAAAGTGAATCTGAGCACCATGCTGGCTTTGGGTAAACAGCATGACAAATTTATCAACGCAGAAGCTGTGGGCATTGATTCACTGGATTATTCAGTCGCTTATTTTGTCGAGCAGCTGTCATGGCATATCAGCCAATCCATCAGCATTAATCAGAGCGTCAGCTGGCTGCATAGCTTAGAGTCGCTACCTGATTTAGGGCCGTCAATGACCAGTGGCGGCACAGCGAATCCTTCGTGCATCAGCCCTATAGTTGCAGGTTCAGATTATTGTGTTGTTGGAAGCGGCAGTAAATCTAAGCTTGAATTCACTCTTGGGCTTGAGTACCAAATTAATGCTTATATTTCACTGCTTTATAATTTCAGTTACGAAAAAGACAACATGCCTTGGGCAGGTGTGGAGGGGACAGATAAAAGCAATAGTCTGAGTGTCAGAGCGCGCTTCCAGTAACTGAAGTATCGACAGTGGATAAGAGAGACGTCATGGATATAATAAAAAATGAAGTTTAATCTGGTTAGTTTTATTCTGAGTAAGCTGGGCAGCAAAAGAAATAAAATTGTGGCCTCCGTCATTTTCGCCGGTATTACCAATGGCATGGTGATGCTGGTGATTAATGATGTTGCAAAAGACTTTAATGAAATCAATGTCAGAAACTTGTTGTTTTTTGCCTTATGCATTTTTGGTTTTATGTATGCAAGACGCTACTCTGAATACAATACTCAGGCCTGTGTACAGTCTGCGATTTCCGAGCGCCATTTAACCATCATAGATAAGTTGCGAAAAAGCTCTCTGAGCCAGTATGAAAAAATTGGCAAAATGAGCGTGATCAGTAACCTGCTCGACAACTCCCAGATTATTTATGAATCCACCCGTATTTTAGTCCACGTCAGTACTGCTGGTGTGATGCTGATTTTCTGTTTTGGCTATATAGCCTGGCTGTCGACTATCGCATTTTGGATGTGTGCCCTGATCCTGACGATAGGCATTTTCACCTATAAAAGAGCACAACGTCAGGTGGTAGAGCTTTATCATCAGTTTCAGGCGAAAGATGCTGAGTTTTTTAACGCTTTGAATCATTTTCTCGACGGCTTTAAAGAGCTGAAAATTTCCAGAGAAAAAAGCAACGATATTTATCTTAATGAATTCAGTGCCAACCTTCATCAATCGGTAGAGTTAAAGCTGAAATCTGAGAAAAAAGTAGTGACCAACACTACTTTTATCCAAAGCCTGTTTTACGTCTTAATGGCCAGCATCGTATTTTTATTACCTCAGTTGGATGAAGCAGAGCCCAGCGTGCTGATGTCTATCACTGCAGTGGTGCTTTTTATGTCTGGCGCTATAGGGCTGTTAGTTGAGGCGATGCCGCTGGTGATGAAGGCAGATATTGCTCTGAGTAATCTGGATAAAATGGAGAGCAGGATCAATCAGGCTCTGGAATGCGAACAGCAGAACAGACCCGGTTACTTTAATGACTTCTCCAGCATCAGGTTAAGTGATTTAAGCTACAACTATCTGGATGAAACTAAAAATAAAATGTTCAGCATAGGGCCTGTTGATCTGACGCTGAATCGCGGTGAAATTATTTTCCTGGTCGGGGGTAATGGAAGTGGAAAAACCACCTTGCTGAAAAACCTCTGTGGTTTATACAGCCCTTCATCCGGCTCCATTCATATTGACGATCGTACCTTGCAGCACGATAGCTATGACGATTTCCGTAATTTGTTTTCTATCGTATTAACTGATTTCCACTTGTTTGAAAAGTTGTATGGTCTGGACAAATACGAAGAGAAAGATGTCAACGATTTACTGGCACGGATGCAGATTGAAAACAAAACCCAGTTTAAAAATGGACGTTTCAGCAGCCTGGATTTATCCACAGGTCAGCGTAAACGTATCGCTTTAATAGTCTCCTTGCTCGAAGACAAACCTATTATGGTGTTTGATGAAGTGGCGGCGGATCAGGACCCTGAATTCAGGGAAGAGTATTACCGGGTCATACTGCCTGAACTGAAAAAACAAAACAAAACCATTATTCTGGTCAGTCATGACGACAGATATTTTGATATGGCCGACACATTAATCAAGCTTGAATATGGAAAAATTGCCAGCATAACCAGGCAGGAGCACGAATGAGACTCAAGATAAAAGCTTTTTTTAACAGTGTCAGCGCCAAAATAGAAGAGTATTTACCTAATATTATTATCACCTGTTTTGTATTGCTGTTTTTATTGGTCTTATTCTGGAACCGTATTTTTATTACCGTTCAGGCCGGTGAAGGTGGGGTGCTGTATAAGCGATTTTCAGGTGGTACTGTAGTGGATGAACTCTATGGTGAGGGGCTGCATTTAATTTACCCCTGGAACATCATGGCCATTTACAACTTACGGGTACAAAATGAGTTGCACGATTTAGATGTACTCACTAAAGAAGGTCTGAAAATCACCATCAAAATGGCCATCCGTTATCATCCGGACCGTAATATGGTGGGCGTGCTGCACAAATATGTAGGTCAGGATTATTTTAAAATTGTGGTCTTGCCGGAAATAGAAGCGACAGTGCGTTCTTATGTGGTAGATGATGATTTAACCAATATTTATGCCACGCTGGCGACAAAATCGACCTTCCAGGAAGCAGTCAACGAAGCCATAGGGCGGGTTGCCAGAAAGTTCGTTACTGTGGATGAGGTGATGATCACAGATATTGTGTTGCCAGAGCAAGTCGATATGGCTATCCAGGAAAAACTAACGCAGCAGCAATTAGCTTTTGCCTATGATTTCCGGATCATCAGAGAAGAAAAAGAAGCAGAGCGTAAACGTGTGGAAGCCGAGGGTGTCAGCAGGTATAACACTATAGTCAATTCAAGCCTTAGTGGTAACGTATTGTTATGGAAGGGGATTGAAGCAACAAAAGATATTGCCAAGTCTGAAAACTCCAAAGTTATTCTTATAGGCCCAGACAGAAACTCTTTGCCTATTATCCTCAACGCTGAAAATGAAAATTTCCGCAAACAATCCCCGCAAGCCTCTGCAGAGTCGGCTGAAGGAACTCAGGACAATACGCCTGCTGCAAAGGCGAATCAGCCATGAAAAAGCAGTTGAGTATGTCTTTTGCTCCTGTTGCCGGAGGGGCGCAATGATGTGGCGATTGTTCTATACGCTGCTGTTTGGCTACCTGCTTTTCGTCGCCTACAGATTTTATATGCATTCTCAACCTGTCACCGCTATTGATCTCAGACAAAACCATCTGGTGCAAAGTGAGGCGCTTGATTTAGCTGTGGTCTGGCCTGAGGGTGAAGATAAAGCCGGTTATGTCAAAGCGGTAAAATTGGTTGTTGAAGCAATGAATGCAGAAGGATTGGGGCGTTGCCAGGTACTGAGCCAGGATACATTGACGCTGGAGGGCAATCAGGAGTGTAAAACTAAAACTCTGGAGCTGAACATCTATGCCGAGCCAGCGGATAGAAATGCTGCTGTGAAACAAGCCAAGACGATAGCTGGCAATCTGAATACATTGGCGGTATTGGGTTACTACCGTTCAGATGCAGCACTTCCTGCCGCTGCCGTTTATGAATACGAAGGGGTGCTGATGCTTTCATCGGGCTCCACTAACGTTAAATTGACTCAGTACGACTTCAAACACATCTTTCGTAATGCTGCAAATGACGATAGCAATGCGGAAATACTGGCAAAATATATTCACGACCAAGGTTATATCAATGTTTATGTGATCTATGAGCGGGATTTATATGGCACAGATTTTTCAAATTATTTTATAGAACATGCTACTGCTATCGGTTTGAGAGTGCCGGCGCATCCCTTTTTTGAAGAAAATACCACCGATTTTTTACCTGTGTTGTCGTCCTTACGCAGTAAAATCAGGCCCATTAATCTGACCGATGAGATTGCCTTACTGCAGGCCAAGTTGCAAAGAGCAAAACGTATTCTGCAGATTGCCCGATTGTCTACGACGGGGGACGACGCCAGCATCATTCAGTTTCTTACCTTTGAGCAAAAACAGAAAAATGGTAACAATAAGTTTTTTGATTCCATGCCCAGAGTGAAACTGCTGCAGTATTTGCAACAGGAGCTGGAGCAAAGTTCTTCAACTGCTTATCTGGAAGCTTTGTTTCACAGTCATCAGAAAGAGCTGAGTTCACTCGCCAGAGAGGAGCAGTATGTAAAACTTGAACAGGTGAATGCTGAATTACAGATGTGGATTGATAGGGTGAAGTCAGTACAAGCCCAGAGTATTTCTCCAGCATCAGCATCACCTCTCCTGGCGAATGAACGCCTGACCATCAGAAAAGTGATCGACTTAGATGCCGATGAGGTGCTGCTTAAATTAGAACAAATGCAGAAACGGGTCAGCAAAATTAAATCAGGCAAGGTAGACGCCATATTTATTGCCGGCTTTACACCTGAAGTCGCTCTGGCTATTTCACAAGCCAGAGGTCTGAACATTGATCTGCCGATTTTTGGTGGTCATCCGCTGATCGATCTAAAAAATCACTGTAAAACACAGAATAACTGTGCCAGCTATGGTGAAGTCTATGCTCTGGAGACTCATGATGCGGACGAATACAGACTGGCGTACAACGCCACTTTGCAAGGAGCAAAACCCACAGAAGTCTGTGCTGAGGGCGAAGAAAACTGCTTGCCTGAGCGTTATGCCTGCCCACATTTTAAAACGGCTTATACAAGATATCAGGGGTTTGCTACGACTTACCAACAAAGGTATGGCATTGAGCCTGACAATTGGGCCATTCAGGGCTATCTTGCTGCCAGTATGATTCAGGAAACACTCAGGGCCTCCCATACATTCGAGCCTGAAGTGATAGCAGATACATTGCTGTACAAGGGTAATAGAGAATTTGCCGATAAAGGGCTAATGTTTAGTTGTAGCAGCCATGGCATCACAGAAGGCGATATTCTGGTTGAGGAAATGAAAATCCACAGACTGGGAGATCTTCTGAAAGGTAGTTAACTAAAAGGAGAGAACTATGTACGTATTAGTTTATTTGTTGTTGTGTGCCGCAGTTGCCTATATGGGCAGAGAGCGTAAATTAGGTTTTTGGGGTTATTTATTCGCCTCCATGTTATTTACTCCGCTTATCGGTGTAGTCTTGTTGCTGGCGTCAGATAAGAAAGTGGCTGTTGCTGGTTAAGACAACATCTTCAACGAAGAAAACAATGTAAGGCGTGGCTCAGGGCATGAGGTTGCAGGACACTAGTTTTTTGTGCTGCACCCGATTAGCCCCTAAGCTGCGCCTTTTTTATTTTCCTTTTGTCTCCTGCCAGGCTTTAACACCAGATCCAGTTCAGTATAAAAGAGGTTCTGGTGCATAGCTTGTTGATGCAGTGATCGGATTTTCTGTTAGAATCGCCTCACTTTAGCGCTCTGTTTAATTGAGACCTCCAGCGCTTATGTTTTTAACTCAATGGACTTTGAATGATTAATTATTTTCGCATTTTGGGCGTGAAATCCAGCGCCAATGAAGACGAGATTAAAAAAGCCTATAAACGTTTATCCAATAAATATCATCCGGATAAACTGCTGAATTTAAGCGATGACGAAAAAGAACAGGCTGGCGCACAATTACAACGGGTAAAAGAAGCCTATGATGTATTGTCTGACGCCAAAAAACGCGCGGCTTTTATTAAAGATTTTAATAATGTGATAGTGCCGGACCCGACCGCAGCGATGAAAGAGCTGTGGGATAGTTATTACCCGTCCGTAAAAGGTTAAAACTCATGAGCAAAACATTCGACAAAAACCGTTTAGAAGCGTTAAAAACAGACGCTTACGAAAACATTGAATCTTATAACGACCCTGATACGCCAAAAGCGCTGGAAAAATTTACCAGCCAAATCAAAAGCATTTTACAGGCCGATCCAAAGATGTTGCATTCAGTGCCTGAATACTTGCCTGTGGCTTTATTCGGCCGGGTGAAATTCACCCCTGAAGCCAATCTGAAATGGTCGGGCTGGCTTGCCAAAAATACCATGCCAGTATGGGATGAGTTTAAAACTTCTGTGGCTTTTAATAATGCCGATTTACCCCTGGTCAAAACCATTCGTGAATTTAACGAAGATTTACTGATCGAAAGCTGTGCTGTACTTTTTATGTTGAATAATCATATTGCTGCAGCGCCAGGCCCACGTAACACAGATGATGACGAAGACGAAGATTCAGACGAGTCTTCTTTCCGTAACGATGCTGATGAAGATTACGAAGGCAATGAAGATGAAGAAGAAGGGTACGATAACCAATACGATGAAATCACTTTTAACCGGGAAGGGCGTTGATGAATAATCTGATTGAAATTGCCGTTGCGGAAATTAAAGAACTCGCCATTGTTGAGCCCAAACAGGCCAGCAAAAAGTTTGAGCTGATGGCCAACACCATGTCGGACGCGCAACTGGTTGAAGTGATTGAAAACATTGATATTGTAACTCTGACCCAAATTAACAGTCAGCACGATATTTCTTTTCCATCCATTATTTCTGAGCTGATGACACCGGAAAAAATCCGCGACATCGTTTGCCAGCAGCCTTTGTACTGGGAAGAGAAAATCAAAAATAATGCGGAAGATTTAAAGCAGCATACCTTTGATTTTTTGACCTACCTGATTCGTACTCAGGACAACGAAACCAAACAGGCTGAAATTCTCGAGGCCATAGCGGAAGATCCGGCGGGTTTGTTTTATTTGTCTATTCCTTTTATCGAGCTGTATCGCGGCGAAGAAGTAGAAGATGAAGACGAAGTGCATGATTTATTGCACGAGGAAGAAGAAGATTTAGAAGAAGCGGTCAGTTACACAGAACGTCATCTGAACGAAGAAGTGCATGGTTTAGGCTATGACGACCCACGCAGTTTATTGGCACTCATTCGCCAGTTGACACCACAGGTTGAACAAGCGATTAAAAATCTGGTGCGTAACGAAAATTCGGGTTGGGAACATATTATCAATAAGTTTGCTGCTGAGCTGGTGATGCAAGCCAAAGAGAAAAACCAATCCACAGACGAATACGCTGAAGTGGACGATATGTTCAGCTTCCTCGATTAAGGCGAAGGGTGAGTAAAGGATCAGTTATGCAGTTAATGGTGCGGGATGCCAATCAGGGGCCGTTTTTAACCAGAGTGTTAAACTATGCCAAAACAGAGCAAAAACTGTCAGAGGCACAGCTGGAGCAGGTCAAAAGCAAAGCTGTACTTATGAGTCTGAAGTTTGCCGATAAGTTTTACAATAAATACAAAATGCACCTGTTAGAACAAGCAGCGCACGACATTATTGGTGTGGCGAGTTTAGGTTTGGCAGAGCTGTCTGATCAGGATTTAGATAAAGCCCTGGCTTTGCTGGTCAGCCCTGAAGGCATAGTCAAACCTTTTCAAAAAGGCTGGAGTATGCTGTCGCAGGTGAGCCAACTTACGCCTAACCGCAAATCCTTGTATGGCGAAGTGGAAGAGCAGTTGCTGCAGGATATCGCCAGTCCTCCGGACATTGAAGAGTGGCAGGGTGTGGCTGTGTATCAGCAGGCACTGCGCGAATCACGTCGCCGTCAGGCCATCAGTGTGGTGAAACAAACCTATTTTTACCATACCCAGCTGGACCCGTTCGAACACTTTAACCTGGAAGATATGCTGGCTGAAGTGGTGCTGTATCGTCTTTGCACTAACGGCGGAAAGGTAAAACAGGACTTGAAGCAGCGGTTACGCGATATCGATTTGGCCGATGAATGGTTTGACATAACCTTTATCAAAGCTCATACCAATCAAGTGCTTAGCTTATTACCAGCTGGTTTTTCTGAAGCTGTATCAGTAGAGCTGGGGGAAAACTTCCACGCTGCTTTAATTCGTACTTTGCAGTTTGCTAAAGGCTATAAAAAGCTATTGGCAGAAAATGCATCGCCAGAGCGCCGTGATGCCTACGAGCATAAACAGGGCATGTTGAATCCACTATTAGGCTGGCCTCAATACATCGAAATGTAATCCCCGTCGTACTTGAAGCCGCAGCTTTGTTGGCTACGAGCTCTCGCCCCAGTCGCATAGGCAACTATGCTCCCGGGGTCTCAATCCCTTGCCGCCGCGCCGCAACATCAATTACTTAGGGGCAAGCCCGTCGTACTTGAAGCCGCAGCTTTGTTGGCTACGAGCTCTCGCCCCAGTCGCATAGGCAACTATGCTCCCGGGGTCTCAATCCCTTGCCGCCGCGCCGCAACATCAATTACTTAGGGGCAAGCCCGTCGTACTTGAAGCTGAAGTAACGGGCTGCATGCTCTGTGTATCAGTTTTGCATCGGGACGGGCGCGGATAAACCGCACCCCTACACGCCGCCTCGCTGCAACATCAATTACTTAGGGGATATGGTGTCTTATAAGGCATTTTAAGTTTTTGGGCACTGCTGCTGTACTGCTTTCCACCAACTGACATGAAGTTTTAATTCTGCTTTTAATTCGGTATTCGATGCTTCGAAGCGCTGCTGAATGCTGTGTGACAAGGCTGTGCCTTGATACAGCTGCTGCAATAGCGGATACAATTGCTGATAAGCACCATCCACCTGAGCGAAATAAAGCTGCACTTTAGCAATAAAATACTGCAGCAAAATGGTATGTAAAATATCTGCTTTGTCTGAGTGTTTAGCTGCCGGGCATATCAAATTCAAATCAACCTGCTCTAACTGCTGATTCAGGCTTTGAAGCCAGTTCTGGCTGAAGCGTAAGCTTTGTTGCACTTGACTCAGCGTATTGGCCTTGTATAAAGCTTCTAACGCCAGTTCAGGGTTAATCTGACTGGCCTTTTGCCAGTTTTGCTCAAGAATATGCTGTTTGAGCCCAAGCAACAAATGCAAAGCCTGCATAGTCTCAACCACACCAGCCACTGAATTGGGTGCTGATAAGGTGCGGGAAGGATGCAGTTGCTGGCGTAAGGTTTCGTCCTGCTGCAGGAAATTCTGCCAGTGTTTATCGATTTGTGCGGTTTTCTCTAAGGCAAGCCCTGAGAGTTTTTTTTGTAGATCAGGTGTTATAGCCGGATTGGTTAAACAAGGCTGCACTTGTTTTAAGAACTCTAATTCATACTTCAGACGCTGGCTTGGGCTCATCACTTTCCCCAGACTGCTATTACGTTCACCCAGCAATAAATCCAGGCCACAAGTTCGTGTAGCTACTAACTCAACCAGAGTAATGCTGGTTTCTGCTATATCTGCTCTGGTCGTTGTGATGGATGGAAGTGGCTGTAAATCCAGAGGCGCTGGGTCCTGGAATTCAAGCTCTAAAGTACGGGCAAGACGAGCCGCATAATCGTCCATTAGGGATAGGGCAGGATCGCTACAGCCGCTTAACACAAAAACCACAGCAACCAGGCTTAGAGCTTTAGTTAGAGGCTGCCGCTTGTTGCTGCTGTAAAATTTTGCCATCTTCAAGTCGCCTGATTTGGTTTTTTAAGATAAGCGCCAGCAGTACAGCAGCGCAGGACAAGCCCACTATAATACCAATCCAAAAGCCATGAGCGCCCATTTTGGGAGTGATCCAGTCGGTTAAACCTAATACAGTGCCCAAACCAAAACCGATCGGCCAATAGGCGATAAAAGTGATAAAAAAGATAGGTTTGGTGTGTTTTAAGCCACGTAAGGCGCAGGCTGACACCACCTGAATTGCGTCTGAGATCTGATAAAAGCAGGCCAGAACCAGAATAGAAGTCGCCACAGCTAATACCGCAGGATCAGTAGAGTAAAGTGACGCCACTAAAAAACGGCCAAAATAAGTCACCAGCGCTATGCCCACCGCCATGATCATCGCCAGTTGCACTGCGGTTGAGACGGCTTTTTTCAGCTCCTGCACATCGTTACTGCCCACCAGATGGCCGACCCGTATTGTGGTTGCCATACCCATACTCATTGGCAACATAAAGACCAAAGCGCTGTAGTTATTGGCAATTTGATGACCGGCCACCACTATGGGGCCTAAATGCACAATCATCAGCGGAATAGAAGAAAACAGCGTCACTTCAAAAAACAACGAAAAGGCAATGGGAGTGCCTATGGCAATGATCTGCCATAAGTCTTTGCGGTTGGGTTTCATAGTGTCAGGCTTTTTCATATAAAGCATGGTACTGCGGCTTCTGAAGGCGTAAATGGTGATAGCGATGAACATCGCCAGAAATACCAGAGAGGTTGCGACACCACAACCCGCGCCACCTAAAGCCGGCATTCCCAGCTTGCCGTAAATAAACACATAGTTGGCCGGAATATTCACCAGAATACCGACAAAGGCTATCCACATGGTGGCTTTGGTATTGCCTATGCCTTCAAACAGGTTACGGAAGATCATATAACCGGCCGCCGGATAAACGCCGAAGCTGACATAGACAAGATAATCTATGGCTTTGTCGCGTAAATTTTCTTCCATCGACAAATACTGCAGCGGAAGATGCACAAACTGCATAGCGATGACAATGACAGTAGCCAGCACCATCGCCAGATAAAAGCCCTGCAGCGCGTTATGCGGAATGGCCTTATGGTTTTTTGCGCCATAGAGCTGCGAAATAATAGGGGTTAAAGCCAGTAATAAACCCTGCAAAGTCAGAATAATAGGCAGCCAAATGGCGGAAGCTACAGCAATGGCCGCCATATCCAGTGCACTGACACGACCTGCCATTATGGTATCTATCACAAACATCATGGTTTGCGTCAGCTGGGCCAGCATGATAGGGCCGGATAACTTCAGAATGGTTTTGGCTTCAAAGCGGGAAAAAGGTAACATAACAACTCTTGTCAGACAGGCGAAAAAACGCCGTAAAGATAACACAGCAGAGGCTTTATGTTTACCGGAATAGTACAGGCAAAAGTTAAAGTCAGTGAAATCAGCGACCAGCAGCAGTTCCGTCGCTTAACTCTTGAAGTCCCTTCGCAGTTACTGCAAAACCTGGAGCGGGGCGCCAGTATCTCAGTCAATGGCACTTGTTTAACGGCCACTGAGTTCAGTCAGGAACAGCCTCCTGCTTCTGGAATAGGCCAGGTCAGCTTTGATGTGATTGATGAAACCTTATCCAAAACCAATTTGGGTGCTTTAACCACAGACTCTGTCGTCAATTTCGAACGATCTTTAACTTTTGGCCGTGAAATTGGCGGGCATTTAGTGTCAGGTCATGTGCATGGCTCTGCTTTGATTCTAGCGGTAGAACAAAGTGGTGCGAACTGGCGGGTTGATATTGAGCTCAAGCCAGAGTTTAAAAACTACGTGTTGAGTAAAGGCTTTATCAGTATTGATGGCATCAGCTTGACAGTGGGTGAAGTGACAGCCACCCGTTTTAGTCTGCATTTAATACCTGAAACCCTCGAAGTGACCACTTTAGGCCAACGCAAAGCGGGCGACAGGGTGAATATCGAACTGGATCAGCAAACCGTGACCATAGTGGATACAGTTGAGCGAGTTCTCGCAGCAAAGTCCTTATAAGGGATTGGTTTATCCCATCCCGCTGATGATGAGGTAAATCTTAATAATACTGCTCATCTTCAGCGTCGATAAACACCTGCACTTTATTATGCAGTTCATCTTTATGGGTTTGCACATGAATAGGGTTGCAGCAGTTGCTGCAATCTTCAATGTCGTCCTGATCTTCGCCGCTGATATCCAACGTAATATGAGTGGGATGGCCACAGAAAGGGCAAAGAATAGTTTTATGCAGTAAGTCCATAGATCCTCCGTTTGCTGGCTTCTGTTGCAGCAGAAGACAGGCGATTGAATTATCTGCAGATCCTTCTGAATAACGCTCCTCTACTTGTATTGAGTGTAGGCGTAAAAAAACCTTCCCGTGAAAAATTGCAGTTTTGTGGCTGAGGTTTAGCCTCTTGTTGCCGATAAAGCGCCGTATCGGTTATGATGCAGCCGCTTTTTGTTAAAAACAGTCACAACTACGTGTTGTACTGCTTTGTTCTACCGCTCGTAAGGTTGAACCGCAAAAAGCATTCCCTGAAATTTAATTGAATCAACACGTGACCCTTGGTATGGGCCACCACTGTGAGGACTTATCATGCCAGTTATTACTTTACCTGACGGTAGTCAGCGCTCATTTGACGCCCCTTTATCTGTATTAGACGTTGCCAAAGACATAGGCCCAGGTCTGGCGAAAGCCACCATAGCCGGCAAAATCAATGGCCAATTGGTAGACGCTTGTGAGCTCATCACTGAAGATGCTTCATTAAGCATTGTCACTGCCAAAGATCAGGAAGGCCTGGAAATTATCCGCCACTCCTGCGCTCATTTATTAGGTCATGCGATTAAGCAGTTATGGCCTAATACCAAAATGGCAATTGGTCCTGTCATCGACAACGGCTTTTATTATGACGTTGATTTAGACCGTCCAATCAGCACTGAAGATTTAGCTCAACTTGAAGAGCGCATGCTGCAACTGGCCAAAACAGAATATGACGTAGTGAAGAAAAAAGTAAGCTGGCAACAGGCTTATGACACCTTCGCTCTGCGTGGCGAAAGCTACAAGATGGAAATCCTCGATCAGAACGTCGCTAAAGACGACCAGCCGGGTTTATACCATCACGAAGAATACATTGACATGTGCCGTGGCCCACACGTGCCAAATATGCGGTTCTGTCAGCACTTTAAAGTGATGAAAGTGGCAGGCGCCTACTGGCGTGGTGATGCGAAAAACAAAATGCTGCAACGTGTATACGGCACAGCATGGGCTGATAAAAAGCAATTAGCGGCTTATTTGCTGCAACTGGAAGAAGCGGAAAAGCGTGACCACCGTAAAATTGGTAAAGCTTTAGGCTTATTCCACTGGCAGGAAGAAGCACCAGGCATGGTGTTCTGGCACAACGACGGCTGGACTATTTTCCGCGAGCTGGAAACTTTTGTCCGTGAAAAGCTGGGCGAATACGATTATCAGGAAGTCAAAGGTCCATTTATGATGGACAAAGTGCTGTGGGAAAAATCCGGTCACTGGGAAAAGTACTCAGACAATATGTTTGTCACCAGTTCTGAAAACCGTGATTACGCCATCAAGCCAATGAACTGTCCTGGCCATGTGCAAATTTTTAACCAGGGCTTAAAGTCGTACCGCGATTTACCATTGCGTATGGCTGAGTTTGGTTGCTGTCACCGTAACGAGCCATCAGGTGGTTTACATGGCCTGATGCGGGTGCGTGGTTTTACTCAGGATGACGCCCATATCTTCTGTACTGAAGATCAGGTGCAGGCTGAAGTATCGGCCTGTATCAAAATGGTATTTGACGTGTACAGCACTTTTGGTTTTAAAGACGTACAGGTGAAATTATCCACCAGGCCGGAAAAACGCATTGGTACCGACGAAATGTGGCACCGTGCTGAGCAGGGGTTAGCAGAAGCTTTAGAAGCCAATGGCATAGCTTTTGACCTGCAACCTGGTGAAGGTGCCTTCTATGGCCCTAAAATTGAATTTACTTTACACGATTGCTTAGGCCGCGCCTGGCAATGTGGTACAGTGCAGCTCGATTTCGCTTTACCGGGTCGTTTAGGTGCAAGTTTTGTTGCTGAAGGCAACGACAGACAAGTGCCAGTGATGATCCACCGTGCGATTTTGGGCTCGCTGGAGCGTTTTATCGGAATTCTGATTGAAGAATATGCAGGCTTTTTTCCAGCCTGGTTGGCCCCAACTCAGGTTGTGGTAATGAATATTACCGATAATCAGGCCGAATATGTGCAGGATTTAGTAAAAACTTTCAAATCTCATGGTATTAGAGCAATTTCTGACTTGAGAAATGAGAAGATAGGCTTTAAAATCCGCGAGCACACGCTACAGCGTGTTCCTTATTTAGTGGTAGTCGGTGACAAAGAAGTTGAAGCCGGTGATATCGCGTTAAGAACACGGAAGGGCGAAGACCTGGGTAAAATGAGTGTAAGCGACTTTGTAACTAAGTTGACCACTGAAATTAAAAACCGGGTCTAATTATTTTCACTCTTGGAGGAACATACTATTAAAGTAGGAAAGAAAACTTTACCGGCGAACAGACCAAACCGTATTAACGAAGAAATCAACGTTAAAGAAGTACGCTTGTTAGGTCTGGAAGGTGAGCAATTAGGTGTAGTAATCACTTCAGAAGCTATTCGTTTAGCAGAAGAAGCAGGCGCTGACTTGGTAGAGATCAGCCCAACCGCTGAACCACCTGTTTGTAAGTTGATGGACTATGGTAAGTTCCTGTTTGAGAAAGGCAAAGCTGCTAAAGAGCAGAAGAAAAAGCAAAAACAGATCCAGATTAAGGAAATAAAATTCCGGCCTGGAACTGATGAAGGCGATTACCAGGTAAAACTACGCAACCTGCGTCGCTTCATTGAAGAGGGTGACAAAGCTAAAGTAACGCTCCGCTACCGTGGTCGTGAAATGGCGCATTTGGACATCGGCATTGAGATGCTTAACCGGATTAAAGAAGATATGACAGATATCGCTATCTGTGAATCTTTCCCAAGCCGTGTTGAGGGTCGCCAGATGGTCATGATGCTGGCCCCAAATAAGAAGTAATAAGAGCTTTCAAGCATAAGATACGCCGCTTGAATAAAGCGGCGTTTTTTATCGCCTTATTATTCGTTGTAATTTAAACAATGCGAGTTATTTAACTATGCCAAAGATGAAAACCAACAAAGGTGCTGCAAAGCGCTTTAAAAAAACCGGCTCAGGCGGTTTTAAACGTAAGCAATCACATCTTCGCCACATTTTGACGAAGAAGTCTTCTAAGCGTAAGCGTCAGTTAGGTCCAAAAACGTTAGTTGCAAAAGTTGACGTGGCTGGTATCGCTCGTTGTCTGCCATACGCATAATATTAGGAGATTTTAAATGCCAAGAGTAAAACGTGGTGTGACAGCTCGCGCTCGTCACAAGAAGGTCTTAAACCAGGCTAAAGGTTACTACGGTGCCCGCAGTCGTGTTTATCGTGTCGCTTTCCAGGCAGTTATTAAAGCTGGCCAATACGCTTACCGCGACCGTCGTCAACGTAAACGTCAATTCCGTCAACTGTGGATCGCGCGTATCAACGCTGCATCTCGTCAGAACGGTTTATCTTACAGCCGCTTCATCGATGGTCTGAAAAGAGCATCTGTTGAAATCGACCGTAAGATCCTGGCTGATATCGCTGTATACGACAAAGGCGCATTTGCTGCTTTAGTCGCTAAGGCAAAAGAAGCTTTAACTGCTTAATTCTTTGAGCAGAGTAAAAGGCCACCTCCGGGTGGCTTTTTTATTTATACCATCCTTGGCGAACACCATGGATGATGTGAGTGAAAAATTGCTCCTCCGTTTTAACTTCATATCTACTTGCAGACTACCTACCTACCTACCTACTTACTTTCGCTGAAAAGTGTCTATAGAATGGCTCTTATAGATTTAAGTTAAGAACAAAAGCTATTGAAAACATGGTGGGTTGAATGAAAAAAATAATTCTCAGTTTAGTAAGTTTCGGATTAGCAGCCTGCGGCATGACGACTCTGCAGCATTATCCAGGCCCTGCGAAGACTAATAATGAGGTAGCTATTCTTAGTATGTGGCTAGATAACCCTGACTATAAAGGGGATTTTTATCCTGCTGATTTGAAAGTAAGTTCGCACAGCATTAATGGAGAGTTATTGCAAAGCAATGAGCAAATAGCAGTTCTACCTGGTGAGTATAGTTTTAAAGTGAAATGTGATTACAAAGGAGCCGTGAAATATCACACCTACCAAATTCGGGCAGAAGCCGGAAAGAACTATGCGGTACTGGTATACGCCAAAGAAAATGAATGCCAATTCCAAAAACTAAATTTATTGATTAACAATGAGCGCTTTGAAGAATTATAAGATCTGAGTAACTCAGTAGCGATTTAGAAAGCGAAGAGTTGATTAAATCGCTGTCCTTACCTTCTGTTTATCCCGTTGATTGGCATAAGGATCACAAAAGGGTAGTTGGCGGGTGAAGTTGGCGATTTGTTGTACTTTGCCGCGTTGTGGCCGCAAGGTGGACCAATAACGGGCGCCGCCTTTGGGGTCTTTGCTCCAGCGTGATTGGCTAATCACGCCGTCGGTTTGAACCCATTTGCTCATGATTTTTACGCCACAGCTTAAATTCACTTTTGGGTCGTGCAGTTGGTGCGGCTGTTTTATATCGCAGGCATAACGGGGCTGATTAGCGCTTTCGTGGGAGATTTGCAATAAACCCCGACTGATCACGCGGCGGCCTTTGCCATCTTTAAATTTTTCCTGATAAAAGGACTGTGGCTTAAAGTTGCTTTCAGGTTTGGCCATAGCGGAAAATAAAGCCACCCAGAATTGATTTCTCTGTTGGTGCGGTAAGCTGGCATACAAGGGGCAAAAATTTTGGATATCGGCTGGAACCAGCTTCACCAGAGGCGATTGGGCTACAGCTTGTTCTGTGATCCGGGTCCAGCTGCCATCGCGGTTTTTTTCCGACCAGGCGGCGTAATCTGAGCTTTTTTGATGGCTGATACTGCCCGCCATGGCAGATGTTGCCGATAAAGCACAAATAGCGGTGAACATAAGTAGGGGGATATTCAATGGCATCTGTTGTTTTTGTTCTTCCGGGTGAATAGGTTTGTATCGGCCTAATTCAGCCAAACTTCAGTTTCAGACTAGTGTTTTGTGGGCTTTGGCTCAAGCTTTTTTTAACTGAAGCAGTGAATAGTTTAAATTCTCTCTGACAAGCAGCTTTGTGCTCTGGCAGAGTGGGGTAAAACCAGATATGGTACTCATATTACGGCATTTTTTTCAGGTGTAGCATGCCACACGATCATTCAAAACCAGAGCATAAAACTCATCAGCATGGCGCTGGCTGTAATCATGACCATGCTGCAGAGCATGACCACAAAGATGAGAACGAGCATTCGCATTCCCATGGCCTTTTTGGTCATCATCACCATCATCACGGTTCTGAGTCAGGCAATATAGCCACCGCTTTTTGGCTGAACTTCTGTTTTACCATTATTGAATTTATCGGCGGCTGGCTGACCAATAGCGTGGCTATTATGGCAGATGCCATGCATGATTTGGGCGATACACTGGCAATAGCTTTTGCCTGGTTTGCCGCTAAAATTGCAGGTAAAGAAGCCAATCCTCGTTACAGTTATGGCTACCGACGCTGGTCCTTGCTGAGTGCTTTGGTGAACAGCGTGATTTTAGTGTTGGGCTCCTGCTGGATTTTATATGAAGCCATACCCCGTTTATGGGAGCCGCAATTACCCCATGCGTTAGGCATGATGGGGCTGGCGGTATTAGGTGTACTGGTCAACGGCGCTGCAGTTTTTAAACTACGAGGCGGTAAAACCCAAAACGAAAAAATTCTGACTTGGCATTTATTGGAAGATGTTTTAGGCTGGTTTGCTGTGTTAGTCGGCTCTATTCTGATTTATTTTACCGACTGGGCCTGGTTAGATCCTGTGTTAAGTATAGGTTTTACCTGTTTTATTCTGATCAATGTCTGGCGTAATTTACGTCGTACTCTGGCTTTATTTTTACAAGTTAGCCCGGATCCAAAACTGGCGGCCAAAATTGAACACCAGCTACAAGACCTTAGTTTTGTGCAGGATGTGCATCATCTGCATTTATGGTCGCTGGACGGCGAAAAGCATGTGTTAACAGCGCATCTGGTATTAAAGGCGGAGACAGCTGCAGAGCAGTTAAAGGCGCATAAAGAACAAATACGGCAGTTGCTCCAGCCTTATCAACTGGAACATACCACCATAGAGTTTGAATTCGATCATGAAGTTTGTCGGGACCAGCACTGAAGGCGGGCTAATCGTAGGGGCCGTGGCTTGTCCCGGCCCGCGTATCGTCACGACGGGTGGGGATAAACCCCACCCCTACAGTTCACCGTCCTGCAGGCTTATTTCATCCAGCGACAGCGAAAAGCTTGGAATAAAGACCTCAAGGAAGTAGTTCACTTCTGGTAAAGCATAGCCCTCTAGTACGTTTTCCAGACGCTTTTTCGCCAGCACAAACTCATGATTACCTGCGGACAGTTCTTCCAGAGTTTTGACATAAGCACAAAGCGTATCAGCCGCTTTGACCAGCAGCTTTTCATCTGCAGAATACTGCTCTGACAGCAGCAAAGACTGATAAAAAGGCTGTAATTTTTCCGGCAACATCGACAGTAGCTTCTGCTCTGCAATACGTTCTATCTTTTTGTATTCTTGCGCAATTTGGGCGTTAAAGTACTTCACAGGTGTAGGTAAGTCCCCGGTCAGGACTTCACTGGCGTCGTGAAACAACGCCAGTGTCGCTACCCGTTCGGGTTGCACTTCACCTGCAAATACTTCGCGGCGGATCAATGCCAGCATATGAGCCACCACAGCCACCTGATGGCTGTGTTCGGCTACATTTTCGGTGTTGACGTTACGCATCAAAGGCCATCTGTTAATCAGCTTCATCCGAAACAGATGAGCGAAAAAATGGCTGGTGTTTTTATCGGTAATCATTGTTGCCTTTTACTACTGTTGATAGCCCGGTAAAAACTGCGCTAAGCGGCCAATGGCCATTTCCAGCTGTTCTTTGTGGGGTAAAAACACAATGCGGAAATGATCCGGTTCTGGCCAGTTAAAAGCACGGCCATGCACCAGCAATACTTTATGCTGACGTAAAAAATCCAGCACCAGTAACTCATCGTCTTTAATTTTAAACTTTTTACGATCCAGTTTAGGAAACAAGTACATAGCGCCTTTAGGTCGTACACAGCTTAAGCCATCAATACTGGTCACCAGTTTGTGAGCTAAATCCATTTGGTCGTACAAACGCCCGCCAGGTATGATCAGCTCATTGATGCTCTGATAACCACCTAAGGCCGTTTGCACTGCATGCTGACAAGGCACGTTGGCACAGAGACGCATAGAGGCCAGAATATTTAAACCTTCAACGTACTGTTTGGCTAAATGTTTAGCACCGGATAATAAAATCCAGCCAACTCTAAAACCGGCGATACGGTAGTTTTTCGATAAGCCGCCAAAAGTCAGCATAAATAAATCGTCGGCTAATGACGCCGTAGTGACATGCTCTGCGCCGTCGTACAAAATTTTGTCATAAATTTCATCACTCAATACCACCAGCTTATGCTCACGGGCAATGGCTAGCAAATCGAGCAAAAAGGCTTTGGAGTACACGGCACCAGTGGGGTTATTTGGGTTGATCAGCACCAGAGCTTTGGTTTTTTTAGTGATTTTTGCACGTATGTCGGCTAAATCAGGAAACCAGTCTGATTGTTCGTCACAGCGGTAATGCACGGCATGACCGCCAGCCAGATTCACTGCCGCTGTCCAGAGTGGGTAATCAGGGGAGGGGATCAACACCTCATCGCCGTTATTCAAAAGTGCCTGCAAGGACATCAGAATAAGCTCTGATACGCCATTACCAATGTACACGTCATCTGCATCTGCACCTAAAATGCCACGTTGCTGATAATACTGTGCCACTGCAACCCGGGCTGGATAGATGCCCTGTGAATCGCTGTAGCCCTGCGCTGTGGGCAGGTTGTGGATCACGTGCTTTAAAATTTCATCCGGCGCTTCAAAACCAAAAGGCGCGGGATTACCAATATTGAGCTTTAAAATACGCTGACCTTCTTCTTCCATCCGCTTGGCTTCACCTGCCACCGGACCCCGAATGTCATAACAAACCCCATCTAATTTTGTCGAGCGCTCTATTGGTTTCATACCGCTACCCTTGTGTCTCCGTCAATTAGTTATGAATATCTTTGCTTACACCTTTTTACACGCCCAGACGTCTTTTGCAAGTATGATTGCAAAAAAAAGCGGCAAAATCAGGAGCTTTATGACAAGTCTGCGAACTATCCCCGTTGGCGCTGTGGTTGGCTGCGAAATTTTTCAGTTTTTTGAGCACACAGGGATTTATATAGGGGAAGGACAAATTGTTGAACTGGCAGGGTCTGGTTTGGTGCGTTCCTTATCCTTTCAGCGATTTTTAGCCGACCGCTCTGGCGCCGAACTGATTTTCGCCACCACTCCTGCAGGTGAGATTATAGGTTGTGAGATTGCGGCCAACAGGGCTATTGAACAGATTTACAGTTATCAGCAGTACGACTTATTGAGGAACAACTGTCACCGCTTTACTTATGCTTGTATCAGCGGTGACTCTTTGCCTTTAACCAGTTTTTTTGATCTAAAAGAAGCTTTGGCAAGGTACTGGCGCTTTACTCCAAACTGGATCCATAAAGCGCCTTAAACCTTGTGTTACTGAGAGCTACTGGTTGTCACGTACTTCAATATCACCCACACCTACATTGGCTTCCAGTTCAGCTTTGCCTGAACCATCCAGCTCGCTTGAACTGGTGATTAATACGCGTTCCTGCTGATAGCGGCCTTTACCACCTTTAATAGAGGTGTCACCTACACCGGCATCGAGTTTGATGGACGCATATAAGCTGGTATCGACTTTGATGTCTATATCACCTACACCGACATCCACTTTGATATCCGAAGTCAGATCAGTCACGTCCACTGCACCTACACCTAAATTGAATGCTGCCGCCATTTCAGCTGGCATTTTCACTGTCCAGCTTTGTTTGACATTGTCGTCATCTTCCAGCTCGACCTTCAGTCGCAGAGTTGAACCTTTTTCACGCAGCTTGATGCTGGCGTCTGATATATCGCTGCTACGGCCTAACCAGTTTTTGTCAGCTTCCAGCTCTACCACTAAGCTGATTTCAGTTCCTTCCACTACTTTGACATCAATTTCGCCTACTGGAACGTCCAGTACCAGCCTGGTAAAGCTTTTTGCATCTATAGTTTTTTCCAGTACTTTGACATCATCAGCTACTGCTGTTGTTGCAGATAAAGCCATAACCAGAGCAGAAATTAAAGTAAGTTGACGCATGGTATTCTCCTTTTTTCATAGTTATAGCGGATTATGCAGTTTCCTTGCCAACTAATTTTTCATTTAAAAACAATTGATTACGTTTTTCTTCTGTGGGTTGTCTAATTATTCAGGCCATTTTGTGGTCGAAACTACCAACAGATCTGGTTAGAATACGCAGCATTATGGTTTTGCTCACTAAGTGACAGGATCGGATAAAGGCGAAATCAGGGTATCGCATGAAAAAAACAGAATTGAGTTTTTGGTTAGTGTTATGGGCTGTTGTGCTGTATGCCGCCGCTTACCCATGGCTAAAACCAGCTCCTGTTGAAGACATAGCTGCTTTAGCCGACTGGCAAATGCCGTCAAAGTTAGAGGCTCTGGATGCAGCTGATCAACGTAAGCTGTTAAAACGATTGGCTTATCCTGTGGCTATGCCTGAATTATTGCCAGTACCAGACTTTGAACAGTACAAAGATGTGGTCAAAAAGAAAAAAGCGTTTTTTGACTATTTATTGCCTTTTATTGAGCGCGAAAACGCCCGTTTGCTGCATATTCGCCAGCATATTCTGGATGTACAACAAAAACATCAGCAGCAAGAACTTAGTGTTGAAGAATATGCTTTTATTTACAGCCTGTATGACGAATTTAAGCTGGATTACCCTGAGGTTGATGCAGAAGGCTTTCGTTTATTGTTAAGCCGGGTGGATGCTATACCGGCAGATTTAGTGCTTATTCAGGCGGCAAAAGAATCAGGGTGGGGCACAAGTCGCTTTGCTCTGGAAGCTTATAACTTTTTCGGTCAGTGGTGTTTCAGAGCGGGCTGTGGTGTGGTGCCGCAAAAACGCAGTGCAGGTAAATACCATGAGGTGGCGGTATTTCCTCATGTAGCCGCAGCTATTAACAGTTACTTTTACAACCTGAACACCTTTTATGTGTATGAAGATTTACGTCAAATCAGGGCAAAACGCCGCGCTGAAGGCGAAGTAGCCGGGCATCATCTGGTGACAGGGTTGATCCGGTATTCAGAGCGTGGTCAGGATTATGTCAACGAAATCCATATCATGCTCAAAGCCAATACTAAACATATCGATAGCTAATAATGAAATCTTATGTTCTGGCCAGCGTGCTGGTTATTTTTAGTGGTTCAGCGTTAGCTGATACCGTATTTAATTACGATGGCTTTTATGCCCGGATGAAAAAAAGCGAAAAGGTGGAGTTCAGTGATATTACACTGGCTTTTATGCTGCAAAAAGCAGGAACCAATGAAGCTTGTGTGGTAGATAAAGCGCTGATTACTACAGATATTTCAGAAGCACCTTTAACTATCGCCAACAATGGTGAGCTGATTTTACCTTACGATGATTTACTGAATCGCCGTAAAGCTTTAATTATATTGAAGCAACCAGAAGGTGCCGAGTCCTGCGATCTGAACTTTAAGCTGCGAAGCAAAATGCCGGTGCCACAACAGGTGACAGTTGCGCAACTGCGTAAGTTACAACGCCAGTTCGACGAGCTTTTGGATTCATTGGCTGGTCTTGGTAAATACTGGTTACCAGATGTCACCGGTTTAACCCTGCATTTTGCGACCGAAGTCATGGCGCAAAGTACAGATGCAACGGTTCAGCAGCAACTGCTGTGTGAACAAAGTCGTTGTCGCATTCAATTACCAGCCAGTTTGGCTGACAATGCAAGAGTAGAGTTTTCTAAAGTGCCGGATCACGCCACGCCTTTATTACAGCAACCTTAAATCAGATGCCGGAGCTGGTACTTTATCTGCTGACCCACAGCAGGGAGATGCATAAAACGACCAATACCGGTGCTTTGGTGATCCAGGCTTTAACTGCTTCTGCGAAGGTAAGGGTTGAATTAATCGAGTGGCAGCGCAAAGGGCCCAATGCGCTGCTGCTGGACTTATCAGCGCAGCAACAACTTGGCTTAGTTTATCCATTATCGCCGGATCTGATGCAGCCTGAAGCGCCTGTGGCCTGTTATGTGCTGCAACAAGGTCAGTATCATGCCGTAAATACAGCAGGGCTTGAACGTCTTACCTTGCGTCGCTCTGAAGCTGTAAAACATTGGCTGTTGCTGGACGCAACCTGGCAGGAAGCTGCCAAAATGCTCAGGCAAAGCCCTTATCTGCACTCTTGTTATCGCCTTGGTATCAGGCCGGATACGCCTTCTGCCTACAGACTCAGACGCAATCAAAAAGAAGGGGCTTTATGCACTGCTGAAGTGGTGATGGAGTTGTTGCTACAAAGCGGTTACCCGACTGAAAAAGAGCAGCTGATGCTGCTCTTTGATGAATTTAATAAGCGCTGTTGAATTGTGGCTTGATCGGATTGGAATTTTAGACGGGCGGGGCAAGCCCAGCCCCTACGTCAGCTCTACAAATTGCACTGCAGCAGCTGGTTCGTCTTCATCCTGGATTAAACCTACAGGTACTTTGGGTACATCAGGTTTATCAAAGGCCATATCACCTTCTGCAGGCAAAGGGCTGTCCTTGCTGATGCCGGCAAAATCAAACAGATTTTTGTCTATCATATGAGAAGGCACAATGTTCTGCATGGCCTGGAACATGGTTTCGATACGGCCAGGGAAACGTTTGTCCCAGTCCTGCAGCATTTCTTTAACCACCTGACGCTGTAAACCATCCTGCGAGCCACATAAGTTACAAGGAATGATCGGAAACTGACGGGCAATGGAGTATTTTTCGATGTCTTTTTCGCGGCAATAGGCCAAAGGACGAATGACGATATGCTCGTCGTTGTCACTGATAAGCTTAGCTGGCATCGACTTCATTTTTCCGCCGTAGAACATATTCAGAAACATAGTTTCAATCATGTCGTCGCGGTGATGGCCTAATGCAATTTTAGTAGCGCCTAGCTCTTTGGCTGTACGGTATAAAATGCCACGACGTAGGCGGGAACATAAAGAACAGGTGGTTTTTCCTTCCGGAATTTTGTCTTTCACTATGGAGTAGGTGTCTTCAGTTACTATCTGAAAATCAACGCCAATACGGCTTAAATAATTGGGTAATACATCAGCAGGAAAGCCAGGTTGTTTCTGATCCAGATTCACTGCCACTATAGAAAAATGGATAGGGGCAGATTGTTGCAGATTCAGCAGTATGTCCAGCAGAGTGTAGCTGTCTTTGCCGCCGGACAAACACACCATCACTTTGTCGCCTTCTTCAATCATATTAAAGTCGGCAATAGCCTGACCTACGCCACGGCGCAGGCGTTTGTGTAATTTGTTCAGGTTATATTGTGCTTTGGCTTCGGCTGCATGTGACATAAAACAACGACCCTAAATAAAAATGGCGCGTAGTATAACGAACTAAGCGCCAGCTTTATAGCCTTGGGTATGACTCTGATGAACTTAATGTTTGGCCAGTGGGCAAACAAAACCAGCAGGTTTGACTGCCAGTACATCGCAATCGAGCCTGTCTATCACATGTTCAGCTGTATTGCCGATAATGGCTGCAGATAATCCGGTGCGGCCTATAGTACCAATCACCACCATTTCAGCATCCAATTGCTGCGCCATTTTTGGGATCACATCTTCTGGCATACCTTCAAGCACATGAGTTTGAATGGTGGGCAGTTCAAATTCCAGTGCTAGTTTTTGCACTGACTCCAGATGATGGGTTTTCATGGTCTGATTGTATTCCTGTGGATTAAATTCAGGAATTTCAATGGCGATGTTCACCGGAGTGCCAGGGAAGGCGTTTACCAACTGAACTTTGCTATTGAGCAAAGCGGCCAGTTGTTTTGATTGATGAATAATACGTTGATTCAGTGAGCTGTGATGGCTTTGCTCACTGCCGGCATTCACTGCTGCCACTATATTGCCATGCTCTGGCCAGTCATGATCTTTCACCAGTAATACAGGGCAAGGGCATTTACGCAAAATATGCCAGTCGGTTGGGGTAAATATCATAGATTTCAGCACATCGTGATCATGAGTGCCTTTAATCACCAGGTCGTACTCTTTTTCTAAAACCGCCTGCACTATGGCTTCAAAAGGCCTGTTGTGCCACACCACCTGAATATCAATCTTTAGGCCTTGTTCCTGATACTCGGCTACCAGTTCACTGATCCAGAGTTCGCGGTCATTGATCACGGCCTGACGCATGGACTCGCGTTCTTCACCGGACAACATGGTGGTCATTTCGTAAGAAAAATCGTAAATGGATAAAAAGGCCGTCAGTTGGCAGTCTTGCAGTTTGGCCAGTTCAACGGCCCGATTCAGCGCTTTTTGTTCCAGCACTGAAGGGTCCAGCACTACCAATACTTTTGGATATAAGGTCATATCTTGCTCCTGCTAAGCTAAGGCTTACCCTGTAAGTGTAGCCAAGGTAGCGAAGGTAGGCTGATAATTCCTTGTGCCAGATCAATGATTTGTATGATCAGCGTGCGATAGCGGAGCCACCAGCCAGTTTGCTTAAAGCATCCGGATCCCTGATGCTAATCAGTTTTCCATCCACCTGTATTAAATCGTCCTTATGGAATCGACCTAATAAACGACTAATAGTTTCAACAGTCAGACCTAAATAATTGCCTATTTCGCCACGGGTCATACTTAAACGAAACTCTTTTTTCGAAAAACCTCTGTTGGCAAAACGTTGAGCCAGATTGGTTAGAAATGCGGCCAGCTTTTCTTCGGCGTTTTTCCGGTTCAGCAATAACAACATTTGTTGATCACCGCTGATATCCTGACTCATCAGCCGCATCATTTGCTGACGCAGCTTCGGCAACTGGCCCATCAGATGGTCCATCTGACTATAAGGGATTTCACAGACCATAGCGGTTTCGAGCGCCTGAGCAAAGCTGGGATGTTGCTGTTCGCCTATGGCATCAAAACCAATCACATCGCCAGGCAAGTGAAAGCCGGTAATTTGTTCTTCGCCTGATTCGGTCAAAGTAAAAGTTTTAAAAGAGCCGCTGCGTACTGCATACAGAGAATGCAAAGCAGTGCCTGCTTCAATCAAAAAGTCGCCTTTGTGTAAAGGCTTTTTTCGTTCGATAATATCATCCAGAGTGTCCAGTTCAGCATTATTCAGGCTGAAGGGCAGACATAACTGACTAAAACCGCAATGTTGGCAACTTAAATTTGAACCGGACATACATATTCCTTTATAGCAACTTTCCCAGCTTAGAAAAGTCGTGGAGCTAATGCAATAGCTATAGTGTACAACGCATAAAACGCCAGTAGACAAGCGGCACTGGCTCTGATCAGTGTATTGTTTTTAAACTGGCTCAACTGACGGGCGAAACTACCCACCGCCAGCATAGCGGGTAAAGTTCCCAGACCAAAAGCCAGCATCAGCAAAGCCCCCTGAACAGCGCTGCCACTGGCCAGACTCCAGCCTAAACTGCTGTAAACCAGACCACAAGGTAAAAAACCCCAACATAGACCATAAGCTAAGGCTTTGGAACTGCTATCTAGCGGCAACAGGGTTTTAGCCACAGGCTGAACTTTACGCCACAAGGCCGAGCCAAACTTTTCCAGCACAGTCAAAGCAAACCATAAACGAGCCACATAAAATGCCATCAGCAGCAACAGTAAACCGGCAAGCAGTTTTAGCCAGAATAAACTAATACCCAGTTTGACCAACACGGCTGCGCCAAAAGCCCCTGTCAGTGCGCCCAAAAGGCTATAGGTGGTTAAACGACCGATGCTGAGCATCAGTTGCAGTTTCATCTGCTGCATCAGGCTCAGTCCAGGCATGGAGAGCTGCAATGCACTGGCTATACCGCCACACATCACCAGGCAATGACTGCTGCCTAAAAAACCTATGCTCAAAGCGGCAAAAAGGTTTACCGCAAGTTCGGCGTTCATTGTGGAGGTTGTTTGTCCTTATCGGTTTGGGCGCTGTTTTGTTTTTTTTCTTCAAACAAAATGCTCATGCCTTCTTTGTTTAAATCATCAAACTGGCGGCTACGTACCGCCCAAAAAAAGATGCCAAGGCCTATGCAGACAAAGAGTATGGCGATAGGGATCAGTACATAAATAATACTCATGGTTTGAGTAACCTCAGTGAGTTAGATACCACTAAAATAGAACTGAATGACATGCCAATCACGGCTATATAAGGTGATACAAAACCTGCGACAGCTAAAGGAATAATCACCAGATTGTAACCCACAGCCCACCACAGGTTTTGTTTCACAATACGCTGCGCGAGCACGGCCCCTTCAATTAATTGCTGCACTAAGTGTAAATCATTATGCAGCAAGACCACATCGGCCTGATTTTTTGATAAATCTGTGCCTGAATCTAATGCCACAGAAACATGGGCGGCATGAAAACAAGGGCTGTCGTTAATACCGTCGCCCAGCATCAGCACTTTATCACCTTGAGCGACCGCCTGCTGAATATGTTCTACTTTTTGCTCCGGGCTGCAGCCCTTAAATACCTGATCAAACTGCAATTGGTGTTGCACTTCTTCCACTTGAGCAGAAGAGTCACCTGTGAGCATGGACAAAGTTAAACCACGCTGTTTTAAGGCACTGATAAGGGCTGGTACTTCGGGGCGAAGCGCATCCGAAAGTTCCACCGATAACACCAACTGAGTATTGATGGTGCAGCAGACGGCAGCAGCTGTCTGGTCCTGAACAGCACAAAAAGCCGCGCTGCCGACCTTCACGTCCACAGAAGATCCATCATCTTGTCGCCACAAGGCTGATAAACCAGAGCCGACATGCACCTGGACCTGTTCAACTTTGATCTCTGTGCTCAGATAAGAGCTAAAGGCCCGGGCTATAGGGTGCTCGGAGTAAGTTTCAATACGGGCAATCAGTGCTAACAACCTGGCTTCTTCATAGGCGGATTGATGCAGTTCAGAGCGTAAAATACTAAAACGGCCCTGGGTCAGACTACCTGTTTTATCAAGAAATACCGAAGTCAACTGCGGCAAAATTTCCAGCACTTGCTGGTTTTTTATTAAAATGCCTTTGCGGTTTAAGCGAGCCAAAGCGCAGGTAATAGCTGTAGGGGTGGCCAAAGTTAAAGCGCAAGGGCAGGTGGCCACCAGCACAGACAAGGTAACCCAAAATGCTCTTTCCTGATCCAGCCAGAAATACCAGGCTAAAAAAGTACCCAAAGCGATAATCAATAAACGCTGAATAAAAAAGCGCGCAAGTTGGGTAGTTTTTTCAACGATTTGTGGTTTTTGATTCAGAGTCTGTTGTTGCAGATTAATGATTTGGCCTAAGCGGGACGAGGCTAAAGCCTGATGCACTGTCACTTTAAGCACGCCGTCATGATTAATGCTGCCGGCCATCACAGTGTCGCCACTAGCCTTGCTGACCGCCTTGTATTCACCTGTGAGCATGGACTCGTCCACCGAACTTTCGCCCGACAACACAACACCGTCAGCGGCAATGGTTTCACCGGCCTGAACTAAAATAACCTGTCCTGCCTCCAAACGACGGGCTGAGGTTGGGATCAGTTCATCGCCTTGCACCAGCCGGGCAGAAACCGGCATGATTTTTAACAGGTTGCCTGTCGCAGCACGCGCCTGAGCTCTGGCGCGGAATTCAAAAAATTTACCGAGCTGCAGCAAAAACACAAACATACAAACAGATTCAAAATAAACTTCACCTATGCCAAATAAGGTCGCGTAAGCAGAAGCGATAAAGGTATAAAACACGGCCAGCGTCACTGGCACATCCATATTCAGCTCGCGGCCTTTGATTGCCCGCCAGGCACTTAACGTAAAAGGTTTTGCGCTGTAGAACACCACAGGGGTGGTTAATAGCAGGCTGATCCAGCGCAAATACCCCTCAAACTGGGGTTCTATGCCGGTGTATTCGCCAAAATACAGGCCAAAGGCCAGCATCATTACTTGCATACTCATAATGCCGGACACAGCCAGACGTTTTAAAAACCGGCGTAATTCGGCTTGCTGAACAGCTTCTTCCTGATCCGCCATAAAAGGTGCGGCCTGATAGCCTAACTGGCTAATGCTGGTAAGAATATCGCTGAGTTTAAGCTGTTTCACATCCCAACTGACTGAACAGCGGGCTGTGCTGGAGTTGACGCTGACGCTGTAGACAGCAGGATCCTTTTTCAGTTGCTTTTCAATCAGCCAGGCACAGGCTGCACAGCTGATACCGCTGATGGATAACTCAATTTGCGTCTGGTCATTTTTATTTTGAGTCAGATCAGCAAGCACTTCGGCGCTGTCGTAACTGACGAGTTGCAGCTGATCCGGCACTAGCTGAGCTTTACTGGCAGGGGCGGTTCGGAATTTATAATAATCACCCAGCCCCTGATCGATAATAGTTTCAGCCACGGCCAGACAACCAGGACAGCAGAACAGCCTCTGTTCTTGCTCTATATCGAGACTAAAATCTGAACCTTTGGGAATAACTTCATTGCAGTGAAAACAACCTGAATACGACACTGTTAATATCCCAGTTTAAATTCACCCAATTGAGGCAGCATAGTTGTGGCTCTAAGCTTCCAGTCTTTGTGCTCGTCCGACACCACCAGATTCCATTTTCCTTCTAACAGGCTGGGCAGGGTGGCTACATACAGGTTTTCGCCGCTACGTTGTGCCGTGATGACAAAGTCATTAGCCGCTATGGTATTGTGAAAAAATTCCAGTGTCAGATGCTCACCTAGGGTTTTATTTTGTTCAAACCTCACTATCACCTGATTGGCGGCAATCAACGTGCTGGCATGTAGGTTTCGTAATTCGGCTTCACGGTATTTCGCCAAATTCATATTAATGGCACGGCCTTCTTTGTAGTAGTCGTCTACCACTAAATCCGGGTTACTTTGCTGCATGATATAGATGGTATGGCCGCCTTTAATAAAGGATACGATGGGGAATGCCAGTAATAGCCAGGGCCAGAACTGTTTGTACCAGGGTTTTGTATCATGCAACATCAGGTCTTCCTCTTTCAGATAGCAATAAGCCCCACAAGGCGGGGCTTATTTTACAGTTGAGCAACAGAATAAACTACTTGCTGCTCTCTTCAGGACGAGATAAACGATAAACGTACGCGGAGATAATATGGATTTTTTCTTCCCCTAAAATCTCTTTAAACGCTGGCATTACGCCGTTTCGGCCTTTGACCAGACTTTCTTCAACTGCGCCAACTGAACCACCGTATAACCAGATATTGTCCGTCAGGTTTGGAGCGCCAAACGGCAGGTTATGGGCTAAGCTGCCTTTACCATCTGCTCCGTGACAAGCCGCACACATGCCAAACTTTGTTTTTCCAGCAGCTGCGTCTTTATCATTTACTTTACGACCTGACAGGCTTAATACATAGGCCGTCATTTCTTTGATGCCTTGTTCACCTAACGCATCACCCCAACCTGGCATAGCGGCTTTACGACCGTATAGCAGAGTTTCTTTGATTTTGTCCGGTGTACCACCGTACAGCCAATCATCGTCAGTCAGATTAGGGTAACCACGTTGACCACGGGCATCTGAACCATGACATTGAGCACAGTTTTGCAGGAACAAGCGCTGGCCAATTTTTAAGGCTTCCGGATCATAAGCCAAATCCATAATGTCGCGGTTAGTGTATTTGGCAAACTCTTTGGCGTAGGTTTCGTTGGCAGCCGCATACTCGCGGTCCAGCTGTACGTTTTTACCTTCCAGTCTGTTTTGCTCAACAGCGGCTTTGGATTCAGCCAGGTTTTTAATGCCCTGATTTGAACTGGTCCAGTCTAAAAAGCCTTTGTAGTTACCAAGTCCAGGGTAGGCCGCAAAGTAATACACCGACCAAATTAAGGTGGCGTAAAACATATAAGTCCACCATTTAGGCAACGGGTTGTTGATCTCCTCAATACCATCGAAATCGTGGCCTGTGGATTCGCCTTCTTTCACACCAACGTGGTTTTTTAAGTTCCAGGTCAGAATGACGGCGCAAAATACGATACACGCTATTGTTAAGATAATGATCCAATAGCTCCAAAAGCTACTCATGATCCGACTCCTGTTTCTGTTGTTGTTTTGGTTTCTGGTCGTCTGCAAAAGGCAAATTTGCCTGTTCATCGAAGTCTGGCTTGCGTTTTAACACAAAAAGCCAGACGACAAGACCAATAAAACCTACAAACACTAACACGGTGAAAATACTGTGTAGGGTTGCCATATCCATAATAGTTACTTCAATGCCGTGCCAAGGGACTGCAGATATGCAATTAACGCCTGCATCTCTGTTTTGCCCTTGACTGAGTCAGTTGCTGCTGCAATTTCTTCGGCTGAATACATCACACCATCTTCATCGTCTGCATGCATTTTGCCTTTGGTTAACTTGTTAAAGATTTCCATCTTCTTCGGAGTTAACTCACCATCCAACTGATTTTCGTCCAGCCACGGGTAACCTGGCATGTTGGACTGAGGCACAACAGAACGAGGGTCCATTAAATGAGCATGGTGCCAGTCGTCACTGTAACGACCACCCACACGTGCTAAATCAGGACCAGTACGTTTGGAACCCCACAGAAACGGATGCTCCCATACGCTTTCACCAGCCACAGAATAATGACCGTAACGTTCCACTTCATGGCGGAAAGGGCGGATCATCTGGCTGTGACAGTTGGTGCACCCTTCACGAATGAAAATGTCCCGACCTTCCAACTGAAGTGCAGTGTAAGGTTTTAAACCGTCCACAGGTTCGGTGGTTTCTTTTAAAAACAGCAAAGGAGTGATTTCAACCAGGGTACCAAAACTGATGGCAACCACAGTGCCTATGGCTAACCAGCCAGCGCTTTTCTCGAATATTTCATGATAGTTCTTAGACACAATAAGCTCCTTACGCTGCTTCAGCTACTGGTTCCAGAGCGCCATCTTTTGCTCTGATAGTTTTCACAACGTTATAGGCCATAATCAGCATACCGACGACGACAAAACAACCACCAATAAAGCGCATCAGGTAGAACGGATAGGATGCTTCTAAGCTTTGTACAAAGCTGTAGGTCAAAGTACCGTCAGTGTTCACTGCACGCCACATCATGCCTTGCATAATACCGCTGATCCACATAGCGACTATGTACAGAACCACGCCAATAGTATGTAACCAGAAGTGGGTGTTAATCAGCTTAATGCTGTACATCCGGCCCTGATTAAAGACAGCAGGGATCAGGTGATACATAGCACCAATAGATATCATCGCAACCCAGCCTAAGGCACCTGAGTGAACGTGACCTATAGTCCAGTCTGTGTAATGCGACAGCGCGTTTACAGACTTGATGGCCATCATTGGACCTTCGAAGGTCGACATGCCGTAGAAAGATAAGGACACAATAAGGAAACGTAAGATAGGGTCTGTTTTCAGCTTATGCCAGGCGCCAGACAGTGTCATGATACCGTTGATCATGCCACCCCAGCTTGGAACAAACAGAATGACCGACATCACCATACCTACAGACTGAGTCCAGTCTGGCAGGGCAGTGTAGTGCAAGTGGTGAGAACCAGCCCAGATATATAAAGCGATCAGAGCCCAGAAGTGAACCACAGATAAACGGTAGGAATAGACTGGACGGCCTGCTTGTTTTGGTACGAAGTAATACATCATACCCAGGAAACCTGCTGTTAATAAGAAACCTACAGCGTTATGACCATACCACCACTGAACCATTGCATCCACAGCACCTGCATAGACAGAGTAGGATTTAAACAGTGACACAGGGATCACCATGCTGTTGACTATATGCAGTGCAGCAACAGTGATAATAAAACCACCATAGAACCAGTTGGCTACGTAAATGTGACTGGTGTTTCGTTTGACTAAAGTGCCAAAAAACACGATAGCGTAAGAAACCCAAACCAGAGTGATCAGAATATCAATAGGCCATTCCAGCTCGGCATATTCTTTGCTCTGACTAATGCCCAAAGGCAAAGTGATAGCTGCAGCGATAATGACAACCTGCCAACCGACAAAAGTAAACATCGCCAGTTTTTCAGCAAAAAGCCTGACCTGACAAGTCCGCTGTACCACATAATAAGAGGTGGCAAACAGAGCACTGGTACCAAATGCGAAGATTACCGCATTAGTGTGAAGAGGACGAAGACGACTATATGTTAACCATGCCGTGTCAAAATTAAGTGCGGGCCAATAGAGTTGCGCCGCAAGTAATACACCCACCACCATACCGACAATACCCCACAATACTGTGGTGACGGCAAAGAGGCGGACAACGGTATAGTTGTAGTCAACATTTAACGATTTGGTCTGGCTCATGTTGAGTTCCGCTGCAGTTTATTGCTAGTGATTAAAATTTCACCCTAAGGTGACCCTTCTTATTGTTGATTAACAGTGTAGCAGCCTTCGGAGCTTGCAAAGCGACTATACCCTTAACCATTTTGGGGCGAAATAATACGAGTTTTGCCTCTAAAAAGATAGGCAAAACAGCCTGTTTTATGATGTAGAACAATATTGCTGGTCGCAAAATAACCAATTGCAGCAGTGTTTTGCGTTTGATGGCTGCCTGAAGGTACACTGGTTACATATTATCTACGGAAAATGGTCAGATGAGATTAGTGGTACTGGCAGTTTATTTACTTTGCCTGATGGGCTGTTCTGATAAAAGCCCGACTGAAGCTGCTGCTATTTTGCAATTGCATCAGGATGAGCAGGTCAGCGTGAGTTTGAGCCCGGCTGAAGCTCCGGTCGAAGAGTTACTCACCTGGTCTGTGCAATTGTCCGAAGGTTGGCAAGTCAAAGAGGCGAAAGTGGTTGGAGTGTCGATGAGTATGGGCACTATACCTCTGTTGTTTAAAGCTGTGGCAGGGCAACAACAGCAGTACAGCGCAGAAATGGTATTGGGCGCGTGCAGCCAACCGACGATGAAGTGGCAGTTGCAACTGACATTGCTTCATGCAACTCAGGGTGAAAAACTGTTGCTACTGCCTTTTTATTCCAGTTGGCCTAAATAACGGATGTGTTGAACTAAATGCAAGGGCTTGGTGTTGTTGAGATCCAGACGTGCGGTTTCAACACAAACAAAATCCAGATAACCCAAATCCGGTAAGTCTTTTAACGCCGCTGCTTTTTCTGCTCCCGGATTCCATAACACACTGGCATCATGACCCTGCTGACTGATCTGAATACTTGCCTTGCCATCCTTTAGCGTCAGTTGGTCTGATGTATCCAGATAGATCCGATCGACTTCGTGACTGAATCTGAGATCTTCAGTACTCTGGTTAAACTCTTTGCCCGCCTGAACTTTATCCAGATAAAGCCCTGTTAAATCACAAACAACAGCCTGATGTACTGAATCCACCCTAAAATAGCTATGAAGTGCAGCTTGTTGCACCGCCTGATCTGAGTTCAGCGTCAGGCTTAAGTCTGTTTCAGTTAATACCAAGGTTAAACTTAAAGCAGCAGGAGCGTCCTGATAAGCTAAGCCATTGGTCGTGATGCGAAACTCAATACTGACACTGTTGTCTGCAATCGATTTTTGTACCATTTGCCATAGTTCGGTGCGCACTACGCCATGATTAGGTAATTTTTGCTGTTCAGGATTAAGTTCCGCAGCTGCTGGGCCAAACCAGGGCCAACACAGAGGCACACCACCACGAATAGGGCTGTTATTTCGCCACTCTGCTTCAGGGGACAGATAAATCACTTCGGTGCCAGCTTTGGGCTGATAAGAAAGCAGATGAGCGCCATAGCTACTGATCACAGCTTTAGCCTGACCACAGCTTAATACATAACAGGGTAAGTCGTCTAAGTGGGCAAAACCTGATTGTGCAGTAATGCTGTTCATTCGATAGTCTCAAATTCAACGGAAAGAAAAGGCGGCTAAAAAGCCGCCTTTGCGAAACAGATAAAGCTTACTGACTATGTTTCATCAGTTCAACAGTGTTATCCAGCATACGGTTACTGAATCCCCACTCGTTGTCATACCATGCCATTACTTTCACCAAGCGGCCGTTTACACGGGTTTCGCTGGCATCAAAAATAGAGGACATCGGATTGTGGTTAAAGTCGACTGACACTAAAGGTAAGTCATTCACAGCTAACACCTGATTCATCGGGCTTTGTGCTGCAGCCTTACGGATAATGTCATTCACTTCTTCTACCGTGGTGTTGCGACCGGCAATAAAAGATAAATCCACTAATGAAACGTTCAGTGTTGGCACTCGTACCGCTAAACCGTCAAATTTACCTTTCAGCTCTGGTACTACCAAGCCTACAGCTGCTGCTGCGCCAGTCTGAGTTGGGATCATCGACATGGCCGCTGCACGGGCACGACGTACGTCTGTGTGATAGACATCACTTAAACGCTGATCGTTGGTATAAGCGTGAATAGTGGTCATTAAACCTGATTCAATGCCTAAGGCATCGTTTAACGGCTTAGCTATAGGAGATAAACAGTTGGTGGTGCATGAAGCGTTAGAGATAATAGTCATGTCTTTGGTGATGACATCATGATTTACACCATAAACTACAGTAGCATCCACATCTTTGGCCGGAGCAGAGATAATGACTTTTTTAGCGCCAGCTGTTAAATGCGCACCAGCCGTCTGACGATTGGTAAAGAGGCCGGTACATTCCAGTACTACATCAATATTCAGTTCGTCCCAAGGCAGGTTTGCCGGGCTACGCTCGCTTAAGGTCAGAATTTCATCTTTATTTACAAAAATTGCTTTGTCTGAGTGCTCTACGTCAGCAAAAAATATGCCGTGCGCTGTATCGTACTTCAGTAAATGAGCATTAATAGCGGCATCGCCTAAATCGTTAATGGCTACAACTTTGATGTCATAATTTTTCTTTGACTCATATAAAGCGCGTAAAACGTTGCGGCCAATGCGGCCAAAACCATTAATTGCTACACGAATTGTCATAACCTATCCCCAGACTGTAATTTAATTCTGTAATAAAATTACATTTTTTGTCATTCTTTTCAAGTGCAAAAAAGTTATGCATTCGTATTTTCTTAATCCGGGTCTTGAATCTGGAGTAGACTGTGGTAGTTAATTTTCCCTAACCATTTACTTTTCTGAGCAAAAAGCCGGTCGCTGGAGCCTTTATGGACAAACAATTACTTTCTGATCTGATTGCCTTCACAGGCATAGAAACACAATTTACCGACGCATGGGGCAATCAATCAGAAGTCGCAGAGCAAAACTTATTAACCTTATTGGCAGCCCAGGGTTTTGCTGTGGATAATGACGCCCTTGCCCGTGAGCAATTGTTGGAACGCCAACAAGACCATTGGGAGCAATTATTGGATCCGGTTTCGGTGCAAAAATCCGGGCAGGATACACAAATCCAATTGAAGTTGCCTATAGTGCTCGCCAATACCGCTTTAGAGCTGGTATTAATCACTGAGCAGGGCAAAACACATCACTTTAGCGTCACAGCCACAGAAGATGCAGACTTAAATCAGGTGATGGTATTTGATGGTGAAGAATATCAACAATATCAATGGACTTTGCCAGTTCTGCTGGAGCAGGGTTACCACAGTTTAAGCCTGACTATAGGCGAGCTGGAGTTTGTTCAATCACTGATCATTACGCCATCCAGTTGTTTCCAGCCTGCAGAGTTTAAAACGCAAAAGCAGTGGGGGTTGTCCGTCCAATTGTATTGCGTACGTTCAGAGCAAAACTGGGGTGTGGGTGACTTCGCCGATCTGCGTTTTCTGCTTGGGCATTTGGCCAAACAAGGCGCTGACTTTGTTGGCTTAAACCCAATACATGCGCTTTATCCTGCTATGCCGGAATCCGCCAGTCCTTATAGTCCTTCCTCTCGCCGCTGGTTAAATATTATCTATTTAGCTGTGCCGGAAATGGTTGGTTACGAGCATTGCCAGCAAGTAAAACAACTGGTCAGTGCGCCAGGATTTAAACAACAACTCGAAGCGGCCCGTGCCGCAGACTGGGTGGATTACACTGCGGTCACCCGTTTGAAGCTGCCAGTGTTAAAGGCATTGTATCAATGGTTTACTGAGCATCAGGCTGAACATCCTGAACTTGCGCAGGCATTTTCTGTATTTAAACAACAATCTGGTGAAAGTTTATTACAGCTGGCGCTTTACGATGCAATTCATGCCCATTTGATCCAAAAAGATGGCAATGCATGGGGTTGGCCTGTGTGGCCAGAAGCCTGGCAAAGACCTGACAGTGAAGAAGTTCTGGCTTTTGCCAAAGAGCACGCGCATGAACTGGATTTTTATTGTTATCTGCAATTTATTGCCCGTGAACAGCTGGCCAAAGCTCAGGCTTTTGCCAAAGAGCAGGGCATGTTATTGGGCTTGTACCGTGATTTAGCTGTAGGTGTCAGTGAGGCTTCTACTGAAATATGGGGCAACCCGGAGTTGTATTGCCGTGATGCCAGTGTAGGGGCTCCACCTGATATTTTAGGACCTAAAGGCCAAAACTGGGGCTTGCCTCCTATGTTGCCTTACCAGATGTTCCAGCAAGCCTATCGCCCTATGATCGATTTGTTCCGCGCTAATATGCAAAATTCAGGTGCTTTGCGTATTGACCACGTGATGGCTTTATTGCGCTTGTGGTGGGTACCTAAAGGTGCACAAAGTGCAGGAGAAGGCGCTTATATTTATTATCCAATTCAGGATCTGTTGGGTATTCTGGCGCTGGAGTCGCAGCGTCACCAGGTCGTGGTGATAGGGGAAGACTTAGGCACAGTACCGGATGGGATCCGTGAAATTCTGGCTGAATACGGCATGTATTCGTACCGGGTATTTTTCTTTGAAAAAGCAGAAGATGGTGGTTTTGTCTCACCTGCGCATTATCCGGTGCAGGCGATGGCTACTTTGACTACCCATGACATGCCAACCTTAATAGGCTACTGGCATTGTGGCGATTTGAACTTAGGTAAAACAGTAGGCTTGTATCAGGATCATCAGTTACCGGCTTTGTTCCAGTCCCGCCATGAAGACAAGCAAAAGATTTTAGATTCTTTGCATGGTCATCAGATGCTGGATCCGAACTTTAGCCACAGTGTCGATCAGGTGGGAATGAGCACAGAGCTGAGTTATGCCATTCAGCGCCATGTCGCTAAGGGCTCCAGCCAGTTGTTGTGTTTGCAGCTGGAAGACTGGATGGAAATGACAGAGCCTGTAAATATTCCGGGTACCAGTGATGAATACCCGAACTGGCGACGCAAATTGTCCATGACGCTGGAGCAACTGGCAGAACAACAGAACGTCAATCAGTTGCTGCAAGAGCTGACCCGTTTGCGCCGCAGTTAACGGGCTTTTGCAGGGAATAAAAGCCGCAAAAAAGCTTCAGAGCTGCGGCTTCGCATCATTCACTGAGAAAACTGTCATAACCTCATGGCAGTTTTAGTGTAATTTGTTATCTTAGAAACCAAGACGGTAAAAAAATCAAAAGGATAGTTCATGTCCGTAACTCAATTAGCTTCTGCCAGTTGCTCTTCTCCCTTTTCTGTATTGTCCTGGCAGAAGGGGACAAGCAAAGGTTTAATGATCCGGGCTTACTTACCCGACGCAGCCAAGGTGGAAGTTTTTGATTTTGCCAGTCGCAAATCTTTAGGTGAGATGACAGCTGTATCAGCATTACATGGCTTATTCGAGCTGGAGTTACCCACAAAACGTAAAACCAGCTCTTATTATTTTCAGATAGAAACTCCTCATCATCATAGTTATATGCTGATTGACCCTTATCAGTTCCAGGATGAAGCCTACTATGCTGTGCATTTTGTCAGCAGTAAGCCGGAAAACCTGTATAAACAGCTGGGTGCCCAGTTAGTTGAACTTAATCTGGGTAAAAAGAAACTGAATGCGACCCGTTTTGCTGTGTTTGCGCCTAATGCGTCCAGTGTCAGCCTGATTGGTGACATGAATCAATGGGATGGTCGCCGTCATCCGATGCAGCGCACTGAATGTGGCCATTGGGTCCTGGTGATGCCGGAAGTGGGCGCTGGTGTACGCTATAAATTTGAAATCAAAGATGCTTTTGGTAATTTGTTGCCACACAAAGCGGATCCGCTGGCCTTTGCCGCTGAACAGTATCCGTCTCATGCTTCTTTGGTGTACGACCACAGTAAATATCTATGGCAGGATCAGCAATGGCAAGAGCGTCATTTTGACCCTTATCATCAGCCAATGAGTATTTATGAGTTGCATCCTGGTTCGTGGAAACACAATCAGCATGGCGAGCCTCTGAGCTACAACGAACTGGCGCTTGAACTTATTCCTTACGTGCTGGATATGGGTTATACCCATATTGAATTACTCCCTGTGATGGAGCATCCGTATTCAGGCTCCTGGGGTTATCAGCCTTTGGGCTTATTCGCTGCAACTTCACGTTTTGGCACACCCGATCAATTTAAAGCTTTTGTTGATGCCTGCCATCAGGCCGGAATAGGCGTGATTTTAGATTGGGTTCCGGCACATTTCCCTGAAGATGCTCATGGCCTGGCCCGTTTTGATGGCAGCCATTTATACGAATATGAAGATCCACGTCGTGGTTGGCATCCGGATTGGAATTCCTGCATTTACGACTACGGCAAAGACCCGGTGCGACAGTTTTTAGTCGCCAGTGCCTTGTTTTGGCTCGATTATTTCCATATTGACGCACTGAGGGTGGATGCAGTGGCTTCTATGCTGTATCTGGATTATTCCCGCCGCGAAGGCGAATGGGTGCCCAATGTAGATGGCGGCAATCACAATTATGAAGCTATTAGTTTATTGCGCTGGCTGAATAGCGAAGTGTACAGTCAGTACCCTAAAGCCATGATGATTGCTGAAGAGTCGACTTCTTTTAACGGCGTTACCCGGCCTGTGGATTTGGGCGGTTTGGGTTTTGGCTTTAAATGGAATATGGGCTGGATGAATGACAGCCTGCGTTATATCAGCAAAGATCCGGCTTATCGAAAGTTTCACCATAACGATTTGACGTTCTCTATGGTGTATGCCTTTAACGAAAACTTTATTTTGCCTTTATCCCATGACGAAGTGGTGCATGGTAAAGGCAGTCTTATCAATAAAATGCCCGGTGATGAATGGCAGCAAGCCGCTAATTTAAGGGCTTATTACGCTTTTATGTTTGCCCATCCGGGTAAAAAACTGAATTTTATGGGCAATGAGTTTGGTCAGGGCACTGAGTGGGATCACAACCAACAACTGCCCTGGTTCTTATTGTCTTTTGAAAAACACAAAGGCGTGCAGCAACTGTTCCGCGATTTAAACCTGACCTATAAAGCCTGTACGCCATTGCATCAGCTCGATCACGACCCACAAGGTTTTCGCTGGATTAATTATCAGGATGCTGAGCACAGCACTTTAAGTTTCTACCGAATGGACCAACAAGGTCAGGCTGTGTATGTGGTCAGTAACTTTACCCCAGTGCCCCGAAGCAGCTTCCTGCTGTCTGTTGCAGAGCAGGGCGAATACGAAGTGATCCTCAACACGGACAGCGAATATTATTGGGGCAGTAATTACCCTGTAGGTGACTATTTACAGGCGCACCCTGCGGCTGCCTTTGGCTTAAATTATGGGGTGCAACTGGATTTACCGCCTTTGTCGACCCTTTATCTGAGAAGAAAAATAACGTGAGTACTTTACCAGAGCAAAATTCTGAATGGATAAGCAGCACAGGTGCAGCTTATCCTCCAGGTCCAAGTCAGACCGCTGCACATAGCTGGAACTTTTCAGTTTACGCGCCTGATGCCTCTTCGCTCTGGTTATGTTTGTTTTGTCCTGACACTGAAGAACCTTTGGCAGAAATTGAGTTTTTTGCCCGTACCGGCGACGTCTGGCATCTGCATGTCGAAGGCATTCAAGCTGGTACTTTGTATGGCCTGCGTGCCACAGGGGTCTGTCAGGCAAGTTCAGGTCTGGTGTTCGACCGTAACCGACTATTAATAGACCCTTATGCCAAACAACTGAACCGGGCTTTGGTTTGGAATGAGCGTTTGTATCAGGTTCATAGTCACTATATGGTACCCAAAGGAGTGTTGGCATCGCCGCAGTTTGACTGGCAAAACAGTAAAAAACCTCTGATACCCCGCGAGAAAACCATTATTTATGAAGCTCATGTCAAAGGACTGACCAAGTTGCATCCGGATGTGCCCGAAGCGCTGCGTGGCAAATACCAGGGCATGTGTCATCCGGCAGTGATCAAGCATTTAAAAGAGTTAGGTATTACCACAGTACAGCTGTTGCCTGTCGCCAGCTTTATGAGTGAACCCCGCTTAGAAAAACTAAAACTGACGAATTATTGGGGTTATAACCCCATTAACTTTTTTGCACCTGATGCCCGCTATCAGGTGGACGATGCTGTCACTGAGTTCAAAGATCTGGTGTGCACTTATCATCAGCATGGGCTGGAAGTGATTCTGGATGTGGTGTTTAACCATACTGCAGAAGCTGAAGACTATAGATTAAGTTTCAGAGGCTTAGCGAACAGGCATTATTACCTGTTTGAAAATCATGCCGACATTACCGACTACCAGCAAAACTGCAATTACAGCGGCTGTGGCAATACGCTGAATGTGGCTCATCCTGTCACTCAGCGTCTGGTTCTGGATGCCTTGCGTTATTGGGCAACAGAAATGCAGGTGGATGGTTTCCGCTTTGATTTGGCAGTCACTTTAGCCCGCGAACATAAACGATTTGATGCCTACGCCACTTTTTTGCAGGTGATAGCTCAGGATCCGGTGTTAAGTCAGGTCAAACTAATAGCAGAACCCTGGGATTTAGGGCCTTTTGGCTATCAATTGGGGCAGTTTCCGGCACATTGGTCTGAATTGAACGACAAATGCCGTGATAGCTTTCGTTCCTTCTGGCGGCAAGATCCGGGTCAGTTGCCCCAATTTGCCACTCGCTTGCTGGGTTCACGTGACATTTTCCAAAAACATCATAAACCAGCCTGTTGCAGCGTAAATTACATCAGTTACCACGATGGTTTTACCTTGCAAGACATGGTGTGTTATCAGGATAAACACAACTGGCTGAATGCGGAGCAAAATCGTGATGGCCACGGCCATAACTTGAGTCTGAATTATGGCGTTGAAGGTCCAAGCAGTGATGCCGACATTTTGCAGAAACGATTTCAGCATAAACGTAATCTGGTCGCCAGCCTGATGCTCAGTCAGGGCATAGTGCATTGGTTGGGCGGGGACGAACTCAGCCATACTCAGCAAGGCAATAATAATGCGTATTGTCAGGACAATGAGATGAGCTGGCTGCACTGGCAACTGGATTATCAGGCCACGCAGTTTCTGATTTTTGTCAAAAAGATGATTCAGCTGCGCCAAAAGTTCAGTTGTTTACAGCAATTGTCTTTGCTGGACGATCAGTATCAGTTGCACGGCGATAAACACCAGGTCAGCTGGTATCTGGCGGATGGCAGCGTAAAACAAGATGAAGACTGGACAGATCCTTATAAAACCAACTGTGTTTTTGTCATTGAACATTTAAAAGATCATCGGGCCATGTTGGTGATTATGAACGCAGGCAATACACCACTTCAGGTTGAGTTGCCGAAAAAAAGCTGGCAGTTGCTATTGGATACTCAATTTGAAACGGGCGAGATGCTGGAAAAAGCAGCAACCAGAACCCGTTATGTGCAAAGCGAGCGATCTTTATCCATCTGGACCTGAGTTTTTTCAGTTGAGCTTTTTCTTTATCCACAGTTTTCCAGTATAATCGCGGCCACTTTTGCAGTGCCGGATTTTAAAAGGAAAATCAAATGTCTGAGACATCCGTATTATGTGATATAGGTTTTGTCGGCGCAGGTGTAATGGGGAAGAACCTCATTTTGAATCTGGCTGATCACGGTTATCGGGTTGCCGCTTTTGATTTAGACCATAAAAAACTGGAAGCTGTTATAGCGCAGGACAAAGCCGAGCGGGGCGACAAACCAGCCCGCGTGATCAGCTGCAGCTCTTATACAGAACTTCTGTCGCGTTTATCTTCCCCTCACTTAGTTATTTTATCTGTGCCTGCTGGCAAACCTGTAGATGATGTCTGTTTAAAACTGATTGACGCAGGTATTCAGGCGGACGATATCATTGTTGATACAGGCAACAGTCTGTGGACTGATACAGTGCGTCGTGAAAAACATTACGAGGGGAAATTTATTTTCTTCAGCACTGCTGTTTCTGGTGGTGAAGTGGGCGCCCGTTTTGGCCCGTCCCTGATGCCAAGTGGTGATCCATATGCCTGGACTCGTATTGAGCCTATCTGGCGTGCTATTGCCGCTAAAGTAGATCCTGCCACAGGTCGTCCGCTTGAGCGCCATGAACCAGGCAACCCTGTTACTGAAGGCGAACCTTGTGCCACCTACATTGGGCCGGGCGGCTCAGGTCATTACGTCAAAATGGTACACAACGGCATCGAATACGCCGATATGCAGCTGATTTGTGAAGTGTATCAGGTGATGCGTGATGCGCTTGGCATGAGTGCAGAACAAGTCTCTAAAGTGTTTAAAGAGTGGAATCAGGGCATTTTAAACAGCTATCTGATGGAAATCAGCGCTGAAGTGCTGGCAACTAAAGATTCAGAAACAGGTTTACCTTTAGTGGACGTGATTCTGGATAAAGCCGGCCAGAAAGGTACAGGTCTCTGGACTGCGGTCAGTAGTCTGGAGTTAGGTTGCCCTGCACCTACTATAGCTGAAGCTGTATTTGCCCGTTCCATGTCAACCTTAAAAGATCAGCGTGTGCTGGCTTCTACTTTGCTGGCAGGTCCGGTGCGCGAGCATTGCACCAGCCAAAGCGCTGAGCTGATGATTAAGCAGCTGCATGATGCGCTCTACTGCGCCAAAATCTGTGTTTATGCTCAGGGTTTTGATTTAATGAAAACCGCGGCGGCAGAACATGGCTGGCAGCTGAATTTTGCCGAAATTGCTAAGATCTGGCGTGCCGGCTGTATTATCCGCGCTGTGTTTTTACAGTCTATTACCGACGCTTATGAACGTAATGATGATTTACAGAATTTATTGCTGGACCCATTTTTTGCAAAACAAATCTCTGTGAATCAGATGAACTGGCGCCGTGCTGTCGCCGAAGCTGCCATGACTGGCATTCCTGTGTCTGCGTTAAGTTCTGCGTTAAGTTATTACGACTCGTACCGCACTGCAGTGTTGCCTGCTAATCTGCTGCAAGGACAACGGGATTACTTTGGCGCTCATACTTTTGAGCGCACAGATAAAGCCAAAGGTAAAACTTTTCATGTGGACTGGAGTCATAACGACAGGCCGATGCAAAAAATAAAGTAAATAAAAAGCTCCGGAAGGAGCTTTTTACGTATAGGAGTACAGCTGTTAGTTGAAAACTGTGGCATAGCAGCCAAAATGCGGCGACCTGTACTTTGAACCGGAGTAGTAGATGAATAAAACTGAGCAAGAGTGGCGCGAACAGTTAACTGATGAGCAGTACAGAGTGACACGACAAAAGGGCACTGAATACCCTTTTAGCGGTACTTTATTGCATAACAAAGACACAGGCAATTACCACTGTGTCTGTTGTCAGCAGCCATTGTTTGATTCGGCAGATAAATTTGATTCAGGCTGCGGCTGGCCTTCATTCAGTAAAGCCATCGAAGGGCAGGTAAAATACGAAAGGGACCTATCTCATGGTATGAGCCGGATTGAGATTTTATGCCAGCATTGCGATGCACATTTAGGCCATGTGTTTGATGATGGCCCGGCACCCACCGGGCAACGTTATTGCGTGAATTCTGTGTCTTTATTATTTAATCCGGACCTTAAAATTTCGGCGGAGTAAAATGCCCAAGTTGCAGCTGAGCTAAGGTATGTTCAGCTGTTTCTTTTATTTTTTCGTGATCAAGCTGAGCTTGTTCCAGATAAATTTTCAATTCCTGCAATTCCACATTAAAAGCACCACTTTTTTGTGCCAATAGAGCCCAGTGGTAAGAGCTTGCATAGTCTTTCTTTTTGTAAAACATACTGGTTAAAGAGGCATAAATCTCAGGATCTACCTTTGGATTGGGTGGATAAAGCGATAAAGCGTGATGCAACAACTGGATGCTTTTTTCTCTGTCTCTTTTACTGTAATAGCTGACTAATGCCATTTGCAGCTGTGGGGTTTCCAACTGGTTATTTTGTTCCGCCAGTAAAAAGCGTTGCAGATGACTGTCACTTTTATTGCGTGACCAGTGGTAATACAACAGATGTGGGTCGTCTGAACTGACTGTCTCATTGCTTAAGCGTTTGATTTCTCTCAAGCTTGTCAGGTAACCAACCATGCGGGTGCTGGTTTTTTCTTTGAGTTTGATATGTTCAATACCAGCGGCCAGTTCAATACATTTTGAATACTTTTCAAAATCCAGCAGCAACTGATATTTGTTTTTGTCCGACGGCAGGCGCTTTTCTTCAAAGCGTTGCATAATCAAATCACGGCGCTGCATATTACAATGAGAATCGTCATTTAAATCTGTGCACAGGCCTGGCTCTTTTTCGCAGACAGCACGCAAGGTCAGCTCGCCTTCGGAGCAGGCACTCAGTAACAGGGCAATTAATAGTAACAACAGGTATTTCATAAACATCTCATCAGTTCTATCAGCCTTCAGCATAACGAAGAATTCAGAAAAAATCTTTTTGTAATTGTTGTCGTAGTATTACATGTTCAATTACAATGCGCCTGCCTCAATGTGGCGATGACCACAGGCACACCTCTGAACCTACAAGACGTAAAAGGCGAAACCATGACTCTATCACACGAAGAACAGTATCAACGCAGCTGGCAGGAACGTCAGGAATACGCTGAGAACATGCAACCTATTATAGGTCGTTTGTACCGTAATAAAGGCATTGAAGTTGTGGTTTACGGCCGTCCTCTGGTCAATGCAACGACCATTGATATCATCAAGGCTCATAAAACAGTAGAACGCTTTGAACATCAGAAGCTACGTTTAAGAGAAAGTTTTCCGCTTTTAGAAGCTATTTCCAATATGGAACTGGCTCCAGGCCGCGTCGATATTGGTAAGCTGGCCTTTGCTTATTTATACAAAAATGCCGGTGAAGGTCAGACTTTACAGCAGTATTTAGATAGTCAGCTGTCTGAAATATTACACCGTGGCGATCAAATCAAGCCTGTAGACGTTGTATTGTACGGTTTTGGCCGTATTGGTCGTTTATTAGCCCGCCTGATGCTGGAACGTTCAGGTCCAAGCAGCAAGTTACGTTTACGTGCCATTGTTGTGCGTGGCGGCCGTAAAGGTGATTTAGAAAAACGCGCCAGCCTGCTGCGTCGTGATTCTATCCATGGCCCATTTAACGGCAGCATTACGGTGGATGAAGAAAACGTCGGCATTAAAGCCAACGGTACTTTTATTAAAGTAATTTATGCCGATTCTCCTGAACTGGTCGATTACACCCAGTACGGTATTCATGACGCTTTAGTTGTGGACAACACCGGCATTTGGAAAGACGATAAAGAATTATCTATTCACTTTAAATCCAAAGGTGCAGCTAAAGTCCTGTTAACCGCGCCTGCAAAAGGCGATGTTCACAACGTGGTCTATGGCGTGAACCACAACATGATCCAGCCTGAAGACCTTATCGTGTCTGCGGCAAGCTGTACGACCAATGCTATTACGCCTGTATTAAAAGCCTTAAACGATGAGTTTGGCATCAAAAATGGTCATGTTGAAACAGTGCATTCGTACACCAACGATCAGAACTTAATAGACAACTATCACAAAGCTGAACGTCGTGGTCGTGCTGCACCACTGAATATGGTGATTACGTCTACAGGCGCTGCCAGCGCCGTGGCCAAAGCTCTGCCTGAACTTAAAGGTAAGCTGACAGGAAATGCGATTCGGGTGCCTACACCTAATGTGTCTATGGCTATTTTGTCATTAAACCTGAACAAAGAAACTAACCGCGACGAGCTGAACAACTACCTGCAAAAAATAGCCTTGTTCTCAGAATTGCAGGACCAGATCGATTTCACCAGTTCGACTGAAATTGTTTCCAGTGATTTGGTGGGTTCACGTTACGCTGGTGTGGTCGATTCACAAGCCACTATAGTGCAGGATGATCGCTGTGTACTTTACGTATGGTATGACAATGAGTTTGGCTACAGCACTCAGGTGATTCGTGTTATGAACGAAATGGCCGGAATAAAATACCCAACCTTGCCTGTCAACAAGTAGAAGTTGATCTTAAAACCGGCCGCCTCAGTGCGGCCTTTTTTGTTATTTAAGGCTGCCAAATCTTTAGCTTCGGCTGAACAGGCAGAAATTTAATGCTATGATGCCGGTCCGTTAAGACTGCCTTGAGGCAGCATCTGTCACCCAACCAAGTGGATATTTTATGAAAATTACCTGTAATTTTGACAGCGGTAATATTGACGTGATCAAAGCCGAACATCCTGCCGATATTCAGCTTGCGATCCGCAAAGACCACAACTCAGACTTCTACCAATGGTTCCATTTTCGTTTACATTCTCAAAGCACTGAACCCCACACTATTCGCATCGTTAATGTCAAAGACTCTGCCTATCCGGATGGCTGGAAAGGTTATCAGGCTGTGGCATCTTACGATAGAGAAAACTGGTTCAGAGTGGAAACCCAACTGGTTAATGAACAACTGGTGATCACTCATTATCCTGAAGCTGAATCCGTGTACTTTGCTTATTTTGCGCCTTACAGCTACGAACGTCATATGGACTTACTGCATCAGGCTCAAAGCTCTGGTATGGCCCAAATTGTAGAACTGGGTGAAACCTTAGATGGCCGTGATATGAGTATGCTGGTGGTGGGCGAACCTGCGGATGGCAAGAAAAAAATATGGATCATAGCCCGCCAGCATCCGGGCGAGTCGATGGCCGAATGGTTTGTTGAAGGTTTATTAGACAGACTGCTGGATGAAGATGACGGCGTTGCCCGCACTTTGCTTGAAAAAGCTGTGTTTTACATAGTGCCAAATATGAACCCGGATGGCAGCGTTCGTGGTCATTTGCGTACCAACGCCGCTGGTGTGAACTTAAACCGTGAATGGCAAACACCAAGCATGGAAAAAAGCCCGGAAGTCTATTTAGTGCGAAAGCAAATGCTGGAGACTGGTGTGGATATGCTGCTGGATGTGCATGGTGATGAAAACCTGCCGTATAACTTTGTTGCAGGCTCTGAAGGTGTGCCTTCGTACAATGCCAAAATGCAGCAGTTAGAGACCAGCTTTAAAGATGCACTGTTGTTAGTCACTCCAGAGTTTCAGACTGAATTTGGTTATGAGCTGGATGCACCGGGTCAGGCTAATTTAACCATAGCCTCCACCTGGGTGGCAGAGCAGTTTAAGTGCTTGTCTTACACCCTTGAAATGCCATTTAAGGACAATGCTAATTTGCCAGATCTGGCTTATGGCTGGTCTGATGTGCGTTCAATGAAACTGGGGCAGGATAGCCTGGTGGCTATACGAGCTGTGGTTGACCAACTGCGGTAAACTAACCCTGTCTATTGAAGATGCAGGTCAGCCTAAGCTGGCTTGCAAACTTGTTCTTTTGCTTTATAGTGCGCCATAACTTTCAGAGGGTTTTACTATGGCAATTATTTCCTGCCCACGTTGTGGTAAAAAGATTTCGGATAAAAGTCAGACCTGCCAGCATTGTCAGTTGGATTTAAGCGGTATGACTGCGGAAAGAAAACATCACTTGGCCATTGAAGCACAGGATAAAAAAGTTCAGAGTGCACTCAATCAGTCGATGCTGGCTTTGATCCTGTTTTTAGCTGGTTTCTGTTTTCTGTATTTTTGGGCTTTAGAGCCGGATGGTTATGAAACCATGGTGTCCCAAGGCATGATTGCTGGCGGTTTTCTTTGGTATATTTACGCCAGAGCCCGCCTGATTTATCTGAAGCGAAAAAAGTAATATGGATTTCAAAGCTCTTGTGCTGGCGATGTCGCCTGATACCTATCAATCCTTGTTAGACACAGTAGCCACGGGCCGTTGGGCCGATGGTGTGGCTCTTTCCGATATGCAAAAAGAGCATACTCAGCAACTGGTGATGGCCTATCAGGCCTATGTACTCAAATCCACTGAGCCTTATACCATAGGGGCAGATGGTCAGATGGTGGTTAAATCCAAAGCTGAAATGAAAAAACAATTCCCTCAGGACTCTTCGATAGCAAGGTTTGCGCATGATGATCTTTAAACGTTGGTTTGCACCTAAATGGCAACACAAAGACGCTGCAGTGCGGCAACAAGCGATTGCCGGCTTAAATGTGGACGCTCAAAACAAAGAAATTTTGCACGAGCTGGCTTTTAATGATGGCCATGAAGCTGTGCGCCGTGCAGCTTTGGAAAAACTCAACGAGTTTTCCTTATGGTGGCAAGCCAGTAAGCAGGATAATGCTGAACGTTTAAAGCAGTATGCTGAAAGTCAGCTGGTTCAAATGGTGTTGGACAATCGCATCTCTGCGCCATTAAAACGTCAGTTTATTGAAGAATGTCACAGAAGCAGCATTTTAGAAAAATTAGCTCTGACAGAAGTCGATGCTGATATTCGTTTTTCGCTGCTGATGCGGTTGAAAAAAACCGAACTGGTGTTAACCAACTTGCAGCAAGACTTGTTAAATCTGGAGCAAAAGCGTCAGCTATTGGCCTTGATCACCGATCAAAAGCAACTGGAAAAGCTCAGTAAACAATTGGCTGAGCCCTTGGCCAGTGAATTAAAACTGCAACTGCAAGAGCTACAGCAAGCCAAAGACAAACCGGTTCAGGTGCGTAAAGTGATCAACCTGCTGCTGGCAAAATTAAATGCTGTGCGCGAACGTGGTGATTTAACCCAGATGCAGCAAAAATGGCAGCAATACCAACAGGAATGGGACTCTGCTCAGTCTGATCTTGCCTTGTTGGATGAAGCGGCTGAACTGACGCAAAAATTTAATAAAATAAAATCACTCACTGAAGCTGCCTGGGCACCTTTGCTGAAAGAGCAGCAACAGCAGCTGGCTCAACAACAAAAACTGGCGGCCTTAAAACAGCAGCAGCAACAGCTTGAAACACAACTGCAAGCCTTGCAACAAGAGTTAGCACAACTGATGTCAGAAGGCCGCCTGGATGAAACCGATCCTTTAGCTGCAAAGGCGACAAGCTTGTTACAGCAAGTCTCACAAAGCGATTTGGCCACTACAGTAAAAACCAGTTTGCAAAAAGCCATTAGGGCTTTTGAACGCCAGTTGCAACAACTACCGGCTCAGGCTGAACAGCTGTTTAAACTCACTCGTCTGTTAGCAGATTGGTCTTCAGCAGCACTTCCAACAGATGCGACCCAGTTTCAGCAAACCGAAGCTAAATATCAGCAATGGCAGCAGGAATGGAATAAAGGTCGTAAGACCTTAGGTGCTATGTTGCCTGACAGCCTGGCGGAAGCGCAACAACAACTGAACGCACAGTGGCAGGACCTGATGACAGGCTTTGCCGGTCAGGCAGATAAAAATCTGAAATCTGTCCGTTCCAAACTTGCTGAGTTCCGTCGTTTATATGAAGCAGGGCGTTACAAAGTATTGTTTGGATTGTTTAAAGGCATTCAGCAAAGTTTCGCTGAATTAACACCAGCTCAGCAGCAACAACTGGCTAAAGATTACCAGGCCGCAGAGCAACAACTCCAACAACTCAATGAATTACAAAACTATATAGCCACGCCTCGCAAACAAGAGCTGGTCGCACAAATGCAGGCTTTGGCTGAAGCCACCGATGTTGAAGCACCACAAAGAGCAGAGCAGGTAAAGTTAGCCCGTGCCACCTGGCAGACTTTAGGCCGTGCTGATGAAGCAGTAGAGCAGGAGCTGAATCAGGCCTTTAACCTGGCCTGTGAGCAGGCTTTTGCGCCATGCCGGGATTATTTCGCCGCACAGGATGAGCAACGTAAACAAAATGCTGTGATTAAACAGCAGATTCTGGCCGATTTAACCGCCTTGTTGGATCAACCTCTGGATAAAGGCTTTGACAGTCAGCTGACTGCATTGCAAAAAAGCTGGCGTGAAAGTGGCCCAACAGAATCTGCACTTTACAAAGAATTGGCTGCTCAGTTTAAGACGCTGGTGGATCAGCTCAAGGCCAGGGTTCGTGGCCTACATGAACAAAACCTTGCGGAAAAACAACAGTTGGTTGAAAAAGCGCAGCAGTTGCTGACATTATCAGTGGATGAAGCGGTAGCAGGGGCCAAAAAGTTACAACAAGACTGGAAACAGATTGGTTTTGCCGGCAAAACGGACCAGCAGTTGTGGTCACAATTCCGGCTGATTTGCGACCAGATTTTTGCCAATAAAACTGCGGCGAAACTGCAGCAAGATCAGCAATGGTCAGAGCAGCAACAACAGACCGAAGCCCAATTCACTGAAGTAGCACAACAAGCTGCACAGGCAAGCACAGCAGCAGAACTGCATGCCGCTCAAGGCGCGTTGAAAGCTTTGGATCTGCCGGCTAAATCAGCTTTGTTGCAGCAAAAACAGCAGTTATTAACAGAGCTGCAGCACAAACTGGAAACATTAGAGCAATCCGCTTTTAATGCCAGTTACCAGCAGTTGTTTGATGCTTTGGCTCAGTCTGATGTCACGGTTGAATCTATACCAGCGCGTTTTCGTGAAGATTTCGCTAAAGGTAATGAATCCCAACTGACTCGTGCTCAACTGACGACCGCGATAGAACTTATCAGTGGCAAAGACTGTGTCGCTGCTGATAAAGCCCAGGTGCAGTTGCAGTTATTATCAGACAAACACAATTCGGGTCATAGTCTGACAGTGGATGCCTTATTAAAACGCTGGTTAAGTTTTGGTGCAGTCAAAAAAGAAGAGCAGGGCTTAGTTGAACGTTTGCGAGTGGTGTTCGCATAACTCTTGTTTAACTTAACAAAAATTCAGATGAAAAAAAGCCAGCGCAAGCTGGCTTTTTTGTCTTTGTGAAAAGACGGGTCTTTAAAGTGTTAACTCACCACGCAAACTTTGTTGCATAAATAGCCGCACTTGTTCAGTGCTTAAAGGCTGGCTGAGTAAATAATGCAGTTTGGTTAAGGTGGCTTCCAGTGTCATATCGTAACCACTGATCACACCACACTCTCGCAGAGCGTTGCCTGTGGCATAACCGCCCATATTCACTTTGCCTTTAAAACACTGAGTACAGTTGACAATAATGGTGCCGCGTTTTGAGGCTTCTGTTAAGGCGTCCAGCAATTCTGGTTGTTGTGGAGCATTGCCAACACCATAAGATTTGATGATCAAGGCTTTGATAGGCGCCGCAGCCATATTTCTGATCACATCCGCACTGATGCCCGGATACAAAGTCACGACGCTGATCGGCTGAGGGGTAATTTGCGCAATCTTTAACGCTTTAGTCACAGCAGTAGATGCCAGATGACCAGCCACTAAATTGATATGAATACCAGCTTCAATCAGCGGTGAAAAGTTCGGAGATGCAAAGGCATCAAAACCATCTGCATCAGCCTTTGTGGCTCTGTTGCCACGAAAGAGTTTATTGTTAAAAAACAGCGCAACTTCGGCTATAGGGTAATAAGCCGCCAGATAGAGCGCATTCAATAAATTCACCTGACCGTCAGAGCGCAATTGTGCCAGAGGAATTTGCGAGCCTGTGACTATGACGGGCTTGGCCAAATCTTCCAGCATAAAAGACAAAGCTGAGGCGGTGTAGGCCATAGTATCAGTGCCATGCAACACCACAAAACCATCGTAGTCGGCATAATGGCTTTGAATATCAGTGGCAATTTCCAGCCAATGTGCTGGTGTCATATCGGAAGAGTCAATCACCGGATGGTATTCGTGGATATCAAATTCCGGCATTTCTGAACGGTAAAATTCCGGCATACTTTTCACCGTATCGGATAAAAAGCCGGGCACAGGCACAAAACCATTGCTGGATTGCTGCATACCTATAGTACCGCCTGTGTAGGCGACATAAATTCGTTTTTTATTCATGACAGAGAAGGTCCTGATCTGTTGTGTTGCTATTGTAATCAACAGCGGCAGGGCTGTCAGGTTTTGTTCGGTTTAATCTGTATCTGCGCAGTTATTTCGCTTTGAATACCGCTGAAAGGTGAAGAAAATTGTGAAAAATTGACCACTTTGCACAAATGCTGAGCAAACGGATTAAAAGCGATAGAAAAGCACTTTACAAAAAAAGGCGAGCCCCCTAATATGACGTCCAACGCGGAGGGGTGGCAGAGCGGTTTAATGCACCGGTCTTGAAAACCGGCGAAGGTTAATAGCCTTCCGAGAGTTCGAATCTCTCCCCCTCCGCCATTAAAACCACCATCAAGGTGGTTTTTTTATGTCTGCAATTTTCCTATCTTATTGGTTTGTATGTTTTTTCTGTATTATCCCCAATAAATTTGTGTTACTTGTCGCATTCGCTAATGAAGTGCTTGAGCTTTATCCTGTCTCTGCTTTATGCTCGGACATAATCCAGCTAGACTGGAATAGTTAACCTGGTCGCGGAGATATCAAATTGATTAATGTGTTATTAGTGGATGATCACGAGCTGGTTCGGACCGGCATCAGTCGTATACTAATGGACGAACGTGGCATTAAGGTCATAGGTGAAGCTATTTCCGGTGAAGCTGCAATCCAATTTTGTCGTCATCAGGAACCAGATGTGGTGCTGATGGACATGAATATGCCTGGTATGGGCGGCATGACTGCGACTAAACGTATTTTGCATTATTGTCCCGAAATCAAAATTCTGGCTTTATCTGTCTCCTGCGAAGAGCCGGTTCCAACCAAAGTGATGCAATTAGGCGCTTCAGGTTTTATCTCTAAAAATGCCGCCCCCTCTGAAATGGTCAGTGCTATTCGTAAAGTACATGCAGGGGAGCGTTATATCTCAGGTGAGGTGGCACAAAAAATGGCGATGAGCCGGGTCACCAGCAGCAATCAAAATCCGTTTGAAGAGTTATCGGACCGTGAAATGCAAATTATGCTGATGATCACCCGTGGTCAGAAGGTCAACGATATCGCTGAACAATTAAATGTCAGCGCCAAAACCGTCAATTCCTACCGTTACCGTATGTTTGAAAAACTGGATATCAGTGGAGATGTGGAGTTGACGCATTTAGCATTACGCCATGGCATGATTGACATTGCAAAGTTGTAACTCTTTTCCTTATGTTTGATGCCGATGTTTGACGCCAAGAGCTTCCTGAAAACAGCGCCCCATATGCCGGGCGTTTATCGTATGCTGGATCAGAAAGAAACCGTGATTTATGTCGGTAAAGCCAAAGATCTGAAAAAACGTTTATCCAGTTACTTTCGCCAGAATGTGTCCGGCAGCAAAACCCGCGCCTTAGTCAGTCATATTCATAGTGTGGAGCTGACGGTCACCCAAAGTGAAACTGAAGCGCTGATTTTAGAAAACAACCTGATTAAGCAGTACCTGCCCAAATACAATATTTTGCTGCGGGATGATAAATCTTACCCATTTATTTTGATCACCAACCACAAACATCCTCGTATCAGTTCACACCGTGGACCTCGCAAAGTGGAAGGGCAGTATTTTGGCCCTTATCCAAGCGCAGGCGCTGTCTGGCAAAGTTTAAAGCTGCTGCAAAAAGTATTTCCTATCCGCCAGTGTGAGGACGGTTTTTATCGCGCCCGCACCCGGCCTTGTTTGCAGTACCAGTTAAAGCTGTGTTCTGCGCCTTGTGTCGGCAAAATATCAGATGAAGATTATGCTGCCGAAGTAAAAAACACCTCGCTGTTTTTATCCGGTAAAAGCCAGCAATTGATAGAGCAATTGGTGCAGCAAATGGAAAAAGCCAGTACGGAGATGGCTTTTGAAAAAGCCGCCCAGTTTCGCGATCAAATTGTCAGTTTACGCAAAGTACAAGAGCAGCAATACGTCAGCGGCGATCACGAAGAAATGGATGTGATCGCTCTGGAATGGTCGCATGGGGTGGCCTGTATTCATGTGCTCTTTATCCGCGATCATAAAGTGCTGGGTAGCAAAAACTTTTTCCCTAAAGTACCTGCAGGTTCTGAACCTGAAGAAATTTTACCCTCTTTTTTAGCTCAGTTTTATTTAAGTGGTGCCGGTGGCCAAATGATGCCTAAAGAGCTGGTACTGAGCGAGCAGGTAGCAGATGACGAGCAACTGGCGCAGGCTATTAGTGAACTGGCACAGCGTAAAGTCAGTTTTGTTTATGCCAAACGTGGAGAAAAAGCCCGTTATCTGGCTTTAGCGCAAAAAAACGCACAATTGGCAGCTGCCACTAAGTTGTCTGTTAAAGAGCAGGTTGCAGTGCGTTACCGTGAGCTGAAACAAACATTGAAGCTTGAGCTTTTAGATCGGATGGAATGTTTTGATATCAGCCACACCATGGGGCAATCGACTATAGCGTCCTGTGTGGTATTTGATGGTCAGGGGCCGAACAAAAGCGAATACCGCCGTTTTAATGTCGAAGGCATTACCCCAGGTGATGATTATGCCGCTATGTTATTTGCGCTGAATAAACGCTATGGCAAGCTCACAGATGAAAGCCGGATCCCGGATTTGATTTTAATAGACGGCGGCCAGGGCCAACTGACTCAGGCCATCGATTTTTTCAGCAGTTGGCCTTTTGCTAAAAAACCAGTGCTGGTGGGGGTGGCAAAAGGCACCAGTCGCAAACCTGGTCTAGAAACTTTAATTTTACCCGATAACCCGGCAGGCTTTTCCTTAGCTGCAGAATCACCTGCTTTGCATTTAATCCAGCAAATCCGTGATGAAGCGCACCGCTTTGCCATTACAGGCCATCGTAATAAACGCGGTAAAGCCATTATTAAAAGCCCATTGGAAAATATCGATGGAGTAGGTGAGAAACGCAGACAAGCTTTGTTACAATACCTCGGAGGTTTGCATGGCGTGATGCAGGCCTCTGTGGACGAACTCGCGACAGTACCGGGAATTTCCAGGCAACAGGCCGAAAAGATTTACCAGGCATGTCACAATAACTAAATATTTGTGCCCACTTTGAGAAGTAGTGTTATGTGGAATATTCCAAATCTGTTGACTATGTTCCGATTGTGCTTGATCCCTGTTTGTTTATTCTGTTTTTACTCTGAACTGGAACACGCCCGCTTTTTTGCCGCTTTTGCCTTCTGGTTTGCTGCCATCACCGACATGCTGGATGGATACCTTGCCCGTAAAATGCAACTGCTGACACCTTTTGGGGCTTTTTTAGACCCAGTGGCTGATAAACTGATGGTGGCTGCTGCTTTAGTCTTGATCGCCGTTGATATGCAAACCTTATGGGTGACTATTCCGGCTTTTATTATGATCAGCAGAGAGATATTAATTTCTGCCTTACGTGAATGGATGGCCGGAGTAGGGCAACGTGCTCAGGTAGCAGTGTCCGAAGTGGGTAAATACAAAACAGCAGCGCAGATGTTGGCATTGATAGGTTTAATTTGGCAGCCTGTCGGCTGGCTGACTGATTTAAGTATGGCATTGCTGTATATAGCAACCTTATTAACGGTTTGGTCTATGTTGGTTTACCTGAAAGCATCCTGGCCAGCGCTGAGTAAATAGGCGGAAAAAGTTTGCAAAAACAGCAGTGAAGCTACTTTTTGAGCAAACGAATTTAAAAGCATAAATTTGTGGTTGACGTAAAAGCATAAACCAGTAGAATGCGTCTCGTGTTACGGCGAATGGCCAGTAAAAAGCGGGCATAGCTCAGTTGGTAGAGCGCGACCTTGCCAAGGTCGAGGTCACGAGTTCGAGCCTCGTTGCCCGCTCCAAGTCGTACGCCAGATGGCGGGTTGGCAGAATGGCCATGCAGCGGATTGCAAATCCGTCCACCTCGGTTCGACTCCGGGACCCGCCTCCATTTAATACCGTACTTGGTTAAATGTCGTTGGCTGTAATACAAAATAGAAAAGTGTTTGCCCGGGTGGTGAAATCGGTAGACACAAGGGATTTAAAATCCCTCGCTCGAAAGGGCGTGCCGGTTCAAGTCCGGCCCCGGGCACCATCTCAATAGCAAGATATTGAGAAAGGTTGAATAAACCTGAAATACCAAAGCAGATTATTATCTGCAAAATGCCTAAGCGGGCATAGCTCAGTTGGTAGAGCGCGACCTTGCCAAGGTCGAGGTCACGAGTTCGAGCCTCGTTGCCCGCTCCAAATTCAAATTGCTCTCAATGCTCCTAAGCAAGAAATGCCGCCTAAGCGGGCATAGTTGTGTTGGTAGAGCGCGACCTTGCCAAGGTCGAGGTCACGAGTTCGAGCCTCGTTGCCCGCTCCAAATCTAAAAAAAGCAGCCTTGAGGCTGCTTTTTTTCGTTTTAGGCTCTGCAGAGCAGAATAGTGCTGTGTGGTTTGCCGCATAAAAAAAGCGGCCTGAGCCGCTTTTTTTGATCCAACCGAACTTAACTCACCAGGAGCGAACCCAGCCACAGACTAAACAGGCTGATCGCCACTATACCGACCAGATTCAGCACTAAACCCGCCCTGACCATATCTTTAATTTGTAGCTTGCCTGAGGCAAACACTATAGCGTTGGGGGGCGTAGCCACAGGCATCATAAAGGCAAAACTGGCAGCCAAAGCCGCTGGTACTACTAAATACAGCGGCGACAGGTCCATAGAGAGAGCCACAGGGCCTAATAACGGCAGGAAAGCTGCCGCTGTGGCAGTATTACTGGTGACTTCAGTCAGGAAGATGATCAGACTGGTCACCACAAGCAGCAGTAGGACAGGCGGCACAGTGTGCAATAACTGTAATTGTTGTGCTAATAATTCAGCAACGCCGGTTTTCTGGATCTGATCGGCCATACTCAGACCACCACCAAACAGCAACAACACTCCCCAGGGCAAATTCTGACTGTCTTTCCATTCCAACAGAGCTGTGCCAGACCCTTTTTCGTCTGGCAAGATAAAAAGTAGAGCGGCTGCGCAAAGTGCAATCACTGTGTCACTGACTGGTAATCCGGTCCATTTCACCAGCCATTGCTGGCTGATCCAACTAAAGGCCGCCAGCGCAAAGACGATTAAAACTAATTTTTGTGAACGTGACATAGCGCCTAAGGCCTGTAACTGGGCCGAAGTATCATTCTGAGCCAGTTCAGTTTTGGGCATGCGGAAATGGATTTTTGTCAGCCAGACCCAGCAAATAACCAGCATAGTCAAAGCCAATGGCACACCCAATAGCATCCAGTCGGCAAAACTGATTTGAATGTTATAACTTTTTGATAAATAAGCTGCCAGCAGCGCATTGGGTGGCGTACCAATTAATGTAGCTACACCCCCTATGCTTGCACTGTAGGCGATACCAAGCAAGACGGCTTTACCAAACTGGTCCTGTGTTGAAGCGTTTGCCATAGCGATAATGGATAAACCTATAGGCAACATCATCACAGCTGTGGCGGTATTGGACATCCACATGGATAAAAAGGCGGTTACAGCCATCACAGCTGCAATTTGTAAGCCTGGTGAAGACCCGACCATAGACAAGGCTTTTAAAGCGATGCGCTTATGCAGAACGGTTTTTTCCATCGCTATAGAAAGAAAAAAACCGCCTAAAAACAGGAAAATCAAAGGATGGGCGTAAGGCGAGGTTGCAGCATCCAGTTTATCTATACCCAACAGGGGGATAAAAATCATCGGCAGCAAGGATGTAACCGGAATGGGAACAATCTCGGAGATCCACCAGAGCACCATCCAGGCCATTAAACCCGTGATCATCCAGGCAGCCTGGCTCATTTGTACTGTGGGTGGAGGTAACAAAATAGTCAGTAGTAATAACAAGGGGCCACAGAGCAGCAGCATGCGGCTGGAGAAAGACGACATAATACATCCTTAAAAGAAACCGGAGCCAGGCTCCGGTGAGATCAGAAAAAAAACTTCATACCCAGAGCGGCGGCATGATCGCGCTCAGTTTCAAAGTTAAGTTTGGACAGAAGCAGATAGGCCGTCAAATTGTTTCGCCACTGGTAATCCACTCCAATGCTATGCAATCTGGCTTTTTCAGCATGACGGGTCTGGCTGTTGTCCTTCTGCCATTGCCATTTATAAGTCCAGTCGTTGTGCTGATAACTCAGCTGCGCCAGCCAGGCATCCCCCTCGATATTACGCACCAGGTGCTCACTATGCTGAAGCATCAAGCCTGCCGCAAGCACAGCTCCATCGGTTTGCCATAAGGGTAGTTGCGCCAGCAGACGCTCTGCAGTGATATTGTTTAGTTCATTCGTGCGGCCATACGCCAGATACAGAGGGTACTTTTTTAACGCCGGGTCGCCATAACCCAATACCCAGTCATAACCACCGGCAATTTCATCACTGGCCCCTGTCTGGTAGGTGGCAGAAAAGTTAAAACCTTCGATAATAGGTGACTGATAACTCAGTATATTTTCCAGCCTGTCCTGAGCTGGCGTGATCTGAGCTATATCGGCGAGGGATTCGTTAAATAAATCGATTTTCCCCTCAGACTTTTTAAACCTGGTGTCATTTTTACCAAACACCAATTCGCCATAGCGACCAGCTACCCCTATATAGGTATTGCGTGAGCCGAAGCGGTGATCTTTATTGGCATCATCCAGACCATTGACCTGCCACTCGTACACAGCGATGACAGCCAGTCCATCTGTCAATTGATGTTTGGCTTTCATACCCAAACGGGAAAACGGCACTTCAATTTGGCGGCCTTGATCGGCATAACGATAGAGTCCTTTATCCACATCCAGTGCCTGGAGTTCAAGTTTACCGTACCAGTCCCATTCAAAAGCGTTGACCTTTGACGCTGTAAAAGCCAGAGTGCAACAGATAGCTGCAGATAAGCTTAATTTAACCATGTTGCACCTCTGCCGCTTTGACTGACACTGTATCTGTTTGTGGAGTTGCTCCAAGAGCCAGCTCCTTGTCCAATTGTTGCATATCCAGTTCACCACACCATTTGGAAACCACCAAAGTAGCGACACCGTTACCAATTAAATTGGTTAATGCTCTGGCTTCAGACATAAATCTGTCTATGCCTAAAATCAAGGCTATACCAGCCACCGGTACTGAACCTACGGAAGCTAAAGTAGCAGCTAATACGATAAATCCGCTGCCGGTTACCCCTGCAGCACCTTTGGATGTCACCAGCAACACCGCCAGTAAGGTCAGTTGCTGAGTTAAATCCATAGGGGTATCTGTAGCCTGAGCAATAAACACCGCCGCCATGGTCAGATAAATAGCCGTACCGTCGAGATTAAAAGAATAGCCTGTAGGCACAACTAGACCTACAGTAGATTTAGTGGCTCCCAGTTTCTCAAGCTTGGCCATCATACGTGGCAGCACAGATTCAGACGACGATGTGCCTAATACGATCAGCAGCTCTTCTTTAATATAACGAATAAAGCGGGTAATAGAAAAACCGTGGTAACGGCAAATAGCACCCAATACGATAAAAATAAACAGCAGGCAAGTGATGTAGAAGGTTGCCATTAAACCCGCTAAAGACCATAAAGTAGCAATGCCATATTTACCTATGGTAAAGGCCATGGCGCCAAAAGCACCAACAGGAGCGACTTTCATCAGCATATGCACTATGGCAAATAACACTTCTGAGCTTTTTTCCACATAACCAAAAATCAGGTTTTTCCGGCCACCCAAACGCTGTAAAGCAAAACCAAACAGGATAGAGAAAAACAGCACTTGCAACATATCGCCGCGGGCAAAAGCATCAAATACGCTGCTGGGGATCACATTCAGCAAAAAATCCGTGGTGCTTTGCATCTGGTCCGGTGCTGTGTATTTACTGATGGATTGTTGATCCAGGCTGGCTGGATCTATGTGCATGCCGACACCAGGCTTAACGACATTAATTACCACTAAACCAATGATCAGGGCTATGGTCGAGACAATTTCAAAATAGAGCAGGGCATAGCCACCCGTTTTCCCTACTTTTTTCATATCTTCCATACCTGCTATACCTACCACTACAGTACAAAAGATAATGGGCGCGATAATCATTTTAATCAGTTTGATAAAAGCTGTACCCAAAGGCTGCATGGCGGTGCCCAGCTCCGGATAAAAATGACCTAAAAAGATACCTGCACTGATGGCAAGCAATACCTGAATATAGAGGCTGGATAGCAGCCTTTTGGTTTTATTTTTCATTGTTATTGTCTCTCTGGTTATGGAGTAAATCTCCCTGTCAGACAGTCAATAGCAAAGAGAAAGCCAGCTTTTTTGTTCAAATATTGTTGTTTAAATTCAGTTGGTTACGTGTTTCTTATTTAAGCCTTGATAAGGCTTGTGTGGATTTCCACACAAGCTACAAAGGCTGTTGTCACTTAATCCGCACAAGGTGCTGCTCAGTCTTCGTTTTTGTCCAGAAAGTCGCGGCGGGTCAGCTGATATTTAGCCATTTTGTCGTATAAGGTTTTACGGGGTAAATCCAGCTCGCTCATCACAGCTTTTATCGCCCCTTTGTGCTGATTTAAGGCCTCTTCCAGCAGCATTTTTTCGTAATATTCAACCCGCTGCTGTAAGCTCATATTGCCTGTGATGCCATGTTCTGCTTTATGTGGTTGAGTGCTGAAAGCAACCTGTGCGCCCATCAATACATAACGTTCCGCCATATTACGCAGCTCCCGCACATTGCCGGGCCACTGATGCTGCGCCAATTGCTGTAACTCAGTGCTTTTCAGCGGAATATATTCTTTATGAAAACGCGCTGCGGCGATGCGGGCAAAATGTGAAAATAATAAGAACACATCATCTTTACGCTGGCGTAATGCGGGCAAATGCAAATCCACCAGAGACAAGCGGTAATACAAGTCACTGCGAAATTCCCCAGCGCTTGCCAATTGTTTTAAATCCATTTTGCTGGCGGCTATTACCCGAATATCCAAATCTATGGCCTGATTCGAGCCTAAGCGGGTTACTTTTCGCTCTTCCAGTACCCGCAACAGCTTGACCTGCAGAGACAAAGGGGTGCTTTCAATCTCATCCAGTAATAAAGTGCCGCCATTGGCAAACTCAAATTTACCTATACGTTTTTTATCGGCGCCGGTAAAAGCTCCTGCTTCAGCGCCAAAGAGTTCACTTTCAATCAGTTGCTCTGGTATAGCTCCGCAGTTGATGGCCACAAAGTTATGCTGGCGTCTGTCACTTTGCTCATGTAAGTAGCGCGCCACCAGTTCTTTGCCTGTGCCGGTTTCACCATAAATCAGCACGTCAGCAGGGGCGTCGATCACGGCATCCAGAGTGCGACGTAACTGCTGCATCACAGGGCTTTGGCCCAGAATACGCAAACCAGGCTGTTGTTCGCGTTCAACTGCAGCTTTTAACTGCCGGTTCTCCAGTACTAAATGACGTTTCTCCAAAGCCCGGCGACTGACTTCCACCAGATGATCATTATCAAAAGGTTTTTCCAGAAAATCATAAGCACCTTGTTGCATGGCTTTTACAGCCAATGACACAGCACCATAACCGGTCAGCATGACCACAGGGATTTCAGCGTCTATCGCATGAATTTTCTGTAACAGCTCAAGGCCATTCAGTGCCGGCATATGCATATCTGTGATCACTATGCCGCTATAGTGTGGGCTGATTTGTTTGAGAACTTCGCCAGGATTGGCGGTGGTAAAACAAGCTAAATCTTCCAGCTTTAACAGCTGGCTGACGGCACTGCGAATATCGGCTTCGTCATCAATAAAAATAATAGCCGGTTGCTGTTGTTCTGTAATCGCCATTTAAGATCCTGTGTTTGCGATAGCAAGCGAAATAATAAACTCAGCACCAGCAGCCTGGGCGTTACGTACTTCAAGCTGGCCACCAAAGGATTGCACTATACGCTGAGAAATAGATAAACCCAGCCCTAATCCATCCCGTTGTTTTGTGGTAAAAAACGCTTCAAAAATACGCTCTAAATGATGAGGCTCTATCCCTGGGCCCTGATCACGGATATGAATACTGACCTGCTGATGTTGAGTCTTGACTGCGATATGAAAGCTGGCATCAGCTACTCCTTTCATCGCTTGCACCCCATTGGTAAGAATATTCACCAGCACTTGTTCCAGTTGAATAGGATCGGCCAGCACCATAGGAGAGTTGTCTGGCAGCTGCAGCCTGATTTTTACCCCTTGTTGCTGGCACTGATGTTTGACTATACCCAGGGCGTCCAGAATAAGTTTATTCACTTGCACCAGTTGGTTTTTGCCTGAGCTTTTGCGGCTGAAATCTTTAAACTGCGCCACTATCACACTCAAGCGCTGCATTAACTGGCGCATGGCTTGAATATTGGTTTTGGCGTCAACCAGATAACCTTTGTCGATCAATTTCTCAGTCGTTTGAGCATAACTTTGTAAAGCGGTCAGCGGCTGATTTAATTCATGATTCAAAGAAGCGGATAATGCGCCAATAGTTGCAAGCTTGGCGGTTTGCACCAGCTGTTGTTCGGTTTGGGCCAGCTCAGTTTCAGTTTGTTCGCGGCGTTCAATCTGGCGTATCAGCTGCCTGTTGGTTTCAGCCAAATCTTTAGTCCGGGCTATCACACGTTGTTCCAGTTGCTGATTATGTTGTACTAATTGCAAATGACGTTTTTGCCGTTCGCGTCGCACCCACAAAGCCAACAATGCGGAACTGTAAAATAAGGTAACCAGTAAAAATGCCCACCAGAGGGAGGATTGGTGTGGGGCAGGAGAGGCCAGTACTGTTAAGGTCCAGCCGAATTCAGGCAAAGGCCGCTGGTAGGCTAAGAAGCTGGAGGTTTTGTTGTCGATCTTCAACTGCCACAATGAGTACGCTGAGGCCAGTACAGCAGAGCGCACCGAATAGTCCATAGTTTCGATATGTTGGGTAATATAACGCTGCTGCTCAGATGGACTAAGGGCTTTCCCCGTCAGGCTGGTTAGGCGCCATTGCTGAATATCAGATAAAAACACCTCATCACTTTGTCCTGTGACCATAAAGTGACTGTCGGCAAGCCCGGCAATTTGTTGCTGATGTTGCTCTATAGGTTCCAAATCTACTTTGGCAACCATCACGGCGACAATCTGGTTCTGTACAAGCACTGGCACGCTGTAATAAAAACCGCGGCGTTCACTGGTATGGCCCAGCGCATAATACTGAGCGCTCTGGCCTGTCAGCGCGTTTTGTATATAGGGCCGAAAGCCAAAATCTTTGCCGAGATAATTGATCTTCTGATCTGCGTTCGAACTGGCGATGACTATTCCTGCAGGGTTAACCAGGTATAAATCAGCCACATCTGCACTTTGCTGTAGTTGAAACAAATACTGATTCAGTGGATCAGTTGATCGAGGCAGGTCTTGCAGTAAAGAGACTAAAAAGGCCGACTCTGCAATTTGTTGTGGTAAATCAGCATAACGGCTTATTTCATAACGAATAAAAGCGGCGAGATTATCACTTTGATGCTCTGCTTTTATCGTCAGTTGGCGGTAATTCCAGTGCTGTGCAGCGCATACAGCCAGTGCAACAGCCAGCAGATAGCCACAGAGCAGCAGGAACCAGCGCAGCTGCTTATTCATTCACTGCGTCTGTGGGCTGAAACGGCTTTGGGCGTCGCGAGTAGGGAGGCCTCTTCAGTTTTACTGGAACTTAACAATTTGCTTTCCAGCTCTGCCATTTCGGCCTGGGTCAGTTCACGGTACTGACCTGATTTTAATTCGGCCAAACGTACGTTCATAATACGGATGCGTTTGAGTTTAGTGACGTTAAAGCCTAAAAATTCAGTCATACGGCGGATCTGCCGGTTTAACCCCTGAGTCAGAATAATGTTAAAGGTTTGGCGGGAAATTTGTTTCACCTGACAAGGCAAGGTAATGGTCTCGAGGATAGGCACACCAGAGGCCATTTTACGCAAAAACTGCTCTGTAACTGGCTTATCAACCGTGACCACATATTCTTTTTCATGCTCATTACCGGCGCGCAGAATTTTATTGACGATATCGCCATCGTTGGTCAAAAAAATCAGCCCTTCAGATTCTTTATCCAGCCGGCCTATGGGGAAAATACGCTCAGGATAACCCATGGCGTCAATAATGTTGCCTTTGACATCCAGCTCTGTGGTGCAGGTAATACCCACAGCTTTATGGTAAGCCAGATAAACCCGCCGTGGTTTGGCTTTGAGCGGCTTGCCTTGCACCAGGACCTGATCTTGTTCTGTCACTTTTGTGCCCAAAGTACCAGGCTGACCGTTTACAGTCACCAGACCTTGCTCAATCAGTTTATCGGCTTCCCGGCGTGAACAAAAACCTGTGTCACTAATAAATTTATTTAAACGAAACAATGTTGTTTGCTCCACAGCTTCACATCCGGCAGTTGAAAAAGGACGATAGTTTAGGGGCTCAATGCATCAGGGGCAAGGCCGCTGTTTATTTTAGAGCAGAAAACTGGCTGGGTCTTGGCAAGACAGATGGATGAGGTACACTTGCTGCTTACTATTTAGAAGGGACCACTGATGTTACCTATTCAGCACTATTTCCCCCAAGCCGATGCCTTAGTTTATGGTTGCATGGGCCTGGGTGGTAGCTGGGATCAACCCACCACCAGCAAAGAACAACGGGATTTATCCTTTACCGCCATTGATGCAGCACTTGCAGCTAATATCCGCTTTTTTGATCACGCAGATATTTACACCAGAGGCAAAGCCGAAGCTGTGTTTGGCGATTATCTGGCTGCTCATTCCGGATTACGTGAACAGCTGATCATACAGAGTAAATGTGCGATACGTTTTGCTGATGATACAAAGGTTGGGCGTTATGACTTTAGCAAAAAATACATTGTTGAGTCTGTACATCAGTCACTGAAACGACTGCAAACCGACTATTTAGATATTTTATTGCTGCACAGACCGGATCAACTGATGTTGATTGATGAAGTGGCTGAAGCTTTTGCAGAGCTGAAACAACAAGGCAAAGTCAAAGCTTTTGGTGTATCCAACTTTGGCTGGCCGCAACTGCAACTGCTGCAGTCTGTTTTGCCTGAGCCTTTGGTTGCCAACCAGCTGCAAATGAGTCTGAAGGATTTAAACTGGCTGGAGCAGAACGTACTGACCGCTATGCCAGATGGTGCGGCTCATCATTTTAGCTACGGCACAGTCGAATACTGCCAGTTACATAAAGTACAGCTGCAAGCCTGGGGCAGTCTGGCGCAAGGTTTGTTTACAGGCGGTCGTACGCCTGAAACTGAAGCTCAACAGGCCACTGCAGTACTGGTAGCGCAATTAGCTGCAGAGTATCAAACCAGCCCGGAAGCTATAGTGCTGGCGTTTTTATTAAAACATCCTGCAGGAATTCAGGCCGTGATAGGCACAACCTCGCCAGCCCGTATTGCGGCGTGCCAGAAAGCATTAACAGTCAACTTAAGCCGTGAACACTGGTATGCGCTTTATGTGGCCGCCAGAGGTAAAGCATTACCTTAATATCTGCGCAATAAAAAAGGGCCTGATGG
>NZ_AFHI01000012.1 GCF_000217935.1 Rheinheimera sp. A13L
CTCAAGCCGGTTTTTTTTACTAAAAAAGTAATTTTAAGAAAATTACTTCTTCGACAGAATTTCTTCGCCATTGGCCTGAGCCCACGCGTTCCACACGTCCACTTTACTATTGAAGTTCTCAACAGCCTGAGTGCCCGCTTCCGCCAATAAAGCTTCGATATCTTTACCGTATTTGCTTTCTACTTTATGGAATGGCACTACGTTGATACCACGGTCTACTAAGGCCTTTTTCATCGTATGGGTTTTCAGTAAATTTAATTTACCTGCGTCCACATAGAAAAACTGACTTTCTTTATTGATGGTTTTGAATTTTGGCTTAACCGGACGCTTGCCTTTAGATTCAGAGTCATCATCATGGCTGACAACTACATCAGCGTTCAACTGATAACCAAGTTGCTCCAGCGTAAAACCTTGTGCTTTAGCTAAAGCACGGATTTGAGACAATACTTCTGTTTCTTTCTGGCGTTCAACCAATACTGAATTTAACGTTTCAATTACTTCATGTAATTTGACCGTTGTGATTTCTTTGGCGGCTTTTTTCAGTTCTTTTTTATCGAGTAACAATGACATGAAAATCTCCCATGGATAAATACTATTAAAGATAGTACAGAATCATTCTTCTAAATTAAAGCTTAAATACAATATTATTCACTAAATAAGATTGAAAGCTACTGAGCTGAGACAAAAGCCAACTGTGCGTTACCACACATACTAAGATTAATGAAAAAAACGATACACAAAAGAAAGAGTGGTTGCACATTTTTTCAATTTAGTCTTTTAACAGAGACAGATCTTTCAAATAGTTACGGAACTCATCTGACAGTTTTTTATCCTGCAACGCGTATTCAACCACAGCTTTGAGATAACCTATTTTACTTCCACAGTCATGTGACTTACCTTGTAAATGATAGGCTTCAATTTTTTCAATTAATAATAAATGATGTAAAGCATCTGTCAGCTGAATTTCACCACCAGCACCAGGGGCTGTGCGACGTAACAAGTCCCAAACTTTGGCTGATAAAACATAACGTCCTGTAATAGCCAAATTGGAAGGGGCATCTTCAATATCAGGCTTTTCCACCATAGTACGGATTAAAGCAGATTGCCCTTGCAACAGCACTTCGCCCGCAATATCGACTATACCGTACTTATTGACGTCCAACGCAGGTACAGGCTCGACCATAATCTGACTGGCCCCTGTAGTTTCAAAACGTTCAATCATGGCTTTTAAATTGTGAATACGGGCATCGGCATGATATTTATCAATTAATACATCGGGTAAAATAACTGCAAATGGCTCATTCCCTACCACGGGTGCCGCACATAACACGGCATGGCCTAAACCTAAAGCCACAGGCTGTCGTACCGAGATCACAGTGACATTTTTTGGGTTAATCGACCGCACATCGTCCAGTAAAGAACGTTTAACCCTTTTCTCAAGCTGGGTTTCCAGTTCAAAACTGGTATCAAAATGGTTTTCAATCGAATTTTTACTGGAATGGGTCACCAGCACTATTTCAGTGATCCCTGCAGCGGCTGCTTCCTCTACTACATACTGGATCAAAGGTTTGTCCACCACAGGAAGCATTTCTTTTGGAATAGCTTTGGTTGCAGGCAACATTCGGGTGCCTAAACCTGCCACTGGGATCACTGCTTTTTTTAGCTTTACCATGCTGTATAGTCCTTGCAATAAGCATTACGTTATTGATAGGGATATCATACCCTGAGCGCCATTAAGCAGCCAGACAGATTTATAGCCGCTGAATTTGTTTCTTTGACGGGTCGGTTTATTGATGGCTGGTCGGTGTTCTCCAACAGGTAAGATCTGTTATGGTAGCGCCAGTTTTCTATAGGGTGATTCCATGCGTTCGTTAAAACACTTATTTGCCAATAACAGATCATGGGCTGAGCGGGTTGAGCAGGAAGCTCCGGGCTTTTTTAAGCAACTTTCAGAGCAGCAAGCGCCTGAATATTTATGGATTGGCTGTTCAGACAGCAGGGTTCCGGCCAATGAAATAGTGGGCTTATTACCGGGTGAACTTTTTGTCCACCGGAATGTGGCCAACCTGGTGCTGCACTCCGACATCAATTGTTTATCTGTGCTGCAGTACGCTATCGATATTTTAAAAATAAAACATATTATCGTCTGTGGGCATTATGGCTGTGGCGGCGTTGCTGCTGCAATGAACAAGCAGCGTATTGGTTTTGTCGACAACTGGTTGCGTAACATCAAAGATGTGTACGCACTGCACAGAGAAGAGCTGGACGGTTTTGCCGATGATGGCGAAAGAGTAAACCGCTTGTGTGAGCTGAACGTGATGGAGCAAGTGCGTAATGTATGCCATACCAGTTTTGTGCAGGATGCGTGGGAAAGGGGGCAACAGCTGACCGTGCATGGTTGGGTCTACAGCCTGCGTAACGGCCACATTAAAGATTTACGCGTCAGTCACTCCAGCGCCACACAAATAGATAATATCTATGCACTGCAACCGACTGAAGAATTTGTCAGCGAAAAATAACAGCTAACGAAACTTCACTTGGGTTTGGGGCACGCGTTTATAAGTAGCACTGTGCCCTTTTACCCAATTTCCGTCTTTTAAATACTCTGAACTGACCTTCAGTGTACCTTGTTCATCCAGTACTGATGAAGAACGCACCTGAGTGATCCCCTGCTTGTTATTCTCAACCTTTTCCAGCGCTTCAATACTTTTGGTAGCCACGTTGTACGTCATAGTGCCATGGGTATAAAAACCTGCTGTAGTGAAGTAGTAATAGGCAATTTTTTGTTGTTTTTGATCCCAGAAAATCATGCTCTCCCCGCCATAATCACCATCATTAATCGAATGCACAGTTTTTATGGCCTGACCGTTTAAAGCTCTGGTCCAGCTTGAGCGATCAATCATTTTTTTCTCTTTGTCCGGTTCTGTTAAATCCCCTTCCCAGTGACTATCCAAAAAAGGCCGGAAAATTTCCAGTTCAGGATGTAACACCGGCTCTGCAGCGGTTAATGAAAAACTAAAAAGCGCAATTATTAAACACAGGGCTTTCATTGGTGGGTCTCCTGATAAAAATCCAGCATGTTTTGTTCTACTTCTTGCGAAAAGGCTTTGGTTTTCACGGCGTAAGCCTGCAAAAATTTATCTTCTTCTGTCTGTGGAACCCAGGCTGGTACTGCCGCTGTATGACCTTCAGCGTCCAAAGCAACAAAGCTGATAATACAATGGTTGGTCTCCAGCATGTCACCCCCTTTGGTATCTCCTGAGCGCACCTGCACCAGCACATGCATACTGGTATTGCCTGTGTAGACAATACGGGCAATCAGCTCCACCTGATGCCCCACCAGAATAGGTCGTCTGAAACGAATAGTTCCTACAGAGATAGTGACACAATACAAACCGCTCCAGCCTGCTGCACAGGCATAAGCCACCTGATCAATCCATTTCATCACCATACCGCCATGTACTTTGCCACCAAAGTTGACATGGGTAGGTTCTGCTAAAAATCTGAATTCAACTTCTCTTTTACCTGACATCTGACTAGTGCCTTATTTTTGTTTTTTTGAGCATAGCCGTTTTAGCAGAAAAATCGAGACAAGCCGCTGATCTGCGGCCCGTTTTATAAAATATCTGCTATAAGATCACTGTTTTATTGCCATGCACAAACACCCTGTCTTCCAACACCAGTTGCAAGGCTTTACTCAGCACGTTTTTTTCCACATCGCGGCCCGCTTTGACCATATCCATAGCGCTGTAGGTATGATCCACTGGCGTCACCAGTTGCTTAATAATAGGGCCTTCGTCCAGATCATCGGTGACAAAATGCGCTGTAGCGCCAATAATCTTGACGCCTCTTTTATGCGCCTGATGATAAGGATTAGCGCCAATAAAGGCAGGCAAAAAGCTATGGTGAATATTGATAATACGTTCTTTATAATGTGCGACAAAAGCAGGGCTTAATACCCGCATAAACTTAGCCAGCACCAGATAATCAGCCTGATAAGGGTCTATCACCTGCTGCAACGCAGCTTCATGTTGCTCACGGCTCCTGTCGATATGACTGACAAAGTGATAGGGAATATCAAACTTCTCTGCCAGGCTTTGCAAATCCGGATGATTACCCACTACAGCAGCTATATCCAGTTTCAGCGAGCCGTCATACACCTTCATTAAAATATCACCCAGGCAATGCGCTTCTTTGGTCACAAGGATCACTACTTTTTTTCGCCCTGCAGCCACTAGCTGACGGCTGCTGCCTTGTGGCAAAGCTCTGTCCAAATCCAGCATCAGGGTTTTGTCATTAAAAATGCCTTCAAGCTGAGTACGCATAAAAAATTGCCCCGAATCCGGGTCTACATATTCGGTATTGCGGATAATGTTCAGCTGGTGTTTGTAGCAAATATTGGTAATCTGTGCGATCAAACCTTTTGAATCCGGGCATTCAATTAATAAAACTTTCTTTTCCATTATCAACTCTCGTCAAGCCATAGCAAAAACGCAGCAAAACGCTGCATAAGTAAAGTGGATTCAGGTGGTTTTGGTTGTTCTCACTTGGGTATAATCCGGCAGCTTTAACCGCTCTTTGCTCTGTGCTACCTGTAAAGTGCAGCACCTGCCTGCTATTAATCCCAAGTTTTAACACTATTGTAAAGTTATTTTCAATCAGAGCTTTGCTTGTCCTTTAAGTCTTGCAACGCCATAATAGACTCCGTTTTTTGCCTATTGCTGGCTTTTTATCTACTGAGGAACTGATGCCCTCTTATCAAATGCAGGTGCTGGGCACCATCCGCTCTCCCTACAAACAAAAGTTCGCCATACCCCGTCAGCCTGGTCTGATTGCCGAAGCTAAAGCTGAACTGGTGTTGGAACCTGGCTATGACGATGATGCTATAGTGCGGGGCATCGAAGCCTTCAGCCACTTATGGCTGGTCTTTGTATTTCATGAAACGGCCGATAAAGGCTGGTCACCGCTGGTGCGGCCGCCACGTTTGGGTGGCAATGAAAAAAAAGGCGTTTTTGCCACCCGCGCCACATTCAGACCAAACCCAATTGGCCTTTCTGTCGTAAAACTTGAAGGCGTAGTACGCAAACAAGGCCGTCTGATCATTCAGTTGTCTGGCGTTGACCTGCTTGATGGCACACCAATACTGGATATTAAGCCTTACCTGCCCTACGCAGATGCCTTGCCGGATGCCGCAGGTGGTTTTGCCGATGCAGCACCAGAAACCGACATGACGGTCAGTTTTGAACCTGCAGTGCTGGAATTTTGTCAGCGGCAAAAAGATCAGCCGGAATTAGCAGTATTGATAGAAAAAGTGTTAAAACAAGACCCGCGCCCTCCTTACAAAAAACAAAAAGCGGAACAACAAAGCTACGGCATGACGCTGTATCACTTTAATATCAAATGGACAGTGAACGGAGTACATAACCATGTTACAGAAATCAGGCAAGTTCCATAAATCAGCCGGGTTAACGAGCAACAGGCTCATGAAATTCAGTCTTTGTCTGAGTCTTAGCGCGCCTTTGTTGCTGAGCGCGGCACAATTGCCCGCATTGCCCGAAGCCGTCAGTAACAATTTGGTGATGAGCACCAGCGTAGCGGGCCGCACTTATGTCAGCAGTTTTATGGGGCTCTCATCAGGTAAAACCCATGCTGATGTGCATAACAGAGTGTGGCAATGGACTGTAGGCGATCCGACCTGGCTGAAAGCGCCAGTAGTTCCAAGCCGCCAACGTTTAAGTGGCCGGCTGGCCAGTACTGGCGTTACCTTACAAAATCACTTTTTTATATTTGGAGGCTACACAGTAGCGGCCAATGGCACTGAAGTGTCCAGCAGCGAAGGCTACCGTTACAGCCCTGTCACCAAAGCCTATAACAAGCTGCCGGATATGCCGGTGGCTGTAGATGATAGTGTGGCTTTGGCTTACAAAAACAGATATATCTATCTGGCCAGCGGCTGGTCTCAGGATGGCAATGTAAACTTAATACAGCTGTTTGATAACTTCACTCAGAAATGGAGTCAGGCGACACCTTTTCCGGGTACCCCCACTTTTGGTCTGGCAGGCGCTTTATCAGGCCAGCATATGCTGTTGTGTGATGGAGTCAAAGTCAGTTATCAAACCTTACCACGTCAGTATGAAACCGAAGCTCAGTGCTGGTTAGGTGAAATCAACACATCCAACCCTAACAGGATCAGCTGGCAGCAAATTCAGCACCCGACAGGCAAAGCCCGTTACCGCATGGCAGCTGCTGCGGTAAAACAGGATGGCAAAGAGTTGATTGTATTTATTGGTGGCAGCGAAACCGCTTATAACTACAATGGCATAGGCTACAACGGTACTCCGGCTGAGCCTTCTGCCCAGGTCTGGGCTTATTCAATTACAGACAAAAGCTGGCTCAAGGCTGAAAATACCACTGCGGTGATGGATTTACGCACTTTAGTGACGATGAACAATGAGCTCTACAGTCTGGGTGGTATGGTGGCGGGGCAAAATCTGACCGCAGAGTGGATAAAACATCAGATTAAACTTCTGCCGCAGTAACGAGCTTGTTACAATAACGGCCAATTTCCAAAGCAATTAAACTTAAAAAACACGGAACTATTTATTTATGCGGACAAGTCAGTATTTACTCTCCACTATGAAAGAAACCCCGGCCGATGCCGAAATTATCAGCCATCAGTTGATGTTACGTGCCGGTATGGTGCGTCGTCTGGCATCAGGTTTATACACCTGGTTGCCCAGTGGCTTGCGGGTTTTACGCAAGGTTGAGAACATTGTCCGCGAAGAAATGAACAAAGCAGGTGCTATCGAAGTACTGATGCCTGTAGTGCAGCATGCTGAGCTGTGGCAGGAATCGGGTCGCTGGGAAAAAATGGACGCTGAACTACTGCGTTTTAAAGACCGTCACCAGCGTGATTTTGTTTTAGGCCCAACTCATGAAGAAGTGATCACCGATTTAGTCCGTAAAGAAATCAGCAGCTACAAACAGCTGCCTGTTAATTTGTATCAGATTCAAACCAAATTCCGTGACGAACGTCGTCCACGTTTTGGTGTGATGCGTGCCCGCGAATTTTTAATGAAAGACGCTTACTCTTTCCACTTAAGCCAGGAAAGTTTGCAGCAAACTTATGACGCTATGTATCAGGCGTACTGCAATATCTTTACCCGCCTAGGTTTGGATTTCCGCCCGGTATTGGCTGATACCGGCGCTATTGGTGGCAGCATGTCACATGAATTCCATGTACTGGCCGCATCAGGTGAAGACGCTATTGTATTTTCTGATGGCAGCGATTACGCCGCCAATATCGAAAAAGCTGAAGCTTTGCCTCCTCAAGGCCAGCGCCCTGCAGCAACGCAAGCCAAAACCGAAGTGGCAACCCCACATGCCAAAACTATTGAAGAGGTCTCTGCCTTTTTAACAGTGGATGCTTCAGCAGTCGCCAAAACTTTGTTGGTTCAGTTGAACCCGGAACTTAGCTTTGATGAGTTAAAAGTCTTATTGGCCGATGCAGATGCTGAAACACTGGAAAACACCTGGCGATCTAAAGTCGTGGCTTTAGTGCTGCGTGGCGATCACGATTTAAACGAAATCAAAGCGGAAAAACACCCACTGGTGGCCTCCCCGCTGCAGTTTGCTTCAGAAGAAGATGTGATTGCAGTCACAGGCGCTAAACCAGGTTCTGTGGGCCCTGTTGGCTTAGCTATTCCTGTTATTGTGGATCATGCAGCCGCCCATTTGGCAGATTTTGTCACTGGTGCTAACAAAGATGGTTTCCACTTCACTGGGGTGAATTTCGACCGTGACATCACGGCTTATCAGGTCGCTGACTTACGTAACGTGGTAGAAGGCGATCCAAGCCCATGTGGCCAAGGCCATTTAGTCATTCGCCGTGGTATTGAAGTAGGTCATATTTTCCAGCTGGGTGACCGTTATTCATCAGCCATGAAAGCTGGCGTATTAAACGAAGAAGGCAAACACCAAATTATGACTATGGGCTGTTATGGTGTGGGTGTGTCCCGTATTGTTGCCGCTGCTATTGAGCAAAATCATGACGAATACGGCATTAAATGGCCTGTGGCTATAGCACCGTTTCAGGTGGCTATAGTGCCGATGAATATGCACAAGTCGGTGCGCATTCAGGAAGCGGCAGAGCAGCTTTACAAAGAACTGACTGCAGCTGGCTTTGAAGTACTGTTTGATGACCGCAAAGAGCGTCCTGGTGTGATGTTTGCCGATATGGAACTGGTAGGTGTGCCTTATCACATCATAGTAGGCGAGCGTAATCTGGATGAGCAGAAAGTTGAGCTGAAAAACCGTCTGACGGGTGACAAAGTAATGCTGCCACTGACCGATGTAGTGGCTCAGTTAAAATCACTCTGATTGCTGCTGTCTGTATAAAAGGCCCTGTGTTCGCGGGGCCTGTTTTTTTGGAGTATGCCCCATGTATTTTAGTAGCCAAACTATTCCTGAACTCAAAGACCTTAAATTTGCACAGCGGATGCAGGTGATCCGAAGTGCAACAGAACAAGTGCCCATACCACAAAAACTGCTGCTGAACCTGCTGAAACTGGCTATTTTAATTCCGTTGTTTTTAGTGATAGCCCAATGGGATTCATGGCAAAGCACCCTCACTATACTGGTGTTGCTGGCCGCTTATCCGCTGTTGACCCGACCTCTGACATTTGCTTTATGCCGCCCTCACTTACAACAAGCCCGCACTAAGCTGAAGTTGTAGTACTTTAGCTATATCCTCACTAAACGCAGGGTTTTGTTATTCCAACAGATAACAAACCCCTGATGAACACAGTTTGGGGTATGCTAAATCAGAGAGTTCTGATGTAAGTGAACAGGAAAAATCATCTTTTATGCTGAAGTTTTTGTGTGACATCACCACTGCAGCTAAGGAAAGCCGCAGCTGCCCTTTACAGCAAAGGTTTAGCAAAAAGCAGCAGGCCATTGCCGATCGTGAACAGGAATTGCTGCACATAGCACAGCAACTGGTTGAAGCTGAAAGTTATGCCAATCTGACAATGGATAAACTAACGGCAGCCAGCCCCTATTCCAAAGGCACTATCTACAATCATTTTTCCAGTAAAGAAGATGTGATCACAGCCTTGTGTAATGCTTCCTTGCGTCATGAAATCAGTTTATTTAAAAAAGCCCTGCGGTTTGAGGGGAATACCAGAGAAATAGCGCTGGCATTGCATCAGGCCTATTTATTAGCGGCAAAACTGCAACCTGTTCTGTTTAGCTGTGTGCTGACGGCCAAATCGCCCTGGGTCCAGGAAAAAAGCTCACCTGCTCGTCTGACTATGCAGCAGGAGCTGGAAAAAGAAGTCACACAGATGATCGATGTTTTACTGCAACAAGCCATAGATGCCAATGAGCTGCAACCTAAAGCCGGGGCTACAGTCGATCTGATGGCCTTTGCAAATTGGGCAATCTCTTTTGGCAGCATAGCTTTGCTAAGCAGTGCCAGTGAAACCTACAGCATCGAACGGCTGCAAGGAACCCATCCTTTTTTGTTTAACTTAAACTGCGTATTGGATGGTATGAACTGGTTGCCATTAAGCTCTGACTGGGATTACAGCCAAAGCTGGCTGAGAGTTGAAAAAGAGATCTTTAGTCTCGAGCAACAACAGTTCTCTGTAGCTGTACCAGAGGTATTAAAATAAGGTATTGTGTTGGTTCAGCTGTATTTTTCAGGCTGTTACAAGTTTTTTTACTAATGAGTACAAATCAATGCAGTAAAGCTGATGATCCAAATCCTGCTTTACAAGTATAATCATCAACCTGTTATTTCCCCCTCAACGGATGCAAATTTATGGTCTTACGCATGAAGCCTGTTTTAGTGTCGTGCCTGGTACTGCTGATGGCAACGGGTTGCGCCAGCAAAAAGGCAGTGGACGAACAACAAGCACAAACCAATTATCAGGATCCCCGGGACCCTTTAGAATCCGTCAACCGTGATATCTGGGATTTTAACTACGATGTGCTGGATGCTTATGTATTGCGCCCTGTCACTGTGGGTTATATGACGGTCGTACCAAAACCAGCCCGTACCGGTGTTGCCAATATGGTCAATAACCTGAGCGAACCAGCCAGTTTCGTCAATGGATTACTGCAAGCTAAACCTAAAAGTGCAGCCATCAGCCTGGGCCGTTTTGTATTAAACAGCTCCTTAGGTTTATTTGGTTTATTTGACGTCGCAAGCCGTATTGATTTAAACGCACAAGATGAAGACTTTAATCAGACACTGGCGGTCTGGGGTGTCGGCGATGGCCCTTATCTGATGATCCCTGCCATGGGGCCAACCACAACAAGAGGTCTGGTTGCTGGTGTGGTCGACGGCCTGTATTTCCCGTTAGGCATGTTAAATTCAAATCTGACCATAACACGTTTTACTGTGTCTGCTTTGGATGGACGTGAACAAATGATGTCGATGGAACAGCTGCTGAACGATTCAGTGGATCCATACGCCTTTATTAAAGAAGCTTATTTCCAGCGGGTTGAATTTAAAGTCTACGACGGCAATCCACCGAAAAAAGCCGAAGAAGATGAAAGTTATCTGGACGAATATTTACCTTAACCAGGGTTTACCTTAAGGGCCAGCTTATGCTGGCCATTTATTGAACCGCTGTTCACACTTTTATGCTGACTAATTTTATTGCAGGCTAAGCTGTTCCAGCACAGCACTGGTCTGTTTTAACCCAGCAGCTGTAGCACCCCCTATCAGATAAATGCTGTTATCCAACACCACAACGCCTAAGCCATGACGTGGTGTGGGCATCTCACCCAACTGCTGCCAACGTCGCTCTGTAAAAGAATAAGCCCATACTTTGCTAAATACGCCACCTCCCTGCTGAAAAAACTCACCGCCCAGTGCCCATAGTTTGCCATTGAGCACTGCAGCAGCTAAGCCGGCCTGAGCTTCCGGCATTGGAGTCAACACCAGCCATGTTTGGCTTTTAGCATCATAACTATGCACATCAGCCTTATTGCCAGCCTGAACTTGCCTTCCACCCAGCAAATAACCTTTTCCTTCATAGACTACTGCAGCAGCACTATTTTTGGCTTGTGGCACTTTCGGTGCTGTTGTGATTGTAAAGCTCTGTGGGTCAAAAACCCAATGTATAGCCACATCGGCCTGATCCTGCCACTGAGCATTTGCTTCAGGTACAGGCGAGCGACCAGAAAGCAAATGAACTTTATCCTCAAGCATTTCACTTAATGGCTGCGGCAGGCTGGCTACTTTTAACCAGCGCTGCTGTTGCAGATCCAGCTTCAGTACATCAGCGCTGGCACTCCAGTTGCCACCATTGGCCTGAATAAAACCACCAAATAAAAACAACTGCTCTTTTACAGCGACCAGTTGGCCATGGTGACGCCCTTCAGGCAAAGCAGGGCCATAACGCCATGTATTGGTTTTTGCATTGTAGATTTGCACTGCGGCCGTCATCTGGCCCTGTTGTTTTGGCAGCTCAGAGCTCAGGCCACCCGCTACATAAATTTCTCCCTGAAATACTGCCGGATAAATTTCCTGTACCGTTAGAGCGTGTTGACGTTTCAGGGTTATTTTTGCAGCAGTCTGGCCGGTTTTTATGCAAGGCAGCGCGAGTGCAGTGTAGTTATTCTACATAAACGAGTGCTAACGCAGCAGAAAGGCCGGCCAGGCGCTGCCCTTCGGGTTCGTCTGGCGGCGCCCTGAACTTTGTTGCCTACATGGATGTAGGTAAGGGGCGTGAGCAGGAGCGGAAGCTTCACTCGTCGCTCATTTAGAATAACTAAACTTCGCTCCTCGTTTCGCGTTCAAAGCGGCGCCAGAACGAACAAAATTTAATCTCGAAACGTCAACACGCTCTAGTAACAGATCCGCTTTTTTCTGCCAGGTCAGGCTGCCTGCCATGAGCTGAAAACTCAATAAACCACAGAACACATAAACTAATTTCATCTTTTACTCCAAAAAATAAGGCCAGAGGATTGCTCCGTCTGGCCTTTATTTATAGCTTTATAGCTTTAGCTTTGCATACGCTCTGCGCCATGCATCCAGCGTACTAAAGTACCGGATAACATCCACAGCAATGCAGCGAAAAATACCAGTGCTACAGCTATGCCACCAAAGACTACCAGTAAACCAGCGTGAGCAGCCTGTACGCCAAAGGAAGCAGCAAATTCAACCACAGCGTTGTTATCACCGGCAGTATCTGAATAAGCGCCAACATAACCTGCCAGATAATGAGCCACAGCAGGCATCAGGAACCAGACACCCATGATAAGCGAAGCTAATTTCACCGGAGCCAGCTTGGTCATTAAAGACAAGCCGACAGGAGAAATACAAAGCTCACCTAAGGTATGGAATAAGAAGGCTAAAGTTAACCACATCATGCTGGATTTAGCTGAAGGATTCACCTGCATTTCAAATACACCAACAATCAGGAAAATAAAACCGATAGAGGTTAGCAACATACCAAACAAAATTTTGATAGGGGCGTCAGGCTGCTTATTCATTGCATTCAGCTTGACCCATAACCAAGCAAATAAAGGTGCAAACATCAGGATAAATAACGGGTTTAAGGACTGGAACCAGCCTGCAGGAACTTCAAAAGCACCTACCATACGGTCGGTATGTTCCGCAGCAAATAAACTCATTAGACCACCAGCTTGTTCAAAGGCCAGCCAGAACATAGTGACAAACACAAACAGGAATAACACTACTCTCAAACGGTCAAATTCAACTTTGGTTAAAGGAGTTGGCGTACCAGATGCGCTGCGGGATGAAATACGACCTGGTACTTTACCTAAGTCACCTAAGTACTTTTGAGCAAACAACAGCTGAATAACCACAGATAAGGTCATACCTATACCTGCAGCTAAATAACCATAACGCCAGCCGAAAGCATCACTTTCACCTAAAGAAGAGGTCACTAAAGGCGCAATAAAAGCACCTAAGTTAATACCCATATAAAAAATAGTAAAACCACCGTCACGACGGGCATCGCCCTGAGGATACAGGTCGCCTACTATGGCAGAGATATTGGGTTTAAATAAACCGTTACCGGCAATAATAAAACCTAAACCTACATAAAATAACGACATGCTGTGTGGCGTGGCAGCAAACAAAGTGTACTGACCAATAGCCATTAAAGCGCCACCCAAAATAATAGACTTACGCTGGCCTAACAGGTTGTCTGCAATCAAACCACCAAACAAAGTAGCGGCATAAACCAAACCTGTGTAGTAACCATAAAGTAATAACGCATCACCATTACTCAGACCAAAGCCCGGGTTAGTGGATTCAGTAGCGGCAACTAAAGTCAGAATAAGTAAAGCGCGCATCCCGTAGTAGGAAAAGCGCTCCCACATTTCTGTGGAAAAAAGCAGGAAGAGTCCTTTCGGATGACCGAATAAAGTCCCCGAAGCTGGCGGTTGATTCATAACGTGATCCTAGATTGTGGGTTTATTTTAATTATGGTTTGGAGTACATACTACCTGTGCAAGCCCATAGTACAGGGGCCAAAACAGCAGGACATAGTTTTTTAGCTGCCGTGTTATAGCCTATTGGACATCAAATGAAAAGAGGCAAAAGGACAGAAGGGGAAAGCAAAAGGCCAGAGCCTGACCTTTTGCTTGTTTAAGCATCAATTTAAAGCGGTATTTTTAGCGAACTTCAGCATGGGTTAAGGCTGCAGGCTAAGGCTCAGACGAAGTGCTGCTTCGTCAAAACTGAGTTCGTCAGACTGTACCTGCGGACCATTTTCATCATTCAGCACCTGACCTGACAACGACAAACGGGCACTGATTTGAATACGATCGGCGTTGGCTAAAGTCCAGCCCTGTTGCATCGCCTGAGCTTCACTGAGGGTAATGGTCTGAGTGCCACTGAATACCGGCAGTTTTTGCACAGCCAATGGCAAAGGTGGCCCGTCCACTGCTTTGGCAAATACAAACAAAGTGCCTGTTTTGTATTTCTCTGCCAGTTCAGGGCTGATGGTTAATTCGATATTAACCTGACGACCTGATACTGGTGTTTCAAAGTTTTGCTCCTCTGCTGGCATCAGCCCCAGCTTTTGTTGCACCAGCGCATAACGTGGGTCAGAGGTCTCCAGCTTAGGCAACAATAACTGCCATGCTTGCTGTGCCTGCTCTTTATCGCCCCGCTCTTCTGCCACCATCGCCAGCATAGAAAGTGCATCCGTGTTGTCCGGGTCCTGTTGTAAGACGTTGGACAAACTGCGCGCAGCTTTCGCCAGATGTTCATCACCAGCAGCCACTAACAAGGCCTGACTGTAGCTGATCAGCACATTGATGCGGTTCGGTGTTAAAGCCAGCGCCTTTTCAAAAGCTTCAATGGCATCATCTAACATGCCTTTGGATAACCAGATGCGGCCAATCACAAACCAGGCAACGGCGTCATCGCCTTCTTTACTGATTTTAGTGCGCAGCGCCAAAGCAAAAAGGTTAATTTCTTCTTCAGTTAAGGGTTCACCTTTATTCAGTAGTGCACGCTCACCGTACTCTGGCAATAGCTGCTGCGCAGTTTGCCAGTTTTGCAGCGCGGTAAAATGGCCGGTCAGACTGTAAAGCCACACTGTGCCTAATAACACCAAAACACTGGTGCCCAGCACCCATGCAGTTGGCGAACCAGAAACCCGCTGTTGGTTTTGTTGCTGCTGCAGGTATTGAGTTTTTAATTCAGCAGCCGCCAGCGTAAAGTCCTGTTCAGCTAATTCTCCATTGTCCCTGGCCTGGGATAACAGCTGCAGTTTTTCTTCAAACTGAACCGCAGGGCTTAGTTGCACTCCAGCCCCTTTGCGGCGGAAAAACAGCAGCAACAGCACAATAAGTACCAGCATTAAAGCGCCAGCAAAACTTAACGACATCAGCATCAGCTTTTTCTCCTGTACTGCTCAATCAACTGATCCAGTTGTTGTTCCAGTTGCGGCGTTGCCTGCTCAGCTGACTCAGTCACAGCACCACTGCGCTCAGCTCTGCGTCGCAGCAGCAATACCAGCACCAGACCAAAGGCCATTAATGCAGGCAACAACCATAAAATCAGCGTAAATTTATTCAGTGGTGGCTGGTAATGCACAAAGTCGCCGTAACGGCTTTTCATATAGTCCAGCACCTGATCTTTGTCTTGCCCTTGCTGCACCAGCTCCAGCGTTTTATTGCGCATATCCACAGCCACTACAGCGTTGGAGTCAGCAATATTCTGGTTTTGACACTTAGGGCAACGTAATTCCTGAGTAAGCTCTTTAAACAAGGCTTGCTGCTCTGGGCTTTGAAACTCAATCAAAGCTTGCGAGGCTTGAGTTGTTGCAGTGAACAACAGCAGGCTTAGAAAAAATGCTTTCATGCCCTACTCCTCTAAACTTTGATAAGCAGCGGCCAGCTTCTGTTGCCAGACTTGCGGATTAATATCACCTATATGGTGATAACGAATAATGCCTTTAGCATCGATCAAAAAGGTTTCCGGCGCGCCTGTGACCCCTAAATCAAAAATCAGGCTGCGGTCTTTATCCAGAATATTCCACTGATAAGGATCGCCTTGTTGTTCGAGCTTCAATGCCACTTCCTGCTGCAGTGCAGTCAGGTTAAATACCTCGCCAAAAGCCGCATCGCTCGGTTGCTGATAATACAAACCTATAATCATCACACCCTGCTCACGCAGTTCGGTCAGATAAGCCAGTTCGGCATTACAGGTCACACACCAGGTGCCCCAGACATTCAGCAAATAAGGCTTACCTTTAAGCTTCTCTGCAGTCCAGAGGTTATCCGGCTGCTGCAGATCAGGTAAGGTAAATGCCGGAAGTGGTTTATTTAATACCGAGGACTCACGCTCCATAGGATCAGAAAACAAACCACTGAATAAAAATACCGACAAGCCAATAAAGAGCACAAAGGGGATAAAAAAAGCCAGTTTACGCATCAGCTTTGTCCTTCTGTTCGGTGGTATCTTTTCGATCAACAGTACGACGACGATAGCGCTTATCACAAAGCGCTATCAAAGCACCCAGCGACATCAGTAAACCCCCTAACCAAATCCAGCGCACAAAAGGCTTCACATACAAACTCAAAGCCCAGCTGTCTTCTGAAAGCGACTCGCCTAAAGCCACGTACAAGTCACGGCTTAAACGGGCATGCACAGCAGCTTCGGTCATGACACTGCGCTGCACTGTATAAAAGCGTTTTTCTGCATGTAAATGAGTAACATAGTCGCCCTGATAACTGACATCCAATTCAGCTGCTTCGCCGCTGTAGTTAGGGCCTTTTAAGTCGTAGACTTCCACCAGCTTAAACTGGTAACCAGCCAGTTCGACCTGATCACCGGCTTTCATTCGGACCTGAGTTTCCACACTGTAGGTTTTGGTCATAGCAACCCCAACCACCAGCACAGCAAAACCAATATGCGCCAGCGTCATACCAAAATGACTGGCATTGAGTTTCGTCAGGCCTTGTGTGATGGAGCCAAACTGCTGCAAACGCTGCAGCAACTCAAAAATAGCGGATGAACCAACCCAGGCGCCTAATAACAAACCTAGCAAGGCCAAATTAGCCTGAATACTTTGGGTTGCAGCCATAGTTCCTAAAGCCAGAATTAAAGTGGCGATAGCAATTAAACTCATCGGCTTTAACAAAGGTTGGACTTGTTGCTGTTTCCAGCGCACCCAGGGGCCTAAACCCAATAACAACGAAAATGGGATCACCAGGTAATAAAACAGTTGGTTAAAAAACGGCTCGCCAATAGAGATGGAACCTAAGCCCAACTCTTTATGCACCAGTGGGAACAAAGTGCCTAGTAACACCACCAAAGTGGCGGTTAACAGGAAAATATTATTGCCCCACAGCAGCACTTCACGGGAAAACAATTCGTAACGGGCCTGGCTGCGTACTGAGTTCATCCGAATGGCGTACAGCAATAAAGAGCCGCCGACCACCACCAGTAAAAATGCCAATAAATACAAACCCCGATCCGGATCGGCAGCAAAAGAATGCACAGACACTAAAACGCCTGAACGCACTAAAAAGGCGCCTAACAAGCTGAGCGAAAATGCGCCTATCGCCAAAAGCACTGTCCAGGATTTAAAAGTACCGCGTTTTTCTGTCACAGCTAAAGAATGGATCAGCGCAGTACCAACCAGCCATGGCATAAAAGAAGCGTTTTCAACCGGATCCCAGAACCACCAGCCGCCCCAGCCTAATTCAGCATAAGCCCACCAGCTACCGAGCATAATGCCCATCGTCAGGAACATCCAGGCCGCTAAAGTCCAGGGTCTGGCCCAACGTGCCCAGGTACTGTCAAACTTACCGCCCATCAGCGCAGCTATGGCAAAAGCAAAAGACACCGCAAAACCTACATAACCCATATACAGCATAGGAGGGTGAATGATCATGCCAAAATCCTGCAACAGCGGATTTAAATCACGGCCATCGACAGGGTAATATGGCAGACTGAGCATAAAGGGATTGGACATAAAGAGCACAAAGGCATAAAAGCCCACTGCTATTAAGCCCATCACACCTAAAATACGGCCCTGAAACTGCAAAGGTAAGCTGCGGGAAAACAAGGCAACTGCACCAATCCATCCTGCCAGAGTAAGCAACCACAGCAGCATGGAGCCTTCATGTCCTCCCCAGACGGCCGTTAAACGGTAGTACCATGGCAATAAAGAATTCGAGTTGCTGGCCACATAAACGACAGTAAAATCATTGGCCCAAAAGGCGTAAGACAAAGCCCAGAATGAAAAGGCAGTCAGAAAAAACAGTGCATAAGCCAGCGGATTACCCAGCTCTAATGCAGTTTGATTGCCTTTAAAGCTGCCATACAAAGGCACTATAGCTAAAGCCAGAGAAACACAAAAGGCAAAGGTTAGCGCCAGTTGACCATATTCTGCAATCATGGCTGCTGACCTTTATCAGACTCTTTATACAACTGCGAAGGCGGTACATGCTTAATACCTTTTAAGGCTTCAGCCACTTCAGGCGGCATATACTCTTCATCGTGTTTGGCTAACACTTCTGAAGCTAAAATGGTGGTTTTATCCACCAGCACACCTTGAGCCACTATGCCCTGCCCTTCACGGAATAAATCCGGCAATATGCCTTCATACTCCACTGTCACTATTGGGCCTGTGTCGACTAAATCGAAGCTGACTTTCAGCGAGTCAGGAGCACGGCGCACCGATCCTTTAACCACCATGCCACCTATACGCAGGCGCTGGCCCACTTCAGGTTTTACTTTTTTATCCCCTATGCCTTCGATCAACTGGCTGGGCGTATAAAACAAATCAATATTTTGTTGCAATGCATACAACATGGCGCCTATAGCACCACCTAACAACAACACAAAGGCCGTTACAGCCACTAAGCGTTTCTGACGTCTCGGATTCATCTACTTCTCTTTCTCCTGATGTTGCCGCACCCGTTGTTCCCGCGCTGCTTTGGCGCGGATTTGTTGTTGTATGTTTTTATGTTGCTGCTTGCTGTACCACCACAAGCCAAGCAGCAATCCATAAGTGGTACCAAATGATAACCAGACAAAAAGAGCGTAACCGCCCATGGCCCAAAAGTCTGCCCAGGATGTAAAAGCCATTAGTTCTGCTCTCCATTCTTTGACTCAACCAGTTGTCGTACCCAGGGTCTGTGTTGTTCAAACATCAAAATCTGACTGCGTAATCGTAAACAGGTGAGCGCCGCCAGCAACAAGGCAAAACCTAAAAGGCTGATCAACAGTGGCCATAACATCGACGGGTCAATCGAAGGTTTGGCAAACTTCGTAATAGTGGCGCCTTGATGCAGGGTATTCCACCACTCTACCGAGAAGTGAATAATAGGCAGATTAACCACACCCACTATGGCCAGCAAAGAGGCTACTTTAATGCCACGCGCCGCTTCTGAAAAAGCACCAGCTAACGCAATCACACCTAAATACAAAAACAGCAACACCAGTTCAGAGGTTAAACGTGCATCCCATACCCACCAGGTGCCCCACATAGGTTTGCCCCAGGCAGCTCCGGTAATTAACGCAATAGCGGTATACACAGCTCCTATTGGAGCTATGGCTAATACGGCCCATTGCGCCACCCGGATTTGCCAGACTAAGCCAATAAAAGCAGCAATAGCCATACTGCTGTATGCGCCCATGGACCAGATGGCAGAAGGCACATGAATATAAATAATGCGGTAACTGTCGCCTTGTTGATAATCGGCAGGACTAAAAGCCAGGCCCCAGATATTGCCCAGCACTAAGGTAAATACAGCCAGCGCCATCAGATAAGGCAATAAGCGGCCACACAGATGGTACAAAGTCTCAGGTTTGGCGTAAGGATCTAACCAACGGAACATACTACCCCACATTCATTCGAAGTGCCTGACGCACGGCCAGAGGCACCAGCGCTAAGGCGAATAATAAAAAGGCCAGCAGTACAGCCAATTGCCCTGTATAAGGCAAAGCTGTTGCTGCGGCTTCCATAGCACCACTGGCAAAAATCAGCAGCGGAATATACAAAGGTAAAATAATCAGTGCCTGCAATATACCGCCTTTGTCTGCGGCCATAGTTAATGCAGCACCCAATACACTCAATAAACTTAATACGGGCGTACCCAGCATCAGGGTCACTACTAAAACCTGCCAGCTTTGCCAGTCCAGCCCAAGCAACACCGCAATTAAAGGCGACACCAGAATTAAGGGCACACCTGTCGATAACCAATGGCAACAAATTTTCGCCGTGACATAGCTAAACAAGCCCTGTCGTCCTGCCACTAATTGTTCTATCACCCCATAACGGTAATCATCTTTAAATAAACGTTCAGCCGACAACAACACACTTAAAAGTGCAGCTATCCAGACTAAACCTGGCGCTATTTGTTTCAGCATACCCGGCTCCGGGCCAATCCCCAGCGGGAACAAACTCAGCACCAACAAAAAGAACACCAGCGGATTGAGCCAGTCGGCTTTTTGCCGCCCCAGCAATTGTAATTCGCGTTTGATTAAAGAACGCCACATCACCATCTGTACTCCAGTTCTATCGCCTGAAGCTCTGGGTAAGAAGCGGACAAGGCCTGATGACTGGTCAAAACAATGACGCCACCTGCAGACAGATGCTGTAAAAAATGTTGTTCCAGTCTGGCAATCAACTGTTGATCCAGGGAGGTAAAAGGTTCGTCCAGTATCCAGAGTGGTTTAGTTGTGAACCACAGTCGAGCCAAAGAGACACGGCGCTGCTGACCGGCAGAGAGCATAAAACAAGGAATATCCTCTAAACCAGCTAAACCTAAAGAGCCTAATAACTGATAAGGATCTGCCACCTGTTGTTCGGTTAAAGCCGACCAGAACGCTAAATTTTGTAAGGCAGTCAGTTGAGGATGGATACCACTCTGATGACCAATAAACAGCAGTTGTTCAGAAAAAAACTCAGCCACAGAGCTTAAAGGTTTACCGTGGAATAAAATCTGACCGTCTTCAGGCAAGGACAAACCGGCCAGCAGTCGCAACAGCGAACTTTTACCGGCTCCGTTTTTTCCTTGAATATAAAGCACTTGCCCTGCATTTAACTGAAAATTTAAGTTCTCAAATAACACTCTGTCCTGGCGGACACAGCTTAGTGCTTCGGCGGCCAAAATTATCGACAAAGGGTAAACTCCCAAAAAAAGTCGCGGCATCTTAGCATATTGGCAATAGAATACGAATGCGCTATAACCTTGAAACAGCGGGCTTTATAGAAATTAATGTTTCAGATCAAAACCACAACTGCCGATATATCTGTGCAACTATGCCTGATAACCAACAATGGACCTGAATAGAAGTGAACCAGATAACGATAGATAGCGCGTTAAGTGCCCTGACCAAAGGGTCTGTACCCGCTGCTGTGCTGGTGGAAGAGCAGAATTATCAGGCCTTGCTGAATATTGGCAAAGACGGTATAGGTCAGTTAAAGCTGCATACAGCCTCTGGTATGGTGCTTATTCAGGACGCCAAACTGAACTTACCTGCCTTGCAAGGTCAGCTCATGGTGCAATTGAGTCAGGCCTTGTCAGGTCAGTTGCAGTTAAAGCTCAGTCAGAATGGCCCTCAGCCTATGCCAGTGCAGTTAACTCAGCCGCAATTGCAACAGCTAGTAACCCAGCTCAGTAGTCAGCTCAGTTCGCCACAGGCCACGCAAAGCTCAACTCAGGTATCAGCCCAGTTAACGGCTCAACTCACCAGTCAACTGCAACCGCAGCAAAACGGCAGCAGCGCCAAAGTAGTACAAGTGCCAGTGCAAATACAGCGTCTGGAACAGCAACTGATTTTGCAACTGGGACAAAATAAAGTTCAGTTGCCCTTACCCGCAGTTCTGCAAAGCTTGCCGGCCACGCAATGGCTAAATGCAAAACTGCAACTAAAAGCTGGTCAGTTAAGCCTGGTATTAGCAAAAGCGGCTTTGCAACCAGAGACTGCAGGCAGCAAAGCTACGGACCTACCACAAAGCAAAACTGCTTCTGCTGTGGTTCAGGGAAAAAACACAGAGCTGCTAACGGTGCCGCTTAAACACGAAACCACATCAGGTCCTGTAAAAAATCAGCCACAGCCTGTCGTGGTAAAGACCCAGACTCAATCTCAGCCTCAGGTTCAAACCCAGGCCCAAAGCCAGAGCAAAACTCAAATCAATACCCAAGCCCCTGTGGCTTTGCAAGCTCAGACTATTATTCCGTTACCAGCGGTTGTACAGCAGCGTATTTTGCCTTTGGTATTACCAGCGCTGACCACAGCTGTCTCTGGTGTGGTGCTGAGTTTAAACGAATTAAAACAGCTGCCTTTGCCTGCGGCAATGAAACAACAACTGGCAGACCCTGCGTATCAGTTACAACTCAACCCTCAGGGCCAGTTGCAACTCAAAGCTATACCAGAACAAAAAACCATACAGATAGAGCCTCAGCCCAAAGTACTGCAATTACAAAGCTCTAAAACCGCACAACCCCAGACTGTATCAGGCCCAGTGGAAGCGACTAAATTTGTGAAACCACAAATAGAACCTGCTGTGCTTAATCAGGCCTGGCGACAGTTATTGCCTATGCTCAATCCCGAATGGGAAAATCTGGCCGAAGTGCCGGAGTTACCGGAAGCAGTCAAAGCTATTTTACAGTTAGTGCGGCAAAGCCAGCCCGACGCCAGTAAGATGACTAATCTGGCCCAACTACCGGCTCAGCTACAGGCCTTATTGCAATTTAACCCGCTGCAGAATGTGACTATGCCGCAAACTGCAGCTGGCACCTTAGCTGTGGCTATTCAGTTATTATTAGGCCGTTTGGGGCAAAGCCTGCCACAAAATGACAAAGGAGTGAATAAAGAGCATAAGCTGAAAGAATTTGTCGCTCAGTTGGATCAAAACCAAAGCAGTCAGTTATTAAAACAGCTGTCGAGCCAAAGCTCATCGCTGCAACATGCCCAGTTGTCTACGCTGGAACAACAAAGTAAAGATCCGCTGCAACAGCTGTTTTTAACTCTGCCGATCCAAAATCAGCAGGTATCAGATTTTTGCCAGATCGCCATCACCCAACAGGAAGAGGATCAGGACAAAGGCAAAGGTAAATCAACCCAATGGCAGTTATCGATGAAGTTTGATTTAAAACAGCTGGGGCAGTTGCTGGCGATCAGCAAGTTTTCAGGAAACTCCTTAGCCTTGCAGCTCTACACCGACACCACAGTACTCAAACTGTTAGCCGAAAAATACCTGCCGCTGTTAAAAGACAGATGCAAAGCTCAGGGCATAGAAGTGACAGAAGCACATTGCCAGCTTGGGAAAATTCCGGATAGTTTAATGCCCAAAACCACCAGCTTGCTGGCCATTCGGGTGTAGAGCATGAAAGACGTGACTAAAACTCCTGATCACACAGACATAGACGCCAGCGCAGTAGCTCTGGCTTATGACGGTAAAAATGCACCGCAGATTGTTGCCAAAGGACATGGCGAACTGGCGCAGGACATTATCGCCACAGCCAAAGAACATGGCGTACTGGTGCATGAAGATGAAGAGCTGGTGAAAGTACTGCAACGTATTGAGCTGGGCACTGATATCCCAAAAGAGCTGTATGTTATCATCGCTGAGCTCATCGCCTTTTCTTATGTGCTGCAGGGCAAATTCCCGGACGAGTGGCACAATATTCACCAGCGTATTGATTTAAAAAGCTAACTTTCTTGTTTATCACTAACCAGCATAGTGCGGCTGGCGGATACAGCCGGGTGTGAAATCTGCACCTGGATGTCACTGATCAACTGGTGCAGCTCAGCCTCTGCAACTGGCTCTTTCATCTCCAGCTGAAATTCCAGACAAGCATGACCATGCCAGTCAGTTACACCCAGCAAATGCCAGTCAGTTAATTGAGGATGCTTTAGCGTATGACCACAATCACGCGCAACTTCAGCTAAATCGGCATCATCATCCGATAAATCCACTTCGAGGTATAAATACAACATCATCAATTCCTTATTCTACCCACAGCCCCGATCTCCTAAGTAATTGGAGTTGCAGCGCGGCGACCTGTAGGGGCGTGGTCTATCCGCGCCCGTCTCATCAAATCAAAAAATCAACAAAGCTGCGGCTTCAAGAACGACGGGGATAATGCCCAGTCTGCAGCCTTTTGTGCATGCAAAGCTGTGGTATCAAATAACGGCACTGTACAGTCCTCAGCGCTTACCAATAAACCTATTTCAGTGCAGCCCAAAATAATAGCTTCTGCGCCCTGAACTACCAAATCGGCCATGATCTGTTGATACAGCAGACGTGACTCCGGCTTCACTATCCCGAGGCATAATTCCTGATATATCACCTGATGTACCCCTGCCCGAGCAGCTTCGTCCGGCACCAGCACCTCTAAACCATAATGCTCTGTCAGACGTTTTTTATAAAAATCCTGCTCCATGGTAAAACGGGTGCCTAATAAGGCGACTTTTTTCAAACCAGCTTGCTCTATAGCTTCGGCCGTCGCATCAGCTATATGCAACAGTGGAATAGTAACAGCGGCTTCAATGCTGGCTGCTACTTTATGCATGGTGTTTGTGCAAAGCACAATACAATCAGCACCAGCTGCCTGTAACCTGAGTGCGGCATGCGCTAACACCTCACCGGCTTTGTCCCACTCGCCACTGCGCTGCAACTGCTCTATTTCCGCAAAATCCACACTGTATAAAATGATTTTGCCGCTGTGCAAACCGCCCAGTTGCTGCTTAATGCACTGATTGATTTGACGGTAATAAGGAATAGTCGACTCCCAACTCATGCCGCCTATTAAGCCTATGGTTTTCATTGATATTTCTCGAAGGGGATGATGGAGTTACAGTAACAAGGTAGGCAGATACAAGTAAATAACAAAACCCGTTGATGGGTTCAACGGGTCTTTAGTAATAAAGGACTGCTATCACAAGCTCAGTAATAAATATCCGCTTTCTGATGCAGTTGAGGTTCGTCCTGCAGATCGTCAAAAGATACAGCTATATGCTGATCTTTATTGTCCAGATCAGATAAATACACAGCTCTGTCCTGCGCATCAATCCAGCTTACTATACCTATACCTTTTTTGGTCTGGCATACCATGCCTAATTTAAGCTCTAATACATTCATCGCACATCTCCTCAGGCTTAATAACTTAACTTCAGTACTAAGTTAGACGCGCAAAGATGTCATTTTGATGTCCGACCAGATAAATTAATGCTAACTGAATGAAATAAAGCGGAATTTAGTTTGGGTCAGAGTGTTTCCTCTGACCCGAAAGTTACAAAAGTCAGGGCTGGATCAGATGCGGGTACGTTTTTTCTGAGTTTGTTTTGGTTTTTTCGCTTTGGCTTTTTCAGCCGCTGCTGCTTTTTCTGCTCTCACCACTTCAGGTTTAACGCCCGACTGCACCATGATCTGATGTTTACGTACCGCACGTTTAATACCAGCCATACGACGGCGACGTTCATCGCGGTCTTCCGGTTTCATTAAACTTTCAGTTTCGGCCGACAAATGCACCAGCTTACGTAAGTAGTTCACATCTTCCAGCGGGTATTCGGCATAACCACCTGCAGGTAAATGTTTAGGCAATAACAAATCACCGTAACGAATACGAATTAAGCGGCTGACTACAGCGCCCTGAGATTCCCACATACGGCGAACTTCACGGTTACGACCTTCCGTCAGTACTACATGGAACCAGCGGTTAATACCTTCGCCGCCCATAGCTTTTACTTTTTTGAAGTTAGCTTTACCATCTTCCAGCTCCACGCCTAAACGCAGTTTCTGGATCATCGCATCGTTGACATCACCAAATACCCGTACTGCATATTCACGTTCTACTTCAAACTTCGGATGCATTAAACGGTTGGCCATTTCACCATCTGTGGTGAACAGCAATAAACCGCTGGTATTGATATCTAAACGGCCAATGGCAATCCAGCGGGAGTCTTTAATTTTTGGCAGGCGGTCAAATACAGTAGGACGGCCTTCAGGGTCGATACGCGAACAAATTTCGCCTTCAGGTTTGTGGTAGGCAATCACACGGCATACCTGTTCAGCTTCAGCCGCAATTTTGACCGGATGGCCGTCGACCCGCACTTGTTGATTTGCATTGATGCGGTCGCCTAATGACGCCACTTTGCCATCCACAGTCACACGTCCAGCACTGATGTATTCTTCCATCTCGCGGCGGGATCCAACACCGGATCGCGCCAGCACTTTCTGTAGTTTTTCACTCATGATTTAATGTATCTCTTCAGTCATCACGACTGGGTTAAAAAAATCCGGCGTTGCTTGAAACTCGGCCAGAGCAGGTAAATCGCTTAAATCCTTTAAGCCAAAATAATCTAAAAATGTTGGCGTCGTGGCATACAAACCAGGACGACCCGGTACTTCTTTATGCCCTACCACTTTGACCCAACCACGGTCGAGCAAAGTACGCATAATCTGACTGCTGACAGTCACGCCCCGTACTTCTTCAATTTCACCGCGGGTAATAGGCTGACGATAGGCAATCAAAGCCAAAGTTTCCAGCACAGCACGGGAATAACGCGGCGAACGCTCCGGCCAGAGTAAGGCCAGATATTCACTTAAATCAGCGCGGGTTTGAAACCGAAAACCAGAGGCGGTTTCAATCAACTGAATACCCCGGCCTAAATAATCCTGTTGCAACTGACTTAAGGCCTGTTGCAAACGTTTACGGGTTAACTCAAAACTTTCCAGCACTGTGCTTTGTAAGTCATTCACAGACAAAGGTTTATCAGAGGCAAAAATAGCGGCTTCGACTAACTGCAGCAGTTGTTGCTCGTTAATTTTTTTCGCCATGCCCTCTCCTTTGCCTGTAGCTTCAAATACGGCCGCTATTATGAAGATTTGATATGGATTTGACCATAAGCTTCTACTTGTATGACTTGGATCAGCTTCTCTTTCACCAGCTCCAGAATAGCTAAAAAGCTGACGACCACACCTTGTCGCCCTTCGGCTAACTCAAAACACTCGGCAAATTCAAGGTAGTCAGAGCGGCCTTTTAGCAACTCCAGAATTTTGCTCATACGCTCGCGGGTAGATAAATGCTCTTTTTTAATTTGGTGATGCTGAAAATCTTTGGCGCGTTTGGCAATGTCTTTCAGTGCCAGCAAAATTTCCTGCAAAGACACTTCTGGCAAAATCACATAAGGTTCAAAGTTATCATCTAATCCAGCTTTAGCCTGAAAATAATCCCGCTCCTGGCGTGGCAATAAATCCATGTCAGTGGCGGCTTTACGGATAATTTCGTATTCCTGCAAACGCCTGACTAAATCAGCTCTGGGGTCGGTTTCGTCATCGGCTTTATGATCATGCTGCGGCAGTAATAAGCGCGATTTAATTTCCGCCAGCATAGCGGCCATTAACAAATATTCTGCTGCAAGTTCAAAGTTCATATCCTGCATTAAATCAATGTATTCCATATATTGCAGGGTGATTTCGTTGATAGGTAAATCAACAATATCAAAGCGGTGACGACGAATTAAATACAATAAAAAATCCAGCGGGCCTTCAAAACTTTCCAGCAATACCGACAGCGCTTCAGGCGGAATATATAAGTCTTCCGGCTTATCCAGCACAGCCTCGCCGCGAACAAAAGCCAGCGGTAACGGCTGCTGTATCGTCAGGCTGGAAAAGCTGTCGGCTAAAGACTCAGACATCACTGTTCAACCGGATTTCCAACCCAAAGTTAGATGAAAGCACTGCTATCGCCTGCACCCTGACGAATAACTACAGGGTTGTCTTCGGATAAATCAATCACTGTGGTGTGGTTTTCAGCAATCACGCCACCGTGAATTATTAAATCCACCTGACGCTCTAATTGGTCGCGCATTTCTTCCGGATCCGCTTCAGCAAAATCATTGCCAGGCAAGACTAAAGAGCTCGACATCATAGGTTCACCCAGCTCTTCCAATAGCGCCAACGCAATTTTGTTTTGCGGAATACGTAAACCTACGGTCTTTTTCTTGTCGTTTAACAAACGCTTAGGTACTTCCTTAGTGCCTTTTAAAATAAAAGTATAAGCACCAGGGGTGTGGTTTTTAATTAAACGAAAGGCACTGTTTTCTACCTTGGCATACACAGATAACTCAGAAAAATCGCGGCACATCAACGTAAAGTGATGTTCTGTACTCATCTGACGGATTTGCAAAATGCGCTCCAGCGCCGCTTTATCGCCTATATGGCAACCCAAAGCATAACCAGAATCTGTAGGGTAAATCACCACCCCACCTTGCTTGATAATATGCACAGCCTGTTTGATTAAACGTTGCTGCGGATTCTCAGGATGAACATAAAAAAACTGGCTCATAAATTCTTCTTATTCTCTGCACTTGTCACTAAAGTATGTTTAAGCAATAGCAATAAATTTGTTAAAAATCAAGATGAAAGCTGCGCTGATTCAGGTTCTGGCAACAACCAGTCGTGCCACACCGGAGTCACATCATCGGTAAAATACAGTTGGCGGCCCAGCTCATTCCATGGCGTTTCCTGATGAAAATCAGACCCAGCTGATGCCGTTAAACCAAACTTCTGACAGAGCATCCAGACCTGACGTTTTTGCACTGGCGTCATCTGGGCAGACGCCACTTCCATAGCTTTGCCACCAGCGGCAGAAAACTCTTCCGCTAAACGGGTCAGCCAACGGCCGTTCAGTTTGTATTTCAACGGATGGGCTAAAACCGGAGTACCGCCTGCGGCTAAAATCCACTGTACAGCGTCTTGCAGTGGCACCCAGTTGTTTGGCACATAACCCGTATTACCGCGGCTTAAATACTTTTTAAACACTGAATTCATTGAGCTGGCTTTACCAATCTGTACCAGATAACGGGCAAAGTGAGTGCGGGTTAACGCAGCGCCATTGGCAATTTTCAACACGTTTTCCAGCACGTCCGGTATTTTGTTTTTCTCTAATCGACGTGCCATTTCTTCAGCACGTTCTACTCTGCGTTGTTGCTGGGCAGCTAAATGCTGTAAAAACACCGGGCAGTCGGTATTGATATTTAAACCCACTATATGAATTTCAAACTCGTACCAACTGGTGGATATTTCCACACCAGGGATCAAGGTTAAAGGCAGCTGTTTTTCGACAATAGCGGCACGGGCTTCGGCGAGTCCAGCAATAGTGTCGTGGTCGGTAATGGCAAGCACATCCACGCCTTTACTGACGGCTCGCTCAACCAGTTCGGTTGGGCTTAATACGCCATCTGAGCAATAAGTGTGGCTGTGTAAATCAATTTTCATGAGAAGTACCTGAATAAACGGCCGTCATTGTGCCACAAAAGCACATTGGAGGCTCGATTTTCTGAAGTCAGAACTGGCCACAGCTTTTAGCCTTCTATCCACTTATACGTTTTTATTTACTGTTATAACCAAACAGGGCTTGACGGCCATTTGAATTCAGGGTTTTATAGAGGCGTTTTCAAGATAAAGCACAAGAATGGATTTATAGCCAATGCAATTTCAGACAACAACTCAAACTCACATTTGGTGGTGGCATACTCCTTAACGGGCGTGTGGAGGCGTTGTATTCGCTATAAAACCAGGCCCGTTTCGAAAGATGCGGGCTTTTTTTATGTCTTTTTACAGAGTTTTATCAAGGCTTTTAACAAAAACAGGTTTGCAAAAATGAAAATGGCACAACAAAGATTCTGGCGTTGGTGGCGATTTCCTGGTTAGCGGGCCGGACAATTATTGTCCGAACACAGCCAAAAAGCCCGCTTGATGCGGGCTTTCTAATATAAATTTCAGGATAAAACATGAACTTACAACAAATCACCAGTACCACAGGGCAAGTAGCCAGCTTTAGCCAGACGCTGAGTATTCAGCCTGATCCGCTACAAAGCTTCAGGGCCCTGACCAATCAGGGCCAAATGGCGTTATTGTTAGAATCAGCTGAAATTGACAGCAAAAACAGCTTAAAAAGCTTGATGCTGATTGATGCGGCTTTACGTATTGAATGCAACGGCTTACGGGTTCAGGTTGAAGCTTTAACCGATAATGGCAAAACCTTATTACCTTATCTGGCGTCCTTGCTACAAGGCAAAGCAGAACTGCAACTTGAAGATCGCGGGTTGACAGTACAGTTTGCCAAAGCAGACCCACTGCTGGATGAAGAAAGCCGTTTATTATTGCCCAACTCACTGACAGTATTGCGTTTGCTGCAACAGCAACTGCAGAACAACAGCGACGAGCCACTGGCAGTTTTTTTAGGGGGTGTGATTGGTTACGATTTAGTGGCTATGGTAGAAGACTTACCTGAAGTGCCTACTGCTGAAAACCAATGCCCTGATTATCTGTTTTATTTGGCTGAAACCTTGTTGGTGGTTGATCATCAGGCAGGCAATAGCCGCTTGATTGGTAATGTATTTTGTGGCGCTGCAGCCCAGCAACAGTATTTTGTGATAGGACAGCGTCTGTCAGAACTACAGCAACTGTTGCAACAGCCTGCTCAGGCAACCACTGCACAATCTGTAGCTGCAGCTGAAGTGAAAGTCGACATCAGTGATGCAGATTTTGTCGCTCAGGTGGAAGCGCTGAAACAAAACATAGTGGCAGGTGATGTATTTCAGGTGGTGCCATCACGCTGTTTCAGCTTGCCCTGCCCTGATCCACAAGCAGCCTACGCCAAACTGAAACAACAAAATCCCAGCCCTTATATGTTTTACCTGCAGGACAGAGATTTCAGCTTATTTGGTGCCTCTCCTGAGTCGGCGTTGAAGTATGAAGCGGCCACAGCCCAAGTAGAAATTTACCCTATAGCAGGCACTCGCCGCCGTGGTTTTGCCGAGAATGGCAGCATAGACCGCGATTTAGACAGCCGCATTGAGCTGGAGCTGCGTCAGGACGAAAAAGAGAAAGCCGAACATTTAATGCTGGTCGATTTGGCCCGTAACGATGTAGCCCGTATTAGTGTGCCGGGCAGTCGTTATGTTAAAGAGCTGCTGAAAGTAGACCGTTATTCCTACGTCATGCATTTAGTCTCCCGTGTGGTCGGCACTTTAAAAACTGAACTGGATGCACTTCATGCCTATCAGGCCTGTATGAATATGGGCACTTTGGTGGGCGCGCCTAAAGTACGGGCGGCGGAACTTATTCGTGGTGTCGAGAAAAAGCGCCGTGGCAGTTATGGCGGTGCTGTCGGATATCTGGCTGGCAATGGCGATTTTGATAGCTGTATCGTCATTCGCTCGGCTTATGTGCAAAACGGCATGGCGTATATTCAGGCTGGCGCAGGTGTGGTGTACGACAGTGTGGCGCAAGCCGAAGCAGATGAAACCCGCAGCAAAGCTCAGGCGGTGATTAACGCTATTCAGTCTGCAGGAGCTTTCGTATGAGTGTGGTCTATCTGTTAGATAATTTAGATTCCTTCAGCTACAACCTGGTCGACTTTGCAGGAGCGGCGCAATGAGTGTTGTGTATCTTTTAGATAATTTAGATTCGTTCAGCTACAACCTGGTCGATGAAGTGGCGCAGTTAGGTTTTAGCTTAAAGCTGTATCGTAATACGGTGCCTGCTGCTTATATATTCGAAAAAATGGCGCAGGAACAACAGCCTGTGGTTTTGCTGTTATCCCCAGGCCCTGGTGCACCAGCACAAGCCGGTTCCATGCCAGAGCTGATAGCACTGTGCGCAGGCAAATTTCCAATGCTGGGTATTTGTTTAGGCCATCAGGCGCTGGTTGAACATTATGGCGGTATGGTGGGCCGGGCCGGTGAAACTGTTCATGGTAAAACCTCTGTTATTACACTTCACGATCACCCGGTGTTTGGCGCTTTACCTAAACAATTTCCGGTTGCTCGTTATCACTCCTTAATGGCAACAGAAGTCCCCAATTCGCTGCAGGTGATAGCAGCCTATCAGCATATTCCTATGGCGGTAGTGCATGAAGAACATAAAGCTTTGGGTTACCAGTTCCACCCTGAGTCTATTCTGACCACTTTAGGAAAACCTTTACTGAAGCAAAGTCTGGACTACTTAATGAACAGCGCAGGAGCGAAAATATGAGCCAGCCAATTTTAGCTTTAGTGCAGCAAAGCCTGAAAGGTGAAGCTTTATCTTTTGAACAAAGCCACGCTTTTTTTAGTGCTGTAGTTCAAGGCGAAGTTGAACCTTTGCTGTTAACAGCACTTTTGGTAGCGCTGAAAATGCGTGGCGAAACCGCAGAAGAAATAGCAGGTGCTGCCGCTGCTATGCGTGCTGCAGCTACCGTTTTCCCTGCTTCAGTTGCAGGAGCCATAGATTGTTGTGGCACAGGCGGTGATGGCTCCAATACCATCAATATTTCCAGCACTGCAGCACTAGTGGCGGCCAGTATGGGATTGCCTGTGGCCAAACATGGCAACAGAAGCGTATCCTCTCAGTCCGGCTCTGCCGACTTGCTGGAGCAATTGGGCATTAACATTCAGATGAGCCCGGCAACAGCAGCCAAAGCCCTTCATCAATGCAACAGCAGCTTCTTATTTGCACCTTTGTATCATGCTGGTATTAAGCATGCGATGCCGGTGCGTACAGCACTGAAAAGCCGTACCATTTTTAACTTGCTTGGGCCACTGATTAACCCGGCTAAACCTGATTATCAGTTGTTGGGAGTGTACGATCCGGCTTTAACCGCTGTGATGGCGCGATCTCTGCAGCAACTGGGAGTCAAAGCAGCCTGGGTGGTGCATGGCAGTGGTTGTGATGAAATTGCTTTGCACGGTGTGACCAACGTCAGCGCTGTAACAGCAAGTGCTATTGAGCACTTTGAACTGACAGCCTCAGATTTTGCTTTACCTTCAGTCAGCTTAGCCGAGCTTGAAGGGGGCAATCCGGCAGACAATGCCAAAGCAACGCTGGCCATTTTGCAGGGCGCTGGCAAAACAGCACACAATCAGGCAGTGGCGGCTAATGTAGCTTCAATGCTTTATATCAGCGGCAAAGGCAAAGATTTAAAACAGCTCACCCAATCTGTGCTTGAACATTTGGCTTCAGGACAGGCTTTTTCGACATTGACGCAGTTAAGGGAACTTAGTCATGGCTAATGTGTTAACCACTATTATCGATCATAAAAAACTGGAAGTGGCTGAACGCAAGCAAAAGCTGCCGCTGCAACAGTTTCAGGAGCTGGTACAACCCAGCCAGCGTAATTTTTTAAAAGCGCTGCAACAAAAAGGCCCGCGCTTTATTCTGGAATGCAAAAAGGCTTCACCTTCTAAAGGTTTAATTCGCAGCCCTTTTGATTTAGACGAAATTTGTGCCGCTTATGGCCAGTACGCTGATTGCATTTCTGTGCTGACCGACGAGAAGTTTTTTCAGGGCAGTTACGATTATCTGGCGAAAGTCAGAGCTAAAGTGAACCAGCCGCTGCTGCATAAAGATTTTATTATCGATGCCTACCAGATTTATCTTGGCCGTTTGCAGGGCTCTGATGCCGTGCTGCTGATGTTATCTGTGCTGAACGATCTGGAGTATCTGGAACTGGTCAAGGTTGCCAAAAGCTTAAAGCTGACCATATTGACTGAAGTCAGTAACGAAGCTGAAACCCTGCGTGCTGTGGCTTTAGGTGCAGAACTGATTGGCATTAATAACCGAGATTTGCGCACCTTAGATACCAACCTGGAAACCAGTTTCCGGCTGGCGCGTCTGATCCCGGAGGGTATTACTATCGTATCTGAATCAGGCATTTACAGCTCACAGCAGGTACGACAACTGGCTAAAGTGGCCGACGCTTATCTGGTAGGCAGCTCGTTAATGGCGCAGCCTGATTTAGCTACTGCCTGTCGCGCTTTAATTCGCGGTGAACATAAGGTCTGTGGTTTAACCCGCCCTGAAGACAGTGCTGCTGCTTATGGCGCCGGTGCTTATTTTGGCGGTCTGATTTTTTATCCAAAATCACCACGTTTTGTCAGCATTGAGCAAGCCAAAACTGTGCAACAAGGCGCGCCACAACTGCATTATGTCGGGGTTTTTGTTGATGAAGCGGTGGAAACCGTAGCAGCAACAGCACGGGATTTAGAACTGGCAGCAGTGCAGCTGCATGGTGATGAATCCGACTTGTATTTACAAAAACTGCGACCTTTATTGCCAAAAACTACAGAGATCTGGAAAGCCTACCGCGTGCAACACCAACTACCTGCACTGACACGCTACGCTGACCGTTATGTACTGGATGCGTATCATCCGGAGCAGCCAGGCGGTACAGGAGAGCAATTTAACTGGCAGTTATTGGACGAACAATTATTGGATAAAAAGGTGATGCTGGCTGGTGGTTTAAATCCGGACAATGTGATTGCAGCACTGAAACATCAGGTACTGGCCGTGGATCTTAATTCAGGCCTCGAATCCGCTCCCGGCATCAAAGATGCGGGCAAAATTCAACACGCATTTGTGAACATCAGAGAATTCAGTCATGACTAAATTAAATTTAAACCCTTATTTTGGCGATTTTGGTGGCATGTTTGTGCCTGAGTTACTGGTGCCCGCTTTAGTGCAACTGGAACAGGCTTTTGTTGACGCGCAGCAAGACCCGGCTTTTATTGCCGAATTTCAGGCGCTGTTAAAAGACTATGCCGGACGCCCTACGCCTTTAACTTTATGCCGTAATGTGTCCCCTAACCCACTGGCAAAAATTTACTTAAAACGTGAAGACTTATTACACGGTGGCGCGCATAAAACCAATCAGGTATTAGGTCAGGCCTTATTGGCTAAACGTATGGGCAAAAAAGACATTATTGCCGAAACAGGTGCCGGTCAGCATGGTGTGGCTACAGCTTTGGCCTGCGCTTTATTAGGCCTGAATTGCAAAATTTATATGGGTGCTAAGGATATTGACCGTCAGCAACCTAACGTATTTCGGATGAAGCTGATGGGCGCTACTGTTATTCCTGTAACCGCAGGTTCAGGCACCTTAAAAGATGCAGTCAATGAAGCCATGCGTGACTGGTCCGGCAGTTATGCCACCAGCCATTATTTATTAGGTACTGCAGCTGGCCCTCACCCATTCCCGACCATAGTGCGCGAATTCCAGAAAATGATTGGTGAAGAAGCCAAACAACAAATTCTGGAAGCCGAAGGTAAATTACCTGACGCTGTGCTGGCTTGTGTGGGTGGTGGCTCCAACGCTATAGGTATGTTTGCTGATTTTATTAAAGAAGACGGCGTGCGCTTAATTGGTATTGAGCCAGGTGGTATGGGCATTGAAACCCATCAGCACGGTGCAGCCTTAAGTACTGGCAGCTTTGGTATTTTGCACGGCGCTTATACCGCTATTATGCAAACCAAAGATGGTCAGATTGAAGAGTCCTATTCTGTTTCTGCTGGTTTAGATTACCCTGCTGTTGGGCCACAACACACTTATCTGCAAAGCATAGGCCGCGCCGAATATGTGGCTATTAACGACGATGAAGCTTTGGCCGCTTTTCAGCATCTGGCAAAATCAGAAGGCATAATTCCAGCGCTTGAAAGCTCTCATGCTTTAGCTCATGCGCTGAAAATGGCAGCTGCTGCCACAGAACCTTTGGTGCTTTTAGTTAACTTATCCGGTCGTGGTGACAAAGATTTAAACCACGTCTATTCGATTATCGGCGAAGCCCATATCAAACCTAACAACATGGCAGAGCGCAGCTAAGGAGATTTTTATGCAACGTTATCAGCAGTTATTCAGCCGCCTTAGCGATACCAAACAAGGTGCTTTTGTGCCATTCGTCACTATGGGCGATCCGGGTCTTGAGCTGTCTTTTGACATTATTAAAACTTTAATAGACGCAGGTGCCGATGCGTTGGAGCTGGGTATTCCCTTCTCCGACCCAATAGCCGACGGCCCTGTGATCCAAAACGCCAATATCCGTGCTTTAGCCGCAGGTGTCACTCCTGCTCAGTGTTTTGAGCTGATAGGCCGTATTCGTCAGTACAACAAAGACATTCCTATCGGCTTGTTGCTGTACAGCAATCTGGTGATGGCTAAAGGCATAGATAGCTTTTACCAGCAGGCACAACAAGCCGGTGTCGATTCTATTCTGATCGCCGATGTGCCACTTCATGAAAGCAAGTTATTCAGAAACGCTGCTATGAAACATGACATAGCACCTATTTTTATAGCGCCGCCCAATATCACTGATGACAGCTTACGTGAACTGGCCTCTTATGGCCGTGGTTATACGTATCTCCTGAGCCGTGCCGGTGTCACAGGCACTGAAACTCAGGCCACTATGCCTGCCAGCACATTGATTAACAGATTAAAAGAATACAATGCAGCCCCTACTTTACTGGGCTTCGGTATCTCCAAACCAGAGCATGTTAAAGCTGCGATTGAAAGTGGTGCAGCAGGTGCTATTTCAGGTTCAGCTATAGTGCAAATCATTGAAAAACATCAACATCAGCCAGAAACCTTACTCAGTGAACTGTCTGCTTTTGTTCGAGAGATGAAAGCGGCTACTAAATAAGGCAAAAGTTTGGAGAGCTGGTTTTTCAGCTCTCCAATTACTACAGCTGCACTATTTAAATTAGTACAATAAATCGTTAAATACGCAGACGACTTCCTGCGTTATAGTTTCTTCAGCTGCAAACCGGGCTAAAACCAGAGTTTTTGATTGAACACCATCTGCTACAAGGTAAAACTCATTATCAATATGAGCTAAAGATAACCGCCATGGGTCATCCGCCTTTTTAAATTTGAGAATATGTTCAGACAGCGAAAGCCTGACAGATTCATCATTAATGTCACTGATAGGATCCCAGACAAATTTGTCAGTCATCTTTTTCATTAAAGACTTATGATATGGGCTTTTAAATTTATTATCAATCAAACTACGTGCAACATCTTCACTAAGTGAATCAAGAATATAAACCTTAGTTTCAATATGGTAAGGCGAGGTGATATCTACTATATAAATCAGCTCAGTAACCCCGTCCCGATTTAAATCCGCCAAACGCATTGAAGCCATGACTCTTTTATCACCTGATTTAAAGGATACAGGCACACGAGGCACGGTTGACAATAGCTCCCCACGGTCCAGCGCCCCCTCTTTAACAAAGCTATTCAAATGTTTTTTGTAATAACTGCAACTGCTCCCATTTGTATAAAGATCATCTTTTGGCATAGTTTCTTTTAGACTATCAGCATTACTATGCATTGAGAGAACAAAAGCAAACGCCATAGCGGAAGAGAAACACAATCGACTACACATACATATCCTTTACATAGTCTAATTAAACCGATGCGATTTAAATTAATACAATAAATCGTTAAATACGCAGACGACTTCCTGCGTTATAGTTTCTTCAGCTGCAAACCGGGCTAAAACCAGAATTTTTGATTGAACCCCATCTGCTACAAGGTAAAAATCATTATCAATATGAGCTAAAGATAACCGCCACGGGTCATCTGGCTTTTTCAGCTTAAGAATATCTTCAGACAACGAAAGCCTGACAGATTCATCATTAATGTCACTGATAGCATCCCAGACAAATTTGTCAGTCATCTTTTTCATTAAAGACTTATGATATGGGCTTTTGTATTTTTTATGCATTAAGCTAAATGCAACATCTTCACCAAGTGAATCAAGAATATACATTTTAGTTTCGATATGATACGGAGAGGTTATATCTAGCATGTGAATTAACTCACTAAGCCCATCTCGATTTAGATCTGCTAAATACAGAGGAGTAATGATTCTATTATCACCAGATTTAAAAGATGCATATGCATATGGTACGGTTGACAATAGCTCCCCACGGTCCAGCCAACCATCTTTAACAAAGCTAGTCAGATATTTTTTGTAATAAGCACAACTGCTCCCATTTGTATAAATATCATCTTTTTGATTGCTATCTTTTAAACCATCAGCATTACTATGCATAGAAAGAAAAAAAACAAACACCATAACGGATGAAAAACACAATCGCCCAAACATAGAAGCCCCTCTTAAACAGTTTATTTAAACCGCATTAACCAACAAACCCATCACATGAAACATTTAGACATAAAAGCCTTCCTCGCCCCTTAAATCACACCTAATGGAACGGACACAGAAGTAAACAATAAAAAACAGAATTGAAAAGTTACCTAACGCAACCCACTTTTCAGACTTGTAACCATTATTTGCCATGGAAACCCCATCATTTAATTCAAGAATCACAACTCCATTTTGACGGATAAAAACAACTCGTTCTTCGGGTTCCTTTACGTATCCAGCTTCAAATAATTTCTCATGATCTAATGAAGGTTTATTATGGTAAAGACTGTAAGCCCAACCACCAGGAGAAACAGATATGGTGTCCCCCTCCAAATTATTAAGTTGATACTTCTGTCCCATGCCTTTATGGTTTGAGCCATATCGGGAAATAAAAAATTCATCATAAAACACATCTGACAAAATAATATCGGCACCAAAAATTTGGTTTTTGTATTTAAAAAAATGAGAGAACGAATAAAATAAAAAAAACACAACTGCAAATAATAAAATTATTGAATCCCTGCTTAGATGCTTTTTCATTCACACATAACTCCATCTAATAGTTTTAGTCATCCAATAAATCAGTTGTTATACCCATAACTGCAAGCAACCACCAGCTCAAACTAAAGACAAAGCCAGACATTAGCAGCCTTAGCTAAGCTTCCACGCGTCAAACAATAGCCCCAGAGGTTATTGCTCCTGCATTGTATTGACAACGGGATCTGCTGGCCAGGTTGTGAGGAAAATATCATAACAAGCCAAATTCTGCCTACAGTTCAGAGCGCCGTTTATTTTTCAGGTTATTTTTTAACTCATCACCGGAAGAAATCTGCTCCTGCTTTATCAGTATCTTGACGAAAAATAAAATATGAGCAAGACCATCAGCTCATCAGCACAGCCCCCATCCCCAAAAAATTCCTCTGAATCAACACTCTTAGCCTCACAGCCCCTGTTGCAGCTTCCGGATTAACAGGCGTGAAGGATCTGCTGTGTGCGGCTGCGCACACACTTGTCAGATTTGGCTGTGTATGGTGACGGTGAAGACTTGTGATCACAGTCATTGGAATGGCAAATGAATAAAACCAATACCTTATTGGTTTGTTTTTTTGCTACAGCAACTTCACCCTGAGACAGTCAACCTCTCAGGGTGGTTAACAGGATGTAGCTATGAACACGCCCACAAGTTTTAAAACGGAAGACAGCGGTTTTGGCTTCCTGAACAGATTTTTAGACGTCATCGCTATAGGCGCGGCCTTATACCTGAGCCTGAAGTTATATGGCGAAGTCGTGACGACCAGTTACATTATGTTGTATTTCTCGGTCATGGCGGTTTATCTCTATACGGCGGAGTCGGTTCAGTTGTATCGCTCCTGGCGTATCAGCAGTGTGACCAGCAATATAGCTGTGGTCATGCTGTGTTTATTCGTCGCTTTTAGTTTGATGCAGCTTGTTACCTTTGGCTTAAAAAGTACCGCAGACTATTCAAGAGTGGTGATAGTCGGCTGGTTTGCGTTGTCTTTTTGTTATACCTCAGTCTGGCGTATCGCTGCCAGGATCCTGAAAAACACCCTGCATAAAAATGGCTACAATCTGCGCCGTGTGGCAGTGATTGGTTGCACCGTTAATGCAAAACGCCTGATTGATGAAATGACCAACAGACCACAACTTGGCCTGCAATTCTGCAATGTGTACGACGACAGAGAACTGCACCGTCTGCCTGAATGCGGTAAAACCATCACGGGAAAGATTGATGAATGCGTCGAGTCCGCCCGCGAGGGAGCCTTCGATAAACTCTACATTACCTTACCTTTATCCGCAGATAAGCGCATTGCAGACATTATTCAGCGCCTGGGCGATACCACAGTCGATGTGCACATAGTGCCTGATTTCCTGCTGTATAACCTGATGCATGCCCGACTTAGCACTATAGGTGATGTCGAAACCTTAAGTGTATTTGAGTCGCCCTACTATGGTGCCCATGACTGGTTAAAGCGATCTTTTGACGTCACAGTCAGCTTTATCGCTTTGTTAGTACTGGCCATTCCTATGCTGGCGATAGCAGTAGCCATCAAAATCACCAGCCGTGGTCCGGTGTTGTTTAAACAGGATCGTTACGGTTTGGATGGCAAAGCTATCCGGGTGTTCAAGTTTCGCAGCATGACAGTGCAGGACAACGGAGCCCATGTGGTCCAGGCGACAAAAGGCGATGCCAGAATAACCCCTTTAGGCGCCATGCTACGCCGCACCTCACTGGACGAGTTACCGCAGTTTCTCAATGTACTCAGAGGTGAAATGTCTGTTGTAGGACCTCGCCCACACGCTGTTGCCCACAATGAGCAGTATCGAAAGCTGGTCGCCTTTTACATGCTCAGACACAAAGTGAAACCAGGTATTACCGGTTGGGCTCAAATCAATGGCTGGCGTGGTGAAACAGATTCATTAGAGAAGATGGAAAAGCGTGTGGAGTTTGACCTGACGTATATCAAAAACTGGTCATTGTGGTGGGATACGAAAATTGTATTTTTAACCTTTTTCCGCGGCTTTACAGGAAAGAACGTTTACTAAAGGATCAATCATGAAATCAAGGTTAACTATGATGACAGTACTGGCATGCGCCAGTATTGACGCATTTGCAGTCGATCCTCAGTCTATTCAGACAGAGTCGGGCTTCGATATTACACCGCTTCTGAGCAGTGGCTTAAAATACGATAACAATATCGCCAGCAGCAGTAGTAACGAAACCGAGAGCTGGATTTTCACCCTGACCCCTTCAGTCAGGGCTGTTCTGGACGATGGCGTCAGCAAAACAGAACTCAGCGCCGCGGCCTTTAACGGCACTTATTTTGACAGCAGCGGCGATAATTTCACCGACGTCTTGCTAGGCGGCCTGTTTGACACCAGTTTGTCTGAACAAGGCAAACTAAACCTTAAAGCAGACTTAGTCTGGGGCCATGAAGACAGAGGCACAGGTATTACGGAAGGCCTGAATACAGATCAGGACCAGCCTACCCGCTTTAACACCCAAACTGTCTCTGGTTATTATGAATACGGCAGCACCATGGCTCCGGCCCGGCTGCGTTTCGGCACCAAATACTACAACAAAGAATATATGAACCAACACGAAGTGACGCAGTACCGTGACTACGACTCGCTGCTTGGTGGTATTAACTTTTATTACGACACCCAATCTGGCACCACCGCAGTTTTTCAGAGCAGTGTTGAGGATATCAGTTACGACTTAATTGACCCACAAGCGACACGCGACAGCAAAGATAGCCATGTCAAAGTGGGTGCCGAATGGCAAATCACCTCCATCACCTCGGGTGACATCAAAATTGGTTATCAGAATAAGAAATTTGATGACAGCAGCCGGGAAGACTTCAGCGGTTTAGCCTGGGCAATGAATGTGAACTGGTCACCCTTTAGCTACAGCCATTTTAACCTTGGTACGGGTCGCAGAGCCAAAGATCCGTTGCAAGACGGAGATTACGTCAAGGAAACCACCTACCAACTGGGGTGGACCCATAACTGGACAGAGTCCGTTCAAACCCAGCTGAACTACAACAGAATGGAAGAAGACTATGTCGGCGTCAGCCGCGAAGATGAAGGTGATGCTTATACGGCCAGCGTCAAATATGCGTTTCGCCGCTTTATTGATGTCACATTTTTTACCACTATGACAGACAAAACCTCCTCTGTTCCGGGTATCGAATTTGATCGCAACATCACAGGCATTAGCTTCAACTTTTCGCTTTAACTTAATTTATTACGGGCTAAATTCATGCAACAACTCGCATCATTGCTGGTTACTTTGTGTCTGAGCTTCTCGTCCTGGCTTTATGCCCAGGATGATGTGGCGTATCTGTTAGGTCCTGGCGACAAAATTATTATCCAGGTCTACGGTGAAGAAGAACTCAAAATAGAAACACAGCTAACCGACAGCGGTAAAATCAACTACCCCTTTCTTGGTGAAATAGCCGCTAAAGGCCTGACCATCAAACAGCTGGAAAACCGTATTTACACTGGCTTAAAAGGCGATTTTTTTATTGAACCTAATGTCTTTGTTGGCATGGTGGAATACAGGCCATTTTTTATTCATGGCGAAGTCAAAGTACCGGGAGGATTCCCTTACAAACCTGGTATGACAGTCAATCAGGCTGTGGCTTTGGCTGGAGGCCTGACAGAGAGGGCCTCAAAGGAGAAAATATTTATTACCCGTGAAGCCAGTAAAAACCAGCAACAAAACGCCACCCTGAACACTAAAGTGAATGCAGGCGATACCATTACCATCGATCAGAGATTCTTTTAATGACCGCCTTAACGGATTTAACGGGCTCCCCCCAGCAGACTGTGCTTGATCTGCGAAAATACATTTCCATCATCAATATGAATAAATGGCGCATTCTGAGCATGGCTGTGCTTGTCAGTATTCTGGCTGTGCTGGTGGTGCTGAATATCCAATCCAGATATGCCTCCACTGCCACTTTACTGATAGAAAGCCAGCAAGCAAAAGCTGTGTCTATTGAAGAAATTTATGGCATGAATTCCAGCCAGCAAGAGTATTACCTGACTCAGTTTGCCATACTAAAATCGCGATCCATAGCTGAAGCAGTGGTAGATACGCTGAAATTAAAAGACCACCCTGATTTCGCAGTTAAGCCAGGCTTGGTCAGCACACTGAAAGAAATGTTGCCTTTTATCCCGGTAAAAGACACTGAATTCACTGCAGAACAAATGGAGTTTCGAGCCAGAGAAAAGCTGATCACTGAATTTCAACAGCGTTTACATATCAGCCCTATTGCAAAAACCCAGCTGGTACAAATCAGCTTTACCACCTTTTCAGCAGAGCTGGCCTCGCAGGTCGCCAATGCAGTCGGAGAAGCGTATATCCATAGCCAGCTTGAAGCTAAACTCGGCATTACCCGCAGAGCATCCACCTGGCTTGGAAGTCGTTTAGCCGAGTTACGTATCCAATTGGACGAATCAGAAGCGCAACTGCAAGCCTATCGTGAAAAAGAAGGCCTGATTGATGTCGAAGGTGTACGTGGTTTAGGCGCAAAAGAGCTGGCAAGGTTGTCGGATGAATTAACCGAAGCCCGCTCACGCAAAGCTCAGATTGACGGCTTTATCCGGGTGATACGCCAGTATGGCATCAACAATATGGAACAACTGGAAAGTCTGCCGGAAATTACCGCGCATAAAGGCGTACAGGATGTAAAAACCCAGCTGGTGCTGACAGAACGCAGGGTATCAGAGCTGTCAAAAATTTATGGTCCCAGACACCCCAAACTGATGGCGGCCCAAAGTGAACTGACAGCGGTGCAGGACAATCTGCATGGCCAGATCAGAAAGCTGATTGCAGGTATTGAAAATGAAGCCCGCTCTGTTGAGGAGAATGTCAGCTCGCTGGATTCAGAACTGTCAAAAGCCAAACTTCAGTATCAGGATGTGAGCTTAAAAGAAACCTCCTACCAGCGGCTGGAGCGTGAAGTCTTAACCAATCGCCAGCTGTATGAAACCTTTTTAGCAAGGCAAAAAGAAACCCAGGTGACCAGTGACTTTAATTCAGCTATTGCCCGTTTTACCGATCTGGCTGTGACAGCAACAGAACCGGTAGCGCCCAAACGCAAGCTGATCCTGATGCTGGTTTTTATCGCCACTGTAGGTTTTGGCATACTGGTGGCTTTTGCTCTGGATGCGTTAAATGACACCATCAAATCGCCTTATGATGTAGAAAACCATTTAGGCCAGCGCGCTTTGGGTTTTATGCCTGAACTTTCACATAAAAAGCATCAGGATTTGCCTTTATACAGTTTCTTTGCCGAGCAGCAAAAACAATATGCCGAAGCAGTTCGCAGTATCAGAACCAGTCTGACGCTGTTGTCTTTAGATAAGCCCATGAAGTTAATAGAGCTAACCTCTTCAGTGCCCGCCGAAGGCAAGTCTACTGTGGCTGTTAATTTAGCTTTTGCTTTTGGCCAGATGGAAAAAGTCCTGCTGATTGACGCAGATATGCGCCGGCCTTCGCTGGCCAAACGATTTGGCTTACCGGCCTATCAGCCAGGTCTTGCCAATTTAATTGCCGGTCGTGAACAACTTGAGGATTGTATTGTACTGGACGAAAAATCAGGGATCAGTCTATTGCCAGCCGGTAACGTGCCACCCAATCCACTGGAGCTGTTGTCCTCTCCCCGCTTTGCTGAACTGTTAAAACAGCTGGCACAAGGCTACGACAGAATTATTATTGATACACCCCCTGTGCAGGCGGTGAGCGACGCCTTATTGATTGCCAAACAGGTGGATGCGGTGGTCTATGTGGTCGCCGCCGATCAAACCCGTGGCACTGCAGTACAAAGCGGCATAGCCAAGCTGCTGCAAACCGAAAACAACTTTTCTGGTGTGATACTGAACAAAATCAATATGAAAAAAATGACGCAAACTTATGGCGATTACAGTCATTACGGCTACGAGCACTACCATAGCAATGAGACAAGTTAATGTATGACCTGCATTGTCATTTACTACCAGGGCTGGATGACGGTGCCCAAACCGCAGCAGAGGCACTTTGCCTGCTGCGGCTGGCTCAGCACAATGGCATCAGCCATATGGTGATGACACCTCATATCAACCCTGGTCATTTTGACAACACCAAAGCGACGATCCATCAGGGCCTGGTTGAGTTACAACAACTGGCCAGAGATCATCAGCTGCCAATGCAACTGGCCGCCGCTGCAGAAGTGCGTTTATGTACAGAGCTGCCGGCCTGGGTGGAAGCCGAGGCCTTACCTTATCTGGGCGAATATCAGGGCTATAAGGTGTTGCTGCTTGAGTTTCCGCACAGCCATATACCTACAGGCACGGATCGCTTAGTGAAATGGTTAGTGGCTAAAAATGTACTGCCGATGATCGCTCATCCGGAGCGGAACAGGGAAATACAAACAGATCTGAACAAATTGCTGCCCTTTCGGCGTTTGGGCTGTTTACTACAGTTAACCGCCAGCTCAGTGCTGGGTGATATGGGAGAACGTAGTCAGCAGACTGCGTTTGAGCTGCTGAGTCAAAAGGCATTTCATATAGTGGCTACCGACAGTCACAATCAGCACCGCCGCCCCCCTAAGCTGGCTGAAGCCCGGGACCTTATCGCCTCACTTTTTGGTGATGACTACGCCCGGCAATTGGTGATTGAAAACCCTAAAGCAATCAGCCAGATCCATTTTAGTGAAGAGTCTTATGCCTGAATCTGATCTCTTACCCGACGACAGGCTAAAAGCTCCGGGTTTTGGCAGCACGATAAGCCGCGCTTTTGCTCTGCCTGCCCTGCTGTTGCTCGCCGCTTGCGTCTGGCATATAGCTCCGACAGGACTTGCCAGTGTCTGGTATTTTAAAGCCAATAACGCCATAGAGCTTTGGTCAAAGCAACCGGTTTTATTGAGTTTGGATAGCTGGCAGCACGCAAGCAGTGCTATCGATCAGGCCATCCGGCTGCACCCAAAACACCCGCATTATTTGTTAACCAAAGCAAAAATCAATGAATGGGGCTGGTATGCAGGTTTTATGACAGGCAAAGAGCTGGAAGCGACTGAGCAGTTTTATCTGGCGGCCATCCACACCAGGCCCAACTGGCCCAATGCTTACGCAGATTATGCTTATTATCTGGCGGTGACCCAGTTTCGGCTCACTGAAGCTTTTGAGCAATTAAAGCTGGCGAAACGTTACGGTCCTTATATGCCGGAAACCTTGTTACGTCAGTTAGCTGTCGGATTTTTACGTTGGGACACCCTGAACCCAACGCAAAAAACAGACACTCTTCAGGCCTTAAAAGCAGTAGTGCTGACAGGCTACCCTTTGCATAGCAAAGCCCGAGTCATAGTCAAAGAGGCAAAACAACAGCTGGCAGCTTGCATTTATCTGACCGCCCATAAAAACGACTTTCCGGCGGATATTCAACAACGCATCCAAAAAGATTTTTGTCTTAAAGGTGCAGAATCAACGCAGGCACTTTAGCCAGCACTTTCGCGACCAGCGCTTTGGCTTTTGGTTCAGATACAGACTCCGCATAACATCTAAGCTCAGGTGCATTACCTGAAGGGCGCAAATGCACTATATCGCCATTCGTCAGAGTGAAACGCAGCCCATCTGTTGTATCAACAGACAGCACTTTTGTATCCAGCCCTAAGTCAGAGACAAAATGATCTGCGTTCATCGCCGCCTTGCTCAGCAGTTGCTGACTCAGCTCTGTGGCAAAGTCACTTAAGCGCTGACTGGCAGTAAAACGCTTTGGTAACTCTGATAACAGCTCTGACACAGCTCTGCCTCTGGCAAGCTCAATAACGGCCAGTAAAGGTAAAATCGCATCTCTTGTCGGTAAAGCCGTCAGATATCTTTCCTGCTTTTGTAAATCACTGGCCAGTAAAAAACCACCATTGGCTTCAAAACCCGCCACAGCCGGATACTGCTCTAACTGATCAAATGCTTCAATCACATAAGGTGAACCAATACGGGTTCGCAGTACCTGCAAAAACCAACCTGACTGCTCAATAGCGCTATTACAACTGACGGGTACAGCCAAAGCCTGAATCTTTAATGCTTTGGCAGCCAGCAAACCAAGCACATCACCGCGTAGCCAACAGCCCTGTTCGTCCGCAACCATAGGCCTGTCGCCATCGCCATCGGTAGAAAACAGCAAATCCAGTTGATGTTCCTGAGTCCACAGCACAGCTTTTTGTTCATCTTCTTCAGATACAGCTTCGGTATCTATAGGCACAAAGTGATCTGAACGCCCTAGCCTTATCACACAAGCCCCTAACTGCTGCAGCAACTCTGCGTAAATATCCCGTCCGGCGCTGGAATGCTCATAAATGCCTATGGTTAAGCCTTTGGCCAGGTCCTGTGGAAACCAATCCAGATAACGTTGTTTATAGTCGTGGGCAGCAGCAGGGTTCAGCGTCAATTCTGCAGCATGAACAGGCAGGCTGAAGGGCACCTCCACAGACAGCATCTTAAGTTCGTCCTGCTTGGTAATTTCACCTTGGGGGCGATAAAATTTCAGGCCATTGCGGTCAAAAGGAATATGGCTGCCTGTCACCATAATAGCCGCCACGCCTTGCTTCATAGCAGCGTAAGCCAAAGCGGGAGTAGGAATAACCCCATAATAATCCAGTTCAAGCCCCAACTGCTGCACAGCGGCGGCACACCAGGCTGCTATTTCAGGGCTGCTGGGTCTGTTGTCTATGGCCAGAGCTATACGCTGCACATCCTGGCTTTGCTGCAGTAATTTGATAAAAGCCAGCGTAAAGGCACAACATAACTCTGGCGTAAAATCGACCACCAGGCCACGGGCGCCACTGGTACCAAACTGCACTGAGCTCTGTCGGATCAGTGTGCTGCTGATGAAGTGATCCATCTTTCCTCCTTAAGTTCTGCCATATCTGTCCTCAAAACGCACTATATCGTCTTCACCTAAATAACTGCCCGATTGCACTTCAATCAGTTCCAGCAGCACTTTTCCCGGATTCTCCAGCGCATGCACAGCGGTGACAGGAATATACACCGATTGGTTTTCAGTAATAAATTGTTCAGTCCCATTAATAGTCACTTTGGCGGTACCAGACACCACTATCCAGTGCTCAGCCCTGTGATGGTGCATTTGCACCGACAGTTTGGCACCAGGTTTAACGCTAATACGTTTGACCTGAAAACGCGGTCCTGTATCAACAGAGTCATACTTGCCCCAGGGACGGTACACTTCACGGTGAACATTCACTTCAGGACGGCTGGCCACTTTTAACTGGCTGACAATATGTTTAATGTCCTGGGTATGATCTTTATGAGCCACCAGCACCGCATCCTTGGTATTGACGATCACCAGATCCTGCACCCCAACCACAGCAATCAGTTTGTCATCCGAATGCACATACAGATCATGCGAATTGTGCAGGAATACTTCGCCACGCAGTACGTTATTTTGCTCATCTTTACTGGCTATTTGCCATAAGGCGGCAAAGCCCCCTACATCGTTCCAGCCAGCGTCCAAAGGCACAACCACTGCATCTGTGGTTTTTTCCATCACCGCATAGTCGATGGACTCTGCAGCGCAACGGCTAAAAGCTTCGGTATCAATACGGATAAAATCCAGATCTTTTGCCAGTTGTGCCACAGCCTCACTACAGCACTGATAAATATCAGGCCTGTGCTGCTTCAGCTCAGCTAAATAACAGGATGCTTTAAACATAAAGATGCCGCTGTTCCAATAGTAGTCACCACTAGCCAGATAAGCTTCGGCTGTGGCCAGATCAGGCTTTTCAACAAAAGCCTCAACCAGATAAGCAGATTCACCCGACAGATTGACTGCGGCGACCTCACCTCGCTTTATATAGCCGTAACCTGTTTCAGCATGAGCAGGCACCACACCAAAAGTAACCAGCTTGCCCTGTTCTGCCAGAGCTGTGGCCTGAATCACTGCAGCGTGAAAAGCAGCAACATTCTGGATCAGGTGATCAGCAGCCAGTACCAGTAACAGCGGATCCTCGCCCTGTTGCCGGGCTATAAAAGCGGCCAGCGCTGTAGCTGGCGCTGTATTGCGCCCTACAGGTTCAAGCAAAATAGCGGTATTCAGCAGTTTTAACTGCTTCACCTGCTCCGCCGTAATAAAGCGGTTTTCTTCATTGCAGATAATCATAGGGGGCTGGTGAGGTAAGCCATTTAACCGCAACAAGGTTTCCTGCAACAGGCTGTATTCACCACAAAGCGGGATAAATTGTTTTGGATAATTGCTGCGGGATAAAGGCCACAAACGGCTGCCGGTTCCGCCGGCAACAATAACAGGATAAATCACAGAACCTCCTTGTCAGAATTAGGGTACAAAAAATCGAATGCGTATTGACCAGCAAATACTGCTACGCACAAGACCAACGATAACAATGCTGACTGCAACAGCAGCAGTATGGAGGTCAGATAATCCGCCTTTGACAAGGGAAACATCGGCTCAACACTGTACATAACAAAAGGCAGCATGATTAAAAAACATACCTTGTAGAAGGCATAAGAAGGCCTGGTCTGAAAAACAAAACGGTACATCACAAAAAAACAAAACAGGTAGTTGATCACAAAAGAGCAGACAATTAACAGGCACAGCAGCAGGATATCTTCATAATAAGCTCCCACTGCTATCGCCATGAAGGTGGTAACAACAGAAAAAAGCCCACAATAAAACTGTAATCTGGACTGGCCAAAGGATTGATAAATAGCCCCTGTTGAACTCAACACCATCTGAAGCGGAATAGAAACCGAAAACACTGTCAGAATAGGCTCCACCGCCTCCCAGCCCGGGCCAAACAAAAGATAGACCAGAGCGCCTGAGCCATTATAAAAAACGATGGAGACAAACAGACCTAAATAAGCCAGTGGTCTTAGTACCCGTAAAAATTCTGAGGCTACAAAACTCACATTGGCTTTGTGTTTAGTCAGGGTTGGCTGCAAAGCTGGCGTAATGGCAAAGGTAAAGAGTTGCAACGGATAACGCATCACCTGATAAGACTTGTCATAAAAGGCCGTCACACTCAGGCCAAAAAATTTTGCCACTATGATGGTATCGAGGTTTCTGGAGAAAAAATTCACCAGGTTAAACAAAAACTGAAATTTGACAAAACTCACTATGGTTTTAAACACCGCAAGGTCGCGCCCTAAAGCTGGACGGCCTACTTCTGTGTGTGCAGACATTTGATAATAAAAAATAAATCTGAACACAAAAGGCGAGCAGACTTTGAATAACAGCGCATAAAATCCATAGGAAAAATAAAACAGCAGCATACACATCAACAAAGACGCTGTTTCAGCATAAATTTCCGCCCGTGCAATCAGGATAAATTTGGAGCCACGTTGCAATGAGGCCAATGGCGACGTCGTCAGGCAGACAAAAAATACCGTGACAGCAATAAAAAGCGCTGCATAAGGCATGTCTTTCATACCAATCCATAAGCAAACCAATGGAAAAGCAAAAAAACTTAACGTTGCCAGCAACAACCCCATCAGCAGGCTTAATGACATCAGGCCATTACGCTGACTCACCGAAACATCATCCAAATACACCAGAGCCGGAACAATGGAGGTGGAGCTGATCAGCACCATCAGGGTGATAAATACCTGAACAATAGCGACATAACCAAAATCGCCGGGAGCAAACAATCTGGCCAGCAACACCATAGAAATAATCTGAAATGCATAAAGGCTGTATTTGCCCAACAAGCTACGCTTGATTGCCTGGTTTAACTCCAGACCAGATTGGATGCTCACAGGCCGCCAGCCAGCTTTCTGATTTCTTCTGCAAACCTGTAATTGACGATATCTACCGGTGTTTTAATGATTTTTGTGGCAGCCAACTGCTCATAGCTGATATCAGGCATGTCGCTTTGATTGCTGACAATGTAAAACTTGTCATTCACCAGCTCTTCGGCGATCTGCAACTGATGATCATCAGAAAACTCGTTCTGAGCTTCCAGTCGGGGTATAAAAATCACAGTTTTGCGGTAAGACAGCATTAAATTGATACTGCCTATGCCGCAATGACTGATCACCAGCGCTGCCTTTTGTACATAGTCTTCCACATCAGGCCGGCTCAGATTACTGACCACCCTATGAGTGGCTGCTGTGGCATGGATCAGATTAGGACCTGACTGGATCACCCAGTCGACCCGTGGGTCTTTATACAGCGGCATGGCAGCTATGTACTCAAAGAGTCGGGCAAACATATAGACATTGGTGCCGACAGTCACAAAGATTAAAGGCCGTTCCACATTGATTTCTTCATCTTTGGGGTACGCATTTTCTGATAAGATATCGAAACACTTCCCCAAATAGATACAATCAAACTTTTCTGCCATGGCTTTCCACTGGCAAATAAAATAATGTGCCAGTTTTAACTTTTTAATCATTTTCCCGGTGTTTGATAATTCTTTTACCCTGGATAAGGTGTCGATAAAGATCACCTTGCAGCCAAACAAACGGGCCACTACAGCAAAAGGTAAAAAGATGGGGCCTCCGGTGCTGATCACCACTTTGGGCATTAAACGGGCAAACAAATAAAAGCCAACAAAGAAGTTCAGCAGATGAACAAAAAAGTTAAATTGAGTCGATCTGACCACTATCACTTTGTTTGGAATACCCACCAGATTATTTAAGTTGGTGATGATGGTAAAATCATCCAGTTTTGAACATGCACACAAGGCCTGAGTCAAATGACCACCGGCTGATGCAATCACCACTATTTTATTCGGCATACGTTGCTCCTGCAGGGTCTCTGAATCTAATAATTTTTGCCGGTACACCGGCCACAATGGCAAAATCAGGCACTGAACGGGTGACTACAGCGCCGGCCCCGACAATAGCGCCTCTGCCAATGGTCACTCCAGGCAGCACTACCGCATTTCGGCCAATCCAGACATCATCAGAAATGGTGACCTCCAGCTCCTCGCTGTAGCCTTGTTGGCTGATCGGAACATCAGTCCGGTCAAAGGCGTGCATCCTGCTTAAAATGGACACATGAGGTGCAATCAGCACATCATTGCCCAAGGTTACTTTTTCTAAATACACATTTTCATTGATCCGGCAGCCGGAGCCCATTTTTATATTCTTCCCATTGCCTATATATAAATTAGGGCCAATCATAGAATGACGACCGCCTGGTTGAATTATTTTTATAATCTTGGTCAGATACCAGACTCTGAAATCACAAAAAAATGAAACAAATCTGGCCGAAGGCAACTTTGATATCAGCATGTAATATAAAATCAGTTTAAACATAACTCACCCATGAAGAGCATTTGTGTAACTATTAACAATATGCTCAGATTTAAATATATTAAAAAAACCTGACCGGATCAGCTCTGCAATATGAAAGCGGAATTCATCCCCCTTTTCGATCAATACTAAAATTGCTCTGGCAATTTCCTCCGGGTCTTGCGTTGTTACTGACACCCCTATTAAGTTCTCTCTGAAAAAACCATCAATACCGGTTTCTTTCATATACAAAATTGGCGTCTGAGTGGCGATGGACTCCAGATAAGCCATACCAAAGGTCTCATCCAAAGCAGGAAGTAACATGGCATCCGATGCGGCAATAGTGCGCAGCACAGCGTCATGGCTCAGAGAGCCACTGAATACAATCTGATCGGACAAACCCAGGGAGGCGCTATGAGACTGGATGAGGTTCAGCACCGAATCATCCCCGGCCCCTATGATAGTCAGCCGGATCTGCAGTGCAGGAAATTTGTCTCTCAACAGCCCTATGGCACTGATAAGAGGTAACACGCCTTTTCTTTTGTACTGATGGAAGCTCAGCACAGTTGTGTATTCAATACTGCTGTTTTTCTTTTTGGCATGCCCGGAACTATCAGATGTCATAGTGAATCGGCATAAGTTAGGGATGACGGTTGAATTCTCTAAAGGAAAACTAGTCAGTTTTTCCATATTTTTCTGAGCAGCCGGAGTTAAAAATATGACTTTTTTTGCCGCTTTAAGGATCTGATCAAATAGCTTTTTACAGTCATGCATTCTGCTGTAAAACCTGAAATCCGTTCCGCCCCGCACGCTGATCAAATACTTCACGCCCCATGCTGAAGCTAAGTACTTCGCAAACAGGCCTTCAGAGGTTAATTTATGCGCATGAATAAGGTCGAACTTCATGCTGTTCAGGTAAACAATACGGATCAAACTGGCCCAAAAATACAGCATAAATCGATGGATATAAGGCAAAGGCAAGGAGAAATACACCAGACTAAGACCACGCTCAAAGGGCTTCACAGAGACCCGGAACGGATTACTGGTTCTGTGCAGCGACAGCACATAACTGGTTATATTGGTATTTGCTTCGACCGCTTCAATCAAATTCAGCACAGCTTTGGTATGTGGATATGCACTGCCGTCCGGAAAGTCCTGATGAATATGCAAAATCTTCATCGTGCCTCCTTCAGGAATAATTCAATGCGGTATTTCAACTTCTCTCTGAAGGTGACATTAGAAAAGGTTTCACTATGGGCGCGGATCGCGGCGGCATCAAAAGAAGCTGGCATTTGCTCGAATCTGTGGATGCAATCGATGATGCTCGCTGTCGACTGCTCGCTGAAAAATAACCCTGTTACGCCATCCACCACAGTTTCCAGACTGCCTCCTTTGCCATAAGCCAGCACCGGAGTGCCGGTGGCCTGAGCTTCGACGGGCATAATGCCAAAATCTTCTTCAGCGGCAAAAATAAAGGCTTTGGCCTTGGATATATAAGACAAAAGACTTTTATCGTCCTGATAGCCCAGTATTGAAATGTTTGGATAACCACTGGCCAAAGCCGCAATTTTTTTCATCTCAGGGCCATCCCCTACTACTATTAATTTTTTGTCTTTAAGCTGTTGAAAACTCGATACAATCAAATCAATTCTTTTGTAGGGAACCAGTCTGGAGGCCGCCAGATAATAGTCGTCTTTATTCTCGTTTAATCCAAAGCGGCTGGTATCCACAGGCGGATACAAGGTCTCGGATAATCGGCCATAGCATTTTCTTATTCTGGCTTTTATAAAGTTTGAGTTGCTGATAAAGAGGTCGACACCGTTTGAAGTTCGGGTATCCCAAATTCTGAATTTATGCAAAAAGTAGCGTGCCAAAACAGATTTCAGGCCAGAGTGCAGCTTAGCTTCCCGTAAATACTCGTGCTGCAGATCCCAGGCATAACGGGCTGGCGAATGGCAATAACAAATATGAGTTTGCTTTGGTCCTGTGATCACCCCTTTAGCCACAGCATGACTGGAAGAGATCACCAGGTCATAACCGGACATATCAAATTGTTCTATCGCTATGGGGAATAGCGGAAAATACAGCCGGTATTGTTTTCGGGCAAAGGGTAAAGTCTGTATAAAAGACGTATGGATAGTGCAGCCATTTAACCATTGAGTATCTTTTTCAGGCAGAAAATTAACCAATGTATAGAGGTCTGCTCCAGGGTATAAAGTGATAATCTCCTGAAGAACCTTCTCTGCCCCGCCATTGACCACAAGCCAATCGTGAATGATTGCAACCTTCATGTTATTTATTCCTTGAGCTTGGGCGCTCTGCAAATACGAGAAGCGAATAGAGACACAGCATCATGATGATAAATGCTGTTATTTCCAGAGTTTTATTGGTATGCCCAAAGGCAAACTGAATAATAAATGATGAAAGAAATAGTGTGTAGTGCAGCGTGTAAGCAAGCAGACTATTCCTGCCTATTGTATTTAATACATTTTCAATCCAGACCGGAACGTAATTTCGTTTAGTGAGATAAGCGTTTGTTGAAACAATAATGATCACAACACCAATATACAACAACATGTATGACGCAGCGGGAGGAGATTTTAATTCCGCATTCGCCAACTCCCTTAACACATCACCGGATGTCTGCATCAGAATCAAAAATGAACAGAGTATAGAAAACATACTGATGCTTAAAAAGAATAAAACCCGCTGCCGGTCAACAGACCAAAACGAATACATTCTGGAGAAAAAGAAGCCTAATAACACCAGGCCGTAAAACGGGAAAAACGGATAAACATCATAAAAAAACAATCTGAAAAACGTAGCTTCACGCAAGTGTTCAAAATGACTGCCAATGCCATATCCAAAGCTGTACACCCCTATAGAAATACATAAAAGCCATAGCGGATTGATGGATTTCACCAGGTAAAGCACCAGCGGAGACACCATAAGTGCAAACATATAAAACGTCAGAATTTCGCCGGATCCTGAGGTCTCTCTGTACAGCAAAATATCGATCAGATGCTCAGAGGCCCTTTCATATCTGAAGGAGCTGATCAATACAATAAACTCCCTGGCCAGAAATATATAAAGTATCTTTATCGCTAATTTTTTGTATAAGGAAACTACATCCGTTATATGTTCAACTTTTCTGGAGAAGAACGTAAAAAATGTAAAGCCAAATATCAGTATAAAAAACGGCGTTGCCACTCTTAAAACAGACTTAATGCCGAGCATCATGGCTTCAGAAATAAAATCGCGGGTTTCAAGCGCTCCGACATAATGGATCAGAATAATCATTAATATTGCCAGGCCTCGACTACTATCCAGCCAACCGATTCTTTGCATTAAAATCTCCCTTTATGCAGCTGTACGATATGATAAAAATCATAAAAAACCATACCATTGAGTCATCTTTGACGACTGAGCTTTCAGTAAAGTTATGAACAACAGGCAGAATTAACGCAGCAAAGAAATATTTGTCTTTTATATAATTCGCTAATTTAAAAAACACACACATCACACACAGAGAAAGCACTGTCCCCACATGAAGCAACATATCTAAGTATCCGTTGTGTGTACTACTGATGAATCTGAGAAAACTAAAGCGGTTATCAAAAAAATAAGGCAACTCAGGCACACCGAAGTAAGAGCCGTAGCCATAACCCAAACCAAATTTATCGAAGTAATGCAGGTCGTAATACAATGTATTCCAGATAAAGCCTCGCCCTGTTAAGGTCTCATCGCTGACAACGCCAAGCAACGTATCCATAGAGCCAAAATAATGCATATAACTTGGAAAAATGATAAAGAGCGTTACAAATAAAACAAACAAAGACGCCATCACCAGTCGTAGACTGAAGGAAGGCAGCAGGGTTAACAGAGCAAACAATAACAAGATAAACATCGATGTTTTGCTCTGCGACAGCAGCAAGACCACCAAAGCTATAGCTATCAGATAACTTGCATTTTTTACCTTTTCATTCACGCTTTTATAGAACAAAGTCAGCATCAAGACCAGGCATAACATGTTCATACCCAAGGCATTTTTACCTTTTGCGTATCCAACCATGTCGCCACTTGGATGAAAGGCTGTACCTAAAACAACAGTAACTGCCAGCATAAAAAATGCACTATAGGCTGCATACTTAATGTTTCTACCGATCAAGCCATGTTGATAGCTATACAGGGTGGCGGACATCACAGTAAAAACAAATATCAGTTGAAAGATGGTTCGTTTTATGGACACAGCCGGATAGCTGGACCATAAGGCACTGATGAAAAAGACTAAACAAATCACTAAAAGCAGCAACAAGGCCAGCTGGAATCTTTGTCCTTCAGAAATTAATCTGGTATTCAGGCAATGTTTAGCCAAAAAAAATAAGAACAATCCGCCCCACAACACTTGCTTTAAAATACTTCCGCTTGATATTTCAGCTATTTGCACATCTAAATCAGTGTCGACCAGGCTAATTTTCGCCGCCAGTTGCGGCTCCATTAAGCCCATACAAAACAGCAGGATAAGCAACAAAGAGTATCGTTCTAAAAAGATACTCATTTATAAAGTTCCACTTTTTTCCCATTCAATACAGAGGTAACTTTTCCATATTTATCCAGGGCTTTCAGATAAGACTTCAGATACAACTGTTTATTCAAAGGGTAGGAAAACAAGCTGACGATGGATATGCCGCACAGCAAGAGCACATTTTTAGCCGTAAACAGAAACTTTTGCCGGGCCGTGGCTTGTTCTAAGCGGTAGCGCGCATAGGTCTGGCCTATTCTGAGTGCACGTTTTTTCAGATAGCTTGACGTCAGCCTGTTCCTTTCCACAGACTCATGCACTATGGCTTCTTTGCAATACACCAGTTTGGCGCCTAAGCGAAACATTCTGTAAAACAGCTGAACATCTTCACCGCCTGTTGTACCGTAAGCGAGATCAAATTTCAGCTGATGTCTTTCTAAAAACAATCTGTTGATCAGGGTACAGCCGCTGCCGCCGCTGCTTACTTCAGTGCCGGTTTTATGGGTTCTTCTTGAGAAATAATTGCCTTCTTTAATCCAGGCTGGCGTATTGTCCGGAAAATCAGGAATGACCTGGCCAAAGACAACATCTGCACTGTAGTGGTCAGCAGTCGCTGTCAAAGCGGCCAGCCATAAGGGATCAGCCACTTCATCATCGTCAATAGAAGCTATCCAGTCTCCACGGGCTTCTTCCAGCAGCTTATTTCTGGCGGCTGCAATATTTTTTACCGGCTCTGAGTAATAGTTCAGTGGATGTGGGAAATCCCGCCGTACTGTATCAATGATGGCTTTCGCACTCTGCAGTTCATCGTTATCCACCACCAGAACTTCGACACTCACCCCCTCGGGGATCACCAAAAGAGCAATGCTGTCTAAGGTGTGTTGCAAATGCTGCCTTTTGTACGTGCACATAGATACCGAGATCAGCATAAAGCGGGTCTGCCAATGGAGTAGTACTTCACTCCCTGGTCGCGCATTCTTGCAACGTCAAACAGGTTACGCCCATCAAACACCAGCATCTCTTTCATATTGCTGGCTAAGATGTCTGCATTCAGTGTTTTAAACGACTTCCATTCAGTGCAGATCACCAGCGCATCCGCACCTTTTAACGCAGACTCTTTGGTGCCGGTTAAAGCCAGTTTGTCGGTACTGCCGTAAATACGCTGAGTTTCTTCCATAGCTTCAGGATCATAAGCCTGAACTGTGGCACCTGCTGCCCAAAGCTGTTCTATTAGCACCCGGCTTGGCGCTTCGCGCATGTCATCTGTATTGGGCTTAAAGGCCAGGCCCCATACAGCAAAAACTTTTCCTTTCAGACTGTCTTTTACCCCAGCTTTAGCTGTGTCCACGCCGTAGTGCGTGCAGATCAGTTCAAACAGCTTTTGTTTTTGCCTGTCATTCACAGCTTCAACCGCATCCAGGATGCCAGGCTCGTAGCCATATTGTTTCGCGGTTTGCGCCAGCGCCTGCACGTCTTTTGGGAAACAACTGCCGCCGTAACCACAACCGGCGTAAATAAAGTGGTAACCAATGCGGGGGTCTGAGCCTATGCCCTTACGCACGTTTTCAATGTCCGCCCCTACCCGCTCTGCAATATTTGCCATCTCATTCATAAAACTGATTTTGGTGGCCAGCATACAGTTCGCTGCATATTTGCTTAATTCACTGCTGCGTACATCCATCACTATTATTTTTTCGTGATTGCGGTTAAAAGGCGCATAAACCTCACGCATAATGCCTTCCGCAAAGTCGGAACTTGTGCCTATCACAATGCGGTCTGGCCGCATAAAGTCAGCCACAGCTGCACCTTCTTTTAAAAACTCGGGGTTGGATACAACATCAAACTCAGCGGCACAATCCCTCTCCAGCAGCGCCTGCTGGATCACAGCTGTTACTTTGTCCGCTGTTCCTACAGGCACAGTGCTTTTATTGACCACCACTTTATAGTTGGTCATCAACTGCCCTATGGTCTTGCCAACGGCCATCACATACTGCAGATCAGCAGAGCCGTCTTCGTCTGGTGGTGTTCCTACAGCAATAAAAATAACTTCTGCGTGCTGCACCGCTTCTTCAGCGCTGGTGGTAAATCTTAAATTGCCTTGTGTGACATTCGTTTTTACGACGTTTTCCAGGCCTGGCTCATAAATAGGAATGCCACCCTGTTTCAGGCTGTCAATTTTGCTCTGATTGATGTCGACACAAATCACATCGTGACCCACGTCAGCCAGGCAAGCGCCCGTCACTAACCCTACATAACCTGTACCAAAAATACTTAACTTCATTTGTGGATCCTTTGACTTTGACGTAATGCAAAAAGCTGGTCGTTAAACACAATGAAGCACAGTGTCCGCCCCACTACATGACAGACAACACAGCCTTTTCAGGCAATCAGACTTAATTTATTTGTGCTTAATAATCGTTGCAGGTAGGCACCAAAGTCTGCTCCTAAAGCAGGATCTTTCAGTGCGTAAGTGATGATGGCTTCCAGATAACCCAATTTGCTGCCGCAGTCATGACTGCGGCCAACAATACGATAAGCTTCCATGCTTTGATCTTTCAGCAACAAAGCCAGAGCATCCGTCAGCTGAATTTCACCACCAGCGCCTGGCTGGGTAAACCTCAGAATATCCATAACCGCAGGAGACAACACATAACGTCCGGTGATCGCCATAGTAGATGGCGCTTCATCTACAGCCGGCTTTTCTACCATGGCGTGCAGCCGCACAGACTGCCCTGCCGCTATAGGTTCACCATTTAAGTCAACCACTCCGTAGGAGCTGACCGCTAAGGCCGGAACTTCTTCGACCATCACCTGGCTGGTGCCGGTCAGCTGATAACGGTCAAGCATGGTTTTGAGATTTTCTTGTTTTAAATTACTTTCATACTTGCTGATCAGCACATCAGGCAGCAATACCGCAAAAGGTTCGTTTCCAATCACAGGGGCAGCACACAAAATGGCATGGCCAAGACCCAAAGCCATAGGCTGACGCACGGAAATCACTGTGACATGTTTGGGATTAATAGAACGCACTTCGTCCAGCAAGGAGCGTTTTACTCTTTTCTCTAACTGGGTTTCTAATTCAAAGCTGGTATCAAAATGGTTTTCGATCGAGTTCTTACTGCTATGAGTCACCAGTATTATTTCAGTAATACCTGCAGCAGCAGCTTCTTCAATCACATGCTGGATCAGTGGCTTATCAACAACGGGCAGCATTTCTTTCGGAATGGCTTTGGTGGCTGGCAACATACGGGTGCCTAAGCCTGCAACAGGGATCACAGCTCTGGTTACTTTACGAAATTCAGGTGATTGCATAACAAGTTCCCTCTCTGGTGTGCTGATTAATGTTGGAATAAAAGGCCTGGCGTTCGCTCAACCGATCAGCAGAGACACAAGCTGTTCTGAATAAACAACAGCACGCAGCGGCTTATACTCCCTGTTCGATCAGAGAAAATAAGACACCCCATAAGCTTTATTTGATAAAAATGATAAAAAACTTTGGCTTGCCTTTAGCTTAACTCAGATCAACCAGCTCCTTTGGTGCGGTAGCGCTCTAAACTATTGCAACAGATCCTGTACCTTACCCATCATCAGTCAGCCCCCGGCTTATCCGCGCAGAAGAGGAGCTTTATGCTACTGAAGTATGTTGTGGTAGCACTGCTGTCTTTTTCCGTCTCTTTATCCGGCCAAACCAGTTATGCGCTGCAGCTGTTTGAGCCACAGATACTGGACACTATTCGCAGCACCTATGGTGAGGCGGCGCTGGCCAGAGTAGAAAGATGGCGTGATTTGCTTGAGAAGGGTCAGTCAGAATCTGACCTGGTCCGGCTTAATAAGGTCAACAGCTTTTTTAATAACCAGATCCGTTTTAAATCCGATCCGGAGCATTGGGGTCAGGCCGATTATTGGGCAACACCACTGGAAACTTTGGCTACTGCAGCCGGAGATTGTGAAGATTTTGCCATAGCTAAATATGTATCCCTGCGGGCCATGGGCGTACCTGATGCAAAACTGCGGATCATGTATGTCAGGGCTTTGTCAGTGAATGAGCCTCATATGGTGCTGATTTACATGGAGACTGACCAGTCCGTGCCACTGGTTCTGGACAATATTGTGAAAAAAGTCCTGCCGGCCACCCGAAGACCCGATCTCAAACCTGTTTACGGTTTTAACGCCGAAGGCTTATGGCTGGCAAAAGCGCATGGATTGGGGCGTAAGATTGAAGGCAAAACAGGTGGCTCAAACTGGCAGGAATTGCTGAACCGGATAGAAAAGGGAATGTAACTGTAATGGCTCATAAGTTGAGGGGGAAGCTCCCCGGTATCTCGCTAAAAGCGCAACTGCACTTGTTGATTGTGTTGGTGGCGGTATTTACCTTTTTAGTCAGTTTATATATTTCGGTACAAAGTACTCAACAGTACCTGAATACCCAGATGAAATCTCATGCCCAGGATGCGGCGACCAGTCTGGGTTTGTCGATGTCGGCTTATATGGACGACCCGGATTTAGTGATAGCCCAAACCATGGTGAATGCTATTTTTGATTCAGGTTATTATGCAGATATCGAGTTTAGAACCAGCCAGAACCAGGTCAAAATTAAACGACAGACTGCCATTGAGTATGACGAAGTCCCTCAATGGTTTGTTGCGTTATTTCCACTGAAGCCACCACTGCAAAGCTCTGAAGTGAATAATGGCTGGCTGCCCGCTGGCGTCTTGTCGATACAATCCAACCCTGGTATTGCCTACAAAACCTTGTGGCATCAAGCCAGGCAAAGTTTTTACAGTATCGCCCTGATTGCTTTTTTCAGTGTGCTGGTGATCCAGTGGATCGTTTTTCTGGTGCTCGCCCCTTTACGGCTCATAGAACGCCAGGCTCGCGAAGTCAGTAAAAAGAACTTTTTACAACAGGATAAGCTGCCTTTTACCACTGATCTGCGCTCTGTGGTTTTGGCCATGAACGCCATGGTGGCTAATATTCAGCGGGTTTTTCTGTCTCTTAGCCAGCAGGCAGACGATCTGAAAGTAAAAGTATTTACCGATCTGCTGACAGGCCTTGGCAACAGAAGACTGCTGGAGCAACGTTTTGCAGCAGAGCAAAACGAGCAAAAAACCCATGATCTGCATCTGCATATGGCCATGATGAGCCTGCATTCGCTAACAGAGGTGCATCAGAGTCAGGGTTTTCAAGCTGCAGATCAGTATATTTTATTGGCCGTCAAAGAGTTAAAACAAGCACTGGAGCATTCGGCCAACAGCCAATTGTTCCGGCTGGGGGGCAGTGATTTTATTCTGTTAAGTCAAAGCAGCGCTGGTTCTCTGGAAATACAACTGCAGCAGCTCAGTTCTAAACTCAAATCTATGGATAGCCTATTTTTTCCACAAGGCTTTGCCTCAGTCGCTCTGATGACAGTTGAACCAGAAAATACACTGCATCATTGCCTGTCGACGCTGGACAGCGCCATTATTCAACGTATTCAACAACCCGATCTGCCTTTATGGGTGACAGACCACAAGATGCAACTGAAACCTGAAGGCCGAATGGCCTGGCATTCAGTAATCACCGCTCTGATCCAAAACCAGAATTTTGAGTTATGGGCACAACCTGTGGTGAAGGCCGATCAATCGGTTGAATATATTGAAACCTTTGTCCGGTTTTATTTTCAGCATTCGCAGCTGTCGACCACAGAAACCTACGCCATGGCTGAACAACAGGGATTGTCAGTACAACTGGATCAGCAGGTGATCAGCTATATCCTGAACCAAATACAGGACAAACCCGGCAGAACCTATGCCATCAACCTGTCACAGGGTGCCGTAGCCTCAGCATTATTTTCACTCTGGCTGGAAAAACAGCTGAAACAACTCAATGGAAAAGTCAGCCTGGTATTCGAAGTATCTGAGTACTCGGTTTTAAAAGCACCTGACGAAACTAAAGCCTTGATGAACATCATTAAAAGTAACCAGTGCAAAGTGTGTATAGAAGGTTTTGGCGCCTGCATGACCAGCTTCAAATACCTGCAGGGCCTGGATCTGGACTATGTAAAGATTGACGCAGCGTATGCCAGCGCACTGAACGATCCGGAAAATAAGTTCTTTATACAGACCTTGTGCCAGATCTGTCACGGCATAGGCATTCAGGTGCTGGCTCCGCATATTGAATCTGAGCAAATGATGGATAGTTGTTTTACTTCGGGAGTCAACGCGGTTCAGGGCAGTTGGGTGCTTGCACCACAGAAGGTCAACATACAGCTGGAAAAATCCGGACTGGCAACAGAACTCATTAACCTGAGTTCGCTGCGCTTGTCTGAATAGCCATTAACAAGGATACAAAAAATGAAAAAAGTCATAACTTTCGCTGCAATTTGGTTTGCAGCCGCAGTGTTTAGTTCAGTTCCGGCCATGGCACAGGATGCTGCCGCTGTTGAAGCCCTTGTTACTCTGAATCAGGCAAAGATTGCTCAGTATCAAAGCCAAAATATGACCTCTGTGCAAGCAGAAAGCCGTACTTTAGCTGATATCAAAGCTGAAACTCAGGCCTTGATTGAAGCTGCTCCGGATCAGGCAAGTAAAGAAGCTATTTTGCAAACAGCGCTGGAAGCAGCGGCAATATTGTGTGTGGTGCGGCCTGGCGATCCGGATCTGAATCTAAGCCTGAGTTTGTGTAACGACGCAGTCAGTGCTGTGCTGGCTGCAGCAACGGCCGCTGGTATGTCTGCTGATAGCATCACCGCAGTTGCGGCAGCATCAGCAGGTGTGGATCAGAGTCTGATAGCGCAAGCTACAGCTTCGGGTGGCGGCACTGGCACTGTTGCAGGTCCGGGAGCACCAGCACCTGGTGGCACTGGCTTTGGTGGTGGTTCCGGCGGTGGTGGAGGTACTGTGTCCATAAACTGATCTGAGCTTCTGAACTCACCCGCTCTGTTGATAAGGGCCTTTGGGCCCTTTGTATTTTTGGCGTTGCGTCAGGCTATTTCGGATCCTTCCGGGCAGGCAAGGCCACTTTGCAAAGGGAAAACGATCTCTGATGACGACCACTGTATTACATGAAACTACAGCTTTGCTCACTGAGCGTTATTTACAGAGAGCGCATCAACCCACTCACTCCAGACTAACACCAGAGCGAGTGGCCACTAGCATCCGCTTATTGTGTTGCTTTACCTTAGTCTGGTCGCCTATCCCCTTAGCCAGCAACAGGCCATGGGCCTGGACACTGCTTGAACTTTTAATCGCACTGATTTTCAGCCTGCACCTGGTTTCAGTCTGCACAGGCCGCAGCCCCTGGTTTACCGGGCGCTGGCAACAGCTGAGCCTGCTGCCTTTTGTGCTTGTATTAGGGGTCTTAACGGCACAACTTTGGTCTCCATCTGCATGGCTAACTACTGTGGATCCCAATCAAACTGAAATACTCTGGTTTAAAACCTTGTTTTATGGGCTCTTTGCCTGGCTTATCACCAGTTATTTTCGTAGCGACAGCGCACTCAAACTGCTGTGTTATACCGTCATTGCCAGCGGTGTATTTCAGGCCTCTTATGGTGCCATGCTGAATTTACAGGGGGTTGAACTCTCGCCCATTTTTGCAGTGGCAGAGGGCAACAGAGCCAGAGGCTCTTTTGTGTACCAGAATCATTTTGCTAACTATATGGCCATGACACTGGCATTGGGTGTTGGGTTGCTGATGGCCGAGTTATCCAGTCGAGCTATGAAGTGGAACTGGCGAAAAGTAAGCCGTACTGTGCTGGGGTCTTTACTCAGCAGCAAAATTTTACTGCGTCTGGCACTGATCATTATGATGATTGGGCTGGTGCTAAGCCGCTCCCGTATGGGAAATGCGGCTTTTTTCACCGCATTAGTGCTGGTCTCTTTTTACGCCATTTGGTTTTACAAACATAAACCTGTACTGCTCAAGCCACTGCTGATCAGTCTTTTTGTAGTTGACTTGATTGCCATAGGTTCTTTATTTGGCCTTGAGAAGCTGCAGCAGCGTTACGAAGAAACCTCCTTTGCTTCAGAAACCCGTGATGACGTGGTGAAGGATAGTCTGCCTATCATTGCAGACGCGCCCTGGTTTGGGCATGGCGGCGGCAGCTTTTACACTGTATTTCCGGCTTATCAGCCGAACCACTACCATTGGTTTTATGACCATGCTCATAATGAATACCTGCAGTTTGCCATTGAATTAGGTGTGCCTGTCACCCTGTTACTTGGGGTATGGCTGTTTTGGCTGCTCTGGCTGAACCTTCAAACCATGAGAATCAAACACAACAAACTCAGCAGAGGCATAGCCTTCGGTTGTGCTGTTGCCATCCTTCATATGCTGATCCATAACCTGGTGGATTTTAATTTACAGGCCCCAGCCAATGCCCTGCTCTTTATCACCCTATTGTGTTTAAGTGGCATCGTATTTAGCAGGCAGGATAAGCAAGTGATACGGTCTGAATCAGCTGAGGTTTGAGGGACAGCGAGGCCTGTTGTTTGGCTGGTTTTGATTAGCCACTCAGTTGTAAAAATGCAAAACCTTGTGGAGAACTAACCCGGATTGATCTTCAGAAGATAACCAAGTCAGCTTATTGCAATAGTTGTAACTTGTGTGGGTGAATATCAATACCCTTCAGAGTATGCTTCTCTTTTTCTTTGGCTTTACAGCAACTTGAGATTTAGCCTAAACCCGAAAATAGAACTCCGAATAATCACTATTTTTCCCGCGCACGTTAATGACTATTAACGTGCATCATTGTATTTGGCCTTAACAAGATAAGAGACGGCATTTCAAAATCCGCTCCTACGCAAATACTTTAAGAAGTACAGCACATACCTTCGAGTCTATGCACCCACGGCCATATTTTTTGTCCCGTTCCAAGGTAGTATGTTATCCACTTTTTGGCAACGCTGAGATGAGGATTTGAGGGGGAAAATATGAAATCGATTGGCTTCGGAAAGTATCCTTGAGGAGACAAACCAAGATCAGTTAGCGTGCATCAATAAATTCACTAAGAGGGAATATAATAAATTAAAACATATTATCCGAAATAAAACTTAGTCTAAAAATAATCCTTCTTACCAAGAGATTTTTTTGAATATTATTTTTCAGCCCAAAAAATATATGATATGCTCTTTTGAGCAACACTGAAACACAAGTCAGAATTAATATAAAATTGGTCATAATCATTGTGAGTTTCGCAAAAAAACACGTACACTCAACCCATTATACTACAAACAATAAAAGTAACTTCTTCAACACTTAATAACCAAGCTATGTTAATTACTGTAACAACCTTGCAAAGCATCATAAAAAAACATATCACTTTCTTCCTCTACCTGATCACTATTTAATAAAAAATAATACACTAATCGATAATGAAAGGAACCATAACTATGATCAGTATGGCTCTGTAAAGAATAATCGCTTTTTCCGCTTTTAGAAAATCTATTCTCAGCGTCAACTGCCAAATCCCAGTAATGCTGGTTTGGATTAAAATTAAACAAATTTTCTAAATACAAAGAAACGTCAACTACTCTTCTTCCGCATATAGTAAAATCATCCCTTGCTAACAAGCTGATTATATAGTTATAGAATTCACTCTTCGAGCCATCAAAATTAATTAGCTCTCTTATCATATCAATTGCTGAAGAGTACTCATTTTCTTTAATTGCCATGTAAATATTATAGTGCATTAATTCAGGAGATTTGATTTCATGATCATCGCCAGCAGACAACATATCTAAAGCCCTATGATGAGCCTTGTCATCCATGAAAGAGCTATGACTCTTACGTCCAAGCAGAAAAAAAAGCATAAACTCCCTATACTTGTCATTCTTTAATGAGTGCTTAAAAAACTTTTTGCCATCTAAATAAAAAATAGAGTTATTTAAATAATCTATATCATCCCCGATTATGATATTTTTCATGCTGAAAGTTTCTATAAGTAATTTTTCAAGATCATCTGGAACGGCCCCCTCAATTATAGACTTCAAAAGCTGCGGATCTTCAATTAAACTAATCACCTCCGAATCTGAATAGCTATCGATCAAAGACGCTTTTGATTCAAAAATAGAACGACCAAATGTTAAATCATCTAAAAACCGCTTAATGCCAAATCTTATCAAATTAATATCTGAATAGTCAGCTGACGAGATAGCTAACATTGAATTATAATAATTATTTTTAGGCAAATATCCAACAGAAAGATAATTGGACATTATTATAGCATCGACGAATGAACGCATATTTTTAATTTTACCTTTACTCGACGCGTATTCAATAATAAATTTATATTTCGCACTCAGATCAGACTGAATTTCATTCCCAGTCAAAAATCTATAAAAATTTATCGAGTCAATATCACAACCAGTAGATTTAGAAACAATCGCCCTTACATCACGGGCTAAATCATCTTTAATATCAGAATTCCCCTTCAATTTTTTTAAATTTGGATTTAAAAGCACGCTTAGCAAAAGAGTATCGTCACATTTGCCTTTCAGATTAAAATATCTATTGAGAGAACCCATAACAAATGAAACGCTTTCAATAGTTTCGCGATAAAACGCCTCTTCTAGATTAAAATAATTTTCCGTACGATTTGCATCATTCAGCATATGCTCTAGATGAATATTAAAATCAAAAGTGGAATCATCAACAAGATCATTATAATAACTTTTAAAAAACACGCTCTCCTTATCATTTAACCCCAAAGTATCGTGCAAACTTATAACACATTTTAACTTTTTAATTGAGAAGATAGAAATTGACTCACATACATTGAGATTTTTATAGTAATCATCAAATTTACTAGCTCTGTCTTTTTCCAATTTGAAGTGTTTCGAATTTACTCCTTTTACTGCTATCAAGTAAGGCAGAATCGAACTATCAAACACGTCATCACTAACCTGGATTGAATCTATTTTTTCTTGTAAGCGTGAAGAAATCTTAGGATAACATGAATAAACATTGAAAAACTTATCGACAGTACGATAAGAAATTATATCGTGAGCCGAATATTTATCCTCAAAGGCATCTAATGAATCACATAATGAGTATTCCCCCCCTGTCATTTCCGAATATCTACTCAGTAAACTATATATGGAAACATCGATTGATTGATTTACTAAACTTTTATCATATGGAATCTCTTTAGAGATCACTTCTTCTTGTCTCAACCGGCTAGTTTTCGACGCGCTTCCAAAATTAAATTGCGATACAACACCAAAAGAATGTGGAATTCTTACATAATTCATTTCGAGCGAAACACTGGCTTTGTCATTTTCGTAAACCCTTCTGAAAGAGTCCGGTCCTATTTCGGTAGAAAAAAAATCACCTACTCCAGCCGATTTAGATTTTAAATTAATGGTACTTTTAATTGCGTTCGATTCTTTATTAACCTCTACATATCCTATAATGTTACTTTTGCTCTTCAACACATCAAAAACTAATGTATTACTAAATTCCCCAGCGTAATCAGAATATATAACCACCAAATCGACTAGCACATCACCATAGTAAATATTTGCATCTAAGCTCAAAGCGAGACCATTCAATTGAGGTAATTTATTTAACCCAAAAGAATCCCTAGGAAGGACAATTACAACTTTTGGATCTCCATCATTCATCACATGAATATGAAACACTTCTGAAGCATAACTAACAGACAAATACAAAAACCATAAGCTAATAATTGAGAGAAAAATAGAAATAAAACCACGAAATTTAACTAGAAAAAATATAGAAGAAACTGAAAATAATAGCACCATGAATACGATGGAAAAAAAAACCCATGATAAAAACTCTAAATATGCTTCTTCCGTAAAGATTTTATACGCACCTACAAAAAAACCAGTAACCAATACAGAAACAAAAGTCCAAATTAAATTTTTGCTAACTTTTCCAATCAATTTCTAGCACCTCACAACTGATAGAGCCACAAAAGGTAAAAGCATGATAATCGAAATCAGGTCCTATGCTGATACGTTCAGTTCTTCGGCACATATTCTAAGTTCTCAGCACCTGACAAGCTTTTTTGTTCCTGTTCCAAGTTAGTACTTTGTTTTGATTTTGGCAATGCCTCTGATTAGATTTAACACAGCAGGCCGAAAAATTTATGTACCGCCGCTGGGGGCTTCTTATTTAGTGTTATATGGAAGTTAACTAACAGTTCTGCGGGTGTTTGGCGATAAAGATGATAATCAAAGAGTTGATCATGGAAGGCATAGTAATTTTTCTGCTGGAAAACCAGAGGGCAGAGTCAATACTCTGCCCTCTGGTCAGTTATTCAATCAATATTGGGTATTTCAGGTAGTTTTGATCGTAGTATGGCATGCGCTGATACAGCCATTGCAGCTTGGCTTTGGAGTCTGCGGCCAGCTTTTTATCTTGCTTTAGCGCCTCTTCAAATTCAGCTTTAAGCTTTTTATCCTGCTTCAATGCAGTTTCAATCAAGGGCACTATAGCGTAGGTTTCAAAGTACTCTGTCCGCTCAAACATGCCAGGCATATAACCCCAGCTGAATAACGAATCCGGTGCTGTGGGCTCCAGTAATGCCACAGCCAAAGCACCTAAAGGCTGGTCTGTGCTGACACGGACTGAACCTGCAGGTAAACGGATTTTTTGCCAGTTACGGCTAAATTCAGCGGTAACGCCAAAACGACCCTCAAAAGGTTTATCGGCAAATTGATGCGAAACAGCGGTTAACTGCTGCAACTGCACCGTTTTTGGCGATTTTAAGCTGGTAAACTGCACGCCATGCAAGGCCAGTTTGGCGATCACTTCTTGCTGCTCTGGTGGGATCCAGTAGGCTTTGGGTACATCAATTTCTGCCGCAACTTCTTTTTCCCAGTACACAGGCAACTGGTCAAACAGCACTGGCTTGCCCGTCCAGGTTTGATAAGTCACACCTGTAACAGCATCTTTTTTCTGCACAGCTTCCACACCCTTGAAACTGATAAAGTCTGGTGTTTCACTGGCTTTCCACGCCAATACCTGGCGCTGAGGCCGGGCATTTTCATCGGCTTTTTTCGCCAGTTTCAGCACAGCTCCTTGTTGCTGCAGCAGTTTCAAACTCTGTTCCAGCAGCACATAAGTGCCTAACACCCGTTGTTTATAAGGTTTTAAGCTGTGGTTCTCCACCAGTACTGTCGGAATATGCCGCACATCCCCATAACCATTAGAAAAACGTGGGCTGGAGGTTGCGCCAGTTATACCTTTGCTGAAGTCTGTACTGTCGTAGGCAAACACCAGAGGGCCGGGAATATGACCGGCTTCGCTCAAAGCCTGATCCATAGCAGGACGGAAACTGCTGGCAAGCCAGCTGGCTGCATTAGGGCTGGTGGCCGCAAAAGGTTCGTTAAAACCATAAGTGATATCGTACTGGTAGTCTTCACCGTCTGTAACATGCAAGTCCAGATATAAATCCGGCTGATAACGATTCAGTAACTTCAGCAGCGCCTGCATCTCAGGGGCTTCAGCTTTCGTATAATCACGGTTTAAATTTAAGTTTTGGGCTGTGGTCCGCCAGCCTTGGGTTTCTGGCCCACGTTGATTCATGCGGTTGTATTTACCGCTACGCTCATGACCATCCACAGAAAAAATCGGGATAAACAGCAGGTTTACTTCTTTTAATAAATCGGCTTTGTCGCCATGCACTATGTCACGCAGCAACATTAAACCTGCGTCTTTGCCGTCAATTTCTCCGCTGTGAATACCAGATTGCGCCAATAACAGCGGTTTATCGTCCCGGCCTATCATATCCGGATCTGTGCCTGCTTTAACCAGATAAATAGCCCGGCCCTGTGGGCTTTGGCCTATCACTTCCAGCTTTACTAATGAGGTGCTTGCTGCCAGACGTTCCAGATATTTGATGGTAGTTTCGTAGTCGGGTGTTTCGGACAGATCAGAAACTTCAGCCGGAGTCACCCAGGGATGCTGGCTGGGTTTAATCAAACTTAAACTGGCACCTTGCCAGTCAGGCAAAGGCGGTAAATGGTCGGCAGCAGTAACAGAGAAGACAAAGCTGCACGCCAGACTAAGGGCGAGTTTTTTCATAAGCAGGAGATCCATATAGCGGCTTTCAATTATATGGACCCAGTTTTTACCATTAACCGCCAACACATGCCAGACCTGCGCCCAGATAAAGTGGCCTGGGCGATAAAATCAGGCTCAACTGGCATTGTTCAGTATAAACAATGCCAGCTGTTCTGAGGTTCAGGGCTGGATTTTTGATGGGATCCGATAAATAGAACAATACATCAAAGGTAAAAACAATAAGGTCAGGATAGTGCCAAAACCTAAGCCAAACATAACAACCACGGCCATACTGGCGAAGAAGTCATCCGTGACCAGAGGTACCATGCCCAGAATGGTGGTAATAGCGCCCATAGACACAGGACGAACCCGACTGACAGCACTGTCGTAGACGGCCTGATAAGGTGCCACCCCCTGGCTGAGTTCCAGCTTGATTTGATCCACCAGCACTATGCCGTTTTTCACCAGCATGCCAGACAAACTTAAAAACCCCAGCAAGGCTAAAAAGCCAAAAGGTACATTCACCACCAGCAAGCCCAGTGTGACGCCAATCAGTGCCATAGGCACGCAAGCCCAAATCACCAGCGAATCCCGCATAGAGCCAAACAGCAAGACGGTGATCACAAACATCACCAGATAGCCCAATGGCAAAGAGCTGAACAGGGCCTTTTGCGCCTTGGTTTGGGCTTCCAGCTCACCGCCCCACTCCAGACTGTAACCAGGTGGCAACACAATAGCTTCGATTTCTGGTCGCACTCTGTTGAGCAAAGCAGCAGCTGTGTCGTCACTGAGAATATTATGATCGGCCATCACAGTCAGGGTCCGTTTACGGTCACGGCGTTTAATTTGTGGATCTTCCCATTCCAGATCAAAGCTGCTGACCACCTGGCTGATCGGGATATAGCGGTTCAGTTTAGGGCTATACACCTGCAAGTCAGCCAGCGCATCGACACTTTGTCGCTCTGAGTCCGGCGCTCTGGTGATAATAGGTAACAAATGAGTACCATCCCGGTAAATGCCCACAGTGCGGCCATTGACATGAGTCAGCAGCACATCGTCAATATCCTGCTTGCTGATACCCACTCTACGCGCTACAGCTTCGTTAAACTGTGGCCGGATCACTTTCACTCTGTTGCTCCAGTCATCCCGTAAATTACGGGTGCCCGCATCTGCTGCCAGAATGGCTTTGGCTTGCTCCGCCAATTGCCGCAAGACATCAGGATCAGCGCCACTAAAACGGGCTTCCAGCTTAGCTGGTGTTGCAGGCCCCACATCCAGCCGTTTTAGTTTGAATTGCAAACCCGGATGCTGTTCTGTGATAAAACCTTCGACATCCTTCATCCGCTCAACAAAAAACGCTTTGTCTTCAACCCGCACTATCAGTTGGCTGTACGCTGCATAAAAACGTTCAGGCTGATAGGTCAGCATAAAACGATCTGCACCACGACCTGCTGTGGAAGTAACAGCTTCCACCCCTTCCAGAGTTTTCAGATACTTTGCTATATCTAAAGCTTCGGCATCGGATTGTCGTACATCAGTACCTGCAGGCTGCCATAAATCTACCAAAAAAATAGGCGTGTTAGATGCAGGGAAAAACACTTGTTTCACTTGGCTAAAACCAAGCACAGACAAAATTAACAGCAGAATCATCAGGGCAGAACTTAACAGTCTGTACTTCAGCACTGCAGTTAAAACTGCTCTGTAGCCGTCAAAAATAACACCACGGTAAAGTTCAGTTTCGCCCTGCTGCTCATTTACATCAGCTTTTAATTCTTCTTTAAAAAACAGGCTGGCAAAAAAGGGCGTCAGCGTAATAGCGGTCAGCCAACTTAACAACAAACTCACCAGCAAGACCCAAAATAAACTGCCGGCAAACTCCCCCGTCGCATCACTGGATAAACCAATAGGGGCAAAAGCGGTAATGGCAATGATGGTGGCGCCTAATAAAGGCCATTTGGTTTGTTTTACAATAGCCGAAGCCGACTGGCTGATGCTTAAGCGCCGTTGCATCCCTATTAAAATACCTTCGGTAATGACAATGGCGTTGTCCACCAGCATGCCCAAAGCAATAATTAAGGCGCCAAGCGATACCCGCTGCAGCTCAATTTGCATCTGCTGCATAAAAATAAAGGTGCCAAGTACGGTCAGCAGCAAAATAAGCCCGATCAGCAAACCACTGCGCAGCCCCATAAATATCAGCAGCACGACAATCACAATCACCACTGCTTCCAGCAGGTTTAACACAAAACCACCAACAGAGGCTTCTACTTCAGCAGGTTGGTTGTAAATGCTGTTGATTTCCATGCCAACAGGACGCGCATAGTCCAGTTCAGTCAGACGCTGAGTGACTAAAGCGCCTATATCAACCACGTTCACGCCTTTGCTGAAAGAAACCCCCAGCGTCAGGGTATTTTTACCATCAAACTTGATAATCTGGCTCGGCACTTCCTGCACATCTTTGTACACTTTGGCCACATCACCTAAGTAAATCAGTTCTTTAGCGGCTGGGTTGCTGATGATCAGCTGTTCCAGCTCCTGCACCGACTGAAACTCACCCGTTGGATGAATGCGGATCCGATCAGGCCCCACCCGCAAAGCACCGGCATTGGACACCACGTTTTGAGTTTGCAATAAACTGGCAATTTGTGTTGGCGGAATACCTAAAGCCGTTAAACGTGAACGGGAGATCTCCACCACCACCTGCTCTTGCTGACGACCACTGACGGAGACTTTGCCAACGCCCTCCACCAGCACCAGCTCACGACGCAAAAAATCGACATAGTCGCGAATTTCCTCGTCTGAATAACCATCTCCTGTAATGGCATACAACATGCCGTATACATCACCAAAGTCGTCATTGACCACAGGGCTTTGCACTCCAGGAGGCAACTGGGGCCTTAAATCATTCACCTTACGGCGCAATTCATCCCAGATTTGTTTGAGCTCAGTGGCCCGATAAATGCCTTTCATCTCCACCATAATTTGCGATGTGCCATTGGTAGAAATAGAGGTGACATGGTCCACATAAGGCAGCTGCTGAATGGCATTTTCAATCGGATAACTGACTTCTTCTTCTACCTGCAAAGGTGAAGCGCCAGGGTAAGAGGTAATGATCAGTGCCTGTTTCAGCGTAAACTGCGGGTCTTCCAACCGGCCCAGGCCGAAATAGGCCATAATGCCGCCTATCAGTAAAATGGCGGTTACCAACCAGGACGAGGTTTTGTTTTTAATAAAATACTGAGCAACATCCATGATTTACAGCCCCCGCTCACGTTGCCATGGACGGACCTGCTGGTTTTCAGTCAGTTGCTGTACACCAGCTGTCACCACCTGATCCCCTGCGGCTAAACCTGATAAGACTTCAATGCCCTGCTCTGTTAAACGCCCTACTGTCACAGCACGACGATTCACTTTGCCTTCACTGAACACCCAGACAAAACGCTCTGCAGCGTCCACAGGCTGATCATTGGCGGCAAACACTGCAGTGGCAGGCACCATAACTACAGAGGCCTGAGCGCGCATTAACTTGCTCATATCTGCCAATACATTTGCTGTCATGCCAGAGAGCACATTAAATTCTTTTGGTGCAGCCATACTGAACACCACTTTAAAGCTGTTGGTCGCGCTGTCAGCTCTGGTATCCCACTCTTTAATTTCAGCTTGATAACTTAAACTTGGGTAGGAATCAAAAACCACCTGCGGTTGATAACTGACATCTTTTCTCACCAGCGCTATCACATCCTCTGGCACCTGGATCACCACATCCACCATACCTGTAAGCTGCAATTCCAGAATAGCTTGCTGAGCGGCAACGTTTTCATGATTCTCAACTAAAGAACGCGACACTGTGCCGCTAAAAGGCGCCACTAATTCGGTGTAACTTAAATTGGCCTGGGCTGTTTTTAAATCGGCGTCAGCCACCTGCAATTGAGCTTTGGTTTCATCGTACATGGCCTGCGACACCAGATTCTGCCCAATCAGGCTGGCGGCTCTGTCGAACTGAGCTTTGGATAATTGGTATTTTGCCTGGGCCTGTTCCACCCTGAGCTTAAAATCAGTTGGATCTAAACGCGCCAGTACGTCGCCTTTCTGAACTTCCTGACCTGGGCGAATAGAAAATTGAGTCAGTTTACCGCTGACACGAAAGGTTAAGCGGGCGTTTTCAGTAGGTTCAACTATAGCCGGAAACTGCCGGATCAATTTTTGCTGGCCATCCTGCACCAAATGCAACTTTACAGGCCTGCTCAGGCTTTGTTCTGTGGTTACCACAGGCTCGGAACAGCCCGCAAGCCACATCATAGTTAAGACTGCATAGATCATATTTTGTCTGGACACTTGAACCTCTCCCTTTTTTGTTCTGGCTACAGCACTTAATTTGCGCTGGCACTATACAAAAGCCACGATAAGATTAAAATTTATATTTATTTCAGTTCTATATAAGAAAAATTGATGAACTTAACTCAGCTGTATATTCTTGATGCTGTGGCAGGCAGTGAAAGTCTGCTACAAGCCGCGATTAAATTGCATAAAACTCAACCTGCTTTGAGTATGGCGCTGAAAAAACTCGAACAGGAATGCGGTTTTACTATAGTGGACCGCAGTCAATATCGCCTGCAATTTACCGAAGCTGGCCGACGTTTTTATCAACAAGCTCAACAACTTCTGCATCAAAGTGCCCAACTTAAATCTTTAGCACAGCATTTAAGCCGTGGTGCAGAGGCCAGTTTAGCTTTGGCTTTTGACGAAGCTGTGGATCTGGCACCTTTTTTACCAGCCATTCGTCAGGCTCAACACCAGTTTCCACATACCGAATTATTATTAAGCTGCGACTATCGGCTACAAGCGCTGGAAAAGTTAAAAAATCAGCAGGTTGATTTAGCCATAAGCCCCTGGTATCCGGTGTTTATCAGTCTCGGCGATTTTGAATCAGTGGCTATTGGTCATTTTGATATTTTATGTGTCGCCAGTCCCGAATTTCTGCAGCAACTAGCTGAACCTTTAACTCATCAGGCTCAGTTGGCCGAACTGCCTCAATTGATGGCGAATTCAGAAGCGCTGAACTTTGACAGCGGAAAATTACTCCCCCTGCAGTCGGCACGCCGCGTAAAAGTGAACAACAGTTTATGTATGAAACAAGCTCTGTTAGCCCATTTGGGCTGGGGCATGGTGGCACGGCATCAGATCATAGACGAACTTGCATGTGGTGCTTTAGTGCAACTCACCCCCAAAGAGTTTCCAAAGTTTATTCAGGGCGAAGTGCATTTAGTGCGGCATAAAGATCAGTTACTAGGCCCGGTGGCAAAAGCCATCTGGCAGCAGTTGACTGAGAGTTAATACCGCAGAAAAGAGAAAGGAGCCTTGAGGCTCCTTTCTTACATAATCACTTCAATTACAACTGACATTGCCCTAAGTAGTTGGTGTTGCAGCCAGGCGACGAGCGCGGCCAACAACGCTGCGGCGCCAAATACGACGGGCAATAGATTAGAAGCGGTAGCTTGCGCCCAACTGATACAGATCATCACCCGTTTCCAGCGCATCAAAAGCTACGCCTGCTGATAATGAGAGGTTCGGCAAGGCAAACCATTTCGCACGCAGGCTCAGGCTGTCATCGCTTTCGCTCAGGAAACCGTCAGATAACCACTGGTAACCTACGCCTGCAGAGAAATTTTTACCGAAGTAATAATCTGCAGCTACGCCATAACGGGTGGTTGAAGCCTGGCGGTAATCCAGAATTTCTGCTTCCAGATTGATCATGTCGCCCGTGCCTAAATCCCATAACTTTTTGGTCATCACACCATAGTTAGTGCGGCTGCCGCCCTGATCTGGTCTGTCGTGCTCAAAAATTGCACCTACTAACCAGTCATTGCTGATGAAGTAACCTACAGTACCATCGACATCTTGTTGATCCGTGCCACTGAAGTGTGTCCATTCCAATTTACCGTAGAAGTTATGGCTTTGATCCATATACTCACCACCAACAGACCAAGCGTTACCGTTTAGATTTCTAATTGGATTATGCGAAAGTGTGCCAAACACGCTGGCATTTTTATTGATAAATGCAGCTTCAGCCAAAGGTGTTTTGCCTGAGGTATCTACGGCATTAAAAAAATACTGGTGCTTCAGTGTCCATGAATCAATATCTGAGGTGCCTAAATCACCATTGATATAATCCACTGAAGATTCATTTTGATAGCTGTTCGCTGCTGCACCAGTTGAGACTACAGCGATAAGTAAAGCGAGCATGGAACGTTTCATAATTACTACCTTTTGGTTGAGAAAACGCAGGCAGTGTAAAGCTCTGAAAGTTAATGCTCTCTGAATGGCTTTGTAAATAAGTGTATTAATATCAAACAGATAATTAAATATAATGGGAAAATCTGATTGAATGCATGAAATGTGGGTCAGAGTAAAATTAAAGCCGCGGTTTAATTTTACTCTGACCCCCGTTACTTAAATCTCCAGCAAAGCTTCACGTAGATGATGAATTTGATCCCGCATTTGCGCTGCCAGCTCAAACTCCAGATCTTTGGCATGTTGCAGCATTTTTTGCTCCAGTTGCTTAATTTCAGCCTGCAGTTGATAAGGCGTTTTGCCTTTGACCAGTTTGATTTTTTCCGCCACTTTAGGCAGATCCGCATCCTGTCCCAAGTCCATCACATCCGACACCTTCTTCTTAATAGCAGTTGGTGTGATGCCATGCAGCTCATTGTAAGCAATCTGTTTATTACGGCGGCGTTCGGTTTCATTAATAGCGCGCTGCATAGAACCGGTTATGCGGTCGGCATAGAGCACAGCTTTCCCATACAAATTACGGGCGGCACGGCCCATGGTTTGAATAAGCGAACGCTCTGAACGTAAAAAGCCTTCTTTATCCGCATCCAGAATAGCCACTAAGGACACTTCCGGAATATCCAGACCTTCCCGCAGCAGGTTAATGCCCACCAGCACATCAAAGACACCTAAACGTAAATCGCGGATAATTTCCATCCGCTCCACTGTATCGATGTCGGAGTGTAAATAACGCACTTTGACGCCATGGCCTGCTAAATAATCGGTTAAATCCTCTGCCATTTTTTTTGTCAGTACTGTCACCAGTACCCGCTCACCAATTTTGGCGCAGCGGAAAGCTTCCGACATTAAATCGTCCACTTGTGTGGCTACAGGGCGAATTTCGATGACAGGGTCTAATAAACCTGTTGGCCGCACCACCTGCTCTATCACTTCGCCAGCCGATTGTTTCAGCTCGTAATCTGCTGGTGTGGCCGACACATAAATGCGTTGTGGCGCTATAGATTCAAATTCATCAAACTTCAGTGGCCTGTTATCCAAAGCCGAAGGCAGGCGAAAGCCATAGTTCACCAGATTTTCTTTACGCGAACGGTCGCCTTTATACATAGCGCCAATTTGCGAAATGGTGACATGAGATTCATCAATAAACATCAAGCCATCAGCCGGGAAATAATCCAGCAAGGTTGGAGGTGGCTCGCCTTCTGCCCGGCCTGATAAATAGCGCGAGTAGTTTTCGATACCGGAGCAATAGCCAAGCTCCACCATCATTTCTAAATCAAATAAAGTGCGCTGACCAATACGCTGCTCTTCTATCAGACGGTTTTCTGAAAGCAATTGAGCGCGGCGCTCTTTCAGCTCCACTTTAATACGTTCAGTGGCCGCAAGAATTTTTTCCCGAGGCGTAACGTAGTGAGTTTTTGGATAAATAGTGTAACGGCTAACTACTTTTTCCACTGAACCTGTCAGAGGATCAAATAAACTGATGCGCTCAATTTCTTCATCAAATAGCTCGATCCGAACTGCAATTTCATCAGATTCGGCCGGAAACACATCGATCACATCACCACGTACACGGTAAGTCGCACGTTCAAAAGCTGTATCATTGCGGCTGTATTGCAGCTCGGCCAGACGACGCAAAATAAAACGCTGATCGACTATATCGCCCACTTTGAGATGCAACAGCATCTTCATATAAGATTCCGGATCGCCCAAACCATAGATGGCCGACACAGAGGCGATAATCACCACGTCCCGTCTTTCCATCAATGCTTTGGTGGCCGACAAACGCATTTGCTCTATATGTTCATTAATAGAGGCGTCTTTTTCGATAAAAGTATCGCTGGAGGGCACATAAGCTTCAGGTTGGTAGTAGTCGTAATAAGACACAAAGTATTCCACCGAGTTATTCGGGAAAAACTCTTTCATCTCTCCATACAGCTGTGCCGCCAAGGTTTTGTTATGCGCCATAATAAGCGTAGGCCGGTTCACTTGCGCTATCACATTGGCCATAGTGAAGGTTTTACCAGAGCCTGTGACCCCCAATAAAGTTTGATGGGCCAAGCCTGCTTCTAAGCCTTCGACCAGCTTGGCGATGGCTGTAGGTTGATCGCCTGCGGGCTGATAATGGGAGACGAGTTCAAAATCACGACTCATAAAGGCTCTCCAGTTGAAGCGACTGCAAGCTTTGAGCGACATGCCTGTTCAACACAATGATCCATCAGGACTCTCCACTTAATCTCAGAGCCATCAGCTTACGCTTAAACCAGCTGTAAGCCAGACCTGAAGTAAATACATTCGCAATCAACCCGCCAACAAAGACTCCCATCACTCCCCCCAACAAACCACCCAGGTAAGCAAAAGGTACATAAAATACAAATAAGCGGATCACACTGAGTTGCAGCGCACTCATCGGCAAATGCAAGGCGTTAAACGAGGAATTGGTCAGGATAATAATGCCCTGCAAGCCGTAACCTAAAGGCAAAATCCAGATAAAGTAGCGAATATACTGTGCCACTAACGGATCTTCAGTAAACAGATCGGCCACCACCCAGGCTCCGGCAGCTAACACTATATAAACAACTAACTGCCAGCCCAGAATAAATTTAATGCAACTGCGATACGCATCATCAATACGTTGGTAGGTACTGGCGCCATAATTCTGACTGACAAAAGGCGGTAAGGTCATCGAAAGCGCCAATACAACTAAGGAAGCAAGACTTTCGATGCGGGCACCAACACCAAAAGCAGCCACAGCTTCTGCACCATAACTTGCCATCAGGGCTGTTAAAATGGCCATAGCCAAAGGGGTCAGCATATTGGCACCAGCAGCGGGTAAGCCAATATGTAAAATTTTACGGCTGATTTTGATGAATTCTTTCAAAGGCTGATGCCCTACATCCACCAGTTTACGACGCACCATCAGCAAATACAGGATCAGCCCAAAACCTAATAACCAGGAGATCAGACTGGCTAAAGAGGCTCCGGCTACGCCCATAGCAGGCACTGGTCCCCAGCCAAAAATAAAAATCGGATCCAGCACGGCATTTAATAAACCAGCACAGGCCATCAGAATACTGGGGGTTTTGGTATCTCCGGCAGCGCGCAGCACCGCGTTGCCAATCATTGGGGTAATTAAAAATACAGCACCAAAAAACCAGATTTCCATATAGTCATGAATAAAAGGCAAAGTATCGTCTTTGGCGCCTAATATTCGAAATAAAGGGTCAATCGTCAGATAGCCCACCACAGACAACGCAATAACCAGATAAGCAGACAACCATAAAGCCGCTAAACCATCACTGCGGGCACTTTGTTCATCACCACCGCCCAAAGCGCGGGCTATCACAGCTGATGTACCAATGCTTAAGCCTATGGCTAAGCTAATAACGGTAAAAGTCACAGGAAAAGTAAAACTGACAGCAGCCAGTTCAGCCGTGCCCAACATACTGATAAAGAAGGTATCCACCAGGTTAAATGACATTAAGGTGATCATGCCAAAAAGCACTGGCACCGTCATTTGTTTCATAGTGGCCTGAATATCACCTTTGAGCAGATCAGGACGTTTCGAAGTAGATTGAGTCATAACAGTCAGCTTAAGCGCAAGTGGCCGCTATTGTAGAGAAAAGTCAGACTTCGCACTACCCGCGATGCGACAAATATAAAGCCAATTTGGTGCAAAGTTGCACAGGAATAATAAAAAATGTTCACAATCTGCTTCTGCATAGAAATTTTGTTTGTTTAGTACTGTCATGCATAAAGTTTCAGTTCTTTCAAATTTGTAAGCCATTGTTTTATATGGGATAAAAAATTAGTCTCAAACCTATTGATCTGGCGCTAAGCCTTATCTGTTAAGGCTTGGCCTACCCTTCAGGCCAACAATTCACAGACTTATCCACAGATTCTGTGGGTAACTTACGCCAGCCCTTTAGTGGCCTGACTTTGACAAAACTCGTTGATGCAACTAGAGCACGAATAGCTTTTGCATAGGGATAATGTGTGATTGCACAGCTTTTCTACTGGCTTTGGCTAAACAAACAGCAAGTGAACTTCTTTTATGAAAAAGCACCAGTCTAAGTGTTGACAGTGTTTAAGACGGGCATTAGTATTGCGCCCCGTTGCAGAACACAGTTCCTCAGTAGCTCAGCTGGTTAGAGCGGCGGACTGTTAATCCGTAGGTCGTTGGTTCGAGCCCAACCTGGGGAGCCACTGTAGTCTCAACATATTATTTCAGTTCCTCAGTAGCTCAGCTGGTTAGAGCGGCGGACTGTTAATCCGTAGGTCGTTGGTTCGAGCCCAACCTGGGGAGCCAACTGAAATAATGACAATTTGATAACCGTATACAATTCCTCAGTAGCTCAGCCGGTTAGAGCGGCGGACTGTTAATCCGTAGGTCGTTGGTTCGAGTCCAACCTGGGGAGCCACCTAAAATACTTCTTTTACTCCTACTTAATTCTTTCTTTTTCTTAGTGTTTTTCTCTGAAATACCTTAAGCTTATTTTCTGATGTTCAAGCTCGGACAAAAATTCAGTATGGGTTGCCTGCTATGAAGTCTCCATCCTTTATTGCGTTAAGTCATTGGACTGCCGCTTTTGCATCGGCTTTGCTGGCGCTTTGGCTGTTCTGGTTTGCTGCTGCTCAACAAATTCAAAGCTTGTACCAGCTGCATTACAGCGCTATTCAACAAATGTTAGCCAGTGATTTAACCGGCGATACAAAAATTCTGACCCGCCAGCTGAGCAGCAGTTTCGATTTACCTTATTTAAAAGTCAGTCAACTGGATGGCGTGGTACTGCATGAACAAAGCAATACTATGCCTGCTCATACTCTCGCGTCCTGGCTGCTGACTCAGTTTGATCGCCCTATTACTGCGGCTTCGATCAAAGATCAGCCGCATAATTTACAGGTCGAGTTTTTACCGGCTTTATCTGAACAATTAAGCACGCTGGAACTTTTTAGTGTGTTTTTGTTTTTTGGCATACTGCTGCTGGGTGTATTGCCTTATTACCTGCAGCCAGGGCGCCCGAAAAAACTCAAAGCTTTGCCGCCTCATCCTATAGAAGCAGCTGTGCAGCAAGCCCCCGCCGTAGTGCAACAATTTCAGCCTCAGGCAAATAATTCAGGCACCGACTACTTATTAGAACTGGCGCTTTATGATCAGCTCACGTCTTTACCTAACCGTCAGCAATTTGTGCGTTATTACGAACAGCAACTCAAAGCCGCCAATGCGGTGTATCAGTCGGTGTTTTTACTGGTACGTTGTCACAGTCTGGCTCAGATCAACCACAAACAGGGTTATCTGGCTGGCGATTTGTATATTAAAGAAATGGCAGACTTGTTAAAGCAACTGCCTCAACTGTCAGATGAAAGCCCGTTATTCCGCTTAAACAACACTGATTTTTGTGTATTGTTCCCACAGATGAGCACAGAGCAAACCGAAGAGCTGGTTATACTGTTGCAGCAAAACTTCGACGCTTACCAGCAGCAAAAACAACTGGATTCGGTGGCATTAACAGGCTTAGTGCAGGTGGCTCAGGGTAAACCTTTGGGTGAATTGCTGGCGATGGCGGATACAGCCTTAGGTCTGGCAAAAAACAAACAAAGTAAAGTCACTAAACAAAGTAACTTATGGTACTTGTTTACCGATACTCAGGATCAAACGGCAGATTCGTCCTTCAGCACCAAAAACTGGCGCACCCTGATTGACGATGTATTACAAGGTCAGCGTTTAACCTTGTTGGCACAACCTATCCAGGGACTGAATAAAACCAGCAAAACCTATTCCGAATTATTAGTGCGTTTTCGCAGTAGTGAAGATCAGTTATTGCCTACTGCATTATTTTTAGACATGGCTCAAAAACTCGACAAGCTGATCGAGATTGAACAGATGATCGTAGAACAGGCACTCAATCTGGTGGCTAACCATCCGGGCCAGAGTTTTGGTTTGAATCTGTCGGCCCATGCGGTGCAGGACGAAGGCTTTATCAGTTATCTGGAACGGCGTTTGTTAAAAGAAACCGAACTGACTCCACGATTGGTCTTTGAAATCAGTGAATGGGGTTTGCAGCAAAACCTGAAGTTAAGCAAAAGGTTGATTGATATGCTGCATCAGTGCGGCTCAAGAGTCACAGTGGAAAAATTTGGTGCAGGTATTACTTCCTTTAAATTTTTCCGCGACTTAAAACCTGATTTTGTCAAAATGGATGGCAGCTACACCAGACAAATTGAAGAAGACAAAAATAACCAGTATTTCGTCCGGCTGATGGTGGATTTAGCGCACCGCATTGGTGTGGTTGTATTCGCCGAAAATGTAGAAACTGCAGCAGAAAAACAAATGCTGGAGTCTCTATTGATTGACGGTATTCAAGGTTATTTCTTAGGTAAACCGGCGCCGCTTGAATAAAACGGGCGGGTACAAGACCCGCCCCTACAATTGATTGATTTTAATTAGAATTATTGTAGGGGCGACCTTTATGGTCGCCCGCAGTTTTTAATCCGTCTTATTGCCCGTTGTGGTATTTGGCGGCATGTCCCGGCCCTGCCATTGGCACCGTTGTGACCTTTAGACGGGCGGGTACAAGACCCGCCCCAACGTTTTTTGTTTTATCAAACATAGGTTTGTAATTCAGAATCGTTCTGTGTTGTTGTTTCGATTGTTACAAAGCCGCATAATAGCGCGACTTTTTTCTGGGGTTCTTTTATGTCGGAATTTTTGCTGTTGCTGGTCAGCACAGTGCTGGTGAATAACTTCGTTCTGGTGAAGTTTCTCGGCTTATGCCCTGTGATGGGCGTATCAAAAAAACTCGAAACCGCCATTGGCATGTCGATGGCGACTACTTTTGTTCTGACCTTAGCCTCGCTTTGCAGTTATCTGGTCGATTTTTATTTATTACAGCCGCTGGATTTAATGTATCTGCGTACCTTAAGTTTTATTCTGGTGATCGCTGTGGTGGTGCAATTTACTGAAATGGTGGTGCATAAAACCAGCCCTACTTTGTATCGTTTATTAGGTATCTTTTTACCTTTAATCACCACCAACTGCGCTGTATTGGGCGTGGCTATTCTGAACGTCAATGCCCGTCATGATTTTTTCTCCTCTGTGGTCTATGGCTTTGGTGCTGCTGCCGGTTTTTCTTTGGTACTGATTTTGTTTGCCGCTATGCGCGAGCGTCTGGCTGCCGCCGATGTACCAGTGTCTTTTAAAGGTGCAGCTATAGGTATGATTACCGCGGGTTTAATGTCTTTAGCCTTTATGGGCTTTACTGGTTTGGTGAAAGCGTAAATGTCTATTATCACAGCCCTTTGGGCTTTGGGTATTCTGGCGCTGGTCTTTGGTGCCGCTCTGGGATACGCCGCCATACGTTTTAAAGTGGATGCCGATCCACTGGTTGAACAAATTGACGAAATTTTACCGCAAACTCAATGTGGTCAATGTGGCTATCCGGGTTGCAGGCCTTATGCCGAAGCCATAGCCAATGGCGATGACATCAATAAATGCCCGCCCGGTGGCGACACCACCATCAAAAAACTGGCCGACTTAATGGGTGTCGAAGCCAAACCTTTGGATGCAGCCCAAACTCCGGCGATAAAACGTGTAGCCTATATCCGTGAAGATGAATGCATTGGTTGTACTAAATGTATTCAGGCCTGCCCTGTGGATGCCATAGTCGGCGCTTCTAAGCAGATGCATACCGTCATTATCGACGAATGCACAGGTTGTGATTTATGTGTTGAACCTTGTCCTGTGGATTGCATTGATATGGTGCCATTGGCCAGCAGTATTGAACGCTGGAAATGGGACTTAAATGCCATTCCGGTAAAAGTGCTGGAGTCCTAACTTGCCTACTTTATTTCAACAAATTCAGGCAGGAAAAGTCTGGGACTTTCACGGTGGTATTCACCCGCCAAGCCGTAAAGAGCGCACCAATCAAAAACCTGTGGCGCTTTTGGATATTCCTGACCGTTTATATATACCACTGCGCCAGCATATAGGTGTGGCAGGCAAAGTGCTGGTCAAAGTGGGCGATCGGGTACTCAAAGGCCAGGCTTTAACTCAGGCCGATAATGCGATGGCTGTGCCTGTGCATGCGCCAACCTCAGGCATGGTGCTTGCGATTGAACTACATACCAGCACTCACCCATCGAGCTTAGCTGAACCTACTTTAGTGCTGGCTCCGGATGGCATGGACGAATGGCGGCCACGTAAGCCATTGGATCCAGAACAAGTGGATATCTATACCTTACTGGAACGCATTCAGGAATCCGGTATTTCAGGTATGGGCGGTGCAGGCTTCCCAACTCATATTAAAGTGAATGTTAAACAGCCGGTGGATTATCTGATCATCAATGCTGTGGAGTGTGAACCCTACATCACTGCAGATGACATGCTGATGCAGGAACGCGCCAGCGATATTATTGCCGGTATCGAAATACTGGTGAAACTGCTCAGTCCAAAAGCGGTATTGATAGGTATTGAAGATGATAAACCTATAGCAGCAGCCTCATTAAAAGCAGCTATAGGCCAGAGAGACAACTACTTTGTGCGGGAAGTGCCCACCAAGTACCCGTCCGGTGGCGAAAAACAATTAATCCAACTGCTGACCAATAAAGAAGTTCCTGCGGGTCGAAGACCTTTAGATATTGGCATTGTGATGCAAAACGTCGGCACTGCTTTTGCGATAGCTCAGGCGGTGCTGGATGATATTCCGCTGATCCATCGTGTAGTGACAGTGGCAGGTGAAACTTTAGCCCAGCAGCAAAACGTACTGGCTCTGATCGGTACTCCTATTTCTGATTTATTAAACGCCTGTGGTTTTCAGGCTGAACCACAGCAGCGCATTATTGTTGGTGGCCCTATGATGGGCTTTGCCATAGCCGACTGGTCTGTGCCTGTAGTCAAAACCACCAACTGCGTGTTAGCCCCGACTGAAAACGAGCTGGGTGCTGCCAGCGAGGAAATGGATTGTATCCGTTGTGGTGCTTGTGCCGACGCCTGCCCTGCCAGCTTATTGCCGCAGCAGCTGTTGTGGTACAGCAAAGCTCATGATCAGGACAAACTGGCCGAATACAATTTATCCGACTGCATTGAATGTGGCGCCTGCGCTTATGTCTGCCCAAGCGAAATTCCTCTGGTGCATTATTACCGGGTAGCCAAAGCTGAAATTCGTGAAACTCAGCGTGAAGCCTTAAAAGCCGAACAAGCCAAAGCCCGTTTTGATGCCCGCACCGAACGTTTAGAGCGGGAAAAACAAGAGCGTCTGGAACGCAACCAGCAACTGGCGGCTCAGCGGGTAGCACAGCAACAAGCCAGCGGTCAGGCAAGCCAAAGCGCGGCAGCAGTGCAACAAGCATTGGCGCGCACTCAGCAGCAAAGCGACCAGCCACTGGATAAAGCACAAATTATTGCAGAGCGTGAACGTAAAAAAGCCGAAGCCTTGGCTTATCAACAGCAAAAACAACAGGCTCAAACTGCAACGCCGGCAGAAAACACAGCGCCAGGTACTGCCGAAGATCCACGCAAAGCGGCTATAGCTGCAGCTTTGGCCCGTGCCAAAGCGAAAAAACAAGCAGAAGCACAGCCTGAAGCCATTGAACAACCAGCACCAGCTGAAACTGCGGCTTCTGATACTCCTGATATGGATGCAAAAAAAGCTGCAGTAGCCGCCGCTATAGCCCGTGCTAAAGCAAAAAAACAAGCTGAAGCACAACCAGAAGCTATTGAGCAACCAGCACCAGCTGAAACTGCTGCTTCTGATATTCCTGATGTGAATGCTAAAAAAGCTGCAGTAGCTGCCGCTATAGCCCGAGCCAAAGCAAAAAAACAAGCAGAAGCACAACCTGAAGCTGTTGAACAACCAGCACCAGCTGAAACTGCGTCTTCTGATACTGCTGATATGGATGCAAAAAAAGCCGCAGTGGCCGCCGCTATAGCCCGTGCCAAGGCGAAAAAGTTAGCGGAACAGGCTGAAGCCCAACAGCAAACAGAAGTGAAGGCTACAACACAACAGGCTCCTTCAGCAGAACCTCAAGAGCCTGTAGCACCACCAGAACAAGATGCCAAAAAAGCCGCCATAGCAGCTGCTATAGCCCGGGCCAAAGCTAAAAAACAACAAAACAGCGAGCCGTTATGAGTTTTAAGATCGCCAGCTCTCCGCACCAGCACATCCAAAAAACGACTGCCCAGTTGATGAAACTGGTGGCTGTGGCCGCCGTGCCTGGTATTGCAGTGCAGGCTTACTTTTTTGGTTACGGAGTACTGATCCAACTGCTGCTGGCCATCATCACGGCTTTGCTTTGTGAAGCTGCAGTACTGGCGCTTCGTGGGAAAAAAGTCAAAGTGAAATTGCTGGACCACAGCGCTTTAGTCACAGCCTTGTTGCTTGCTGTTGCTATCCCCTCTTATGCCCCATGGTGGCTGGTAGTGATAGGCACAGCTTTTGCCATTATTGTGGTGAAACAACTGTACGGCGGCTTAGGGAACAACTTATTTAACCCGGCCATGGCGGCTTATGTATTGCTGTTGGTGTCATTTCCGCTGCCTATGACCAGTTGGTTACCTGCGGCACCTTTGCAGCAGCAAAGCCTGGGTCCTGCCGATGCAGTCTGCACTATTTTTACCAACTTTAGCTGCAGTGGCTATAGTATCAGCCAGCTGCGCCAGGATGCAGATGGCATCAGTATGGCCACGCCGCTGGATACGTTAAAAACCGATCTGTCTCAAGGCTACACCACAGAAGAAAGTATGAAAAAACCTGTGTTTGGCTGGTTATCCGGTGAAGGCTGGTTTTGGGTCAATTTAGCTTATTTGGCAGGTGGTTTGTTTTTACTGCAGCAAAAAGTGATTCAGTGGCGTATTCCTGTGGCTGTATTAGGTTCCTTGTTTGGTTTTAGTTTCATCGCCTGGCTGATATCACCGGACACCAATGCCAGCCCACTATTCCAACTATTTTCCGGCGCTACCATGCTGGCTGCTTTTTTTATTGCGACCGATCCGGTGTCAGCGTCAACCACAGAAAAAGGCCGGCTGGTTTTTGGTGCTTTAATAGGTGGATTGGCCTTTGTGATCCGTAGTTACGGTGGTTATCCGGACGCTTTTGCTTTTGCCGTGATGCTGGCCAATATGACGGTGCCGTTGATTGACTACTACACCCAGCCCCGAACTTATGGCCATAAAAGCAAAGGAGCGCGCTGATGCTAAGTTCTGTAGGTAAAAATGCGCTGTTGCTTGGTACTGCCGCCGTACTTTGTGTCTTTGCTGTGGCTGCTGTCAATGAAATTACAAAAAGCGAAATCGCTCAGCAGCAGCTTGACGGCAAACTTCGCACCTTAGTGGAAGTGATGCCAGAACTGGCGGGTAACACCACTGTTTTGAACGACTGTGTAGCCGCGCTGGATACAGAGTTATTAGGCAAAGAAGCCAAACAGAATATCTACCGCTATAGGGTGGAAGGCGCAGTCAAAGCCTATTTAGTCGAAACCACAGCACCAGATGGCTACAGCGGCGCCATTGAAGTGCTGGCAGCCATCAGCCCGGACAGCGGGATTATTGGTGTAAGGGTGCTGAGCCATAAAGAAACTCCGGGCCTGGGCGATAAAATCGAACTGAGAAAAAGCCCATGGGTGCTGAGCTTTAATGGCCAGACTCTGGGTTCAAAAGATGATCGTAGTTTTGCCGTAAAAAAAGACGGTGGTCAGTTTGACCAGTTTGCCGGTGCTACTATTACGCCTCGTGCGGTAGTGAAAGCAGTGAAAAACGCAGCTATTTATATTCAGCAACATCCGGAACTGGCCAGTCTGCCCTCTGATTGTGCAGTCTGAATGGTATGGAATCTTCTCCGATGGAAAGCAAAATGAATCAATATCAGGAGTTAGTCCGACAGGGCTTGTGGAAAAACAACCCAGGCCTGGTGCAGTTATTAGGTCTTTGTCCTTTACTTGCCGTCACCAACAGCCTGGCCAGCGCTTTGGGTTTAGGTTTGGCCACTATGCTGGTGTTATTAAGCACCAACACTGTAGTGTCGCTCATCCGCAATTATGTGCCTAATGAAATCCGTATTCCGGTTTTTGTGATGGTGATTGCTTCTGTGGTGACTGTGATCGAGCTGTTGATGCATGCTTTTATGTATAACCTATATCAGGCTTTGGGCATTTTTATTCCACTGATAGTCACCAACTGCATAGTGATTGGCCGGGCTGAAGCTTTTGCCTCGAAAAATGCCGTTCTACCAGCAGCTTTTGATGGGTTGATGATGGGCACTGGTTTTGCGTTGGTGCTTTGTACTTTAGGTGCGGTACGTGAAGTCATAGGTTCTGGTACTTTGTTTGCCGGAGCGGATTTACTGCTGGGTGATTGGGCCAAAGTGCTGACCATTCATTTGTATCAGGCCGATAACCAGTTTTTATTGGCCATATTGCCACCAGGCGCTTTTTTAGTGATGGGCTTTCTGATCGCAGCTAAAAACGCTGTGGATGCCCGAATTGCGGCCAAAGCTAAACCTGTCGAACAAAAAATCAGCCGGGCACGTGTCACTCACGTGTCTACCTAGCAGCAAGGGATTTGAATAAAGTCGAATGAACAAAGAAAAACGTATTCAGATATTACAGCGTCTGCGGGAAAACAACCCTAACCCCACCACTGAACTGGAATTTAATTCGCCTTTTGAATTGCTGGTGGCTGTGTTGTTATCAGCTCAGGCCACTGACGTCAGCGTCAATAAAGCCACCCGTCTGCTCTACCCTGTTGCGAATACGCCACAGGCTATTTTTGACTTGGGTGTCGACGGTGTAAAGCACTACATCAAGACGATTGGGCTTTTTAACTCAAAAGCCGAGAACCTGATTAAAACCTGCCGTATTCTGATCGATCAGCACAACAGCATAGTGCCGGAAAACCGTGAAGCTTTAGAAGCTTTGCCAGGTGTAGGCCGTAAAACAGCCAATGTGGTGCTGAACACAGCTTTTGGCTGGCTAAAAGATAACGAAGGTAAATACTTTATCGCCGTCGATACCCATATCCAACGCGTCGCAAACCGTACAGGCTACGCCAAGGGCAAAACGGTTGAAGAAACCGAACAAAGCATCATTAAAAACACCCCGAATAAATCTGAGTTTATGTATGACCTGCATCACTGGCTGATCCTGCATGGCCGCTATACCTGCGTGGCACGTAAACCTAAATGTGGATCGTGCATCATTGAGGATCTGTGTGAGTTTAAAGAAAAAACTGAATAGCCACATGACTGGTTAGAGTGAATAGCGGTTATCCAGGCATAAGTTCCAGCTGAATGACAGATGCACCTGATGAATAAGAGCCTATAGGAAACAGTGTTTGGTTTTACCCACGCTGGCCCATAAGTGGCGTCCCATCCAGGAGACGCCAACTTTTATTTATGATTTAGACCCCGACACTACAGCTTTCCATTTTTCAGCGTTGTTATGGCGTGTTGGTGTTCGGCAAATGCTTCAGCAGTAGGCTCTGGCTCTGTTGCCCAGTTCACTTTATTTTCCTTAGATTTATCCCAGCGAAACAACCAATGAATACCGAATTTAAATGCTTGAGTTGGCTCAGAATATACCGCGTGCTCTAAAGTATTCTCTAAGCTTTGAAACTGATAACCACGTGATTGCAAGGACATCAGAATGCTGTCTAAACTATCGGCGTTTAATTGATTAACGTGCAGCATTAAGATGTGCGGCACTGGCTGGTCAAACATTTTTGCGCTGGCACTTTCGTAAAAATCTAATCTACGCTCTGTAAACGCAAGGTACTGCTGTTTATAAGTATTTGCCTCTGAGAGCTGTTTATTGTGCAGCTTGACTGTATAAGGCGCATCAAACACGTAATCTGTATTTTCCATCGTCACCGGAACTAATCTGAGACCTAACTTTTCCAGGCCCTTATCGAGCATCTGTTGCGCGTTATGGGTGTCGCCTGCATGCAAATAAGGCGGGCGAAAGAACTTTTGCTTTTGTTTGCCTAGCACCCTTTGCGTTGTTATCGCGCCCTTTTGAATGTCCGCCAGATAAGTGTTTAATTCAGTCTTATGGTAGGAAATATGTGAAAATGTATGGTTGCCAAGATGGTGCCCCTGCTTGTGCCAATCGGATAACAGAGACTGCAATAATTGGGGGTCGTTTTTAAGGTGGCCTTCATTCACAAATCCAGTTGCTTTTATATTGTACTTCTTCAGGGTATCAAGTAGTTGTTGGTTGATGTCTTTGAGTGATTCCGCCGGTAGAGTAAATTCACCGTGGATGGGGACATCATCAAAGGTGATTGAGATGTTCTTAGGATGCTGCTCCTTTGCGTCCACACAAAGACTGGCAACACACGCATAAGCGACGATTGACACATAAATCAACTTCATAATAAACATGATTATTTTCCACTTCCCTTTGGTTTTTTAAATATAGTCTTTGGGTTCATCTGGCATGAAACCAAAGTGTAATTGGTCTTCTACTTTTGATTCAATTCGAATAATGTTTTCCAACTGTTTATAACGCCTTAAGCGCGCCCTGCTGGTTTAATTTGTTAAATAGGTTACTGCGCACCAGCCTGGCTACAGGTTTTTCAAAGGATCTGTATGACAGATAAGCGGCCAATACACTTAAAATGAAAGACAGCAATAACTTTAGTTCGACGGATACATCAAACTGATTGACTTGCACAATAATGGGCAGATGCAGCAAATAGAAGGAGTAGGAAATTTTTCCGATAAAGTCACCAAGCTTGTTAGCCAGCAAAACATTGTTATCTGGAACCAGGAACACCAAACAAAAGAAAACCGAGCTCATCACCAGCAGTACTTCGTAGCTTAACCACATTTTCATCTTTGCATCAGAACTCACAGGCGAAAACTCAGGGTACATCAGTGGGATTAAGCAAAGAACTACTATAAACCTGTTTTTCCTCAGATACTCTGGAACTTTTAGCTGTTTATAGTGCATGCCAAAAATGACACCGATAAAAAAGTAAGGCAAAGTTCTGAGCACACTAAACAGGTTGTATGGAACGCCGTTGATATCACCATGTATTTTGGGGAAGTTCGAAAAAAACAGCAAAATCATCACGGCCAGGATGAGCAGATAAATATAGCCAGCTCTGTTTTTTGAGAATGCCCAAAAAATAATAAAAATAAAGTAGAAGTGAATTTCTGCCGGAATAGACCAGAGTACGCTTTCACCATAGAGAAATAATAAGTGCCCTACTAACGATTTGAAATCTGGTATGTGATAGAGAAAATCTTTATCGGCCAGCGACAACAGATAAGAACAGAGCACAATCAGCAGGTACAGCGGCAGCACCCTGCCCGCCCGGGCTAAAAAATAACTTTTGATATTCACCGGATTAAAGGCTTTATCTATATAGAGATAAGACATCAAAAATCCGCTCAGCATAAAAAACAGCATCACACCATAAGCGCCAGAGCCGCCGCCTAAAGAGCCGTCAAGCCAATGAGTTATATCACTAAAGTGGGTGACAAAAACGATAAGCGCAGCCAGGCCCCGCAACGTATTGAGTTTTCTAATTTCCAAACATGACTCCTTTGTCGGGTTTTAGCGGGATCTAAAATCTTTCTCAGCCGTGCAGGGGAGCTTTAGGCCACGAATAACACAGCTAGTGAAACATCATTGCCGTTTTATGCCATACACCCAGTCTAAACCCTGAATGGCAGTAGTGGGGAATGCGGTGACATGACTCGCGCCTGAAATAGTTGAAAATTTCAGTTCGATATCAGCACTACCGAGGCCCGCAATTTTTTCCTTCAGCTGAATTGCTCCCTTGACCATATCTTGCCCTTCGCCATAAGCAGGCGTTTCATATTCACCAACGGATAAGTACACTTTTGTTTGTAGCTTTGGTTTAACGGCTTGCAACGCCAGAATCACGTGATGATCAAACCAGACGGACGGGCTACCCAGTATGTAGTTTGAAAACAGATCTGGCTCGCTAAACAAAATATAAGCGCCAAACAAAGCGCCGAGCGAATTGCCAACAAAAGTTCTATCTTTTTTGCTTGCCCGATAATGATGTTCAATAAACGGAATAACTGTGTCACGAAGAAACAGCTTATGCCCTATCGCGTTGCCGGTCTGTTGCTTCCAAGCTTTCGTGACTGTGGGCGTGTAGTCTCTGGTTCTGCTGTTGGTGCCCACTGAACCTTTTTCATAAGACACAGCCACAATAATGGCATGCTGCATAACACCAGTGTTCATCGGAAAACGCGTCGCACCTGCGACTACAGGAAAAGTGTAATGGGCATCGGTCAGGTAAATCACTGGATAAAGGTTGTCCGTTTGACTGGTGTAGGATACAGGCAATTGAATAAACAACGGATAAACACGACCAGTGGATTTTTCCTCGAGTTCAATCACTGAACTCCGTGGCAATTCATAGGGGGTTTCAGCACTTAACTTAAAACAGATCAGCAGTAATGCCGATAGCAGATACAACTTCATTTGATTCACCATGCTGTGTACCACTCAAATTGAGAGTGACCTCGTACCTCTTTAGTCTGCCAGCCAGCACTATTTGCTGACGCACAAATGTATGGGTGAAACGCCAGCTCTGCTGGCCGCTATTGTTTTTCTTAAAATTATTTCGACATTACCAACTCAGGCGTGTTGGGTTGTTGCATCCTGGAGGCTGGTCAATGATTCAGAATACCAAGAGTGCGACACATGTCGCCACCCGTCAAGAAAAATCTGCGACAACTGTCGCGACACTCATTCAAGCATGACAACTAGGGCGTGTTGACGTTTCGAGATTAAATTTTGTTCGTTCTGGCGCCGCTTTGAGCGCGAAAGGAGGAGCGAAGTTTAGTTATTCTAAATGAGCGACGAGTGACAAAGCTCAGGGCGCCGCCAGACGAACCCGAAGGGCAGCGCCTGGCCGGCCTTTCTGCTGCGTTAGCACTCGTTTGTGTAGAATAACTACACCGCACTCGCGCTGCCTTGCATAAAAACCGGCCAGACTGCTGCAAAAATAACCCTGAAACGTCAACACGCCCTAGTCTCTTAGGGCTATGAATTCTGAACCTTTAATTGTGTCGTTCTGGCGCTGAGCCGCCCTGTCAGGGCAGCAGAATATGTTACCATCCACTGCCGCACTGCGAATTTAGGCTGCCCTACTATTGCGGTCGTCCCATATCTTCCGTGTTAGCAGCAGAACCACTGAAGATCTGTGCAAGTTTGCTAAAAAAATAGATGAAGGAATTTTTATGCGTATTTTACATACCATGCTTCGAGTTACTAACTTAGAACGCTCTTTAGCTTTTTACACTGAAGTATTGGGCATGAAACTGTTACGTACCTCAGAAAACGCTGAATACAAATACACCCTGGCTTTTGTGGGTTTCAGCGATGAAAGCGAAGGTGCCGTATTAGAACTCACTTACAACTGGGGCGTTGACAGCTACGAGCCGGGCACAGCTTATGGTCATATCGCCTTAGAAGTAGAAGATATTTACGCTGCTTGTGAGTTGATCCGCACTAAAGGTGGTGTGATTAGCCGCGAACCTGGCCCGGTGAAAGGCGGCAGCACAGAAATTGCATTTGTCCGTGACCCGGACAACTACGCTATTGAGCTTATCCAGAAAAAAGCCAGCTACGTTCAGCTGTAATCCAGTGATAGCAAAAAGGAGCCGATTGGCTCCTTTTTCAATTCCACAACGATTTCAATCTGGTTATTCGAGTTCAATCCAGATTTTGTCATTCAGCGACATCGCCAGATTGTTGTCGTAATAAGCCGCTTCATTGATAAAGGTTGGATACACTACGGTATCGCCGTCGTAGGGTACTTCAGTGCCATCAAATAAGGTAAAGATCGGATCGCCCGGGTGAATAGGCTGATAGTCTTTGTCCTGCACATTTTTGTGCACCATACCCAAACGTTCACCTTTTTCGTTCATCGGTAATTTAATACTGTGCAAATACAGATAGGCTTCAGTGCGTTTTGGCAGCTTTGGCAGGCTCTGGGTGTTGTATAGCTCTACAAAGTCCAGAATATGTGCCGTCATCTCGTGCATTTGCTCAAGCACGTCCTGACGCAGCACAGACTGAGATTGCGGCCCTACTTCCACTATTACCCCATAACGGCCCAGCGTACACATCAGCGCGTGATCGGAGGCCTCTAAATGGTCTTCATCGCGGGAGATAATAGCTTCTGGCATTTTCATCTTCACATAAGCAGCCATCTGATTATAAAAAGCACCAGCCTGCGTCATGATCAAGCAAGCGCCCATATTGCTGGTGGTGTTGTGTAAATCAATCACCAGATCTGTTTTGGCATGGCCTTTTGGCCCCAAAATTTCATTGATCACTTTGGCGCGGCTTTGTTCGTAATTGGTGAGCTCTGGATTGGCCAAATCAACAGTTTTAAACTGACGGTTTAAATCGCTGTGGATGTAACGCTTATTGGCTTTGTGCGCCTCAGGATTGGCAAACAAGGTGCTGGTTTCAAAGCTTGCACGTTGAATCAAAGCCGGGTTGGCCTGGTACTGGCGAATAGCATAAATACCGGAGAATTCGTTGCCGTGGGTGCCACCCACTATCGCAACCTTAGCAATTTTAGTCATAAGGCTCACCTCAGAAAAAGATGCCAACATTATGCCTAGCCAAAGCAATAAATGCAGCCCATTTAACTTTAAATGCTGATTTTATGAATAAAAATGAAAAATAGTGCTTAGGCTACATTGGAATTCAAGAATGAATTAAGCGGCCGGACGAGAGTTATTGACCATCAACACCGGAATACGTTGTTGTGAGGAGTGTTTCGATAATGCAGAGTCAAGAATATCGCTGGCCTGACAAACACATTTGCCACATTGAGTACCTACACCCAAATTTTGCTTCAGCTCGCGCATAGAACAAGCACCTGCTTCGACCTGTTGGCGAATGGCTTTATCTGTAACTGCTTTACAAAGACAAACGTACATAAATGCACCTGCGTAATGAACTGCAGGCATAGTAATCTAATCAAGAATGGTTATCAATAGCTTCGGCAAGAAAAATAGGGGCCAGAATTTCTGACCCTTATCGGTTTTTAAAACTGTTATTCGTTGTCTTGTGTCGCTTCAATCAGAGTTTCAGAGAACTCTTCAGGGCCAATCACCACACCAGGTTCAGCAGCGTGTGGGAATACAGCTATAGCTAATTCGTCACCGTCTAAACCAGCAGTCCACTTGTCTAACCAGGTGGCGATATCTACAGCCTGAGCCTGACATTCAGCCCAGTCACCATTGATCCACAATTGTGCTAATTCAGCATGTGGCCATACCGGGATGCAACGCTCTTCATCGGCATCAACCAATACAAAACCTTCCTCATCCACCAGGATCCAGATCTTTTCCAGATCGGCCACGGCCTGAATGAAGTAGTCGTAACGCTGTTCAGCGTCCAATAAACTGAGTTTGTTTAAATCGTCAGCCGTTAATTCGTAGTTCATTGCTATCCCCTCGGAGCGCCACAGAAAAGGCGCACATAATGACTGAAAATGCAGTCATCGACCAGTAAATTTTGTCTTTTACAGGCTTTATACAGCTTTTATCAAACGCACCGACACCTGCGGATAACAAACATCCATATTGCCGTTGCCTTTGTGCTGATAAAACACATGAGTACGGGAACGGTGTTCAGCCAGAGACTGCGAAAACTCAGAACTGTTGGTACTGAGCATCTCCAGTGGCAACTGTCTGTCTGCCGCCAGCTCCGAACCTAAACGCGCTTGTTTAATTACAGTACGCGCTGCAGCCGAGCCTATTACGCCACCTTCCGTGGCTTCACCACGACGCACACGATTCACCGCATAATGGCCCCAGATCACTTTGCCAAAAGCCGACATATTTTTATCCAGATGGCGCGGAGCTTGCCCCATCATAATAGCAATGTCTGCCACAGCAGTATCGGGTTCATTGGCACGCGCCATATTCACCACACCGGGGCAATGCACCAGCCACTCCTGATTTTGTTCACGAGCTACGGCAAACCCCTGATTAAAACCAGTTTCTTCAGCTAACAAATCTGGGCGTTGCACCAAGAGATAGGGATCAGCACCGCGCACCGGCCAACTGAATTCAGCTTTCATCGGTGTTAATTTCGCTCTGTTGCCCCATTCATGCTCAGGCACACCAAACTGAGCGACAAAGCCTTCAATCACACGATAAAAAGTGACACCATCATAAAAGCGGTTTTTCACTAATTCTTTGACTCGTTTAACATGTTCAGGCGCAAACTGAGGCGCTAATAAAATAACAATACGGCCCTGATCTGTGTCCAGATAGAGCAAATTATCCTGTGGTAAAGCTTGCCATCCGATTTTAGTTTCAGATGCAGTTGCGGTTTTTTGTTGTGCCTCAGCACTGGCAAAACTTAAGGCCAGAGCCAAAGCCAGACCAGAGATCAATAACGCTTTCATTCACTCTCCTCTCTTTCGGTTTATACCCCAGGCATCAGGCCTATCAGCACACCATAACGCAAACCTTTGCCTAAGCCCACCAGCAGCACAAACCAAAACAAAGGAACTTTCAACACGCCTGCCACTAAGGTCAGCGGATCACCAATAACAGGCAGCCAGGCTAACAATAATGAAGGTAAACCCCAGCGCTGAAATCTGTTGCTGGCTTGCTCTATTTGGGCTGGCTTAAACATAAACCAGCTTTTATGCTGAAAGTTCAGTAGTTGCTTGCCCAGATACCAGTTCAGCACAGAGCCCAGCGTATTAAATACAGTAGCCACCAGCCAGAGCAGTAGCAACGAATGGCCTTGATGCACCAACCCCATTAACACCAACTCTGAACCAAAAGGTAACAAAGTGGCAGACACAAAAGCGCTGAGCGCCAGACTCAGGTAAGGCCAAAACAAATCCATCGTTAAGAAAACAGAGTTAAGCAAGCAAATAGGCAAAACTTAACTTCAGCCAGAACAGCAGCAACATCAAGGCACCAAAAACATAAACCGCAAAACGCAGACGTACATGGTTAGCGCCCACATGCACATAAGCATGCACCAAACGGCTGATGGCAAACAACCAACCCAACACAACCAGACTAATATCAGCGGCACCAAACTGCAGCGCAAAAACGACAGCAAACAGATACAACACCGGAAGCTGGAACTGATTGTCAAAGTTACGGCTGGCCGTAATCACTTTTTCATTAGCACCGGTTAAATCCATCACCCTGAATGCTTTGTAAGGCAGTTCCCGGTTTTTCGCCGCTTTAAAACGACGTTTGCCCATCAAAACCATCATGAGCAGTGTTAACACCACCTGCACCAGCACGGAGCCAAATAACCACTTGTCCATTGTTTCCCCTAAAGTTTTAGCACCATATTGGCCCAATTTGCGTGAAGTGGCAGTGTACGTCAATTGTCTTCTTACTGTCATCTTCCGACGTTAGGCTACGACAGAGTAAGGCTTTTGGTTATACTGCGACGGACTTTTAAAAAACCGAGACCACGCAGATGGCGCAATTGTATTTTTATTATTCGGCGATGAACGCAGGCAAATCAACCTCTTTACTGCAAAGTGCTTATAACTATCAGGAAAGAGGCATGACAGTGGCGTTGTTTACCGCCGCTATAGATGACAGATTTGGCATAGGCAAAATCAGCTCACGTATTGGCTTGTCGATGGACGCGCAGATTTTTGATGCAGATTTTGATTTTGTTGCCGCCTGCCAGGCACTGAAACAACAAGGCGCTTTGGACTGTGTGCTGATTGATGAAGCGCAGTTTTTATCCAAAGCTCAGGTGAAGCAACTGACTTATGTGGTTGATGATCTGAATGTGCCAGTGCTGGCTTTTGGTCTTAGAACCGACTTTTTAGGCGAAACCTTTGCCGGCAGCCAGGCCTTGTTGGCTTGGGCAGATAAACTAGTGGAATTAAAAACTGTGTGTCACTGTGGCCGAAAAGCCAACTTTGTGGTGCGACTGGACGAGCATGGTCACGCCGCTACCACAGGCAGTCAGGTGCAGATAGGCGGAAATAACCAATACATCTCTATGTGCCGCGTCCACTTTAAAGCGCTGGTCTGGAGGGACTGACAGGAGTAAAACTATGCGGGTTTTGTATGGTGTGCAGGCAACAGGCAATGGACATATCAGCAGAGCCCGCGCTATGGGCAAGTACCTCAAAGCAGAAGGCATAACAGTCGACTTTCTGTTTTCAGGCCGCCCTGCTGACCAGTTTTTTGATATGCAGCAGTTTGGTGACTTTCAGGTCAAAACAGGTTTGACCTTCGTGACAGAACAAGGCCATATCAACTATCTGAAAACGGCAATTGAAGCTAAACCTCTTGAGCTGTGGCGTGATATCCGCGAACTCGACTGTTCAGCTTATGATTTAGTACTGACCGACTTTGAACCCATCACAGCCTGGGCGGCACGACGACAAAAAAAGCGCTCTGTCGCCTTTGGTCACCAATATGCGTTCTTACACCAGATCCCACAAATTCATGACAACCCGCTAAGCCGCAGTATTTTTAAGTTTTTTGCGCCAGCTCAGCAACAAATAGGCCTGCACTGGCATCATTTTAATCAGCCCATATTGCCTCCTATTGTCGATTTAGAGCCTACGCTAAACACAGCCGATCCTCATAAAGTACTGGTTTATCTGCCTTTTGAAGATCAGCAACAAGTGATCCAGTGGTTACAACCTCTAAGCCAGTATCAGTTTTATCTGTACGGCCCTGGCCTGAGTAAAAACCAGCTTGGGCACATTCAATGTTCGGGCCCTTGTGTTGATGATTTTAAACGCGATTTGCATCAATCCAGTGCAGTGCTCAGTAACTCAGGGTTTGAACTGGTCAGCGAAGCGCTGCAACTGCAAAAACGTATTCTGGTGAAAGCCCTGCAAGGCCAGATGGAACAGGAGTCAAATGCGTTGGCGCTGACTCAGTTGCAACTGGGGCAAAGCACCAGCACACTCAATACAGCTGTGATTGCTGACTGGCTGACCTCCCCCATACAAGGCAACACAGTGCAGTACACCAATGTGGCTCAGGCTTTGGCCAAATGGATCCGCGCAGGCGCCTGCCCTACCGAATTGCAGCAGCTTAATTTATGGCAAAACCACAAGGCTTGAGCCGCTGACCAGCAAGCCTGATAAAAAATCACTTCTACCCAAAGCAGGTTTATGTTGTGGTAGGCTAGCGGCTGTTGGCGAAAGAGTTGAGTTAAGTGGTTTCCAGGCAAGCATTTTACCGGTCTAAAAAAGTACTGGTCATTGAAGATTACGAACAAGTTATAGCGTACATGAAAAGCATGTTGGCGCTGATTGGTTTCGACCAGGTCGTGGTCGCCCGTAATGCAGAAAGCGCCATGTCAGCCTGCCGCAAAACTGATTTTGATTTTATCTTATGCGACTACAACTTAGGTGTGGGCCGCGACGGTTATCAGTTATTTGAAGCCTTAAAAGCCGAACACAGCCTCAAACACAGTTGCTGCTTTATCGTGGTCAGTGGTGAACGTCATCGCCAGGCCGTGTATGGCATGATCGAGTTCCTGCCTGATGACTATCTGTTAAAACCTTTCAGCTATGCCGAACTTGAACGCCGCATTGGCCGCGCTTTTCAGGTAAAACGGGCGCTGAAGTATGCCTATCAGATGATCGCTGAAGAAAACTACCCTGATGCAATTCAGGCCTGTGACGTATCCCTCGAACAATACCCCGTGCACCATGCCTACATTCAGCGATTAAAAGGTGAACTCTTAGTGAAAGTTGGCCGCTATAAAGAAGCTGAAACTTTATATAGCGAGGTATTGGCCTTTCGTGATTTACCCTGGGCCAAACTTGGGATCGCTGTGGCTAAAGGCTATCAGGAGCAGGACAGCGAAGCAGAAAACATGCTGATAGAACTTACGGAGCAGCCTGAAACCAAAATTGAAGCGCTGGACTGGCTTACCCGTTTGTATTTAAGCCAAAACAAAACCGAAGAAGCCTTTAATACAGTGCGTGTTGTGGCCGACGCCTCCCCCAAAAACTATTTGCGCCAGCATGTATTGGCCAATTTAGCTGTGATCAACAATCAGCCGGATTTAGCAGTACGGGTGCACTCTAAACTACTGGAAGCCGCTAAATATTCAATCTACGACACTGCAGATAATATGCTGAACTACGCCCGGGCTATGATCCAAAATGCTCAGCTTTTATCTGTGCGTGACAAGCGCGCCATTTTAGGCAAAGTGGATTATTTTCTGAAAGATGTAAAAAAGCGTTTTAACCCTACGACTTACGAGCATGACAAGCTGGTGATAGAAGCAAGGGTTGCTGTGCTTGAAGGCAAAACCGACAAAGCCAAAAACTTACTGCAGCAAAGTGAAGAGCAAAGCTTAGGCCGCACTTTGTCGCCCTCTGCGTTACTGGACAGAGCCAGAGCTTATTTTGAAACCGGTAATCTGGCGATGAGTGACCATTATATGGGCTCACTCAACACCTTATCGCAAAGTGCAGATCTGTATAACAAAGCGCTGAATATGATGTTTTTATCCGAACAGGATAAGTACAGCCACAAAAGAGCCACCATGATGGCCAGCCACAACGCCGGAATGGAAGCTTACAGCTTGGGCCAGTACTCAGAGGCCATCACCTACTTTATCGAAGCACAAAAAACCATGCCAGCCAACGCCAGCATAGCGCTGAATTTGCTGCAGGCCATCAGCCAGCGTGGTCGCTTAAACGAAGATTTAATCTATCTGGCCCACAAATGCATGAACGTGATAGACGACACTGACTTACCCAAAGATCAACGCAAAAGATACCATTTCATCAAAGATCAAATTCAGCAGATGTTGTAAAAGTGGGATCACATTTTCAGTTGTAGCCGTTTGGGTTGTTTTTTTGCCAGTTCCAGCTGTCACGCACTATATCGTCTAGTGTCTTTTCGGTTTGCCAGTTCAACACTGCTTTGGCTTTAGATGGGTCGGCAAAATAACGAGCCACGTCGCCTGGTCGCCTTGCTGCGAACTTATACGGCACTTCTATTTGATTCACTGCGGCAAAACGAGTCACTATATCCAGTACAGATAAACCTTCACCACTACCTAAATTAAAGGTATCAAAACCCTGGCCTTTAAACAGATGTTGTAAGGCCGCCACATGGCCCAAAGCTAAGTCTGTCACATGGATATAATCCCGCACACCTGTACCATCTACAGTAGGATAGTCGTTACCAAAAATTTGCAACTCAGCTCTTTTCCCCACAGCAACCTGGGTAATAAAAGGCATCAGGTTATTTGGAATACCATTTGGGTCTTCACCTATACGGCCACTCTCATCTGCACCTACAGGGTTAAAATAACGCAATACGGCGATGTTCCAGCTGTTGTCTGAATGATATAAATCCTGCAGCACCCACTCCGTCATTAGTTTAGACTGGCCATAAGGGTTCATCGCCACTGTGGGTGTAGTTTCAGGTAAGGGGCTGTTTTGTGCATCTCCATAGACTGTAGCGGAAGAACTGAATACCAGATTTTTTACGCCAAACTCTGCCATCACCTGACAAAGTTTTATAGACCCACCCACGTTAGTTTCGTAGTACCACAAAGGTTTTTGGGTAGATTCCCCAACAGCTTTTAAACCAGCAAAATGCACTACAGCTTTGACAGGGTATTGTGCAAATACTGCAGCCAAAGCATCAGCGTCCAGCACATCTCCTTCAATCTGAATGATGGATTTGCCTGTTAATTGCTCTACCCGCTTTAACGATTCAGAGCTGGAGTTGCTGTAGTTATCAAAACTAATCACCTGCTCGCCAGCCCGAAGCAAAGCCAAGGCCGTATGGCTGCCAATATAACCGGCACCACCTGTTAACACTACATAGCTCATTTTCACTCCATTGCCTTAAGACATATTATCTTCAACATTTACTCATTAGCGATAATGGCACTATCACTCACTGACCTTGTGGATTTTGCGATTGATAAGCATATGATTGTATATGTGCTGAATGACCAAGCGAGCCCCTGCGTCTGAAAGATGATCATCATCAATATAAAAAGGTTTCTTCTCATACTGCGCGACACAACGCCCAGCAACATATGTATCACAAAATAAAGATTCTGGCTTTACTGGAATAAATCGTTCATTTGTCTCAAAATCTTCGAAAATTTTATTAATAAATTTGTTCCGTTTTTTAAAATCTTCATATGGTATCGAAATCTCATCCAATACAGTATTATTTTCCGAGTAATACTCCATATTAGTTCGTGCAATATCCCAAGAGATCTCAGGGACGGGATACACAAGATAAACATCTCCCCCGATTGACAGCATATTATTAAGAAAACGTCTAATAGCTTCTTTTTTGTCATCGGCTTCGAATCTAAGCCTGCCGTCTTTAAGAACGGCATATTGCCGGTAAGACGCGTCTTTCTCAAGCCCTCCTTCACTATTTGTCGAAGCCATATGATCAACCTCACCCGCTATTGGGTAAAGTTTAAATGTCCATCGGCTTGATATAACAATATCTGAACTAGATTTGCGCATATAAGCAAGAAGCCTGTCGAAAGCCCCCGTACAATCACGGTTAATATTTTCGAAATCAGTTGTATTGTAGTTATCAGGAATAACTTCGCACCCTTCAAGCGCTATCTTCACGCCTTTAATTTTTGATGATAAAAGGATGGAATTTAGCTCTCCACTTATAGCCTGAGAATGGGAATCGCCGTAAAGAAAAACTGATTTAGAAGATGTAACATCACCAAACTCACATGAAAGCGCACCCTCAACTTCTTTAACAGGTTGCAAGGCACAGACATCTCCAGTGGCAAGTAATTTTGCACCAAGACTCTGCCAGGTAATATTAGGTGGCAGACGTGATTTAAACCCGTCCGATTTATAACCAATAAATCCTAAGACCATGAAAAACATACTGCCAGTGACGGAAAAAATTAATACCTGTCTCCGATTAATCATAGTTCTGTTACGGAACGGCTGTTCCACATAACGCCAGCTAAAATAAGCTAAAAACAACGTCAGTGCAGTAAGGACAACAAATACCTCAGCGCCGGACTTACCCGGGCTTTGAATACGTGCAAAAGCAAATAGTGGTTGATGCCACAAATAAGCGCTGTAACTAACCAGCCCAACCCCCACAAACACTTTGTGGCCTAATAACTTTCCTATCAAGTTTTTCTCTGTCGCGAACAAAATGACAAGAACTGAACCAACAACAGGGATCAATGTATAGAAACCAGGAAAGGGAGTTTGTTTGTCAAAAAATAAGACTGCATATGCAATAAGGAGAATACCTAATGAGCTGGCGAGCGAGTTAAAGTAGTGTCCTCCGACCCAAGGAGCGTGAAGTGATCTTCTGGACATATAAAAAGCAGATAAGGAGCCGGCTAACAGCTCCCAGCCTCTTGTAGGTAATAAATAGAATGCAGCAACAGGCATGGCTGTTGAAGCCCAATCAGCAACGAATAGACTAATCAGCAACAAAATGAGTAGCAATACAAAAACCCACCGTTTACCAAACCGCCATGTCGCCATAAGAAACAAAGGAAACAGAACATAATATTGTTCTTCTACTGCCAAACTCCAGGTGTGTAATAAGACATTAAGTTCTGAGGTGACTTCAAAATACCCACTTGTCTGCCAAAAAAAGATATTTGAAGCAAACAAGACCACTGCTATCAGCGACTGAGAGAAGCCTCGCATTTCCTGTGGCAATAAATAAAACCAGGCAAAAGGCAGACATGCAAAAATGACAAAGAATAAAGCAGGAAGAAGCCTTCTTGCTCGTCGTTCATAAAAGTTTATTAATGAAAAATTTCCCCGGTCTAACTCGGCGATAATGATTGTTGTAATTAGATAACCACTAATTACAAAAAAAACATCAACACCGACGAAACCACCGCTGAAAATATTAAATCCCGCATGAAACAATATGACAGGTAATACAGCAACAGCTCTTAACCCGTCTATCTCTCGTCTATATTCCATCGCCAGAAAACTGCCTGATTAATTAAAGCTTCATTCTACCATTTGTTTGACCCCAGGCAATCGACAAACCTGTTAGATCCTGGCAGTCAGTGTGCAACTAAAAATCGATTAGCGTAATCGCTCTTTGATCTCTGAAAACTGGCTGGATTTCAAAAATGTTTCTGCAGCTTGCTTGGAACCATAGATGCTAATGTGAGCACCATCCAGACTAAATGGAATATTCTCTGCTGTTACATCTGAGAGCCTGCCATCGACAACAAACATCGAATATCTATCAACGAACAACACGTTACTATATTTATCTGATGCTTCCTTCAAAAGTTTATGAGCATTCAATGTCAGGTAGTCCTTGACATGAGGCGCACGTGAAACGTCAAAATTTGTATCCAGAAAAATACTCTTCTTAAAACTCGCCATAATATCGAAGTCGAATTGTTTCGGACTAGCCATTAAAACAATCAATTTTAATGTGGGAGCGAGACTTTGAATTAACCTCAGAGTTCCTTCCAGCTTCCCCTGTTTTAAAACATCTCCCCAATCACCACTTAATATCGCGAAATCATAGGAGGATGCATTTTCAGCCAGATACGTCCGATTGTACAGACATTGGCTGAAAGCCCGACTAGCCAGTGGACCTGTATACTCATCATTTACACTGGGATAACACCAGTTAGTTGTTATTGAATTAACCGAAACTTTCGCATCAACGGCTGCTAAATGCCATAAAGGTTCATACTGAGCGGCAAAAGAGTCACCGAACAATACACCTCGAATGTCTGATGACTTGTCCCCAATCCAACAAGCGGTTCCTTCATCCCCGGTATTCAGGTAACTAATGGTGTCGATACTGTAAAAACACCAGCCATTGTTAATTTTTGGTAGTTCTATACCCGTTAAATTGTCTTTTTCTTTCATTCTGTCCGGCAGGCCACCGCTATAATTTCCTATCAGGCCTGTAACTACAAAGAAAAGACTAAAAACAGAAGAAAAAACAATTATTTTTTTCTGACTGATAAGATTCTTATCTCTAAAAGGGGTTTCTACATATTTCCAACTAAAATAAGCCAATACAAGTGATAAGACAATAAGAGCATTCAATACATAAATATCTGGACCATTGACAATACGCTGCTTCGCAAAAGCAAAGACTGGTTGGTGCCAAAGGTATGCACTGTAGCTTATCAATCCAATTTTCACTAGAGATCTATGTCCCAAAAGCTTACCTACTACAGTGGCGGGCTCAGCAAAAAGTATAACCAGCACAGTGCCGACAACTGGGACTAAAGTATATAAACCAGGAAAGGGAGTTTCATTGTCAAATATAATGATAGAAAAAATAATAAGTGACAGGCCTACAAATGCTCCAATTTCACTTATACATAACCTGACATCTCGACGTAAAGAACTTGTAGAGTAAAAAGCTATAAAAGACCCTGCAAGCAATTCCCAACATCGTGCTGGAAGCAGATAAAATGCAGAAGTTGGGTTGTTTGTTGACCAGAAATCAGCTAAGAGCAAGCTAAAAAGAAATATGCCACTAAGCAATCCAACAACCCAGCGTTTTCCTAAGCACCATGTGAACATCATTAATATAGGAAAGGCGAAATAAAATTGCTCCTCAACAGCCAGGCTCCATGTATGTAAAAGAGGTTTTAGTTCTGCAGCCGTATCAAAGTAGTCACTTGAGATCCAGAAGAAAATATTGGAGGAGAATGTTGACACTGCAACTAAACTTTGAGAAAAAGGCTTAAGATCTTGCGGTATCAACCAAAGCCATGCGAAAGGAAGAGAGATAAATAAAACAAGAAAAAGGGCAGGCAAAATTCTGCGGGCTCTACGTTCATAAAATTGAATGAGAGAGAAATTGCCTGCTTCCATTTCTTTCAAAATGATTGTCGTAATCAAATAGCCGCTGATAACAAAAAAAATATCAACCCCAATAAATCCACCACTGAAAAAACTAAACCCAGTATGGAAAAACATAACAGATAATACTGCTACAGCCCTCAACCCATCAATTTCTTTTCTATAATCCATAAACCTTATTTGTCCGAAATAAACTACAGCAATATCAGCTATTTTTAGATTTAGCTTAATGTCAAAAGTGTTCTAAATAGTATGAATGTGATTGCCTTGCTATAGTTCAATTATTAGGCAAATATACGTTTCATATTTAGTGCCACCAAGTAATACTTCCACTGCAAACTCTATAAGCAGTGCACATGTTAAATATGCAGGGAACGAAAACTATTAAAAAGGCAGTTACATAAATACTAGCCTAATATGCACATAATATGGCTAGTACTAAATAATGATTAAGCTTGTGCGTTTAGACAAAGACGCACAAGCTTAATCTCAGCCGCAAACCTAACGAACAAATGGGTTACGGGACTCTGTTAAAGCATTCAAGCTAACTGGTTTATTTAACATCTGTCCGCCATCTCTGGAGATAGGGATCCATGGAATACGACCACGGCCAGTCGCTGATTTAAGCGAGAATAAATCAAAGGGAATAGACACATAAAAGCCTTTGGTAAAACTACCTTCGCCATATTCTTCAGACGACATGTCAGTAATAGCCGCATAAGCACCTGCTACTATGCCGCTATCAAAACGTTTGGCAAAATCTACAGTCACACCTTTATCTTTTGCCAGATACTGACCAAAACTGGCAGTGATCATAGTGTCCTCTAACCACTCCGGAGTCCAATAAAAGCTTAAATGGCCCGTCAGGGTTTTGTAGTCAAAAAACGCCACGTCACTGTCATAGTCCCTTTGCTGCACATAATTCATATCAAAACCAATGGCTAAAGATGAATCAATGGGTTTATACAACAGCTCACCACCTACTCCGCCATACATAGTTTCCAAATAACCAGCATAAGCCTGTCCATACCAGTTATCGGCAATTTCATCTTTCCACAGGCCATATAAATTCTCCATGGTTACATCACTACGGCTGACATACTCACGTACATAAGTACGTACACGAGGTACTCCGGTATTTTGGCCATCTACTTTGAAGTTAAAATCATCAAAGTTGGTCAGTAAGTTGACTTTCACTGTCGTTTGCAAGCTAAAGTTCGTATTAAACTGATAACCACCGCCCAATAACAAGCCGCCCTGGTACATATAAAACTTTTCCGGATTACCAAAGGTTTGGATCCAAAATATATCTGCACTATAACCGAAACCACTTTCATTACGTTCTACTGCCCATTGCTCATCACCTAATACAGGTTCGGTTCTGTGGTAAGTTGTTTTCACATCGGCTTCTGGTGACTCATAACGGGCTGCTTTTACAAACTCTTCTGCATTTATTACGGTTTCGACCATGGGTAAATCCATAGCCTGAATCACTACCCTGTAGGTTTTAATAGTTTCAGGCAAATGTGTGGCAAGAACCCTGCCAATGCGGTTCATTGCAACATCTTCATCACGATAAGCAATTTGTGAACCTTTTAAAATAATCTCACTGTCTTTTATTACATAATTGTTTACAACAAAACCAGCATTTAAGTACAAATCCTGTCGCAGTTGCGCTTTATCTAATACTTCTATCGAAGCCACACGTGTATCAGGAATATCTTTTGCTGGTGGATCTAGTTTGACCTGTTTCAGGTTATTAAAATCAACCTTGTAATTCACACCAAAACCAAAGGTATTACCACGTTGGTAGTTTAAGTTCAGATCAAATGAGTCGTTCAGAGCATAAACAGCTCCTATATTAAAATCTGAATCCTGAACCAAAACCCCAGCTTTATCTTGCAGATAATTATTACCATCGTATTCCAGTTTCAGCCGCAGAGGCTGCCATGGAGTCTGGTATTCAATACCGCCATATAATGCCGCAGGGCCTTTAAAAAACCGTTGATAATCTATTTTTCCGCCAGAACCGCTAAAACCACCAGGTCTTTCACAAAAGCTATCTTTGAACTCACAAAATGGATTGGTAATATTTCCTTTACGACCCAGATATCCCCAACCTATGCCTAAATGAAAATCAAAAGGACCGATTCTTTTACTGACTGCAATAAATTCACTTTCAAATAAACCTGTGCCGCCAAAATCACGAAAACCTAAAGATAAATCTGGTAAAAATTCGCTTTCGCGCCATAACTTAAATTTGACGTCTATGCCCTTATCTTTAAGCGTTTGATCTCCACTAAATCCAGGGTCATCGCTATAAAGTTGGGTCCGGACATCAGAATAACGAACTGTAGTTTCCATCCAGGGGAATAACATCAGGGATGCAGACCAAAACCTGTACTCCTCACTATCCTGGTAATTCAGGCTAAAAGCTCCGGCATCGTTCATACGAGCTGTAGGCATCTGAATTAAACCAATACCACCATGATTACTTTGCGAATAATTATTTTGTACGGGAGAAAAACGCTCGTCAGCAAAAACTTCGGAGCATAGCAGCATAGAAAGTAAAGCAGCTAAACAGGACTTCTTCATTGGGCAACAACCTTGTGTAACAAGAGTTCTACAATTTGTTCGTTGATATGACTAAATACATCCGGCAAGTGGCGTTGTTCAAAAGGAATAAATAACACTGTACCCGGCAATACTTCCTGATGATGTTTATTCCATAAACCTGTTTTGGCGATAGAAATCTTGCCAGAAGCAGGAATAATATAAACAAAAGAGCTGCTGCCACCATCCAGTATAGAAATGGTATCGAGATAGCTATCGACAGACACAGCATTGCGTAATGGCGTCATTTGTTCATCAACTAAGCCTTCGATTTGTAGCTCTGTTGGTCTTGCCCCCACCACCAGTTTGTATTGCCCGGCTGACAGCAGAGGATTAAGTGATTTTTTTGCCCTTACGCGGTCAGGATCCAAAGCCAAATTCATATTTCCTGCCAACTCCCAGCTGGAAATATCTTTTTCTAACTTTTCAACACTTGCTGCCATGCCTGAATCTGAATCTTGCTGAAACTCATGTTTAAGCAGAGCCAATTGGTTCAACAGCTCTTTACGCTGTTGCTCAAGCTTTAATTTGGTTTCTACATCCACTTTAAAAAGCTTTGCTGCAGGCCAGTATAAGGATGGCGAGGTGTTTAATTGACTCACAACAAGCCCTAATCTGGGCCGGTCAAAAAAACCCTGATAGTTGCCCTGATGTTCCACCAAAACAACTGGAGTTGCAGAGCTTACAGTATTAGCAAACACAATAGCTAAGGCGAAAAGAAAACAGCTTAAGCGATTCATCTTAAACTCCCTTTTTTAATTACACCCAACAAACGACCAGCAGTACTGATATGAACCAATTCCATTTCAGGCCAAAAAGGTGCTATGGTTTGTTGGCTTTTTAATAACCAGCCACTATTTAAATCAAACCAAAACTGATTAATTGCAGTATCGCCATTGGCAAAAGTAACCTGCTCTGTGACTAATTTGGTTTGAAAGCGGTATTCGAGTAAATCAAGGGAAGTCACTTCGGTATAAAGAATTTTATAACTCACCAAATGACCAGATTCAGTATTTCCTGACCAATCTGTACTAGTTTGCCAGGCTTGGCCCTCTTGTATTTTTGCCATTTTTTGTTTTAGCGGATCAAGCGCAGTATCAGACAGATACAGCAGGTCATTTTCAAATCCGGTCGTCTTTATGACACGGCCTTTTTCCAGCACTAACATGGCGTCATCTGCAGATACCCATTTATATTGACCATGTTCCAGATAAGCTAAAACAAGAACAGCATTAGGTAAGGTGCCTACTTTGGCGTATAAAACATCGCTTTCTCTGGCTGCTAGTTCAGCTTTAGTTAAACTTGCCCCATCGCCTTGATTAAAAGCCAATTCCAGCGTTTGGGTGTAGGTGCGAAAAGTACTGGAACAGCCCACAAGGCTTACCAAAGCAAAAAATACAAAAAGCCGTATTAATTTGTGCATAAGATCCGTTTCAAGCAAAAGTTATAGATAACAAAAAGCCGCCAGATGGCGGCTTTTAAAAAGTTTTACATTCTTAGCGAGTAGGAGCGTAAGTGAAAGTTACAGGTACCGTGATAGTAGCTGTGCCCGTACCCGTTACGGTAACTGTAGAAGTAGTACCAGTACAAACACCACCCACTAATGGGTCATTGCCTTCACAACGTGGGTTATTAGTACAAACACCATTCACTAAAGTTTGGCCTGTAGGGCAGTTTACCGGAGACTCGCTACGGTTGTTAGAAACAACAGCAGCTAACACACCAGCAGCGATGGCACCAGCAACGATAGTACCAGTGGCGATACCACCGATAGCACCTAAGCCTGCACCAGCAGCAGAAGCACCTGAACCTGCACCAGCAGCACCAGTTTCTTCACCCTGAGCCATTGCTGCGCCAGAAACCACTAACATAGCGGCCATTAATACACTTAATTTTTTCATCACATCATCCCTTTAAAAAAAGTACCGATAGAATAGAGGTTTTTCGAGCAACCGACAAGCACTTTTTTGCCTCTGTTTTACAAATTTCCAACTTTGGATAAAGCAGGAAAACCTTGTTATCAGTGGTATTTTTTAATGAACCAGTTCTTTTTTAACTGCTTCACTTACACTGCCACTGACAAATAATAAATCACAAATCTCACTACTGGGTGCAAAGCCAGTAGGTGCATCCAATAAAATCTGTCTGAGCAACTGCTGATCAAAAGACTGACAAGCAACGTCCAAACTGTTTAGTAACAGCATAGTGGCGGACCATGACAGAAATTGTTCTTTTGCCGCTCTTATTCTGGCATGCTCTGTTTTAGTTTCATTGTTGCCTATCAATAACTCTTCATAGAGTTTCTCACCAGGCCTTAGCCCTGTGATCTGAATTTCAATATCGCCATTGGGGTTAGTTTTGTCTTTTAACTTTAGGCCAGCCAAATGGATCATACGTTTCGCCAGGTCGTAAATGCGCACAGGCTCACCCATGTCCAATACAAAAACTTCTCCACCTTTGGCCATAGCTCCAGCCTGAATAACCAGTTGTGAAGCTTCAGGAATAGTCATAAAGAACCGGGTAATTTCTTTATGAGTTAAAGTTACAGGGCCGCCTGCTTTAATTTGTTGTGCAAATAAAGGTACTACAGAGCCTGACGACCCTAATACGTTACCAAAACGTACCATACACATACGGGTGCTCGTCTGCCTGCTGGCTAATCCTTGTAAAACAAGTTCAGCCATTCTTTTACTTGCCCCCATCACATTAGTTGGGCGAACAGCTTTGTCGGTAGAAATTAATACAAAGTTTTCAACTTTTGCTGTGATGGCAGCTTCAGCACAAGCCCAGGTACCAAATACGTTATTACGCACCCCTTCCACCATATTGTACTCAACTAAAGGTACATGCTTGTAAGCCGCAGCATGGTAAACAGTGTGCACCTGAAAGTTAGTCATCACTTGCTCAAGCAGCTTCTGCTGCTGCACTGAACCTAAAACAGGCTTAATAGCACAGTGATAGCCAAAACGTCTTTTTACAGCATTTAACTCTCGCTCAATCGAATACAAAGCAAACTCCGATACGTCAAATAACACCAACATATCGGGCTTGCAACGAATAATCTGACGGCATAACTCGGAACCTATAGAGCCCCCAGCTCCTGTTACCATCACTACTTTGTTTTTTATATTTGCTTGTAGCAATTGCTGATCAGGTTCAATCACTTCACGACCTAACAAATCTTCAATACGAATATCCTGCAAATCATCAATTTTCATATGACCGGCTACTAAATCGGCCATACCAGGAATACTTTGTATTGGCACTGGCAATTTTGATAACAATTCCAGCAATTCTCGTTTACGGCCACGCCCAGCCGATGGCATGGCTAAAAGCACCCGGTCGATACGGTAACGCTGAATCGCTTTTTCCAGTAATTCCGAAGGTAAAACTGTTAAGCCACACACCGTTGTTTTTTGTAGCTCGGTATTATCATCAACAAAAACGACAGGCTTGTATTCATCACCACTTTGTAATGCGTATAACAATTGACGGCCAGAACAACCTGCACCATAAATCAAAACCCTGCTTTTTGTTTTATGGCCTTGCATTTGTATGGCACTGCGAAAGCCCCAACGACTCCCACCGATCAGCAATACAGCTATGACAGCGAAGCACAGCACTAATCGAGTAATGTCGGTCAGGGGCAAAAACCAACAGAAAACCACAAGACCAATACTGCTTGCAAAAACGCCATTGATCACTGTAGCCACGGCTTGAGGCGCCATATAACGCAAAATTGCCCGGTATAAGCCAAGAGAGTAAAAAACAGTAATACTAAAGACAAGCCAGGTCGACAGGCCTATGCTGTGTGATAGTAAAAATGCAGCAGGTTGCAAAATACCGCTTAGCCAACTAGCTAAAAATAAGGCAGTTAGCAAAAACGCAGTATCTGATAAAACAGAAATCCCCCGTTTTACTGAACGGGGCAGCGACATCATCCAAGTCACGTTTTCACTCCCTCTTCATTCATAAAATTCTCTATTTTGTCAGCAGTATGACTAATTTTTAGACCATCAGCTTAGATCAGCCTCTGACTATCTACCAGTTTTACGCTGTTAAAAATGAACTTTCTATGAATAAAAATGTCCTTTGAGTTCCATATTTACAGCAAGATTACATATTTCTCTAAATTGGCACAACCACAAATTAGTAACTAAGCGTTACTCATGCGGAGGCTGCTTGCCTGCACTTCACTCACTACATACTTTTATTCGCTTGCCACCATAAATCACAAATACCGTCAGTTGGATTAAAACCTGTTGGTGCACTTAACATCAAAGCTCTGATCCTCTCCAAATCATAATTAATTGAAGCGTCGCTCAGCTCACTTAACAGGGCCTGCATCTCATTCCAGCTTAAACAGACTTCATTAGCAGCTTTTATGCGTGGGTGACGGGTTGGCTTTTCATCGTCCCCTATCAGCAACTCTTCATATAACTTTTCACCTGGTCGTAACCCCGTAATTTTGATTTCAATATCACCATGCGGATTCTGTTTATTTTTAATTTCCAACCCGGTTAAATGCACCATCTTTTTTGCCAGATCATAAATTTTTACCGGGGCTCCCATATCCAGCACAAAAACATCCCCGCCCTCCCCCATAGCTCCGGCCTGAATTACCAGCTGCGCCGCTTCTGGAATGGTCATAAAATACCGGGTAATATCTTCGTGGGTCAGGGTAATAGGCCCGCCCTTTTTAATTTGTTTACGAAATAAAGGCACAACAGAGCCCGACGATCCCAAAACGTTACCAAAACGTACCATACAAAATCTGGTGCTCTGTTGCCTTGTCGCCAGAGCCTGTAATGCCAGTTCGGCTAACCTTTTGGTTGTGCCCATCACATTGGTTGGTCGTACAGCTTTATCGGTAGAAATCAAAACAAAGGTTTCAACATTTGAGGCAATAGCTGCTTCAGCAGTGTGCCAGGTGCCAAACAGGTTGTTTCGTAGTCCTTCAATCACATTAAACTCGACCAAAGGCACATGTTTGTAAGCCGCTGCGTGGTAGACGGTTTGCACATGATAACTTTGCATAATTTGCTGCAGGCGCTGCTGATCCAATACAGTGCCTAAAACAGGCAGCAATTGCACATCCAACTGCTGATTCGCTAAGGTGGTGGTTAATTCTTTATCAATTTCGTACAAAGCAAATTCTGATGACTCAAACAACACCAGCTTTTGTGGCGACTGCAAAATAATTTGCCGGCATAGCTCAGAACCTATAGAACCACCGGCACCAGTCACCATTACCACTTTGCCAGTTATATTAGCTGTTAATAACGACGGCACTGGAGCAACAGGGTCTCGGCCCAATAAGTCTTCAATTTTGACATCCTGCAGCTCATCAATTTTCATTTTGCCGTCAACTAAATCCGTCATGCCCGGAATAGTCAGCACGGGCAAACCCAAAGGTTCTAAGCGTTCAATCAGCTTGGCTCTGGTACCACGGCTGGCAGAAGGCACAGCAAGTAAAATACGGCTTATACCGTATTTTTTTATCACAGCTTCAATGCTGTCAGGTGCATGAACTTTTACATCACGTATCATTACACCGTGAAATGATGGATCGTCATCGACAAAAGCAACAGCGCGAAATTCAACACTGCTGGCAAGCGCAAGTAATAACTGCCGCCCACTGGCACCAGCTCCGTAAATCAGCACTTTATGATGAGCGTTGCGACCACTGACAGTGACAAGCTCCCGAAGTAATATTCGTGAGCCCGCAATTCCTGCAAAGGCAAAAAATACATAATTTAAGTTGCCCGACAAACTATATAAAAAGGCGTTGGCATCAATTGCGAAATGAAGCAGAACACCGGAAACCATAGTCCCTGCGGCTATTGCCACCATAGATCTTAGGCCAATAAATCGAACTACAGCTCTGTATAGACCTAACAGGCTAAACACAACAATAGTAGCCAACATCACAGCCATAAAACTTAAAACAAAAGACTCGTCTTTTATTAGTTCAAGACTGTCGTAACGCAAATAATAGGCCAGCACCCAGGATGCAAATAATATAAAACTATCGATACTAATAGACACTGTGCGTTTGAAAAAACGAGACCAGTCCATCATAGGCTGTAAACACTGCTGTAAAACCATAGAAGTAAAATTGCGCAAAACACACTCCAAATAAACAAACCATTTTTTATATAACCTAAATGCCCTATGCCTTATGAAAAACATCGCACCTGGTTAATAACCGCAATCCTCTGCAGTTTTGTGTCACCAAAAAAACCAAACTTAAATTATTACTTTCTTATAAAACATCATAGGACTGCACGCTTTTTGCCCGGCCTATCGCATAATAACTAAAGCCTTTTTGTTTCAACCGCTCAGGATCAAACAAATTGCGCCCGTCAAAAATCACAGGAGTCACCAATTGCTGTTTCAGGAAGTCAAAATCCGGTGCCTTAAATTGTTGCCACTCAGTACAGATAATAAGAGCGTCAGCACCCTGTAATGCAGCTTCTTTTGTGCCACAGAGCACAAAATCAGGACGTATACCATAAATACGCTGGGTTTCTTCCATCGCCTGAGGGTCAAAGGCATGTACTGTAGCGCCAGCTGCCCATAACTCTTCTATCAAGACCCGGCTGGACGCTTCACGCATATCGTCTGTATTGGGCTTAAAGCTCAAACCCCATATAGCAAAGGTCTTACCTGTTAAATTGTCACCGAAATGTTTTTTTACCAGTACAGGCAATTTGTATTTTTGCTTATTATTAACAGCCTCAACAGCTTGCAGGATCTTTGGCGTATAACCATTTTGCTCAGAAGTGCGGATAAGTGCCTGCACATCTTTGGGGAAACAAGAGCCGCCATAACCACAACCTGGGTATATAAAGTGGTAGCCGATACGTGGATCAGAACCTATGCCTTTACGCACAGCTTCAATATCTGCACCTAACAGCTCAGCAAGATTCGCCATTTCGTTCATAAAGGAAATTTTAGTAGCCAGCATACAATTCGCGGCATACTTGGTCAGCTCGGCACTGCGCACATCCATAAAAATCATTTTATCGTGGTTGCGGTTAAATGGCTCATACAACTCACGTACAACATCTACTGGTTGATTATTGTAAGTTCCGATAATAATGCGATCTGGCCTCATGCAATCGGCAACTGCCGCGCCTTCTTTTAAAAACTCAGGGTTCGACACCACATCAAACTGAATATCCACAGCTCGTTCAGCTAATACCGCCGAAATTTGCTGTTTTACTTTGTCTGCAGTTCCTACTGGCACTGTAGACTTATCAATCACTACTTTTGGCGAGTTCATATAAGTCGCAATAGTTTTAGCAACTGCCAATACGTACTGCAAATCAGCGGAGCCGTCTTCGTCAGGCGGTGTGCCCACAGCAATAAACTGAATTAAACCATGTTCTACGCCAAAAGGGGCATCTGTGGTAAAACGCAGCCGCCCCGCCTGAAAGTTATTTGTGACCAGCGGTGTTAAACCAGGTTCATAAATTGGGATAATGCCCTGATTCAACTTTTCAACGCGTTCAGCATTCACATCTACGCACACTACATCATGGCCAACTTCAGCTAAAACCGCGGCTTGAACCAAACCAACATAACCAATACCAAAGACGGTAACTTTCATAGATCCTGCTTAATCCTTTAGTGAGCATGGCATGAGCTTAATCATCAGAGTATTAACCTTGAGTAAACTCAAGGGCTTAGCTCAACTTTTTACTCTATCCCCAGAGCCTTTACCAGCCACAGTCATAAAGATATATTTGAAATAATCTTTTAAAGAAAGCTTAGATAACATTTTTTGGTCGGTTTCTGCCAACAAGACAGGAGTAGACATATCGATTTCATTGACCTGAGCTAAACCGGTAATACCAGGTCGGAAATTAAACACCCCATGTCGCTCCCGCTCGGCAATTAATTCTTCCTGATTAAATAAACAAGGCCGGGGCCCGACCAAGCTCATTTCCCCCTTTAACACATTCCATAACTGTGGCAACTCATCCAGCTTGGTTTTACGCAGAAAGCCACCAAAAGGAGTTATTGCTGCAGCGCTAGCTAAATGGCTGGCTACAGACTCAGTGTCAGGCTTCATGGTCCGAAACTTAATCAAAGTGAAAGGCTTTTTATTACGTCCAACTCGAGTTTGACGAAAGATCGGAGAACCAGTATCGAACATACCAATAATTGTCAGAATAACTAATACTGGAAAACCAAGTATCAAACCACAAAAAGAAAAAATAATATCTAATAACCGAATCAACATAAATCCACCTTTATAAAACAGCGCCGAATCCCTTCTTTAACAGAAATTGGCGGCATCCAACCCAATGTTTCTTTGGTATGACTGATATCTACCTGCAGATTGCCACATAAACGGTCAATCACAGCCTGCTTACCAATGAGTTTGCCTGTAAATTTAAGCCAACTAACAGGTATAGAAAGGAGACGCGATCTTCTACCGGCGGCATCAGCCATCATGTTCAATAATTCAGTAGTAGATAAATCATCATCATCACTGACTAAAAACGTCTGGTTTGCCGCTTTGGGATGACTAATGCAGGTGACAATTAAATCGATAAGATTATCTAACCCAACCAGACTACGCTTATTAAAAACAGCCCCTAACGGTAATGGTAAATTTTTACTCGAAAGTTTTAGTAACTTACCAAAATTGCCAGGGGCATTTGGACCATATACCAACGTAGAGCGAATTATAACAACTTCCATTCCAGTTTCTTGCGCGATCAACTTTAAGCCTACCTCTGCTTCAAGTTTTGACAAAGCTGCCATCTCGATAGGCTTCGGATGGTCCGTTATATTGAATGGCTTAACGCTGGCTTGGCCATGCACGCTAACAGAGCTTAAAAAAATAAAACGTTTTACGCCAGCCTCATGAGCCAAACGCGCAAAATTCAATGTAGCGTCTCTGTTAACTCTCGAGCATTCAACGGCAGCCTCAACAGCCAAGTGGGCTTTTCCTGCTAAGTGTATAACCACATCACAATCAGAAAAGCTATTGCTGATGCTAGAAATCGTACCTATATCATCTAATAAAGGCATAGTTACGTTTTCTAACGATGAAACCAATGGAGCCCTTGCAGGGGCAACAACCTGATAACCTTGAGAGGCCAGCATCTTTAACAAGGCTTTACCTATAAATCCAGTCGCCCCGGTCAGAAGGACTTTATCTGGCTTTGCAGTATTTCTAAATTTCATATTGAACGGTCTATTTGCACAAAAATTTTTTCCAACCAAACTTTAAGTGAATAACTTAGTACTACAGAGTTCATTGGAGTCTTATACACCGATTGAATATAGGCATCGGTTAAGACCGGAGCGTTACGATCAACAACAGCGATATTGTTGGGGTCGTAAAAATCATAATTAACTATGTCCGCATTTGTTGTTATCAACTTTTTTCCATAACCAAGCATCTCAATAGTTCGCATCGTTAGCCCTGTCTGGCTAGGATGCTCTATATCAATAACGATATCAGAAGAATCTAAAACATCTTGAATTTCTTTCTTTGATAACGACGTAAAGGAAAATTCTTTAACAGACATTCCAGCGTATTCATTAGTAAATAGCTTTCGCAACCAAAAAAACAACTTTCCCGGACAAAACAAAAATACAAATGTCTTCATGCCACGCCGATCAAACTCTTTAACAATTTTTTTAACAACTTTGGCCCTATCACTGTGAGCGGAGCCGATAAAACAAGCTGCGTACTTGATATCGCTGTTAATTGATACCACTCCAGAACTCCGACTAAAAACCTTGGAGTAAAAAAGAGGTAAAAACTCGACGTTGGGAAACAAATCCCTATCGTCCCTATCAAATGTAAAAACTTTATTAAAAAGATGCAGCACACTCTCGGCATCTTTATTTGCAATAGAATCCCACATATAAAGCAACGTCTTGATATTAGGGTTAATTACTTTTAAGCGCTCAACAAAGTTGGCAGTCATTGTTTCCGGTGAAATAACAAAAAAGTAATCAAAAGCGTTATCTGCCGCAGCCTTTAGCATTTTTTCATAATGCTGACGAATAGTTTTTTTGATAAAGAATTTCAAATTCACTCTATTACAAATCTTCGCAATAGAAGATGAAAAGGGTCTTTCATCGAAATACTGCACAACAGCTCCCATATTTTCTAGCTGCGATATAATTTCATATTCGTAGCCGAAAAAAGAAGGAGAGATGAAAAGCACACGCTTACCAACTAAGTGTTCCATAGATAACCACGTCAAAGTAATAGTTTACAAACTATTTATAAAGGCCTTTAACCTTCATTTCTGCTATCGATTTATCGTAAAGATCAGCTTGAATACTCTGCTCGTTAACCCAAGAGGTAAACCGAACAAGTCCTTCAGCAAAACTAACTTTTGGCTCAAAACCAATTTCTGATTTTATATAAGTTAAGTCGGCATAGTTATGCCTAATGTCACCGATGCGGTAGTTACCGCTTATTGTTATCAATGACTCAGATTTATAAAAAGACTTTAAAGAGTGCGCTACAGTCATCACATCAGTGCAATAACCGGACCCGACATTAAAGACCTTATAGTCGGCATTTTCGTTGAAAATTGCCAAGACGATAGAGTCTACAACATCATCGATATAGACAAAATCGCGGCTTTCTAAACCGTCTTCAAAAATATTTATATCATTACCATTTTTAATTCTAGTAGAGAATATGGAGAGAATACCGGTGTATGGATTAGACAACGACTGGCCAGCTCCATAAACATTCTGAAACCTAAGAGCAACTGTTGGAATAGACAAACTTTTGCCTGTAATCATAAACATCTGTTCTTGTACTTGTTTAGTTACACCGTAGATGGACGACGGATGGATCTTACTGTCCTCATCAGTTGGCATTAACTCAGTATCATTCGAACAATGTGGACATTTAACGTTGAAATCACCCGATGCCATATCCTTGCCACTTCTGGCTAATGGATAAACAATGCCGTGAGATGTACACTTATACTTACCTTCACCGTATATAGACCGTGAAGACGCGATGATCATCTTCTTCACACCGTGTTTTTCGTTTGCTAAATGATCTAAAAAAATAGCTGAGCCACCAACATTAACATCTGAGTACTTTTTTATTTGATACATTGACTGGCCAGTACCAGTTTCTGCAGCCAAATGCACAACGACTTCATTTCCTTTCAGAGCTTCAACCCAATCCTGCTGGTTTTCAACAGAGCCATGAATGAACTTAACCTTATCCTTAATTGATAAAAAAAGTGGCGACTGTTCAGGTTCTTCTCCATGAATTTGCGGAGATAAATTATCAAGAACAGTAACCTCACAACCAAGTTCTATTAATTTTAATGCCAAATTGCTTCCAATGAAGCCTGCACCACCAGTGATAAGAATTTTTTTTGTAGTAACCATATAAATTAACCTTTGAATCTATCCCAAGTATTAGTAACCGCGTTATATTGCTTGATTATTTTTGCTGGATTACCTGCGATAACACAATAATCAGGGAACACACCTTTCACAACAGAATTAGCACCAACAATGCAATGCCGTCCTAAAACGGTACCCGCCCGTATAACGCACCCATAACCTAAAAACGAATTTTCACCAACAACCACTTCAGCTTTTGTCAGTGGCTGTTCCATAATATGAACGCCTATACCTTCATATTGATGCTCAACATCAGAAATAAATACATTGGCAGAAACTGTAACATCATCCCCTACATTAATACCTACACCGGAAATGATGTGAAGACATTGACCAACAGAAACATTATTTCCAATATGAATAGTGCCCGAGTCAAATGTTTCGATTCTAGCCCCTGGATAGAGCCTCACCCTACTACCTATAAAAACGTTTTTTACATTGAGCAAATATAGAGGCTTACCTATATATGACAACATTCCAAATCGACCAAAAAACGATTTATACAATAGTGCTCTGAACATCCACAATACTTTTTTATTCAGCATTTCGACCAACCTATTTCAACAAGCGCCAGATGCTCACCGTGCTACACCGTAATTTCCACTTCAACACGCTTGACAAATAAAAATTAAGCGATGTATCACATGTCACTTTAAAAGATCTTTTTGGTGTCTTATTGAGCTAATGTGTGCTAAATATCTCATTAAATTGAAATAATTCAAAGGACCAAGAATCCGAAGTGTCACTTTCAAGAAAAAATTAATGACTTTGACAGCTTTTGAAGCATCGTTCAGATTCTTAAAATTCAATCGCTGTCCAGGTTTATAATCTTTTATCACCAATCTGTGCTTTTCTGCAAACCGTCTCACGTTTCCACTCATAGCAAACGGAGAACCGTCGTTAAATGTATCGCAGTGTCGCCTGTTTGAATAGAAGCGTCTAAGAGCGGGAGTGATATAGGCACCATCTTCAAAATAATCAAATGAATAGAAGTCTTGGAATGAATAGCTTTCAGACTTGCTCTTCAATTTCGCTGCATAGTCTTTTGCCAATACAACAAAATCAGGTCTGCTATCCATAGCAAATCTATCCTGTTTCTTTGCAATATTCCCAGGATTCTTTTCATCAAATGAACTGAAATGTATAAACTTCAGATCAACGTCGTTATTAACCACCAGTTTGTCATTGACCGTTGAAATAGAACGCTCATGAAGATTCCAGAACGCCAGATTCAAACCTGCATCAAATGAAACTTTCATACTTTTGAAAAAAGAAGGCGCTATGGTAACCCACTTTTGGTCTACTCCTAAACCTGACTGAGGTTCATAATAGCCAAACTCCAGACAACGATCAGACCACCAATGAAGGAAAGCAACAGCATCAGGTTTGTTCGAGACAGCTACAAAACCCAGATTAAAGGTTCCAAATTTCAAAAGTTCAAGATCGTCAGGTTTGTGTCCGTCAAGAATAGGCTCGAAATAATGTGGAGTAACCAGAATTGCTTGTTCCGTTAATTCTTCCCAAACAGAGTTCAAGCTTGAGAATACTTGAATATCAGGATCCAGATACATCACATTTTCGTATTTTTCCAACAACTTAAGTAAAGTATAAGGTTTTACATTTGTGTTGAATTCTATTACATCATATGAAAATGCATATCGCTCCCAATTTTTAATGCCTAAATCTTCAACCCACAGAAGATTCACGTTTTCAGGCACAGAAATGCTATTGATCTTCCTGTCTGTCAATAAAAGATAAAAATCGTCTGCAGGGTTATTAACGATGTAACTATCAGCCAAAACCAGTGCCTTAGGCAGGTAATTTATTGAACAAATTGTTAAACATGCATTTGTCATTTAAAATCCTTAAATGTTAAAGCTGAAAATTTAGCATAAATTAGAAATATAAATACCGGTATAAGGGTAGTAATCCAAAAGCCGGGGGATGAGAAATAGGCGTCTTCAAATACCATCATGAATAAAGGATAAATGGAAATGGAAAACAAATATAGAACAATAGGCGATGAATCATTTTTATATACTTTGTATAGATACATGTGAAAAATACTTAAGAAGAACATCGCCAAAAATATAGCCAAAAAATCACCATCATGATAAAGAGGGAAAAGTATTGTATATGTGTTGCAAGCAAGGGGCACCATAGCAAATGGATTTAGATCGGGTTTCTGTGAAAGTTCATAACCTGTGAATAATGTAAACACAGACCGAAAGGCGTTAGGTATGAGCAAACCACCATCCACTTGCTGATTACCGTAAGTCGTAAAGTCGTTGAAACAGGCTAAACTGCTCATTGTATAAACCTGAAGGTTCCACACTACAGTTTCTGCCATACTCCTATTTTCAGCTCCTTTTCCTAAAGCAAGAGCAAGAATGATAAATAGAAGTACAAACAAGAGCCCAAATAAAACAACGTGTTTAACTCTTATGACCTTATTCCGGTATAAAACTATAGTTGTTCCTATAATAAACAGAAGAAGAGACAACCGTCCTGTGGTTAGAATCGCAGACATTATTCCAACAAAATAAACAAACGAAACGCTTCTCTTAGAAAGCTTGTCTGAAAAAGATAAGATAAATATACTAACCATTACACCGATAAAGAAATAGCGCACCAAGTTAAATAAAACTCGATCACCTATAAAATCTGTAATCAATACCTGCCTAATAGTTATCGGGTTTATTTGTCCACCGGTTAAATTCAGCAAAACATAGTATATATTTACACATACCAAAGCCCCACCGATTAAATATAGCGTAATTGTAATTTTATAAAAACTGATGAAAAAATCATCTTTCAAATAATCATAAGACATCATTTTAAGAGCTGGTAGTTTTACTTTTGATGTCAGCAAAGACCCAAGTGTGAATGCCAATACAGCCACAGCCAAAGACATCCAAGTTGAAATATTAAACGGATAAAAAGTATCACTAAAGAGAGAATGAAGGATGATCTGCGACATCCACAAAATGGTAAATATGAATAAAGGATTAAACATGAGCTAATTTTCTTCTGAAAAGAATATACATGCACAATGTATCAACTAATGTCCTAACACACCAACTCATCGCCGCGCCTACAACGCCATAAGAATCGATCATAACATAGACGAGTGGAATATATAAAACGAATTCGCACAAATGCAGCTTTGCTGTAACCTTAACGACGGCAAGAGAATGAAGAGCAGTATAATAAATGTATCCGACTCCATTCATTAACACACCTAAAGAAATTAAAACTGCAACATAATAAGAGTCATCACCAAACTCAGCTCCAGCGAACAAAACCAAAAGTGGTTTAGCTACCAGCGCAGTAAATACAACACAAACAGATAAAATAGCGGCAACAAACAGAGCTGATTTATTTACTGTTTTCACGGCTGAATCTCTATCCATAGTAAAGTCTTTAGCGACTTTAGGTAACAACGTTGTTCCAATAGAACCTGGGACTATAAGTAACCTGACGATGAACTCAAAAGGAAGCGTGTAGAAAGCAACAGAAGAAGCACCTAAAATATTAGAAATGAAAAATCGATCTATATTAACCAGTAAAGGACTTAATAAGTTAGTTATAGACATCCACCCACCGAATATAAATAACTTCTTATACTTATCTGTTCCTACCTTATTAAGAATAAATTCTTTTACGTCGACGACTTGAATGAAATAATGAGAAAATAAAAGAAAGCCTATCACCCTTGCAACGATGAGTGATGAAGCGACAACTACCATTGAATTATCAAAAAGATAAACACCAATGACGGGAGCGAGAAAGAGCAGAGCTCCCATGATTATTTTTGCGATATTACATTCGAAGAATTTTTCATATCCTTCCAGCACACCTCTTAGACCTGCGCTTAAGGTTGTAATAGGAATGCCAAGTGATGCTATCAATAAACTATAATAAACATCTTGTTCATATTGAGGAGATAAATTCAGAAGAGTATAGGATACATAGTCCGAAGACAAAACAACGATTAATCCACCGACAAGTCCGGTAAATATAGTTAATATTAATCCCGCTTTTATAATAGATTGGACCGAATATTTATCAGTCTCGCTGGATATTTGCTGCGTGAGGGCACGGCCCACTCCGAAATCAAAAAGACTAAAATAGCCGACAATAACCCAAAGGATTGTTAAGACACCAAACAGTTCGATCCCAAGTTGCTTTATCAGAATAGGTATAGATATGACACCAACCAGAAGTGGTGCCAGCGATCCTGCGACATTCCAGAGTGTATTTTTTTTAAAAGACATAAAACTCACTATTTTGCATTAAAGCGTCTTTGCTTAACAAGAAATGCAAATCAAGCTATCAGCGAACGCCTTAACTCTTACTACATCACTGAAAAGAGAAGTTACTGGAGCGTCGCTCAGAATCAACATCTCAGAAGCAGATTTCAGAACGAACATCGGACTTCTGCCCGCTAAGACTTTAACCGAAAACAAAAACTGCCATTGTCAGTACAATGGCAGGGTATAAATTATTACTTAAATAAATCAGCATCTTTCAAACGTTTTGCTTTATCGTCTTTCTCAGAGAGAAGCGGTGAAACGGTTAAAGGCCATTCAATACCAATGTCACTATCGTTCCAAAGGATCCCACGGTCACTATCAGGTGAATAATAGTTTGTTGTCTTATACAAAAACTCAGCTGAGTCACTGAGAGTTAAAAATCCGTGAGCGAATCCTTCTGGTATCCATAACTGCTTTTTATTTTCAGCAGACAGATGTACACCGACCCACCGCCCAAATGTCGCAGATGATTTACGTATATCCACTGCAACATCAAAAACTTCGCCTTGAACACAACGAACCAATTTACCTTGTGCACAGGGGTCAAGTTGGTAATGAAGTCCTCTCAATACATTCTTAGAAGATTTAGAGTGATTGTCTTGTACAAAATTTACCTTACGACCAATTGCGTCTTCAAATTTTAACAAGTTAAAACTTTCAAAGAAAAATCCACGCTCATCACCAAATACTTTTGGTTCAATTATTTTCACATCAGGTATAGAGGTATCAATAATATTCATTTGAATCACTTATATTTGTCGACGTTAGTAAGAGCAGTTTGCCAATCCGAAGGTTTGATACCGAAGGCTTTTTCAAGCTTCGAGCAATCTAAGCGAGAATTCGCTGGCCGTTTGGCAGGCGTTGGATAATCTTCCGTATTTATGGCTTTCAGCAAAGGAATATTCGTCAGGACGTTGCTACCTTCAGCTGCCTGGAAAATTGCTCTGGCGAATTCAAACCAACTCACATAAGGCATACCACTATAATGATAGGTCCCCCACAGTGCTGTCGATGGTGTTGACGTTATTTGCTGACAAATCGATATCAGCGCATCAGCAATATCACCGGCATAAGTTGGCCCACCGAACTGGTCGGCTACAATACCAAGCTCAGGTCTGGTTTGTCCCAAACGGAGCATAGTCTTAACAAAGTTATTACCGTGCTCACCGAATACCCAAGCTGTTCTCATTATAATATGGTGAGGACAATGTTCCGCAACTGCAGCTTCACCGTCCAACTTTGTTTTCCCATAGACGCCGTTGGGACCAGTTGGGTCTTTCTCGTTATATATAGAATTTTCGTGTCCGGAAAATACGTAATCTGTCGAGATATGTAACAATGCTGCATTTACTTTATTGGCTGCGATAGCCAGATACTTACTACCTAAATGGTTAATTGCATTTGCAGCTTCTGTTTCGATTTCTGCTTTATCCACCGCAGTATAAGCAGCAGCGTTGATAATGACATCAGGCTGAAATTTCATAACGAAATCTTCAACTTGCTGTTGATTGCTGATATCAAGCACACTTCGGTCTGTAGCTAGTAGCTCGACTTTACCAGTAAGACGTTGAACCAACTGATGCCCTACTTGCCCGTTTGAGCCTGTAACTAATACTTTTAAATGGTTCATTTTGTTGCTACCAAGCGCATTAAGTACTGGCCATATTCGTTTTTCAGCATTGGTTTAGCTATTTGAACAAGTTGTTCGTCACTCAACCAACCATTACGCCACGCAATTTCTTCAAGACACGACACTTTAAGTCCTTGCACATGTTCTATGGTCTGAACAAAAGATGATGCCTCATGCAAACTTTCGTGAGTACCTGTATCAAGCCATGCAAAACCACGGCCTAATACTTCTACACTCAATTTACCCGCCTCGAGATACATCTGATTAAGAGTAGTAATTTCCAACTCGCCACGACTTGAGGGTTTCACAAGCTTTGCCATTTCAACAACATTATTGTCATAGAAATAAAGCCCAGTAACAGCATAATTTGACTTAGGTGCCGCTGGCTTTTCTTCTATTGACACAGCTTTCATCTCAGAATCAAACTCAACAACTCCGAAACGTTCCGGATCTTTAACTTTGTAACCAAAAACAGTAGCCCCACTTTCACGTGATGCGGCATTTTTAAGTGTTTTGGAGAAGTTATGACCGTAGTAAATATTATCGCCTAAGACGAGACAAACATTATCTTTTCCAATAAAGTTCTCACCAATAATAAATGCTTGCGCTAAACCGTCAGGAGTTGGCTGTATCTCATAGCTGATGTTGATCCCAAAGTCCTTGCCATCTCCCAAGAGACGGCTGAAGCTATCACTATCTTCTGGTGTGGTAATGATCAAAATATCGCGAATGCCAGCGAGCATCAAGGTCGATATAGGGTAATAGACCATCGGTTTATCATACACAGGAAGTAGCTGCTTGGACACTCCACGAGTGATCGGATAAAGACGTGTACCAGAGCCACCTGCTAAAACAATTCCTTTATAATTGGCCATACATTAAGACTCCTTTCCTAAACGTTCTAATTTGTAACTTCCATCAAGCACAGCTTGCCACCAGTTTTTATTATCCAGGTACCAAAGTACTGTCTTCCGTAAACCAGTTTCAAAACTTTCAGCGGGTGTCCAGCCTAACTCGCGCTCGATCTTACTAGCATCAATAGCATAACGCAGGTCATGGCCAGGTCGGTCTGTCACATAAGTAATAAGGTCTTCATATTTGGCTACATGTGCTGGCTTGTTAGGAGCCAGCTCTTCCAACAGCTGACAAATAGTCTTGACGACTTCAATGTTTTGCTTCTCATTGTGCCCACCGATATTATACGTCTCGCCTACAGCACCTTTTGTTACTACTTGATGAAGTGCTCGGGCGTGGTCTTCCACGAATAACCAATCACGGATTTGATTTCCTTTTCCATACACAGGTAGTGGCTTTCCAGCCAAAGCGTTTAATATGATTAACGGAATCAGCTTCTCTGGAAAATGATATGGACCATAGTTATTTGAACAGTTTGTAACAACTACAGGCAAGGCGAAGGTGCGATGCCAAGCACGAACTAAATGATCTGAACTTGCTTTACTAGCAGAATATGGACTACTTGGTGCATAAGGAGTCGTCTCAGTAAATAAATCGTCTGTACCATGTAAATCGCCATACACCTCATCTGTGGATATGTGATGAAAGCGGAATGCAGCTTTGCGTTCCTCAGGAAGTTGACGCCAATAGTTCCTGGACGCTTCAAGTAGAGTATAAGTACCTATGATATTTGTTTCTATAAATTCCGCAGGACCATCGATAGAACGATCAACATGACTCTCTGCGGCAAGATGCATCACCAGGTCTGGCTGATGTTCAATAAAAACTCTGTCCAGCTCAGAACGATCGCAAATATCAACGTGCTCAAAAATGTATCGCGGACTATCGGAAATTTCGGCAACAGAATTTAAATTACCTGCATAAGTTAATTTATCTACATTGATGACACAATCTTGTGTGTCCTTCACAATATGCCTCACAACTGCAGAACCGATAAAACCAGCACCACCTGTCACTAAAATTTTCATTACTTAATATCCTCTAGATCTATTACAACATATGTCTGCTATTGTTAATAGGATCAAACATTTACAACTAAGACACATTTAAAATAAACACTGTAGCAACAAAGAATTATCGAATACGTTCAGATTAACTACCCATGAAACTGTGTTTAATATAATTAATTCTTTTATTTCTATACGAATGCAACAACTCAGTAGAATACATATAATATCTAATGTCTGTCTCTTCTATATATGTGACTAATTATAAAGAAAATCGAACTAAAGCATCCACCTAACAAAGCAGCAAAAATCACTATCAAAGCTCTTCTTGGTTTTGCTTTCTTCTCTGGAGCTATTGCAGGATCTATCACTTTAAAGACATATTCATCTCTCACATTAGCTAGCATAAGTGTCTTAATCTGATCTTCAATTAATGAATAGAGAGTTGTTCTGACATCTGCGATGTTAGTTTGATCTATTTGTTTGTTTAAATAGGCAATAGAATTTTCTGCTTCAGTTATGTCACGCTGTTTCAACTCCTGATTAATATCATTTGTTAAAAGGATCAACCACTCTTTAGCAATATAGGGGGATACATGCATCAAAGACATCTTAACCATGCCGGTTAACTTATCTTGATTAACACTGAATATCTTCAAAAAAGCTTCATGCGCTTCTAACATTGAAGGCTTAGGTTTATATGGTTCTTTCACTACCCGAACCCATTCATTTGTACTTGTATCATAGATCCCATCATCGTAGTTCAATGTGTTATCTTGTCGATTCCAACTGTCCGCAGCCATCAAAGGGAGCAATAAGTTGTGTCTCTCAATGAACTTCGCAATGAAATCTCTGGATTTCAATATTTCAATAGCAAGAGCGGTCCGATCTCCATCACCAAGGCTTCCCAAGTTGACGCCAGCCAATGCAGCAAGACCGCCTAATTGTCCTGGTATTTTCATACCGCCATTATCAGATACAGGAGCTACCAAAACTTCACTTTTATAAACATTGGGCAAACTTAAAGCGAAAAAAACTGCAGCCAAAGCAAAAATGAAGGTAACAAGTGAAATAATCAACTTGCGCCTCCAAATCACTGAAACAAGATCTTTTATATCTATTTCATTCCCCACATGCATGGAGTTATCTACGGCTACTTCCGAGTAATCTTTTATATTCATAATGTTCAGATACGCTAATAACGTCCTTAATATGCAACCATCTTAAAGTTGCGGTCATCTATTCAACTGTAAAAGCACAGTATTCCATTACGGCAAAAAAATACGCCTATTTAATCTTCTTAAAACCAAACATAGATTATATATGTTTGGTTTTAAACATCTCATGTTTTCTCTTTCACAACATCATAGTGACTTGTGATTTTTACGAAGATTAAACTTCATCAAATCTCAATATCAGAACGAATTCAAAGCAGCTAATGCCACAGCTGACTGGTAGAATATTTGCGTAACAGTAGCCCACAATCCTAAGCTGTCTTTATATTCCGTATCAACAGGAACAATAATGGCATCACCCGGTTCAAGCTGAGAAGTTTTTACAGCAAACCAGCCTTTTGCAGAGGGTATGACTACTGAACCATTGGCTTTTATTACATAGATTCGGTCTTCATCGGCTCTTTTACGTAACCCACCAGCAAGATTCAGATAATCTTCGACTGTCATATTGTCTTTAAATCTGTGGCTACTGGCATGCTGAACTTCGCCAACAACTGAAACCGTATAGTCGGTACGGGGAATATAAAATAAGTCACCGTCTTCAACAGGAATATCTGCCGAAATATCGCCAGCTAAAATAGCAGGAACATCAAGAACAAGTCGACCTATAGGAGGTTGACTTTCTAACTGATTAATCATCAACATTGCATCTTGTGGTGATGTTTTGATGCCGTCCTCAGATAAACTTTTTGTAGCAATGTCTGCTCGTAGTTGTTCGGTCAGCTTTTTAAGTTGTAAACGCTCACGTTCTTTTACACTTTCACGGGTATAGACTACACCTTGCATAAAAGCACTGCGGCTTAAACCACCAGCACGTTCAATCACATCCGACAACATTTCGCCACGCTGAATCGTATAACGGCCTGGGAATTTTACTTCGCCACGAATTTCAATAGCTCGCTCAATATTCCAATCCGGAATAGGGAATATATTCAATCTGTCTCGGCTTTGTAGTGAAAAAACCTCGCTGCCACTGAAGGCTGTCTCAAGATTGACAGCTATATTTCTTACTTCTATCGAATTGCTGTTGCTGTTAATACCCTCAGCACGGGTTAGCTCAGCACGGCCTAAATAGGCTGATTCAGTCAAACCACTGGCAGCCGTTATTAAGTGTTTTAAGTTAGCACCTTCAACCAGCGGATACTCACCAGGAACTTTAACCTCTCCGCTCACCCGAACCAATAAAGGTGAAGCTCCGTTACGGGCCTGCATTTTTAGCTTTTCGATAAGCGGGAACATTAGTTCAGTACGGTTAAAACTAGCGGACAAATTCAGCAACTCTTTATCATAATAAAGCTTTAACATAACTTGCTGCATAATATCAGGCAAAGCACTTTCGCCTACACTTACACCTACCACTGTCTGGTCGAACATTGCGCGTTTAGGTTGGCTATCGTACAACTGAGCATCAACGATTTTTTGGCCAGCTATAACATCGGTAGCACCCAATGAAGCTCGACGGGCCATACGATTTTCGTTATCTTGTACTAAATTGTTAAAACCAACGCTGGATAAGTCTTCGCTGGCTGCCCAACGCATTTCATCGCTGGTGTTATAGCGTTTTTGTACTTCCTTACGCAGGTAATCATTTAAAGCAGTTCTGTTGACTGCTTGTTCTGCATAGTTAAAAACCAACACTAAATCACGTGGCTTTAGTTCTATATTATCAGTGCTTTGTGGCTGATTCACAGCATTAGCTAGGGCAAACTGCAATACTTTTACGTCACCGGCATCATTAGTTTCACGTACTATCAGCGCATAGTCTAAATCTGCTGTCATATGCAGATCAGCCCAGAAGGACTTAATCAGGTCGTTTATTCTTAGTCCTTGCTGCCATGAATACTGGCCAGGACGCACTACAGCGCCAACTAAAGTAACCTGATGTTCGATACGAGGCGAGGTAGCCGATACTGTCAAGACATCACCATCACGCAAAGACATTTGCTTATTTACAGCATTGGTTAGATCGAGATTTAACAAGTTTCTTAAGTTATTACTATCAAAACGTTCTAATACTACAGATTGCGGGTAAGCACCTGCTTTAGTGCCACCAACCATAGATAATAAATTGTCTATGGTTTCGCCAGATTTGATTTCATAAATAGCAGGGCGTTTTACTTCACCAGTTGCTTGAACAGTGGCTTTTAGCGGCGCAACAAAAACTACATCACCATGCTTGAGCTGTATATCACCGCTATTATCACCGCGTAGCAATAGGTTGTATAAATCAAAATGAGCGACGGTTTCGCCGTTACGTTTGACTTGAATATCCCTCAGACTGCCGATTTCAGAAACTCCACCAGCGACATACAAAGCCTGAGTAACGTTAGTTAAAGCTGAGACGGCGAACATACCAGGTGTTCTAGCTTCACCCGCAACAAAAATATTGATGGTGCGTAACTTGCCCATAGTGACAACGGCGTCAACACCTATCATGGCTTCGCGCACTTTATTGACAATGAGATCGGAAGCCTGAACAACTGTTAAACCGTTAACATTAACCGGGCCTATTTCCGGCAAACTTACAGTACCATTACGGCTTACTTTTAATTCTTCACTGCTGTTTTGTTTGCCAAACAATTGCAGTAAAACAATATCATCAGGGCCTAAACGGTAGTTTTCAGCAACTGGGGCATTATCTATAGGAGCAAAAGTGCTGACATCAGCATTAAACATTGACATGCCAAAACGTCCTGATGTGGCAGCAGGTGCGACAGGTAGTGCGGTTCTGACCCGTTCTTTAGTTGCTGATACCTGTTGTGGTGCCAAGACTTCGGGTTGAGCCTGCTGAGATGTTGAAGAACCAGATGAACCGGCTGGTAATTCAATGCCATATTGTTTGGCAAGACGTTGCTGCTCTGCCGGAGACAAGTTTTGGAACTGCGCTATCATTGCCGGTGAAGGCGTCACAGCAGCTACAGGTAATGCCGCAAACAATGCAGCAATCACGGCGATTTTTACAAATTTCAGCACCCTACAACTCCAGATTTTATAGTGGTTAGATACAGCCAAAAAAACTTCACCTAGTTTACCTGCTTTGGTTGTATTTCCAAGCGATAAATTGGTCTTAACATAGTGCGACGTTGTGAGTATTCAGCGTTAAATTACAAATAACCAATTTATTTATCACAATTAGCAACACGCGACTTCTGATGCAATCTTTAAAGTACATTGATTAATACAAACGGTGTAAAGCAGAGTTAAAGCAGAAAGACTTTCTGCACATCCTGATGCTACCTGTCCTTTATGGCTTTCTCAAAAAACCGGGCGCGACTTTAGCGAATTCCGTTGTTTTTGTCTATCGAAAAAAGTAGCAGTAAACGCCTTTAGGCTCTCTACCGCTACTTATTTTACAGTGCTGCTAATTAAAAGCTGGCTTTGATTGTCTCAATAATACGCGCACAAGCTTTGCCGTCACCATAAGGATTATGGGCAAAACTCATTTGCTCATAATAGGCTTTGTCTGTAAGTAAACGACTGACTTCACGCACTATCACATCCGCATCTGTTCCCACCAGTTTGACAGTACCAGCAGCTACAGCTTCAGGACGTTCTGTGGTATCACGCATCACTAACACAGGTTTACCTAAAGAAGGCGCTTCTTCCTGAATGCCACCAGAGTCGGTAAGTACCAGAGTACTGCGGCTCATCAGGTAAACAAAAGGCAGATAATCCTGAGGTTCTATTAAGTGTACGTTGGAGGTGTCGCTTAACAAACGAAAAACAGGTTCACGCACATTAGGATTTAAGTGCACAGGGTAAACGACGTCTGTATCAGGGAATTGCTGCGCAATTTGTTTTAAGCCAGCACAAATTTGCTCAAAACCATCACCAAAGCTTTCACGTCTGTGACCAGTGACTAACACTAAACGACGACCGTTTAAGCCATAAGGGAATTGTTGTTCGAAGTTTTTTGTTAAACCAGCATCGCCATCAATTTTTGCGACCACCTGATGCAAAGCGTCAATCACTGTATTGCCTGTGACCACTATGCCTGCTGGATCGATATTTTCATTCAACAGGTTTTGTTTTGAGGTATCAGTGGGCGCAAAATGCAGCTTAGTTAAAGCACCTGTTAATTTTCGGTTCGCTTCTTCAGGCCATGGGCTGTAGATATTGCCGGTACGAAGCCCAGCTTCAACATGCCCCACCGCAGTTTTTTCATAATAACAAGCCAAAGCTGCAGCAAAAGTGGTGCTGGTATCACCGTGCACCAGGACTATATCGGGTTTGAAGTCACGTAATACAGGTTTGATATTCAAAAGAATACTGGTGGTGACATCATATAAGTCCTGACCGGCTTTCATAATGGCAAGATCATAGTCTGGAACTATGTTAAACAGCTTCAATACCTGATCCAGCATTTCTCTGTGTTGGCCTGTGACACAAACTTTGCTCTCAATACCTGGGGTTTCTTTTAACAGATTCACTAAAGGAGCCATTTTGATGGCTTCGGGTCTGGTACCAAACACGCTCAATACTTTGATCATAGGAACTTCCATTAAACTGAGACTGTTGAAATGGTATCAGAATTTATGTTGTGGCGGCAGAGTAAAGCAGGCCGGCTGAACACTAACTTAAGTAATTCGGCTTAGAGTAAAATTAGCTACTTTCACAGAGCTAACCAATAACCACACTCTGCCCTCTGGCTTCCAGTTGCTTTTTCAGCTCAAGTTTTGCTTCTGTATCACCATGTACCAAACGAATTTGTTCAGGGGCTTGGTGCATACCACTGACAAAATGCAATAGATCCTGTTGGTCGGCGTGAGCTGAGTAACCACCAAGTTGGATTACTTCAGCATGTATAGGGTAGTCCTCGCCATCAAGCTGAAGATAGCCCCCTGCTTTTGCATACTTGAGTAATGCTGCGCCCGGAGTACCGCGGGCCTGGTAACCAATAAACAAAATTTGATGGCGGGCAGAAGCTAATAAAGCTTTCAGATAATTCACTACTCTTCCGCCAGCACACATGCCGCTGGCTGCTATCACTACAGCAGGTCGGCCTGTTTCAGCCAGATGCCTGACAATTTTTTGATGATCATCATGAGTGTTGACGGTCAACAACTGCTCAAACTGCAATGGATGCCGGCCCAGTTGCAGCCTCTGTTTTGCTTCGTCATCCCAGAACTGTTTTAATTCTTTGTATACAGCAGTAAAGTCAGCGGCTAAGGGCGAGTCGACAATAATATCCAGTTGCTCCCAGTTCAGCTCTTGATGAATAGCCTGGCCTTGCATACGATGAATAATATCTTCAAGCTCGTACAACAATTCCTGAGTACGGCCTATGCTGAACGCAGGAATAAGCACAGTGCCATTATCACTCAGTGCTTTTTCCAATACCTGTTGTAAGCGTTGTTGGCGGTTTTTCCGGTCTTCGTGATTTTTATCACCATAGGTGCTTTCAAGTACCAGTAAGTTGGCACTCTCAAGAGGGGTAGGATCAGGTAACAAAGGGGTATCACGGGCGCCTAAATCCCCTGAAAACACTGCTTTATACCAGCCTTGTTCTGTACTTGGTTTGTTCGACGGAATCTGATGCAGAATTTCAATATAGGCAGAGCCCAGAATATGACCTGCGTTTTGAAAACGCAGTTGAACAGCTTCTGCGCTGCCTTCCAGTTCATACCAAGAGTTGTAGTCACAAGGCCGCAGCTGGCGTGATACTGCTTTGATAAAACCACTGATCAGCTTTTCATCTCTGGTGATGCCCATTTTTAATGCATCCTCTAACACCAGCGGCAGCAATAAAGCCGATGCTTTGCTGCAATAGATGGGCCCTTTAAAACCTGCTGCTATTAAATAAGGAATACGACCAGCATGATCAATATGCACATGAGTCAGCAAAAGCGCCTGAATACCTTCAAGCGGAAAATCGATCTGCGCTGAATCTGCACCTGCTTTGCCCCTGCCCTGCTCTACGCCTTGAAACAAGCCGCAATCGATCAGAACGCTTTGTTGTTCGTTGAAAAAATACTGATGGCAGGAGCCTGTTACGCCATCGACAGCGCCATGATGGATAAGAGTTGGATTGTGCATAGCAGTGCCCTGTGAGCTTCATCCTTGTACAGAAAACTATAGCCATTTAATAAAAAAAAGACCAAGCCCGTATATACCCAGGTAACTTCAAGATGCAGAATTCAGCCAGAGAAAAGGAGTGGTTATTTAGTTTGCTTATGCAGGTTAAACAGCAGTTCAGCTTCCGCCTGAGGCAGTTCACATTCAAGCATGATTTCATCCAGGCTGGCACCCAAATGGACCATTTTCATCGCTCTGCTGTAAATTTTTGATTCCGGATCAAATAAATGCAGTGATTTTTGTTGTTCGGCCAATTCAGCAACCTGTTGCATGCCCTGGCCTAAGTGACTTTCCAAAGTGAGCACACGTTGCCCTACCCCAATCACGGTAGAACGCAACTCTTCTACGTCCTGATGGGCACGTTTAAGCTGTTGTGCCTGATGTTCCAGTTGCTGACTTAATTGCTCAATGTGTTGTTGCTGCTGCCAACTGGCTGCTGCGTTTTCATTAATGATATCCAGCAGCTTTTTACTTTGACGTGAAGCGAGCGCTGCCATACCTGCAGACAACAACAAAATGGCCACTATTCCCAGTAGCCATATCCATGAAAATTCAGTCAGAAAATTAGCCATTAAATGCTACGGATCTCTTCCCATTCATCATCAGACAGCAGTTTATTCAGATCGACCAGGATCAGTAGTTCACCTTCGCGGTTAGAAACGCCCTGGATAAACTTGGCACTTTCGTCTGTGCCTACATTGGGTGCCGTGTCAATTTCAGACTGTTTCAGGTAAACAACTTCAGCTACGCTGTCGACCATAATGCCAATCACCTGACGCTCTGATTCGATGATCACAATGCGGCTGTTGTCAGTCACTTCTGAAGGCGGCAAACCAAAACGCGCACGGGTATCAATCACTGTGACTACGTTGCCACGTAAATTGATAATACCCATGACATAATCAGGCGCACCAGGCACCGGGGCTATGTCTGTATATCGCAAAACTTCCTGCACCTGCATGACATTAATACCGTAGGTTTCTTCCTGCAGTTTAAAAGTCACCCATTGCAGCACTAAGTCTGTGACTTCTTTAGTTTTGCCAGATTGTGCTGTTAAATTACTCATGCATAGCTCCTACCCAGAAGTTAAATTCTTTTACACTCAATCAGTGCTGACTATTCATACCCTTTGCCAATAAAGCAATCAGAGCGTCTACGTCCAGCAAAGCACACATATGTTGTTTTATTAAACCAGCGAGCCAAGGCCTTTTGCCTTCGGATTCCCGCCACTTTACTTCGTCTTGCTCTAAGGCAATGGTGTTGACCAAAGTATCACAAGCAAGGCCCCAATGGCTATTGCCAAGCATAATAACATATTGATAGTTTAGCTTTTCTGCCAGCCCTTGGTCATATTTTTCTGGCATGACCCAAAGCGCAGTATCGACCACATTAATTTTTTGCTCACGGTACAACATCACACCTTTGAGCCATTCGGGCTGACCTGGTAATGAGCTGATAGGCATTATCTTATGAATACCACCCAGCGCTTTCAAAGGTAATGCTACTTTTAAACCCGCCACCGTAAAAAACAACGCCTGAAAACGGCCTTTTCGGTAGTCTTTTACCACAGGTGCCGCAGCTTTTACTGCAGGAACAGCAGGCGCCACCTTCACTTGTTCAACCACAGGGGCAACCGGAGCTACAACAGCGGGTTTTGCGATCACCGGAGCTTTAACAGGTGCAACAACAGGGGCCGATACCGGAGCCAGCAGTTCATTCAGTTGTTGCTTTTTCGCTTGCTGAATAGGCGTTTCGACCACGTCATCGGTCAACAAAGCATTCAAATAATGCTTCATGACTTTTTGGCTGGCTTGTAAATCGCTCATCTTAGTTCTCCGGCGCTAACTGCAATAAATAGGTTAGCAACGTATTGTAAGCAAAGACACCACGGGATTTTGGCGCGAATACAGGGGGTGGAGTCTGAGCCAGGCTGGCATCACGGAACTTAGTGTCAATAGGAATGACGGCAGACCACACCCTTTCCTGATACTGAGCTTTTAACGCTTTGTAAGCATCTAAGGAGGCTTTGGTTCTTTTATCGTACATAGTGGGCACTATGGTAAAAGCGTAATCCTGTGGCGCTGAACTGTGCATCAGTTGCATAGTGGCAATCATCCGGTCCAGACCTTTTAATGCCAGAAACTCTGTCTGCACCGGTATTAAAATACGGTCACAGGCAGCCATGGCATTCACCATCAGCACACCAATAACAGGAGGGCAATCAATCAGCACATAGTCATAGTCGTTTTCAATTTTTTGCAGAGCTTTTTTCAGAATAAGCCCCATACCACCTTGTTGACCATGAGAACGATCAAGAGTGGCCAGCGCCATAGAAGTAGGCAATATATCCAGATTGGGCATACCGCTTGGGCAAAGTGACTGCAAAATTTCTTCGCCGGTAATGTCTTTACCACGCAGAAAAATATCGTAGACGCTGACTTCCAGCTCTTCAGCATCAATGCCGAAATAGTAGGTAAGCGAGCCATGAGGGTCAGTATCGATCAGTAAAACACGATGGCCACGCTGTGCAAGCAAAGCGCCTAAGGTTACTGTAGTGGTAGTTTTTCCAACCCCACCCTTTTGATTTGCGATAGTCCAAACAACCAATTTACTGTTCCTGCTCAATAGGTGGCTCTTCTTCGCCTGGTTCAGGCGGTCTGGTTGTGATCCGTATGCCACCATGAGGTAAGCGGATCACCCGTATTTGTTGCTGTTCTTGCGCGGCAGCCGCTTCAGCTGCCTGTTCTGCTGCAGTTTCCGGTTCGGCTGCCTCTGGTGTTTCAACCACAACAGCTTCGTATGCATACTTAGACAAAGCTATCACCACCTTGCGGTTTTGACTGCGTCCTTGTGCCGTAGCGTTATCTGCAAAAGGGGAATATTGCCCATAGCCTTCAATCGCCATACGTTCAGGTTCTATACCTAACTCTTCCAATAAACGGACTATAGAAGCAGCCCGCGCTACGGACAATTCCCAGTTCGATGGAAACTGCTCGGTGCGGATAGGTACCGAATCAGTATAACCCCGTACTCTTAAAAAATTATTCGTCTGCTTTAAAATAGCAGTTAATTCAGTGATGACCGCAGAAGCTGAACTGTTTGAACGGGCACTGCCACTGCCAAACAATAGGCCACTATTGAGTTCAACCGTTAACCAGTCTTCGTCTAATGTAACTTTGGCTAACCCCGACTCGATCAAAGTGCGCAAAGCACGATTGATGTCTTTTTGCATCCCCACTAAAGGGCTGCCAAGTTTAGTACTGTCTATCTGTTCTAACTTCGAATTATCCGCCAGTAAAGTGGGGCCTGTAGCGTCTTCCAACCCTGAACCATACAATTCAAAATCACTTTGCGGGTGAATATCAGGTTGTACAGATTGCCCCTGGATACCTGTACCTGTTTTTTCTGTCGCTACAAACACTTTCGAAATAGTGTCCTGTAAGGCTTTAAACTGCTCACGCTCCATATTGGCCATTGAATACAGCACGACAAAAAGTGCAAACAACAAGGTCATATAATCGGCATAAGACACCAGCCAACGTTCTGAATCTGACTTTTCCGCTTCACTGGCGGCAGAACGGCGAGGCCTGTACATTTAAGTGGCTCTGTATGCCATCAGTTTGGATTCCACACTGCGTGGGTTTTCCCCCAGCGCTATAGAACACAAACCTTCGATCACCATGGAATGAAACAAAGCCCGCTCTTCAACTAACACTTTGATTTTATTAAATATAGGTATAAAGACAAAGTTAGCTAAGCCCACGCCATAAATAGTAGCGACAAAAGCGGTAGCAATGCCCTGCCCTAATTCATCCGGGTTGGAAATATTAGACAAGGCCAGAATAAGCCCAAGCACGGCGCCAACTATACCTATAGTCGGACTATAGCCACCCATAGCTTCAAATACCTTTGCTGCTCTTAATAAACGTTCTTTTTCCAGATGCAGTTCTGTATCGAGGATATCCTGCAATATTTTGGCTTCAGTGCCATCCACCAGTAAGTTCAAACCACGCTTTAACAAGGGTTGCTCTTCGTTCAGCGCATCCTGTTCTAAGGATAAAAAACCTTGCAGGCGAGCCGAATGCCCCCATTGGGTAATACGTTCTATGGTCGAATCGAAGTCCAGTTTAGGCGGCGTAATGACCCAGGGCAGCAAGCTCATGCTCAAACGAAACTGTGAAGCCGGACTTTGGATCAGCACAGCACCCAAAGTACCACCAAACACAATTAAAAAAGCAGGCCCATGCAACAAGGTTAGAACATCTCCACCTTCCTGACTAAAACCGCCCACTATAGCCACTAACGCAATAATAATACCGGCAAGAGTAAGCTTATCCATTGCCTACTTCTGCAATAAGACGGTTTGCCACATCAGATAACGCCACTTCAAGATGAGTCAAGCCTGCAGCAGTCACAGCCTGCGGCATGCCATAAACCACACAACTGGCCTCATCCTGCGCCCAGATCCGGGAACCGGATTGCTTCAGTAAACGAGCGCCTTCACGGCCATCCGATCCCATACCTGTCAGCACTATCGCCAGTACCTTGTCGTTAAAGACTTTAGCAGCAGTACCAAAAGTAATATCAACGCTGGGTTTAAAGGTAATACGAGGTGAATCGTCTTCGCGCACCCTGAGCCTGGCCTGGTTTTCATTGCCATCAACCAGCATTTGTTTACCACCTGGCGCCAGATAAGCCACACCAGGTCGCAGAATATCGTTGTCTGCGGCTTCTTTGACTTCAATTTTCGCCAGACCATTTAAACGGGCAGCAAAAGCGCCGGTAAAAGCAGCCGGCATATGCTGAATAAGCACAATGGGCAAAGGGAAATTAGCAGGCAAAGCGGTAATGATTTGTTGCAGAGCTACAGGTCCGCCTGTTGACGTACCAATAGCGACCAGTTTGTAGTTTTTGCCGCTGGATTCAAAATTAGCAGTACGTTGTGATTCAGCGCGTTCTGCTGCTCTGTTTTGTAACTCTGCCCGCTCAGCCAATGCTCTGGCCGCCAGACTTTGAGCCAAAGGTGCTCTTGCTGTTGTAGCAGAAGCACTGGCCGCAGGAGCTGGTGCAGTGCGGGATGACAAAGTAGAGCCTGTGTTTCCCGTTAAACTGGATGGTCTGCTGATCACCCGACGACGCGCCACTGTTTTCACCCGCTGACGTAATACATCAGCGGCTTCAGCTTTATCACGGGCTATGTCTTCGAATTTTTTCGGCAGGAAATCTATAGCGCCAGCTTCCAGTGCATCTAACGTGGCTTTTGCACCTTCGTGAGTTAAAGATGAAAACATCAGAATAGGTGTGCGCTGTACCTTTAAGATTTCGCGAACAGCCTGAATGCCATCCATCACTGGCATTTCTATGTCCATCGTTATCACGTCAGGCCTTAAGGCCAACGCTTTTTCCACCGCCTCTTTACCATTATTGGCGGTGGCAATGACCTCTAACTCGGCATCCTGACTCAGTATTTCCGTCAGACGGCGACGGAAAAAACTTGAATCATCAACAACTAATACCCTGATGGTCATACTTCACTCTCTTAGGCTGAGAATTTATCAAAGCGATCAAATTTTATTTTGGAACGTTTGGCATAATGCTTCAGCAAGTTAGGCACATCCAGAATAAGCGCTATACCGCCGTCTGATGTGATAGTAGCGCCAGCCATGCCCGGAGTACCTTGCAATAAGGCATCCAGAGGTTTGATCACTACTTCTTCCTGACCAATCAGAGAATCCACTACAAAACCAATTTGTTGGGTACCAATTTGCACTATCACCACATGACCCTGCTCGCGACGGATCTTTTTGGTCGAACCTTTCACCAGCCAGTGCTCGAGATAAAACAACGGAATGGCTTTATTCCGAACCACTATGGTCAACTGGCCATCCACATTGTTGGTTTTTGCCAGGTCCAGATGGAAAATTTCGTTGACTGTCGCCAATGGCAAGGCAAAAGTTTGTTCGCCTACTATCACCATCAAGGTTGGCAATATTGCCAAAGTCAGCGGCACTTTAATTTCTAAGATAGTGCCCTGACCTAACTTGGAGTTGATATGCACTGTGCCGTTAAGTTGGGTAATTTTGGTTTTCACCACATCCATACCCACACCACGACCAGAAATATCAGAAATTTGCTCTTTGGTTGAAAAGCCTGGCGCAAAAATCAGATTAAAGGCTTCAGTGTCTGACATACGGGCTGCCGCATCAGGTTCAAGTACACCACGTTTAATGGCTATGCCTTTAAGTTTTTCCGGATCCATACCTGCACCATCATCAGTGATGGTTAACAGAATATGATCACCAGCCTGAGACGCCGCTAATCTGACTAAACCTGTGCGTGGCTTACCGGCTTTCACACGAACGTCCGGCATTTCAATACCATGGTCAACCGAGTTACGCACTAAGTGGACCAATGGATCGGCCAAAGCTTCAACCAGGTTTTTATCTAAATCTGTTTCTTCCCCTTCCAGCACAAGGTTAATGTCCTTTTGCAGAGAACGGGCTAAGTCGCGTACAACCCTTGGGAAACGGCCAAATACTTTTTTGATCGGCTGCATCCGGGTTTTCATCACAGCACCTTGTAAATCGGCTGTGACTACGTCGAGGTTCGCTATGGCTTTGCTCATTTCTTCATTCTGAGCAGTGCCGGATAAACTCACTAAACGGTTACGCACTAAAACTAATTCACCAACCATGTTCATGATTTGATCCAAACGTTTGGTATCAACACGAACTGTAGTTTCTGGCTGGTTGGCGGCTGCTTTTGGATCGGCATCCGGATCTTTTGGCGCTGCAGCTACAGGAGCTGGTTTTGGTGCTGCAGCAGGTGCAGGAGTTGGGGCTGGCGCTTTGGCAGGCTCTGCAGCTTTGGCTACAGGTGCTGCTTTTGCAGTTTCAGCCGGGCCAACAGGCGCTTTGCCTTTACCATGCAAATCGTCCAGTAAAGATTCAAATTCGTCGTCAGAGATGTCATCCGCTGATGCAGCTTTGGCTTTTTCTGGCGCTTTAGCCGGTGCTTTTTCTGCAGGCTTAGCAGCAACAGGTGTAGCTGCTTCACCAGGGATAAAGGAACCCTGGCCATGTAGCTGATCTAAAATAGCTTCAAATTCATCGTCTGTGATGTCTTCACTGGCTGTTTCTTTCACCGCAGGTGGAGGTAAGTTGGCAGACGTATCACGGCCCGGAGCTCCGGCACCATGCAATTCATCCAGCAGAGATTCAAATTCGTCGTCGCTGATTTCATCAATGGAAGATGAAGTTTCAACAGCCGGAACTGTAGCAAACTCAACTACAGCATCAAACTCTTCCATGCTGATTTCAGCTTCTGGTTCAGGTTCAGCTGCAACAGCATGATGGGCATGCTCGTCTTCCGACTCAGGCATGCTCAGGCGATGCAAAGCTTCAATAATAGCAGGATCAGCCGGAGTCAGAGGTTCGCGGTTTTGCACATCGGCAAACATAGCGTTGACCGCATCCAGAGCTTGTAAAATAACATCCATCAATTCTGCAGTGACACGACGTTTACCGGTCCGCAAAATATCAAACACGTTTTCGGCGCCATGGCAGGCGTCAACTAATTCAGTCAGCGATAAAAATCCAGCGCCACCTTTAACGGTGTGGAAACCACGGAAAATGGCATTTAATAAATTTGCGTCATCCGGATTATTTTCCAGCTCAACCAACTGCTCTTGCAGTAGTTCAAGGATCTCGCCGGCTTCGACTAGGAAATCCTGTAAAATATCCTCATCTAAATCAAAGCCCATGCTACAGCTCCCCTTTTAGAAACCTAAACTTGATAATAAATCGTCCACATCATCCTGACCGGACACCACGTCATCACGCTCTGCTGCGTCAATAATAGGGCCTTCAGCTTCGTGACCTGCTTTTGGTTTTTTCACTACGGCTGGTCGTTCTTCCATACTTAAGTTGGTTTGACCAAAGGCCGTTAATAAACCAATTAAGCTGTCTTCCACTTCCCGGACCAATTCAATGACCCGCCGTAAAATCTGACCTGTTAAATCCTGATAATCCTGTGCCATCAATACTTCGGTCAGCCGTGCATGTAAGGTAGCAGAGTTTCCGGTGGCCTGATGCAAAAAGCCATCAAGATTATGACATAAGGCTTTGAACTCCCCGACTTTTAAGTCACGACTCATCAGTTTCTGCCAGTCTGGCAAAATTGATTGTAGATGGGAGTTCAGCTCATCGGCGATAGGAAGACAGTTTTCGACCGCATCCATCGTTTTATTCGCTGCTTGTTCTGTCATATCAATAACATGATTCAAGCGTTTTTTGGCGTCTGGAATATCATCGGCCAGTAACGAACTTAAAGATGGATCGATTTGGAAACTTTTTAGCGAGTCATGCAATTGCCGGGTTAGTTTTCCAACCTCGGCAAATAACTCTGAAGAACCCGGGACAGCCAGCTGTTGCACCAGTTCGTTCGCAGCGTCGGTTTCACCAAACTCAAGCAATTGAACCAGTTCACGGGCCTGTTCTAAAGAAATCAAGGGTGCCGTAGCTACAGACATGGTGTACTCCTTTGTCAGTTACGGTTTAACCCAGGCGTTCGAATACTTTAGCCAGTTTTTCCTGTAAGGTTGCAGCAGTAAAAGGTTTAACGATGTAACCGTTCACTCCAGCTTGTGCCGCTGCAATGATCTGTTCCTTTTTCGCTTCAGCAGTCACCATCAACACAGGAATATGTTTCAGCTTTGCATCGGCACGAATTGCACGTAACAAATCGATACCCTGCATACCTGGCATATTCCAGTCTGTGACTACAAAATCAAAATCACCATTTTGCAACATAGGCAAAGCAGTACTGCCGTCATCAGCTTCTGACACGTTGGTGAAGCCAAGATCTCTTAGCAGGTTTTTAATTATGCGTCTCATGGTTGAGAAATCATCAACCACAAGAATTTTCATATTCTTATCCAAAATCCCCTCCGGTGAGAGCCCAAGCTGGACTAACTCAAACTATTACAACCAATCCTGCATTCTGGAGCGTAAGCGCACCAGCGCCTGACTATGAATTTGACTGACCCTGGACTCACTGACATCCAGCACAGCACCAATCTCTTTCAAATTTAGTTCGTCATTATAATACAGCGACAACACTATAGCTTCTCGCTCCGGTAAGCTACTGATATTTTTTATCAACGCTTGTTGAAATGCATCAGTTGCCTGTTGTTCGAACAAATGATCTTCATCTTTATCATTTGCCGTCACCAACACATCATCCGAGATGCCCAGATCTTCAATGCCAATAATGCGGCCACTGCTGGCGTCACTCAGCATATGATGATACTCATCTAAAGATATATCAAGTTTTTCAGCAACTTCACTATCTTTTACATCACGACCCAGTTCAGATTCAAGCTCAGAAATGGCTTCAGCTATCATGCGGGAATTGCGGTGGACAGAGCGTGGAGTCCAGTCGCCACGGCGAATCTCATCCAGCATAGAGCCACGGATACGAATTCCAGCAAAGGTTTCAAAGCTTGCACCTTTGCTGCCATCAAAATTCTTTGCAGCTTCAATCAGGCCTATCATACCGGATTGAATTAAATCATCGACTAACACACTGGCGGGTAAACGGGCTAACAAGTGGTAGGCAATACGTTTTACCAGAGGCGCATGCCGCTCAATCATTTGAGTCAGTTGATCCGCGGCACCGTAGGCCGCAAGTTTGCTATTCAAACCAGACCTCTCGCTTCAGGTTGTTGTACCAATTGTTCCAAAAAGAATTCCAGATGCCCGGAAGCAACAGGTGGTACAGGCCATTGTACAGCGCGGGTGGCTAAGGTGCGGATAGCCAAAGACGCCGGAGTTTTTGGAAAAGCATCGACAAAAGCTTTTTGCTTACGCGCTGCTTTTCTGACATTTTCATCAAAAGGTATAGTAGCTACTAATTCGAGGCTGACATCTAAAAAACGATCGGTCACCCGGCTTAGTTTAGCAAACAATTCCTGACCTTCTTTTAAACTGCGCACCATATTGGCGACAATTTTAAAACGTTGCACACCATGTTCCCGGCTTAAGATTTTCATCAGGGCATAAGCGTCAGTGATGGAAGAGGGTTCATCACAGACCACCACCAATACATCCTGAGAGGCACGGGAGAAACTTAACACCATATCGGAAATGCCTGCTGCAGTATCGACCAGCAACACATCAAAACGGGTGCGCATTTCACTAAAAGCACGAATAAGACCTGCGTGTTCTACTGGCTTTAATTCGGTCATGGACTGAGTACCTGAAGTCGCTGGTACAATTTTAATACCAAAAGGACCTTCAATCAGAATGTCATCCAGCTCAGCTTCACCGGATAACACATGAAATAAATTTTGCTGAACCCTAAGTCCAAGCATCACGTCACAGTTCGCCAACCCAAGGTCGGCGTCCAGTACTAATACTTTTTTGCCCAGCTGTGCCATAGCCATGGCGAGGTTCAAGGTGACGTTGGTTTTACCGACGCCGCCTTTACCACCTGTCACTGCTATCACTTTTACCATCTGTTGCTGTTGGTTCATTCTTCTCAGGCCACTGGCTTGATCATCATTCATCGGAAGATTATGCATAGGTTCCTTCCACCCGGGTCACTGAATCTGAATACCACTGATAACCCGTACTACTGTTAGAGGTCCGTAACTGCTCTGCCTTGGCAACCATTGTTTTTGCGTCTGCCATTTCGATGTCTTCAGGGACTCGTTGACCATGGGTCAAATAACTGACCGGTAACGCATTTTGTATTGCCACGTTAATGATTTCTCCCAAACTTAAGCATTCATCAAGTTTGGTGAAAATACAACCCGCTAATGGAATACGTTTGAAATGTTCAACGGTTTCCTGCATGACGCGAGCTTGAGATGTTGCAGACAATACCAGATAACTTTTTATTTTGACACGCGAATTATGCACTAAGGACGCAAGTTTTTCTGCAAGACGAACGTCACGTTGGCTCATACCTGCAGTATCAATCAGTATTAATTTACGTGTTTGTAACTGATTTAACAGCATGGCCAACTCTTCACTGTCTTTCACCTGTTTGACCGGACAGCCGATAATGCGGCCAAAAGTAGCGAGCTGCTCATAAGCACCGATACGAAATGAATCAGTGGTGATTAAAGCGACCTGGTCGGCACCATGACGCTTGGCAAACTGAGCCGCCAGCTTTGCCACAGTAGTGGTTTTGCCTACGCCTGTAGGGCCAACCAGAGCGACTACGCCGCCACGACGCATAATATCGTCATTGGTGGTGATCAACTGACCGGTCAAGAGTTCCAATGCACTGTCCCAGGCTTCTGCATCGCTGATATCTTCAGGCATAAAACAAGCGATTTGATCAGCCACAGGTTCAGACAACCCCAAAGCCAGCAGCTTTTCAATCACCATGGCACGCACAGGTTCACGACGCGCCAGATCCTGCCACATCAAACCAGAGACCTGGTGTTGCAGCAATTGTTTCATGGACGACATTTCGTTTCGCATGGCGTCAAACTGTTTTTGCATCAGTTTGGCTTGTTGCTCCTGATAACGGGTTAATTCGTTCAGATTTACAGCAGCTGCGCCGGAAGATTGACGTTCAACATCAGAGGGTGCTGAATTTGCAACCGAAAACAATGCATTGGTCGCTGCAGCCGTTTTTGCAGCCGCCATTTTATTGGCAGAGATAGCCTGAGCAGCTGCAGGTTGTTTGCTGATTTGACGGGCGAGCAAAGCTTGCAGAGAATCAGCTGGCACTTGCTCTGGCTCATCATCTACTTTGATATTCAAACGCGCGCCTACTGCAGGCTGAGCTACAGTTTTAGGTTCAGGCACAGCCTTTGCTGGCGCGGCTTCCGGGTCAATTGCCGCCACAATTTCAACACCACCTGCGACCTTTTTATTCGACAGAATAATGGCATCAGGGCCTAAAAACTCTTTGACTTCCGTCAGAGCGGTGCGCATATCTTTGGCAACAAAGCGTTTGATTTTCATAGCTTAACTCCTAATTCGACTGGCCTACCACACTGACAATACGGATTTGTTTGTTGTCAGGGATCTCTTGGTAGGACAAAACCCGTAATCCTGGAATACTGTATTTCACGAATCGTGCCATAACTGATCGCAGAATACCGGAAGTCAATAAAACTGCAGGTTCACCAGCTAATTCCTGATTCTGACAGGCAGTGGCCAAAGATTGCTGTATACGTTCTGCCAGGCCTGGTTCTATGCCTGCACCGTCATTTCCGGCCGATTGCATCGACTGATGTAGCATCTGCTCCAAATCAGGCGCAAAGGTGATCACAGGCACTTCAGGCGCACTGCCAACCACTTCCTGAACAATCAATCGTTTAAGCGCTACACGGCAAGACGCGGTTAAGACGTCAACATCCTGACTCTTCGATCCATAGTCCACCAAAGTTTGTACTATGGTACGCATATCCCGGATAGGCACACCTTCGTGCAGCAGGTTCTGCAGCACTTTGACCACCACAGTCAGCGGTAATGTATCAGGTACTAAAGCATCCACCAGTTTAGGCGAGGATTTCGCCAGCATATCCAGCAGATTCTGCACCTCTTCATGACCCAGCAACTGCGCCGCATTATTGGTTAAAATCTGGCTTAAATGGGTGGCAACTACTGTTGCAGCATCCACTACTGTGTAGCCCAAGGTCTGTGCATGTTCACGCTGATTTTTGGCTATCCAGACCGCTTCTAAACCAAACGCAGGATCTTTGGTGGCTATGCCTTTGACAGTACCAAACACCTGACCCGGATTAATGGCCAGTTCGTTGTCATGCCGAAGCTCTGACTCCCCTGTAGTGACACCCATCATGGTGACACGGTAAGTGTTAGGTTCTAGATCCAGATTGTCACGGATATGCACAGCAGGAATAAGGAATCCCAGCTCCTGAGATAATTTTTTGCGCACGCCTTTGATACGCGTCAGGAGTTCGCCGCCCTGGGCTTTATCGACCAGCGGAATTAAGCGGTAGCCGACTTCAAGGCCTATAGTGTCAACAGGTTGCACATCGTCCCAGCCGATTTCTTTGACAGGAGCCACTTCCACAGGAGTGGTCATTTCCGCCTTTTTAATAGCTGCAGCTTTTTCCGCTGTTGGGTTTTCCACTCTGTACAGGTAATACGCAGCGCCGCCAACAATAGCAGCCAGAGTTAAAAAAGCGACATGAGGCATACCAGGCACTATGCCCATAATAACCAGGATTGCTGTGGCAAGAACCAGAACTTTAAAGTTACTGAACTGGCCAGCCATTTGGGTACCAAAATCACCATCTTTGTTTTGACGGGTGACGATAATAGCTGTGCCAACCGACAATAACAGGCCTGGTATTTGTGCAACCAGACCATCGCCTATGGTCAGCAGCGTATAAATTTCAACGGCTTCCATAAAAGGTAAATCGTGCTGCACTACGCCAATCACCAGGCCACCAATAATATTGATCACCATAATCACTATGCCTGCCATCGCATCGCCTTTGACGAACTTATTCGCACCGTCCATTGAGCCGTAAAAATCAGCCTCCTCGCCTATTTCTTCCCGGCGTTTACGTGCCTGGTCTGCATCGATAAAACCAGCGTTTAAGTCAGCGTCTATCGCCATTTGTTTGCCAGGCATAGCGTCTAAGGTAAAACGGGCCGTTACTTCAGAAATACGGGCAGCACCAGAAGTTACAACCATCATATTGATAATGACGAGGATGATAAAAACAACAAGACCCACAGCATAGTTACCACCAATGACCACTTCACCAAAAGCCTCAACCACTTTACCTGCCGCATCAGGACCATTATGACCTTCCAGCAAAATCACCCTGGTACTGGCAATATTCAGAGTTAAACGCATAATAGTGGCCACCAGAATAACGCTGGGGAAAATGGCAAAATCTAATGGTTTTCTGGTGTAAATAGTGATTAAAAGTACCACTAAGCCAAGGGTAATATTAAAAGTAAATAAGATATCCAGCATCAAAGGTGGCAGAGGCAGCACGACCATAGCCAAAGCGGCCAGGATCATTAAAGGAGTGCCTATTCCTTTGATATAAGACAAAACTTCGGGGTTAACTCGGGATAATACTTGGGTCATCGACATAAAAAGCCTGACAAATTACTGACGCTACAGGCTGTTATACAAAAACCGTTCCACAATTTTAGTGACGGAACCCCTCAGGAATAGGCAACTCTTTTTCCAGTGTTTTAGGTCGTTTTCCTTTGCCTTTTTTATACATATTTAATTGATAAACATAAGCAAGAACCTGAGCCACTGCCGCAAATAACTGTTCCGGGATAGGATGATCCAGCTCTGTGGTATAAAAAATTGAACGGGCTAAAGCAGGTGATTCGAGCACAGGCACTTTGTTTTCTTCGGCTAAACGCCGGATATAAAGTGCAATTTCATCAGCACCTTTGGCGACAACAACAGGAGCTCTGAATTTTGCCTGATCGTATTTAAGCGCTACCGCAAAGTGAGTCGGGTTCGTCACCACTACGTCTGCTGTAGGCACTGCAGCTATCATTCGACGCCGCGCAGCCTGGTACTGTAAGCTACGAATACGGCCTTTCACCCTTGGGTCACCCTCAGAGTTTTTATATTCGTCTTTGACTTCCTGCAGCGTCATTTTCAGTTCTTTATGATGCTTCCAGAGCTGATAAGGCGTATCTATAGCCGCAACCACAATCACGCTAAAGCAAATACCAAAAAACACCCAGGCCAGAATTTCTGCCGATGCAAAAATATCTTCAGGGCTGGTCATCAGCGATAAAGCCATAATATCGTCGAAAAACGTAGACAAGAGAGCAAAAGTTAACCCCCCTATCACCAGCACCTTGGCAATACTTTTAAGCAGCTCTACCATGGCCTGTAAACCAAACATTCGCTTAAAACCCGCAGCCGGATTCAGTTTACTCCATTTAAAACCAACAGCCTGCCAGGTGAAGTTGTAGCCGCCCACAAGCACACTGCCCACATAAGCAGCCAGCATAATCAGCAGGAAAAACTTCAGTAAACCGGGAAATAATTCAATTAAGGCATCTCCCCAGACCGAAAACATCGAATAGGGATTAAAAATGTCTTTTTCATCCAGTGACAATAAACGACGACAAACCTCAAGTACTGAAGCGGCAATCTCTTTACCGAAAATTAACAGACCTGCCGCACTTCCCACCAGCACAGTAAAGGTGGCCAGATCTTTAGAACGAGCAACCTGACCTTTCTTTCGGGTGTCGTCCAGTTTTTTACTGGTGGGTTCTTCGGTTTTTTCCTGACCAGAGGTTGCCATGCAGCTCTCCTAGCAACCAATTAACTTGCAGGTGTATTCAATACCATGCTGCCAGTTCAGGTTAAAATGAAACAAAAAGGTATCCATGGTCATCCACATGATTAATAAACCAGCCAACATGCTGATAGGCATACCAATAGAGAAAATATTCAACTGAGGTGCAGTACGGGTTAGTACACCAAAAGCAATGTTGACCACCAGCATAGCGGTGACAGGAGCCAAGGTAATGGCAAGGGCGGTGACAATAATCCAGCTGCCGAATTCAGCCACTTGCCAGTATTTATTGACATCAAGCCACTCGCCATTAATAGGCAAAGTTTCAAAACTGAACACCACCATTTGAAACATAATCAGATGGCCGTCGTACACCAGAAACAATAAGGTCGCTAAAATCAGATAAAACTGGCCTATAGCCGGCACTGAAATACCGTTGGCCGGATCAGCCATGGCAGCAAAACCTAAACCTGTTTGAGTGGCCAGAATTTGGCCAGCCGTGACAAAAGCCTGCACAAAAATTTGTGAAATAAAGCCTATGGCCAAACCTATCAGAATTTGCTGGATCATTTGCACCACCAGATTCAGCGACATCAGATTCACGTCTTTGACCGGTGGTACCACAGGCATAATCATCACAATAAAGGCTGCACAAAATGCAGCTTTGACGCGGGTAGGAATATTTTTTGCACCAAAGGCCACCATAATAAACATCATGGCTGAAACTCTGGCAAAAGGCAGCATAAAGTCAGCAATAACCTGCAGTAACTGCTGTAATGGGTATTCCATCAGCTAATAACCGAAGGAATGCTCATGTAGAGCCTCTCGGTGTAATCCATAATGGTTTGGGTTAACCAATGGCCACCAAACATCAGCGCCAGCAAAGTGACAATTAAACGCGGTAAAAAGCTTAAGGTTTGTTCGTTGATGGACGTGGCAGCCTGAAAGATAGATACAATTAAGCCGACGATCAGAGACGGAACTATGGCCATGGAGACTATTAAAATCACCAGCCAAAGCGCGTCGCTTAAAATATCAACAAAAACCTCTGGACTCATGTACCCACTCCGTAGCTGGTGGCTAAAGTCCCCATCACCAGTAACCAGCCATCCACTAACACAAACATCATCAGCTTAAAGGGCAAGGCAATAATCATGGGTGATAACATCATCATACCCATGGCCATCAGAATACTGGCAACCACTAAGTCGATGATCAAAAAAGGAATAAAGATCATAAAACCAATCTGGAAAGCTGTTTTTAACTCACTGGTAACAAAAGCAGGGATCACCACTGTGATAGGTAAATCTGCCACATTGTCGACTCTGGGTGTGCCAGCTATTTCAGCAAAAGTTTCTAAGTCTTTCATCCGGGTCTGATGCAGCATAAAAGCTTTCATCGGCTTTATGGCTTCATCAAAGGCCTGAATAGAAGTCATTTCTTCAGCCAGATAAGGTTGCAGGGCTTTTTGATTCACCTCATCAAAGACTGGCGCCATAATAAAAAAGGTCATAAAAAGCGTGATGCCAATCAAGACCTGGTTGGATGGCGAGGATTGCAAACCTATGGCCTGACGCAAAATAGCCAGCACCACGATAATACGGGTAAAGCTGGTCATCATGATCACCATGGCAGGCAGGAAACTCAGGGCTGTCATGACAGCCAGAACCTGCAGCGTTACGCTGTAGTCCTGTGAACCATCCGGATTGGTGGTGACTGATAAAGCGGACAAAGAGCCGCCTTGCTGTGCCAGCAAATCAGGGGATAAAAGTAAAAGTACTATCGCAAGTAATGGCCACATTTAAGAGTTCGACTTCTGTTTTTGTAGTAATGCCTGAAATTGAGTGCGCCAGTCTGGCGCGGCCGCATCATCAACCAGTGGCTGTTCTAACTCAAACAGCATATTGATCTGGTTCGCTGTTACACCTAATACCCTTTGTTTGCCCTGCACTTCAATCACAAGCAAACGTTCACGCGGACCCAGCATCACCGAACTAATAATTTTTACATGGCTGGAGCCTGGTAACTTTATAGCCAGCTTTTTATACAACCAGGCCAAACCAAACAACAACCCCAGCACAATAATTAAAGAGCCAAACACATTCATAATGGTCATGGCATTCATGCCGTTGCCCTGGGCTGAAGGTGCTGCAGTGGCCGTAACTTCAGCGACAGTTTCAGCAGCAAGTACCAGAAAAGGGCTGAAAGTGCTCAGACTGAATGCCAGAAGGCGAAAACCTGACCGCATTAGCGTAACTTCTTAATACGTTCAATCTGACTGATCACGTCGGTCAGACGAATACCAAATTTGTCGTTCACCACAACCACTTCGCCGTGAGCAATCAAAGTACCGTTTACCAATACGTCCAGCGGTTCACCAGCCAGACGTTCCAGCTCCACCACTGAGCCCTGGTTCAGTTGCAGTAAGTTACGAATACTGATTTTGGCGCGACCTACTTCCATTGAAATGGTGACTGGTATATCTAAAATAGTATCGAGTTTACGTTTTTCATCTACAGTAAGTTGTGCAGGTTCTTCTTTGAGTTCATCCAGCTCTACTGCCGATACTCCGGTATCCACTTCAGCTTCAGCTAAAGCTGCCGCCCATTCGTCCATGGTATCTTGTTCATTCGCCATGATTATCTCTCCCCACGTTCAGATAAGTTTAAGTCCGCTTCCAGTTCAGTGATATCCGCATCGCTGTCCAGACGGCGACCGCCTTTAGTGAACACATGCATTTCTGATTTCACGGACTCAGGTCGTTTAATTTTCTCAATAATTTTTAATGCAATATTGTCGCGGGAACGTCCCATTTTTGCTCTGTAAGTCGGTAAATCTTCAATCAGCACAGTAATATGATCAGGCATTTCTACTGGAATAATATCGCCGGCCTGCAGATTCATCAGTTGTTCCAGTGTCACTTCCACATCCAGCATTTTGGTGGTCAGATCCACTTTCACATCCATAATTTCGTCACGCAGCGCCTTACTCCAGCGTAAGTCGGTATCTTCTTTATCACTTTGTACACCGGCATCCAGTAATTCGCGGATGGGTTCCAGCATTGAATAAGGAAGAGCCACGTGGAAATCACCACCACCACCATCCAGTTCAATATGGAAAGAGCTGATGACCACCACTTCGGTTGGGCTGACGATGTTAGCCATGGCAGGGTTGACTTCAGAATCCAGATATTCAAAGGACACGTCCATCACTGGCGCCCAGGCTTCTTTATAATCTTCGAAGATAAGTTTCAGCAACATCTGGATAATACGGCGTTCTGTCGGCGTAAATTCACGACCTTCTATTTTGGCATGATAACGACCATCGCCACCAAAGAAGTTATCCACCAGAATAAAAACCAGACGCGCTTCCATCGTAATAAGGCCAGTCCCTTTTAACGGACGGAACCGCACCATGTTTAAGCTGGTCGGAACAAAGAGGGTGTGTACGTACTCACCAAATTTAATCATCTGCACGCCGTTAATGGAAACCTCGGCGGTGCGGCGCATCATATTAAATAAGCTGATACGCATATGACGGGCAAAACGTTCGTTGACCATTTCGAGCGTGGGCATACGACCACGCACGATACGATCCTGTGAGGAAAAGTCATATTCAGTCGCAGAGCGCCCGCGACCGTCGCCACTTTCCTCGACCTCTTCTTCTTCAACGTCATCGACACCATGGAGTAGCGCGTCAATTTCGTCCTGGGACAATAAATCAGTCAAGCTATTGCTCTCTTATTGCATCACAAAACCAGTGAAAAGTACTTCTTCCACTACTTCACTGCCAGCCACGCCGGTTAAGGCTTCCTGCACATCTTTTAGTGCCTTTTTCTTTAAATTTTCTTTGCCTGCAACTGTGATCAGCTCTTCGGCATTGCTGGTGCTGAAGTTACGTAACAAGGTACTTTCAATCAAAGGAATATGCACTTTGGCTGTTTCTTCGTTGTTACTGCCACGAACCAGGAGTTGTACTTTAATTTGCACCAGACGATCTTTGGATGCGCCAGGCACATTAAAGATAAAAGGCCTTGGCATACTGACATACAAAGCAGTACCTTTAGCCGCCAATGCATTTGGGTCTGTTGGCACCGCGCTTTCAGCGCCAGCTGCGACCGGAGCAGGTTCAGACGAACCACCTGACATCATCAGTACAGCAACTACAGCTCCAATGGCAAGCACAACAGCTGCAGCTATGATGATAAGCAGCTTTTTCTTTTTCGCTTTACCGTCACCAATCTCTAAGTCTTTACCCGCTGCCATTTTTATTCCTTATCCACTGTGATGAAGCCGTATTATTGACCTCGCCATTCATCAAAGGCAATCTCTAACTGTGCAACTGTTGTTTTTACGCATAATAATCCACCACACGATCCGAATGCCTTGTTGGCACCAGTGCAGGATCAACCAGCTCATCAGTACTGTCCACAGCTGTACCAGTACCTCCGGCAGTGCGACGGCCGCCTTCCTGACCTGAAGAAGATTGGTTTTGCTGCTGTACTGAGCCTTGACTCAATTCAATGCCCTGCTGCTGCAATAATTCTCTGAGTTTTGGCATTTGTTGTTCCATCAACTCTTTGGCATTGCCCTGCTGCACCATAAACTGCACTGACATCTGATCCTGCTGCAGGCTTATTTTGATTTGCATCGAACCTAATTCAGACGGATCCAGACGAATTTCAGCTGTGTGTACTTTGTCTTTGACCATCATCAGCATTTTTTCTTTTAACTGATTCGAGGCTTCAGGTTGGATCAAATTCAGTTTTTGTCCAAGCGGATCGGCTTGCTTTTGGCTTTGCTCAGCAACAGCTTCACGACCCGTCACTGTAATAGCTGCGTTGGTTTTTTCCAGACTGGATTTCAGTTGACTGCTAAATGAGTTGGTTTCTGTCACCAGGGGAGCAGTGACTTTTTGTTGTTCAATCACGCTTAGTAAGGTTTCAGCTTTGTTCTGCTGCTCAGATCCACCGGATGAGGAGGACGCTCCCTGCTCTCCCTGAGCTGAAACAGTTGCAGTCTGAAGTTGCTTTAATGCTTCTTCGGTGGTGACTTTAGCCTCTGCATTCACAGCTTTAGTTTGCTGAGCGACAGGAGCCACTATGGCTGCAGCACTTTGAGCCTGAACTGACATTTTAACATCGGTGGCAGGAGCTGCAGCGAGCAAGCTTTCCGCATCAATCTCCTGCTCTGCAGCAGTTTGGCTGCTGGTCACTGCAACGCCTTTAGGCAAAGTGGGTTGCTCTGTCTGAAGCAATGCTTTATTCACTACAACAGGAGGAGCAGGTTCAGTAACCGGGACCACTGCAGGCTCATGTTCAGCTTTTACAGCTGGCACAGGGCCTTTAATTTGTTTTTCAATATGAGCAAAAATTTTGCTTTGATCAGGACCAGTATCTTTATTGGTTTTTACCAGAGATTTATCTGTAACTTCTGTCGTGGTTTCAGCCAGACTTTCTGACAATACCACAACGGCCTCTTGCTGCGCTTTGGGCGCTGATTTTTCAATATGAGCTATGATTTTGCTCTGATCCGGCCCCGTATCTTTATTGATTGTCGCCAGGGCTTTGTCTGTCACTGCAGTTGCCTGTTTTAAGGCTGTGTCAGCTGGCTTTGTTGTGGTATCAGCAGTGTCATTTTTTGCCGTTGTTTTTTGCTCTGTCTGAGCAACAAGTTTTAACGCTTTTAACTCTTCCACACTCAGGTGCTGCTCAGCAGTTTGTTCTGTGCTTTGTTCTGTGCTTTTTGCAGTGAGCGGCTTTTCACTGAGCACTATAGCGCCATCACTTTGAGCTGCCACTGTTGTTTTTGCTGACGCAGCCGCAGTTGTAGCTAAAACTCTGGCCTCTGTTATGTTCTCAGACGGTCCCTTTACAACGTCTGCCTGAAGCACTGCAGGCTCTTCCGTCATTCCGGGACCAGGTTTATCCACACGTGGTAACGGGGTCAGCTTGGTATCAGCCTCTGCTTTTTCCGCTTTGGTTAAACGCTCATGCAAACTTTTTGCTTTTTCCAGCAAGTTTAACCAATGGGATTGTCCGCCCTCGCCTTTTTCAGCACTCACAGGCTCAGCTTCAGTGTCATCTGCAGTCAGTGTTTTATCATCTTTAGTGTCTGAAGGGTCGTTAGTCACCGCAGATCCGGCGGTCTCACTTTTAGTGTCGGCTGTGCCAGCACTCTGTTTTTCAGCCGATTTGTTCTGTTCCGGCACTTGTGAGGCAGTATTCTGCCGCGTTTTATCAGAAGCTTTTGCTGATTTTTCCGGCGCTTTTCCATTGACTTCTGCAGCCAAAGTAGCGGCAAAACTTTGATCTGGCTCTGCAGAAGCGTCGTTTGACAAAGCAGCTTGTGGCTTTGCAGCTGAGACAGGCTCAGAGCTAAGCAGTGTCATTGATAATAATTCAGCCATCGATCACTCCGGTCCGGGTCCTTGCAGCTCAGAGGCTGCTGTTGTTTGTCTGTGACTGCACATGGCAGGCTACATCATTTTTTTACAAACGAGATAATTGAAAATACATACAAAATACGCGCCAAACTTAACTGACTCTACGGAAAAATTGCTGAGTAACGATTTCGTCCAGCATTTTTTGTTCTTGTTTGTCCGCTTTGCGTTGTACTTCCGCCAAATCCCGTTCAATCAGTATTTCCAGCGCCTTGCGTTTTTTCTGCATCGCCAGCAGCTGCATTAAACGCTGATCAGCATTCGCCTTCGCTTGCTGTACATACTGCTGTTGTGCTGTTAATGCGGCGTCCAGCTTGCCAATAAAGTTTAAGTACTGATTAAAATGGCGGCTGGCCATACCTTCCTGGCCACGACTTTGGGTTTGTTGCACATACTCAATACGGTAATCTGCCAGGCCCTGATACTTTTGCTGCATCGACTGATAATTCTGCAATGCAGCTCTGTACTGCGCCTGTAATTTGTCTTCTTTTTCCTGCTGGACTTTCACCAACAGCTGAAGCTGTGCCAATGCCATAACTTAACGCCCCATAGTGCCTGGTAAGAGTTTATCCAGTTGCGTCAGACTTTCGTCATAAGGCACAACCTCTTTCATTTCCTGCTGTAAAAAACCACGGATTTTTGGCATCAGCTGCACTGCGGCATCCAGCTGTGGATCGGCGCCTTTGACATAAGCACCAATAGAAATTAAGTCTTTGCTTTGCTGGTAAGCTGCATACAACTGTTTCACCGCTCGCGCCAGTTTTTGATGTTCCATACTGGTCACCGCTGGCATAACCCGGCTAATCGACTTTTCGATATCTATGGCCGGAAAATGACCACTGTCGGCCAACTGACGTGACAGAACTATGTGGCCATCTAAAATTGCACGCGACGCATCAGCAATAGGGTCCTGCAGATCATCACCTTCGGACAATACAGTATAAAAGGCTGTAATAGAGCCCTGACCTACGGCCCCATTACCGGCTCGTTCTACAAGAGCTGGTAACTTAGCGAACACTGAAGGAGGATAACCTTTAGTTGCAGGTGGTTCGCCGACCGCCAGAGCTATTTCCCGCTGCGCCTGAGCGTAACGGGTGATGGAATCAAGCAACAGCAGCACATCCAGCCCCTGCTCACGAAAATACTCGGCCACCTGCACTGCAGTTTCACAACCTTTTAAGCGCATTAAAGGCGAGACGTCAGCAGGCGCTGCAACAACCACAGAACGCTTACGGCCTTCTTCACCTAAAATTTCATCAATAAATTCTTTGACCTCACGGCCCCGCTCGCCCACTAAACCTACCACTATCACATCGGCTGCAGTACCCCGGGTCATCATGCCCAAAAGTACTGATTTACCTACACCTGAACCTGCAAACAGCCCCATACGCTGACCTTTGCCTACAGTAATAATACTGTTGATAGCGCGCACACCGACATCCAAAGGGGCATGAATAGGCTGACGTTGTAATGGATTAATAGGAGGTTTTTTCGCACCGCCAAATTCCTGACTTAAAATCGGCCCTTTGCCATCCAATGGTTTGCCTGCACCGTCAATCACCCGTCCGAGCAATGCCATGGTTAAAGGCACCCCTTTGAAGTCATTTAAAGGAGTCACTTTGGCGCCAGGCACTACACCTGACACATCATCTTTGGGCATTAAAAAAATACGATCGTTGGCGAACCCTACCACTTCAGCAAATAACTGGCCTGAGGCGGTTTCCACGTGACAGGTCTGGCCTATAGCCGCGGTGCAGCCTGTAGCTTCCAGAGTCAGCCCCACGACCCGAACCAAACGTCCGGCCAGATTAGGTCTGCTTTTCTGAATATGCTGCAGCTGTTGTTTTAAATTAGCGGCTAACTGTGAAGACGACATAAAGATAAAACTCCGAAAACAAAGCCTGCGACAAAGCAGGACTTATTATTAATCAGGAGAATGCAAGAAATGCTCCAGACTGCTTTGCAATCTGTGTTTAATAGTTCTGTCCATGGAAGATAATGAGGTTTCCAGCAAACAACCACCACGTTCAATGGCAGGGTCTGAGCGCAACTGCCAATGCCGTTCTGCTAATTGTTCACCACTGAAATGTTGTTCTACCAAAGCCAGATCGTCAGGATGAAGTTTGATCAGAATATGTTCGGTTTGCATAGGCAATACAGAGGTCGCATCAGAAAGTGTTTTTAAAATCACTTGTGGATTGGTTTTTACTTCCACCGCTATCACAGCTTCAGCCATCGCCAGACAAAGCTGCACCAGTTGCTGCTCAACCTGTTGATCAATTTGCAATAAAGGGTGCTGCAGCTGATCCAGCAAGGCCGCCAGTTCCTGCTTCTTCTGCTCTATTTCTTCTGAGGCTTGTTCTAAACCAAGTTTTTTCCCTTCAGCCTGGCCCTGAGTCAAACCATCAGCACTGCCCTGTTCGCGGCCTTCTTCATAGCCTTTAGAAAAACCTTCTTCTTTACCCTGAGCAAAACCTTCATCAAAAGCCGCCTGACGTATTTGTTCAATATCGTCAGCCGTCAGAGGTTTGATCTCCAGTTCAGTTTCTTCTTCTAAAGCAATCGATGCCACCTTTTTTGTCGGCAGCGTTTTGTTCAGCGCATTGGTTTTACCTGCTGGCGCTTTTCTATCTGAGCTCAGCTCAGGGCTGGGCCAACGTTTGAGTAACTCAAGTAACTCATCCGTTGGCGCAAAAGGTTGTTTGGTACGAAAAGGATCCATGGTCATACAGCTTTACTCCAGAACCCTGTTACAGGAAGTCTTCACCACCACCACCACCAAGCATAATTTCACCGGCATCCGCCAGACGCCGTGCAACTGACAGTATGTCTTTTTGTGCCGCTTCCACTTCGCTGACACGAACTGGTCCCATGGCTTCCAAATCGTCGTTCAGCAATTCTGCTGCACGTTTGGACATGTTTCTCAGGATTTTCTCTTTTAAGTCAGCATCGGCACCTTTTAGTGCTTTCATCAATGCATCCTGCTGCACTTCACGCAGAATGGTTTGAATGGCCCTGTCGTCAACGTCGATCAGGTTTTCAAATACAAACATCAAATCCTGAATTTGTTGCGCCATTTCTTCATCATGTTCGCGAATGGAGTCCATCAACTGGCCTTCAACATTAGTATCAAGGTAGTTCATGATATCGGCCGCTGCTTTTAAGCCGCCCATTTTCGCGGCCTGAGCACCAGCCTGACCTGCAAACTGTTTCTCCATAATTTCGTTTAATTCCTGCAATGCCGCCGGTTGTACTTCTTCCAGGTTGGCAATACGCATGGTTAAATCCAGGCGCACTTTTTCCGGGAACTGCGATAAAATTTCAGCGGACTGCTCAGGCTCCAGATAAGACAAGACAATAGTCTGGATCTGCGGGTGTTCGTTACGAATGATGTTCGCCACCTGTTTTGAGTCCATCCATTTCAGCGAATCCAGACCTTTGGCACCACCACCCAAAATAATCTGATCAATCAGGTTCGAGGCTTTTTCTTCACCCAAAGCGGCGGTTAAAGCACGGCGGATGAACTCTTCGCTCTGGAAGCCTATAGTACTGAAATTCTGAATTTGTTCGATAAAAAGCCGGTGCACAGCAGAAATTTTAGCCTGATTCAGATCATCGATCTGCGCCATTGCCATACCCACCTTTTGCACTTGTTTTGGCTCAAGGTGTTTTAAAATCTGTGCAGCGTCCTCTTCTGACAAACTCAGCAACAGGATGGCGGCTTTTTCAACGCCATCTAATTTGCCTACGTCAAAGGCTGGCTTGGTGGTTTCAACATTACTCATCTTCGGCTAACCAATTTTTAACGACCAGTGAGGACAATTCAGGTTCGTTCGCCACAAGGGCACGAACCGCTTTTAACAGGTCTTCGTCACCATGCAAGTCTGGCAGCATCAAGGTACCATCGGCTGCAAAACCGACAGATTTTGAATCAAACTCGCGGGTTAACATATCCAGAGTATCATCTCCCAGATCCAGACCACTGCTTAATGAAGATTCATCATAAGTGTCCTGTGTATCTTCAGGGTAAATCAGTTTCTTCAGCATTGGACGAACTACGGCAAGGATCAGCACTATAATGATCAGCGTACCCATCACCAGCTTCAGCATACGGGCAAACCATTCCTGCTCGTAAATAGGTGGTTCCACTGCTTCAGCCATTATGCTGCGCGCAAAAGGCACTGAGACCACTTCTATAGTATCGCCCCGTTGCACATCAAAACCAATGCCACCTTGCAATAAACGGCGGATATTTGCAATTTCGGCCTGTGAACGGATTTGAGGTTCAGTGACAGAGCCATCAGCAGCAGTAGAACCAGGTAAATAATCCACAGCCACAGACACACTGATCCGACGGATCACACCAGACTGCTGAGTCGAATGACTGATGGTGGTATCCAGCTCATAGTTGCGGGTCATCTCTTTGGTATTACGACCCGGCACTACAGCTTTGCCGGCATCAGCTCCAACTGCTTGTTCAGGAATGGCGCTGTTCAGTGGGGGCTGATTGGTTAAAGCGCCAGGAATACCACCTAAACCACCGCCTACGCTGTTTTCTTCAATGCTCATTTCGCTGCGCACCGCAGGTAAATCAGGATTAAAGCGTTTTTGCGTTTGCTCAACAGCAGTAAAATCCATTAATAAATCAACCTGCGCTGTGTAGTTATCTACTCCCAGCACCGGGATTAAAATGGAGTCAATTTTCTGACGATACTCTTCTTCACGGGCGCGTTCCATCTCGTATTCTTTGCGACTGCGGGCAGATGAAGCATCTTGCGAGCCACTGTTGAGCAGACGACCGTTTTGATCCGTTACTGTAACGCGACTGGGTTCAAGACCTTGTACTGCAGAGGCGACTAAATCGACTATGGAATCCACTTCGCCGTCTTTTAAGCTTTTACCGCCCCGGACTGTCACCATCACAGTAGCTGAAGGTTGTTTTTCACGGCGGGCAAAAATATTTTCTTTTGGAATAGCAAGCAGTACACGAGCTGAAGCGATGCTCTGAAATTGTTCTATAGTGCGGGCAAGCTGTTGTTCACGGCTGTGTTTTAAGCGTTCCATCTCTAAACGCTGACTGACGCCAAAACCGCTGTCCTGCATCAGAATTTCATCGCCTGTGCTTTGTTCTTGCTGCAAACCGGCACGGGCCAGTTTAAGTTTGATGTCCTGGTATTCTTTACCAGACACCATCACCACCTGACCTTCCAGCTTGTAATCTACTTTTTGGCTGTCCAGATAATCCAGAGTTTCAATCAGCTCTTTGGTTTCAAAAGTGCCTAAAGGGCGCATATCAGGCTCACGGGCCCATAAAATAATCAGTACAGCTAAGGCGATACAAATCGTTAATGCGACAATCAGACTGATTTGACGCACCATGTCCATGCCACCGCCCATAGAGCCAAGGAAGCCGGATTTTTGTTCTTGTTGCACCGGAGTGCTGCTGCCAAAATCATCTGACGAAATTGCCAGTTCAGTTGAGGTACTTTCTGCCACGTTTTAATCCCCCGCCTTAGACCGGCATCGACATAATTTCTTTGTAGGCTTCAACCAGTTTGGTTCGCACCTGTACTGTGGCTTCAAAAGCTAATGAAGCTTTTTGCCCCGCAATCATGGCCTGAGCCAAAGACACTTTAGGGTCGCCCATTTCAACAGCTGTCGCCAGTTGACGGCTTTCACCTTGTAAGCCATTGACCTTATCCAGCGCACCTTTGAGCATGGCGGAAAAATCGGATTGGCTGTTATTTTGCTCAGGAATAGCCGGGATCGCCATCTCAGAAGACACACTTCGGGCTTGTGAAGCGAGGGATTGAAGTTCCTGATAAAGACTGTGACCTTGACCTTGAATGTTCATCTGCTGGCACCTGTCAAAATATTGCTATTACTACGATTAACAGAGATAAAGCAGGGATCGTGCCAGTATTGAGGGTCAGAGGTTTAGCTCTGATCCTCCGTAGTGAGGCTAGCTGGTCACCAAGTAAAAATATCATTATAAAACAGGAGCTTAAACTAAAGCGCCAGGGGTATGCAGAGTCTAAAACTCTGACATCAAGGGGTGTAAAAAAAGGTCAGAGCCTAAGCTCTGCCCTTGGGATTCAGGCGGGTAACTGTATACCAGACTCACGCATCCGGGCCAGTTTGTATCTTAAAGTACGGGCGCTGATCCCCAGCCGTTCAGCCACTTCTTTGCGGCTGTTGGCGCAGGCACGCATGGTCTCCAGAATAATACGGTGCTCCTGCTCGTAGATCTCAGACTTAAAAACACTGACATCTTGCTCAGCGTTTTGAGCAAAAGCTGCATCAGGCATGCTGTCCATCATAGTGGGTGCTGATTCCAGCAAAATATCAGCAGCATTGATCTGATCGCCATCACAAATAATCAGAGCCCGTTGCACTATGTTGTCCAGCTCACGCACATTACCTGGCCAGTAGTGCTGCATCAGCTTGTGCTGAGCGGCATAACTTAAAGTGGGTTGTGGCATACCTGTGCTGCGACAATGGCGCTCCAGCAAATGCATAGCCAGTGGCACTATATCAGCCGGGCGTTCAGCCAGAGCTGTCCAGGTCAGTGGAAACACATTCAGACGGTAGTATAAATCTTCGCGGAATTTACCTTCAGCCACAGCTTGTTTTAAATCTCTGTTACTGGTGGCAATGACCCGCACATCCAGTTTGATGGTTTTGCGTGCGCCTAAGCGCTCCACTTCACGTTCCTGCAATACCCGCAGTAATTTCGCCTGCAGGTTTAAATCCATTTCACTGATTTCATCCAGTAAAATAGTGCCTTGTTGGGCTTGTTCAAACTTGCCGGGGCAAGCCTGTATAGCGCCGGTAAAGGCGCCTTTTTCATAGCCAAACAAAGTAGCTTCGAGCATATTTTCCGGAATAGCAGCACAGTTAATAGCAACAAAAGGACCATCGGGACGACCGCTTTGCTGATGGATATAACGTGCCAGAACTTCTTTACCTGAACCACTTGGCCCCAGCACCAGCACATTAGCGTCAGAACGGGCAACTTTCGCCGCGAGTTTTACCAATTGTTTGCCCTGCTCTGAATGCACTACAGGTTCAATAGTCGCAACTTCTGCACCCAAAGCATAACGACTGACCATATTGATCAGTACTTCGGGTGAAAATGGTTTCGCCAGATAATCCACAGCACCATGACGAATAGCCACCACTGCATCATTGACGTTGGCGTAGGCCGTCATCATCAGCACAGGCAAAGAGGGATAATTCAGTTTCACGGTTTTGAGTAAATCTAAACCTGACATAGTGCCCATTTGCACGTCACTGATCAGCAAAGAGATTTTATGCTCTTTTAACAGCTGCAAGCCCTGCTCAGCACTTTGGGCTGGCACCACCTGATAATTCGCCAGACTCAGCGTGTCACACAATGCTTCGCGTAAGCCGGCATCATCCTCTACGACCAAAATACTAGTTGTTTGCATAATTTAACTCCTGACCTGCAGTGACAGGCCGATAGACCGGAAACAATAATTCAAAACGGGCACCACCCAATGCAGAAGTGCAATAGCGGATAGAGCCATTGTGGGAATGAGCAACAGCCTGTACCACAGCCAATCCAAGGCCAGTGCCCTGACTACGGGTCGTGAAAAAGGGTTCAAAAATTTGTTGTTGTAAATGTTGTGGTACACCAGGGCCATTGTCTTCAACCGCGATGATCACTTGCTGCGAATTCGACGGATCTAATCTGGCTTCCAATTTTAATACCGCGCCCTGACCTATGATCTGCATACTGTTTTGTATTAAATTCTGAATAGCACCGGCTAAGCTGCGGGGATTCCCAAGAATTTGCACATCGGGTTCAGGTAACTGGACGCTGATTTGACTCTGTTGTTGTTCTACCAAGGCTTCAACGCCAGCAAAAACTTCTGTCAGCAGTTGCTGTAAAGACAAAGCTTCTACTTGTTGCTCGCGTCCTGCGCGCGCAAATAACAACATGTCATTGACCTGTTGTTCTAAATCCACCAGACGGGCCACCAGCTTGTGCTGAAATTGCTCACGCGACTGCGGATTCAGTTTAGGACTGGTTAAATTCTGGGCGTATAACAAAGCTGAAGATAACGGAGTGCGGATTTGATGCGCCAGCGACGCCATCATTTTTCCAAGGGTAGATAAACGTTGCAGATGAGCGAGACGGCTTTGTAGCTGGCGGGTTTCCGTCAGATCAGTTAATACAATCAACTGCCCTGCTTCAGGCTCCAGTGAACTGATCGCCAGCTTGACTCTGCGACCATCCAATAAAGACACTTCCATGCCATCATCACTGCGGGGCCGGAATGAACGCGCTATCACGTCCAGCCAGCGCTGCCCCACTAAAGGTTCGCCCAGAATAGAAATAGCAACAGGATTGGCTTCAGCCACATAACCCCGTTCATCCAGCACTATAACGGCTGTCGGCAGGTTATTGACTAAATGTTGCAGACGACGGGCCTGACGGGCCGTAGAAATGGCGGTTGCTGAGGCTGTCGCTATTTCTGGCTGCGCTTGTGGCTGCATTTCTGCTGCAACATAAGCATAAGCTTTGGCTGTACTCATAACGTCTCTGCAAATGAATTGACACTAGCCATTCAAATGCACAAGACATGCCACAATTAAAATCCGATTTAAGACACGTAAAATCAATAACTTAACAGGCCATTTTTTTGACAGTTCGGTTATCAGGCCTGGCTTTCATCCCGCATCAAATTGTATTTACGCATTTTTTCCACCAGGGTAGTACGGCGCAAACAAAGAATATCCGCCGCTCTTGCAACTACATAGTCGTGCCGCTCTAATGCCTGAGTGATCAAAGAAATTTCCAGTTCAGCCAAAAACTCTTTTAGATCCATGCCCTGCTCTGGCAAAACTTCAATACTCTCTGGTGCAGAAAACAGCGACTCCTCTGTGCTTTCGTCTTCATCGTCACTGCTTTGGAACAATTCATTAATGGCGTCCCGCTCCAACAAGGCATCCGGATAAACAGGCACATAAGTGTCGACTTCCAGATGGCGGTATTTTTGCGGTAACTCAGCCACATCCACCACCTGATTCGGAAACATAATAGCCATACGTTCCACCAGGTTGGCCAGCTCACGCACATTACCAGGCCATGGGTGCAGTTTTAGGCTTTCCAAAGCCCGCTCGGTAAACTTCACTTTGGCATGACCTTGTTGCTCAGTGCGGATAATCAATTCCTGCACCAACAGCGGCAAGTCATCGCTTCTGTCGCGTAATGCCGGGGTTTCAATAGGAAATACGTTCAGGCGATAAAATAAGTCTTCACGAAAGCGCCCTTCTTCAATCATGTTTTCCAGCGCTCTGTGGGTCGCGGCAATAATACGTACATCAGCCCGGATCGGCTGACTACCGCCCACCCGTTCATAGATCCGCTCCTGCAGTACTCTTAACAATTTAACCTGCATAGGCAAAGGCATATCACCAATTTCATCCAGAAACAGAGTGCCGCCCTGTGCCAGTTCAAAACGGCCTTTGCGGGTAGAAATAGCACCGGTAAAAGCTCCTTTTTCATGACCAAACAATTCGCTTTCCAATAGCTCGGCCGGAATAGCACCACAGTTCAGCGGCACAAAAGGCCCCTGACTGCGATTCGACAACACATGGATATTACGGGCTACTACTTCTTTGCCTGTGCCTGAATCCCCAAGAATTAATACATTGGCGTCAGTTTTGGCCACTTGTTGGATCAGGAAACGGACCTGCTGCATGGCCTGAGTTTGTCCAACCATACCAATAAAACGTGATTGCTCACATTGGCCTTTCTGGCCAGGCAATAAACGCTGGTATTCCTGGCAATCCCGCAGTAACTGGGTAAAAGAAGCGTAAGAGAAAGGTTCGGTCAGTAAGCCAACCACATTGGCTAAACCCAGATGGTGCTTCAGAGTCTCGCCCAGCAGCAAAAAAGCACAAGCCGGATAACGACGGATCAGTTGTTCATGATCCTGACTGGATAAAGCCCCTAATAAAATCACAGCCTGCGAGCCCGCATGTAAATGCTGGTCCAGCTCGTGGTAGTTCAGCAACTGATGAGTTTCAGAAATAAAACTCAGCACTGCACCTAAACGAGAGGTTCGTTGTTCCTGCTGATCAAGAATATAGAGCTTGGTGGTCATAAGACTCAGACTTTTATTGCTTTTTAGTCATTCTACAAAGCTTGTCTGAGGTTGCAAGGTAAAACGCTATTTTTTTGACACTGGTGTCAAAAAAATAGCGTTTTAGAGAGGGAAAAAAGAGTAAAAAATTAAGCTAACAGCTTTAAGGCTTGTTGTTCAGAAATACGGCCCTGGCTTATTACAGAAACAGAAGCTTGTTCACGAACACCAGCTGCTACCTGCTCTGTTACCGCTTTGGCATAATCCAGGTCCTGAATACGGCTGATGGCTTCCTGCTCGTTTACATTCTGCGTTTGCAGATTACGGGCCGTAGACTGCAAAGCGTTAATAGTAGCGCCTAAATCAGTTCTGTTGTTGTCCACCAGTTGTGAAGAAGTCTGGATAGACTTCAACGAAGCTTCCGCACTTTCGGCAGAAGACAAATCAATACTGAAAGCACCTGAGTCAGTTAATTTAGTGGATAAATCCTGAGTTTTGATAGCAATGCTGCCATTACCTGTACCGACCGGAATAGAGCCATCCTGATCAAATAATTTGATGCCGGCAAATTCAGTGTTTTTAATTTGATCCTGAATACTGGCAGCGTAGGCGTCAGCTTGTTTTTGTAATGCCTGACGGTCAGAAGCCGACAATATGCCATTACCAGCCTGCACTGCTAAACGACCCATTTCATTCAGGTTGTCTGTCACGCCCTGCAGACCTTGATCGGCCACAGTAGCTAAAGAAATACCATCGTACACATTCTGTGTGCCCTGAGCTGAAGCATTGGCACTTTGAGTTAAGCGGTTGGCAATTTGCAGTCCGGCAGCATCGTCAGCAGCGCTGTTGATACGACGGGCAGTGGCTAATTTTTTCAGCAGATTTTCAGATTCATTCGAATTGAATTTCAACTGATTTTCATTGGCGAAGGAGCTACCGATTTTCATACTACTACCTCAGGCTATTCCAGAATGGACAGGCTATGCTTGGAGTTTACCCCAAAATGATCAGCTTCCCCAAGCTTTAGTCTGTACTTTTTTTATGCAACAGCGTCACTTCAAGCCTGTGCGAAGCTAAGCACCTATTTAAAAAGGATTTTTTAATAGTGGAATAAATTATGCTAAGGTTTGTTACAGTGGGTACAGATCCAATATGACTGTCAGTTTTATGACACATCAGGGGCGCTTATGTTTGACGGCAAAAATATCTTCATTACAGGTGGCACTGGCTCTTTTGGCCATAAATACACCCAAACTCTGCTTGAGCGGTACAAACCCAATAAAATTATCATCTACTCCAGAGATGAATTAAAACAATACGAAATGCAGCAGAAGTTTAATGCGCCCTGCATGCGGTATTTTATTGGTGACGTGCGGGATCAGGAACGTTTGATTCGTGCCATGCGTGGTGTGGATTATGTAATTCATGCCGCAGCGCTGAAGCAGGTCCCAGCTGCCGAATACAACCCTATGGAATGTATCAAAACCAATATCAATGGTGCCGAGCATGTGATTAACGCGGCCATAGAAAATAATGTCCAGAAGGTCATAGCCCTGTCCACCGACAAAGCCGCCAACCCTATTAATTTATACGGGGCCACTAAGCTGGCTTCTGACAAACTTTTTGTCGCCGCCAATAACATCTCAGGGGGTAGCAAACCCCGTTTTTCTGTGGTGCGTTATGGCAATGTTGTGGGTTCACGGGGTTCAGTAGTACCATTTTTTGAGCAACTGAAACAAAAAGGCGCTGACCATATGCCTGTGACTCACCTGGAGATGACCCGCTTTTGGATCAGTCTGCAGCAAGGTGTCGACTTTGTATTAAAGAACTTCGAACGTATGTTGGGCGGTGAAATTTTTGTACCCAAAATCCCTTCAATTCGTATTGTTGATTTAGCCAAATCTATAGCGCCGGATTTGCCTATTAAAGAAGTAGGTATACGTCCTGGTGAAAAATTGCACGAAATGATGTGCCCTGGTGATATGTCCTATAACACCTACGAATACGACGATCACTATGTGATTGCGCCTTCTATCCACTTCTCCAACAGAGGCAATAATTTCACCGTGAATGCCTTAAAAGAAAATGGCAAGTTGGTCGCACCAGGCTTTGAATATGTGTCGGATAAAAACCCGCACTTTTTAACTCTCGAAGAGCTGGAAAGTTTTAACAGAGACGCGATGTTATGATCCCTTATGGCAGACAGTCGATAAGCGAAGAGGATATTCAGGCCGTTGTCGATACGCTCAAATCTGACTTTCTGACTCAGGGCCCGGCTGTGCCAGCTTTTGAGAAGGCCTTAGCAACCTATTGCAATGTGCCTCATGCAGTGGCAACAAATAGCGCAACCTCTGCCTTGCATATCGCTTGTCTGGCATTAGATGTTAAAGCGGGCGACAGAGTCTGGACCAGCTCCATCAGTTTTGTAGCCTCAGGGAACTGTGCTTTGTATTGTGGTGCCACTGTCGATTTTGTCGATGTGGAGCCTGACACAGGCCTGATGTCTGTCAAAGCTTTAGCCGCTAAATTACAACAGGCAGCGGCCAACAACACTTTACCTAAAGTACTTATTCCGGTGCATCTGGCTGGGCACAGCTGCGCTATGCAGCAAATTTCGACCTTATGCCGGCCTTATGGCATACGCATTATAGAAGATGCGTCTCATGCGATTGGTGGCTCTTATTTACAGCATAAAATAGGTAGTTGTCAGTTTAGCGACATCACAGTCTTCAGCTTTCATCCGGTAAAAATTATTACCACAGCTGAAGGGGGTATGGCGCTGACGAAAGATTTAACCCTGGCTGCTCGTATGCAATTGCTACGAAGCCATGGTATTACCCGTAATCCCGAAGACATGACCGAAGTCAGTCATGGCCCCTGGTATTATCAGCAAGTCGAACTGGGCCTGAATTACCGAATGACCGACCTGCAGGCAGCATTGGGTTTAAGTCAGTTGAAAAGGTTGGACACTTTTGTAGCGAAGCGTCTTGCAGCCGTTGCCCGTTACCGTAGCTTGTTGCAAAACTTACCGCTGGATTTACCAGAAGAATGCCCTGCCGGTCAGTCGGCCTGGCATTTATATATTATTAAACTGCATGACGAAAATCGCCGTTTAGCTGTCTTTGAAGCACTACGCAATGCTGGTATTGGTGTCAATGTGCATTACATTCCTATTCATACCCAGCCTTATTATCAACAGCTTGGCTTTCAATGGGGTGATTTGCCACAAGCAGAAGATTTTTACAGCAGGATCATTAGTTTACCTCTGTACGCCGATTTAACAGCAGAGCAGCAGCACCAAGTGGCTTCAGCACTGCAGGACGCCTGCAAGGAGTAACGGATGCGACTGGCCATTATTCCGGCACGCGGTGGCAGTAAACGTATTCCGCGTAAAAATATTAAAGACTTTAATGGTAAGCCGATGATTGGCTGGTCTATTGAAGCCGCATTGTTATCGGCGGCTTTTGATGAAGTCTGGGTATCCACAGATGATGCTGAAATAGCTGTTGTGGCGCAAAAATTTGGCGCCAAAGTGCCTTTTATCCGCCCTGCTGAATTATCAGACGACCACACAGGCACTTCAGCCGTGGTGCGCCACGCGATTAACCGGGCCATACAGCAGCAGTTAGAGCCCACATTAGTTGCCTGCATTTATGCCACTGCCCCTTTGCTTCAACCTGATATGCTGAAAGAAGCCATGCTGCAATTGCAACAGGATCCGGCTTTAGATTATGTATTCTCTGGTTGTCGTTTTAGTTTCCCTATTCAGCGGGCTTTATATCGCTCTGAGTCAGGCAAAGTAAATGCTGTAGACCCAGCCTCTATTCCTAAACGTTCACAGGATTTGCCTGAAACTTATCATGATGCAGGTCAGTTTTATTGTGGCCGCGCTCAAAGCTGGTTGGATGCCAAACCGGTGTTTTCACCAGCTTCTTATTTGTATGAGCTGCCACAGCATCTGGTGCAGGATATAGATACTGAAGAGGATTGGCTGCGGGCAGAGCTGTTACATCAATTGCTGTTAAAACGCCTATGAAAGCGGCAAAAAACGCCTTGTTTCGGGTAGATGCCTCAGCCGTTATAGGGTCAGGCCATCTGATGCGTTGCCTGACCTTAGCCAAAGCATTGCAGCAATCAGGTTGGTTTATAGCTTTTGCTTGCCGCGCCCATCCGGGTAACTTAATTCAGTGGTTGCGTGATCAGAGTTTTGACGTCCTTGAATTAACAGCTCCAACTACAAACACTCAAGCCACAGGTTATGCTGCCTGGCTTGGTGTAACAGAGCAGCAGGATGCAGCGGAGCTTATGCAGCAACTGCAAGCGCCTGTCGATTTATTAGTCATTGATCACTACGGTTTATCCTCAGTGTTCGAACAGGCGATGACAGGCTTTTATCAAAAACTGCTGGTGATTGATGACTTAGCCAACAGGCCTCACCACTGCGATTATTTATTGGATCAAAACCTCTATCCACAGCTGCATAGCCGCTATGAAACACAGGTCAACAAAGATGCTCTGCTGCTGTTAGGCCCTTCTTACGTGCTGCTACGTCCGGAATTTGCAATTTTTCAACGAACGGCAAAAGCCGAACAACTGCGTTTTTTGGTTTTTTACGGCGGTACAGACGAGCTTAATTTAACCCGGCTGAGCATCGAAGCGTTACAACAACTTCAGAAAACCGACTTTCATGCCGATATAGTCATAGGCCTTGCCAATCCACACAAGTTTGAGCTTGAAAAACGTTGTGCTGAAGACCGTCGTTTTACGTTGCATATTAATACGCCACAGATGGCTGAATTGATGAGTCAAGCTACTTTAATGATAGGCGCAGGTGGTTCCACCCATTGGGAGCGCTGCGCTTTGGCATTGCCAGCTTTGGTGGTAACTTTGGCGGAAAACCAGGTCGCCAGCACCTTATCTTTAGCCGATGCCGGCGCTTGTATTTATCTGGGACATGGCCAGGATTTAACAGCACAGCAATTAACACAAGCAGTGCAACAGCTGCTGGGCAATCCAGAGCAGTTGCAGCAGATGTCAAAACAAGCCAAACAACTGGTGCCACAAGGCGGCGGTTGTGCTGCTATTGTAGATTTACTCAACACAGAATTTCAGGGTCGGCATTAAAGGCCAACAGCAGTACAGGAAAATACAGATGAGCAAAGCATTTTTGGATATTCAATTAGGCCAGCATTGGGTTGGACCTTCTCATCCGCCTTTAATTATTGCTGAGTTGTCGGGTAATCACGATCAGTCTTTGGATAAAGCGCTGGCCATGATAGATGCTGCAGCTGCGGCCGGTGCTCAGGCCGTTAAATTACAAACCTACACAGCCGACACCATGACGCTGGATATAGATACAGGCGAGTTTTATATCGAAGATACCAACAGTCTCTGGCATGGCACTACCTTGTACAAGCTGTACCAGATTGCCTATACACCATGGGACTGGCATAAGGCCATTTTTGAGCGGGCCAAAAGCCACGGTATGCTTACATTCAGCACCCCTTTTGATTTAACTGCAGTGGATTTTTTAGAATCTTTGGATGTGCCTTGTTATAAAATTGCTTCCTTTGAAAACATCGACCATCCGCTATTGGCCGCAGTGGCTAAAACCGGTAAACCTGTGATTATGTCTACCGGCATGGCCAGTCAGTCAGAACTGGCTGAATCAGTAGAGGTGTTAAGAGCAAACGGCTGTAAAGAGCTGATTTTATTGAAATGCACCAGCAACTACCCTGCCCGTCCAGTGGATGCCAACTTGTTGACCATTCCCCATTTAGCTCAGCTGTTTCAGTGTCAGGCGGGTTTATCCGATCACACCACTGGCATTGGGGTCTCTGTTGCTGCAGTGGCTTTGGGTGCTACTGTGATTGAAAAACACTTTGTGCTCGACAGAAGCGAAGGTGGCGTGGATGCTGAGTTTTCATTAGAGCCCCACGAGCTGAAGCAATTGGTGGAAGAAACCGCCAGAGCCAAAGTAGCCTTAGGTCAGGTTAATTATGGTTGTACTGAAAAAGAAATCGCCTCACGCAAACACCGCCGCTCTTTGTATATTGCGGTCGATTTAAAAGCAGGTGAGGTGCTTACGACTGAAAACTTACGCGCCATCCGGCCTGGTTTGGGTTTAGCGCCTAAATATTTGTCGATGCTACTCGGCAAAACTGTGACTAAAGATGTGGCCCGTGGCACTGCCATGAGCTGGGATTTGGTGTAATGCTAAACAATGGATGTCAAAAACATACTGTTGGGGCGGAAAAGGGCTGGGGCAAGCCCAGCCCCTACGGTCCCGCCCGTCTATTTCAGCATAAAAGGATGCCCGCCAATGTGGCATAAAGATGAAATTGCCGCCTTTAATGTAGTATTAAAACCTCTGCAGCTGAATGATTTAGAGCAACTGCGGCTGTGGCGTAACAGCCCTGAAATAAGCAGCCAGATGCTGGATCAGGCTGAAATAAGCGCAGAACAACAACAGAGCTGGTTTGAACGTATTTGCGCGGATCAACGCCAGATGCAGTTTATGATTTATTATAAAAACCAGCAGGTTGGCGCCTGTAATTTAAAAAGCCCAACGGCTTTGACTGTGACAGAATCTGAGGCTGTGGAAACAGGGTTTTATTTAGGTGAAGCCAAATACCGCGGCACTATACTGGCTTTTTTTGCAGCCTTAGCGCTGAATCAGTATGCTTTTGAACAGCTTGGTAAAAAAACGCTGCTCGCACAGGTCAAAAACACCAATAGCGCAGCCTTACGTTTTAATGAACAATTGGGTTATCAACCCGACGCAATAAAGCCTTCAGGCGAGATGGTAGCCATGACTTTAGTGCCACAAGCACACCAGAACGCCGCCGCTAAATTTGCAACTTTTATCCGGAATTAATATGAGCAACGAACTGATCCAAACCAACACCGCTAAATTAACTGCCGCTTTTGCGACAGCTTTAGTGGTAGCCGACACGCAAATCCATGATGATTTAGCTTACAACAGCATTAAAGAGTGGGATTCAACAGCCCATATGTTGCTGATTGCCGAGCTGGAAAACGTATTTAATGTGATGCTTGATACCGACGATATTATTGATATGAGTTCGGTCGCCAAAGCCAAAGAAATACTGAGTAAATACGGAGTTTCGTTCTGATGGCTGCTTGTCAATGATCAGCAAAACGCCTGTTAGTCTTATTACTGGTGCCAGTCGTGGCATAGGTCGCGCAGCAGCCCTGCATCTTGCTAAAGCGGGCCATGAGTTGATTCTAATCGCTCGGGATCTAACAGCTTTAGAACAAGTGCAGATGGAGTGCCAGGCTTTGGGCGCTTTGGTCTGTATTCATGCAGTCGATTTAACAGACCGTGACGCTGTAACTGCTTTATTTCGCCAGATACACACAGCATTACAAGATAAAGCTTTAAGTCATCTGGTGCACTGTGCAGGTCAGATGCAGGACTCGTTACTGGCTATGACTCGCCTGACTGATATGGATAAGCTACTGGCGCTGAATGTTGGCGCTACAGTGCAGTTGTGTCAGCTTGCCAGCAAATTAATGCTGCGCCATAAAGCCGGTCACTTGCTGTTGTTATCGTCCAAAGTGGCAGAAGCAGGTTCTGCTGGTCAGGCTGTCTATGCCGCAACTAAAGGCGCGGTCTCTGCTTTAGTCAAATCTCTGGCAAAAGAATTAGGCCCAAGCGGTATTCGCGTTAATGCGGTAGCACCTGGTTTTATCGAAACTGATTTAACAGCCCATTACAACGAAGATAAAAAACAGCAATTGATACAAAACATCAGCTTACGCCGTTTAGGTCAGGCCGAGGAAGTGGCCGCTGCCATCAGATTTTTATGCTCAACCGACGCTCGTTATATCACTGGCCATATTCTGGCGGTGGATGGTGGTTTTAGTTTATGAGCAGTTTTGCTGACAGATTAGAGCAGTTTGGTGAAGCTATTGCCCTGCGTTTGCCGGATGGCACCAACATTAGCTACCTGGAATTGGCCAAAATCGTTGATCAGTATTCTGCAACACTAAACAAACTGCTGCCGGAGCACTTTTTGCTGGCATTGCGTTTTAGTTCTACCTTATCTGCGGTCGTGGCTTATCTGGCGGCACTTCGCAGCGGTAAAGCCCTGTTATTACTGGCGCCGGATTTAAGTGATAGCCATAGCTTAGCGTTAGTCGAGCGTTTACAGATTGCGGCTGTGATCCAAAGCTCTGGTGAGATTCAACTCACTGGCCATCAGCATCTAGTCAGGCCAGACTGCGCTTTACTGCTCAGCACTTCAGGCAGTTCTGGCTCGCCCAAATCCGTGATGTTGTCACTAGAAAATATCGAAGCCAATGCCCGGGCTATTTGTGCTTATTTGCCGATAGAGAGCACAGATACCGCCATCACTGCACTGCCTTTGCATTATTCTTATGGCTTGTCGGTGCTGAACAGTCATCTATTCAAAGGTGCTTCTATTTTACTGACTGAAGCCCCTTTGATGAGCAAAGAGTTCTGGCAGCAAACCCGGGATTTTCATATCAGCAGTCTGCATGGCGTGCCTTTTAGTTATCAGCTGTATCGCCAGTTGCGGCTGGAGCGTATGCCCCGCCCTGCTTTGCGGTATCTGACTCAGGCTGGTGGCAAACTGAACAGCAGCCTGACTGATTATGTGCAGCAACTTGCAAGCTCGCTGCAAAAACCTGTGTATCTGATGTATGGCCAAACTGAAGCCACAGCCCGTATCGCTTATTTACCACCAGAGCTTATTCAGCAGCATGCCGACTGTATTGGTGTGGCTATTCCGGAAGGTGAATTGCTACTGCGAGATCCTGTAACCAAAGCTTTGATCATCGACGATTTGCTTGAAGGCGAGCTGTGTTATCGTGGCCCTAATGTGATGTTAGGTTATGCCAATTGTGCCGACGACTTAACAAGTAGCAGTGCTTTGACTGAATTAAACACCGGCGATTTGGCTGAAAGACTGCCGAATGGTTTGTACCGTATTGTTGGGCGCTTAAGCCGTTTTCTGAAAATTCAGGGCAAAAGACTGCAACTGGATCATCTGGAACAACAACTTTGCGCTTTGGTTGACCCTGTCTGCTGCACTGGCAACGATGATTTGTTAGTAGTCGCTTACACACAACAAGAACCAGCTTTGGCAGAACAAATACAACTGCTTTTACGCGAACAACTGCAACTGCATCCGGCTTTATACAAAGTACTGCAACTGCCCACTTTACCAAGGCTTTCCAATGGTAAAGCCGATTACCAGGCTTTGTTACAGCTTGCAATGGGGAGCCATCATGCTGGTTGAGCGCGAGCCTTATAGCCTGAATGCGGCAGAAAAACAGCCTTTATTGCTGGCAGAACTCAATGAGCTGACAAAACATCATCAACAACATTGCCCCCCTTATCAGCAACTTGTTGCAGCGCAGTGGCCAGCTTTTGTTGCAACTGAGCAAAGCGCACAAAACACAGAACAGCTGCCTTATCTGGCGGTGCGGCTATTTAAGCAGTTAAAACTGCAATCTGTGCCGGACGCCGAAGTCTTTAAAGTGCTGTATTCCAGCGGCACTACAGGCACTCCGTCCCGTATTGTGCTCGACAGTGCAACTGCCGCTATGCAATCAAAAATTCTGGTGAAAATCATGCAGCACTGGTTGGGTAAAGCCCGTTTGCCGATGCTGATTATTGATCATCCTGGCGTGATTAAAGACCGCAGCAACTTTTCTGCCCGTGGTGCCGGTATTCAGGGTTTATCTTTTATGGGCCGCAATCATTGTTATGCACTGAATGACGATATGAGCATTAATTTTGAAGCTGTCGAGCAGTTTTGCCAGCAGTTTGGCGATGGCCCTGTCTTTGTATTTGGTTTTACCTTTATGGTCTGGCAGTTTTTTATTCAAGAGCTGCAAAAGCAGAACAAAACTATTTCGTTGCCACAGGCTTTGTTACTGCATAGCGGTGGCTGGAAAAAACTGCAGGACCAAGCCGTCGACAATGCCACTTTTAAGCAGCAGGTACTGACTCAAACCGGCATCAGCAAAGTGCATAACTTTTATGGCATGGTAGAGCAAGTGGGCGCTATTTTTGTCGAATGTGAACAAGGCCATCTGCACTGCCCCAGTTACGCTGATGTAGTAGTTCGTACGCCGGGCAGTTGGCACACAGCGGATGTCGGAGAAGAAGGGGTATTGCAGCTGTTATCTACGTTGCCGCGCAGTTATCCTGGCCATAGCTTATTGTCAGAAGACCGTGCCGTGCTTTTAGGCGAAGATAACTGCCTTTGTGGCCGTATGGGCAAATATTTCCATATTTTAGGCCGTTTGCCTGCGGCTGAAGCTCGGGGCTGTAGTGATACGTTTTCTCCGGCAGCAAAAGAGGGAACCACTCCATGAGCTGGACCATTTTAAACCCACCCTCAACTAAAACAGAACTGCAGCAGTCTTTTGCAGAGCAGGATTTTGCCTATTGTCAGGCCTTATCCGAAGCTTTATTAAAAGCCCCTCAAAGCCGGGATTTTCCGGATCTAATAGCTTTAGGTTTCTGGTTACGTCAGGCCAATTTAAAGCCTTTACTTGCGCCTTATCAGCAGGGCCCCTTTATCCGTCAACCCTTAGGTTTGGTGTTTCATAGTGCGCCTGCCAATGTCGACAGTTTATTTGTTTATTCCGGCATTTTAAGTTTGCTCTGTGGCAATAAAAACGTGATTCGTTTATCCAGCCGCAGCGGTGGCAGCACAGCGATATTGATTGAAAAAATCCGTAGTCTGGCAGCACAATTTCCGCAGCAAAATGCCCGCTTTCAACTGGTACAGTGCGACTACAACAGCCCTGAATTAAAAAGCCTGATTAACACAGTGGATGGCCGGGTATTGTGGGGCTCCGATCAGGCAATCCAGGCGCAGCGCCAGTTAGTGATGCCTGCCCATGCCCGCGAACTAAGTTTTGGCCATAAGTTTTCCTTGTGTTTAGTAGGCGCAGAGCAAGTGCTTGCTGCCGATGACACAGAGTTCCAGCAGCTGGTCCAACTGTTTTACCGCGACCAGCTGACCTTTGCCCAGCAAGGCTGCTCTTCGGCCAAAGCCGTTCTATGGTTGGGTGACGCAGCACAAGTACAACAAGCGCAGCAACGGTTTTGGCCCGCCTTAACAGAGCTTATTCAGCAGAAGCAGCCACTGAATGCCAGTGAGCAGTATCAGGCCTTAGCCACAGCGCAGCAGTTGATTATGAGCAGTGAACAACAGCTGATGCTGACTCAGCAGCAGAGTATTTCCCGTGTGGCAGTTAGCTCGTTAGAGCCCGCATTTATCCAGCAGCATCAAGGCTGTGGTTTATTTCTGGAATTACAGCTTGAAGATCTTCAGCAATTAAATCCGATGCTGACTCAGGCGCATCAGACCTTAACAGTGTGGGGTGTTGATTCAACAGCGTTAAAAAGCTGGCTGACGAGCGTGTATACAGGTCTTGATCGGGTAATGCCAGTTGGACAAGCGCTTAGCTTTAGCCCGGATTGGGATGGCGTGAATTTGATAGAGCAGTTTAGCCGTAAGGTGACCTGTACTTTTTAAGGCTGCAATTTAAGTTGTTCTAAATAAGCAATAAGAGCAGGACAACAGCTTGTACTCACCATATCGAACTTTTGCTGTAAAGCCTGTCTTTTTAAGGCAAAACGGTCAGTTTCTAAATCCAACGCCATCTGCTCTAACAACTGTGCAAAAGTCTCTGCTGTCCTGCCTGCAATAAAATCTTCTTTGGCTATCGCAAACTGGCCCCGTACTTTGGCGTACTGCTCTATGTCATACATAAAATGCAATACAGGCTTATTACAGAGTAAAAAGTCGAAAGCCACAGACGAATAATCGGTGATCAATAAATCAGCATCTGCCAGCCAGGGATAGACATTAAAACGCCCTGGATAATGGAAAATCCGGTCACAACCTTCTTGCTGACGCAGTTCATCAAAAGGTGCCAGAAAAGGATGAGTTTTCATCACAAAGACGGCGTTATGCTCAACAAGAAACTGCTGCAGTTCAGGCCAGTTGATCGGATGATCATTCTGGCCATTGTCGCGGTAGGTTGGCATAAAAACGATGAGTTTTTTACCAGCGCGAAGCTGCTGTAATTGCTCCTGACTTAAGCTATTGTGCCAGCAGCGATCAAGAGGAGCCTGTAGTAAAGCATCGTTACGTGGATAGCCAAAATCCAGATAATGTTTGGCTTTAAACATCTTTGGAAAAACGTGCAGATTAAACCAACTGGAGCTGGAGACAAAAGCTTCATCCAGAATATGGGCAAAGTGCTTGTTGCCAGCCAGATGTTTAAAAGGTAAACCATGCCACAGCTGCACAACTTTGGCCTGAGTTCGGATACGGTTGAACAGAGGGTCGGTGGATTCATGATCCAACACCAGCACTTTGGCTCTTTGTAGCAACCAGCAAACCTGCAATGGTTTGTCAATTTGCGCCGGATGAAAACACCGCTGCGCATCTTTTACCACTAAATATACGTCCTGATGTCGCTTTTGATGCGCATCAAAAGCGACCAGCACATTACTGTCGACGTACTTTTCAGCGTAATAAACCACGTGGCCTTTAGGCAGCAGATCCTGCAATGACAAAAAACAGTCGTGAATAATAACCTTAAGCTTCTGCCACACTGAGCCCGCTTTATAGGGCTCAAACTGGAATGGATTTAGAGTTTTGCAACACCAGATTTTTTTTGCCACAAAGCCATTTTGCAACATACCTTCAGCAATTTTCTGTTGAAAATCACTAGGGGCAATCAGCACAGCATCATAAGCTTTGCTCTGTGAAGCATGATTACACACATCAGGCCCCTGCTTCAGGTTATCCACTATACCGAGCACAATCGCGCCCTGCTGTTGCAGCAAAAGCGCAAGGTTCCTGCCAGCAGGATTATCCGGTGCTATATAGAGGCGTTGTCCTTGCCAGTCTTTGGCTTCACGCGGCGCAGACATAAGACTCTGAATGATGAACAGATTTGATGGCTGGCATGTTTAGTCCAGGAAATCCCGTTTGAGTTGCATAAACACCTGAATAGCTTTTTTCAAATCAGTGGAAGACACATTATCAGTGCGGGGCAAATACACCACTTCACAATGCGGTTTTAAGAAATCAAACTTGCCCTGCCAGTCCGAGCCCATCACAAAAATATCCACTTTGTGCTGCTGCACATCGCTGATTTTTTGATCCCAGTTCGACTCTGCTATCACCTCATCAACATAACGCACACTACGCACCAGTTCTACCCTGTGCTCAAAAGGCATCAAAGTGGTTTTTCCTTTGGTGGCATTAAACTCGTCGGTAGAGACAGCCACAATCAGCTTGTCACCCAACTCCCGCGCCCGTTTCAGCAAATTCAGATGACCAATATGAAACAGGTCAAAGGTGCCGTATGTTAATACTGTTTTCACCTTGTACCTCTTTTTTCTATTTTCTCTTCATAATGTGACATAGTGTAAAACTTTGTCAGCCATATTCCGTTCCACCATAACTTCCCAAATTGTCTGATATCCATCACGTGAACAAATAATGACATGTTCTATCTGTTCAGGTGGGATCTGATCAAGTCGGTAGCAAGCTAAATTTTTATAACTCATATTGGTAGTAGCGGCACTGTCGATAAAACCTTTAGGTGTGATCTCAAAAGAACCTAACATCATCAGCCAGTAATCTGCCCATACACCGGTTCCCCATAACCACAATCCTTTGCTTTGCATTGATTTCGCCAGCACACGACCAAGCAATATGCCGTCGAAATAGTGCACGGCAAGTAATGGAGCAGAAGCACGTAATGAGTAGCTAGGTGGATTTAGTAATTGCCCACTATCTAATTCACTCTGCTGCGCAAGTTCAGCTACTTGCTGCCAGAATACAGATTCCTCTGCTGACTTAGCCAAGGCTAGACGTCCTTGAACTTGCCATTGCAACTTATTAATTAATAATAATGAAGAAGATGTCTTAATGGACTTTAATCTTGGAAGTAAGTGCAAAAAGCTTCGGTAATCCTGGCTCTGAACTGCAAGCAAAATTACGCCATGAAGAACATCTAACAGACAAGGCTCATGTTTAACTCTTCCTTGTAAGATTTCCTCCAGCGCATAATCTATGATTCGAATGCTTGCCTGATGCAATTTTTGCGTGTCTGCCGAACGACTGCCCGGCTGTTTGTGATAGACGACACCAGTTCGATGAATAGTAGTCGCAATGACTCCATGCAGAGCAATACGCAAATTGAAATCATAATCTTCCATAGTTTCAAGGGTTCGTTCTGTCTGATCAAATCCACCAATGGCTCTTACATCTTCAGAACGGTACAAAAATGCATGCAGTGGGGCCAAATTACCCTGCAGTAAAGCTGAGATTAACCAGTCGAATTTTGGTACCCCTTCTACCCATTTCACACCTTGTTGTACTCGATATCCGATAATAGATAGTTCTGGCAACTCACTTCTAATTGATGCCAGCTGAGCGGAGCAGCAGCCTGGCAAAAGTTCATCATCGCAATCAAGAAATTTAATAAAAGTGCCCTTGGCTTCCCAAATACCAAGATTACGAGCAGATGCTACGCCACCATTAAGTTTGCGCAAAAGACGAACATTAACTCCATCAACGCAGCCAACATTTGGCAAAAAAACTTCTGGTTCAGACCCGTCATCAATAACCAAAATTTCAAGCCTTTCCACTTGTTGATTAAAGCAGGACCGAAGTGCACGCTCAAGAAAATGCTGTTGGTTGAACACCGTAATAATAATACTCAGATTGGTATTATACACATGAACTCCACAATCAATTTTTTTCAGGGTCATTGATACATTATTGACAGTAAAAAAGACCTAAATAAATTTTGCTATGACCAGTATTGTCTGAACATTATTTAACGATATTCACGACAATCATTATGTACGTCGCAAAAAACCATTTGGAGCAACTGTGATCTGCAACTTATTGTCAATATCCGAATCTACAACAAAATCCTGATTGTGTTCCATGAACTTCCAGACTGCAGATTTCGGACTATTACCACGGCACCAGCTACGATCAGACACTAACTCCTCGGGCATATCTTCAATAATAGTGTCATAAACCACACAATAGCTGCCAGAGCTTACTAAAGGAGCATAAGCTTCAAGCTCAGCAAGCACATGATCATGAGTATGATTGGAGTCAAGGCAAACTAATACTCTATTGTATCCAGCGGCGGCTGCACGCACCTTTGAGACTATATCAGGATCAATACTCGAGCCTTGGAACATCTCAATTTTATGAGCCATAGCATGGGCTTCAATTGCCGTGCGGTTATGAGAGCGAATATCGATATCTACACCTATGACTTTACGCCTACTGCTTTTAGGATCCAAAACATTACCTTGCTCAACTGCATCTTTGTAATCCAGCAAAGCCAGTAAAGACGCGCTGAGGATCAAAGAACCACCATGAGCTATCCCTGTTTCGATGATCAAATCAGGCTGCACCTGCCATACCAGTTCCTGCATCATTACCATATCTTGTGGATACTGAATAATGGGTCGTCCCATCCAACTAAAGTTATAGGAATACTTTCCAGCACTGCCTACAGCCAGCATCCATTCCAGAGACATCTGAGCTAAATCTTTTCTTTCGCCAAGAATACGGATGTTTTCTTTAACCTGTTGCTGATGTTCGTCCATCAGATGCCCTCTTGTTCAATTGTTATTTTGTCAATGCGCCCACCTATTTGAGCACCTGCATATAAATTCATATAAAATTTGGAATCAAATCCTGCTGCTATCATTGTCTGTACTGTTTTATCAATATCGTAATCAACCCGACACAAGCGAATGTTACTTGCATCAACGATAGCGTAAGCTGCTCGTGGATCTCCATCTCTGGGTTGCCCAACAGAGCCTGGGTTGCAATAATAGCGAAAGCCGAACTCGGCCAGACATTGTACGTGAGTGTGACCACTAAAAAGTACTCTGGCACCGTCAGGTATGTCTGAAGAACGAACTTTGTAAAGATACTGATCCATAGGATCTTTCCATCCGCCATGTACCATATACATATCATCAATAACTAGTGACGATACTGATTGCGCCAGCCAGTCTTTCTGCGAGTTTGTCACTATGCTTTTCTGGTAATCAATAATCTGACTCACTAACCGTGATCGTGGGCAATTTTCCTCTCCAATCAGATAATAATCATGATTGCCCATTATATTTTTGACGTTATGCTGTATCAGTAAATCAATACATTCTCCAGGTTCCGCGTGATAACCAACAACATCTCCCAACGAAATAATCTGAGAACATCCCTGAGCTTCAACATCAGCTAAAACTGCCTTTAACGCAGCCAGGTTGCTATGAATATCCGACAAAATGGCTATTTTCATAGGGTAAAATCTTCGTTGTAACGCCAGCCGCGGCCGGAGCGTACCTGCGGTGAGCGTTGAATTGTTTTATATAATGCGTAATTAACCGCAAGCTCAGCCTCGTTGTAACCAAATGCAGTACGTAATGATGTGCTGCTAGAAAAACGTGGATTAATTTCTAGTAAAAAGACATGATCACCATCCAGCCTAAACTGATAATTCGTAGGGCCGTAAGGTTTAAAAATGTTACTTAAACGACGGATCCAGCCATCAATGCCAGAGTGTGTTACAACTTCTGCATATTGAGTATTGCCGGCTGCACCAAGCTTTCGCCGGAAGATAATTGAATCAGTGGAACTACCATCACCTAAACCAATAGCTGCTGCCGTATATTCCTCATCATCTGAGCCAATAAATTTCTGCACAAAAAATGGGCGCTTCGTTTTCACACTCCAGTAGCGGTAATCCGTTTCGTCATCAAGCCTGACTATGCCAGAAGATGCACTACCTGATTTAGGTTTAAGGATAAAAGGTGGTTGTCCCAATTGTTGTAAACATTGCTGCCAGCTATCCCCTTCACATGCAGGTATAACCTTCAAGCCCTGACCGCTACAAAACTCAGAAAAAAGCCACTTATCCCGGCACAATTCAATCAATTTAGGTGAATTTAGTAACACACGCTCTTGAAAAAACGCGCGGTGTTGGTGAAAAAAATACATATCAATATCAAGCCCGGCGAGTACGAGATCGATCTGATGAGTGAGTAATAAATGCTGCCAAAACTGCAGATAATCGTCAGAACCCTCCGGATACTGAGGTTTTTCTATAGTCAAATCGCATAAGGAACTCACTAAGGGTGTGATTGTTCTATCTACGCCGATCACAAACACATTAAGCGCTGAACGACGCAAGGATTTAATGATCCCCTGACCAATAATAGCGCCAGCCCCGGTAACTACCACCTTAATTTTTTTCATTATGATGCAACGTCCAGTGGTCCAAACCTATTGATAGTATTGAGTTCAGCAAGGCGCCTGAAATACTGCTCCATAGTTAGCTTTGGCTGATAGTGTAAAAGTGACCACAATTCTGCTTGTGCAGGATAATTCATTTGGCGAAAAGGAGTTTTCTGGGCATTGATATGCCAACTACCACCTCTGGAAAAAACGCGGTATGCTAAATCAGCAAGTTGGTGCATCAACCAGTACTCGTCAGACAATACCGGATATACGCCTTGCAATTTTTGTAGTGCAGCCCTGATCATTAATTCTGCAGCATCTTGCACATGCAGAAAATTTCTTGGTCCAAGAGAATCAGGCAATGCAAGTTTGTTACCGCTTCCAGCGTAAGCAACGAGACGTCCAAACCAAGGCTGATGGCGAATGCAGTCGCCATCATCGTCTATAAGATGGGTAAAACGTAAGCTACAAAATAACGATGACCGTTTATTCAGGCTCCAGGCAAACTGACTTTCAGCCATAAATTTACTTAAACCGTAACTGGTGTAACCGGAAGAATCAAAATCCATAGCCGAAGCCAAAGTTCCGGCATATACCAATTGGCAACAATCGCTTTCATCCATCAGCTTTAGTATTCGACTGGCACTATAGCTGTTCTGTTGAAAATTGAGGATAGATCCCTCAGGTGAGTCGTCTGCAAAACTGGCGGCACAATGAAACAGCACATCAAATTTCAGGCTGCAACTTCGATCTGTATTGCCATTGAGATCAAATTGCAGGTCACTGTCAGAGCTACGACCAATCTTAATCACTTCAATGCCGCGGCGACTTAACAATTCGCAGAGCGATCTCCCTAACATGGAGCTGGCACCGAGCACAGCGGCATGCTTCATAACAGTTCTGCTTCAACTAACAAGCCAACACATAAATCGGGAAAATCTATCCCAACTTGCAGCATCGCCTGTAAATTCTCCTCAAATCTATCCAGGGTTTTCAGTACATGCAGAGGCAAAGGCTTAAGATAAATACCTTCTTCATGGGTTATTTTGTAACCCTGTTGCTCCAACTCCTGACGTAGCGTATCCCTGCAATACTGGCGCTGATGCCCTAGAGCTAAATCGTTGGCATTTAGGCTGTATATGTCATCTATCATTCCCAGCTCGATCCCCATACGCCTGTTCATCGATTTTGCATTTGGTACTGCAATATAAAACTTACCACCGGGTTTCAGAAACTGACGGTAATGCTTCAAAACAAAGGCAGGGTCATCAACATGTTCAAGGATAAATCCCATAACGATCACGTCAAATTTCGTCGCGATGTCCAGAGTTTCGAAATAACTTTGGATAAGTTCAACTTTTAACTCTGGTTCAGCTTTCTTAAACATATCAATAAGTACACCAGAACCTTCTACTATGGTGTGCTGTGTAGTCACAGCATTAAAAGTCGATGCAGTGAAACCATGACCAAGCCCTAATTCAAGCAAACTATCGCATCGTTTAAAGCGCTGAACGATGCGCTTAGGGTACCAGTGTAAAATAAGGTCATTTTCTATCGCAGTTGCGGCATTTGGCTGGTACTCAGAGATCACCATGTCTAACTTATTCATATATCCCCTGAATATTTTATAAAAATCAAAAAATGACTCAAAATCGGAAAGCAACTCTGCCACAACAGATACGACATGTGCTTCCAGTCTTACTTACCGCGAGTCAGACAGTGGCTACGCCAATCGACAACTCCAGACTGCAGATAATGCAAGCCGGCTTTCCCCTGATGCGCAATCAGATCCAAACTAGTCACGTAAGGAGTGAAGGTACCAAAAAACTGAGTATATGGAGCGCATTTATAATCCATGTACTTAACTTCTACAGCTTTCTCTTCAAACAACTCATGTTGAAGGTAGTTTGCTGCGCCATGACCGGTAATGTAACAGCTAGCTTTTAATGCGTTGCAAATATCCAATAGTCTCTGACTACCTGCGCCATCAACACCAATGTCTCGTGAATCTAAAAATTCTGTAGTTTCTGTTAAACCAAAGTAGCGACTTAACGCAACTATGGACAAGCTGCTTAGCTGATCTAACGTAGTGCAAGGTTCAGACCAGACCGAATCGCACAAACCTTCTACATCTGAAAAAAAAGGCGCTTTACCCAATGAACGTTTTAATATGGCTAAATGCTCTTGTTTCCAGTTTTTTTTGTGATCAATTTCGACCTCATCGATCCGCTGACGTGAACGAACATTTTTAACAGGAACAGTCATCCACGAAGTATCAGGATCAGTTTTGACCTGAACCCTATTAAAGAATCCCCTAGCAAATTGCACATCACTATAAAAAACAAACTTATCAGCCAGCCTCACTTGTTCTAACAAACCAACCCAAGGAAAATACATAGGCTGAGATATAACAACATTCATTCTGAACCCCTTTAAGGAGACCGAAAACTACTTAATATTTTTTGTAATTAATTCAGTCAGCACGGCAACAACCCTTTTCTGCTCGTCCATTGATATATCGACAAAACTTGGCAAGTTCATTGCCCTTTGACAAATAGAATATGCATTCGTGTTTGACTTATTTTCCTTAAACATAGGCAGAGCTGACAAAGGCCAGAAGAATACTCTGGCATCAATGTTTTCTGCTAAAAACGCTTCCTGTAGCTGTTTCTGATGAATGCCACTATCTTCTGAAAAAACGACAGTCGGCATCCAATAAGAATTAACACATTCATGTGATTCAGGATTCAGCTGAATTCTAGGCAACCCTTTCATTAATTCGGCATAACGATGAAAAACTTTACGTTTTGCGGTAATTAATTCCTCAATGCGTTCTAACTGCGCACACCCCAATGCAGCCTGGATATTAGACATCTTATATTTGAAACCAATCTCGTCCGGCCAAAACTGTTTATTCTGTCCGGTTTTACGACCATGGTTACTCAAAGTCAAAACTTTTTGATATAGAGCTTCATCATTGGTCGCAAAAATACCTCCTTCTCCTGTAGTCATGGTTTTAGTGCCATGAAATGAGAACGCGGAAAATGTCCCCATACTGCCAGCCTTGTTTCCTTTATATTCCGAACCTAAAGCTTCTGCAGCATCTTCAATCAAGGCAAGTCCATACGTTCTCGCTAATTGCCTTAAACCATCCATATCACAAAGATTGCCATATAAATGGACTGCTATTATGGCTTTTGTTTTTGAGGTTATCGCGCGTTCAGCTTGCTGAACACTGATACACCAGTTATCCGGGTCTATATCAACAAAGACTGGAGTTGCTCCCAGATGCACAACCGGAACGACACTGGCAATCCAGTTGGTGTCAGCCAAAATAACTTCATCACCGGGCCCTATACCTAAGGCCGCCATCCCCATGTGTAAAGCACCTGTACAGCTAGAGGTCGCTATGGCATAGCGCACGCCTAAATACTCTGAAAAATTGCGTTCAAGCTTATTTATATAGTCATAACACTTGTCTCCCCAACCATGAGTGACTGCGTCCGTGACATAAGCTATCTCTAACTCACCAATAGATGGCTTGGTATACATAATCTTGTTTTTCATATGATCGATAACTCGGGAATAAGGGTAACGAACTTACAATGTTCCGGCAGCTGTCCCGCCAGTTGTTGTATAACTTCATCACGGATGTTCCATGGTAATATCAATACATAATCCGGTTGATAAGCACTCAGTTGTTCAGGAGGTAGGATAGGTATATGGCTACCAGGCAGAAACTGTCCTTGCTTTGACTTTGCCGCATCAAATACCACGGGCAGGTCATCAGCCTGAATACCTGCATAGTTTAATAGCGTATTGCCTTTTGCTGCTGCACCATAAGCGACCACAAGCTTACCCAGCTCTTTTGCTTGTTGTAAGAACGTCTTTAAACTCGTAGCGATTTGATTGACATGAGACTGAAATCCCTGATAGACAGACACATCGGTCAAACCAAATTCAATCTCACTGTTCACCATATACTGCACACTTGGTTCTTGCTCTATACTGCAGTTATCAAGACAAGCCCAAACCCTGAGACTTCCGCCATGAGTAGGCAAAGTTTCAACTTTCCACACGCGCAAACCAGCTTTTTGCAGTATAGAGCGTACGCTGTGGATTGAAAGATATGAGTAGTGTTCGTGATATATGGTATCAAACTGATGGTAGCGTAATAAATTCAGCAAATGTGGAAATTCAAAGCTACATACCCCGTCCAATGCCAACAAGTCCGCAATACCAGCTACAAAATCATTAATATCCGGTACATGAGCCAAAACATTGTTGGCAATAATTAGATCTGCTTTGCTGTATTGCTGTTTTATCAGCTTCGCCAATGAGACTCCGAAGAAGTCCGAGACAACATCAATACCTGATTGTTGGGCAACCAGAGCAGTAGCTTTTGTTGGCTCTACGCCGAGACAAGGAATACCGGCAGCGACAAAGTTACGCAATAAATAACCATCATTCGAAGCGATTTCTACCACAAAGTTGTCCGCTCTCAGTTGCCGCTTCTGGATAACATCGTCGGAGAACTGTCTGGCGTGTTCCAGCCAACTGCTCGACGTTGAAGAGAAGTAAGCGTAGTCTTCTGTAAATAATTCATCGGCTCTTGTGAAGTCTTCCGTTTGTGCCAGCCAGCAATGCTGGCAGACCCAGACTTTTAGCGGATATACCGCTTCTGCAATGAATTTAAGTTCTGAACTCAAATAGGCATTTGAAGGAGGCATTATTCCAAGGTCGACCAAAGGTAGTGTCAATTGATTCAGGCAGTGCCGGCACTTCATACAATTAGTCCTTCAAATGTCTCTGATAATAAAGTAAAGCCTAAGTCACGCGCGGAAATCAGGCTGACAGGTAAAGGCCAGCAAATATTAACCCTGGGATCGTCAGTCCTACAGCCACCATCATAATCACTCTTATAGTCTGCAGTGTGCAAATATAAAAGTTGACTGTCATCTTGCTGAGTTTGAAAACCATGAGCACAACCAGGAGGGATGACCAGCATTTGATCGTTCTGCTCATCCAGCTCAAACAACTGATGCTGCAAGAAAGTTGTCGAGCCTCGACGTAAGTCTAAAACAGCATCGCAAACGGCCCCACGGATACAACGCACCAACTTAAATTCACGTAATGGCGGATAAAGAAAGTGCATTCCTCGTACCGCACCTGTTTTCAGATTCACCGAATGGTTGATTTGGCGAATAGTTTGCCCCCCCATCCATGGCGCTAACTCTTCTTGACAAAACCAGCGACTGAAAGAGCCTCGTTCATCATTATGACGGCCTGACTGAACCAACATTACTCCTGCTAGTTTAGTCGCAGTGACTATTAATTTATTGCCCATAAAACCCCTTGTTCACAGGCACACTCTTGATAATATTCTAACTGCTGCTGCGTTATTACTGTGCTGTGTTGATAGTAGTTTTGATACCAAAAGGCGGTTTGCAATGCAGTTTGCTGAAAATCCCAGACCGGCGCCCACCCCAAAACACGTTGAGCCAATTCACTCTTGATCATTAATAAACCAGTTTCTTGTAACTGTGCTTCCGTTTCCTGCAACCAACGAAGCTCTGGCCAATAAAGTTGCATTTCCAATAAAACCTCACGAACACTGAATACAGCATCCGATGCTGGTCCAAAGTTCCATGCTCTGGCACAAGTTTTGTCGCCAGCAAGTAGCTTGGCAGCCAGACAAAGGTAACCAGACAAAGAGTCCAACACATGCTGCCAAGGTCTTACAGCATCAGGATAACGAATAGTCAGCGGCCGCCCTAAAACCGAAGCTCGAATAATGTCAGGTATTAATCTGTCTTCTGACCAATCTCCGCCTCCAATTACATTGCCCGCGCGGGCAGTGGCGACGAGAACGTCATTTTTCGCAAAAAAACTCTGTCTATAACTTTGCACCAATATTTCACAGGCCGCCTTCGATGCACTGTATGGATCATACCCTCCCAAAGGATCCTCTTCGGCATAACCTGTGCGCAGCTCCTTATTCAGGTACACCTTATCAGTGGTAACCACTAAAACAGCCTTCACCGATGCAGTTTGACGACAAGCTTCCAGCAAATTCATAGTGCCATTAAGGTTGATTTGCCAAGTTTCAGTGGGATCTAAATAAGACTGACGAACCAAGGGCTGAGCCGCCAAATGCAGTACTAACTCAGGCTGAATATCAGTCACAACCCTGTGCAAGGCGACCTGATCCCGAATGTCCAAAACATAATGTTCACAACAAGGCTCAAGTAGTTCTAGATGAGATGGTGTAGTCGGAGCACCTAAAGAAATTCCATAAACCCGGGCTCCTAGCTGCTCCAACCACATTACTAACCAGCTTCCTTTGAAACCGGAATGCCCTGTTAGCAAGACTCTTTTACCGCGAAACACATCTGCAAACATGGTCATTACCATTGCTTCCAGGGGGCTTGACCACTTGCCCATAAGGATTCCAGCTGATTTTTATCTCGCAAAGTATCCATCGCCTGCCAAAACCCCTTATGCTGGTGAGCGTTTAGCTGCCCTTCGTTGGCTAATCTTAATAAAGGCTCTCCTTCAAAACTATCCTGATCTGAGTGCAGATAATCAAATACCTGCGGCTCAAGCACAAAAAAACCGCCGTTAATCCAAGCCCCATCTCCAGCAGGCTTTTCTTGAAAATTGATAACTGACGAGCCCTGTATATCTAAGGCACCATAACGTCCTGGTGGTTGAATAGCTGTCACTGTGGCAATTTTTCCGGCATTTTTATGGGACTCCAGAGTTCGACTAATATCTAAATCAGAAACACCATCGCCGTAAGTAAAGCAAAATGTCTCGTTTCCTACGTAATCTCTAATACGCCTCAGACGACCTCCGGTCATACTATTCTCACCGGTATCCACTAATGTAACCCGCCAAGGTTCAACATGTTTTTCATGTACTTCCATCGTATTGGCGGCCATATCAAAGGTTACATCTGACATATGCAAAAAGTAGTTGGCAAAATACTCTTTGATAATATACCCCTTGTAACCGAGGCAAATAATAAAGTCATTGATACCATGCGCTGAATAAATTTTCATGATGTGCCATAAGATTGGCTTACCACCAAGTTCGATCATAGGTTTAGGTCGCAGGTGCGATTCTTCACTGATCCGCGTACCCAACCCCCCCGCAAGAATTACAGCTTTAGTCATGACGCCTCCACAGCAGACAAGTCGTATTTTAGTTTAACTGAAGGTTCCAAATAATTGCCCGAGTCAACATCATCCGGTATCTCATATCAGCTATTACACAGTACGGGCATAAACCAGGCCAAAAAATTACGGTGTATAAAGAGAAAATTGCCCGTGAATTAGGATCTACTTCAACTCATAATAGAAAAATCTCTTAGCTTTGCTTAACCCATTTTTCAAACTCAGCTTTGAGGGATAACTGCCATATCGATTTATGAAAGCTTGAGCAAGGCACAACTTGCTACGCTGTAAAGATAAAAATAATTAACTGCATCAAGAATATTTTCACCCGACGATAAAACATTTTTACGCGGTGGCGCATTAAACTCGACCCAATGCATATTGGCCATGTCGGCGGCAGACAATCTCTCCGGCATATCATCCATTTTCGTTAAGCCAGCATGAAAAATCTCGTAGGAACAAGGTCCTGCTGTATATTTCATCTTTAGGTTGGCATCAATTCGTTCTTGCTGCTTCAAGGAAAGCTGGTCTTTGTAACCAAGTAAGTGACATTCGAGTAGCTCTTTATCAAAAGATCCGAAATCTGAAACATCATAAAAGTCAGATATCATCCAACTTAACAAATTAACGGAGTTTAGCTGGGTATGAACCAAGGGGCCATATCTGGCATTTTGTTTCATCCGAAGGTAATCAATAGCAATACAGTTGTTATGCCCGACCCAGCACCCTTTAAACAGCCCCTGATTTGCGTAGTACCCTACAGACTCATTGTATGTTTTTAGAAAAACCTCTACTGTATTTAGAGATACTTTTGTTGCATCACCATTTGAAATTCCTTCGGCAAACACAACCATCATCAAACTTTGCCCCACATCCATCGCAGACTGACATTCATTTAAAATGCCTACCATTGATGTGAAATCTGGGTTATAAGCTGGAAATACCTGGCCAAAGTGAGATTTAACCTTAGAGAGTACAGATCTTTTCACACAGCCTGAGTACATTTTCCCGTAACTATTTTTATGCCGCAACGGTCTGTAAAAAGATGGAGTTTCAAAACTGAAGCGTCTTTTTAACTCAGCTGCGGGATCGTAAAAACTTGGAACTACAGGTTTCATCAATGGATGGTAATGCCCCTTAGAAACATCATTCCCCTGTACTTCAAATCGTTCAAACTGCCAAGTTAAAAGCTCAGGCCGATACTTATCAATAAGCTTAGAAAGAACAGCCAACGCATCAGGACGCAGCATGAACTTCTCACTCAAAATAGCGACATAGTCACCTGTCGCCTGAGATACAGCAAATTCCCAATGCTCAGACATATTCATTTCACGCGGTGGACGAACGTATTTAAACCGAGGGTCGCCGCTGTATGCAGCAAACTGCTTATCACAAAGGCCATCATGAGAACCATTGTCAGACAGTATTACTTGAAAGCTATAAAAGTCTTGTTGTGCTATACAAGCCAAACAATAACCCACTAGCTCAGCACGGTTTCGTGTTGGAATAACTAATGAAAACAATGGATCTTTATGTGTTTGTATCACTTAAAATATCCTCTTAGTTATCTGTTTCGTCATTCTAAGACCTCGCAAAAAGATAGCTAATGCTGCGGAAAGCAAACTGCGCTTATCAATACTCAATAGGGCGACGCCAAGGTAGTCACCCTTACCAGAAATTAACCAATCAAAGTTGAGTGACCAGCACAAATTTAACACTGTTGTACTAGCCCCACTCTAAGTGTTGTAAGCTTCAAAGTAAAAACTACAACAATAGAGCAAATGAAAAACGTTATAAACATCAGCCGCTAGATTAAGTAAGCTTAGATGCGGTTAAATCCTCAATTAAGTTGATTGGCTTACAGGCTGAGGAGGTGAAAACAGATAAGTGACATCAACCTGATCCAATGCCAGAGGCTCGGCTAAATATAACCTCATCCCCAGCTCTAAATACCCTCTCCAAATAACCAGAACATGATTAAAGGTCTCCAAAGCGAGCTCATTTTCAGTATTGATATTCGCCGCAATTTTAGTAAGAACCGCAGCAATAAAATTGGCGCTACCATGGAACAGGCAGAAGGTAATGTCTTTGTCCGTCACAGCGCGGGAACGCATAAAAGCCCACTGTTCACTGATCAGAGCACGGGCAGACAAAATATCCGTGGCGTCTTGCGCTAACAGCTCGAGCCATGTTTCCATCGAAGCGCGGTATAACTCAGGAGAAAACAGCTGATAAATATTGTCCGCCAGCTCTGGCAGAGCTGGATAAAATGCCTGCTGCAGCAACAGCTCCAACTTGCTGTCTTTCTCTTCAGCTGTGGTTGACTCCAATAAAATATTTTCGGGCAGCAATGGTATTGTGCCTTTAATTTTTACACCATCGCTACAGTTATAGACTTCAATTTTCCTGCCAGCCTTAGCTATTGCTTGCTCTAGCAGCTTTCTGGATACATCAAACTCTGGTTTTGTATACAACTGAGGCCGAAAATTGCCTGGAGCCGGCACACCACCACCGTGATGTGCCTGATAGTTGTAAGCCTGTGATCCATCCACTTTAAAATAGGCTGAATGCTGCGAGTGATGACGGTTGATATCAACAAAACCTAAATCAACACCAAACAGATAAAAGCACTTCCAGCCCACTTTAATGCCATAGTTCATCACCATATTCGTCACTGTTGGGTACGCATAGGCAAGTGAAGCAACCTGATAGCCATTTTTTCTCATACCATTGTGAAAAACATAGGTTGAAGCTTCACCATCTTTGAAACACAAATAGGTAGCTTTAAATAAAGCGCTGGTGTCCGGATGAATGCCATTCACGCTAATCAAATTGATCCGGCTTAAATAGGCATTATCTTTGATTTGAGACACCCAATCATAGGTGGCCCTGTTTTGTTCAATTTCAGCATGAAAATCAGGACAGATGCCATTTTTGTGCAAAGCTTTTAATGCTGTACCACAACTGATCAGAATCACCTGATCACGGTATTCTTTAATATACTCAAAACACTGATCCAGGCTAGGACCATTGCCAACAATAAAAACAGGTAAATCCAGAGCAGGAAGCTGTTTATAATCGTGATTGGCATTTTTCAGAAAACGCTGCCCCGAATGCAAACTATGGTAGGTATGAGCAATACCAAAACGCGCATGGTCGTAGTATTCGCCCATAGCCAATACTACTTTCAATTCAGCTCTTAAATCTGCTATCGCTTTTTGCATACCAACATTGTAATAACTGCTTAGCATGTAAGTGTCAGCTATAGAATAGGCCCCCACCTGATAAAACTGTGACATTAAATCGTAGAAATAATGGCTGCCATCGCCGCCGAGATTCAGATAAATCCTGCTGCCATCGCTATCAGCCTGCTGAATGATACTAGCCCAATCCGTTACCCAAAGACTGGCAGCAAAAAAATCCAGATTAGGCTCACACAAGAACAGGTTTTTTATCTGACGTTGTTGAGATAACAATTCAATGTGTTTGCCTAAACCAATACCAAAAACAATCAGAGTTTCAACTTGCTCAGGCAGTTTACTTTCCTGCGTCAGTATTTTTTCAATAAGTGGCTGCAATTCAGCAATTTTAGAAAAATGCAGATAGTTTCTGAATTTGTAGCTTGTTCTCTGACTTAGTACTACATCGTCTTTAAAAGGATGCTCAATAAAATAGTCAACTAATTGTGCAGATTCATCGGGTAGATCCTGATGCAAAAGCGCATTACGTTTTTGATGATATAGATTAGGGTTACCCTGAGAGTCAGCCACCAATTGCCATGCTCTGGTTTTGTGTTCAAGTACAGCCTTATGCACTTTAGGATAAAACTTCTGCAAAGCTTCAATATTAGCGTCGTACAACGCCTGTGCTTGTTCAGTTTTATAGTCTTGTGCTTTGTAATGCCCTAATAAGTTACCTGCCCGCTCAGACACGTAATCTGCATAATCTTTGTATTCAGTAAATTGATGTCCTATTTGAGTCAGAGCATCTTGATTGCCGGAATGCTGCAGCACATAACGGATCACATCGTCCATCATAGGGTGAAACTGATGACGATAAACAAAGACCTTGTCGAGCGCCTGATCAAAATCCAGTAGCTCTTTTAGCTCTGCTGGCAATGCGGTCGCATCAGAGCCAATCTGCAAAAAGATATGAGTGCCCATGCTGGTAGCTGTATCCAATAACTGTTGCCAATTATTGGCCTGAGCTGAACAAAGTAAAATATCTACATTAGGCTCATACACCACCAGATAACGAATAGCGCAGTTCATTACCAGCTCGTTCAGGTGATAACCCAAACCCAAACCAAATACCAACAATACATCCACTTTTTGCGGTAATGGCTGATGACGCCAGGTTAAATCATCTGTATTGCTTTGCAGGTTAAAGTAAGCTGCATGAGAATAAAACTCCTGCACCTCAGTCAGTACTTCTTGTCTGGCTAAACTTTGGTAAAACACTCGCCCTGTGGCAAAGTCGACAATATTCAGTTCAGCATCTTTAGTACAAAATAAGGAGTGCTGCTGAACTTCATGTTCATTAATAACATTGACTAAACTGGGGATATGTTGCCGAAAGGCGTCAATATTCTGGCGAATGTTTCGCCCTATAGTGACTGAGACTTGTTTTTCCAGAGCTTCTTGCTGGTCGGTGTTATCGAGGATTTGGTAATTAATATATTTCAGCATAAAGGCCTGGCACCTGCTTAATTATTGTCTCCGTAGCTTTGATGCGCTTTTTTACCTTTGCGTACTTGCAACATCCTGGCAGCTACTGTACTTCTCTCAGAAGTGACTTGTTCAGTGATAAGACTAACCCACTGCAAGTTATCTGCCAATATACTTTGTAAATCAGGTGTTTGTTGTGGGTTTTCGCAGAGTTGTCGCAACAGCTTATCAAACTCCTGCCAATACAATGCAAATTCTTCAGTGGGGTATTCTTCCTGCGCCAGCAGAGTGGTTATTTGCTGGCGCTTGGCTTGTAAATTAGCGATGAGATCTGTCATTAAGCAGATGCCAAAGCGACCTGGCTTTGCCGCTCGGCCAGTAACTGGAAGCCTTTTTGTCTGTCTTCTACCGGAATAGCATCCCAGCCAGATTTAATTTTGATCATGATGTCTATCACATCGTCTACTTTTGCCGGGTTGCTTTCGCGGCTGGCCTGCATCAGGTGATTCACCATAAAGTCATACAATGACCATAAGTTCTGTGAAACCTCACCACCTACATCCATATCCAGCGAATGTTGTAAGGCTGAGATAATACTCATGGCCTTGGACACTGTGCGGGATTTTTCAGCGAAATCTTTGCGCTCCATAGCGCCTTTCGCTTTGGCCATATTTTCCAGCGAACCCTGCATTAACAATTGAATAATGCGGTGCGGATCGGCAACTGCTAAATCATCTTTGACGCCTACAGATTTATAGGCCTTAATACCGTAACTCATGGCAAGCTCCTGTTAACTACCATATCGTGGCAAGTTTGCCAACTGTTGCACCAGGTAACTGGAGGTACTTTGTAATTGACCCAAAGTAGAGTCCAAAGCCCCATAACGCTGACGCAAGGTTTCTTCGTAGCTCACTATATATCGTTCAAAAGCTTCACGATCTTTAGAATTTTTTTTCAGTTGTGACTTCAGTGAGTCTTCTTTGTTCACTAATAAGCCATCACGGTCAGTAAACTGGGAAATCACTTTATCCAGTGACTTGGTAATACCACCTGAAGCACCAAATAAATCAGCAATTTTATCGTAGTTATTTTCCAGCGCCTTATCGAAACGTTCACGGCCTGAATCTGCACCAAAGGAACGAGTGCTGGAAATTTCCATTTTACCCTGGTCATTAAAAGTAATACCCAAGGCATATAAGTTGTTTAGTTCATCGCCACCTGAAGAAAAAGCACTACCTAAAGTTCGGGTAACCTGGCTCATAATACTGCGGACCATAGGATCGCTGCTTAAAGCTCCACCTTCAGCGACGACAGTTTTACCGTCATCCCCTATGGTGCGGTTTTTAGTTAAGCTGTTCACTTCAGTCAACAAACCGTTGTAGGCGTCCATAAAGGCTTTGATTTTAGTTTCAGCCGCTTTTTTATCTGTTTCTATAGATAAAGTGGCGTTATTATCATCAGGCGTCACTGCAAGCACTGTCAGCTCAGTATCCTGAATCGCATTAGTAAAAGTATTGTTTTTACTGAATACGCTGATGCCGTCTATCACCACTTCGGCATTACCCGCTGCGATAGCTTCACCCAACCCACCCGAACCGTCAGTATCGTTGCCAAAAGCTCTGGTTGAAATGCTGTTAAGGTCGGCGTTATCGTTAGTAATCTTTAAACCATTTCCCAAACCAGTGACTGATGATGTCAGCACTAATTTAGTGCCTATGCCATCGCCGGCATTAATAATGTTGGCACTGACACCAAAATTACCATCGGCATTGTTGACGGCTTTGCGGAACTGATCCAGGGTCATACCAGCGGTCACGTCTACATCAAAATTTTTACCATCAGCACTGAAAGTTAATTTGCCGGCTGTAGCACTGACCACTGCAGATGCACTGGTATAAGCTTCGTCCGCACTTTCTATCCGGCTGCCTGTAGCCAGCGATTTGACTTTAATATCAAAGTTACCAGGTGCAGCTGTACTGCTGGAGGTCGCTTCCAGGTAAGTTTTAGTGTCTGTGGGTTGTTTAATACTGGTTGTTCTGGCTCTGAGTTTATCGTCACCCAAAGCAGTCACTGTGTCTTTAAATTTGGTTAACGCAGATTTTAATTTACCAAAACCAGAAAGCGATGAATCCAGCTCCTTTTTTGTGGTGTCCAGACGACTGACTTTACTGTTCCGTTCCACTGTAACTAACTGTGTAACGAGACTTTCAAGATCAAGCCCTGATGCTGCACCTAATGACCGGATAGCCATGATTCATCCTCTCTTTATATCGTTTTATCGATCATCAAACCTGTCGAAGACCCCAGATCTTCCTGTAATCTTTTGATTGCTTTGGCCATGGTCAGTACTTCTTCAGACGGGATCTGGCGAATTACTTCTTTGGTTTCAAAATCAACCACTTTCACTACTGGTTTTCCGGACTCTTCATCAACAGAAAAATTTAAAGTACGTCCCTGAGAATTAACAAACTGGTTAATGTTCTCAACAGCTTCACCTAATTCATCCTCTGTAATGGCTTGCTCTGCTTGTGCAGGCTCAGCCTTTAGTTTGGATTCTGGTGCAGCAGTCTCAGGAGCACTTTTCATTTTGTTCAGCTCAACTGCAACATTAGCAGCAGCTTTGGGGGCTGTTGGCTGATAACCAAAATTACCCGTAATTACTGAACTCATTTGCATCTACCTCTGTATCGGCAAGCAAGGCGAAAACTTTAATTAAGTAGTCGCCCCCTTACGCTTTACCTAAAAGGCCACTATTAACCTAATAAAGATAGTGCAGTTTGAGGCCTGGTGTTAGCCTGCGACAGGATAGTTGTACTGGCCTGTTGCAAAATCTGTGCCCGGGTCAATTCAGCAGTTTCTTTCGCAAAATCTGTGTCGCGGATCTGGCTGCGGGCAGCTGATACGTTTTCAACGATGTTGCTTAAGTTACGGATAGTAGACTGGAAGCGGTTTTGCAGCGCACCCAAATCTGCCCGTGCTGAGTCAATAGTTTTGATCGCGCTGTCAATGCTTGCCAATGCAGCTGATGCACCACCAACACTTGATACTGACAGTGAAGCTAAACCTAAACCTGAAGTACCGTAACCACCGTCTGGTGCTGTAGAAGACAGGTTGATACTAATCGTTTGGCCCGCGTTTGCACCCACCAGGAACTTAGCAGAGAAGTCACCTTTCAGTAAATCAATGCTACCAAATTGAGTGTTCTGAGCAATACGGCTGATTTCAGTTTTTAAGGCTGAAACTTCTTTTTGTAAAGCAACACGGTCCGCAGAACTATTAATACCATTCTGTGATTGTACAGCTAAAACACGGATACGCTGTAATGAAGTTGTAATTTCATCCATCGCGCCTTCAGCCACCTGAGCAACTGAAATGCCGTCGTTTGCGTTACTGATAGCCTGGTTTAAACCATTGATTTGGCTGGTTAAACGGTTACTGATTTGTAAACCGGCTGAGTCATCAGCTGCGCTGTTGATCCGAAAACCAGAAGACAAACGTTTGAATGAGGTATCCAGTGAATTGCCAGATGTTAATAACTGACGTTGTGCGTTTAACGCGGATACGTTGGTGTTTACTGCTAAAGCCATAAGTCACTCCTTAAAGTTGCGGCGGGTCTGCAAACCCTGGCACAACCTTTTGTGTTAAGCGGAACCCCGCAATTCTCGCCAAACTGCAATTTGGCTTAACTAGCTATCGGCAACTGACTTCAGGACTTTAGTAAAAAAAGGCAATTTTTTTCCACACAGCGGCAATTAAATTCACTTTTCTTTATTTTTCATAAAGTTATGAGTGAAATTTTTTTTTAAACAAATAGAAATTTCGTGCATTTTTCATGTTTTTAATGAAGCAAAAAAAACGGACCCTTGTGGGGTCCGTTTTTTATTACCATGTCATTTCGGCTACTTTTAAAAAATTAACCTAACAGTGACAAGGCCGCCTGTGGACGCTGATTCGCCTGAGACAGGATAGTAGTACTGGCCTGTTGCAGGATCTGCGAACGAGTCAACTCTGCGGTTTCTTTAGCAAAATCAGTATCTCTGATCCGGCTGCGCGCTGCTGATACGTTCTCCACAATATTACTCAGGTTACGAATGGTCGATTGGAACCGGTTTTGTAAAGCACCCAGATCCGCTCTTGTGCTGTCGATAGTTTTGATTGCACTATCGATACTGGCTAATGCCGCTGAAGCACCACCTACACTGGATATCGACAACGCGTTGATACCCAAACCTGACGAACCGTAACCCCCACCAGTGCGTGATAAATTCACGCTGATATTTTGTCCGGCATTAGCTCCAACCAGGAACTTGGCGGAGAACGTACCATCCAGCAGTTTAATACCACCGAACTGAGTTGTTGTTGCAATACGGCTGATTTCCGTTTTCAGCGCTGATACTTCTTTTTGTAATGCAACTCTGTCTGCCGAACTATTGATACCATTTTGCGATTGTACCGCCAGTACCCGGATACGCTGCAGAGAGTTGGTGATCTCATCCATCGCGCCTTCCGCCGTTTGTGCCAGAGAAATGCCGTCGTTCGCATTGCTGATGGCCTGGTTCAAGCCATTGATTTGGCTTGATAAACGGTTACTGATCTGTAAACCCGCCGCATCGTCAGCTGCACTGTTGATACGGAAACCTGATGATAAACGTTTAAACGCCGTATCCAATGAATTGCCAGAAGTAATTAACTGACGTTGTGCATTGATCGCTGATACGTTGGTATTGACATATAATGACATGGTGTCATCCTCCGGTTAGTAAATAAGTAGCCATAAAGCCTTTCCTTTTTCCTTTGGCAGGAGCTCCTCGCTATAGGTGCGTCAGAGCAGTGCCATAAAGTTGGTCGTACGGATCCGGCGCCCAATGCCTTCCAGATCCAGTGCTATTCGTTTTGTACCCTGCCTTCTAAAGCTGCAGCTTCATTGGTCAGGCGTATTCTCAATCTGTGGACTTAAGTCCCTGTTGTCCTGTTAGCCTCCTAACAAGGACAACGCAGCCTGAGGTCTTTGGTTCGCCTGCGACAAGATGGTGGTACTGGCCTGCTGCAATATTTGCGAGCGTGTCAGTTCAGCCGTTTCTTTCGCAAAATCTGTATCTTTAATCCGGCTGCGTGCAGCCGAAATATTCTCCACAATGTTCGACAAGTTGCGGATCGTGGACTGGAAGCGGTTTTGAATCGCACCCAGGTCGGCTCGTTTGGAGTCGATCACGTTAATTGCACTGTCGATTTGTGAAAGAGCTCTGGAGGCGCCAGCTAAACTGCTGATACTTAAGCCCGCTATTCCTAGCCCAGATGCCCCAAAACCACCACCGGTCCTTGAGATATTCACACTGATGGTCTGGCCCGCATTGGCTCCCACCAGGAAAGTCGCTGAATACATGCCGTCTAACAATTTCACACCACCAAACTGGGTGGTTGTGGCGATACGACTGATTTCAGTCTTTAACGCCGATACTTCCTTTTGCAGCGCTACGCGATCTGCCGAACTGTTAATGCCGTTCTGCGATTGCACAGCCAAGACCCTGATGCGCTGCAACGCATTGGTAATCTCATCCATGGCCCCTTCTGCCACCTGGGATAATGAAATGCCGTCATTGGCGTTTCGTATCGCCTGATCCAGGCCCTGTATCTGGGCGGTCAGGCGGTTACTGATCTGCAAACCAGCTGCATCGTCTGCTGCGCTATTGATGCGAAAACCAGACGAAAGTCGTTGAAAAGAGGTATCCAGGGTTTTCCCCGAATTTATTAGTTGCCTCTGCGCATTCAGCGCCGAGACATTGGTATTTACAAATAACGCCATATCATTTCTCCTGAGCGTTTATTGAATCAAAAGCGGATACGTCATTTTATATTTAATCTAATCCACTCAAATACTGTATCGGCAAACAATATTGTTTCTTTAGCCTTTTCTCTACTTATTTATAAATAAACATTCCACTATTAGATACAAATAAAAAAGGCCATGCGGTAAAGCCGCATGGCCAAAGAGCATAAAGCTCAGGAGTCGTACTAAAGATCGATTCAATATCTAATATTTATTGTTGAATAATTAACCTTGTAATAAAGACAGTGCTGCCTGCGGTCTTTGATTTGCCTGGGACAGGATGGTAGTACTGGCCTGCTGCAAAATCTGCGCACGAGTTAAATCAGCTGTCTCTTTAGCGAAATCGGTATCTTTGATCCGGCTTCGGGCTGCCGAAATATTTTCTACAATGTTCGATAAGTTACGAATAGTTGACTGGAAGCGGTTTTGAATCGCACCTAAGTCTGCACGCTTGGAGTCAATCACGTTAATTGCACTGTCGATACTTGCCAGAGCTCTGGATGCACCAGCTAAGCTACTGATACTTAAGCCTGCAATACCTAAGCCTGATGAACCAAAACCGCCTCCAGTTCTGGATATGTTCACACTAATGGTCTGGCCCGCGTTAGCGCCTACCAGGAAAGTGGAAGAGTACAAACCATCCAGTAACTTCACACCACCGAACTGTGTTGTTGCTGCAATCCGGCTGATTTCTGCTTTTAATGCTGATACTTCTTTTTGTAATGCAATACGGTCACTGGAACTGTTAATACCATTTTGTGACTGTACTGCCAGTACACGAATTCGTTGTAAGGCGTTGGTGATTTCATCCATCGCGCCTTCTGCGACCTGAGATAATGAAATACCATCGTTTGCATTTCTTATCGCCTGGTCCAAACCATTCACCTGACTGGTTAAACGGTTGCTGATTTGTAAGCCTGCAGCATCATCTGCAGCACTATTGATACGGAAACCTGAAGATAAACGTTGAAACGCTGTATCTAAACCTTTTCCTGAATTGATTAGTTGCCTTTGGGCATTTAACGCCGAAACGTTAGTATTAACAAATAAAGCCATGATATATCTCCTGAGTTTTTTTATATTTGCAGAGTAATTATTTTGTTGTTCCCTGCTTAATTACTGTATCGACGTCAGGAGGTTTTTCTTGAGGATTTTCTTTAATTTTATTGAATAAATTTAATGACTTAGGCTATGGTATTGCGGGTATTTTTGCAGCTAACTATAGTATCGGCACACAACTTCATAACTTTAATTCAAATGTTGGTTTTATGGCTGAATAGGTGAAAAAGTTGAGGAAATGGACGTCTGAGTACTTATAGAACAGAGCAATGAGGCAGAGCTACACCTGGCGGCTCGCTCTGCACTTTCTTAATGTTGAAGCTGGTAGATGTAACTATCGTAATCAAGCAGAAGTGACTGCACTATGGCGAAGCTATCTGTTGCTTTAGCTGCTGCCTCCAGACAAGTCTGCACATAATCAGCTTCAAACTCAGCATCTGTCAGATAACGCTGAATAAAATCCAGTCGTTCCTGATCCGATGAAAATACAAAGTCATCCCCAATGTACTGATAGACATCACCGTAGGCTTCAGTCAATACCGGAATGCCAAGACTTAAAGCTTCAATAGCAGAAGTACCACCGCCCTGCCGTTTTGGATTGAGCATAAAGTGGCAACTGGCAATGAGGTCTATCGCATTGCTGACTCTGCCGCTGAAATAGCTACAAGCTTCTAACTCAGGTGGAAATCCTTCAATCGCATCAGGCCCGATAATGACAAAAGCCGACTGAGGAAGCTGCCTTTTAATCATCAACAAGGTGTTAATGAAATCGGAGCGAATTTCGTGTTCGAGCCGGTAACCGACAATGGCAAACTTCAGTACTTTGTCTGTCACTGTGCTGCTTTTGACACAGTCAAACTTGCGTAGTCTGAAGGGTAAACGACTGGTAAGCACAGGCTGAGACAAAGACAAGGCTTCAACCCTTAATTGATCTTTTTCTGTCAATTCACGATGCAATACAGGCACCGCATATAAAGGCGTCACTAAAGATGTGACACAAGGCACGTTCAGCACTGGCCGGCTTTGGGCTATAAATTCCAGCACTGGGTTTAAACCACCCACGCCAATTATAAAACGTGGGTTGATTTGATTAATCACATTAACTAAATCAACCAGATGTTCTGCATCGTCCATAGGGGTAATTTGCATAAAATCAAAATATTGATCCCAGCATTTCACCACAGAGCCCCCTGCATTGGGCTGCTGCTTGCCCGTATCCAAATCAAATAAAGTGTCGCCTTTGAAGTATTCGTTACGCACTGTGCCAAAAAAAACCGGCGCTGGCATCGGATACACATAATGAGACGACTTGGCCACACTGGTGCAACAAATCACCACCGGATGTTTTCCCATAGCTTTTAAAGCACTGGCGTAATTTAAAATAGTCAGAGTAGGCCCATGCTGAGCAGTGACAAATTGATTGGTCAGCAATAACACAATTTCTTCATTGCCATTGCCAATCAGCGGGCTGACCTGGCAAAACTCTGCACTTTGCTGGCAAAAGTTTTTAATCATCAACTGGTACAAAGGCGCGTAATCAAAAGCCCTGGACTGACCAACAAAATTGGCCCGCATTAATTGACTGTACAGCATATTCTGCTGCAAAAAAGGCAAGCTACTAAAATGCTCCAGTAGCTTTTTCTCATCTACACTGTGCTCACCCAGCAGCAATAATCGCAATTTGCGCCATAAAGATACAGCCACAGAATTGGGGCTAAAACTATTTAAAAGGCACAATTGAGTTTGTGGATCCAGAACAGAAAAATTGACCGTGTCCCAGTGATGAAATTCATTCACTGGCCAGTCATTAGCTTGTAAATACAATTGATCAAAACGAGAGAGTTCTTGCGTAGACATAAAGGCGTCCTGCCAGAGAAGAAGGGTTGAGAAAAGTGTTTAGTTAATGCTTAGTTAATATAGTCAAATAAACTCAGGCCTGTGACCCGATTAAAAGTAGCCTGCACAGCTTGCAATGCAGTTTCCTGCTTCACAAGTTCAGTAATACCTGTGCTGTAATCCAGTTCCACCACATCTGCTTTGTGGGATTTAGTGGCAATGAGTACATCTTCATTACTGCCAAAAATGCTTTCAATTACATTTAAGCGACCACCTATAGAAGACACAGCTGAATCGACTTTAGCAGAAGCGTTGTCAATTTCAACTGTGGCATCCAGAATACGTTCGTTCAGTGCATCCCCACTATCGCCCGCTTCAATGCCGTTAATTAAATCGGTTAAAGAATTGAGAATATTGGTTTTTTCTGGTGGTTGCAGACTGAAATCCACAGTACCTCCAGGCGCAGCACCTGTGACATCAATAGACAAACCTTTATAGTTTATAGCTTCACCAGCAGTGTAAGTGCCAGTCACAGCTGGTACCTGAGGCGCACCATTACGTTGAATTTCATAATTAGATGGTGCAGAAAACACCACAGAGTAATCATTGTTAGCCGGTGTCAAACCGTCATAGTTTTGCTTGTAGAAATTATCAAAAACACTTTGATTGGCCACTGTGACTTTCGCCGCCGTCACAGGAGCACCTACAGTTGCATTGCTGGTCTGAAAACGTTTATCCACACTGTCAAAAATACTGCGGCCACTGTCATTAGCAGCTATCGATATAGATAAAGACAGCTGAATAGATTTTTGACCTTCGTCGCCATTAAATTCATATTCACCAGTGGCGCTGTTCAGGCTATAGGGCTGAGTTTGATCCTGAAAACCGGAAAACAAATAACCACCCAGTTCGTCCCTGCGATTCATTAAATCAAACAACTCATCACGGATATTGCCTAACTGATCGCCAATAGCTTTGCGATCATTTTGATCATAAGTGCCGTTGCCCAAAGACAAAGCAAGAACTCTTGCTCTGTCCATAGCGCCACGCATGCTGCTAAGCACTGTTTCCTGCAACTCAAGACTATTACGGGCAGCAGTATTGTTGTTCTGATACTGGCTGGTTTGCTGAATAGTAGCTTCCAGACCCACAGCACGGGCAGCACCTGATGGGTCATCAGCCGCAGTTAAAATTTTGGTTTGCTTATTCAGCATCAAGCTTGCAGTTTGTAACTTGTCCTGAGTACTTAAAATGGAATCCAGGCTCTGGCTGTACTTCATGTTAAAAGTGGTACGCATTATTACCTCGCCGCCTGCAACAGGGTGTCAAAAATCGTTTGTGACGTCGACAGAATTTTCGCCGCCGCAGCATAAGTTTGCTGAAACCTGACTAAATCAGCTGCTTCTTCATCCAGACTGACACCTGATAAAGATTCGTGCCATGCCGTCGTTTGCTCCAATAAAGACTTAGAGGATGCAGCAGTCACCCGAGCCTGACTGGTTTGAGTACCGACAAAACCCACTAATTCTGAATAGGCCTGATTAAAAGTCTGGTATTTGTCTGCATTGACAGTGCTTGCAGCATTAATCCTTACCATATCCGCATTTTGTAAATTGCCTAACAACAAGCCGTTTCTGTTATCCTCGAAGCCACCAGTGTTGTAATCAACACTAAAGGTATCGCCCACTTGCGGCACACCTTTAACAGAAAAATCAAAACCAGCATTATTAAAGTTGGTGGAGGCACCTAATAAGTTCTGATAATCAGTGCCCGCATAGGTGACAGTTTCACTGACAACCGGAGCTCCTGCGTCTTCGATTAGAAACTGATTGTTGCCCAGATAAGTGACAGAAATAGGCCCATCAGTAAAATTAGCCGGCGACGATAATCTGTTGCCTGCCTGTCCTACACTGCTCACCGAAAGCTTATCTATTTCGGCATTGCCCAAATTTTCCAGTGTTTTTTCGCCTTTGAGTGGTGATGCAAAAGCCAAAGCTTCAGGGCGGTTAGTCGCCAGACTGATGTTTTGAGCCGCATTACTTAAAGGTCTTAAGTCAAATCTGTCACCTGCAGCAAAAGCCGGTGCGCCATTGGCTAAAGTAATGTTTAAGCCAAAAAAATCGTTTGTATCGTCTGAAGTGACAGTCACAGGGAAAACCACACCAGTGCGACTGATGGCTGTTCCTGGTATCACATTTCCTGAAGCGTCAACAGCTTCTACCGTAAAAGCATCTGCAGCCGTAAAAGTAATACGCACATCATTGGCAGGAATATTTTTGCCTTGTCCTGGGGCTACTGAGGCAGTAATTGTCCCTGCCCCTGTGTTGCCACTAAAAGGCCAGGCTGCAAAAGTGGGTAAGGTAAATAGATCGCCGCCTAGGTTACCATCGGCATTCATTCCCAGCCTGTTTTGTGTGTTAAAGGCATCGGTAAAGGCTAAAGCCAACTGACCTAATTCTTTCTGTGCCGGGTCCAATACAGCGGTGCGAAACTGTAAGGAGCCGCCTATTTTTCCACCTAACTGAGTTTCAGAGACATTGATCAACACATTTGGATTACTGGCGGCTCTGAGCTGCAAGGTTTTGCGATTGGGATCAGGGTTACCAGCCACACTAAACAAGCTGAATTTGCCGTTTTCAATCACCAGAGACTGACCGCTGCTGAGAAAAATTTGTTTGTCACCATTGGCCGCATCCAGCACATTAATATCCACCAAACCAGATAATTCCTTAATAGCCTGATCTCTTTTATCAAGTAAATCTAATGGTGGCGGTTTTCCCGGGTTGTTGCCATAGGCCAGTATTTCCTGATTCAGCTGCGCTATCACAGTAATTTTTTCATTGGCAGATTGGGCATCAGTTTCCAGTTGCTGGCTGATGTACTTATTCTGCTCTGTCATCTGATTTGACAAGGTATTGAATCTGTTTAATAACGTCTGGGCGCTGCCCATCACCAACTGACGTGATGCGGCATTGGTTGGATCATTGATGGCTGTTTGTAACTGGCTGAAGAATGAGGACATGCCGGTAGAAATACTGTTGGATTGATCAGACAACAAAGCGTCGACACGACTGGCTTCGGATAAATACTGGTTGGCATAACTGACAGAAGACGTATCGCGCCACATTTGTTTTTGTGCAAAGTCATTCACCAGACGTTCGGTAGTTCCCCGGCCGACTCCCAGCCCCAGCATATTGGATTCAAACTCAGTGCGTTGTCTGCTGTAACCCGGAGTATTCAGATTGGCGATATTATTACTTGTGGTAGAAAGCAGAGCCGTACTGGCCAGTATGGCTGAGGTTCCAATCCGAAGTAAGTTATCCGACATCTAAATCTCCATTGATGCTAAGCATCTTCACTCTGTTAATCGGCTATACCGGTCAGTTCTTTAATCTGGGTGTTTTATTCTTTATTTGTAAGCAGGTTTCGTGCCTGTTTGAAGGTTTCGCTGTTAAATACCGATAAAATCTTCTGAGCGTAGTTTGGATCTGTGGCGTAACCTGCGGCCTGCAGCTGCTGGAAATAAGCTTTAGGGTTGTCTACTACACTAAGAGCTTGTTGGTAACGGGGGTTGGATTTAATAAAGTCGACATAATCCCCCAGTGCCTGCTCAGGTGACTCATAAGCGCGGAATTTGGCTTTTTCTTTTTGTGCTACACCTTGACGGTACTCCAGGGTGTCCACCACAGCCACCTCACCTTGCCAGCTGTTATGTGCCTTGATGCCAAAAAAGTTAAAGCTTTGATGACCTTCAGCTGTTTTAAAAGTGCGTTGTCCCCAGCCGGTTTCCAAAGCAGCCTGAGCTAACAAAGCCAAGGGTTCTAACCCCAGCTTCTGCGCTGCTTGTCTGGCGGCAGGCATCAGTTTTTGAATAAAATCACCTGGTGTTTTAAAACTCCAGTCATCCGGCTGCTGTTTTGCCTGTTCAGGACCTGCAACAACCAGAGTGGATGGAGGTTGAGGCAGAACAGGCATTTCATACTCAGGCTGTTTCTTTAACAGCACGCCAACTAACTTATTCTTATTCTCCGCCCTTGTGGCTTCGTCACGCACAGGTGCAGATTCAGTGGGCACTTTCAGCATAGAAGCGGGAGTGGTTTTGCCTTTGGTCGGCCGTAACTGCTGGACCAGCAAATCAGCTAAACCTAAACTGCCTTTTTCTGACAGATCCGTTGCCAGCTGTTTGTCATACATCTCTTTATAAAACTTGGTTGCACTAGAGTTGAGCGCACCGTCATCTTCGAATACTTCATTGGCTTTGCGCATGCTGCTCAGCAACATGCCCATAAAAATAGATTCGAACTGTTTAGCCGCTTGTTTCAGCGCTTTGTCATCATCTCCACCGGAGCTGTGCTTCAGTTGCTGTAAGCTGGTTAAATCATGATAGTTAACTTTCTGCTCAACTTTACTCATTTAGATCACCACAAGCTCACCATGAATGGCGCCCGCTTCTTTTAAGGCTTCTAAAATGGCCATCAAATCACCTGGCGCTGCGCCAACGGCATTGATGGTACTGACTAAATCATCCAGTGTAGTACCGGGGTCGAACTTAAACATACGCGAACGGTCCGGCCTTACATCGATAAGGGTATTTTGTTCCACAGCGGTATCGCCCCCAGCCAGCGGATTGGGCTGCACAACAACAGGGTTTTCGGCAATAGTTACAGTTAAACCACCATGGGTCACAGCGGCAGGAAAAAGCCGGACATCTTTGCCAATGACTATGGTGCCGGTTCTGGAGTTAATAATAATTTTGGCCGACTGACTGGCAGGCTCCAGCGTTAAGTTTTCCAGCGTAGATAAATAGGATACCCGCTGATCCATATCCCGCGGTGCTCTGACCTGCACTGACGATGAATCTAAGGATTGAGCAGTACCAGGGCCAATAAAATTATTAATAGTCTCAGCCAGAGTTTTGGCAGTAGTGAAATCTGCACTGTGTAAATTAAAGGTAATGAAATCGCCATCGGCAAAAGGGGAAGGTACTTCACGTTCAACCATAGCACCATTGGGAATACGGCCTACAGTGGGAGTGTTCACCAAAATTCTGGAGCCATCTGCACCTTCGGCGCCCAGACCACTGACAATTAACGAACCCTGGGCTACCGCATACACATTGCCATCTAAACCTTTAAGGAAAGTTTGCAACAAAGTACCGCCCCGTAAACCTTTGGCACTGCCCATAGAGGAGACAGTGATATCAATGGTCTGACCCGGTTTACTGAATGCAGGTAATTCAGCATGCACTGCAACAGCTGCCACGTTTTTGATCTGAGATTTCATGCCCGCCGGCATATTGATGCCAAAGTTACTTAGCATGGTTCTGAAACTTTGTTCAGTAAAAGGACTTTGCTCGCCGGTGCCAGGCAAACCTACCACCAGACCATAACCCACCAATTGGTTACTGCGCACCCCTTGTACACTGGTTAAATCTTTAATGCGGGCCGCTGAGGCCGGAAAAGACAAAGCTCCGGACAACACAACCAACAAAAGGCTTTGGATTAGTTTCATCATTTCACCTGTATTAAAACGGCCACAACACGCCATTAAAGAAGCGGGTTAACCAACCCGGGCCCTGCCCACCATGGGTTGCGCCAGTGCCACTGTATTCAATACGGGCGTTGGCAATTTTGGTCGACTGGACAGTGTTTCGTGAATCAATATCCTCAGCACGAATGACACCTGTTAAACGAATAAATTCTTTACCTGTATTCAGGGTCAGCCATTTTTCACCACGGATCACCAGATTACCGTTCGCCATCACCCTCAGCACGTTCACCGAAATATCACCGACTAAGCTGTTGCTTTGGTCGGCTTTGGAGTCGCCTTTAAAGTCAGAGGCAGAACTGGCACCAAACTGCAACGAATTGCCTAAGGCCGTCACTTCCCTTCCTGCCAAGCCTATCATAGGATCAAAACTGGCTGAGCTGTCTTTACCAAACTCTGTTTTAGCCGTTTTAGAAGCCTGAGTATTTTCTTTCAGCACCACGGTAATAATGTCACCCGGGCGACGGGCTTTGTTATCTGAGTACAGACCGTTGGACAAGCCCTGAGCAAATAAGGAGCCATTGTTAGACAGCGGAACAGCTTCTGGCTCAGGTGGCAGAGGCGCAAAGTTTGGATCATCCGGCATAGGTTCGTTGAAGCTACCTGCGCAGCCCACACAAAGTTGTAATGTCAGTACCAACAAAATTAACTTGTTCATCAACTTACTCCTACAGCTGCTGGATCATGGTGCCAAGCATCTGATCAACAGTTGAAATTACTTTGGAATTCATTTCATAAACCCGCTGACTTTCAATCAGGCTAACCAGCTCTTCCGTCACATTGACGTTTGAGGTTTCCAAAGCGCCCTGGACTAAAATACCCCGGCCTTCCAGGCCCGGAATACCTTGCACCGGATCACCACTGGCTGCTGTTGCAGTAAATAAGTTTTGTCCAACAGGCTCTAAACCAGCCGGATTCACAAAGTTAGTCACTGTCAACTGGCCTAACACGGCCTGATCCACCTGACCAGGTAAACGCACTGAGACTTCACCGTCCTGAGAAATAGTGATGCTTTGTGCATCTTCAGGAATAACTATATTCGGTTGAATTTGGTAACCCGCGCCTGAAGTAACTAAGTTGCCTTCACTGTCTGTGGTGAACTGACCATTGCGGCTGTAAGAAATAGTGCCATCCGGCATCAGAACTTCAAAAAAGCCATGGCCCTGAATCATCACATCCAGACTGCCTTCTGTGGTAATCATATTGCCTTGAGTAAAGCTTTTCTGAGTGGCCACTACTTTAGTACCTGCGCCTAACATCAGGCCGTTGGGCAGCTCTGAGTTTTGCGAGGAGCGCCCGCCTGGCTGGTTGATGTTCTGATACAACAAGTCCTCAAATACAGCACGGCTCTTTTTAAAACCTATAGTGCTGGCGTTGGCCAGGTTGTTTGAAATCACCGAAATATCACGCTGCTTCGCGTCCAAACCGGTTTTACTGATCCATAAAGCTGGATGCATGCTAACCTCCCAGGCTTAAGCCTTAGATTATTCTCATCATTTGGTTATGTTGCCGATCAATATCTTCGGCCGTTTTCATCATTTTGATCTGAACTTCAAACTGACGCTGTAAACTGATCATCTGGGTCATTTCGCCCACGGCATTGACGTTACTGCCTTCCACTGCACCGCTCAGAACTCTGACCGTTTCATCTAATTCTGCGACTTCACCATCTTTACGCCTGAACAAACCGTCTGTGCCTTTTTCAATATCCTGAAATTCAGGTTTGACCAGCTTCAGCCGTGCTACTTCCTGCATAGCATTAGCAGGTGCGCCTTCTGGTCGGATACTAATGGTGCCATCTTCATTAATTTCCATTTTGCTAATAGGCAGAGGGATCTGAACCGGACCGCCATCACCTATAACGCTTAGGCCTGAAGCGGTTTGCAGCATACCTGTGGAGCTAAGTTGCAAATTGCCCGCTCTGGTATAGGCTTCATTGCCTTCAGCATCCTGTACTGACAACCAGCCTTTGCCCTGCACTGCCACATCCAGTTCACGCTCAGTGATAATAAAAGCGCCATCGTCAAAATTTTGACCTGGTCGTTCAGTCAGTGAAAACACCCGGGTAGGTAAACCTTCACCAAATGCCTGCATAGCCCTGGCCTGCTCTAAATCAGCTTTAAAGCCTGTTGTAGTGCTGTTTGCAAGGTTGTTCGCTTTAATGCTGATGCCATTCATATTCTCTTTGGCACCGCTCATTGCGATATAAAGTAAATGGTCCATAGTCAGGCCTCCACTTGAGATAAGATAAGTAAAGCAAGACTAATGCCAAGAAGGGGGAAACAAAGGGCATATAGAGAAGATGAGTTCTAAGTCTATGTATTTAAAGGAAGGTTAAAGAATGCAATGAGTGGAAGCAGATCAAGCTAAGGAGCTGAGGCTATGAATTTGAATCTGTTGATCACTGAAAATGCAGTTTGTGCCGTAGTGAAATTTGAGTTCGTGACTTCAATATGCGCTTTGTACTGAACTGATGCTGGCAAAGGTGTTTTAAAGTAGTGAACCTGGCGATCAGCGCAGTTATAGCGCCCCAGCAGTAGATTGGATGGGCCATACAAATGCAAAGTACAACTGACGGATAAAGCCTTAACCGGATTAAATCCAAGCATCACAAAGTGATCTGCATGTTCAGGCATCTGAATATCAATGATACGGCTTTGAGACTCGCCCGCGTTAAGCATAAAATCAGTGGTTACCAGTAGATCCCGCTCTCTGGCAGCATCTGCTGTCGCCCCGGATGAAAATGCCATAAGCAGGCTAAAAGCAAAGGTATTCAGGAATTTCATAACCACCCCGCATTATAAAATGGGTTCTGTTGACCGGGTTCTGCCAGATCCCGCTTTGGTCACAAGACTAAATTTAAGGTAATAAAAAACCCAAAGCAAAAGACTTTGGGTTTTTCTGATCAAGCTATTAACGGATCTGCAGTACGGTATTTTGTAATGTACTGTTCACTTCAAGTGCTCTGGAGTTGGCCTGGAAGTTACGCTGAGCTGCAATTAAATCTACCAGCTCATTGGTCAGGTTGACATTAGAAGCTTCAAGCGCTGACGCATTAATAGAACCAAAAGTCCCTGAGTTTGCTTCACCAGCTAAAGCCTCCCCTGACAACAAACTTTCACGCCATGAGGTATTGCCAGCCTGAGTTAAGCCCTGAGGATTGGCGAATTTCACCATAGCCACCTGAGCCAGATACGTTTGATCGCCATTAGAGTATGACGCCATGACTTTACCTGCAGCATCAATATCCACGCTGGTTAAACGACCTACTGTAGTACCATCCTGACCCAAAGCGCCTACTTCAAACTTAGACGCATACTGAGTCGGTAACTTAGTACCACTTTCATCGCGGAACTGCACTGTGATGTTATTGTTGAACTGAGCGCCATTGGTTAAATAACCATTCAGAGGGTCGTTTAATCCTGTGCCTACACCAGCTGGCAGGATCAGGTTAGGTAAAGACGCTGTTGTTGGCAAACTCGGAATACCTGTGGCATCAAAATCCATAATGATAGGGCCAATAGCAGAGTTGGGTGTTAAAGGACCACCTGCAGGAGATGCCGGGACCGTATTATTGTCATCCAATACCGCATACACCTCCCAATCGTTATTCAAGGTTGGTGCCTCACGACGGAAATACATAGTCAGAATATGAGGTTCACCTAAACTATCGTAAATTGTGGTAGAGGTGGTTGCATTGTAGCTGGCCTGATCTGTTGGGTTAAAAGCAACAGTTGGTGGCGTATTACGGGAGTCTACGTTCATTGTCACATAAACGTTGGACGTTGCCCGGGGTGCACCCGCTGTGTTTGGGATCTGAATAGGCTGAGTGGTACTTAAGCTAACCGAGGTTGTGTTGCCATTGGCCGGATTCACAGGAAAGCCCTGCAGGAAACCACCGTTATTGTCTGAGATAAAATTGTTTTTATCCAGTTTAAAAGCACCGGCTCTGGTGTAAGAATAATCACGGGCGCCAATTTCAGGGGAGATGGCAAAAAAACCGTCACCTGTAATCGCCATATCCAGCGAGTTATTAGTAAATCTTAACGAGCCCTGGGAAAACTGCTGTGCCACTTTAGAGGTCGTGACACCATCGCCTACTTTTGTTTTGTTGGAACTAAATACAGAGGCAGCATACACATCTGCAAACTCAGCACGGGATTCTTTAAAACCTGTGGTATTGACGTTGGCGATGTTATTCGCTGTAGTATCAATATCCTTCTGAGCCGCAGCCAGACCGCTTAACGCTATATTAAAACTCATAGATCACCTCAATTCATTCATTGACTAGGTTGCAATTTCTTCAATATCAGATAATTTTTTCTGGCCTTGGCCATAAACGTTTAATAACAGCCCCTGAGTGGTGCCATTACCTAAAGTAATACTGGTTACGGGTGCATAAACTGAAGTCGTTATAGCCTCATTTTTGCCCGCAATAGAGGCTTCAACTGAAATGGTATAAACACCTGCTTTTGCAAGTTCCATCACAGGAATACCTTTGTCATCGACCTTAGGAGTACCATCCTCATTCACAGCCTGAGTATCAGTAGTACCATCCCATGGCAGTTGTAAGCGTCCTGCGTCCGCTTTATCTATAGTGACGGAACGAACTACAACTCCACTTTCATTTTTGATACTAACTTTGACGTTTGTGGCGTTTTCCGGGAAATTAGCACTTGCCACTACATCATTTTTACCGTCAAACACCAAATCGTCCGACTTCACCAACACATACTGCCCCACCAAAGATGAAGCCTGTAAAGCCTGACTGGAGTTCATGGAGGTGGCAAAATCTTTAAAGTTGGTATTCATCTGGGAAATACCATCGGCCATAGTAAAGTTGGTCATCTGCGCTATCATCTGATCGTTTTCAACCGGCTTGGTTGGATCCTGATAAGCCAGTTGTTGCGTTAAAAGCGCAAAAAAGTCTGACTGGGTTAAAGCGCCATTGCCTTCAGATTCAGGCGTAGTGGGCTTTTCCCCCCAATACATACCATCTAAAGCACTTTTATCATTGGTTACATTACTCATGCCTTACCCCTTACCTTTGGCCCATCATCAGCGTCCGACTGACCAATTGTTTGGCAGCATCTGCTACCTGTACATTGGTTTCGTAAGAGCGTGAGGCTGAAATCATGTTGGCCATTTCTTCCATAATGTTCACGTTTGGCTTGTAGATGTAGCCTTTTTCATCAGACAAAGGATGATGAGGCGCATACTCCACATTCAATGGTGCATCAGACTCAACAATACCTAACACCTGCACCTTGGCACCTGCCTGACCTTGCTGAGCATTTTCAAGTGCTGTAGCAAAAACCGGATGACGGGCTCTGTAGGTTTGGTCAATGCTACTGCTGACGCTATTGGCATTAGCCATATTACTGGCGGTGGTATTCAGCCGTACTTGTTGCGCTGACATCCCGCTTCCGGCTATATCAAAAATGTTATATAAACTCATGACTGACATACTCCAGTAACAGCAATATCAAAAACTTTATGCAGGCTCATCATTGAGATCCTCCGGTAATGGCTTTTTTCAGGCCGCTGATCCGACTATTCAGGAAGTTCAGCGTTGTCTGATATTCCATACTGTTGCGGGTAAAAGCATTTCGCTCTTCGTGGATGTCAACCGTATTGCCATCCCCTGTATCAGGCTGATTGGGAATACGGTACTGAGACTCAGCATGGCGGGCTGTGGAGATTTCAAAATGCTTCGGATCAGTGCGGCCAAGCGAACCCGATTGGCGCGACTTAGCACCTGCCAAAGCGGTTTGAAAGTCCATGTCTTTTGCCTTGTAACCCGGAGTATCGGCATTTGCGATATTTTCGGCCAAGACCTGAGAACGTTTGTCGCGGATCAGTAATGCATCAGGGTGAAGCCCAAATGCGTTTTCAAAGCTGATTGCCATTATTGCCATCCTGTTTTTCAGAGATGGCAAATACTAAGCAAAACTCAGGCCAGATTTTTTGTCAGACTTTTTTGCGGTACACAATACCCGGATTACAACGCACCATATCAAAGTCGTTGTTCAGGCTGGAAAGGGATTCTGAAGCACCAAGAAACAAGTAACCACGCGGGTTTAACGCTTGCGAGAACTGTTTGATGATTTTCATTTTTACTTCGGGGGAAAAATAGATCAGTACGTTGCGACAGAAAATAATATCAAACTTGCCCAGCAGGGTGTAGCTGTCTAACAGGTTTAAATGGCGGAACGAAACGTTTTTTCGAACGGCATCTTTTAGCCGCATCATGCCGTTGCCGGAATCATCAAAAAATTTACTGCGACGCTCCGGAGATAAGCCACGGGATAAAGCCAAACCGTCATATTCGGCTCGCTGGCAATGCTCCAGCATGGCGTTGGAGATATCTGTGCCTAAAATGTGCAGGCCCATTGGAAAGGCCGAAGGCCTGCCTTGCTGGTATTCCAGACCCGTCATGGCAATTGAATAAGGTTCCTGACCAGAGGAACTGGCAGCCGACCAAATTTTGACGGTTTTCTGAGTTTTCTCAAATTCAGGAAGAATTTGTTTTTTCAGAAGTTCATAAGGGTAACTGTCACGAAACCACAAGGTTTCATTTGTGGTCATAGCGTCTATCACAGCGGAACGCAATTGCCGCTCAAAGGGGCTTAAGGTTTTGTTCAGTAACTCTGACAAAGACGACAAGCCAAAGCGCTGCATCAAAGGCGCAAGACGGCTTTTGACCAGATACTGTTTGTTATCGCCCAACACAATACCGCACTGTTGCTCGAGGAAATCCCGAAACAGACGATATTCACTTTCCTGCAGTTCTTTGTTTGCCACTAACATAAAACCTCTAATCAGTATGCAACCATTTCCGCACGGATTCGGCTAATTCATCGGGATTAAATTTCGCAATAAAATCATCTGCGCCCACTTTTTGTACCATCTGCTGGTTAAAAACACCACTCAGAGATGTATGTAAAATCACATGCAGGGGTTTCAGCTTTGGATCCAGCCGAATTTCCGCTGTCAGGGTGTAGCCGTCCATTTCCGGCATTTCTATGTCAGAAATCAACAGCCCCACTTTGTCAGTGACCGAATTTTGACAAGCCGCTGCCGTTTCCTGTAAATAAGTTAAAGCTTCACGGCCATTGTTGACCAGATGCATCTGCACCCCTAAACCTTCCAAAGCGCGTTTTACCTGATTCCTGGCTACAGCAGAGTCATCGGCAATCAGAATCAGTCTGTCGCCCAAATCTTCGCTGATGGTCGAAGTAATTACATTGCTGCTGATGCTGGTTGGCGAAGGTGAAATTTCTTCCAGAATTTTTTCAACATCGATAATTTCAACCAGTTCTTTATCTATTTCGGTAATAGCCGTCAGGTAACTCTGTTTACCCCCTGTGCCTTTTGGCGGCGGCATAATAGAAGCCCAGTTGATATTGATAATTCGTTCAACAGACTGGACTAAAAAACCCTGCACAGAGCGGTTATATTCAGCAATGATAATAAAACAATCTTTGGTGTTTTCGATAGCTCGGCCGCCCGTTGCCAGACTTAAATCGATCACAGAAATTGTCTGACCACGGATATGAGCTATGCCTCTGACATACTTATTGCGTTTAGGTATGGCGGTTAAAGGAGGACACTGCAGCACTTCGCGCACTTTAAATACATTAATACCAAAACGCTGACGACCATTTAAGCGGAATAATAAAAGCTCCAGTCTGTTCTGCCCTACCAATTGAGTGCGCTGATTGACTGAATCCAGAATACCCGCCATAGAAGACTCCCCTGCCTGAAAGAATTAGTGGTCCTAGAAAATCGGGAACGATTCTTGCTTAGGTCACTCTAGAATGAAAAATGACTGAAAATTGACATACTTAAGTATGTTATAACCCTTTGCCGATAAAGCATAGCTGAAACCATATGAAAATGTACGATAATTTTTTGAGATCCTCCCTGTATTGTACTGTGTTAGCGACGGTTTTTTCTGCCGCGTTTTCAGTGCATGCGGCAAGTTTCAGCCCGCAGCAATTGACTGCTGAAGCAAAAAACTGGCTGGAGTTGCAAAAAGAAGTACCAGCAGGTGCTCAGAGTCAGATTTCAACTCTGGACTCACGTCTGGGGCATAAAGAATGTAATCAGCCTTTACAGTTTAGCTTTGCAGGTCCTGTCAGTAATCAGGCTACAGTTCAAATTCGCTGCCAAAGCCCACAAAAATGGCAGTTGTTTGTTGCAGTGCGTTTTACCCAACAAACAGAAGCTGTACTGAGTTTGCGAAATATTGCTTTAGGTTCTTTGATCACTGCCGATATGTTAACGCTTGGGCAAGCCGATTTGCGGCTGGCTCGAGGTTCTCTGATTAAAAACCCTGCTTCGGTGCTGGGTGCCAGAGTAAAAAGAAGCTTGTCTGCAGGACAAGTTGTGACATTGCAGGATCTTTGTCTTGTATGTAAAGGCGATATAGTTACAATTAGTGGTTTGAATAACGGTCTTGAAGTCAGAGCTGTGGGAATAGCTCAGGTGGATGGCATTCTTGGTGACCAAATTCAGGTGACCAACAGACAGTCCAACAGAACCATAGTCGCAGAAGTTGTTGCAGTGAAAAAAGTTGCAATAAAATTTTAAATACTGACTAAAGTTTTACCGGGCACTGCCGTTATACAAAGTAAGGGATCCGAAACCGGATAGAGAGGGTAGAAAAATGGCGATCAATGTAAACACAGGCCTGCCAGTCACTCAACAAGTGAAAGCTGACAAAGCCGAACAACAAAATATTCAAAAACAGCAGGTTGTACAACAACAGGCCGTTCAGCAGCAAGCCACTACAGGCACAGCTGCACAAAAACAGGATTCAGTATCGCTGACATCTCAGGCGCAGCAATTCAGCAAAGCCCAGGACAAAGCGAAAGCCAGCTCAGGTGTTGATCAAGAGAAAATCGATAAGATCAAACAAGAGATCTCTGAAGGCAAATATAAAGTGAATGTAGAACAACTGGCACGTCGTATCGTCCAGTTTGAAGGCGAGCTTTTCAGTAAAAAATGAGTAACGCCTACTCTTCTATCCTCACCCTGTTAAATGAGCAAGAGCAGCACCTGGATGTGCTGCTTTTGTTGCTTCATAAGGAGCTGGACGCTATCCGGAGCCGTGATGTTGAAGCACTTAAAAACAATACAGACGAAAAAATCCGTATTCTTGAATTGGTTCAGACCGCTGATCTGCAATTAGCTGCCTTGCCAGAATTAGCTGAAGCCAAAGAGCAAAGCTGGTTTCAGGAGCATTTAAATCGTCTTGAAGAAAAGCTGGCGCAATGTAAATACCAGAATCAGGTCAACAGCCAAAGTGTTGAGCAAAGCCAACTGGTGATTGAACGCTTTAAAACTGAATTATTGCAAAGCCGTGGCCGTGCAGGTTTAACCTACACCAATAAAGGCAAAACGGCTCAGGTAGATAAAGGCCCGGGTATTAAAGCCTAGATGCTTCGTTATCCAACAAAAAAACCGTCATCTGACGGTTTTTTTGATCTGCAAGCAGCAGGCTATTAATAGTACTTCACATTTTTGATACGGCGGGTTGGCTGACTGTTTAAATACAAGTCATACACCTGTTTAAAATCCAGTTCCAGCTCTGTGGCATACACATCACCCACAGGATAAGTTTTTACTACCCTGGCACCACGAATAATGCCGCTGACTGATGAGTTTAGTTGATCATTGCCAACCATCATTTGCTGCATATTGGCTTTAGCGTCAATTCTTTGGCCATACACCTGCTCTGCAAGCTCTCTGTAGGCTTCCAGCTTAGAGGCTTTCATTGCCATCAGCATACGTTCTTGCTCGGTGGCTCCGGGCTGCTGACTTAAGGGTGCATAACCCACTGCTTTTAGCACAGGAAAACGCTGCGGTTCCACGGTTTCCCATTCGACATGCCGATCGGCAACCATGCTGCAGCCGGGTAATAACGTCAGCAACAACGCACTGATGGTTAGTTTGTTCATAATAGCCTGCCTCTGCCTATCTATTGATCTCTTTCATAACTGTAAATAATGCACAATCCGTGCCTTTTCTATAATTTCTGACTATGTTTGATAAAAATTGAAATTCAGGCATAACTTTTGCTTCTGTCCTGTCAGATACTTTATAGAGGATTAGTCATGCGTTTATCTGCGCTTAGCTTGGTACTGATGGCTTTACCGCTGCTTTCTGGTTATGCAGTGGCCGATTGGTATGAAGCAACAGGTCAGGCTGTGCTTAGAGCCGGCGACAAAGTTGCAGCAAGAAAGTTAGCCACTGAAGATGCAGTGCGTAAAGCGCTGTTGTACTCAGGGGCTTCTATTCGCACTGTGCAACAGGTGACCGACGGATTATTGACTCAGGAATCGATGTTTTTACACAGTCAGGGCGAAGTACAAAATGTACAAATTGTCTCTGAGACAGAAGAAAATGGGTATATCAACGTCACCATCAGGGCTGACATTTACCCGGATCAAAACCAGTGCGCTAATCTGCAACTGAAAAAACAACTGCTGGTAAGCCCCTTTATCATAGAAAACCGGGAACAAGCCGTTGTAGGACAGCTATACGAGCTGGATCAAGCCAGCACCACTGTGTTTATGCAGAAACTGGAAGAATCTTCAGGTTCAAGCCTGATCAAGCTACTGCCCCAATCCATCCGGCAACAGGAATTAAGTTATGCCGATCGCAGTGCTTTACAGCGCAATTATGGCGGTCGTTATTTGCTGAAAGCCAGTTTGGGGGATGTCTCTTTAGGAGAACGGGTTGGCAACAACTGGACCTTTTGGTCCGATCCGGACCGTGAACGGTTTTATCAGTTGCACCTGGAGCTGTCTGACATTCAGGAGCAAAAAGTCTTATTAAGTCAAAAATACCAAACCTCAGCCGTCTGGGGTTTTCGTGAGACGACCATCATCAGCCCAAAGACTCAGCGATTCTGGCAAACCGATTATGGTAAATCTATAGAACGGGTATTAAATGCTGCGGCACAAGATGTGGAAGAAGCCTTGCGCTGCGAAACTATACTGGCAGATATCACGCTGGTCAATCAGCACAAAGTGCTGCTTAACCTTGGCAGCAAACAGGGTTTAAAAACAGGGGATGAACTGACTATTTTGTTCCGCCGTCAGCACAAAGACCGTTTTGGTCAGCTGCAAGACCAACTGACCGTCAGCGAACTCAAAGTGAAAGTGACAGAGCTGACACACACTAGTGCCTGGGCAGAAAGCGTAAATATGGATTTATTAGCGAATGTGCAGGTAGGTGATGCTGCAACCCTGATTAGCGATAAAGAGTAAGAGTGACTTTACCTAATGAACAAAAGATGGCCGCCCCAACAGGAATCGAACCTGTAACTGCCCCTTAGGAGGGGGCCGTTATATCCATTTAACTATGGAGCGGCTGTAATGAGGATTGATAAGCTATCATAAATTTTAGACTTATAACATGTTGTAAATGCTAGATTTTGTTTATTGCACATTTAGTAATCAAAATTATCATAAAGTGGATCTGTAGTCTGGATCAAAAAGAATCAGGAGAAAAAAATGCTAACTCCGCAAGATGCTGGGTTTCTTGGCAGCACGACCGCTAAGTATATCAACGACATAGCACCACAGCTTGATGGCTGGTTTTATCCTTTAGACATGATGATGTTTGGCATGATCGAGGCATTTCATCGTAGTTTGTCACTCTCTGGTGATATCGCGGAAATTGGAGTCTGGAAAGGTAAATCCCTGGCCCTTCTAGCTATGATTGCACCAGTAAAAGATCAGCTTTATGCAATGGACTTGTTTGGCGACGATTTGCTGGAGCAAACTCAACACAATATCTCCAGATTTGTTGCACCTGAGCTTGCTTCACGCATCAGTTACCTCAAAGGTAATACAGCGGATTACAGTACAGACTACCTCAAAACTTTATTTACAAATAAGCTGCGTGTTCTGCACATTGATGCAGGCCATGAATACCATGAAGTGTTGCATACTCTGACTCTCGCTGCGCCTTTTGTGCAGGATTACGGCATTATTATTATGGACGACTACCAGGACCGAGAGTTTCCGGGTGTTCCGGCTGCCACCTTAGATTATTGTTACGAAACGGCACAAGGCCGTTGGGTTCCATTTTTGGTCGGAGCCAACAAAATGTATTTAGCTAACCCTGTATATGCCAAACTGTTTCAGTTATTCCTTTGTAATGAAGCTTACTTTAAAGACAGTTTCCGACTGAGTCGTATTAAAGACTCATTAGTCCTGATCGCGCAAAGTAAGCTGCCAATGAAGTCGACTGTGATAGAACAACTTGTCAAAAGTCAGTTACATGCTGTAGCAACCCCAACTGAATTAGAGACCTTAACAGAAAAAGCCAGATCACAAAGTCAAACAGCTTTGGAAGCAGAACAGGCACAACCAGTGCAATAAATAAAGGTGTTGTGGTTTAGCTTTTGCTGGCTATAAAAGATGTTATGACACCCGATTTTATGCAGGTCTATTAAGGCGGTAGAACCATGAATAATAAACCAATTTATGTAACACAACCGGCTCTGCCGCCGTTGGATGAGTTTATCCCCTACCTGCAGCAGATTTGGGACAACAAAATATTGACCAACTGCGGCCCCTTTCATCAACAATTTGAAGAAGCGCTGGCTGACTATCTTGGCGTCAAATATGTTTGCCTCTTTGCCAATGCCACCCTGGCTTTGGTGACAGCCTTGCAGGCTCTTCGTATTTCAGGTGAGGTTATAACCACGCCCTACTCTTTTGTAGCGACAGCCCACTCGCTGAAATGGAATAGTATCAAACCAGTGTTTGTGGATATTGATGCAAAAACCTGCAATCTGGATCCTGCGGCTATTGAAGCAGCTATCACACCACAAACCACAGCAATTATGCCTGTGCATGTTTATGGCACACCTTGTGATACTGAAGCTATCCGTAAAATAGCGGAAAACTATAATTTAAAAGTGATTTACGATGCAGCTCATGCTTTTGGCTGCAGATACAACAACCAGTCTCTTTGTGCTTTTGGTGATATCTCTGTGGTCAGTTTCCATGCGACCAAAGTATTTAACACCTTTGAAGGAGGCGCCATTATCTGTCAGGACGCTAAAACCAAAGCTCATATTGACCATTTAAAAAACTTTGGTTTTGTCGATGAAACCACAGTAGTGGCGGCAGGCATTAACGGCAAAATGAGCGAAGTAAATGCCGCTTTTGGACTACTGCAATTAAAGTACATTGACTCTTGTATTGAAAAAAGAAAACAAATCAGCCAGTACTACAGAGACAACATTAAGTTTATCCGCGGCATTTCATTGCCGGATCATCAACTGTCTTTTACCTCGAATTATTCCTATTTTCCTGTGTTTGTTGAAGCAGACTACGCTTTATCCCGTGACGAGTTGTATGAAAAGTTCCGGGAACAAAACGTGATAGTGCGACGTTATTTTTATCCTTTGATCACGGCATTTCCTATGTACAGAACCGCCCATACAGATCGGGATAATGAGCTGCCAAACGCCAGATATATCTCGTCCAGAGTACTGTGTTTACCTTTACACCCTAATCTTGAACAAGAGGAGCTGGAGAAAGTGATGGCGATATTGTCGGGCTTTTCGAAAATACAACAGACTCAAAAAGCTATATAGCGCATGAGTAGCACAGCAGCAAACAACACCACTCCAAACCAGTTTAATCTGGTGGTCTGTGCCTCAGGCGGTGGGGGAAATTTTCAGGCCATCATTGATAAGCAAGACAGGTTGGCAGTCACCATCACTAAGCTGATTGTTGACCGGCCCTGTGGTGCTGTTCAAAGAGCGCAGCAACAGGGTATTGCAGTGCATCAGTTGAACTATTCCGGCGATTTGGCGCAGCAGCTGTTAAACGCTATTCCTGAAAACACAAATTTAATAGTGCTGGCTGGTTTTATACCAATACTGCCAGCAGCGGTGTGTAAGCTCTGGCATAAAAAAATAATTAACACTCACCCATCCCTGTTGCCAGGTTATGGTGGCAAAGGCATGTACGGAGTGAAAGTGCAGGAAGCTGTCATGCAAGCGAAAGAAAAATACGCTGGCTGCACTGTGCACTATGTCGACTCTGGCATTGATACAGGTGAAATCATTCTGCAAAAAGCCATTGAGGTCGATTACCGGTTAACACCATGGGAGTTAGGCGGACTGGTATTTAAAGAAGAAAACAAACTTCTGGTGGATGCTATTCAATTGTTAAAATTAAACCAAGCTGCGGAGATGCAATGCAATTAACATGGGAAAAATTGGGGCTAGTCTTTGATCCTGAGCTGATACCGGAGCGCCCGGACTGGATGGTTAATTTCGCTCAGGCACCCAATGTCGTTATTTTTGATAGCTTCATACGGGTGTTTTTTTGTTGCCGCCCCAAACCGGACGAAAATAAACAGTTTGTCAGTTATTGTGCTTTTGTTGATTTGGATAAAACAGATCTGTTTAAAGTGCTGAATATCAGCCAGAAGCCACTGTTAAGCCTTGGCGACCTGGGGACCTTTGATGAGTTTGGTACTTATCCAGTGTCCGTTACCGAAGATAGCGGGGAGCTGATTGCCATTTATGGCGGCTGGCAGCGCTGTGAATCTGTACCTTTTAATATTTCATTGGGTTTGGCCCGAAGTCATGACAAGGGAGTCTCCTTTACCAAACATGGCCCTGGCCCTGTGTTATCGCACTCACCCAATGAACCTTTTATTGTCACGTCTCCAAAACTTCGTAAATACAATGACACCTGGTATCTGGCCTACACAGCAGGACGAAAATGGATACTGGATGAAGAAGGTCGCCCGGAAATTATTTACAAAATGCGGATGGCCACCTCAAAAGATTTAGTGAACTGGACCAGACTGGACAGGGATATTATCGATAGTAAGCTGGGCGACGATGAAGCTCAGGCTTGTCCTGATATTTTTTACGCTGCTGGTAAATACCATATGTTTTTCTGCTACCGGCAAGGTCTGGATTTTCGCTCGAATAAAAATAATAGCTACCGTATTGGTTATGCCAGCTCTGTTGATCTTCAGCAGTGGCACAGAGATGATTCAAAAGTGGATCTGGATGTGTCTGAAACAGGCTGGGATTCAGAGATGGTTGCTTACCCGACAGTGTTCGAACTGGATGGCACTGTGTATATGCTGTATGCGGGGAATGGCAATGGTAAAACAGGCTTTGGCCTGGCGAAACTGCATGGAGCTTTGGGCTGATGAAATGGCAAAAACTCGGGAAAATCTTCGACCCAACCACAGTGGTTCTGGCCGATGGCTGCACTGAATTTGCGAAATCCCCTCAGGCTTTGGTATTTGAAGACTTTGTACGGATTTACTTTTGTGCACAGAAAAAAACGGCCAATGGCAAATACCTGAGTTTTCCTCAGTATGTCGACTTTGACAAAAGCCTGAACAAAATCCTCGCCTTATCGGAACAGAGTATCATACAGCCGGGAGAGCTTGGCCATTTTGATGAGCATGGCATTTTCCCTTTCAGCGTAACACGGGATGACAAAAGCATACTTGCTTATACTTCTGGCTGGAGCCGTCGTACTTCAGTCTCTGTTGATATGAGCATAGGTCTTGCCCGCAGCACAGATCAGGGTGCCAGCTTTGAGAAATACGGAGCTGGCGGGCCTGTTATGGCAGCCAGCCATAATGAGCCTATGATGGTCGCAGATGCCTTTGTACTGAAAGTAAACGGCAGCTACCACATGTGGTATATCTTCGGCAGTCACTGGCAGAAAAAGACCGCTGACGGCGCAGCAGAACGCTTTTATAAAATTGCCTATGCCCATTCCAGCGACGGCATAACATGGCAACGCACAGGCCAGACTATTATTGACGAAAGAATACCGGATGAATGTCAGGCACTGCCGACTGTTATTTACGCTGCAGGCAAATACCATATGTATTTCTGCTACCGCAGTGCCTATGATTTCAGGCAAAACAGCAAAAATGCCTACCGACTGGGTTATGCCTGGTCTGAAGATTTAATCCGCTGGACCAGAGACGATAATCTGGCTGGTATTGATCTATCTGATTCAGGCTGGGATTCAGAGATGATGTGTTATCCAAATCTGTTTGAATCTGATGGCCAGATTTTTTTGTTATATAACGGCAATGAATTTGGCCGCTATGGCTTTGGTCTGGCCCGTTTAACAGAGCTATAACCCGACTTGAGCTAAGATGCAGCTTAAAACTAACTAACAAGCAGGACAAGGTGTCCCTATGACAACAGCAAGAGACTTTAACAAAGAAATTATCGACAACTCAGGCCGCTCTTATTTCTATGGCTTTGACTATGACGTGATGCACCCTTATATGATCCAGTCGTTTGAGCCTTTTCTGAGAAACGGCAATCTGTTGGAATTAGGCAGTTTTAAAGGTGAACTAACCAAAAGACTGCTGCCCTACTCAGAAGACATTACCTGCGTCGAAGCCTCAGATGTGGCCATCAGCGAAGCAAGGCAGAAACTGGGAGATAAAGTAACTTTTGTGAATGCGTTATTTGAGCAGGCCCAGCTACCCACACGTTATGACAATATTGTGATGACCCATGTGCTGGAACATCTGGACGATCCGGTCCTGGTGCTCAAACGCATTAACGACGAATGGCTGTCAGACAAAGGCCGCTTCTTTTTAGTTTGCCCTAATGCCAACGCACCTTCCCGTCAGATTGCGGTAAAAATGGGCCTGATCAGCCACAATGCAGCAGTAACCCCGGCAGAAGCTGAACACGGTCATCGTTGCACTTACAGCCTGGATACACTGGAGAGGGATGCTGTAGCCGCAGGTTTAAAAGTGGTGCATCGTTCAGGCATCTTCTTCAAAGCCCTGGCAAACTTTCAGTGGGACAGATTGCTGCAAACCGACATTATTTCACCGGCTTATCTGGATGGCTGCTATAAACTGGGCCAGCAGTATCCGGATTTATGTTCCAGCATCTTTTTAGTCTGTGAAAAAGGTTAAAGCAGCGGCACTGCCGGCTCTGTCAATTACGCACCAGGGAATAGTCAGCAAGCATCTCTTTGAGCTGCTGCTGACTGGTAAACATTATCAGGTCAATGACTGATAAATAAGGTACAAACTCAGCGCCAAATTGCCGGTAGCCTGGCAAATGGGATTGCAAAAAACAAAGCTCCAGACCAGCGCGCTCAAAAGTAGTTTTGTTGTACAGCTCAAGCCCACCTATTGCATTGATATAGCGCTTTGCCCCCAACGCCTGACACAAGGCGATGACTTTTACTTCAGAACGCAGGCTGTGATCAATGGCAATGTCAGAGGAGCGGATGATCGTGCGTTCAATACCAAGGAACTGACACAGCAGCCGAATGGAGTGTTCGGTAAAATAAAACAGATTTGTCTGTGGGCAGAGAAAACACTGCTCAATCACAGGATAGGCTGTGTCAAAATACGGCGCTTTACGGTAACTTTGTTTGATCTGAGCCAGTATTTTACTGATGGCCTGCCCTGCGTCATCCGCCAGATAACGTTCCACCACATTCAGATAATCAGAGCCTTGTTTTAACGGCAGAGTAAAGAGTTTTTTTTCGCCGTTCAGCAAGATGTTGTTGCGGTGAAACCAGCCTTTTTTTGTAAACTGAATATTGTCGTAAAGCACAAAAACGTCACTGGCAACAAGGAGTTGCCAGTAACCCAGATAGGGCAAAAAATAGGGCTGCATAATAGCTACATTCATTGTTTTGCCTTTTTAAAGACCCTATTCCACAAGGCTTATATAATCCGGTCGTTATCCCAGGTAATGAGTTTATGTTTTGTGGATTTATACATATTCAGCTTGTGATACACAGCAGCAATAAACTCACCAAATTCAGAGGGCTGGTCTTTTTCAATACTCAGCATGGCTTTGATGTCTGCAGATTTAATACATTGAGTCTGAGCTGCATAATACGCATCATCATTCACCAGAGCTGTAACCTTATTCAGGTAGCTTTCGACTGAGTCGCACATAAAATGCTGATCAAGTCCAAAGGACTGTAACACCAGATAGTCTGTATAGCTGCAGAACTCATGACCTTTCAGTGCCACCACGGGTAATCCAAGCAACATGGAATCTACAGTGCTGTTGGTGTTACCAAATGGAAAAGGCGCCAGACTGATATGACATTGACCCAGTGTTTTAAGAAACTCAGGGTATGGCATCTGTGCATAGACTGTGGCATCAGGAAACTGTCTGAGCAGCATGCTTTTCAGGCCGTCGTTAAAGAGTCCATCACCGGCAGGAAAAAAATGATAGTTAACCCTGGATCCGAGTTTTGTTTTCACATCCTTGAGCAACTGAACAAACACACTACTTAATTTCATGGCGGCACAGTTAATAGCTATATGTTTACGGCCATCTGAAATTTTTGCTGAACTCAGGCTCTCAGACGCCAATTCACTGTGTTCAATCGCCGTATAACGATAGTTTTTATTTTGTAGTATGTTTTCCGAAGCCAAAGCGCTTGCACCAGGCAAATCCGGACCGTAGTAAATAAAATCTATGTTGTCAGAAAAACTACTTTCAGGATGGCCGCAACTCATGACCTGCATAGCGGCTAAACGCAGGTTCGCCAAATAGATAGTCCAATGCGACATTCCAAGGCTGGGATAATAAATAATATCGGGATTAATACTGGTAATAGTTTGAATAATAGCTTTTAAATCAGTGACATCATCCACTATCAGATGGCGTGGAAACACAGTTTTGGATACGTCATCAAGCAATGTCTGCTCGGCAAGAGAATACACTTCAAAATGCTGCTGCAACGAAAAATAAAGGGGCAAATAGCAGCGGAACATTGCATGGTTGCGCCCTGCCCGTTCATGGATCACTAATAGTCTGGGTATGTGACGTATTTCCGACGCTTTCTTTTTGGGAACAAACAGGCCATTTGAATGCAGAAAGTTACCAATCATCTTATTGATATTCTTTTTAATCTCCCTTTTGTTTGTACTGGGAGAATAAGAACAATACATCCATGCATTTACAACACTGTTCATAAAGCTTTGATTTGGATTTACTCTTAACAGCAGTTTGGATTTCTCAAACAGGGTCTCTCTGTTTTTTTCCCCCTGACTGGTTAACACCACACCAGTATTGAGCCACCCCATCATCAACACGGCAAAATAAGCTTCGTGAAGTTGAGTCGCAAGAGCCAGGTAGGCGGGATCCACATCATCAATATGGACAAAAACAAAATATAACAACAACTTATGTTGAGGTATGACAAAAGAGCCTGTTTCAGTTCTTTCCGTCAGATAGGTTCTCAGGTGGGCATAACCTCTGTAACCACTGTTATAAAAAACACTGGCGATTACTTCTTTATAGCGCGCTAAATCAGAGAGGTCTTCAACGGACAAAGCTTGTTCTTCGCAAGAGGCCCACAACGACAACAAAGTTGCCATTCTGGTAAAAAGTTCATCCGCAAAGTAGTTTCGTACAGAGGTATCATTTGAATACAAGGTTCTGTTGTGAAAGCTGTCGTAAAATGCCTGCAACAAAGCAAGAACCTCCTTTAACGAAAGTTCTCCCCTGGAATGAATTTCCATTTCCAGTTTCGCCAGCATTTTATGAAACTCAATAATCTGGCTTTTGCTTTGTTGCTCTGCTGCATTGTCTGTCATAGCCAGCTTATCCTTTATTCACTATGCAGCTGGCACCGCTGCTCATCAGCAGTTTACAGCTTTGTTTTGCCTCATTGTAACTCTCAAAGCGGCCCGCCTTTACCCTGTAGTAAGTACGGTTAGCAACCAAAACCTGCTCTGAATGCAGATCTAACGACCCTAATACCTCTGGATGGCGTTTTTTCAGTTGCGTCCAGGTGGGGTCAACTGCTTCTTCTTTTGTTACAGATGCCAACTGTAAGCTAAAAGAAGTATTTTCGGCTTTGGATCCGGCACCAACCTGAGACAAAACGGACATGTTTTGTTCGACAGAGGTGGGGGCAGAAGTCTGACTCAGAGTTGCTGTCAGAATTTCGTCATTGATTTGTTTTTCTGCTGGCTGAACTGCCCGTGTTTGAACCGGCACTGGCGTAGCAAGTTTTTTCTCTTCGAAGTGAACTGGGGTCATCACCTGAGTTTGAACATTATGCCCATTGTCAGCTGTTGCCAGCTGAGCCGTTGGTTCATTTTCTGTAATAGTTTCCAGAGTTGCCAGCAGGCCCTTTAACTCACCTTCAATAGCCACAAGCCGCTGAACACCGGGCTTTAGTTTTCTCCATTCAGCCAGTTCAGCTTCCATTTCTTTATTATGTGAGGTTGCAACTGGCTCTGGTTGGCTGGCACAGCCAGCGATCAGAGAACTCAACAATACCGCTATACTGCAAAGCAAAGACTTATTCATTGTAATTACCATAAAAACTTCTCCCTCTTGTTTGCGTGGTCTGCCGAAATAAGCCCTGATGCTACAGCTTGGTTTCAAACTGATTTACAGCACATGCCAGCCTTCGGCCTTTAATTCGGTTACATACTTCTTCTGCCAGATGCTGTTCTTTGAAAAAGCCTGCCCGAAGCACGTATTTGCCGGACTCTTCATCCTGCAGGTAGAATGGTCTTAACTTAGCAACATTCATACCACTTCGAACCAACAAGCCCCAGTAGGCTTTTAGTACAGTTAATGAGCCAAAGCTGCCCATATCAGCGGAATACCCACCCGCAGCTTCTTTTTGCTGCAACATGATGTCAGTACCGTTGATCACATCGCCCCCTCTGACGGCCAGGTAAACCGGATCGGACAAACGCAAATTACGACGTTTAGTAAAACTCTTGTCGATCATAACTTTGTATTGACCTGGCACTACATCAACAAACAAATAATAACCGTCATATTCTGATTGGGCTGTATCAACCACTTTGCCATTGCTATCAATCAATTGAATAACTGCATAGGCAGCGGGTTCCATATCCCCGTCCACAGAGCCTGAATACAGAGTACCTTCCAACTCACCTGTCGAGGTCACAGCAAAATCGATATGCTCGATATAGCCTTTACGTCCGGTCAGAGCCACACCAGGGATCAATGTTTTCATCGTTGGATCTTCAAAGCTGCCTCTGTCGACCACAATGTCTGTTTTTTGATTGGCAGCCAAACCTGTGAGTACCGCAATACCTTTTTCATTGGTGACCACATCTCTGCTCCCTCCCTGTAACGACATTATTTTTGCATTTTTAATAGGAGTTTCACCTTCGTCCATCACACCATTGAGGTTCTTATCTTCATAAACACGTGCGCTGACAGCACCAGCCTGAGCGACGTTGCTGCTGGAAGAGAAATAACCTGACTCCTGACCATAACCAAAACCGAAACGAGCGTTCAGACCTCCTGACCAACCATTTAAATTGTTGTAACTGGTGGTGGCTGATAAATAAACATTATCCAGACGCCAGTTCAATCCGAGGCTGGCTGAGGTTTGATCTGTCAGGGTATAACGGAAAATACTAAAGTTTGAGGTCAGATCCGGTGAAAATGGATAACTTAGACTGACACCATAAGACGTGAACTCCGAATCAGGTTTCAGGTTGTAGTTCGCAAAAAAACGGGTGAAGACTGAGTTAAAATTCTTCCTGTATTGAAAACCACCGGAGGTTACGTTGGGCAGATCAACCTCCCCTGTTAACTCTTGTTCCTGCTGCTGCTCTAAACGTTCCAGCAACTGTTGGGCGTAAGCCGCCTGATCAAAAAAGTCAGAGATAACAGGCGAAGGCTGCAGGCTAGTCACTTCTGTTTGTTTCCTCCATTCCAGCGTATTGCCAAAAGACCCTATTTTGGTATTTACGCCCAGAGAATTACGGAGAATTTCAGTAGTACCTGAAAAATCCTTATCACGCCGCCACTCATTCTGATAACTCAGTGGCATATCTGAACGACCAAATAACCGACCAGCCATACTGGCAACCAGAGAATCAGAGGCCTGATTCTGGTTTTCTATTCTGTCCCCTATTGGGTCGTTGTTCTGATAACCCAAACTCACGGCATTGCCAAGGACCTGAGTCCGCAAGCTATGAGAGCTGGTTCGCAGAGAATCTTTTACTTCGCCCAAGCTGCTGCTTAACAAAGCAGAACCAAAGATATTCAGGTTTAAACCCAGATCGTAACTCAACAGCTCCTCACCCACCTCTGGTTTGAATGAGCCCACAGCAGTGCTTAAGCTTAACCAGTCAAACAAACCATAACCGGATACCACATTTGCCTGGATCCCTTGATCAGCCTCATCAGCACCCAAATTATCTTCTTCCAGCGCAAACACCGATTTGTTTGCTTCCACCACTGAAAATTGATAGTTAAACTGCCCCTGCCCAACGCTGTTACTGTCGACATTAAAGACTTCTGTTTTAGTTTCAACCTGGCCCTGAGGTCCATAAAATACTAATTCGAAGTTGTTCTCACCGAAGTCCAGATTAATCTCATTAAATTCGTAGCGACCATTATTGATGCCAAACTGTTGGCCAATTAAGATACCGTTCCGGTACACTTCTACATCCCAGCCATCTGGTACATCTCCAGTCAAATCAACCTGACGTCCGTCGACAGAACTGACCAGAGGTGTATTACTAAATCTCAGACCTCGCCCCAAATTCCGGCTGGCGCCCCTGATACTTCCGACAGGCAAGATATCTCCAAACTCGAATTCAGTGGCTTTAAGTGGTCCTAACAAATTGTTTTTATCGGATTCACGAGAGAAGGTCAGGCGTGCACTACTGAGCAGATCATCATTGTTACCTGATAAATAGTACCGGCTGGTTAAATAAGCTAAGTCATGTGACCCTACGACTGAGTGGGTACTGGTCGTTTTAGACCCTCTGTGACTGGCGGAGATCTGTGCGTCAAATAACGGCTGTGAAAAGGCTTTATAGCCTGTTTCACGATAGGGCATCACAGAGGTGTTGTTATAGGAGAGATTTGTAACTTCCCTGCCACGTCTGGCTAATCTGAGTTCAACCGGAAGTTGTCTGCTGGTGGTTAACGTCAGTTTTAGTCTCGACTCGTCAATCACATACTTAAAACCAAACCATTCGGCAATAGCATTTAGATCAATGTAAATATCATCAGATTCAACAGAATAACTTTGCTCTGTTAAAGTCCATTGCTGACCACTGAGCGATACCTGCAGGCTGTTATCTTCGCCGACAGACATACTGAATTTATTGCTTTCGTTGTACAACCAGCCATTAGCACGTTTTAAATCAGAGGAGATTTCAATGGGCAACTCTAATAACTGAATCAGAGTGGCAAAACCAACTGTAGCAGAAGTTTTCGTTTTAAAGGCAAATACATCAGCCAGGGCTGCAACGTCATTTTTTGACGCTATTTCCAGACCCAGAATAAGTTCCTCGCCCTCAGCAAACCTGCTGCCTTCGACCAAAGCGCCAGAAAATTCGTTATCTTGATAGTAATCAGCGCTGTCAGAATTTTGACTATTATCGAAATTATCAACTCCATCCGCAGAACTGCTTGCAGTCATCTGGCCTGACTGTGAATTGGCTTCAGAATTAATGGGTTGACTTACTAATTTTGCAGAATTTAGTGTTTTGTCGTCTTTTTGTGTAGCTGCAGTGTTTTGTTCGGCTGTTTTATACTTTTTGATCAATCGTTGCAACGCCTGACGGAATTGCGGGTCCTGTAAGGCCGCTTTCCCATCAGTAGTCTGAGCAACAGAGGCGGGATGAATAGAAAGGCAGGCCACAGCAACAACCAAGGACGACTTCTGACAGAACGTATCTTTTGGCCTGAATTTCATAGATATCCTCGCTAGTTATTCATTTTTATAGCGCTCCTGTCTACCTGTACTGAAGTATCGAAAAAGGTCTGACCCTGAAAGTCTCTCATACCTTTGTACACGATCCGGAGCTTGCCATTGGTAGGTGCAAAATCTGCGCCAACCCATGCCAAAGTCGTAAAGGTCTTATTTAATTCAGGCCAAAAGGTAAAAGCTGAGGTTTTTGCTATCAAACGTTCTTTGCCGCCCGCTGGTGTCCAATAGGCTTCCATATCACCAAAAGTGGAGTATTTTCCTGAACGACTGACATTTACAACCACGCTGCTTTTGCCCGGAACTGCAGCGTCATAAATAATAGAAGCACTGTTAAAGCTGATGTTGCTATTACTTTCCCCATTTTGCACTACAACAGGTATCACAAAACTGGTAATCAAATTTAAGCTCATAGTCAAACCTGCAGTTTGCTCATCAGGTGCTCTCAGTGATGCCGGTGGAGGCAGAGCCTTAAAAATCAGGTGAGAGCGGTATTCACCTTCAGCAAGACGGGCTGGTTTGCGTAAACTTAATTTGATGGTCTGACGCTCACCAGGTCTTAATGTCACCTGACGGGGCGTAAAACGAACCATAGAGCTTGCCGTAGGGAAGTTTTTCAGCGCATCCCCTTTTAAATCTGTGTAGCCGCCCCCTTGTTTAGCTAGCTTTTCCCGCCACTCCAGACGGTAAGTATTAGTGGTTTTAGAATCATTAAGTAACGTGACTTCGGTACTGCGCTCACCCGGATTAAACTGAATACGTATAGGGTGAATCACTAAATTGGCTTCAACCCAAAAACTCATTAGTGCAATAATAACAAGGACTATTTTGCCCATTTCTGTGCTCCACTTTTATTAATATGAAAACTCGATTTCAAGGTAAATGTTATAAACCGCTTCATTGTAGTAAACACCACCCAAGCCAGAGGTTGCCAAAGTCCCGCCTATAATAAGAGTTGCCTGTCCCGCCAGATCTGTTTTCACTGACGCGGGCATATCTAAAGCTGTAATGGTGAACTGCTCTGTGCCGCCATACCCCATAGCAGAACTGACCGGAGTATTGGCTGACAAATTCATAGTGGTATAAATAGGAAAATTACTAAGTTGCAGTATGGCTGGTTCACCAGACTGCACTACCAAAATTTTGTTGGTGCTTTGTTGTGACCCGTTACGCCGCACTGTTGTTGTGCTGACAGAAGCATTAGAGGTGATTGCTATTTTGCCAAAGCTAAGTTGTTGATTAACTGTTATATCGCCATATGCAGGCCATGAATAAAAACTGAAAAAGACAACAAAAATTAATGCAGCTAAGTTGTAATTTGACATAAGGTCCACCAAAGAAAAAGGAGCCTAATCATAAGCTCCTTTTTATTTCAAACCAAAGCTTATTGGTAGGCAACTTCTACATCAATGTTACCAGTGTAAGCGATGTTATTTTCATAGTTTTGACCAGCAAAAGAGTCATCTGTATGCAAAGTCGCGCCTAACTGGAACACAGCACCACCGGTACCATCTACCTGAATAGTAGTAGTCACAGCGCCTGGAGTACCACTTGTTTTCCATGCAGTGAAATCACGCATAAAGAAAGAAGCTGCGCCAGGGGCTAAAGGAGCAGTTAATTCAACTGTTGTTGGTAAAGTTACGTCTAAAGTAGTGAAGGCAGCAACACCAGCAATAGTGAAAGTTGGGCGCTCTAAAGTGCCACCGATCGACTGAACTGCTGCGTTACCAGCACCAGTACAGAAGCCTGTAGTAGCAGCGCCACCAGTTGCAGCAATAGCAGGAGCAGCAGGACCAGCACTTAAAGTAACATAGGCGCAGTTGTTTGCAGAGTTATCTGCTACAGCGCGTAAAGTACCGAAGTTTAAAGTACCGGCAGAAGTGAAATCGATTGAGTTGTCTACAGTAACAGAAGCTGTTACTGATGCTATCTCAGCCATTGCCCCAACTGAGGTCATGGTAGCAACGGCCAGCACGGCCGCTTGTGTAATTTGATTGCGTTTCTTCATAATCATCTTTCCTATATTGATCAAATAGTTACAATGAACCCGCTCAGATAACATTTGATGTTTCACACTAAGCGTATTCATGTATCGACCGAACTTATCAAAACTTTATACAATTTTTTGTTTTATTTGTAATTTTTTCATTATTTCATTATTTGCACAAAACAAAATAAAAAAGTACCGTAAAATTAGGCTTAAACGATGTAAAACAGGGCCTGTAAAACATTAGAAAAATTTAAATTACTGAGTGAAAACTTCATTTCCAATCTGAACAAAGTGCAAAAAACGGCACAAACTGAATAAGAAAATGGTCATATAGCTGAAGCAAAGAACTGCGGTTTTAGCACCAGAATTTTGCAAAATCATTCAACAAAATAGACATAGTTCAAAAGATTGTAAACCTAGTATAGCCCCATATTAATTTTTAGCCTCTTCTCCTGCCCCGTCAAAGTTGCTGCAGTACTAAGGCTGGGATCAAAGTGCTGGCCGATGCAATGACCACATTATCTCTGGTGGAAACCACCCGGCTATGGATCTGTAAGCCCCGGCGGGTTGGCACCATAGTGCCGGTCAACACATAGTCCATACCCTGTGAATCACGCAGTTTTCTGGTATTACGTGACAAAGATAAATCTCCGGTCGGCCCTACGGTAATTTCACGTGTCAGTTTGTATTCAATAACCCTGGCGCCATAAGCAGGCAATACAGTACTGAGTTCTTCCGCTAATTGATTTCCTACCGCACTGGTTTTTTCTAACTGCTCGTCAAAAAAAACAAAACTGGCCACACCTATTTTGTTGCCGGCCAACTGCTGATTTCCAGCAAGTTTAAATGCCAGTTGAGACACATAATCACTTAAAGATTTGCGGCTCATATGAAATTGTGGCGCCATTGCATACTGCTGTAAATCTGCGCCAGCTGCTGCCAGTTCAGAAGGTAAAGTAAGGCGCTTAAAGGTTTTTACCTGCAAACCCGGAATAGGTTGGCCTGCCACAGCTTCACTGTCCAGTTGAGATACTGGAGTAGTGCTTGTCGCTGGTGCTGCTTCGGCATAGGGTGTAGTCATTGCAAACCAGCTTGGGTCACGAGCTTTAGCCGGGCCGGAATTTGCTGGCGATGAAGTTTCTGAGTCTGTGCAATTGCAATCTGCTGAAGTCTGGGTATAAGAACTCTGTGTCTGAATGCTGGTGGTGCTGCCACCATCCGGACTCTGAGCGGTCAGATCAGCACTCGGAGTTGAAGCCATCTCAGATCCTGAGTTTTCTGTATTTTGCACTGCTGAAGGTCCAAATGACTGCTGTGCAGAACCAGACTGAGCGAAGCTTTGGTGCCCGGTCAGCTCCTGTCGGTTTGCTGCAACATCAGAGACTACAGTACTTAAATCAACCAGAAGCGTATTCAACTCTTCCTGCGTACTGACCAACGACTGTAATGCCTGTAAACTTTGTTCTCTTTTTTCAGCAGTAAGCTCGTCCTGACCTAAATATTGGCTACGTGAAGGTTCATCCGCTAACTGGGACATGTCAGCCAAAGCCTGTACCAAAAATTCAAGATCAGCTTCATTACTGACAAGACGTTCCAATGCAGGTTTTTGCTGTTCCCATTCAATTTTCAAACTTTCCAGTTGCTGCTCTAATGCTCTGACCTGATTTTCAGCCTGAGCCAGTTCAGGTGACTTGACTTCATCAGACACTGCATCCGTATTGCTCAGGTTCTCTGTCGAAGCGACCGGGTCAGAATCTGTTGATCCTGACCCCATTAAAGCACAGCCCTGTAATAAGGAAATCAGCAACAGCGAAGCGAAAGCGCTACGGAAAATACACCTGTTATTTACGGAGTTTTTAGTGATTGATTTCATATTCATAGGTTCCATTTAACACAGGTTAATTACCGGGAGCTGCAGTTAAGGTGTTCAACTCAAACATCAAACGGGAAAGCTCTGATTTCAGTGTTTGCTGATTGGCGGCCATCACCTGTAAATAATCCACTGTGACTTCTTTAGTCTGGCCGGCTGCATCACCGCTCAATTGCGTTTGCTGTTGCCTGATATGCATTAAGCGGATCAATTGCTCTAAATCCGCATCATTGTTAATCAATTTCTGCAACTGAGCCCTCTGCATATGCAGCTTATGGTGTGTTTCCAGTAAGCGTTTTTTCAACACAGCGACTTTTTCAACCTGAGTTAACTCAGCTTCAACTTTCTCAGGTTCGCTGGACAGCGTCGAACAACCCGGCAACAAACTCAATACGACCAAAGCAGCTGCGCCATACAGCACAGAAGAGCGCCATAATGAATCGGTGTGTTGACGGATAGCCATGTTATTGCACTCCAGCCGCTTTTAACTGCAACAATGGCGCACTATGAGTGCCCTTCAGGCTCTGAACAACCTGTTGTGGAATAAAAGCCTGAGCCGATGCCAGTACTTTTTTGTCATTTACATTCACCATTCTGGCATTCACTATCACGCCGCCATGGTGACGTACTAAGGTACCGCCCAGCACCACACTAATAGGGTATTGTTGAGTCAGTTCAAGGAAATCACGACTGAAGGTAAAATCGCCTGTTGGCGTCACCCGGATATAATCCGTGGTTTTAAAATCTGTCACGGCCATACCAAACTGAGTGGCCTCGTGCATAAAAGCTTCAGACAGCTGGTTGCCAAGCAAATCGCCTTGCTGGTAATCACCATCCAGATAAACAAAGCTGGTCACCCCAACGCTGAAGGTCGTACTTAACACCTCCAGGTTAGCCGCTAAATCATGCATCAGGCTTTGTACATAGTGATTCACTGTCACCGAAGTTTCTGCCTTGTAACCAGGTACTGCCATGCCCGCCATACGGGCATTTTGCATAGCTGCACTGTCGTAACCACCCACATACAAAGGTGCATAAGACTGATTTTTTTTGAGCCTCGGAGCATGACCCTGATTTAACTCAACCTGATTAGCCGTTGAAGGCTTGCCTTCTGAATCCAGCTGGATCAGAGGAGTACAACCAAAGTTCAGGCTCAAAGTGGCGAGGCTGGTGAGTAGTAAAATATAACGATTTGGTGTATTCATCCGTTACGACTCCGAATTGCGATACAACTTATTATGACGCAACTGCAACTGTTCGTTTGGCCATAACACATCTACAGGAATAACACTGGAAGCTGCAGCTAACACTTGCTGGCTTTTCAGGTCGATTAATTTGGCATTGACAGTGATATGTACCTCACCCTCAGTCAGGGTGCCTGTGATCAAATAACGTGCCTGTTGGTTTTGCGCCAAATGGCTTAAATTCCGTCCTAATGAGTTTTCATAACCTGTATGTACTAAAACCGCATCATTGAGGCGTAATTCGCTTACCTGGTAGCCCAACTGAGTGGCCACAGTCTGCATACTTTCCTGCAACTGCAAAGCTGCGTTATAGCTGGAATTGCGGCTGGTATCAGGCGCCATCAATTGCACATCAGCAAAAGTGGTCACAGCTATAGCACCGGATTCCAAAGGTTGTAATTGATGAAAAAGCTGATCAGCAAGGCGTTCGGTATAAAACAATAAAGGAGGATGCTGTGCTGCTTTTGAAAGCTGTACAGGCTCGGCAATATCTTGCCCTTGTGGCAAAGAACTGCAGCTGCATAACAGCAGAACTGTGATGACTAACCCGAATATTCGCACTGTAGCCCCCGGCGTTGGTGTCGCTTGTTTATCTCTGTCTGATACACAGCAAAATTAATGCCAGAAAATTTTGACGGTTTACCTGATCCAGGCGTTCGCCAGATCACACGGCGCATGTGGACGGGAGTGGGCTAATACCGCGGTACATATAGACGGGAGGGGGCAAGCCCCTCCGCTACAGATTTATATCGCTATCGGGGCTTTAATAGCTGGGTGTGCCAAATAATTGACCAGCTCAAAATCGTCGATACTAAAAGCAAAAATATCTTTGATAGCCGGGTTTAATTTCATTTGAGGCAATGGGTGTGGTGTACGGCTTAGCTGCTCGTTCACCTGCTCCATATGATTGCTGTACAAATGGGCATCGCCAAAAGTGTGCACAAAATCGCCTGGAGTTAAATCGCAAACCTGAGCCACCATCATGGTAAGCAAGGCATAACTTGCAATATTAAAAGGCACACCCAGGAAAATGTCGGCGCTGCGCTGGTATAATTGACAGGATAATTTGCCGTCATGCACATAAAACTGAAATAAAGTATGGCAAGGCGGTAAAGCCTGTTTGCCCATAGCTGCATTGTCTTTAGGACTGAATTTGGTATCAGGTAATACAGCAGGGTTCCAACCGCTGACGATTAAACGCCGTGAATCCGGATTGGTTTTAATGTCATGGATAAGTTGACTGATCTGGTCGATAGTACGGCCATCCGGTGTTTGCCAGCTGCGCCACTGGGCCCCATAGACCGGGCCTAAATCGCCTTGTTCTGTCGCCCACTCATCCCAAATCGACACTTTATTGTCTTTCAGATACTGAATATTGGTGTCGCCTTTAAGAAACCACAACAGCTCATGAATAATGGAGCGCAAGTGACACTTTTTGGTCGTCACCAGAGGAAAGCCCTGACTTAAATCAAACCGCATCTGATAACCAAATACACTGATGGTGCCTGTGCCTGTGCGGTCCGATTTTTTATGACCATGCTCCAGCACATGGCGCATTAAGTCTAAATACTGCTTCATGCCTTGCTCTCTTTCTTCACTGCTTTTTCCGCACTGTTTTTAGTCTTGCGGTCTGATTTCGCTTCACGGCTATAGCCCCAGACAATCAATCCCAGGCCTGCTGCTATCATTGGAATACAAAGCCACTGGCCCATCGACATCCCCATAGACAATAAACCTAAATGCGCGTCCGGTTCCCGGAAGAATTCAATAATAAAACGTGCAGTACCGTAGCCCAGCAGGAATAAACCAGCGACATTACCTGCAGGTGGATTCTTGCCTTTGTACCATTGCAGTAAAATAAACAGCATGATGCCTTCAGCCACCATTTCATACAGCTGAGAAGGATGACGTGGCAACATACCGGAGTTTGGAAATAACACAGCCCAGGGTACGTCAGTAGTACGGCCCCATAACTCGCCGTTGATAAAGTTACCTAAACGGCCAAAGGCCAGACCTAAAGGCAACAGCGGCACCACAAAATCGCCAAGCTCAAGGTACTTTTTGTTGTTGCGCCAGGCAAACCAGGCCATAGCAGCCATCACACCTAACACACCACCATGGAAAGACATGCCGCCTTCCCAGGTGCGGAATAAATACAGCGGGTCGGCCATTAAATTGCTGAAACCGTAGAACAGCACATAACCAAAACGGCCACCGACTATCACACCTAAGAAACCGAAAAACATTAAATCGCTGACCTGATCACGGGTCCAGCCAGAACCTGGTTTATCGGCCTGACGGTTGGCCAGCCAGTTTGCCAGTAAAAAAGCGATCACATACATCAGGCCATACCAACGCACAGCCACAGGCCCGATACTGAAGATCACCGGGTCAATTTGCGGGAATAAAAAATAAGAGTCCACTATAAAAAATCCTGTTCTAAGCAATAAACCAGTAAGGCACCAGAGCTGATGCGCAGAGCCTGATAAGGTCAAACATTGTAACAGCCCTTGGTGCTGTTAAGCACGTAATTGGTTCAATAGCTGTTTTTGATCGAGGAAACGCTGAACTTGCAGACGAACTTGTTTTGGCGACTGGCAGGCCAGAATTTCCGGCAGCAGCAATTGCAGTTCAGACATATTGACTCTGCGCAGCAACCATTTGATTTTGGCCAGATTACTGCTGTTCATACTGAACTTGTCATAACCCATGGCGGCTAAAATCAGCACACCCGCAGGTTCACCTGCCAGCTCACCACAAATGCTCATCGGCAGCTGTAAACCCTGAGCCTGCAATGACATCTGGTGCAAAGCGCGTAATACCGCAGGATGCATCGCATCATACAAACCCGCTACTCTTGGGTTGTTGCGATCGACCGCCAATAAATACTGGGTTAAATCGTTGGTACCGACAGAGCAGAAATCAATTTTACGGGCCAGTTCAGGCAACTGATACATAATGGACGGCACTTCAATCATCACGCCCACTTTGGCTTTAGGCAGCTGCACTTCAGTACCGGCTAATTCATCTGTCAGTTCAAAAGTGGCTTGTTTAATCAGACGAAGTGATTCATCCACTTCAGCCAGATCAGAGATCATCGGCAGCAAAATATGCAAATTACCCTGACCTATATTGGCCTTGAGCATGGCGCGGATCTGCACCAAAAAGATTTCGGGATGATCCAGGGTTAAACGAATACCACGCCAGCCTAAAAAGGGGTTTTCTTCAATAATGCTGAAATACGGCAGTGCTTTATCACCGCCTACGTCCAAAGTACGCATCACTACCGCTTTGGTGGGGTGCGACGCTAATACTTTTTTATAGAGTTCTATCTGCTCCGCTTCGGTTGGAAAGCGGTTGCGCATAATAAAAGGGAATTCAGTACGGTATAAACCTATGCCGTCTGTATAAGAAGGCTGAGTACTCTCCAGCTCTATCGCCAGACCAGCATTGACCATCAGGCTAAAAGGCGCACCACAAGCGCTCTGAGCGTTTAAATGCATCTCGGATTGATAACGGGCACTCAACTGAGCATCTTCACTGATAAGCGCCTGATACTCAGCCACTATAGCTTCAGCGGGAGCCACTAAAATCTGCCCACGGTAGCCATCGACAATCAGACGTTTACTTTGCCAGTGAAACAACGGCAGCTCGTCCAGGCCCATCACAGCCGGAATACCTAAAGCCCGCGCCATAATAGCGGCGTGTGAATTCACTGAGCCTTTCAGCGAAACAATAGCCACCAGCTGAGCGCGTGGAATTTCAGCTAACATAGTGGCAGTGACGTTATCAGCCACCAGCACCACTTTTTCCGGCAACTTATGATGGCGCTGCTCAGTGTCGAGCAAATGATTCAATACCCTCTGGCCTAAATCACGGATATCTGTGCCCCGCTCTCTCAGATAAGGGTCGTCCATATCGTCAAACTGGCGGGCGAACTTTTCTACCACACGTTTCAATGCACTTTTGGCACACCAGCCTTCGTGGATTTGTTTTTCAATTTCATTGCCAAGGCTGGCGGCGTCTAATAACTGATGGTACACATCAAAAATAGCCAAAGCGTCTGGCGGCAAATGCCCGGCCATACGTTCAGCCAGACGATTAAATTCGGCTTTGGTAATTTTGACGGCTTTGTAAAAACGAGACAGTTCCTTTTCCGGATCGTCGACTTTCTTCAGCGATATCGCATCAAAATCGCTGGAGGGTTCCAATACAAAACCTTCACCTATGGCAATACCAGGAGCACCAGGTAAACCCTGTAACTGGCCTGTACTTTTTTGCTGCCTTGAATTCTGGCTGGCCGCCTGACGCATTTCAGCATGCACCAATACAGAGGCCAGCTGCACTCCTAAAGTCACTAAAAAGGATTCTTCGTCTTCACTGAATACCCGTGATTCGCCCTGCTGTATGGTTAATACACCCAGCACTTTACGGTGATGAATAATAGGGCAACCTAAAAAGGCCGAAAAACGGTCTTCGCTGACTTCAGGGGTGACTTTAAAACGGGGGTGTAAATGAGCTTGTGCCAGATTGATCGGCTCTTCACGCTGACCCACCCAACCAATTAAACCTTCGGAGAAACCAATAGAAATTTGGCCTACCGCTTCAGGATTTAAGCCATCTGTGGCCATCAACATAAAATGCTGCTGTTCATAGTCGGCTAAATAAACAGAGCAACACTCTGTTTTCAGGGCATTTTTTACGTTCGAGACTAAGCCAGCCAATGCGTTATTCAGTACCGGCTCTTGCGCCACATCCTGCACTATGCGCCTTAACTGGCTCAGCATTCCTAACCCCTTCTGATTAACTTCTCATTTTTTCCATCTCTACGAAGATACGGCAATGCAATAGGGGCAAACTCTTTCATCACCTTACGGTACACTTCCCGTTTAAAGGCGACGACCTGACGCACAGGATACCAATAACTGACCCAACGCCAGTCATCGAACTCCGGATGCGAAGTTTTTAACAGATTTACGTCTTCATCCTTACAGGTCAGGCGCAACAAAAACCATTTTTGCTTTTGCCCTATACACACCGGATTACTGTCTCGTCGAATTAAACGCTTAGGTAATTTGTACCTGAGCCAGTGTTTGGTTACAGCAATAATTTCTACATCTTCAGGCTGTAAACCAACTTCTTCGTTTAACTCGCGGTACATGGCCTGCTCCGGGGTTTCCCCGTCATCAATGCCGCCCTGTGGGTACTGCCAGGAATGTTGACCGTATCTCCTTGCCCAAAACACCTGTCCCTGGTGGTTGTATATTACAATGCCGACGTTGGCTCTAAAGCCTTCAGCGTCGATCACAAAAACCTCTAGCTTGGTTCCAGCTGTTGTTTCATCGATTCTTTCATAAAGTCACGACTTCGGCAAATTGTATTTTCTACAGAGTTATCCACAATTTAACTGATTAATTAGCACGCACTGTGCACTTCTACACAGGCTCTGTACATAAAGCTGTGCATAAGGGTGTTTTTGTTCTTGAATAACTCTGAAACGCTGGAATAACACTCAACCAAAACTAAAAAAATAACCATAAAAAACATTAAGTTAGATTGAAAAGACTGCTATTTAACCAGTGTTACAACTGTGCATAACTTGCTTTGGTTGCTTTTTGAGCAGCAAAATAAGTCAAAAAATGCTAATGTTTTGAAAGACCTGAATCACTGCCGCTTCAATGACGTTTTTATGAGCCACCCGCCGAAAAATACAGCAGAATTACTCGAACGTTGTTATCTGATCGCAGGCCTGACTTTAGGCCAACTGGCAGAACAATGCCAGTTGCAGCTGCCCGCCAATCTGCAACGGGAAAAAGGCAGTGTGGGCCAATTACTCGAACTGGTGCTTGGAGCCAGCAGTGGCAGTAAAGCTGAACCTGATTTTCCACATCTGGGCATAGAACTAAAAACCTTGCCTGTGGATCGTTTTGGTAAACCACTGGAAAGCACTTATGTCTGTGTTGCACCTTTAACTGACGTGGCTGGTTTGCACTGGCAGGACTCCTGGGTCTGTCGCAAACTCAGCAAGGTATTGTTTGTACCCATACTGGCCGAACGTACTATTCCACTGACTGAGCGGCAGATAGGTACAGCTTTTTTATGGAGCCCGGATGCAGAACAACAGGCCTTGTTGCAGCAGGATTGGGAAGAGTTGATGGAGTTGATTGTTTTAGGTGGCATCGATCAGATTAAAGGCGCGCATGGCAAAGTGTTGCAATTGCGCCCTAAAGCGGCCAACAGCAAAGCCCTTACTTCAGCTATTGGCACAGAGGGCCAACCTATTCAAACCTTGCCCAGAGGCTTTTATTTAAAGGCCAGCTTTACTGCGTCTTTGCTGGCCCGCCAGTTTGGTATTCGCTAATACCTTACTCTAAGTAATTGGAGTTGCAGTGCGGCGACAAGTGTTCGAGACCCCAGGAGCATAGTTGTCCTATGTGACTGGGGGGAGAGCCGCAGTCAACAAAACTGCGGCTTCAAGTACGACGAGTAAGTTAACTCTGGTATTTATTCAGTAGCTGTTGATAATCCCCACTGTCTTTTAATTGTTGCAGCGCCTGATTAAAAGAGCTGACTTTTTCCGGCTGCACTGTGGCTTTGCTGAACATGACATAAATAGGGCTTTCTGGCAGTTTCACCTGATGTGGCTGAATTTGTTGCTCTAATCCTTTACGCCGGATAATAGCAGCACCGACAAAACTGTCTTCGAGTACTGCATCTACCTGGTCGTCTAACAATACAGCTATATTCAGTTCGCTCATAGAAGATTCAACAAACTGCGGCCGCATATGTTCATCGCTATACAAGGCGCTGATTTGCTCACCGTAATAATAGTCGCTGATCAGCCCCACTTTATGTTTGGCAGCCACCATTTCAGCCACTGAAGCAAAGTTGTATTGATCGGCTTCGTCTTTGCGTACAAACAACTGAAACTGTTCAGCTCTGTAGGGCTCAGAAAACAGCGCAAACTCTTCCCGAGCCGGCGTTTTAGAAGCACCCAACAACAAATCAACCTTACCTTGTTTCAACTGCCCCAACAGGTCCTGCCAGGTGCCATGCTGCATCACTAAAGTACAATTCATTCGATTGGCAACGGCCTGCATAATTTCAATGTCCAGCCCGCTGGCTTGTTGTTCCAGGCCAATGTATTGATAAGGTTCCCAGGATTCAAAACCTAGTTTTAACTCGCACGCTGCGGCTTTAGGTTCTGGTTGTGTTTGAGCCACTGTTGTGACGGCTTCAGGTTTTACATCAGGAGCAGGTTTAGTTTCAGCTGGTTTACAGCCAGATAACAGCAGACAAACTACAGCGCTGCACAGGAGGTGTTGAAGATTCATAAGCGGCCTCTTTATTTTTTAGTATCTATCCGCTTTGAGCTTAGTGCATCCGGGTAATTTTTCCTCTTACATCAGATACTTTTTGTGAACAATTCATAGTGAAATGTAGGGGCCGTGGCTTGTCCCGGCCCTTCTATCTGCGCCGCAATGTTTTTGTGTATATCACACCGCGGTGTCATTAGACGGGCGGGTACAAGACCCGCCCCTACGTTTTTTCAAGGTTAATTTACATCCACGATATCACGCGACAATTTTTTGTCCTGTTCAGACAAAACGGCAGCGGAACTGACGGCCTTTGATTTTTCCTTCACTTAAACGCTTTAATGCGGTGCTGGCCACATCGTTACGTACAGCCACAAAACTCACCATAGCCAACACGTTTATTTTGCCAATCTGTTCAAAAGACAAACCCAGTTCACCTGTTAAAGCGCCTACTATATCGCCAGGCCGTACTTTGTCTTTTTTACCGCCATCAATCATCACAGTACGCATAGGCGCGCGCGCTGGTACAGCATCTTTAGCCGGATAAGCAGTTAACTCGGCCCACTGTGCTGTCAGACTCAATTGATCTTCCAGTGCGGCCAAACGGCCCATTTGTGAAGGAGTAACCAGAGTTAAAGCCAGACCTTCGCTACCAGCACGGCCAGTACGCCCTACCCTGTGTACATGCACTTCAGGGTCGTTGGATAAATCGTAGTTAATGACCAAAGGCAAAGCACTGATATCCAGCCCCCGGGCTGCCACATCAGTTGCCACCATAATCAGGCAACTTTGATTGGTAAACTGCATTAATACCCGTTCACGGTCACGTTGTTCTAAATCGCCGTGAAGTGACATTACGCTGTAACCGGCATCGGATAGTTCATCACAAATATCCTGAGTATCTTTGCGCATATTGGAGAAAATCAGCGTGGGCTTAGCGCCATGCCAGGACAATATTTGCTTTAAGGCAGTAATTTTATCCTGCGCTTCCACTTCAATAAATTTCTGTTCTATTTCAGTTTGTTCAGCGTCTTCAACAAACACCTGCACAGCATCGGCTTTTAAATGACGTTTTAAATCATTTACTTTGTCCGGGTAAGTGGCTGAAAACAACAAGGTTTGGCGATCTGCAGGCAGAGCTTTCAGAATAACGCCTATATCATCAGAGAACCCCATATCCAGCATACGGTCGGCTTCGTCCAGCACAAGGGTTTCTACATCAGACAGGTTCAGCAGATTGCGGTCGATCATCTCGAGGATACGACCCGGCGTGCCAACAATTATATGAGCACCGTGTTCTAAGGAGCCAATTTGTGGGCCAACAGAAACGCCACCCACCAGAGTAAGAACTTTAATATTGTGCTGGCTGCGGGCTAAACGACGGATTTCCTGCGCTACTTGTTCAGCCAGTTCACGGGTAGGACAAAGCACTAAAGACTGGATACGGAAACGTTTGACCGCCAGTTTATGCAGCAAGGTCAGGGCAAAAGCTACTGTCTTGCCACTGCCGGTGCGGGCTTTGGCCAGAATATCTTTGCCTTCCAACAGCGCAGGCAGGGCCTGTTGCTGAATAGGTGTCATCTGACTGTAGCCAAGGCTCTCAAGGCTTTGTAATAAATGTTCTGCTAAAGGCAGACTGGTAAAAGTGGCGTTGCTCAAAAAATGGGTACTCTCTATTTATACAGAAATTGGCACAGGAAAAAGGGCGCGCACTATAACAGAAGCCCCATCTCTGAGCGAGTATAAATTTTAAGCAACTTACCCTTCATACTTGAAGCCGCAGCTTTGTTGACTGCCAGCTTTTATAAATAAGGTCGCCCCAGTCACATAGGACTACTATGCTCCTGGGGACTCCCACACTTGTCGTCGCGCTGCAACATCAATTACTTTGGGTAAGTGCACTTGCTGTTCAGGCGAAGACTGTGACCGTCTGGCGGCTGATGGCTGCCAACTGGCCGTCCGGTTGCCATAACTTGGCTTCAATATGATGATAACCATCAGCTCCATGTTCAATGCTGGCCAGATAGGACCACCAGTTCGTCGTTGTGGCTGTTGATTCGCTTGCCTGATGTGGCTGAATAAACTCGATAGTCCAGGTTAAAGAACTGGCAGGAGCAGGCTGGTTTAATAAAGTTAAACTGACCGGAGGCCAGGCATCCACTAAAGCCAATAACTCCAATACGCCTGCTGCAGTACTGTGACCTTCAGCAAAACGTATTAAACCGCCCAGCTCTGTGCTGCTACCACCTGAAAACGGCATCACACCCCGTTTGATTTGATAATCAAAATGTCGGGTAAATTCAGGCACAGGGCCTTGTTTGGGCATCACCAGAGCTTTTTCGGTAAAAACCGGAGCTGTTTCGCTTGCGATCTTATAAGCAGAAGGCCGCTCTACGCCAAAGCTGGCGAGCAACACTAAAGCCACCTGTCCCTGCTGCGTAATTTCCACCATAGCCTGAACAACAGACTTGCCCTGACGCAATATACGCCTGAAGACTGTCGCAGGCCCTGCATTTAAAGGGGCAACAAAAGACACGGACACAGAGCGCAGCGGAATTTGTGCTGGCAGCTCTGTGACTAAATGCGCCAAAGCTAAAGCCGACGCCATACCACCAAACACAGCACGACCCTGACCCCACTGCTCTGGTACTTCAATCTGAAGCTCATCTGGCTGTCCGGCTTTAAACTGCTGCATTACATCGGCAAATACCATGATTCTGTCCTTTTTTTACTTTAGTGGCACAGCCACTTTTTATGCCCTGGCGGCGTAGCCGCCTTTTATGCTGCAGTAGCTTTGCCACCTGGAAAAGAATATCTGATAATTCGCCCAACTACCGTAGCGTACTGGCGTAAAAAACTGCCGCTGTTATAAGCAATGCCGTATTTTTTCGCAATAGCCTGCACTTGGGGAGCTACCGTCAGATAATGCAAAGCAGGCATATCCGGAAATAAGTGATGTTCAATCTGGCAGCTTAAATGGCCGGTTAAAATATGAAACCAGCGTGGCCCGGTAAAATTAGACGAGCCCAGAATTTGCCGGTAATACCAATGCCCACGGCTTTCACCCTCGCATTGCTGCTGGGTAAAAGTGTGAACATCAGCGGTAAAATGACCACAAAAAATCACAGTGGAAGTCCATAAATTACGGATAATATTCGCAAGCAAATTGCCAGCTAACACCCATAACCACATAGGCCCGGCAATCAAAGGAAAAAACACATAATCTTTAAACAGCTGCCGTGCACCTTTGCCGAAAAAAGCTTTTTTCAGATCGCTGTGGCTGACACTGTTGATGCGGTCAGGCTTCTTTTTACCAAAAAATACCCGTTCACCTGCCAGCTCGTGGTAAGACACCCCCCACTGAAATAACGTACTTAAAACCAGATAAGTGACAAACTGCCATAAATTACGTAGCCGCCAGCGGAAATCATTACTCAGGCGCAATAAGCCATAACCAAAGTCACGGTCCTTACCGATGATATTGGTGTAGGTGTGATGCTCAAAGTTATGAGTGCGTTTCCAGGAACCTGCGTCACAGGCGATATCCCACTCAAAACGCTGTGAGTGCAGCACAGGGTCATTCATCCAGTCGTATTGCCCATGCAAAACGTTATGACCTATTTCCATATTGTCCAAAATTTTTGCCAACGCTAAAAGCGCCACACCTAAAACCCACAACCATGGTGTAAGAAAACCCAGCACCATCAGAATGCGGCCAGAAATGGCGCTTAATCGTTGAGTCAGCAGCATACGACGAATATAACGGGCTTCTTTATCACCCAATTGGCTCATGACACCTGCTTTTACCTGGTCCAGTTCAGAGGCCAGTTCTGCCAGTTGCAGTTCATTTAATCTCATTATGTCACCCTATAACTCTATTTGCAGATCGCTGTGCGCTGCGCTGATACACAACTGAATTTGTTCAGGGCCATCACCTGAGATTTGCCCGGTGCGTAAATTCAGCACCTGGCCTGATTTTTTCTGACACACACACTGATAACAAACCCCTATCCGGCAACCAAAACGAGGACTAAGTCCTTGTTGCTCTGCGGCCTGCAACAAAGGCACACCAGCAGCAACGTCCACGCTAATCACTTTGCCCTGCTGTATCATCAAAGCTTGTTTAACCGGACCTTCAGATCCCCCCCGCGCTAAGCCAAACAACTCGGTATGAATGGCAGTTGCAGACACGCCCTGCTGTATCAGGTCATCAATGAATTGACGACTCATAGCCTCTGGGCCACAAAAATAGTACAGAGCTTTTTGCAAAGAAAAATTGGTGTGGGTTTGTAACCTTTGGACTAAGTTCAGTCGGCCTGTCATTGCTGTTTCAATCAGCTGTACCTTAAATAAAGGCTGTTTTGCAGCCAGCTGGTTCAGTTCAGTTAAAAACGCAGCCTGTACCGCAGTTTTTACGCAATAAAACAACACAATGGGCGAAGTCCAGCAGCGTAAACTGCTTAGCATGGACCAGAGTGGTGTAATACCAGAGCCTGCAGCGACCATCACTATGCTCTGTTCAAGCGCCGAATTAGCTTTAGGTTCAAGTACAAAATCTCCCATAGCGTCACTGATACTCAAATGGGGTAATGCGGCAATGCCAGCAGCCAAAGCTTGGGTAAACTCACCTTGTGGCTGAATACGACAACTGATGCGGATTTGCTTTTGCTGTGTAAACAAAGCTGCAGAAGAGCTGATACTGAAACTGCGGCTGATATAGCGGCCCTGATGCATCATAGTCACTAACAGATGTTGCCCGGCAGTAAAACCAGACCAGGAAGCAGCAGGCTCTAACCAGACACTCAGCATCTGATCGGTTTCCCAGCGAAAATCAACAATACGGGCACTGTGATAATCCGGATGCACCCCAGGCTTATTCCAACGCAGCAGAGGATGCAGGTAATAACTCAGCTTCGGCTGATTGGCCAGCATTAAACTAAATTGGCGATAGAGGCTTTGGCCCCATAAAGAGATCGTTTTGTTCACACTGGTCCTTCCACTTATTTTCAGCGCACAGTTGTACACTAAAAATAAGTAAAACTCCACTTCCAAGTCCTGAAAACACATTAAAAAAACATCAATTCACTGAATTAAAACAAATTTATTAGTTATTAAAATGAGTATAAAAAACGGATTTGAGTGAACAGATGTAATCTTTATTCATTTAAAAAGGAAAATAGAAGGAAGCTGGAACACAAGCCGTCAGTCTTCAGACAAAACGGCTTTTACAGCAACACCAGAGTGAGGTATGAAAACTCAGGCTTTTAGTGCGGCCAGTTGCTACCAGCATCGCAGTTTTCAACCCACAGCACATTGTTACGGGAATCGTTATTGATATATACCTGATTCACTGCAGACTGAGGATAAACCAGCCCATCCCCGCAATCCGCACTTTGGCCAGGCCCTACTACAATTTTACTGCCGACTTTTAAGGTACAACTGCTCATTTGGTTGAGTACACTCCAGCTGGGACAAATAGCATTGGCTTCTCTGTACTGATCCGTTGGGCCTTGCGGCAAACTAAAAGACCACCAGCGACCATACAATGTATAACTTTTAGCCTGATCCCAAACCCGATACACAGTGACAGGAGCTGTAGCTACAAACACCTGCCCCTTACAAAGCTGGCCTTTGTCAGGCTGCCCTAATGCGGATTGCAACAGCTCCGGATCTGAGATGGCTTCTAAGCCAACAGCAGGTGCCTGAATGCTGCCCACACATTCTGTTGTCTGATCAGTAGTGTGAACTGTTTGTGTTGGTTCTGGTGGTGTGGAGGAAGGTAAAGTGCTGCAACCTGCCAGCAATGAGGCCGCTAGCAGTATCCATAACTGTGGTGAATAAAAATGCATAAAGCAAACTCCTTGTTTTTGTGAATTCTGAGTAGCAAGCCTGAATGGATGTACACCAATCAGGCACAAGGAGCTTAGCCCAAAAAATGAGATTATCACCAGAACTATTTTGGGGACGGATAAATAATCTAAGAATTACAGCGTTTTTTCCATAAAAACGCTCAGAGGATCCAACTGATAAGACGCAAAAGGCGCTCTGTACTGGTAACCCAACTTTTCGTACAACCCCAGAGCTTCAGGCTGGGAAATACCGGTTTCAAGCCGTGCCAGCGGGACCTTTTGCTCAAGAAGATAAGCTTCCAGCGCTTGCATAAGCAGTTTCGACACACCACGGCCTCTGTAGGCGTCCAGTACATAAACCCGCTTAATTTCACCATAAAGACCATCATCAGACATTATTTTAACAGCACCACAGCCTGCTAATTCGTCATCCAGATAAGCTCCTAAAAACAATACATTAGGCAAAGCCAGCGCATTTGAGCTTTCCATATGATTACTTTCAGCAGGGTATAAAGACGCCATATAAGCGTCAGATAAAGCTAATAGATGTGCAGCCGCGGCAGATAAGGGATCAAGAGGTTTAATAAGCATCATAAAATTCTATTGAAGGTATTGGGTATAAATAACGGGATCAGAGTCAGAAACTCTGATCCCATCACTTTAATTTAATACAGCCAATGCGCCTTCATACGAAGGTTCATCTGCAGTTTCAGCCACTTGCTCTGTATATAACACAGTGCCATCAGTGCCTATCACTACAACAGCACGGGACAATAAACCGGTCAGAGGTCCAGTAGAAAATTCCACGCCATAATCTTTGCCAAATGAGCTGCGGAAACTTGAACCGTTTTTCACTTGCTCTAAACCTTCAGCACCACAAAAACGCGCCTGAGCAAAAGGTAAATCAGCAGAAATACAGACAACTGCTGTGTTGCTTAAACCAGATAAAGCTTTGTTAAAAGTACGGACAGAGGTCGCACAAGTTGGCGTATCCACACTTGGGAAAATGTTCAGTACCACACGCTGACCAGCAAAATCTGCCAGTTTTAAATCAGCTAAACCTGCACCAGTTAAAGTGAAATCAGGGGCTTTGCTGCCCACTGCCGGCAAATCACCTATGGTCTGAATTGGATTACCTTTTAACGTTACTGTGGCCATAAATCGGCTCCTTGATGAATAATTTAAGGGGTATAGGAAGCACCAAAACCTTTTTTCGGTTTCTTTGGTTTCTCCTGAGCGGTAATAGCCAACTGATAATTCATCAGCTGACCATCTTGAATTTGTACCTGCTGAGTCACCCAATCGGCATTTTGCCATGGATGCCAGAGCTTTAACTGATAATTACCATCCGGCACACCGGTAAAGTTCGCCTGCCCTTTATCATCTGTTACCTGCAGAAACGGACTGTCACCAACATAAATATAAGCCTGCATATAGTCATGAATATTACAACCCAACGCAATAATTCCAGCCTGATCGACGACCACAGGGGCTTCAGGTTTATTGGCATAGAGTTTTAGCTCAAACACCTTGGCTGGAGAAAACGAATAGACATGATGGCGGGTTTTATCCAGATTAGGAAAATCAACAGAGGTGCCTGTCTGATAAGCGGAAACAAAAGGAATAAATGTCAGGTCCTGTTGCTTCACTTCAGCTTTTTTTTGCGCAAACTGAAGGTTAGCAGGATCCAGCAGCTCTACAACCGCATCTTCAAGAGGTTGGCCCTGCTGATCAGTCACAGTAATTTGAACTGCAGCCGCAGATCCAAGGCTACAACACAACAATAGACAAGCAGAAAAAAAACGGGCTAAAGTAGTCATTCACTAGTTCTCCGGGGCCAGAGCAGACAAAAGTCTGATTAAACTAAAGCAGTTTAATCCTCTTGTCATCTTATGCCAGCTAAAGCGGCTGAAACTTTGTTGTGCTGGCTGTTTTTATCAGAAGCTGCAAACTGCTATTCTCAAGGCAGAATACTAAATAAGGAACACAGGATGTCCACTGCCCGTTTTGCTCACTTTTCTATCAAGCTGCTCCCTGCATTATTTTTGAGTACTGCAGCAACGGCTTCTGAACAGCTAAGCCTGCAAGGTCGTGGCGAATTTTACCTGAATAAACAAAATGATACAGCCCATTATTTAAAACCATGGTGGCAACAAGGCACAGGTCAGTTTGGCAGTCACTCCGAAGCAGGGGTTGGCCCTGCGTATCTGGTGGCCCAGCTGGAAACCGATTCCGACTTTTCAGCCACAGTGCATGCCCAGTGGCACAGAGCACCTGAAGCTGGTTTTGGTATCACTGAGGCCTGGATCAACTGGAGCCCTTTACCTGTTTCCGGCTACAGAGTGCGCGGCAGAGCCGGGATTTTTTACCCTGCTATGTCGTTGGAAAACACCGACTTAGCCTGGACTTCACCTTATACAAATTCGTTTTCCGCCATTAACAGCTGGATAGCGGAAGAAATTAAAACCAGAGCTGTTGAACTATCTGTCAGCAGGCCCGGGCGTTTTTTTAAATCAGACCATAGTGTTCAGTGGGTAGGCGCTTTGTTTCAGGGCAATGATCCGGCGGGTTCCATTTTAACCTGGCGTGGTTTTGCCTTGCATAACCTGCAAACCAGCATTGGTGAGCGGGTTCACTTTGCCAATTACCCCAGCATAGCTGCGGGTGGAGAAATTGAACTGCAACCAGCCTGGGTTGAACCTAACCGCGAACTGGATCATAAAACCGGCTATTACACAGGACTGCACTGGCTGCATAAAGATCAAACCGAAATGCGGTTGTATTGGTACGACAACAGAGGCGAACCTACGACCTTTAAAGATGGGCAATATGCCTGGGATACCCGTTTCCTCAGCCTCGCTTTTCAACATCAACTGACAGAAGAATGGCGATTGCTGGCGCAGTATCTGAAAGGCGACACAGCTATGGGTGAACAGACAGTAGTTGCAGACTATCAAAGCAATTACCTGATGCTGAATTATCAGTTGGAACAACACAGCATCAGCGCCCGCTACGATCATTTTGAAGTGACAGATAAAGATCAAAGCTTAACCGATGACAACAACGGTAAAGGCCACAGCTGGACTTTTAACTGGACCTATCAGTGGACAGAACATCTGAATCTGGCGCTGGAACACAGCACTTTAAGCAGTTTCCAACCAAACAGAACCCAATGGGTGGGCTGGCAGGCGCATGCAAAACAGCGTTCCAGCAGTCTGATTTTGGGCTATCGCTGGTAAGTAACACTGTATACGAAGCTGTTGTTAACCCAACAGCATCCAAAGCGCTACAGCAAACATTAAACTGGCAGCAATACGGTTAAGCCACTGCACTTTATTTTGTTGCTGGAAAAATGCGCCTAACGCTTTACCACCACTTGCGTACAGCAGCATAGACAGAAACTCCATTAAAATAATAAGAAAGACCAATACCAGCAGTTGAGGCCAGAACGCCAATTGGCTATCGATAAAAGGCGGTAACAAGGCCATATGAAAAGCCCAGCCTTTAGGGTTAGACACAGCAGTAACAAACCCCTGACTAAATAAAGTGCGTCGTGGCAATAACTCCCGGCTAATACCAGCTTGTGGAATAGCTAATTTGCCTTTGGCCCACCACATTTGCCAGCCGATATAAGCCAAAAATAAAGCACCAGCAATTTTAAACCACTGAAAAACAGTCGGAAATTGCAGCATTATTGCTGCAACTCCACAAACAGCCAAAATGGCAACCAAAGCCACACCTAACATTTCGCCCCACATCATCCATAAAGTACGGCGCACGCCCTGCGTCATTCCAAGCGTCATCGCCAAGGTCATACACATACCAGGTGTGACTGAAACAAATAAAAAAGTCGGAATAAAAGCGCCCATCAAGGCCAGATTTACCATAGCTACCTCATCAGCTGAAGATGGCTATTCTGGCGCTGAACACTGGTGTCGGCAAGTAGCGCCGACTGGCTTTTTACTGCTCTGGTCGCTCGCGAACAAAAACGGCAAAACGAGGTGTGCCTTTATGCGTCAGACCATGGTACTGAAAAGTCACCAGCCGCCCTATTTCCGGCGGATTTTTTCGCTCTTCCACACTAAAACCTGAGCCCAACTTAAAACGCCTGCCATCTGGCAATTCCACCAATAACGCACCTAACATGCCACTGAACTGGCCTTTGCCCGGTAAATGCGCCACTACCCTGGCTTCGGCGTCTTCCGCAAGTTTTAATTTCTGCAAATGACTGACCCGCCCGCTTTGATAAAACGCATCAGCGCGATGCAACATCAATCCTTCGCCGCCTGCGGCCACCACTTGATGCAACCACTCATTCAGTTCAGCCTTGGTTTGCAATTGTTTCTGCTCCAGCAACTCTACAAAAGCATTCTCTGGTAGTTGCTGCCGTAAAAACTGCAGACGCTCTGTAAAAGTGCCCTGCTGTGTTGGCGCATCAAATACCATCAGCCGGATATTTTGCCAGTCTGCACTGCCAGCATCGTGCTGCAACGCCTGCATCACTTGCTGAAACTTGCCCCTGCCCGCCCATAACTCAGCATCCAACGCAAAGTCAGGCAATTGTTTCACTAAATGATCCGGCAACTTTATCCACTGCCCACTGCGACTACGCAGCTGCTTGCCATCCCAAAAGGCTCTGACACCATCAAGCTTTTCGCTGATCCAAAACGCAGAGATGGCTTGGTGCTGCTGATAAGACTGAGCCAGTTGTAACTGGGGTAAGCTGCTTAAAGCAAAAGCCGGTGCCGTTGTCAGCATGGCCGTACAACACAGCGATAAATACAAAATTCGCATTTGTTTATCCTCTTTGTTGTGTTTCCATTTTAACTGTAGCCCTGTTTTATTTGAAAATAAAATGTTAACTAAAATGCACTTTTTTAGTGCCCTCTTGTGCACTAAGAGAACATCAAGCTGTTGTTTTTTATAATAAACCCGGTCCGAAAATAATAAATTTACCAATAAAATCAATTAATTGACATCTGGCTGTCATGCATGGGTATAGATACTGCTTCTGTTTTGTGGCTGGTTTATCCATTCGTTTGGGAGTCTGTTATGGTTCAGCTTTATTTACGCCAACACCCGCAACGCGATTTGCTGGAACAAGAATTACAGCAACGCTTTTTTCCGGCTCTGGACTCACCCTGTCAGCTTTGTCAGTTTGTGCTGACGCTGTCGGGCACCTCACGCAGTGCTGAATATCAGGCCATGCAGCAACTGGCGCAGCAACATGGCAAAGATCTCGAACTCCATGAGCAAGACTGCAACCTGCAGCTTGGCAGCAGTTGGCTGCGCTGGGAGCGGCACAACGAATTTTCTACTTACACTTTCATCCGGCCCGGTGCTGCGTCCAGTCTGTTTTGTGATCCAGAGGATTTAGTGCCGGATCCACACTGGTTTGCCAGCTTACCCGGCCAGTTATTCCGGGTGGTGCAGATGAGCATAGTGCAACCCGCTCAACTGATAGCAAAAGACCCGGCAGAGCTTTTTGTCAGTGAACACCTAATCAGCAGTATGGTATTTAACGGCAAAGCTCGGATCTGGACAGATTTTCGTAAACACAATGAAGGTGCTGGCCGTATGCTGGTGCTGGACAAAGGATTAAGCCGCAGTGCTTTGGGTGCTTTGGTACAGCAGCTGTTTGATTTGGGCAACTACCGTAAACTGGCCCTGCTGGCCTGGCCTTATTGCAAGCTGGCATTGCATCAGTTGCCGCAACAGGAGCAGCAACTGGCGGTGATCACTTCCCGTATCGAGCAAAAACAAGGCAATGATGAACAACTGCTGGATGAACTGATCCAACTGGCGGCTCAGACAGAACATCAGATCTCGGAAAACAGCAGCAGATTACAGGCCAGTCATGCTTACTACCAACTGACGCTGGACAGATTAAAAAGTCTGGATGAAGAACCCGTTGAAGGGCTGATGTCGTTGCAGCATTTTACCGAACGACGTTTAACTCCGGCTTGGCGTACCGCTCAATCTGTATTAAAACGCCAGCAACAACTGGCAGAACGTCTGGGGCGCTCCACTGAGTTACTGCGCACTCAAATCAATTTAAAACTGGCATGGCAAAATCAGACCTTGTTGTCCTCTATGGACAAAAGAGCCCACTTGCAGCTGAAATTACAAAGTGCGGTCGAACGTTTGTCTGTGGTCGCCATCAGCTACTATTCGCTGCAACTCTTAACCAAAGCTCAGGAAGCTATAGTGCATTGGATCCCTCAGTGGCCAGCCAAAACTATTGAATCTGTCAGTATTCCGGTGGTGGTCTCTATGGTGCTTTGGTATTTCTGGCATTTGCGGAAAAAACTGGCAGAACACTAATACTAAAAAAAGACAAATCGTATCACAGTGAAATCTTCTATAGTTTGAAGCAGATATAACAGGAGGTTCCATGTTCAAAGCGTTTTTGCGGATCAGCCTGGTGCTCTGTTCAGCACTTAGTACCTCTTTATCTGCAGAGCAAAACTGGTTTCCGGTTGAAGTAAAAGCCGACGGTCAAGCACTGGAGTACCAACCACTACAAAGTGTCAGTAAAGCATGGCGGCTCTGTGCTTTATTGCCCCATGGTAAAGATCATTACTGGTGGGGCGTGTCCTGGGGCTTAGCGGAAGAAGCTAAACGTCAGGGAGTACAACTCGGAATTTATGAAGCAGGAGGTTATGAGAACCTGCCACGTCAACGTCAACAATTGCTGGATTGCGTCAGCAATAAAGCTGACGCGCTGATCATTGGCGCTATTTCCAGCGAAGGTTTAAATGATTTAATTTTGCAGCTAAAAGATGCTGGTATTCCTGTTATTGATTTAATTAACGGCATCAATAGTGATGCAATATCTGCCCGCTCGTCTGTATCTTTTGCTGATATGGCAACTAAAAGCATGCTTTATCTGCGTCAGCATAACCAACAACAGGCCATGCGGTTGGCCTGGTTTCCCGGACCAGCCCAGGCGGCATGGGTACAGGACGCAGAGCGGGGATTAAAGCAAACAGTGCAAGGCTCAGAGGTGAAACTTTTACATGGTGGTTATGGCGCTACCGACAATTTTTCGCAGGCCACTTTAGTTCGGCAACTATTTAGCCGTGAACAACCCCATTATGTGCTGGCAAATGCAGTGGCTGCTGCCGTTACTCAAAGTTTTCTTTCGACCGAACAGCAGGCCACAACTCATGTCATGGCCTATTACGCCAACCCTGAAGTGATGAGGCTGTTGCAGGCAGGTCAACTGCTGGCAGCAGCTACAGATTCACCTGTGATCCAGGCCCGTATCAGTATAGATTTGGCTTTACGTATTCTGGAAAAACAAGCTTACGCCAAACAAGTCAGCCCGCAAATACGGATTTTGGATCAGCACAACATAAAGCTATTGTCTTTGCAGCAGATCATAGCGCCAAAACAGCAATGGATGATCCGCCAGCCTTTAAGCCCTTAGTCTTTTCAGCATCAGAGTTTGGGGCCAAAACATAAATCTCCGGCATCACCCAAACCCGGCACTATATAGGCCTGTTCATTCAATTGCTGATCCAAAGCACCTAACCATAAATAACTGTTTTCGGGTAAATGCTGCTGCAAAGCCGCTACGCCTTCAGGTGCAGCGATGGCCGCTGCTACATGCACAGAACGGGGAGTGGCCTGACTTGCAATCAGTTGCCAGACTTTAAGCAAAGAGCAGCCTGTAGCCAGCATAGGGTCTATCAAAATTAAATCACGGCCTGTTAAATCAGGCAAAGCGGCATAATTCATCCGGATTTCAAGTTGTTCAGCGCTTTCGCCTTCTACCCGATAAGCACCAATAAAGCCGCTGTCAGCGTCGTCAAAGGCATTAGCAAAACCCTGATAAAATGCCAGGCCAGCTCTTAACACAGTCACTAGCACAGGAGGCTGCTGTGGCACTGGGATTTCGGTTTTCCCCAGTACGGTTTCTACTTCAACCTTTTGTACCGGCAGAGTTTTTGCCAGTTCTGCTGCCAGTAAAAAACCTAAACGCTCTAAGTTAAACTTAAAACGCAGCCGGTCTTTTTGAATAGCCGGGTCACGCAGTTGTAACAAGATCGGGTGCACTAAACCCGGAGATAAATTCAGCTGAAATAGGTTCATAAAAAAGCTCGGTCACTGAGTATGATTCAAAGGGTATAGTTTTTTTCCGTCAGGACGCAACCTGTTCTGAACAGATGACCTTGATTTTATCCATAGCGGCGCCATAACAGCATTATCAGGGTTTATTTGGAGCACTTATTGTGCCTTTGTTGCTGTTAACTTTACTGACCTTAGTGGTGTTGGCTGCGGTGTTTTTGCCTTCAGCCTGGCGGCGCCATCGCCGGAAAAAAATTCAGCAGCAGCCTTTTCCTGCGGCCTGGCGTCACATTCTCAAGCAGCGTATGCCCTACTTCCGCGCTTTGCCTGCCGATTTGCAGTTGCAACTGAAAAAGCTTATTCAGGTTTTTGTTGCCGAAAAACAATTTGTCGGTTGTGCAGGTTTAACTGTGACTGACGAAATGAAAGTCACTATAGCGGCGCAAGCCTGTTTGCTGCTACTGAATAAACCTGCTCATTATTATCCAAAACTGCAGCAAATCCTGATTTACCCCGCAGCTTTTGTGGTGCCAGCTCAACAATCTGATGCTGCGGGTGTAGTCAGTGAAAGTGCACAGGTTCGTTTGGGTGAGTCCTGGCAAACTGGCCAGATTGTGTTGTCATGGGTGGATACGTTGCACTCTGCCGCCATCTGCAACGATGGCCATAATCTGGTGATCCATGAATTTGCTCATCAGCTCGATCAACTCAAAGGTCAGGCCACAGGTGCGCCTTTGCTCAGAAGTGCAGAAGCTTATCAAGAGTGGTCACAGGTATTATCCCGAGAGTTTGAGCAGTTGCAGCGCCAGTTGGCTCAGGGTTTACCTACCTTGTTTGACTCTTATGCTGCCACTAATCCAGCCGAATTTTTTGCGGTGATCTCTGAAGTGTTTTTTGAACAACCTGATTTATTTGCCGCTCAACATCCGGCTTTGTATCAGCAATTAAAATCTTTTTATGCGCTGGATCCATTGGGCTGGGTGCACACTCACCCTGTAAATCAGCATTAACCTCAGAAAAAAGTCGACCCTAGAAGGGCATTGCGCAATAATAACCGCCATTTTTTTAGCAAGCAGCGGATACACAGACAATGCAAATCACCAAAGATACAGTGGTTCAGTTTCATTACACCTTATCAGATGAAACTGGTGTGTTAGAAAATTCCAGAAGCCAAGACCCGGTTTTATACCTGCAAGGTCATGGTAACCTGATTGAAGGTCTGGAAAAATCAATGGAAGGTCATCAGGCCGGTGATCAATTTACCGTCACTTTAGCCCCGGCCGATGCTTATGGCGAGATCGCTGCCGACTCCATTCAAAGCGTTCAGGTGAAACACCTGATGGGCGCAAAAAAATGGAAACCGGGTATGGTGGCCGTGGTCAATACAGAACAAGGTCAACGTCAGGTTACTGTAGTCAAAGTGGGCATGTTTAAAGCTGAAGTGGATACCAACCACCCATTAGCAGGCAAAACCTTAAGTTTTGATATTAATGTGATTGATGTGCGTGCTGCATCTGCAGAAGAAATCGAACATGGTCATGCACATGGCGTAGGTGGCCACCACCACCACTAAGTCGTAGTCAGGCTTTTATTTCAGCCGGACTTTTTGGTTCAGCAGCTCTGTTGCAACTGCTGAACTGAATTAAACCTTGTCCTTGAGCTGCGCATTGGTTAGATTAATAGAATGTTAAGGAAAATCCAGAGGCATTGTTCTGATGCGATATGTTTTAGCCCTTGTGGTACTGCTGTTTAGCGGACACGGTCTGGGCAGTCCATCAAAACCACTGCTAAGCTGGGCAATTAACACTGGCCCTCCTTTTCATATAGTAGGTGGATCTTTTAACCAACAAGGCCTATGCGACCAATTACTCACCAGTATCCAAACTCATCTGCCCGACATCAACCATCAGAATGTACTGATGCCACAACCCCGTATTCATCAGGCACTGAATAACAGAGAAGCTTTATGCTTTCCTTGCATGATCCACAGAGCCCAGCCGACTAAAACTGCGGTGTTCAGCAATCCCACTCATTGGTACAGACCTCAGGGAGTCATTACCCGTCAGGCGCTGGCCGATCATTTGACTCAGCAGTTTGGTTCCCCTCTGGTATTGGCGAAACTTCTGGCCGCAAAAACCTTTAAACTTGGACTAGCGGCAGGCCGCAGATATGGTGATATAGAACCCTTACTGGAACCTTATCGTAAAAATGAGTTAATACGCTCAGGCGACAATGGACCCATTGCGTTACTGAACATGATCCAGAGTGGTCGTATTGATTTCACTCTGGACTACGACATTATTCTGACCTACCTGAATAAAACAGCACCACAACAGGCCAAAGGTCTGGTTTATGTACCTATTGTCGAGTTACCTGCGCCTATTGCCGGAGCTGTGGGTTGCAGCAATAGCGAATGGGGCAAACAACAAGTGGAGCTGATCAATACTGTGATACCTAAAGTTCAGACCGATCCAGCCTTCCGCCATAGTCTTCATTTATGGTTTGATGGCAAGGTTTTGAAAGCGCCTTCAGAGCCGAAAATCAAGACAGAGCGGTAAATGGAGATAAATCAGTATGTTTGATCGAAAAACTTCAACAAAATTCAGCTGCAAAGCCTGCTTATACCAGTTAAAATCGGACGAAATGGCAGCTGCCTGAACTCATGGATAAGAACTTGTCATCCCCACCAGATTTTAATCAAATGCAATTTGATAACTACCGTGACGAAAGACCGTCAGAGCAAGCCGCACCCGCCATTCAGCAGACGCGTCGTCGTAGCCTGATCCCCTGGTTATTTATTTTGCTGTTGATCTCTGGCGCAGCACTGGTGACTTACGAGCTGTATACAGCCCATTACCAATCCACTGAAATCAGTGCTTATGCAAAAAAGCTGACTTATCAGCTGCAATCTGGCCCGACAGAACAAGTGTCCTACCCTATAGCAGGGCCTTTTGATCAACGTTTAGGCTATTCAAAGTTAGCTAAATTTATTCCAGCTTTAACTGAACGTAATTTTGTGGTGGAGCAACAAGCCGCTTTTTCACCTGAACTGTTGTTTTACACTCAGTTAGGTTTTTTTCCGCCTTACCGCGAAAAAGCTCAAGGTGGTTTGTTAATTGGCGACTGCCGGAATGAAGAGTTGTTTTCTTTTTCTCATCCACAACGAGTGTATAAACACCCGGCTGATGTTCCTGCCGTAGTGCGTGACAGCCTGCTGTTTATTGAAAACCGAAAACTGTTAACCTCCCCTGCCCGCGCTAACCCGGCTGTCGACTGGCCCCGTTTTATGATGGCCGCAGTATCTCAGGTGACTAAAGTTTTAAATTTAGAAGGCCAATCTGCCGGTGGCAGTACACTCGCCACTCAAATTGAAAAATACCGTCACTCGCCTCAGGGTTTAACTCAAAGTTTTACCGACAAGTTTTTGCAGATGGTATCGGGTTCAGTGCGGGCTTATCGGTATGGCGCCGACACCTCGTTAACACGGCATGAAGTAGTGCTGGATTACTTAAACTCAGTGCCTCTTTCATCAGCCCCGGGTTTTGGTGAAGTGCATGGTGTGGGTGATGCGTTATGGGCCTGGTTTGGTACCGACTTTAGTCGTTTTAATCAGGTATTAAATGCTGAACCTACAGAGCAAAACAAAAGCTTAAGGGGTCTGGCTTTGCGTCAGGTGATGGCACTGATGATAGCCCAGCGTCGCCCTTCGTATTATTTATTGCAAGGTCATGATGATTTAGAACAACTGACCAACAGCCATTTGCGGGTGCTGGCCAATGCAAAGGTGATAGATAAAGATCTGGCCGATTCAGCCATGTCGCAACGTTTATTGTTTAAAGGGGGTAAAGCTCCGGGCATTAAACAGGATGCTCAAACACTCAAAGGCATTAACGTAGCCCGTGGCCGTTTAGGTACCCTGCTGAATCAACAGTTATACGATTTAGACAGGCTGGATTTAACCGCCAAAGTGTCCTTGCATCATGAACTGCAACAAAAAGTCAGTCATTACCTGAATAGTCTGGCCTCCCCTGTAGTCGCCGAAAAGGTAGGCTTGTTAGGTGAAAAACTATTAAGCGCCACTAACACTGACAAAGTGACCTACAGCTTTACCTTATTTGAAAAAACGCCTGGCGGTAACAGAGTAAGGGTGCAAACCGATAATACTGACCAGCCTTTTGACTTAAACGAAGGCAGTAAACTGGAGCTGGGCTCCACGGCTAAACTGCGTGTGCTGACCACTTATCTGGAAATAGTGGCCGAGCTGCATGATTCTTTTATTGATGAGTTGCCAGAAAATCTGCTGAACCTGGAGATAGCCCCCAACGATCATTTAACCCGCTGGGCTGCCACTTATATGGCGCATACGGCCGATCGTGATTTATCAAAAATGCTGGATGCCGCTTTACAACGCACTTATTCAGCCTCTCCTGCCGAACGCTTTTTTACCGGTGGTGGTTTGCAGGTGTTTAACAACTTCCAGAAAAAGGAAGACAGCAGAGTTCCGACTGTGCTGGAGTCGTTAAAAGAATCCATCAACCTGCCTTTTGTCCGTATTATGCGTGACATCGTCTCCTACAGTAGTAGTTACCAGACGGCAGGCAGTACTTCGTTATTACTGAAAAACGACAAAGACCCACGTCGTGAAGAGTATTTACGTCGTTTTGCCGACAAAGAAGGCAGCTCTTTCCTGCAACGATTCTGGCGTAAGTACCAGAAAAAAACCGAAGAAGACCGTTTAAACGCCTTTTTTGAAGGTTTAAAACAAACGCCGGATCGTTTAGCTGCAGTGCACCGCTATTTATTGCCTGAGTCTGACTTTGCAAAATTCAGCGCCTTCTTGCAGCAACGTTTGCCGGAAGAAAACCTGACAGTCAAAGACATTGATGAGCTGTATAACAAATACGGTCCTGGTAAATTCAGTCTGATGGATCAGGGCTATATAGCCCGTGTCCACCCGCTGGAGTTGTGGCTGCTAAGTTTTATGCAACAAAACCCGCAGGCCACTTTTACTGAAGCTGTGAATGCTTCAGCAGAGCAACGTCAGCAGGTGTACCGCTGGTTGTTCAGAACATCGAACCGCAGTGCCAGGGATACCCGTATTCGCATTATGCTGGAGGTAGAAGCCTTTCTGGACATTCACCAGCGCTGGAAAAAACTGGGTTATGCTTTTGATCACCTGGTGCCGTCACTGGGCACGGCTTTAGGCAGCTCAGGCGACAGGCCAGCATCATTGGCAGAGCTGATTGGTATTATTCAGAACGACGGTATGTTACTGCCGACTGTAAGAGTGGATCAGCTGCATTTTGCCGCTAATACACCTTATGAAGTGAAGCTCAAGTACCAGCCGAATGAAGCCCAACGCGTGATGAAACCTGAAGTTGCCAGAGCTCTGCGTTTTGCTTTGTCGCAAGTGGCAGATGGTGGTACGGCCCGTCGTTTACAAGGGTCATTCACTAAAGCGGATGGTTCGCCTTTAGTCATAGGTGGTAAAACAGGCACAGGGGACAACAAAATGGCAACCCAGGTGATCCGTGGCCGCACTGTGCAGTCCACCACCATCAACCGCACTGCAACTTTTGTGTTTTATCTGGGAGAGAATCATTTCGGCACTTTAACTGCTTTTGTTCCGGGTAAAGGCGCTGAAGATTTCAGTTTCACTTCAGCCTTACCGCTGCAGGTACTCAAAGGCATGGCGCCTATACTGAGCCCTTATATCCAGCAAGGTCAACTGTGCCGCTAATCGCGGTGTAGAGCTTCAGTAAAGTCGGGGTGCAGAGTCAAAGACTCTGACCCCGCCATAATCCTTTAGGGAAATGTTCTTCCAAAAAACCTGCCAGTTCGGGTTGTGGTATGGGTCTGGCGATCAGGTAACCTTGTGCTATATCACAACCTTGCTGACGCAACAGCTCCAGTTGCTCACGCGTTTCCACTCCTTCGGCCACCACCTGAAGCTGCAGCTTTTGCACCATGGCAATAGTTGAAGCAATGATTTGAAAATCTGCGGCGTTCTCCAGCATTCCTGACAAAAAACTTTTATCAATTTTGATGCAATCCATCGGCATTTTTTTCAGATAACTCAAAGACGAATAGCCTGTACCAAAATCGTCGATGGCAAAATGAATGCCCATGGCTTTAATTTGCGACATGATGTTCAGCATAGTTTCTATGCTCTGCACCAAAGTACGCTCTGTCAGTTCCAGTTCAAAATAAGAGCCCTGCAACTCGTATTTGTCCAGCAGCCGTTTTAGTGTGGGGATCAATTCAGGGTCAACAAACTGTTCAGCCGACAAGTTAATAGCAATACGGAAATGATGCCAGCCACTGTGCAATAAGCTCAGACATTGCTGCATACATTGTTCGATGATCCAATAGCCCAGTGGCACTATTTGTCTGGATTGCTCCAAAACGGGAATAAATTCATCTGGTGGTACCATACCCCTGACCGGATGACGCCAGCGGATCAGCGCTTCAAAACCATACAAAGCCCCGGTAGCTATGATCATTTGGGGCTGAAAACTAATGCTGAACTGGTTCAGTAACAAAGCTTCCTTTAAATCCTGCTCCAACAGCACTCGCTGCTGCACCCGCTGATACATATCCAGATTATAAGCCTGAGCCCCGTTACCACCATTGAGTTTCACTTCATGCATAGCTAAATCAGCCTGACGTATCAAATCGTCAGCATCTGTCGGCGTAGCCATGCTCATGGTTAAACCTATGCTGGCCGTCATGACAAAGCTTTGCTGATCAATGGTCAAAGGCTGCTGAATACGCTGCAAAATCTGACTGGCTAAACGAAAAGGCGCATCCACATCTGTCAGTTGAGGCAGCACAAAAACAAACTCATCGCCACCAAAACGACAAAGCAAATCGTTGGCGCCACAACAGTCTTTGAACCGCAACGCGACCAGTTTGAGTAACTTATCGCCCTGTGCATGACCCAGGCCGTCGTTAATGCGTTTAAAGTCATCCAGATCAACAAAAAGTACAGCCAGAAACTTTTTATCAGCCGCCTGACTGCTCAGCATACGGTCAAGTTGATACTGCAACATATTGCGGTTTGGCAATGTAGTCAGTAAATCGTACATCGCCACTTTTTCCAGCTCACTGGTATGCTGCTCTACTTTATGATTCAGTTGCTCCAGTTCAACACTTAACTCATCGGCAGCCTGACGTAATAAATCCACTTCATCCGGCCAGGTGCTGGCGTCAAACTGGCTTTGCTGACGAAAACCCGCATATTGTTTTTGCGATAACAAAGGCAAAGCCTGACTGAGCTTTTTTAACCTCAGGCTGATGCGGCGCATGATCAGGTACACGAGCAGCACCATACCACCAAATAAAAAAGCTGAAGTAATGAGCAACTGACGGCGATAGCCATCATTAGTGGCAACAAAATCACTGATATTGTCCACCACTGTCAGGTACACACCTTTACTCTGCATTTCAAAAGCAGAGATCAGGTACTGCTGGCCATTGTAGTGCAACTCCAGCCCTTCACTTAAGGCCAAATCCGCTTCAAGATCAGAGACTTTCTGCAACAAGGCATTCACTAGCTGTGGGTTGGAACTGGATATCAGCTCACGGTCAATTTTCCCTTTAGCAGTTCTGCCGACACGGATCAAAGCCACATCGGAGTTTAAGCTTTGATGCAACGCAGATAAAATGTCGACCAGCGTTGTGGTGACTGTCATTACTGCCACTTCACCAGAGCTGTTCAGTACAGGCAAACTAAGCTGTTTGACACAAAACTGTACACATAAATTGATAGTAGATGGACTTTGTTTTTTCAGTACCTCTTGCACCAGAGTGGGGGAAAAATAAGGGGTCTGTTGACCACTACTAAACAGCAGCTTCATCTCACTATTATGCAACCAGATTTGCTCTATATTCAGATGCAACTGCATATTGGCGCTTTGTTCGGCCAAACGCTGAATAAAAGCGGAAAAATCAGCTTGTTGGCTTAGCTGCACCAGATCAGAAAAACTCTCCAACCACACCCGCAGTTGCTGCTCTATCATGGTATTTTGTTGCAAATATTGCTGCCGTGCCGACTCCCGTTTTACCTGCTGCTGCCGATCAAACTCTTCACTCATCCGCATCAGGCCCAGGCTGGTTTGCAGTACTGTCATACAAAGCAGCGCGCTGATGGTCGCCAGCAAAATTTTCCAGGGTAAACTAAACACAAAAGGCCGCATAACGTTTAAAACCAATACATCAGTTGCATGGCCCACATTTGCCAGTATTCTGATTTGTTATTCTGGACGTCAGGCATTACAGGGTAAGCCAAACGTGCCGTACCTTTCACCCAATGGTGTTCCATAGTCAAACGCAGATTGTCTTTAAAATCATAAGTCAATCCGAAAGTTACATCATCCTGATACCCAAAATAAGCTGGCACCATCCCGCCTGTGCTTTGTGAAAACTTAACCCCACTTCGATCATCTTTGTCCAAATCAAAGCTATCCACACTCAACAAAGCCCAGGTACGAGGCATCAGATTGTAGCGGCCCTGAACATACCAGCCCTGGCTAAAACTATTGCGTTTAAAACCCGGCACATAAAAATCACTGATATCCAGCCGTTCCTGCACCCACTCACCACTCAGCTCCCAGTATTCAGCTGCGTAACGGCCATTCAGCATCACTCGCTGTACCGTCATGCCACCATCACTGTATAAATCCAGTTCGGCTTTTTTGTAGCTAAAATCTGAGTCAAGTAATGAAACACCTAACTGCCAGGCGGATTGATCAGGTCGCCAAAACAGACTAGCCTGATGCACATAATCCTGCTTAGCGTCGCCCTGAGCCAGGGTACTTAACAGGATCTGGCTTTGCTCTTTACTTAAGTTAGTCGCTCCCCAGCTCCAGTTCAGTTCAATTTCCCCTATGCGGGTATCGTGAGTGGTTTTTAACGCCAGACCATCACTGCCCACGGCAATATCGCGGAAGGAATCAAAATACACAGATTGTGGCAGCACTATGGCATTGCGGGTAAAAGGCACATCACGGGTTGCAGAATACAACCAATGCTGGTTCTTAAAGCGGCCAACAAACATATTCAGTCGCCAGTCAAAATCGCTGTACAGAGTCCAGTCCAGAAACAAATAATCCAGGCGGGTGCCTTTGGTATAACGACGGCCGCCGTCCAGATACACCACCTGCCCTGCCAGTCGCAGTTTATCCGACAAAGCCCATGACATATTTACACCTATGTCCGTTAACTCAGCCGAAATACTGTCATCCAGATTAACAAAATTAGTTTCTGGCGCCTGAATAAGCCCCTGTGAAATAAAACCATGCCATTGCAGTTCATCTGCCGGCAACTGCAATGAACAGCCCAGCAGCAGTAAAAGACACAGCTTACTGCGTAACATGAATGACTTTAAGCTTGGATAGTTCATCTGAATTCTCAATATAACCTATAGCACCTTCGGTATTTGCGACCACTTCACGCATTTGTTGCTCTGAAGCCAGCACCACTGGGGCCGAACCTAAACCTGAATACGTAATTTTTTGCCAGATCCTGTCCAGCTGATAGGGAAACATTTGTAGTTTTTCTTTGGCAAAACTCTGGTGGATCGGATTTTTTGCAGACAATACAAAAACCCTGATGGTTGTACCATCAGGCCAGTTTTGTTGCCGCATCGAATAAATGGCGCGCAGCTGAGTGACAGTCAACTGGTCCATAGCTACAGCAGGATGAGTTACGACTTCGGTAGCAAAGGCAGAACATGCCCAAAGCGCAAAGCCAGCAACGGCAAACTTGATATTCACGTCTATGTGATTCCTCACTATATACCCAGATCGTTGCACAACCTTTGGGTACAGGTAGTAAATGGCGGCAAGGGAGTTTGTGAAAAGTGCAGCCATGAAGTCTGGATTGTACGCGCTCAGTATAGTAGCAGTCGTTGAAATTGTATTGTGGTGAAGAAAAAAAGTAGTGTTTTCAGTGAAATGACTATAGTTCAGGCCATTTATTTCAACAGATAGCTGCCAGTAAGTTACAAAACAAGAGTTTATTAAAGTAAACAAACTAAGATTAAAAAAGGGTCCGTGAAGGACCCTGAAATCACCAGGAACAGTGATGCATGCAACAAGTTTAAGCCCGTTCAGCATGCAGCTTTCGCTTTGCAAAAATGTGACAGCAGGGCGAAGCTTTGATGAAAGTGAAGATAAATCAGGGTTTTACCATAGCGTGCTGAATTTGGTATTTGGCTAACAACAGCTGCCACTCCTGATCGACAGGCATCTGCTGGATCACCTGCTGTAAAAACTGATGCAACTGAGGATCGGTTTTACTGACCATAAAGCCGCGTTGGATCAGATCATGAGGTGTGTTGGCGACATAAAAATGCCGGGCTTGTTCTCCATGGCTAAATTTATAAGACAAAGTGGAAGAGCTGATAATAGTAAAATCACCACGCCCTAACCTGAGCATATCCAGCACATAATCTTCCTGTAAGGTATCTACCCGCTCCAGAATGCCGGACGCAACAATCTCATCTATACCTTTGTATTTATAGCCTTGTGAACCAATAAAGGTTTTACCTGTTAAATCAGCCAGGTCCTGATCCCGCACTGGTTTTCTGGCATCAGAGACAAACATATCTTTGTCATGCAGAAAAGGAGCGGTAAACAGCATTTTATCAGCAAGAGGCTTAAACCAGGCTGGCTGAATCCCAACCACTACATCGACAAAAGATTCTGCCAGTAACACATCCAATCGTTTTCTTGGCATTAACTCAGTTTTAAACTGGTACTTGTCTGTCTTGTGGTTTAAATAAGAAGCCAAATCAAAATACAAACCCCTTTGCTCCCCCCAATCAATCACATAAGGGGCTTTCAGATGATAAGTCAGCAATAACACCTGCTGTTTTGGCGCTGCATGGCTATTCGTTATAAAACTAAAACTCAGTAACAAAAGACAAAATCTAAACCACATAACCACAGATCCAAAAGAGCACTGGCTTGAGATTAGTTAATTTTCAGACCCTAAGCCAGCAAGAAAGCGCTATCAGAACCAATTAAATCATTTTTTACTAAAAAACTAAAAGCCAGTGCCAACAAGGCCTGTAGTACTATATCAGTCCACCATCAAAAATAAGAATGATTCCTGATACCTAACACAATTGACAATAATTGTTATTCATAGTTAAACTCCCGCTCGAAAAATTGCCAGCCCCCTTTACTGCGACGCAATTGTGGTAAATCTGTTTTTTCTGATCACTTTGGTGATTTGAACGCTGAACTTTATATAAGGAACCCAAGATGTCTGCGATGTTTTTCACACACAACTTTCGTCCGTCACGCATAGCTTTGGCTGTTGCTGTAGCCGCCACTGGTTATGCCAGCAGCAGCAATGCAGAAGACACTGCTACGGCAAAAAAATCTGTGATGCCTGCTATGGAAGTGGTGAAAGTAGTAGGTCAAAAAGAAGACCATCGTTTTGAAGCAACAGGTTCAGTCAATCTGGTGGAACTGGAAGAAATTCAGCGGGTTCAACCTCTGTCAACAGAAGATGTATTACGCCGCATCCCTGGCATTAATATTAAAAGTGAAGAAGAAACCTCTGTCATCGCTAACTTTGGCATCCGTGGTTTATCCGCCAGCGAATCCAAATCGTTACTACTCGAAGATGGCGTACCAGTAGCTCCTGGTTTATTTATCGGTAACGACCGCTACTTTAACCCTCGTATTCAGCGGGTAGAACGGGTTGAAGTACTAAAAGGCTCATCTTCATTACGTTATGGCCCTTCTACTATAGGTGGTGTGGTCAATTATCAGACCAAAACACCGGATGATGGTGTTGAACTGTCGGCCCGGGCCGGTTCTTTTAATATGAAAGAAGTGGGTATTGAAGCAGGCAATAAAAATGCCGCTGGTGATGCTTTTGCCGGTATAGTCGCAACTCATGCAACCAGCGATGGTTTTATGGACAAAGGCTATACCATGAACGATGTGATGGCCAAAGCTGGTGTTGAATTTGCTAACAACCAGAAATTAGGCGTTAAGCTGTCATGGTACGAAAATGACGTCAATATGTCTTACCGTGGTTTATTGTTAAATGATTACAAGGCTGGCGCTGACTATAATCCGGCTCCGGATGATGACTTTCTGGCCGACCGCGTGGCTTTTGATATCAACCACGAATGGCAACTGAGCGACACTGCAACTTTAAACACATTGGTGTACTGGAGTGATGTCACCCGTGATTACTGGCGTTATGCGGTAGATACCAACGCATCAGTTGCTGCAGGTCGTTGGGTGTACACTGACGCACTGACAGGCAACAACAGATCCTTTGAGCGCACGGGGGCAGAAAGCCGTTTAACGCTTGAGCAGCCGTTGTTTGGCCTTGAAGCCAGCACTGAGTTTGGTTTGCGTTTAATGCACGAAAAATCAAATGATTTGCGTATCACCACTACCCGCGCCGCTGACCGCACCGGCACTATTGCAGGCCACTTACAGGACAGCGCTGACAGCGTTGCCGGTTATGTGCAAAGCCGTATAGTGCTGAGCGAAAAACTGGCATTAACACCAGGCCTGCGTATTGAATCTTATCAGCAAGAACGCTTGAATTTGCAAAGCAACGCCCTTGCCAAAACGTCAAATACCGAATATTTACCTGGCGTTGGTTTAACTTATGAGTTAACTGATGCGGCACAGCTATACGCTGGTGTATACCGCGCTTTTTCCCCGGCTTCTAACAGTTTGGCCTTGGATGGTTTGACCGATCAGCAATTGGATGGCGAACGTTCTGTCAATTATGAAGTAGGTGTTCGTGGTGTAGCGGGCTCCACCAGTTACGAAGTGGCTGCTTTTATTATGGATTTCAGCAATCAGGTGGTCAGCGGAAACAGTAATACAGGCACCCCCTCCTCTAATGCTGGTGAAACCAGCCACTATGGTATCGAATTTAGTGTAAGCCAGCCTCTGATGGCAGGTTTAAACCTGGATGCCAACGCCACATGGGTACCTGAGTCTGAGTTTGAAGCAGGCACAAATCAAGGCAATCGTATTCCTTATGCGCCAAAAATACTGGCTAATTTAGGCCTGAACTATCAGTTGGAACAATTAAACTTGTCGCTGAACCTGCACCACCGTGGTGAGCAATTTGGTAATGAAGCCAATACGATTGCCATTGAACATCCAACTGGCAAACCAAACGATATTTGGGGTGGTTTATTACCTGCTTATACAGTAGTGGATTTACTAAGCCAGTATCAGGTGAGTGATAACTTAAGTATCTCTGGTTCGGTAAAAAACCTGACTGATAAACGTTATATCAGCGGTCTTCGTCAGGGTATTTATGTAGGCCCGGAACGTTCTTTTGAAATTGGTGCCCGTTACCGTTTCTGATAGGCCCTTGTCATAAAGTCAGCGACCCCGAGGCTACAGCATGATTCAACATAACATGTTGTAGCCTCAACTCTTTCTGAGGTTTGGTTACTCTTATTGATCAATTGACTCACCTTCACCCGACACTTTAACTACTGTACAAACATGCATGAAAGAAACGAGTCTCGCCAGTACCTGATGACATGAAAAACAAGGCATGGATATTATGTAATAAAATCCAGCGCTTAATTGATCTTCTGCAATTTGCTGCCAGTATTAAAACACCCTGCCCTGTTGTCATAAGTTCTTTATGAAAAAAACTCTGCTACTGGCTACACTATTTTGCTCCATCCAGGCTCATTCCGCAGTGCTTTGGCAAGATTTCAGAGTCAGCTACTTAACGGGGAACAATTACCGCTTAGGTGACAATAACCGCGATATCTATACCTTCGAACATGCAGCGGCTACCAGTTGGGGCGACAGCTTTTTTTTCCTCGATCACATCAGGCCTGATACCGGTGATTTAACCAATTATGCCGAATGGGCCCCCCGCTGGAGTTTCAGCAAATTGGGGCTGGCAGAAGTGAAATGGGGTTTGATCAGTGATATGACTTTTGCGACTACAGTCGAAATGTCCAGTCAGGCCACTCATCTGCTGTATGGTGTTGGCTTTAATCTGGAGGTCCCTGCTTTTCGCTATTTTCAGGTGAATCTGTACCGACGCAACAATGAAAAACGCAGCGACAACTGGCAAACCACCATCACCTGGGGTTTGCCCTTTGAACTGGCTAATCAGGAATTTCTCTACGACGGTTTTCTCGACTGGGCCAGCGCTACAGAGGAGCACAACGCCAATCTGAATATGACCTCGCAATTGAAATGGCTGCTAAGTAAACCGTTGAATATTGAAGACAAAATCTATCTTGGTTTTGAATATGTGTTCTGGCTGAACAAATTTGGTGTCAAAGACCAGCCCAACTTACGCAGCAACGAATACAACCTGAACCTGCTGCTAAAGTGGCATTTTTAACAAGAGGCCCATATGAACTCTGTTTCTTTAAGAACCAAACTGATTTTATTAGCTTTTTTCCCTGTGTTTATTCTGGCACTGGTGTTGATCAGCAAAGCCTATTTTTCTGCTCAGCAGGAAGCACAAAGCAGAGTGATGCACTTGCGCGATTCTTTATATGCAGAACGTAAACAGCAACTGGATACCTTGCTGGAAATGGCCAGCACAGCTATTAGTTCAGCAGCGGATGACAACAGCAAAAAAGCCATTTTGCGTAGCCTGCGTTATGAAAATGGCAAAAACTATTTTTTTGTCTATGACCTTCAGGGGACCCAGATGGTCAGTGCTGATCAGCCGGAACGTGAAGGCAAAAACTTTCTCGACAGCAAATCCCCTGAAGGCCGTTTTTTAGTGAAAGAATACATAGAAGCAGCCAGAAAAGGCGGTGGTTATATTAACTACAACTGGCCTAAACCCGGCAGCACAGTAGCAGCACCTAAACTGGCTAAAGCTATACTGCAGGGTGAGTGGGTGCTGGCGACCGGTTTTTATATTGACGATTTGGAGCAGATGATCCAAAAGCAACGTGAAGTGACAGAACAACAAATTTACGCTGATTTACTGTCGGATGCGCTGATCACTCTGGTGCTGGTGGCTTTGGTTATTTTTATTGGTACTTTATTTGCCAAAGCTATTTTAAAACCTCTGCTGAGCGTCGTTCAGGCCATGCAGGATATAGGTACTGGTGAAGCCGATTTAACCAAACGACTGGATGCCTCCATAGGCCATGAATTGGGCGCTTTAGCTCAGGCTTTTAATCAGTTCTCCGGCAAAGTAGCCACTTTGGTCGGCCAGGTACAAAGCTCGATGCGAAGCCTGGGCCAGTCGGCAGAACACTTAGCTGCCTTAATGCAAAAAACAGAAGCTGGTGTTGCGCAGCAGCATAGCGAAAGTGATCAGGTGGCAACTGCGATCAACGAAATGTCAGCCACAGCAGAAGATGTGGCAAAAAGTGCCAGTCAGGCTGCCCAGGCCGCCAATCATGCCGAAACTCAGGTGCATGAAGCTAACGCCAAGTTACACAGGGCCATAGCTGTGATCGGTGGTCTGGAGCAACAAGTGCAAGTGGGTGTTTCTGTCATAGATAAAGTAGGAGATGATTCCAGAAACATTGGCGCTGTATTGGATGTGATCCGATCTATTGCTGACCAAACCAACTTATTGGCCTTAAATGCTGCTATCGAAGCTGCGCGGGCTGGTGAACATGGCCGGGGTTTTGCGGTAGTTGCTGATGAAGTACGAACTCTGGCAGCCAGAACCTCCAAAAGCACAGATGAAATTAATCAAATGATAGTGTCCTTACAACAAGGTGCAGAGCAGGCAGTTCAGGCCATCAATGAAATCAAACACCATAGCCAGAATACAGTGCAGCAGGCACAGCAAGTTGATGCCGCACTGCAGGAAATCCAGCATTCAGTGTCTACGATCAATGATATGAACAATCAGATTGCCAGCGCTGCAGAAGAACAAACCACAGTGTCAGAGATGATTAACCGAAATGTGCATCAAATTGTGGTGATAGCACAGGAAACATCAAGTGATACCTCCCAATCTGCCGCTATCAGTAAAGAATTGATGCATTTATCCGATCAACTGAATGCAGAAGTGTGCCGCTATAAAATCTGAACCTGAGCCAGTGCCTGTCGCACTACAGGCACTGTTTTCGCAGTTCGCCATGACTTGCATTTAAACCTGCTCTTTGGCAGCATAATGAACCACTTAGCATCCGGCCTCAGGTCAAAGAGTTTTTGGGTATGGAACCCACCACAGTTTTTATTCTTGGAAGTCTGATGATGTTAGCCAACGGCGGTGTGCTGGGCCTGATGCATCAGGATTTGCCCGAGTCATTGCGACCCGCAGCCGTCAGCTGGCGTATAGCCACCTTGTTGCATGCCTGTGGTTGTTTGCTTTTTGCTGCTCAACAATTTATTCCTATCGCTTTGGCGTTGCCTCTGGCCAATGGTCTGGTGATGTTTGGTTTTACCGGATATTGGTATAGTTTACGTCAGTTTTATGCTCAGCCTTCCTCCTTCTGGCTGATGCTCCCCGCTTGTATCGGCACGGCCGGAGTACTGTGGTTTGCCACTGTGATGCCGGATACGGGTGTCCGGATTTTGATAGTGTCAGCTGTGTGGTTGCTTATTCTGCCCGGCTCGGTAAAGGTTTTACTGTCAGAACAACGCCATGATCAGGCCATCAGTCGAAAAGTTATGGCGGCCATATTCAGTTTTGTCTGCGCTTTTGTGCTGTTCCGCGCTGGTTATTTTGTCTGGACTGAAGTGCACGCAGATTTTCGGGTGATTGATCAACAGCATTGGCTTAACCTGGTCTCTCCTATGGTGATCGCTATTTTGCCAGTCATAGGCACCACCACCTTCCTGCTGATGTGTTCTGAACGTATTCGTAGGCAATGGGAAAAAGCCGCCGCGACGGATTATTTAACAGGCCTGGCGAACCGCAGAACACTGACAGAACAAGGTTTGTTGTGGTTCGAACAGGCAAAAAAAACACAAAGACCATTAGCTGTGGCTGTGATTGATATCGATCATTTCAAAACTGTCAATGACCGTTTTGGTCATGACACAGGCGATCTTGCTCTGCAGTATGTGGCAGCGCAGTTAGTAGCCCATTGCCGCAGTACAGAACTGCCAGCTCGTCAGGGCGGAGAAGAATTTGTGGTGTTATTGCAGAATGTTTCTGGCGATGAGATGCGGGCCGCAGCCGAGCGTTTACGTCAGGGAATAGCGGCAGAAGCTTTTATAGCAGCTGATCTGGTATTGCCATTAACGGTTTCTATAGGGGTTGCTTTGCAAGATCCTGCGGACAGCAGTTTCAGTCATTTGATGCAAAGAGCAGATAAGGCTTTGTATCAGGCAAAAGCGGCAGGAAGAAATCAGGTCATTGCCGGCTGACAGAACACGGGCTTTCAACAACAGTGATAAAAAAGCAGCCGTTTAAGGCTGCTTTTACTTTAGTTACTCAACGATAATTTCAAACAAACCACGCATATTAGCTTTTGCTGCATCAGAGCGTAGAACTGACGGGTTCGCTTCATATTCCGCAGGGTTTCTTTGACCAAAACCTATGGTTTTAAAGCGATTGGCATCCACACCTTCAGCTATCAAAAAAGCTTTGATGGACTGGGCACGACGCTCACTTAATGCCTGGTTATATTCAGCGCTGCCGCTGGCTGAGGTATAACCTGCAATACGTACGCGCGCCTGAGGATTGGCTTTTAACGTCTGAACATGCTGGCGTAAAATGACTTTGGTTTCGTCATTTAATTCGGCAGTGTCAAAATTAAAATGCACATCTTCCAGCACCAGCACTTCAGGCTCTTTCACCACAGTTTGTGCCACTACAGCTGCTTGTGCTTTTTGCGCAGGAGCCGGTGCTGCTTGCGGTTCTGATTGGGTGGTTGAGCCAAAACGGTAGACTAACCCCAGCGAGTACAAATCCAGATCACCTTTGTTACCGATGAGATCATCCATGCGGTAACGTTCGGCTTCCAGTCGCACTGTAAAAGCCGGAGATATGTCATATTGCAAACCTACACCCAACTTATGTTTGGTGTAGCTGTCATCATGGTTATAAGCTGCAGTGTTAATTAAACCATTGCTGCTGTAACGGGTTTTTGAATCGTTTTGAGTCAGGCCAATACGGGCTATAGCCGAAAAACGTTCTGTCAAAGGCAGGGTACCGACCAGATCCAGATTCCAGCCTTTCAGCCCTGTTTCACCTCTGAAATCAGTCACTGGCAAGGTATTCGCCAGAAAACTAAAATCGTTCAAATCAAAATAACCGCCTTCCACTGCCAGATAAGTACCAAACTGGTAACCCAGATAAACTTTGTAGCCCTGGTTGCCGCTGTCTTCGTCCATTGAACTGACATCGAAGCCATTGGTTTCCAGACTGGTCTGAAGCCTTTCTGTATCAATACTGGCCTTAGACTTCCCTATATTGGCCCCGACATACCAACCATTTTTGTCATAGCTGGAGTGGTCCTGAGCCTGAACATTGGCCGACATCAGCATAGGCAAGCTGCTGGCGAGAACCAGCATCACTTTTGTGCCCTTTAACTCTGTTAAATTTTTCATTTATTAATCCTTATCTCCGACTGACAAGCCTCTATTGAGGCTTGGTCACTGCATTGGCATCTAAAGTGACTTGCTCAGTCACAGAGAACAAACGACCTGTGATGGCCGTGCCTGTACCCAGATTGATTTGTTGCCAGGCAAATACATTGCCGGCAAAGCTGGTATTGCTACCAAATACAGTGACACCACCAGTCCGCCAAAACACATTGCGGGCCTGAGCCCCCCCGGTCAGAACAATGTTCCCACCCGGAGCACCTGTGGTAAAAGTGCCTGTAATCACAAAGATAAAGACCGAATCCGGATCACCCTGTGCATCCAGCGTCAGGTTGCCCTGCTGGATAATGACATTACCTGCAGTGCGATAAACGCCACGAGTCATGACCCGACCACCCAATTCGGCAGGCAAGGCCTGAGTTGCAGCTGCAGGATTAGGATCAGCGGCTAAAAATGTTGCAGCTACGCCTAAATCAGTGCGAACCTGGTTAATAAAGGCCACCATAGATGCATAAGGCACAGGCACTACATAAGGTGGGGTTACATCATCAGGTGCATAAGACACGCCATTGGTCAGTTGAGTAAACTGCCCTGCGACTGGGCCCGGAGTAAAACCAGCGTAAGCTGTACGGGCTAAATCAAGAATGGCCATATCACCATCAGCAACAGCAGAACCTGCTGTAGTGGTAATAGCCTGGCTGGCTATCATGACAAAACGTTGCAGTTCACCCATAGCCGGAGCCTGAGGATTATTTGCTAAAGCCGCTGTGACAGTCAGCACAGCGCTATCCTGTGTCGTGCCCAAAGTGGCAGTGATAGTGCTGATGCCTGCAGCCATAGCTGTTGCCAGACCACTGTTCAGTTGACCATTGGCATTCATCACGGCTACGCCAACATTACTGGACGTCCATACCACAGTGCTGCTGATATTGATCCTGCTACCGTCTGTGTAAACGCCTGTGGCAGTGAAGCGTTCAGTTTCATTCACTACAGCTGATGCGTTCTCTGGCGTCACTTCAATAGCCGTCAGAGCAGCGGCTGTGACCGTCAGAGTGGTGCTGCCGTCTAACCCGGCAAAACTGGCACGGATTAACGAGGTACCAGCAGACAAGCCGGTCGCAAGGCCACTGTTTGCAGCCAGACTGGCGTTCATGCTGGCCACGGCAATAGTGCCTGATGTCCAGTTAGCAACAGCAGTCAGATCTGCTGTACTGCCGTCGCTGTAAGTTCCGGTTGCATTAAACTGACGGGTTAAACCATCCACCACACTTGGGTTAACTGGCGTCACACTGATACTACTTAAGCTTGCGTTTGTGACTGTCAGTGTTGCTGCACCAGAGATGCTACCCAGAGTTGCGCTAATTTGCACCACACCTGCGGCCTGCCCTGTCGCTAAACCACTGGCTGAGTTGCCATTGGCATTCATAGTAGCAGTCTGCGTATTGGCCGAAGCCCACACCACAGACTGGCTGATAGTCAGTGTTGAACCATCAGAATAAATACCTGTGGCCACAAACTGACGATTCAGACCCATTGCAACAGATGAGATCACCGGAGTCACACTAATAGAACTTAAAGTCGCAGCAGTCACAATCAGAGTCGCTTCTGCTGATACAGCCGCCTGAGTAGCGCGAATTTGCACTGTGCCTGAACTTAGTCCTGCCACTAAACCGCTGTTGCTCTGCATATTGGCATTAGGCAAAGCAATAGCGTTGTCGGATGAGCTCCAGGTGACCAAAGACGTCAGATCTTCTGAGGAACCGTCTGAATAAACACCTGTTGCTGTAAACTGTCTGTTTTGGCCTGCAACCACACTACTCAGTGCAGGAGTAATAACCAGACTAGTTAATGTGGCACTATTCACAGTTAAACTGGCGCTGCCAGATACTAAGCCTAAAGTAGCAGTGATTTGCACTGTGCCAGCAGCCTGACCTGTAGCCAAACCACTATTCACAGCACCATTAGCGTTCATAGTCGCTATCTGAGTATCAGCGGAGGCCCAAACCACAGAGCGGCTGACATCAAAGGAGCTGCCATCTGCATAGTTAGCTGTAGCAACAAACTGACGCGATAAACCCGTTGTTACAGTGGAAATAAGGGGAGTTACCACAATGCTGCTTAACGTTGCAGCATTAACCGTTAGCGTGGTTTCAGCAGACACTGTGCCTAAGGTTGCGCTGATTTGAGTGGCACCAGCAGCAAGTCCTGAAGCTAAACCATGATTTGCACCTGAAGTAGAATCAATAGTCGCAGTGGCCTGAGCACTGGAATCCCAACTGACTAAAGCGCTGATATCCTGTGAGGTACCATCTGAATAAACACCTGTTGCACTGAACTGCCGACTGACGCCAACAAACAAATTAGCGTTTACCGGAGTCAGCTGTATAGACATCAGTATCGCATCAGTCACCGTCAGACGGGTTGAGGCAGACAAAGCACCCAGAGTAGCGCTGATTTCTGTATTACCAGGAGCCACAGCTGTAGCTAAACCACTTGAAGCCGTTTGACTCGGGTTCATCACAGCTATAGATGTATCACTGGATAACCAGTTCACAACACTACTGATGTTTTCCGTAGTGCCGTCGGAATAAACCCCTGTTGCAATAAATTGAGTGGTTAAACCATCGGCTACACTGGCGTCCAGCGGGCTGATACTGATACTGGTTAAAACTGCACTGGTAACAGTTAACTGAGTATTGGCCGATTTGCCGGCAAAAGAGGCCGCAATAACAGAGGTACCAGGCTGCAGTGCAGTCGCCAGTCCCTGACTGTTTATAGTTGAGACAGCAACAGTAGCTGAGCTCCAGATCACTTTGTCACTGATATCCAGCGAAGTGCCATTTGCATAGACTCCAAGGACGGTAAATTGCTGAGTTAAGCCCGCAGCCAGAGTAGGATTTTCCGGGGATATTAAAATGGACTGGAGCCCGTCTACAGGCTCAAGTCCAAGAATGGGGTCTTTATCGCTATTACAACCAGCAATAAATAACAGCACAAGCAGGCTTAATAGCCACCTGTAGCAGATGTTAAGCTGCATTTTTTGATTTCCAACCATGATGACTATCCTTTCTTTTAGTTAACGCTGATGCGTAAAACACTTTTCAGCTGGATAGCTTTTCTCATAGCAAACCAAGCCCGTCTGTGTGCTATCGCACAGATAGATTCTTATATTTGAAGTATCCGGAACAACCTGCTGAACCGGCCTGTGGTCAGATCTAAAAAGTTATTTAAAAACAGAGGTTTTTAGAGCAAATACTACTTAAAGTAAAAGTGTTCCCCCTCTTTATCGAACTGCCGGTTAATCAGTTTGGGCGGGGCTGTAAAATAAAAAAAGCAGCCGATTTAAGGCTGCTTTTTATTAGAATGAATTCACTTTACTCAACAATAATTTCAAACAAACCACGCATATTGGCTTTCGCTGCATCTGAGCGTAAAACTGCCGGATTCGCTTCATATTCCGCAGGATTTCTTTGACCAAAACCTATGGTTTTAAATCTGTTGGCATCTACACCTTCGAGGATCAAAAAAGCTTTAATGGACTGAGCCCGACGCTCACTTAATGCCTGATTGTATTCAGCTGTGCCGCTGGCAGAAGTGTAACCCGCAATACGCACCTTGGCTTGTGGGTTAGCTTTTAATGTCTGAACATGCTCGCGCAAAATCGTTTTTGTTTCGTCATTTAACTCTGAAGTATCAAAATTAAAATGAACGTCTTCCAGTTCCAGTACTGTAGGTTCAGATGCCACTGCAGTTGGTGCTACAGCAACAGCTTCAGCACGTCGAACAGGTTCTGGAGCAGGAGTCGCTGCATAAGTAGGTTCAGTTTCACCAAAACGAAGCATTAACCCTAAAGAATACATATCAATATTACCGCTGTGAGCAATTAAATCGTCTAAACGATAACGCTCAGCTTCTAAGCGTACACTCAGAATAGGTGAAATGTTGTATTGCAGACCCAGACCGTATTTGTTTTTTGTATAGCTGCCATCTTCATTGTAACCAGTGACATCAACCAAACCATTACTGCTGTAACTATTTGAAGTGTCATTTTGGGTGACACCAATACGGGCAAAACCAGAGAAATCCTCTGTGAAAGGCATAATACCGACCAAATCAAGATTCCAGCCCAACAGCTTGGTTTTTCCGCGGAAGTCGGTCACTGGTGTTGTGTTTGCCAGGGCATGAAAACCACCAATATTAAAGTAGCCGCCTTCTACAGCCAGATAAGGGTTAAACTTATAGCCGACAAAAATTTTGTAACCTTCACTGCGACTGTCTTCCGACACAGAATTCACATTAAAGCCCTGGTTTTCTAAGTCAGTGCGTATAGTGTCCTGCTCTATTCCGGCAATAGATTTACCTACGTTCATACCCACAGACCAGCCATTTTCTTTAAAATTGCTGTAATCCATTGCATGAGCGGCAGGTAGCATAAGTACAGTTAAAACGCTCAAAACCAAAGGCTTAAAACGAAAAAATGGGGTATTTGTTTGTGTCGTAGATGACAAATTCAGAGCAGTACTTTGCTGTCCTATAACTTGCTCATTCCTTGTAGCCTGATAGCTGTTCATAGTTTTTATATTCCTGTAGTTAAAGCTGAGGTGTTCATTACATTCAGCTATACAGGTTTTCTCATAACGAAGAACAGGCGTCTGTGTGCCAGCGTACCGATAGATTAATACAAAATAAAAAGCTATTTATTCGGCTGTTTAGTGTGCAAACAACAATATAACTTATAACTGCAGCCGCATAAAAACGGAGTTAGGATCCTCCTTATACTGTGCAAAAGGACCACAAGCTTCAAAACCAAAACTGCGATATAAAAAACGGGCTGGGGCGAAATAATCCATAGCACCTGTCTCCAGATACAACTGCTGATAACCACGGTTTTTCGCTTCGTTGATCACATGCTGCAACAACAACTTCCCTATGCCCTGACCGCGAAAAGCATTGGCACTTCGCATCGACTTAATTTCGCCCTGCCCTGAGTCCAGTTGTTTCAACGCCACACAACCCGCCAGTTGCTGCTGTTGCCATAAAGTCCAGAAACTGATGTCTCTGGCTTTTAAACCCGCCAGATCCAGCGCATGTTTACTTTCTGGCGGTGATACTGCATTCATGTCTGTTAAATGCTCTTGCAGCAACGCCGCTATTTCAGAGCCAGTCAGGTCATCAAGTTGGATATGCATAGGAAGTTAACGTAAAAAGCTGTATTTGTTTAAAAATATATAGAATTTGACGCAGAAGAACCAGAGGAAAACCGGGGTAAAAAGAAACAACGAGCCTCAGGCTCGTCGGATCAGACTCGCAATAAAAAGCAACACCACAGCACCGGCTGTAGCTGTCACTATAGAACCCACTAAACCACTGATGCCGATCCCCAGAGCTGCAAATAAGAAGCCACCTATTACAGCACCAATTATGCCCACTATAATATTACCCAGCAGGCCAAAACCACTACCTTTCATGATGAGGCCACCAAGCCAGCCTGCTGTGGCGCCAATGGCAAGAAATACTAATAATCCGGTTAAGCTCATAGTGAGTCCTTTAGGTTGTTTAGCGCTTCAGAGTTAAAAAAAGACCGGCCACAAAACTGATGGCACCACCTATATAAAACTGCATGACTTTGTCGGTTTCGGCACCAGTCACTACTTCTGTCAGCTGCGATTGCACCGAATCTGACAGTTGAAAGCCCCAATACGCCAAACCAACGCCCAGTACCAGCAAAACTAAACCAACCAGTTTTAATAACGAATTTGTTCCATTAGCCATAGGTAATCCCTCTGTATTTGATGAAAAAACAACGGGCTAACCACTAAAAATATGCTGCGGCAAAGCCCTGCCTGAGCACAGTATTAGCTGTGCCAGCCTGAACCTTAGCTGAAGTTAGTGTTTCAATTGATAAAATCAGAACTTAACCAAAGGGAGAAAACAACTGAAGCAGTGAACCCGGTTACCCGGGTTCACTATGAGCCTGACTAACTATTTGATCTGATCAATCTTTGTTTGTTGTGTGCCATCACCAGTCCAATCAAACCTATGACCGCCACTATCACCCCTATAGGTTTGCTGTACTCGACCGGTAAGTTCAGACCAATACCTGCTGTTGCTATATAAGCCACAGTCATGCTGGTGCCAATCACGGCCGGAATGCTGGCAATCCAGTGTAAAGTACCTCGGTCAAATAAATACTTGGTAGCCAGCCACAATACGCTGGTGGATAACAACATATTAGAGAACGCAAAATAACGCCAAATCAAGGAGAAATCTAACAGCGTCATAAAGTAAGCTATGGTCAGAATGGGCACAGACAACAGCATTCTGTTACGCAGGCTTTGCGGAATACTAAAAGCATCCACTATGGTCAGACGTAAAGAGCGGAAGGCGGTATCCCCTGAGGTAATTGGAAATACTGCAACAGCCAGAATGGCCATCACACCACCAAAAACACCAAGATAACCTGTGGCTATATGATTCACCACTAAGCCTGGTCCACCCTGAGCCAGCATAGCTTTTAACTCCACATAACCGCCCGGAAAAGCCGCAATACCAGCCAAAGCCCAGACACAAGCTACTATGCCTTCACACATCATGGCACCGTAATACACAGGCCTGACGTATTTTTCATTGGTTAAACAGCGGGCAATAATAGGGGCCTGAGTGGAGTGAAAACCACTGATAGCACCACAGGTAATAGTTAAAAACAGCAAAGGCCAGATTGGGACGCCATCAGGATTTGGCGTTAAAAAATCATGTTCATGGTGGCCATCAAAATAAGCAAAAATATCAGCAACCTGCGGTAAGTTAGGTGCATCCAGTAATAACGCGCCCGCTATTAAGGTGGTCATGACGATCATCAGTACACCAAAAGCCGGATATAACTTGGTAATGATTTTGTCGATGGGCAGCAAAGTCGCTAAAAAGTAGTAGGCTAAAATAACCAGCACCCAAAAGGTATTGCCTGCTAAAAAAGTACCTTCAAAGTAGGATAAATTACTTAAAAGCCCGGCCGGACTCATAATAAATACCACGCCAACAAAAAACAGCAGCATGGCGGTAAAGACCAGCATCACGCCTTTAAAAACCACGTTGTAATAATGGCCTGCTATTTCAGGTAAACTTTTACCGTCTTCTTTGATACTCATTACACCGGAAAAGTAGTCGTGCACTGCACCACCGATAATATTACCTATAACAATCCACACCAAAGCTACAGGACCATACACAGCGCCGAGTATAGGTCCAAAGATGGGCCCAACCCCTGCCACATTTAAAAACTGAATTAAAAAGGCTTTTACCGGACTGATAGCAACGTAATCCACACCCTCGCTAAAACGTTCTTGGGGTGTAACAGCATTTGGATTGATACCCGCCTGTTTTTCAACAAAGGGACTATAGAATTTGTAGCCAAGAATAAGTATGGCAATACTGACAAAAAAGATAAGCATAGGGACAGGTTCCTTTTAATCTTACAGGCGTGTTGGCGGCCGTCAGCGCGGCGCTCTGGTATAGGCAGTTTTTACCATAACATGAGCGCAGTCAGTTGGACATTAGCCGATAGTCGATAGACCAGCGGCTTGACTAACGCACCAGATGCCATTTGGTTTGACGCCCGGCCAGATAAATCACCTGCTTGCCATCAAAATAAGCGCTTTGTTCCAGCTTAATTTGTACATACTGCCCATTCCACTCAGGCACTTGCTGTTTGATATTGCCTTCAATGGCATAAGCTGTATTGGCATACAAAGGCCAGTTTCCACCTTCAGAACTCGGCCCCTGATTGTCCCACATGCCAATAGTTGGACCAGGTGCATGGCCAACAAAGCCTAAAGGATGAGTGTAAGTACTGCTGATCATGCCCTGTTTTTTGCTCTCTTTGATGGTAGCGGCAAGAATTTCGTTACCAGTGCGGCCCGTTTTAAACTGACGGGTTAAGTTATCCTGCCACTGATTGCCTGTGGCCAGCGCTTTGATAAGACCTGCGGGTGCATCCTGTTCATCGGCTTTGAGTACATAAGCCATTTCCTGGGTGTCAGTGCAGAGTTTCAGGTAACAAATGCCCACATCTGTGTGCAGCACATCTCCTCTGTGGATCACCCTGCTTTTACCACAAAAAGGTGAATCCGCTTTACAGTCATCGCCCGGACGCTGGCTATTCACATCAGGCATAAACCATATGGGCAAACCTAAAGCTTCAAAACGCTGACGAATATACCAGGCCACATCTTCTGTGCTGGTCACACCCGGAGTAATAACTTTGGTGCTGAAAGCTTCGGCAATAACGGCACGGGCCAAACTGACAATATGAGGGTAAAGCTCTAATTCTGAGGCCGTGCGTTGCTCCATCCAGCGCACTACTAAAGGCTCTGCACTGACTAAACGGCTGGCGTAGTCTGTTGGTAACACATCCAGCAACAACTGATGCATGGCTTTGGTTAAACCATCAGCCACAGCCCAGTCTGCAGATACGTTGATGCCGATACGTTTTGGATTGCGTTCTGTAATAACCTTAGCTAAGGCCTGCCACTGCTCTGTTAAATCACCGCCTGACCAGGCTGAGGTATAAGGTGCGCCAAAGGGATAACGGTTGACAGACAACAGTTCGACAGAACCATCGGCTTTACGATAAAACACCAGCATGGTGGTGCGTCGGGCAGCAAAAGTGGGCTGTGGCACCAAGGTAAAATACACAGGGTCTTCGCTGTATTCGCGGTTGATCACCAGCCACATATCCAGTTGGGTTTCGGCCATCAGCTGTGGTAACAACTGTTCCAGCCGTTCAGTCAGAATGCGATTTTCAATACCCACCCGTTCACGCGACGTCAAAACAGAAAAGTCATTCGCCGACTGCAACTGCCGGCCTTGTGTAAACTCAGTAGCAAAAGCAGTAGAAATAGTTACCAAGGCAGCTAATACCAGAGCTGTAATTTTGTTTTTCATGCCCATTATCCTGTTCATCAAAACGCCTTTTATCGAAAAGCCTGTGTATAAAAAGTCTTATTAAAGAATAATTTATAATGCATTGCTCAGTTACCCAGCTACAAATGCAGTGGATCACACAGATCATGAGACAAAATGCAGCGCTTTTCATAACAAGCACCCAGCTTTATCAGGCAGTTGTATTGGGTCGCGTCAGTACCGACCACAGATAACAAAGCAAAGGCCTTAAGGTTTTATGTAATACAAAAGACATCAAGACCACCAAAGTACCTATTATTGTTGGCAGTACGGCGCCAAAGCAGTAGCTCATTGCCAGCACAAAACCCAGCAAATATTCGGCACGATAGAGCGGAAACAGCAAGGCAAAAAAAGGCAAACTCAGCATCATATAAGGCAGGATTTGATGCTGCCCTTGTTGAAACAACACTGAAAGTGCCGCCCCAAACAGCAAAGCCATGATCAATCCTGCCACTATATTGGCAGGATATGAACTCCCTACTCTTTTGTAGATAAAACCTGTCAGGAACCAGCTTAGCACTGGCAACAATAAAGCTCCCCACCAGTTTGAAATAGCAGGCAAATCGCCCCGTTGTAATAGGTGATGGCTAACCACACCGCCGTTCAAATGCTCAAACACCAATAAGACCAAAATATACAAACTGGCAACAGCAACCAGTACCAAGCGGTGAAATTTAAATCGTTGATCGTTCATCTTTTTTAGAGTCCTTAGCCAGAAAATACAGTATCCAGTCTGACTCATCTGAAACTGGCAAAGCGTAAGAAACTGTAAGGAAACATATATGGCAGTTATAGCTGCGCTGACTGGCAAAAACGCAGCACAGCTCAACCTCCAGCAATACAGGTTAAGCTGCATTGCAATCCCCCAACCCAGCAGTTACTTTCAATTGACTATAATTACAACAATCCGGCTACCCTATGAAAAAAACTGTTACTTCACTGTTAGTTAGCGTCATTTTATCTGGCGTAAGCCTGAGTGCTTCTGCCGAAAAAATTGCTCTGGTTGGAGGCCGTTTAATAGATGGCACAGCCGAAAATCTAATCCACAACAGCGTGATCCTGATAGACAAAGGCATCATTCAACAGGTGGGCTCAGTTGATACACTCCAGGTGCCGCCAGACTACAACATCGTATCTACCGAAGGTCAGGATGTGCTGCCTGGCTTGTGGGAAAATCATGCACATATCCAGCTGACAGGGCATGCCAATTATGTGCATTGGCAAGCGAACTATAAACACCGTTTTGCCGACGAAATTATGCCGGCAAGCTTAGTGCAGTTGCTGCTGGCGGGTATTACCAGCGTGCGTGATTTAGGCGCTCCGCTGGAAGACACTCAAGTTATTAAAGCTAAACTGGCGGCCAATCAAATCCCCGGCCCCACTTTGTATGCCTCAGGCCCCTTTTTACAGTGGCAAGTCAGGGATTGGGAAAAAAGTTACCGCTGGGCCGTCAAAGATAAAGCCGATGCAATGAAAAAGGTCAATCAACTGGCCGACGCCGGTATGGATATCATCAAACTCATTGATCAGGACGATATGCCACGTGAAGTGGCACAAGCCATAGTAGTACAAGCACACAAACGGGGCTTAAAAGTAGTAGCACATTCGCATAAACCCAACGAAATTCGTCGGGGCTTAGAAATTGGCGTTGATAACTTTGAACACACAGGCCTGACTACTGCACCTGGTTATCCCGAAGATGTGCTGACTGCTATTAAAGAGCGCACAGGTACTGGTATGTTTAAAGGCTTGTTATTCTGGACTCCGACCGTCGAAGGCTTATGGAGTTATCAGGACAGGGTAAAAAATCCTGAACATCTGGACAACAGCTGCTGGCACAGAGGCTTAAAACCAGACACTATTGCCGATATTCAGCAATCTATTAAAAAACCAGGCCATTTAGGCTATACCCAATTGGTGCCACTGCGTAAACCCACCTTAAAACGTAAAATTGAACAGTTAAAAGAAACTGGTGTAGTGATGCTGATAGGCACAGATGTGGGTATTCCGATGAAATTTCATTGCCAGACCACCTGGCACGAAATGGCGGTGTGGGTAGATGATTTTGGTTTTGACCCCATAGAAACGATCAGAGCTGCCACTTACTGGCCAGCCGTCATGATGGGTGTTGAAGATAAATATGGTTCAGTAACACCGGGCAAAGTGGCCGACATCATCACAGTCAAAGGTGACGTACTGAAATACATGAACCTGCTGCGCCATGTCGACTTAGTGATGAAAGACGGCGTGATTTATAAACAAAATGGTCAGGTGATTGAAGAGGCGTTAAAGCGCTGATACAAAACTGTGCTCTACCAAACAGTGGCCTTAGGAAAAAGCTGCTTTTGTCGCTGTTTGGTAAAATCCGGCCCGTTTAAATCCATACATCATTCTGAGCTGTCAGTGTACTTTGGGTATCCCCTGTATTCACCACTCCTTCAGGTTCTACCAACAGGATCTGACACTCTTCTTGCGCCACTGGTTTATGTTTGACGCCTTTGGGCACTACAAACATTTCTCCGGCTTGCAAGGTCACTTTTCCATCTTCAAATTCAATATCCAGCACACCGCTTATCACAATAAACACTTCATCTGTATCCGGATGATGGTGCCAGACAAACTCCCCCTGCACTTTTACCAGCTTAAACTGGTAGTCGTTCATTTGAGCAATCACCCGCGGCGACCAGTGGTTGTCAAACTTAGCAAACTTGTCTTTAAAATTAATGGCCTGGTAACTCATGGAATGCAGCTCTCCGGTAAATTAAAAAACGCAGCAGGTGCTTCTCAAGGAACGCTCTGTTTCTTTGTCTGTTTATATACTGCACCCGACAAGCTGACAGGCACAACTTTTAATTTGTTAACACGGCAGCCTGAAAAAGAAACAACACTGTACAAATAAAGTTGCAACCTTAATCGCAAATAAATGCTGTTTTATCGCCTTTTCTCAAAACCAACAAAGACTTTTGCCGCAGCCATAGTGTCACTGAAAATCACAAAACGGCTCATCAGGTCAGCACTTAGAAAAAATACAGAAATTTAGCATAAGCTCATGATTTAAAATAACTTCTGCCTCACACGCCAAAAACAGCCCAATGAAATCGGTTACATTCCGCAATTTCTATCCATCAGGCTCCGCCACCGTTTTCTCTCTTTTTATTCACGATGCCAACTTAGCGCCTGATTAAAACTGAAATAAAAACATCATAGTCGCTCTGTAACCTCGCCCGTCGTTGCACACCGCAGCTGTCCATCCGAAAAACACTGTGGTGACGAAAATACAAAAACTTCAGCTAAGGGTTTGGGAATGAAACATCAGAATCAATACCGTCATCAACTTGTGTCAAAACGCACAGCCTTAAGCCTGGCTGTAGGTCAATTGCTGTTGGGTTCAGCCATCAGTTTACCTGCCTACGCACAAATGGCAGAAAGCGAGCAGAAAGTAGAAGTCATAGCAGTAAAAGGCACCTACAGTAAAAGTCTGGAACAAGCCGTTGATATGAAAAAAGAGAACATTGGTTTTTCTGATTCTATTGTAGCCACCGACATTGCCGATTTCCCTGAACAAAACCTGGCAGAAGCATTGCAACGTATGCCTGGTGTCACTATTGAGCGAAACAAAGGTTTGGGCAGCAAAGTGAACGTGCGAAGCCTCCCTTCTGAATTTACTCATGTGTCGATCAACAACCTGGCTACAGCCTCTGGCAGTGGTGGTCGTGATGTTGAGTTTGATATTTTTGCCTCTGAAATTATTCAAAGTGTGACTGTGCAAAAATCTCCTACTGCTGCCGATGAAGAAGGTGGTATTGCAGGCTCAGTGCAAATTGGTACAGCCAAACCTTTTGATTACAGCTCAGCACAATTTGTGGTCTCTGCAGAAGGCGCTCATAACTCGATTTCAGAAAAAACCGATCCTAAATTCTCCTTTCTCGCCAGCGACACCATGGGTGATTGGGGCGCGTTAGTGTCTTTCTCTAAAGCAGAGCGCAGTAACAGAACAGATTCCAACTCTGGGATCAACTTCCGTCCTATGGGCCGTTTCCTTGAAGCTTCAGCACCACGCTCAACTCAGGCTGCTGCAGTACTGGAACGTGATGCAGGCGTAATTGTCAGTGATTTCAAAGATAAAGACCAAACCAGCCGTATTATTTTCCAGGACAAAGTGGGTGACCGCGTTTTCCAGAGCGAGCAGGATAAATGGGGCAGCACAGCCTCAGTGCAATACAAACCAAGTTCAAGCTTCAGTCTGACTTTTGATGCCATGTTAGGTGGTTATGACAACACTGAAGATGAATACGATGCGGCAGCTTACACTGCATCAAGCCGCAGTACGCTGGAAACTATTCATGCCTACGACGATACCACCCTGGCTGACTACGGTATGGTGGTTCTGACTGACGTGTCTTACACCGCCACTCAGCACGAATTTTTAAGCAAAGAACGTATCAACGAAACTGATTTCACTCAGTACAGTGCCACTATGGACTGGCTGGTCAACGGCTGGGATATCAATGCATTAGCAGGTTACTCAGGTGCAGAAAAAACAGCGGACTACGCCAACCTGAAACACGTGGCTTATGCTCCATCCCGCAGCCGCTGGACTGCCAATGGCGGTGAAACCGTCAAAAGTGCCAACCCAAACAGCATAGATATGTACAACGCAGCCGACAAATACCTGTTTGAAGCTTATGAAACCCAACTGGAAGAAGTGCAGGACGACAAATATGCCGCTCAGCTCGACTTCAAAAAAGAGTTGGAATTATCCATGCTACCAGCGCTGAGCAGCGTGCAGTTTGGTCTGCGTTATACCGACAAATCCAAAGAGCGTAACTTTGGTGAGATAAAAATTCAGGGCCCTTCAGCAGGCAACAGCTCCTGGGTAAATACCCGTACATTACAGGACAGTGAACTGGGTTATGTGACTGATATCGCCTCTGGCGGTGGTTACAAAGCCAAAGATCTGAACTGGATGCAGGTGTCCAACGATTATGCCCGCAGCACCTTCCGCTATGCCGGTTTCTTCACTCCGTTTCAGGATAATCAGTACTACCGTGTTGATGAAGAAGTGACAGCTTTGTATGCCATGACGAACTTTGATTTTGAGTTAGGTAACTTGCCAGCCAGGTTAAACGCTGGTGTACGTGCAGTAGACACTGCAGTGACCTCTTTTGGTTACCACCCAATTCAAAACGAAGATGGCACTACAGGTTACACTGAAGATCCAGTGTCAGCAGACGGCAGCTACAACGACCTGTTACCCAGCTTTAACCTGACAGTTGAAGTGGCTGAAGATGTGATTTGGCGTACAGCTGCATCAGAAACCTTAATGCGCCCTGCCCTGGGTGATATTGCCTACAAACGTACTGTCAGTTGGAGTGGTTTCCGTTTTGTCGACGGTAACCCAGGTCTGAAACCAACCACAGCCAGGCAATGGGAAACCGGTCTTGAATGGTATATGGAAAACGGCGGTATTCTGGCAGCTTCTTACTTCTGGAAAGATATTGAAGGTGTAGTACGTCAAGAGCTGACCGGCATAGTGGAAGACGTAGAAAAACGTAACGCCGACGGCTCATTAGACGGTTATTACGATTTTGAAGTGTTCCAGCCAGTGAATGCCGAAGGTTCGTACAAAGTGACAGGTCTGGAGCTGATAGCCCAGTTGCCTTTAACTATGCTCAGCGACTCACTGGAAGGTTTTGGTATTAACGCCAACTACACTATGCTGGACAACAGCTTAACCGGTGCTTCTGACCTGGATATTCCGACACCACCAGAAGGTTTAGCGGATACAACCTACAACTTTACGCTCTATTACGAAAACGATATCTTTGATGCCCGTCTGTCTTACAACTACAAAGACAAATACGTCGAGTACATTCACCTGAATATGTACCCTGTGTACCGTGACGCTTATGGCCAAACCGACATAGCTTTAGGTTACCAGCTGACGGATAACGTCAAACTGAGCTTAAAAGGCATCAATATCACAGACGAAGAAACCAGCGGTTACACCATGGATCCGGCTTTTCCTGTGATGAATGAGTTTTCAGGCAGAAGAGTAAGCTTAGGTCTGCGTGCTGACTTTTAAACTTAGGGGATTTACCCTTCGTTCTTGAAGCTGCAGCGTTGTTACCTGCGTGCCCTCGCCCCAGTCACATAGGTAAACTATGCTCCTGGGGTCTCACGCACTTGTCGCCTAACTGCAACTCCAATTACTTTGGGCATAGGCAAGAGGCCACAGTATCGCTGTGGCTTTTTTATTAGCATTTCAAGGAAAGCACCACTGATGAAAACCCTTTGTTTTGGCTTGGTATTAGCTTTGTTTGGTTTACCAGCGCTGGCAACCCCGGTAAGCGCGCCAGTACAAATAGCCTTTTTACCTGATGTGCATTTTCACGACGTGTACGCCCAATTTCCTGACAACAGCTTCAAAGGCCTGCACAGCCAAGCCACAGGCAAAGCAGCTACTATCCGCACTATGGCCGCTCAATTGAAATCCACCCGGCTTTTTAACGAAAACTACTTTGCGTTGCGTGCAGCTTTAGACGATCTGGTACGCCGTCATATCAAACTGGTGGTATTGCCGGGTGATTTCAGCGACGACGGCCAGACTGCCCATATACGAGGACTAAAACAAATACTGCAGCATTACAGCAGCACTCATGGCCTGAAGTTTTTACTGACCTTGGGCAATCACGACCCGGTACGGCCTTATGCCCAAAGCGCAGGTAAACCTGACTACTTAGGAGCTGATGGCAGGCCTTTAGCTATTTATAGCCCTGGCTCTGAACCTTGTGCTGGCAAAGATAAAAACGTGATTTGCACTGAAGAGGTAAAAGAGCTGGGGTACCTTGAGCTCATGACAGAGCTGTCGGATTTTGGCTTTTACCCCAAAGCAGATGATCTGTATTGGGAAACACCTTTTAGCAGCTACTCAAACACGAATTACAGTTACAGCCAGGCTTTGGCCCAATCAGATTTAACCAAACGTCAGTTTGAAATTTGTTTGCAAGGTGCTGGTGGCGTTTTTAAAAAACCAGAGTACAGCCACTGCCAGTTTATTCCTGATGCCAGTTATCTGGTGGAGCCTGTTCAGGGCCTCTGGTTGCTGGCCATAGATGCCAATGTGTATAAACCTAAAGCAAATGATCAGGGCAAAGGCCGTCAAGCTGCAGCTTTTGAAGGCTCAGGTAATGCCGGTTACAACGCTATGTTTGACTATAAACCTGCTGTGATGCAGTGGGTGAAACATGTGGCTGAACGTGCCAAAGCTCAGGGCAAAACCCTGATCACTTTTAGCCATTATCCGATGATTGAGTTTTATCAGGGCCAGACAACGCAGATAGCCACATTGTTAGGTGAAAAACGTGGCCAGCTATCACGTAGCCCACAGCAACAAATCAGCCATCAATTAGCTGATTTAGGCGTACAGCTGCATATAGGGGGTCATATGCATTTAAATAATACGGCAGTGGTGAAGTCGAACAGCGGCAATAGCTTAATCAATATACAGGCCCCTTCTTTAGCCGCTTATGTGCCCGCCTATAAATTGCTGACACTGGTCAGCAAAGAGCAAGTCAAGGTGCAAACCATAGTACTGGAGCAGGTACCGGGTTTTGATCAACTGTTTGAGCATTACCAAAAAGAGTGGTTGCAGTTAAAAGAGGACAAAATGCCATTATGGGATCTCAGCATTTTGCAGTCGAAAAGCTATCGTGATTTTGCCAATGGCCATTTACGCGAACTAACCCGCTTACGCTTTTTGCCTGACGACTGGCCGGACGAACTGAGGCAGTTACTGCTGAGTTTAAATGGCGAACAAATGTTAGTGCTCTCAGAGCTCAACAGCAGTGTCACTCTGGAGGAATTTTCCCCAGCTATGTTGCAGCAATTGAGTCAAAGCCCTGAATGGCAAAAAGCCAGACAAAAGGCAAAAACTAAGGCTGCCACAGCGGGTTTAAAACTGGAAGACTTAGCCCACTGGACAGGCTTTGATTTAGTACTGGATTTTTACCGCTTACAAAATGCCGGTGAACTGGCTTTAGCTGATATTTCTGCACAGCGCCTGCAGCACTATGGCTTTTTTACCGCTCTGTTGCAGCAAACAACCACAAGCCCCCAGGCTCAGAACTGGGCAAACTGGACCCTGCCCCAGTATTGCCACAACAAATTTGCCAGCTTATTTCAGATCATCCAAGGGTTTTTACAAGGCCCACCCAATGGAGATTTTCTATTGAATATGCAAACAGGCGAATTAACCTCTCTGAGTGTGGTGCCTTAGCGCCACACTTAGAGCCTGAAGTCATAGCGGCAATTGTTCCAAATGCCTTAACTGGTCTTTTAACCTGTTGATCTCAGTGCTGGTTTCTTCCAGCTTTTTACGGTATTTCACTACTTTATCTTTTTTGCCATCCTGCTCTGCTTGCTGCAGATCGGCCTGATACTTCACCAAATCTTTATTCGCATCAGCAAGCTGCTTTGTTAAATCATCTTTTAATTTATTGTCACTGCAGTGGGTTCTGGCGTTATCCAAAGCCATTTGCAAACCCGTCACCTGACTGTTATCACCTGTTTGTTTCGCCAGATTAAGCTGGGTTTCTATCTGACAAATTTTTTGTTCACAGCCTTTTAAAGCACTGCAACTGGCTTGTGTCTGAGCAACAACAGGAGTAACTGTTATTAAAAGTGCCAAAGTCAGAGGTGTAAACAACTGATTTGGAAAAATAATTGATGTAAGCGTCATTTCAGTTTCCTTCTTCAAGACGGTTGAGTGCGATTAAATATCACACCAGTCTTTGAGACTAACAGCCCCTGCTGAACTGAAACTTAAGCTTTGTGATAGCGGAAATAAGCCAGGATGGCAGCAAGGACAGGTAAGACGGAAACAGCCAACAGGGAAATAACCATTTGGTTTTCTGTCAGTAGTTGCAAAGCCAGGCCAGCAGCAATCAACATAATGGCCACACCCAATAGCAGTACACTAAAGCCAACTAACCTTGCATAAGCTACCGGATTGCTTATTTTACTCTCATTCCAGCCTGCTATCAGATGGCGCTGCTGTTTCACTGCGATCAGATAACCAGAAATAATACAGGGCAAAGCACCTGCCACTATCAAGATTGCCACTCCCGCCCAGATGTTATCCATATCCGCCTCCTGAATGTTTTATTACAAAGCCTGAGCTGAACCTTGAATGGCAGCTTCAATAGCAGCCAAAGCCTGTGGACTGTTTTTCCAGCAGCTGGTTCTGAGCATAGAGGCCACCCGTTCAGCAATTTCGGCAGCACTGTGGCTGGCCAGTTTTTCAAAAGAATCCAGACCAATTTGCTCAAAGCGTTGGATCACAGCAGGGCCTACGCCTTTTAGCTGCAATAAAGCGGTTTTTTCCTGTTCGCTAAAAGCCACGTCAGTCTCCTTGCTGGTATTTGATGTTAACTGCGTTATAACATACCAGTACCACGGCTGTGAATTACAGCCAAGCAAAAATAACGGAATGAAAACAAAGTGCTGCAGTCAGACTGCAGCACGCAGAAGAGGACGGATCATCAGTAGCTGTCTTTAATCTCCTGATAAATACCGGGGTAGTTTGCCTGTAACTCTTTGGCTTTGGTGGTGGCAATATCATCCCAGTTAAACCAGATGTTGACCCACAACGCATCAGAACGAGGCACATTGTTATTCGCCTGATCCATGATCAAGGCATCATTCCGGGTTTTAAAGCTGGCTGAACCAAAGTTCGATTGCTCCAGCGCGATGCGGTATTGCGTATTGCGCTCATGGCGGCTGCGTTCATTCGAGTCCCACACAGCTACAGCACGGTAGTGGCTGATAATATTAGGCGCATAAAACTCGCCCCAGTTGCCCAGAAACTCCACATTGGCTTTATCCGTTGCATTGGCAAACCGAAAGGCATGGGTGCGGATGCCGTGTTTGTGATACACCACCAGCGGATGACCATTGTGTTGCTGTAAGGTGTTCATAGCTCGGGTATCAAAGTTACCATGAGCACTGGTGGATACATGGCTGACAAATTCCTGATTATGACCTTTCAGAGTCCAGACAATCACAGTTTCCACATCATGACGATGGCCACCTAAAAAGGTGAAGTGCACCGCCTGATCTTTCTCAAAATACAGCTCATAAAAATGCGCACAACGCTCCCAGCCATCCGTACCTTGCTGGCATAACTGTCTGTGAATGGTATTGGCGGTATTACCCCAGCCTGCATCACGACAGCCACCATAATAACTGGATGTTGCTGCTAAACCCGGGTTCTGGCGTAAGGATCCATAGCGGTGAAATGGGGTGCCCGGATAACAGCCATCCGAGTCAAAATCAAAAGTAGGGTGAAATTTTCTGACCTGGCCTTCGTTATAGGCGGTAATGGCCGTATCCCAGCTTGGGAATTCATCCGCATTAGCTGTATTAAGGTTAAAAAAAGCCAACAAAACTAAACAGCTTTTTACTGTCGTTAAGGTAATTAATTTGAATCTACTGAACACGGGTTGGACCTCCGGTTGATCATTGTTGTTGTGTGAACTCAACTCCGCCTTCTGGAAAAAAAGCGAAATCAGAAACAACAGACTAAGGTCCGGTACATGACAACATGAGGTCATCATGAAAATTTAATAAAAGGGCAGACAAGAAAACGTCAGGAGTCGTTATCACCTGAGCAATTTTCTGATGTAGGCCCCGACAAAAGTTGTGATAAAAAACACGCCAACATAACTTTGCAATGCCACCAGAAACAATAGATCATTTTTTGAATCTAAAGATGCAGCCCAGGAGCCAAAAAAGGCACCGCTAAAACTCTGAATACTTAATAAAAAGCTTTCTTTCACAGCAAGTGCATTTGGGCTCAGAAAATACAGCGCTGCAAAAAGAATAATCACTATCAGAGATGATAAAGCTATATTGGAAATTCGTACTCCCCAACCAAACACACGGCCTAAAAAAAACTTAGTTAAAATGCCAGAAGCTGACACATCCCTCATATGAAAAAACGCCATATCTTCATAAGCTAATTTACCAGTATCATGAAACCAGTGCTTTAGGTTCGAATACTGCTCCTCCATACTTTTGCTGGAGTTGTGTTTGACTAATCCGGCAAATTCGCGGGGTGAAAAAAATCTGAACTTAGCTTTCCCAACAAAAACCTCTGGCACGTTAGTGTAAAAGCGGGCAGATATAAATCTATACAGATCAATGCCTTCACTCTTAGCTGTTTTAAGGTCTTCCAAATAAGTACATTGAGAAACAGAACTGTTCGCCAAAGAAAGTTGGGATTGAATATCGCAGTTTTCCAGTTTCAGGTTTCTGGCAACCATCACCTCAGACAAACTGACCCTCTGCACAACCTTCATATTTTTAAGCTCAATGTCTTTTTGCACATGGCTTGATAAAACAATTACATTTTTCGCTGTTAAATCAGATAAATATAAAGCATTCAATTCGGCACTTTGTATAGTGACGGTTTCGAACTCATAACCAAAGACTCTGATGTCAGCAGTGCTTCTGGTCAGGTTCGCTTTTTCATTTTGATAACATTCTGTCCCAATACAAAGATAACCTACCGGCATTTTGATCTCAGATACCTCATCCTGACGGTTAAATAACTGGATCTCCGATCTGAAATCTCCACCAATACTCAGTACCCCTGCGACAGAAACTTCATTGAGCCAGACCATATCTGATGGCCCTTTCACGCCAAGATCAAGATAGATGTTCCGGCAATAAACGCCACGCAGGGATAAACCGCCTTCCCCATAAAAGCAGGCTGATTCCAGGTGCACCGAACCGACTAAATGGCAGGCTTTCAAACTAAAGTGTTTATAAAAAGTACAGTGAGGAAACCATACCGATTTGCTAAAGGTTGAACTCGTCAGTCTGAAATTGTCCAAAAAGGTGCATTGGCAAAACAACAGATCCTGTTCAAAGTGCAAACCGGACAAATGAATTTCCTCAAATTCACACTGGTAAAAAATCAGGGTTTTGTCGGATGAACTGGCAAACACAGCCGCCAGGCTTTGTGAGGTGAATTTTATACCGCTAAATTCGGCAGTGTTTGCTGTCACCGCGGGACCATCAACCTGAAGAGCTGACAGCCTGATACCTCGAAAGCAATTGTCTGGTTGCGTAATATCCTGGAATTGCATCAGGTAACTATGGTTTTGTGTCAGCTGGGTGACACTGAATTTCTTTAGTTCAGTCCAGTAGCAGAAGCGGATATCACCCACAGAGTTCATTAATAAAGAAAAGCGGTGATTCACCTTGTCTTCGTAAATACATTTCAGTGCTTCCAATGCTTAAAACTCCACACTCATACCTTGTTTCGCAAAACCTGAAAAATAAGCTTTTACCTGCTGTTCAAACTGCGGCCAGCTGTCTTCATAACTCATCAGGTACAGTTTTTTTCGCACAGCTTCAGGGTAATCCATCAGGCTGGATAAAGTGGCATGCACCGGATTCCAATCTGTGAGCGTCACGTCATGAAATCCCACATCAAACTTAAGTTCCGACACTATCTCGGGTATAGCTATCGTATCAGATGAGTAAAATACCTTATCGTTGACACACAAACCCAGCGTCTTTTTGCCCGGCGTATGAGCAACCTCAAACACATCGTAGTGATTACCTAAACTTTCGAAGCCAGAGCCTGTGAGCGGGCATAATTCAAAATAGTCATCAAAAGCCAGGCTGCCCTCGCCTATTTTTGCCAGAGAGCCTTTTAGTGTTTGCTCCCACAGCTCCTGATAAATATCGGGGTGATAATGAAGTTTGATTTTTTTCTGATATTTAAAGCGGGTTTCATAAGCAAAACGTTCAAGCCCAAACACATGATCACCATGCACATGAGTGATAAAAATTTCGTCGACATCACCAATAGTCAAACCAAGATCATGCAGTGCGTGTTTTGCTGTGTGCCCGCAATCAATTAACAACAGGCCCTTTGAGTTTGACACCAAAGCATTGTTGTTATGATGCAGTAAGGATTCTGAATGACCACAACCTATGATGGTGAATTTGTTGTTTTTATCCATGGTTCAGCTCTCCGCTAGGATCTGGTTTGACACCTCAGCATTCGGGCAGCACTCTTTCATACTAAATACTGAATCAACTTTAGACTTTTGTTATTGCACTCATCTGAAGTGCACTAACAAAAGCTTGAGCTGAGTTTTCCATAACTCAGCAAAAGATACTCACAGACTTAAAAACTTACGCCATAGTTAGCATCCACTAACTCGCTGACCTTTAATTGGTCAACTGAAGGCAGAGCTTTAAACCATGCTGTGATCACAGCAATATCTTCCTGAGTTGCAGAACCATAACGGTGTGCAGACCAGATAAAGGCTTCAAACTGAGTTTTATCGCCACCACCGGCCATCACTAGATCACGGCTTTCGATCAGACTGATAAATTGGTCAAGCAATTTGCTGAAATCCTGATCAGACTCCAGACCTAATGAACAGGACAACATAAAACCGTATTCAGTAAATTCGCCCAAATAGAGCTTTTTCTGTAAACGACGGCTTTTAGGTTTAGACATGGGATCTCCTTGGTGCATCTGCCGGATATTCGGTGGGATGCATAATGAACACAATCAGTATTGCTATAGGATCTCGTTATTCGTCCGTGATTGGCAAGTGTTTTTTTAGATGTGTTGTCTTAGCTACCTCAGACAAGAAAGTCTAAGCCTCACTATTAAGCTCTCAGCACCAAGACCTCAACCCTTCGCTCACAAACTTGCACTTACAACATCGATAGCCATAGCTGACACCTAACTTCAGATATAAAATTTGATAAATATGAAACACTACCATTGATAATATGCGAAAATTTGATAATATCGATAAGCCGTATTAGTTGATATTCGTTCCAGCACAAAAAACGAGGCATACCATGTTAAGAGAATTCACCATACAAAAGCGTTTATTGTTGGCATTTTCAGTGATCATTGCCCTGCTTATTGGTGTTGGCACTGTTTCACTCTCGTCAATGAAAACTATTCGAACTAATGCAGCAGAAATAGAAACCAATATGCTGCCCGCTATCCTTAATCTGGGTGAAGTGAACCTGAATCTGATGCAGGTGCGGGGTTTTACGCTTCGCTTGTTATTAGATAAAGATGATGCATCCCGCCAGCAAACAGCTACCCTGCTACAGGAAGTAAAAAAGGCTGTTGAGAAATATTCAGCAGACTACCAACTCACTATTTCAAGCGACAAAGAACAGCAGTTGTACAATGAATTTGCAGCTTCTCTTTCCAGTTACTATCAAGCACAGCAACAGCTTTATTCGCTTGCGCTCAACGGCCAAATCGATGAAGCCGAAGCCTTACTACCGCAAATTAATCCATTGTCAGACAGCATGACCAAACATCTTGTCGCCATAGTGCATTTTAATGAGCAGGCAGCTGCAGAGGTCAGTGCGGAATCAGCCACCAAATATAACAGCACCTTTTGGCTTATTCTGAGCATCATCATACTGGCAGTAATCATAGGATTAGTGGTTGCCAGAGTGCTGGCGTCGAGTATCAATGCACCTTTACAGGAAGCATTAAGAACAGCAGAAACTGTCGCTTCTGGTGACTTAACTCAACATGCACTGATTAAAGGGGATGACGAACTAACCCGATTAGCCCGAGCTTTGCAGACCATGCAATCTAATTTACGTGAAGCTATAGTGCAGATTGGCAGCTCTTCCAGCCAACTGGCCTCAGCGGCGGAAGAGCTGAATGTAGTCACAGAAGAATCTTCCAAAGCACTGCAACTGCAAAACGATGAAATTCAACAAGCTGCTGCGGCCATTACAGAAATGAGTGCTGCAGTGGACGAAGTTGCAAGCACAGCATTACAAACCTCTGATGCTTCTGCCGAATCAGCCCGACTGGCGTCTGAAGGCAAAGCTCGTGTCGCGGAAACCAGTGCTGTTATTGTCAACATGAACAGAGAGATGGCCGACAGCAGTGGAGTCATTAATACACTTGCAACTCAGGTTGCCTCCATTGGCCAGGTACTGGACGTGATCCGTGCCGTAGCAGAACAAACCAACTTATTGGCGCTAAATGCTGCCATTGAAGCTGCAAGAGCTGGCGAAGCTGGTCGGGGTTTTGCGGTAGTTGCAGATGAAGTGCGAAGTCTGGCTTATCGCACTCAGGTATCCACAGGTGAAATTGAAGCCATGGTACGCAGCGTACAAGATTCAGCCCATGCCGCGGTTTCTTCCATTCAAAGCACCAGCATGAAAGCCAATGAGGCACAGTCTGTGGTCCAGTCTGCAGCAGAAGTATTGGATAGGATTGCGTCTCGTATTTTGTCCATCAGCGACAGTAATCATGTTATAGCCAGTGCGGCTGAACAGCAGTCTAAAGTAGCCCGGGAAATTGACCGCAATATAATTACTATCAGTGATTTAGCAGCACAAACTGCAGCAGGTGCTAATCAAACCAGTGCCAGTTCATTTGAATTAACCCGTTTGGCTGTAGATTTAAACGGTCTGGTTGCTCGTTTTAAGGTGTAAAGGTCTTTTTTTGGCAGGTTTTGTTTAGCAGTAGACAAGACCTGCCTTTTTTATTGAGCTTCGCAAAAACAACGAACTGATATATGATGCGCGGCCGAAAATTTGACCAAAACATACAGCACCATGCACTCATCCAACGCGCTTTACACTGATCTTTCTGGTTATTACGACCTGATGTGTGCTGATATCGACTATCAGGCGCAAAGCCAGAGTGCGCGCAGGTTGCATCAGTTTTTTGGTGGTGAAGGCAAAACACATCTGGATTTAGCTTGTGGTACAGGGCCACATATCCGCCATTTTCTGGACGCTGGTTATCAAAGCAGCGGTCTGGATTTAAATCAGCCTATGCTGGATAAAGCTCAGCAACGTTGTCCTGAAGCCCGCTTTATGCAACAGAATATGTGTGATTTTCAGCTGGAAGAACCTGTGGATCTGATCACCTGTTTTTTATACTCCATTCATTACAGCGCCAGTATAAAAAACCTTAAAGCTTGTATCGCCAGCGTGTTTAACGCCTTAAAGCCAGGTGGGGTGTTTTGTTTTAACGCGGTCGATAAAGACAAAATCGACAACAACTCCTACGTACGGCACAGCGCTGTGTTTAACAACAGCCATTTTGTGTTTGAATCCGGCTGGAATTACAGTGGTAAGGGCGAGCAGCAGTCGTTGAACCTGAGCATAGAAAAAACCACGGCCGAGCTGAAACAACTCTGGCAAGACCAGCACCCTATGGTAGCCATCAGTTTTGCCGAGCTGGAACAACTGCTTTGCCCCTGGTTTGAAGTGCATGTGCTTGAGCATAACTACGAAAAAATCGCAGCATGGGATAACCACTCAGGTAATGCACTTTTTATCTGTATCAAGCGTTAAAAGCTCAGGCTGCCGCCTCATAAGCGGCTTTTAACCATGCCACTAACTCAGCGTCCACTTCTGCAACATCAGCTAAGCGGATTTTATAGTTACACATTTGGCCTGCCGGCATCACTTTTAGCCTCTCACTCAGAGGCAGATCTTTCACGTTTAAGCCAATTTCAACTGCTGTATTGGTCGCAGGCCCTATCATGCAAAACTGTTTAGCACGGCGATAACTGATATAGGTTTTTTTAGGCGCAGTTTCATAATCACCAAACTGACTCATCTCTGCCAGCAGCTTCTGATGCACAGGTTTCAATGCTGCTTTTTTATCCGTATAAAGCTCGTTCAGACATTGCCCTGGATCCGCAGCCATGGCAACAGGCGAAGCTGTATCACTGCGGGCCAGATGCACTATGGTATTGGCATCACCATGCCCCATTCCCAAACTACTTTTTAACAAGGCCACCAGCTCTCCATGTTTCACCAGAGCTGAGGCCTGAACCAGTTGGGTTAACTCTGCAATGGATTTACCTGTGCGTTTTTCAATATTGGCCAGTTGAGTGGCCAGAGCTTTATCAAGATCTGCCATAAGTGTCTCCAATTTTAGTCTGTACTTAGGCCACTTTATGCCAAAAACAGCAGCACCAATGCAAGAGCGGCAGGCATAGCCTGAATAAATAAGATTTTCTTACTGACCGTCATAGCGCCATACACACCAGCCACAACCACACAAAGCAGAAAAAACACTTTAAAATCGAGGCCTGCAGCGCCTTGATGTACTATGCCCTGAAACAAGCCCCACAATAAACCAGCCGCCAGAAAACCATTGTATAAGCCCTGATTGGCCGCCAGTACTTTGGTATCCGCTGCCTTTTGTGGCGTCAGGCCAAAGGCTTTCATGCCCTTGGGTTTGTCCCATAAAAACATTTCCAGTACCAGAAAATACAAGTGCAGCAAAGCCACCAGAAGTATCACCAGATCCACAATCAACGCCATATATTGTCCTTTTGTATTGCTTTAAAGTGACGAACTCAAAAGCGGTTCGTCTTCTGGTCCAAGACTCAGAAAAAACTCTTTTTAAACTCAACACCTATAACACGGGGTTCGTTGACGAAACCAGCCAGATTATTAAAGTCGATCGCACCTTTAAGGTTATGCTCGTCGGTAATATTACGACCAAACAAAGCCGCTTCATAATGCCCGGCGAAGTTCAGATAGCCTATTCGCAAACCCGCTTCGTAGTTACCGCTGGAATTAAACTCTTCCGATTGGTACAAAAACAGCTTGGTTTTGCCTTGCACTGCTATATCTCCATAAAAATACAACTCGCCACTTCGCAGCGGAATACCGTAGCGGGCATTAAGCGTCAGAATGGTTTCAGGGGCCTGAGGAAACGAATGGCCATCTACATAAGCAAACTTCTGACTGCCAGCTCCTGGCAAATTGACATAAGGGCTGGTCAGAGTACAAGCAGCACAGGTTCCGACCAATAAATCGTCATCTTTGAGTGTTGTGTGGTTGTAACTAAAACCCCCTGCTATCACTAAACTTTTTGTTGCATGCCAGGTCAGATCCACTTCAAAACCATAGCCAGTGCCCTTGTCAGCATTGAGCAAGGTATTGCTGTTGCTTGCACCACCTATGGCAGACAGCTGCATATCATCAATGAGGTAATAAAACAGCGCCGCATTCAGTCGCAGAGAATCATCCAGCAGATCCGATTTAATCCCCACTTCAGCAGAATGAATAGTTTCAGACTCTGCAGTGGTTGGATCCCGTTCAAAGGCCACATTACGGCCCTGAATGGACGGAGCGCGAAAGCCTTTGGCAAGGCGTGCAAAGCCGCTGACTTTATTTGTGAACTGGTAGTTCGAACTGAAATCCCAGCTCCATTGTCCGTCATCCTGAAAGATTGGGTCGTATTGCTGAATACGGGCAGCCCCCACAGCCAAAGCTGCACCTCCTACATTTTGCTCTCCTACCCAGAAAGATTTTTCATCGAAGGTATAACGAATACCACCGCTCAGCGTCCACGCCTCAGTCAGCTCATAACTTGTCTGCCCAAATAAAGCCCAACTCTGGTTGCTGTGGTACACAGAAGTGGCACCATAAAAGCCATCGATACTGGTGACGCCAAAAGAAGAATCAAAATAAAATGCGCCTATTTGCCACTGCACTGCCTTATCAGTGTCACTGGCTAAACGAATTTCCTGTGTGATTTGCTTCAGGTTATTTAACTGATCTTCAGTCACAGCACTAAAAGGAATAAAGCCAGGCCCCATTTGCTCTGGTACACCGTCAAAATTAGCGTCAATACGGTAGCCACCATCCACATCACTTTTACCCCGCCCATCGGCTTTTTCCAACGCCGAAATCATGATAAGACTCATCTCAGGCAACATAAACTCAAAAGCCAACGAAGCGCCAAACCCCTTATAAAGCCTGAAGTTACCATCACCACTGTCATGCCAGACCCGGTCGCGCTGGTAATTTTCGTTCAGTTGATTACTGCCTTTAGTTAATACATTGGCGCGGAAAACCGAGGAAGAACCATCCAAATCCCGGCTGTGAATATTCAATAACGTCTGAAAGTCTGTGCTTTCATAACGCAATTGCAAACGTCCGGCTTTTTCTTTATGCCCTCCGGTAAAATCGGGCTCTTTGGTAAACGCATTGTCTATATAGTCAGAGCGCTGTTGCGACAATAAGGAAATACGTCCGGACAAGCTTTCAGTCAAACCTCCTCCCGCTGCAGCTTCCAGATCCAGAGCCCCTAAACTACCTGCGGACATCCTGGTGTAAGCAGAAAAGTTTTGTTCAGGTTTGACTGAGGTGATTTTTACTATGCCTGCTGTGGTATTGCGGCCAAATAACGATCCTTGTGGCCCCCGCAGCACTTCAATTTGTTCTGTATCAAACAACGGAAAACTTTTCAGCACCACATTTTCCATCACCACTTCATCCATGATCACAGAAACAGGCTGAGACGCAGCTAAATCGAAGTCTGTATTGCCTAAACCTCTGATGTAAAAACGTGGCGCTATACGGCCATTCGAAGATTCGATATATAAACCAGGGATCTTGGTGGTTAATGCCTGAATATCATCACCTGAGGAAAACAAAGCTTCCAGTTTTTCACCACTTAAGGTGGCTACAGAAAGCGGCACATCCTGAGCATTCTGGACTCGCCGTTGCGCTGTCACCAGAATATGCTCAAGCTGGGTTTCATGATCGGCGTTAACATCAAGCTCTGTGGCAACAGCCACAGCACTCAGGCCTGCCACACTGATAAAAACTCCAATACGGAAACACACAACCACCACAAATACTATGTAGTTTGTCATCACCATGACGCCTTATAAGCTGAATTGTTATGAGGACTTGCAGTGTTCTGACCCGACCACTCATTGCATTGAGTATGGTATTAACAACAGACTTTATCCCGATACTTTTGTTAGATTATCCAGGCATTTGATTTTGAAGTGTTTTATTTAGCGGCCCATTTTTTTGCACTTTAAGGGGTTTTCGTAAATGACGGCCTGATGCGGTTTAACAGTCGCTGATACTCTCCGGATTTTTTAAGCTGCATTATACCCGCATCCAAAGCTTCAGCCCTTCTGATGCTTTGAGGATTATCTTTGGTAAAAGCCAGATAAATTTCGCTGGTGTAGTTCAACTGCCCACGCTGAATATTCTGCGCCTTAATGCCTTCGTGCTGCAGGTAATAATGCAATACATCATCAAAAAATATCGCCAAATCCAGCTTGTTGGTGTTTAACAAACCAATAAGTTGAGCATGAGTCGATACTTCAACCCGTTTAAACCTGTGTTTATGCTGCTCATACAAATCACCGTATTCGTACCCCAAAATCACGCCTACTACAGCTCCATCCGGAATTTGTGCTACCGACACATAAGGCTTTGGCTGCAAGTAATAATAAAATGAAGAGTCAGCGCTAAATAAAGCAGTGTTATGAAACCTAAAGTCGCGCTCTGTATTTTGCTGACGGGTCACATTCCAGCAGGCATCGGTGTCACCCTGACTGGTGAAATATAAAGCCCGGGCATAAGGCACAACAACAGTGGTAATTTGATAACCCTGAGTAGCAAAAGCTGCTTTTACTAATTGCTCAGACAAACCTTTGCCCTGATGGTCTGAAAATGGCGGCTAATTGTCCTCAGCAGCAATGCGGATCAGCATGGCAGAGTCTGTTGGGGCGACATCATCCTGACTTACCGCTGATACAGGCCACATCAGTAGCCAGAGGCACAGATACAATCGCAAATGAAAAACTCAGCTAAACCAGAATGCTTTAAAGATAAACCAGATCAAAACAAGGCTCCAGTTTCAGACTTGATCTAAAACAAAACGGCCTCTGTCAGTTACCATTTCTGCTTATTTTTTAAACAAAACAAACCCTCAGGCCCCTGTGTTACACTGAATCGCGAACAGGGCATTGCATCGCAAATCACGGTATGCAAGCTGTTGAATACTCAACACTAAACTCTTATCAAGGATAGTTATGCAATTGATCAAACCTGGCTTCATCAACTATAAAACTCTGATCCTGTTTATTGTCGCTGCAGGCATTCTGGCCGGATGTGCCACTCAGCCTGTGGCAGGCCAAAGCGAAACTGAAGCAATGAGCTTTGTGATGGGGCTTATTCACGGATTTTGTATCCTGTTCAGCTTAATTGGCAGCTATTTTACCGACGTGCGCATCTACGCATTTCCAAATTCAGGGGGCTGGTACGATATTGGTTTTGTACTGGGCGCAGCCATGTTTTTAGGGGGCGGCGGAGCCAGCGCCAGATAATAAAAATTCAGATCACAAAAAAAGCCCATGACGGCAACATCATGGGCTTTATTCAGAACAGAAAGTGGCTATCAGAACTGCGCTGTATAACGCACACCAAATTCACTGGCATCGTTGCTCAGAATTCTGAGTATATAATCGCCAGTATTTAAGCGGGCATTGTCATAACGCTCATCAAAGATATTGTGGCCATACAGAGCCACTGTCCAGTCACCGCTGGCAGGGCTGTAGGCTATATCCATATTCACCAGTTCACGGCTGTCGATCTGAGTCAGACGACCAGGGTCTGAACTGGGCTCACCATACATCTCATCACGGAATGAATAGTCGATACGGGCGGTAACAGAGGCACCGCTGGCCAGTGCAAACTCGTACGAAGGCCCAATAGCAGCGGTTAACTCCGGAGTTAATGGCGCTACAGGTTTCACCCCGTCTTTTTCATCCACATCCACATCAATCCAGCCCAAAGCACTGTGCAGCTTAAAGGCATTCGAGAAATACACTGTACTTTCCCACTCAATACCACGGGAGGTTTGGCTGACGACCAGGTTTGTGGTGCTGAAACCGCCTTCAGCTGTAGTGCTGACCTGATAAGGCAAGTCGTCAAATACGGTGTTAAACACTGCAACGCTCATACTGAAGGTATCAGTCACCTGCCCTTTGATACCCATTTCGTAGTTCACAGCTGTGATGTTATCCGTCGCCACCAGACACTCTGGGTTGCCGAATAAGCAGTAAGGACGAGCCGGGAACTGGCCTGACTGATAACCGCTCTGAATGGTGCCGTACAGGTTCATACCATTTTCCATACGGTAGCTGGCTGACAAGTCGTAACTCATCTGGCTCCATTCATCGCTGGCAGCAAAAGGCCCAATACCCACATTTGCCACTACGTCTTTTTTGTCTTTGTTAAAACGTAAACCACCGGCCAGACGCAAATCGTCGGTCAGCTGATAACCCACATTGGCAAACACAGCGCGACTGGTTGAAGTTTGATCCAGTTCCAGCGTATTAGCACCGCCATTAAAACGCGAGTCTTCGCCCTGACGATTGCTGCCCTTTTCTTCAAACCAGTACAGGCCTGACACAAAGTCCATATCGCCATAAAAGCCAGATAACTGCCACTCTGCCGACGTTTGATCCGCATCACCTCGTTCAGGGTAATGATCCAGCGTATAGACTGTACCATCATCATCTAAACCCGCTTTGTATTCAGAGCTTCTGTTGCTCAGCACAGCCTTGGTCGACAACTCGTCGTTCAGACTCCAGTCGGCCGTCAAAGACAAACCACTGGCTTCATTGCTGACCGTTGTTACTTCACGAGTACCTGTAGCATTGTCATAAATATTGGGCGCCAGATCTGAATTACGCAGCGGGCCAGTGGGCGTTGGCGCACCAAATCTCATGCCAGTGTAATAAGCGCCATTTGGCACTTCGTCAATCAATACAGTATAGGGGCGTAAGCCACCTTCACCGTCATTGCCATCTGCAGTTAACACCAGGCTGAAATCATCATTTGGCGTAAATTTAACCGAAAAACGGCCATAAGCTTCCTGAGTTTCACCCACATCATATTCAGCATCAGGCACATTAATAAATTTGCCCAGACCGTCGCGCTGGTTGTAACCGGCATTGAAATTAAAGGCCAGCGTATCACTCAGCTCACGATTAACAAACACATCTCCCTTGGCACGGCCACGGCTACCCGCTTCTAATGCAACTTTGGTCACAGCCACTTCGTCTGGTTGTTTAGTGATGATGTTAATGGCACCACCAATAGAGTTACGACCATATAAAGTGCCCTGAGGGCCACGTAATACTTCAATACGTTCAATGTTACTCAAATTCCAGTTCTGGCCAACCTGACGGCCCAGATACACGCCATCCACATAAACACTGACACCTGGATCTGTGGTGATCAGGTGATCCTGCAAACCAATGCCACGAATAAAAGGGTTGGCTGACGACGTATGTCCTGCTGAAAAACCCGTTACATTCAGGTTAGGCACAAACTTGCCTACATCTGTCAGGTCGCTGATGCCCTGCTCTGCCAGCGCATCACCGCTAAATGCACTAATGGCTAAAGGCACTTCATAAATCACTTGAGTACGTTTGGTGGCCGTCACCTGAATGGTTTCAATGCTGTCGTCTTTTGTTGCTTGTGATTTCTCTTCAGCCCATGCCACTGAAGATAAGGCTGCGGTAATAGCTGCACCTAATAAGCTGACTCTGGTTGCAAAAATGCGGATTGGTTGTTTGGATTTGTTCAAGAAGGCTCTCCATTATATTATTTTGAAGTATGAAGGTCGGCCACGAAGGCGCATAAGTATATGCGAAAGCACTTATATTGACTATTAACAACATAAAGAAAATCAGCAGCTAAGCTGTTATCCAACACCAAAGCACAGACTGATTATCGCTGCAATTCCCCTGTTAAACGTATTAAGTTGCGGCCTCAACAACCCCTTGCCATAGTAAAAGCATGCATACCCACCACAATAATAATGAAGGAAACTCTATGCCTATTCGCCTGTTGCTCAGTGCCGCTCTTGTGCTGAGCTTGATGTCTGTGTTTGCAGAAGCTGCAGCCACACCTGAGCGAACCCCATCAGCACCGGAACGGGACAGAGGCGAAGGCCCGTATAAACGGCTGATTTTACGGGGTGCAACTTATATCAGCGGCGAAGGGGCGCCACCTGTTGGGCCTGTGGATATTGTGATTGAACAGGACCGTATCACTGAAATCAAAGCGGTAGGGAATCCGGGTGTGCCTGTATTGCCGCAAGGACGGCCAAAAGCTCAGCCTGGGGATCAGGAAATGGATCTCAGCGGCATGTATATTCTGCCGGGTTTTGTGGATATGCATGGTCATATTGGTGGCTCTGCCAACGGCACTCCGGCTGAATATGTGTTTAAACTCTGGCTGGCACACGGCATTACCACAGTGCGTGAACCCGGCAGTTTTAACGGCGTAGACTGGACTATGCGCCATGTCAAAGCCTCAGAAAAAAACAGCATAGTAGCTCCGCGTATTGTGCCTTATATCGGCTTTGGTCAAGGCCTGAGCAAACCCGTATTCAGCCCGGAACAGGCAAGGGATTGGGTGCGGGATATTAAAAAATCCGGAGCTTCGGGCATCAAGTTTTTTGGTTCAACGCCCGCTATTATTTCCGCCGCTTTGGATGAAGCCAAAAAACAAAAACTCGGCACTATGATGCACCACGCTCAGTTGAACGTGATGGGTACCAATGCACTGGACAGTGCCCGTATGGGCTTAACTTCTATGGAACACTGGTATGGTTTGCCTGAAGCTTTGTTTACAGGACAAGTGATCCAAAATTACCCGGCCAGCTACAACTATCAGAACGAGCAAGACAGATTCGCCAGCGCAGGTCATTTGTGGAAACAGGCAGCAGCACCAGGCTCAGACAAATGGAATACAGTGCGCGATGAGTTAATCAAACTGGACTTCACTATCAACCCTACATTGACTATTTATGAAGCGACACGGGATGCCAGTGCCCAGCGCAACGCAGAGTGGCATCAGGACTACACCCTGCCCACTTTAACTGACTTTTTTAAACCAAACCGTTACGCCCATGGCTCATTTTGGTTTGACTGGACTACAGATCAGGAAATTGCCTGGCGCGAAAATTACCGCATCTGGTTTCAGTTTTTAAATGATTACAAAAACCATGGTGGTCGTGTGACTGCCGGATCAGACGCTGGTTATATCTATAAAATTTATGGTTTTGCTTATATTCAGGAGCTGGAATTACTGCGTGAAGCAGGTTTTAACCCGCTGGAAGTCATACAAGTAGCCACCTTAAACGGCGCGGCTGCTTTGGGTATGGATAAAGACATAGGCAGCTTAGTTCCGGGTAAAAAAGCCGATATGGTTATAGTAGCTGAAAACCCGCTGGCGAATTTTAAAGTGCTGTATGGCACAGGCCATTACCGTTTAAACGACAACAATGAGCCTGAGCGTAGCAAAGGCGTGCGTTACACTATTAAAGACGGTGTAGTGTACGACGCACAGCAGTTGCTTAAAGATGTGCGAGATCTGGTTCAAAGCGAAAAAGACATGCACAAAGCCAAAAAATAACCGCTGTAGGGGCGGCGGCTTGTCACCGCCCGTTCATCCGGCTAAATCAAAATCAAACAAAGTTTATCCCGCCCTATTCTCCAGGCTGTTGCATTAATCAGTGCATCAGCTTAACAAATAGGTCTATACTCCTCTGGCTATTTAGTTTTAGGGAAGCCAGACGCAGATGGCCCACTGTCCGCCGTCCACTTGTGACAGCAAGCGCGGTCCATGATCGTCACTCAAAACGGAGATTTGTATGTCTGACTTCAACCATCCCCACGAAGACTTTACCTCTTTACGCCAGCAAGCAAACGAAAGAATAAAAAACGGCACAGCCAAATGCAGTGACACAGTGGCCGCCAGTGCTGAAGCACTTGCTGTACTGTATCAGCTAAGCAATGAACCTGACACGGCAGTGGATGGCTTGAAATTACTGCACGAACTGCAAACCTATCAGGTTGAGCTGGATATGCAGCTTGAGCAACTGCAGGCCAATGAACTGGAGTCCAATCATGAGCTGAGCTGCTACCGGATGTTTTTTGAGATGGCGCCTGTAGGTTGCATGTTGCTCAGAACGGATGGCGTGATTATGGATTGCAACCTGGCCGCCGCCCGTTTGTTTGGCACAGTCACAGAACAGCTTCTTGGCCAACCGGTAGATTCGTTGTTAAACAATGAAAGTAAAGCTCAGCTGCGGGCTGCTTTGGCCAGACTGCAAAGTGGCGATACCAGCCTGAACAAAATCCTGACGACAAGTCCGGCTCAGCAAGGCCAGCAGAGCCTGGAACTGAACATCAGCTTATCGCCAGACCGTCGCGCCATCATGATGATGGTTTGTGATGACGAACCAAAGCTACCCAGCTAAAGCATTGTTGTGTCTGACTGAATTTTAATGCCCGCTGGCAGCAGTGGGCAGCCTACTTCTCTGTAATGAGCATGATCTGATTGAGTTCACACACTATTTCCCAGACCTCTGAAACCAAAGCAATACGTATCGTTGGCATAGGCGCATCGGCTGGAGGTCTCGAAGCGCTGAATCAATTTCTGGCACAAACGCCAGCTGACACAGGTTTGGCCTGGATTGTGGTTCAGCATCTGGATCCAACCAAAAAAGCACTGTTGCCCGAATTATTACAGCGGGTCACCACTATGCCGGTACAGCAAGCCATTCAGGGTATGCAAGTACAAGCCAATCATCTGTATGTGATCCCCCCAGACACCGAGCTGACGGTCGTCAATGGCAGCTTGCACTTAGCGAAACCCGAAGAAGCCCGGGGTTTACGTTTGCCTGTTGATGTTTTATTTTCTTCTCTGGCAAGTGCCCTTGGCGAAAAAGCTATAGCCGTAGTGCTGTCCGGTATGGGTTCTGATGGCACAACAGGCGTTCAGGCGATCAAAGCAGTAGGTGGTTTATCTGCAGTACAAAAGCCGGATTCAGCCCAATTTGATTCCATGCCGAGCAGTGTGATTAATGCAGGTTTCGCCGACATCATTGATACTCCAGCCGAATTACCGGGTCGAATTCTGGCGGTATTAGCTCACAAACCCGAAGTGCATCCGCAGCAGAAAAACTCCTTAGAAATTGCGGATCTGCCCTCAGATTGTTTACAACAGATAGTGGTGCAGTTGCAGCGTCATAGCCGCCATGATTTTTCCTCTTATAAAACCAGTACCTTATTACGCCGTATTGAACGTCGTATGGCGATCCACTCTTTAGCCTCTTTGTCAGACTACGCGGCTTTTCTGCACGACAATCCGCAGGAACTGGATCTGCTGTTTAAAGAACTGCTGATTGGCGTCACTCACTTTTTCCGCGAACCCGCCGTCTGGCAGCATTTATCGGATCTGGTCTTGCCTGAATTATTGCAGCACCGCATGGAAACCAAAGCAATACGAGCCTGGTGTATTGGCTGCTCTACAGGGGAAGAAGCCTGCTCTCTTGCTATCACCTTTTGTGAAGTATTAGAAAAGCACAGCGAGTTTAAAGGCTACAGCCTGCAAATTTTTGCATCCGATCTCAGTCCTGATGCCATTGCCAGTGCACGCCGTGGTCAATATCCGCTGTCTATAGCTGAGCACGTATCGGCCGAACGGCTGGAACGTTTTTTTGTTCGTCATGAAAGCTGCTATCAAATCAAACAAGCAGTTCGTGATTTAATTTTATATGCGCAACATGATGTTATTCTTGACGCGCCTTTTACCCGGCTGGATTTAATTGTTTGTCGTAACCTGTTGATTTATTTTGATACAGCATTGCAACGCCGTTTGTTGCCCCTGTTTCACTACAGCTTGCGTGATCAAGGTATTTTACTGCTCGGCAGCTCAGAAACCACAGGCCGTTTTCATGACTTATTTACACCAGTGCAGGCTAAATTAAGACTGTACCAGCGCCAGCCTCGCCACACTCAGGCTGGCTCTAAGCTGCCAGTTCAATCTTTCCCTCCGCTGTCGACCCTTGCTAAGGAGCATCCAGTGCCTACAGATAAACCTTCTGTGCCAAAAACCCATAACCTGCAAAACGCTGCCGATCAGTTGTTGTTACAAGTGTATTCGCCAGCCGCTGTGGTGCTGAACAGCAGCGGAGATATTGTTTATATCAGTGGCAGAACAGGCAAATACCTCGAACCTGCTGCTGGTAAAGCCAACTGGAATTTCCACGCCATGGCACGGGAAGGATTGCGGGCTCCGCTTGCCACCGCATTAAAACAAGCATCTCAACATAGTGCGCCCTTGCAGCTGCGTGGCTTGACGGTATCAGTGCAAGACACAACACAACGGGTGGATGTGACAGTGCAGGCGCTGCGTGAACCTTCGGCTTTGCAGGGCATGACCATGATCGTATTCCGTGATGTGGCAGGTGAAGTAACAGACTCGCAAGACCCTGCTTCAAGTGTCGATTTTTCCTTAGCTGCAGTGCAACAACAATACCTGGATGAAATTCAGCTGCTGCGCGAAGAAACACAGGCCTCCAAAGAAGAGCTGCAATCCAGTAATGAAGAGCTTCAGTCGACCAATGAAGAACTGCAATCCACCAACGAGGAATTAACCACCTCGAAAGAAGAAATGCAGTCGATGAATGAAGAGCTGCAAACTATTAACACCGAATTGCAAACCAAACTGGATGATTTAGCCCTGGCGCAAAGCGATTTGCAAAATACCCTGAACAGCATAGAAATAGCGGTGTTGTTTTTAGATCAGCAACTTAACGTAAGACGGTATACAGACAGAGCCGCCAAAATTATTAACCTGCGTGAAAGTGATTTGGGCCGGCCACTGACCGACCTGACCAGCAGTTTGATGTATCCGGGCTTGCATCAGGACGCCCAGGACACCTTACGCACTCTGGTATTTTCTGAAAAACAAATTCCAACCAGTGACGAGCGCTGGTTTACAGTGCGGATCATGCCGTATCGCCGGTTGGACAATGTGATAGACGGGGTAGTTATTACCCTGGTGGATATCAGCACCACGAAAAAACTCGAAGCTGCTTTGCGGGAGCAATCGACTCCAACTGTAGTTGGCCCCTGACAGGGCCTTTTAGTGCAGCTTATTTAAGGCTGATTATTTAAGACTGATACCCGGAACTTCAGTGACGGTTTTTGCGCCAGAGCGCTCAATAATTTTAACCAGTACAGACTGAATAGTCTCATCCTGATGCACATCTTCCGTACCTGAGAATTTTTGCTGCTGCGCAGCAGCCCCTTCTTCCAATACAAAGGTCACCACCACTTCGGTGGCCTTATCCGCTGTTTCACCAAAATAGGCCAACGACAGGCTTGGATAACCTTCAAAGCCTTTGGTCAGTTGTTTTGACAGGCGCTTTTTTGCTTTATCTAAATTCATACGATTTTTTCATCTGTGGGATAGTCAGTAAGACTATACAGCGCCAAAGCCTGCGCCGCAGTTATTTCTGTTTGCTCAGCCCTGATCAGTGCCGCAGTTCCAGCACAACTCAAAGGAAGCCGCATTTTCTTCAGCGCACTGACTACAGACCCAGTCTTCGGCGTCACTATCCAGCTTCAGGCTCTGTACTATTCGGCTGGCTAAGGCAAAATCGTTTTCATCCACCAGCCATAACTGCAGCCAGCTATCAAAAGCAGAGACTTCACCTATGATGCTCACTGCATGTTCGTTTTTGACAAACACTTCAAAACCACGGCGCTGCAGAATATTTTTGATATTACTGACAATAAGCCGGTTCTCATGGGTGTAGATCATTTTCAAGACAATTCCCTCTACTTTCAGCGAACTGTTATTGGCTTCGTTGCTTGCTGAAATAAATACCAATGGATATGGCAAAGATAAGCAAAAGTCAGATTGTCAAAATCAGGTTCAAAGTTTTTTAATCTGAAAGAAGTAAGCTCAACCTCGGCTTCTTCAAGTTCTGCTTCAGAGTGGATATCAAGTAAATTAATAAGTATGGAAGTGCCAGGGGAACAATAAGGATCCTGTCCGACCCCGTACTTGTCAGTCATCAGAGCTTTGTAATTCTTTAAGTTTGGCGGCCAGCTTAGGATTTAGCTGTTGTCTGGTTTTGTCCGTCGGCTTCAATCCTTCCAACCTCAGGCTTTCGTTGTAATTGGCAACCTTGGTTGCGTCGAAGCGCTTACGCAATTGTGGTTTATTCATCAGAACCGCACCTCTTTATTGATAGCCTGAGTTTAGCTGGTTTTGATCTGCTCAACAACATCAGGCTCTCATCAGAGCTGAAACACAAATCCGCCACAAAACCACTGCTTTAACAACAAAACAGCAGCTTTGTGGAGGAGTAAAAATTAAATAACAAAAACTAAGTCAGATACCTGTACAACCACAGACAGAACCAGCGCTTGAATTAGCGTTTGTCCAGTTGCCGTTCCATTTCAGGTAGCTTGCAGTGCTTTGGCACACACCTTTTTCGCCGCCACAAATACCAGCAGCCATGCTGTTATCACCAATAGTAGTGCCGGACGTTACATCAATATTTTCACCCTGACCTATTTTGATATCTTTAAAAATATGACTCAGCGCCTGAGACGTAATGTTATTGCTGATCTGTTGCCCTGTGCCTGCGTAGTTATGGCAACCAAAACAATTACTGGCAAAGGTGCTGTTCAGGTTCACATGCTGATAATCCGTTTCAGCGACTGAGTTGGCTAAACGTAACGAACCCCGTTCATTCGGAACCCCTACTCCACCTGAGCTTTGGCTGATATCACTCACCCAGAGTGCGCCAACGGTAAAATAGTTTGCCAGTACTTTCATAGCGGCTGGCGTGGTCGGTTGTGTTAACAAACTAAGCAGCTCGCTGTTTTGGGTAGTCACGTCCGTCAGATTTTGTGCAGCTTTTGGATCACCAGATGCGGTACCATAAGGATGAACCCGACAAATATTGGTTGGTGTGCCTGTTGGCGCAGTTTGTTTTTTCAGAGGGTTATTAAAGTTACAACTATTACCCGCATCTGCTGAACCAGGCAAAGCCGCAGTGCAGCTGGCACTGGCAAAAGTCCAGGCATTGCCATTTTGTGCATCTGGTGGTGTGCAGTCAGGCGTATTATTTATATGCTCGTAAGTAGTCCAGATAAATTCCGGGTGATCTGTAGTCGCAGACACCATATGCATACCAGCCAAACCCAAAGTGACATTTTTACCGCCTATACTTTGTTTTTGGGTCACAAAGGCATTTGACGCTATTTCAGCGTCTGATAACAGTTTCCAGCCAAATTTCAGCTCCATAGTGCCGGCAGGAAAATTAATGATATTTTGTTTTTGCATCTCAACAGCACTGCCGGTTAAAGCACATAGCGACTTGCTGAAGCGCACATCGTAATACACTACATTGCCATCCTGCGCATAAATAGTAGCGCCACCACCAGCCTGGCCTGTAGTCACCGAAGTGCCGGCTCCGGCTTTGGCTAACGCCGTTCTTAAGGTCGGCCCTGAGATGCTGTTATCACAGGAATTGGCTGGACTGCCATCGTCTTTGAATTCCAGTACAGGGTAATTCGCCTGGTTCATAAAATTACGCTGGCCATTCGGGTCTTGCGACATCAGATACAAAAAGGTTTGAGTAGAAAACTGATAAAAATCACAAAAATTAGAGCTTCCATCTGAGCCGCTTTTTTTCACTTCAGTAGGTAAAGACGGATTTTTTAACCAGTTTGGATCAACAGGACAAGCCGAAGCTGCTGAAGCAGAGCTTGCATACGCCTGATTTGCCAACGCCATCTGAGGCAAAAACGAGCCTAAAACCAAACTGCTGATCAGTAGTTTTTTTAAGGTATTCATCTGCGGTATTCCTTCCTTTGTTTTGTTATCACTTTTTTAGCAACAGGTTCTGCTGGTTTTAGCCTGCCATTTTTACCTGTTTTGAAAACTCTAGTTGCTAAATCAGAAAAGGAAAGAAATTTCAAAAAAAGAAACAAAAACACTGCGGTTTTTGTTCAAAGTACGGAGCTAAGTAAACAGAGCCCGTATCACCTCATGCTATCTTTTATATCTCCACTTGCCCTTGTACTTACCCCTGCATACAAACCCTGTTCCGGCCCGATTGTTTAGCCTGCATCATAGCTTTGTCTGCCTGATGCAATAAGGCTTCCAGCATGGCTTCTGGTTCACATTCGCCTGTTAACCCAGCCAGATTGGCACAGGCTATTCCAAAACTTGCAGTGCAACTGATTTCTCCGCCTTCTACTGCAATTTTATGCTGCTCAAAGCCTGCTCTTATCCGCTCTGCCAGTTGTTTTGCCTGCTCAGGCTGGGTGTCGGGTAATAAGATGGCAAACTCTTCTCCGCCTACCCGAGCCAAAACATCAGAACCCCGTACCAGACTTTGCGCCAAAGCTGAAAGCTCTGCCAGCACAGCATCACCAGCAGCATGGTTCCACTGGTCATTCACCTGCTTAAAATGGTCCAGATCAAACATAATCACGGCCAGCATCTGGCCATGACGATGGGCCTGAAGAAACAGTTGCCGACTTAAATTAAAAAACGCCCATCTGTTGTTTAACTGAGTTAACTCATCTGTATTCGCCTGCCGCTCCGCCAGAGCTTTGGCGTTCGCCAGTTGTTGTTCCATTTCTTTACGTTCAGTGATATCTGTGGCTATTTCAATACGAACCAGCCTGCCATCTACCCAGCGGATCGCCTGATCGCGGCGCTGATACCAGCGACCATTCACCGTATTCTGAAATTCCCAGACATATACCCCGGTGGGCTCTCCATTGGCATCCAGCAGCTTGCCATTAGTGCAATGCCGACAGGCCGAATCCTGTCCGGCCTGCAGCACCTGATAACATGTCTTGCCCGCTATAGGCCCCCACTCGGCGGCACCATAGTTGTTGATATACAACAGTTCATAGGTTTGCAGATCCGACACATACACCAGCGCATCCATACTATTAAGAATAGTTTCAATCGCCTGATAACTATGGTTCTCGTCCACTGAAGTTAAAGAGCCTGTTGCCTTATCAGAACCAGAAGAAGCTGAACTCATGGAATACCACCAAATGAAAAAAATGAAACATTCGAACATTAACATAATTGAATATAGCTGTCTTGTTTTCAATCGGCTAAGTCTGCGGAAACTCTTGTCATCAAAGGCTGAACAGGTTAAAACAGTGTAAATACATCAAGGAGTGAGTAATGACTTACCGCGTTTTTTTCTCTGCTTTATTAATGGCTTTATCCTTAGTGTTTTCCCCCTTACAGGCGGCGGAAACCAAAGGAACAGGCCAGGGCGCTGTGGCCTCGCCCGATCAGTACGGTGCAACAGTGGCCGAACAAATTCTGCGAAAAGGTGGCAACGCGGTAGATGCAGCCATAGCCACGGCCTTTACACTGGCCGTCACATACCCTGAAGCAGGTAATATTGGTGGTGGTGGTTTTATGCTGGTCTGGTTTGACGGCAAGCCCTACTTTTTGGATTACCGCGAAACAGCACCAGCAGCAGCCCACAAAGATATGTTTTTAAATGCCGACAAGCAGGTGATTGAAAACTTGAGCTTAATTGGCCATAAAGCCAGCGGCGTGCCTGGCACCGTAATGGGATTATGGCTGGCGCATAAAAAGTTCGGCTCTCTGCCATGGCAGGATTTAGTAGCTCCGGCTATTCACTACGCCAGCCAGGGTTTTATCGCAGCCGATCATTTCCAATACAGACCAGATTTGCTCAGGCAACTGGAAGGAAAAACCAATTTCGCTCAGTATTTTGGTGCCATGAAAGCAGGTGAAAATTTTAAGCAACCTGAACTGGCTGAAACCTTAAAACGCATTGCGGCACAAGGCCCTGATGATTTTTACAAAGGCAAAACTGCAAAACTTTTAGTGGCGGAAATGCAACGGGGTAGAGGCTTAATCACTATGGACGATTTAGCAGCCTACCGGGCAGGCTGGCGTGAGGCTTTAGTTACACCATGGCGCGATAAGCAGTTAATTAGCGCACCACCGCCAAGTTCAGGTGGCATAGCTTTGGCTCAGCTTTTAGGCTTAAAACAACGCCGCAGCAACGATTTCGAAAACATAAAACACAACAGCCCTCAATACGTGCATTTGATCGCCGAGCTGGAAAAACGGGTTTATGCTGACCGGGCTCAGTATTTGGGTGATCCGGCTTTTGTCACTGTGCCACAGCAGCAATTGCTCGACAGCAGTTATCTGGATAAACGCGCTAAAGAAATCAACGCTTTAGCTATCTCTGAAACTAAAGCTATTCAACCTGGTCTTGAAGGTTATCACACCACTCACTTTTCCATTCTGGATAAGCATGGCAATGCAGTGTCGAACACTTATACCCTGAACTTAGATTTTGGCAACGGCGTGGTAGTGCAAGGTGCTGGTTTTGTGCTGAATAACGAAATGGACGACTTCTCAGCCAAAGCCGGTGTACCCAACGCTTTTGGTGTGGTGGGCAACGACGCAAATTCGATAGAACCCGGCAAACGTATGTTGTCGTCCATGACGCCCAGCATGCTGGTACAGGACAACAAAATCAGCTTAGTGGTTGGCACTCCTGGGGGTTCTACCATCATCACCTCGATATTTCAGGTGATCACCAACCTGTTCGACTTTGATATGCCATTACAAAATGCGGTAGCAACCACCCGTTTTCATCATCAGTTATTGCCGAAAGATCAAATCACCATGGAGCCTTACGCCCCATTGCCGGATGAGGTGCAGCAGCAACTCAGCAAAAAAGGCTACAAACTGCATACCCAAGGCTGGAATTTAGGTGATGTACAGGCGATACAAGTGACCCCAGAGAAGGTGCAAGCCGCCGCCGATCCACGGGCTCGTGGCGTAGCTAAGGTGATTGAGTATTAAAGGCTGAACTCTGTTTATTCAGTAAGCGGGCTGGATTGACTCCAGCCTTTGCTTTTTTACGAAATGTCTTTTTCTACAGCTTATTTAGCCAGTTGATTATCAGCCCCCTGCTGGCTGGCCTGGTTTGTTGTCGCACTATTCTGGCTGGCTTTACTCACCAGATAACCACCGTGACTAATGGCGATAATGGCCAGCAAACCTTGATTCAAATCAGGTAAACCTTTGGCAATATCCCCTTGTAGCAATTGTTCATGCAACATCACGCCATAAACCAGCAATGCAACCAGAGTGAAAAAACACATCTGCACTCTGGGTAAATCCAGATGCAGGCAATTGCTGTTTTGCTCGCCAGTGATTAAGTCTGACCAACGTGCCTCTGCTGGTGACGGGTTTCTGTACAAAGGGCCACTCAAACTCTGTTCAGCCTGCTGATAACCTTGTTGAGCCAAAGCTGCAGAAATTTGCTGGCTTTTTTCCTCGTCAGGCTCGGCCGCTGCGCTGTTGCTCAAAAGCACAGGAGATGCAACCAGTGTTGTTGTGCTAAAACCCATTAACAGCCACAAATCACCTGGAATATCCGGAATACAGCTGACATCAGCCTTGATCAGACAACTGGCGCTGTCCTGACTGACATTCTGCAATACCATAGCCAATACAGCAGTTAATACCAAAATACTCCAGGCCACCATCTGCACCCGGGACAAAGACAGCACATTGCGCTCATCAACCAATACGCCTTTCCAGGTGCCACAAATCACTTTGCCCAGAACCGCCAGCACAGCCACAAAAAGCAGCATCAACCAGTACCAGTTGCTCAGGCTATGGCCTGTATTGTTGTAGATAAAATAAAAAGCCACGACAAAACCAAGGGCAATCAGCAGGCTATAACTATCCCGCCACTTTGTTTGATCCAGACTCATAATGTCTCCGGTTATTTTTGTTGTGCGTCCATCAGGCGCAGACAGCACACGCCGCTCTGTCAAAAACTTAGCACCAGCTTCAGTTTAAACAAGGAAACAGGAACAAAAAAATCCCGAAAAAGGAAAATGCAGACACACCAGGATAGCAGTGCAGTGATCTGCTTAAGCGAGGAGCCGAAGCAGCACCACAACAAGCCCATACACCGTCACTCCGGCACAAACTGGCCAACCTAAAGAGCGGGTGCGCCGCCACACCAATATAGTGCAAAGCCCACCTAATAAAGTGGCCAGCCAGGAACTAAGACCCGGATGAGCGGGAACCAAAGACACACCAAACATAGCGGCAATCATGGTTGGGGCAAGCACTGTTAACCAAAGCGGCATAGCTTCGGTGCTATTACTGATGCTACGGCGAACCAAATGCCGCCGCATCCAAAGTAAAGGCAAAGCCCGCAGTAAAAAGGTGCCCAAAGCGCAGGCCAGCATCAACAACCACAAAGATTTATCCATGAGCCTTGCCCTCGGCTTTTAGTTTGGCCTGCACCAGATAAAACAGCGACACCCCACATAAAGCCGCCAGCGGAATAGCTGAATTGGTCATGCCCATCAGCTTCAACACCAGGGCTGCCACTATGGTAATCAGCATGGTTAAGGTCCACTGCACAGAAGTAAAACGTGGTGCTAATAACACCAAAAACAGTGCTGGTAAGGCAAAGGGCATGACTTCACCCAATAAAGGCCAGCGGCTGGTAATTTCAGCGCCTGCTATAGCGCCCACCGCAGTTCCAACAATCCAGCTGCCCCAGGCAATAAGTGCCGCGCTGATATACCAACTCATTCGGTCTTTTTCAGCAAGCTGCGGCAATCTTGTATGCGCCAAGGCAAAAATCTGGTCGGTTAAGCCATGCATTAGTAGTGGCCACCAGCGGCTGTTTGATAAATAAGGCGCAATATTAGGCCCGTACACCAGATGGCGGGCATTGATCAGCAAAGTCATCACCAGCACCAGCCAGAGCGGCGCACCAGAGGCGACCATGGCGATAAACAAAAACTGCGAGGCACCAGCGTAAATCAGGGTGGAAATAAGCACTGTTTCCAGCGCACTAAAACCTGATTGCACTGCAATCAAACCAAAAGAAATCGCCACCGGAATATAACCGCCTAAAAGCGGCAACGCATCACGGGCGCCTTGTTGCCAGGCTGAGCTTTTTGCTGCTTCCACAGAACTCATAAGCCCTCCTTGCTTTGCTGATAAACAATGGTCAACAGCGCCGTAGCCCAGTTTTCGCCGGTGCGATACAAATGCGGCTCGTCAGCAGAAAAGCTATGGCTTTCGCCAGCGGTTAAGGTTTTGCTATCGCCTTCAATACCGACTTCAAGCTCGCCGCTGATCAAGGTAATAGACTCCACAGTGCCAGCAGCATGAGCTTCCGCCTTGCGCTCCGTATGGGGTGCACAGGACATCCAGTAGGCATCTACTGGTGGATTGTCTTTGCCTTGATCAATCAACCGCACCTGAACCCCACTCTCCCCCACTAAAGCGCTGACAGGCGCTATCAAATTGCCAAAAGGCACTTGCAGCTGCAACGACAAGCGCCAGATGGTATCCAGCGTTGGATTGCCATTGCCCTGCTCCAGCCTGGACAGATTAGACTTCGCAATACCGGCATCAGCCGCCAGCTGCGACAACGACAAACCGCGGGCAAGGCGCAAACTTTGAATATGGCGGCCCAGCGTATCAAGAGTAGCTTTATCCATGACAGTCCCAAATCGTTCCTTATAAAGAACGTTCTATATAATGAACGATGCCTTGTCAATAGGTTTTGTTGGTTAGGAATAAGCTACGGAGTTCGGTAGACAGATGGCAATTTAGTTGCAACACCGGAAGGCCTAATTATTGGCTCTTTTGCAACACTACATAATCATGTTCAATATTGGGATAAAAGCTATTCGGTAACAAAGCCCAGTCATGAACATCCACCAGAATGGGCAGAGTGCTTTGCTGCAATGCTTCCTGTAACTCGCTCCAATCGCTTTGAGCCACATTCAGGTTTTCCACGTTACGCAGCACTATGTCCAAATCACTACCCTGATGCGCCTTGCCTGTAACCCTGCTGCCATAAGCCCATACTTCGGCTTGCGGTACATACTGTTCGAGTATTTGCAGCAGTAAGGTAAGATGCCTTGGTTCAAGCTGTAGTTTAGAAATATCAGTGCTGGGCATCAAATAAATCCTGAATAGCCAAGGCCAGGTCGCGCACATCTTTTAAAAAATCAGGCAGAATTTTTAGCGTTTCGTTGGCAAAACCTTCACCATAATCGTGTGCAGTAGTGTTACGATTCGCTCTGTAATTAATCCAACGTTCAACACCAGCCATATCCAGTAAACCATGTTTACCTGCGTGGCGTAACACATCGTTGAATACCAACTTATCCACCTCGCGCGGACTGCCTCCATATAATTTCAGCGCTTTACGCAGCAGTTTTCCGGTAGTTTCCAGCGAAAGTTCAAAGCTTTTAATGGCTGCATTACGATACAAATCGTACAACACATCAGTTGGCTCTACTTCAACTAACCGAAGAATGGCTTGCTCCAGAGTGTCGGCTGTTCGCCTCAAATGTTCAACGTTCAAAGACATGAACTTTGCTCCTAAAAAATGTTACAGACCCTAAGATCTGTTCGCTCTGGTAATGTTAACAGATGAGTAACGTGGCAGGCTATTTGATTCTGGGATCCAGCCCTTACAACTGAAAATTCATAGTTCAAAATTCTGTTTTGATCCGCCAAAAGAGAAGACATGTTGACCTACGGCGCGGCCCTTTTAGGCCTCACACTTTTGGAGCTGCACAAAGCCATGTTTAAGCCACACTAGCCGACAATTTTATACCATGCACTTTCACTTGCGTCCGGATCTATCGAATCAGCGACATAATCAGGCAAAAAAAGTAGCAAAACCCCAAGCTTCGTCTACAGTGTAGACGCTTGGCAAAGCACTACTGTTGTTGTGATAGGTAGTGACGCATTTGGCCTGGCAGAACTATTGACCAAGGACCTGTTATGAAACTACCTCTTTTTTCTTGTCTGTTATTTTCCACTGTGGTTTGTAGCGATCTTCACTCTGCTGAAGCATCACACCATGCTGTCAGCGATGAGGTGATTGCTCAGCAAAATGCCAAACTGGCCGCTGCCACCAAAGGCAAAGGTTATGGCCCGCAATCGCCGCGCGATATTGATATTAAAACTGGCAGTGATCAGCGTTTATTTGCATTGGCTCCTTCGTACGAGCAGATGAACCTGTGCAATATTCATATGCATGTCAGCGCCGAACACAAAGGCGGAGAGTTCACCACTTATGCCGGTAATGGCGACGGCAAAGGCATGGGCTCGGGTTATAAATACAATGGCGCACTCAGCAAAGCCGAGTTAACGCCAGTCAAAGAGCCTATCTGTGCTGGTGAACATGGCAGCCTGCATTCAGGCGACACCATTGAAGTGCATTATGTGCACACCAGCGCTATGGCCACGCCTGGCGCTACTTTAAACTCCTGTATGAGCGAAGCCATTAAAAACCCGGAACTGCGGGTAGAAGCTCAGGTCTTTGTGCTGGTGAATGACAGTAAAGCGCTTGATTTCACCAAACTGGCTGCAGTTGGTATGGATGATGGTTACCATCAGGCGCTTAATATTCCGGAAAATACAGGCGAACCCATTGAATATGCAGGCTCAACCACAGGCCCGGATTACAATGAAGTGGCTTCGCCTTTTCAGGTCAGCTGGGGCGTTCGTCCTAAAGTAGCAAAGGTAAATATTGCCACTGTGGGCGCCTGGTGTAAGGCCAATCCATTTAACGAATCCTTGGCTCACGGCGTACGTAACCTGGTGACCAACCCGGATTTATTGTCAAAAATTGACGACTAATCACTGAGCTACGCTGTGGCCAGATCCTGTCTGGCCACAGCTTTATCTGTCCTTTTGTCTTAACGCGCTTTTTACTTCCAACAGTAGTCAAAGGTAATGGTCCAGCGCCAGATAACTACGCTGCGCAATCTTTTCCATACAAAAGTTCTGTTGCTGTACATCAAATTGCCAAAGCATCAGCGCACTAATTAATTCGGTTTTTCTATCGGCATGCCGGGTTAATAAACAATCCCCTTCGATAATAGTTTCAGCGCCATACAACTCGGCCTCAAACAATACTGTGGAATTGATGCCATGCACCTTGGTCGCCCCTTTGATCAAGGCTCTGGAACAGTCTGCAGACCAATAGCTACGGGCAGATCTCAGCTGATAGCTGGAGCTATCACGAGGATGTCGTTTAAACACTAAGGTCTCAACAGGGTAAAGTGATTCTATGTAGTCGATAAACTCTTGCATACCATTCACAAAACGCGAGTTCAACTGAACGTTTGAATCCTGAGCCAGCTGTAATGGCACAAAAATATAATCCTGCTGGTCAGCATAAGTGGGTACATCCTTAAAAAACAGCTCGCGTTTGTGCTGCAAAATTGGAGTTACATCTTTTGGCAACCAGTTCAAATCATTGGCCGCAAGACTGGAATCAACATTAATACCCTGCCGGTCAAAGTAGATATGCTGGGTTTGAGGGAAAAATCCGCATTCAATAAAGCTGTATTTCAGGCCATTGGCGCGCATAAATTGTTTTAACGGCTCAAATTGTGGCACTGAACCACTCCACAACAAGGTACCCAAACTCTGCTGAAAAAACTCCACAGGCAGCGACTGCAAGGGGTGGCGGTACACCAGACTGATACCGTATTTTTGAAACCAGTCTGCAAGAGCAGCTAACCAAACAGGCACTTGTTCCACAGGATTCAGCGTAAAAATAATCACATAAGGCTGTTCTGGCTGAACCTGGTAAAAAGCACTATTGCATGGGGAAATGCGCGCCAAGACTCCACTTTTATCGATAGACATTGCGTTAGATTGACCCATCTTGCCCGACATACCTTTGCTTTATCGTTTTCAATAAGCTTTTGTCTACGCTGTTTCTGTGAGATTGAACCAACCCAGCAGAAAAAATAACTGAAAAACCACCAGCTTGTCGCCAGCGGCCACCAGATGCCATCGCAATTTTTTAATCGCCAAAGGCCGGATCACCTCAGGCACAAACTTAGTGCAGTGTTGCAAACCCTGGTGTTCCAGAACCGGATGAGCCAAATAGACGGCTTAATCTCATCAAAAAGTGAGGCGAATATCCAACTTATCTGCCTCAGCAGGATATTCGGGTTAGTTATTTTTACCGGATAATCTTTACAGTGTCAGATTGCGCCGTACCGATTCAAGATAGGTTTTCACCTGCGGCTTTGTCGTCAGCCCAATTGCAATGCTATAGGCATAGTCAGCTGACATATCACTTGTTATCCCGGCCAAATGGAGTAAGTAACCTTTGGCCACCCACCAGGGTTGGAATGTGAGGCGAAGAGACTGATCCATCCTATCAAGCTGTTCCAACCCAGCCATTATCTGTCCTGCTTCCGCCATAGCTACGGCTCCAGCAACCAGCGAACCCTGGGTTGGAAAATAAGCATTAATTTGTTTATACAGTAAATCAATGCCCTGCCAGGCTGTTGTGCCAGTGAACAGACGTTGGCAATGGGCTGATTGCACCGCCGCCTCCAACTGAAAAGGGCCTGGGCGTTTGTGTTGAGCAGCAGTCCACAGCAATTGATTAGCCTGAATAATGGCATCACTATCCCATAACGCCACATCCTGCACAGCTAAAGGCACAAAAGCCCCACTGTCACTCAGTTGCGCCTGCTTGCGGGCTGTGCAAAACAGCATTAATGCCAGTAAGCCAAGGGCTTCCGGTTCGTCAGGCAAAAGCTTGCATAACAGCTGGCACAAATAAATAGCTTCATTTTGCAGATCAGACACGCTGGCTTCAGCACCATGGATCATGTCCTGACTGAAACCGAAGGTGCCATAGATTGATTCCAGAACACAGTCGAGACGCTCCGGTAATTCTGCAACTTCAGGCTCTTCAAATCGAATGCCACTATCGCGAATTTTCTTCTTTGCCCGCACCAGTCGTTGTGCAAGGGTGGTGGGAGAAACCAGTAAAAGCGGCGCCATTTCGCTGGCCTGAAAGCCCAATACGGTTTGCAGCATCAGCGGAATTCGCACTTTTTCATCAATAGCCGGATGAGCACAAACAAACATTAGTTTGAGGCGACTATCCGGTATTTCTGATGTCTTTGCTGCAACATCCTCTGGCTCCAGCAAGATCATAGTTGCAGGGTCAAACCGCACTTTGTTATGGCGGGCCACCTGAAGCAGTTGTCGCTTTGCCACAGTAAGCAGCCAGGCCTCTGGGGCGTCCGGGACACCATTCACTGGCCAACTTTCGAGCGCTTTTAAAAACGCATCGGCTAACGCATCCTCTGCGGCTGCTATATCTTTCCACTGCCAGGCCAAATAAGAAACTAACCGCCCGAAAGATTCCCGGGCGGCCAGTTCTGCTGTGTGTTGTGACAAAGACAGCATGGACATTAAGTCGACGGCGTCATCACCAGTACAGGCCTGACTTCGGTCGTGCCTGTTGTGGCATTCGGACTGCGTGCCGCCCATTCCAAAGCCTGATCAAGACCTGGCACCTCTATCACAAAATAACCACCTAAATGCTCTTTACTGTCGGCATAAGGGCCATCGTGGATCACTCTTTTACCGTCACGTATCTGCACCTGAGTGCCATGGTGCGGTTCCTGCAGTCCATTGCCGTGCACTATCACTCCCGCTTGCCCCATTGCACCTATATAGGCAGTCCAGGCATCCCAGTAAGCTGGTGCAGTGGCCGGATTGACTCTTTGTTCGAAGTCAGTGGCAGTTTCATTAAAGATCAGCATAAATTGCATCAGAACGTCCTCTATTAAAAATGAATTTGAACATGTGTAACTTCGAAAAACTTAGTGCACTGGATCTTCTGTTAAAAACTGCTTACGCGACAGCCACAATAAAGCCAGGGCTATGGCAACTACTGTGGTCAGTATTGCCACTTGCTCAAAGCCAAATACAGCAAAAACACCCTCTGTAATGTCGCCAATATAAAGCACAATATAAGCTAACAATGACAGTAGAAATATATGCTGAGCTGCAGAGTGGCGCAGCAGTAATAACACTGAGCCCAGCGTGCCACCGAATACGCCCACAGCAAATGCAAGAGTCATCCACATCGGCAAATTTACATAAAGTTCAGCTTGTTCTTTTGTCAGACCATTTGCCATAAAGCTGCCAACAGTGCCATTGATTGTAGGAAGGAACTGCATAATGCCAAACAGATTCCAGACCAAACCCACTGCAGCCGCCACCCAGAACCAATATGGCCGCCTTGTACTCAGATTCACTTTTTCCATACCAACTCTCCGAAAACATGACGAGCACTATTGCATCGCCTCAAAGCATAGATGCTTGAGTATTCAACTAATCGACATCAGACTAAAAAAATTCTGAACACTTTATTTCTGGCCCTGAATTTATAGCAAGACTCTTCTCTGAGGTGACGCATACGGCTCATCATGCCCAGCCCTCCAACCCCAACATGAAGATCCTTCATAGTGCAGATGAAATAAAACCATTTTTCTTCATCCAGCTGTCCGCGTATAACAGATACATAACACTTAGACGTCCAGACTTCTTAATGGGCATTTGAGCCGCACAGCAGCGAATTAGAGAGCAGACAGGATGAACAACTTCAGATTCAGCATTAAAAGCATTGGTTTTGATGAAAATTATCAGCCGGCAGACAATACCCGTATCACCACCAACTTTGCCAATTTAGCTCGTGGTGAGCGCCGTCAGCAGAATCTTCGCAACACCCTGGCCATGATCAACAACCGTTTTAATAGCCTGGTGGGTTGGGATAACCCAAACTCAGATCGTTATTCTGTGCAGCTGGATATTATTTCTGTGGCTATCCAGATAGAAGGCACCAGCGAAAGCGATGACCATAAGTTCCCGGCCATTGAAGTATTAAAAACCACCATTATCGACAACAAAACCAGGCAACGTATTGAAGGCATTGTTGGCAATAACTTTTCCTCTTATGTGCGGGATTATGACTTCAGCCTGGTGCTGCCGGAACATAACAAAAACCAGCCTAGGTTCAGCGTCCCGGATCAGTTTGGCGATCTGCATGGCAAACTCTTCCAATTTTTTGTCAATTCAGAAGCTTACCAGCAACACTTTCACAAACCACCTGTGATTTGCCTCAGTGTGTCCGACAACAAAACTTATCAGCGCACCACCAATCAGCATCCTGTTTTAGGGGTGGAATACCAGCCAAATGAAAGCTCATTAACAGAGCAATACTTCAAAAAAATGGGCTTAGAGGTTCGCTACTTTATGCCTGCTGGCAGCGCCGCACCTTTGGCTTTTTACTTCTTTGGCGACTTGCTAAACGACTACAGCAATCTGGAGCTGGCAAGCACCATCAGCACCATGGAAACCTTTCAACGCATTTACCGGCCTGAAATTTACAACGCCCATACCCCGGCCGGAGAGCGTTATCAGCCCAATTTAAAAAACCGCGATCACACAGTCACAGACATAGTGTACGACAGAGAAGAGCGCAGCCGATTAGCGGTGGAACAAGGCAAGTTTGCCCACGAGCACTTTATTAAGCCGCACCATGCCCTGTTAAGCCGTGTGCTTGAACAAAGCCCAACAGTCCTTAGAGCACAGAATTTAATTTAACCAAAGAGCGACCTATTGATGAACAAATTACTTCCAACTTCAACGGCCGGCAGCTTACCTAAACCTTCCTGGCTGGCCCAGCCTGAAACCTTATGGTCGCCATGGAAATTGCAGGCTCAGGAATTAACGGACGGCAAACAGGACGCTTTACGTTTGTCGCTGCACGAACAACAACAGGCTGGTATTGATATTGTCAGTGACGGCGAACAATCGCGCCAACACTTTGTCACCACCTTTATCGAGCATCTGGACGGCGTTGATTTTGCAAAACGCGAAACTGTGCGTATTCGTAACCGCTACGACGCCAGCGTGCCAACTGTGGTCGGTGCCGTAAGCAGGCAAAAACCGGTTTTTGTCGAAGATGCCAAATTTTTACGTCAGCAAACCAAGCAGCCCATCAAATGGGCGCTGCCAGGCCCTATGACCATGATTGATACATTGCACGACGCGCATTACAAAAGCCGCGAAAAACTGGCCTTTGAGTTTGCCAAAATTCTGAATCAGGAAGCCAAAGAACTGGTAGAGGCTGGTGTGGACATTATCCAGTTTGATGAGCCCGCCTTTAATGTGTTTTTTGATGAAGTAAACGACTGGGGTATTGCCGCTTTAGAACAAGCCGCCGACGGCCTGAAACAGCTGCACTGCGAAACCGCGGTGCATATTTGTTATGGTTACGGCATTAAAGCCAACACCGACTGGAAACAAACTTTGGGCTCTGAATGGCGTCAGTACGAAGCAGTCTTTCCTAAACTACAGCAATCCAGCATCGATATTATCTCGCTGGAATGCCACAACTCACGGGTTCCAATGGAGCTGTTGGAACTTATCCGCGGCAAAAAAGTGATGGTAGGCGCTATAGATGTCGCCAACCACAACATTGAAACGCCGGAAGAAGTAGCAGCTACTTTGCGCCAGGCCCTGCAATTTGTCGACGCTCACCACCTCTACCCATGCACCAACTGCGGCATGGCCCCGTTACCCCGTCATATTGCACGAGGCAAACTGAATGCATTAGCAGCAGGTGCAGAGATAGTGCGCCGGGAGCTGGCGGCGAGGTAATAATGGGTTGAATACGGCATTGCGGGGTGACTTTTTGGTTGCCCTCGCCTACTACTTAGAATTGGGATATTACCAGAGCATCAGTTATTGCAAAGTGAATAAGCAGTTCTCAGAACTTATGCTGGGGCAGTTATGTTGCCGGAGTTTCAAGGTCATCTTGACTTGTCTGGTCTTATGCAGTGTTTTCTATATCGGTCATAGCAAACTCCAAAATTCCAACACACCACCAAGCTAAAAAAACTACAACGTCACAATCTGGATAATGCAGCTTTGTATACTTGGTTGCGATCTCTTTTCCCTACTGCCACAACAGAGACCACAATCTCCAGATCCCGAACCTGATACACAAGGCGGTAACCAGCGCTGAGTAACTTGATTTTGTAACAGTCCTTCATGCCCCGAAGCTTTGCAGATTCAACATGAGGAGCATCAAGGCGCTCTATCAGCTTTTTCTTAAATTGTTCCCGAATCAAAGGTTCCAGCTTTTTCCATTCTTTCAAAGCTTCTTCTTTAAAAACCAGCTTATAGGTCATTAATATCGACCTCAACCTCCGGCTGATCAGCTCTTGCCGCAACTAAAGCCGCCAGCTCTAAATCCTCCAGACGCTCCATTAAAGCTTCATAAGTTGCGGCAGGTACGCAGTAAAAAGCAGGCTGATTATGGCTAAGCACAGCCACAGGAAACCCCTCACCCTGCGCAACTACCGCCATAGGGTTCTTTTTCAGTTCCGTAATACTGCTGGTTCGTTCCGCCAGAATGCTGTGTACAGTTGCCATGTGAAGTTCACCTTTAAATCGACACTTAATATAGGTCTTATTTTAGGTTTTATTTTCAGTTTAATCCAGCGCTTTGCTCCCTTTAGTTTTTTAACTGCTGTTTAGTTTTTTATCGTTATTGCTGTTCAATAGATAACGTAGCCGATAGTAACTAACTGTTCCCCACAAACCCATGTTTGCTTTTAGAAACAACCGTTGTTATGGTAGTTTTTTAACCATCGCCGCAATTAGAAATAAATAATTAGCAGACGACAAAGGCGATGGGTATTCAAGCAAGCCAGAGAGGGATTTTATGGTTGTTGAGCAGCAGTTGGAACGTGCGCGTCTTGAATTACTTGATATGGGTCTTCGATCCAACCCTCAACTGAATTACCGCAGCGGCAGCAAAGCCCTCGACATTATTGATGAACAATCTGCCAAGATTTTTGAAATGCTGGTTGAGCAGGAAAACACACTCAGCTTTTTACCGCTGCCTGAAGCTTATCAACAAAAAATTGCCGACAACGAAGATGAAGGAAGCTTCTTTCAGTCGGACGACGACTCCGAATTACCACCGCTTGATTTGTATCTGGAACAAAAGAAAGGCGCTGCACGCTTTAGCGATAAATACCTGCAAACTGGGCTGATACCAGCAAAGCTGGATAAAGCACTGCTGAAACTCGAAACTGAAGCTCATACCATGCTGCAGGAACAAGGTGTTGAGGTTCTGTATCTGGCTCTTGGTTTTTTACAGTGGAATGAGCCCACCAACTCATCAGTTTCAAGGTATGCGCCGTTAATTCTGATCCCTGTCGAACTTACCCGATCATCAGCCCGCGACAGCTTCAAGTTGCGTTATACAGGCGAAGAGCTGGGCTCAAACCTGACTTTAGCGGCAAAACTCAGAACAGAATTTAAGTTACTACTGCCCACCTATTCTGATGAAATGACGGTTTCGAATTATTATCAAGCGGTGACAGATGCAATTGCTGCGCAGCCTTCGTGGCGAGTGCATCAGGACAAAATTGGTTTGGGGCTGTTCTCTTTTGGCAAGTTTCAGATGTATATGGATCTTGACCCATCCGGCTGGCCTGAAGGAAAAAAACCATCGCAGTTGCCTTTGATTGGCCGCTTATTCCGGGATGGTTTTGACCACAATGCAGAGATTAACCCAGATGAACTGAATCATCCGGAAAAACTCCACTTAGTAAAAGACGCCGACTCCAGCCAGATTGAAGCCATCCTCGCCATGAAATCTGGTGCAGATCTTATAATCCAAGGCCCGCCAGGCACAGGCAAATCCCAAACCATCACCAACATCATTGCTGAAGCCGTTGCTTTGGGTAAAAAAGTACTGTTTGTGGCGCAAAAAATGGCTGCGCTTGAGGTGGTAAAAAAACGCCTGGATGAAACTCATATGGGCTTTGCCGTACTGGAACTACACAGCCACAAAAGTACTAAAAAAGCTGTGCTGGGATCTATTGCTGAGTCGCTCGAACAAGGTCGGCCACAAACCGGAAACCGCCAGCAAGAGCTGTCGGATTTAGCAGAGTCAAAGGCCTCACTGGATGCTTATGTACATGCCATTCGCGCCCCTGTTTTGCGTAGTGGCCTTAATTATATTGAAGCGTTAGGCTCCTTATTGCAGCTGAAAACAAAAGATCCCGAAAGCTCTTTGCCAGCTTTGCCCTTTAGTTGTTTTGAACAATGGACAGCAGAACAATACAGCAATGCCAGAAAACTGGTGGCTGAATTAGTGCAGCAACTGGAACGTGTTGGTGTGCCTGCAACTCATCCTTTTGCTATGTCTGGCCGCACGGACTTTTCTCCTGCATTGCAGCAGGCGTTGACCTCAGCTTTAGCAGAAACAAGCCAATTGCTTAGCCAACTTGATGCACAAACTCAAACCGTCAGTGCATTTCTGAAGCTTGAAAAACCACAAAGCTTGCAACAAGTTACCCCACTGATTTCAACAACAAGCTGGCTGTCCGAAGTGCCAGATCTTAAACAGGTTAAAGTAAATAACTCCTTATGGGCTGTTGAACAAAAGCGGATTGATAACGGCCTGGCTTGTTTAGCCAATTTCTTAACCTTAAAAGCCAGCTGCGAACAACACTTTATCGCTCAGGCACTGGATGCCGATTTGCTGAGTATCCGCCAGGGCTTGATTGGCAAAACAGATAAATGGTGGCGTTTCCTATCGTCCAGCTATCGACAAGCAAAAGCTAACTTAGCTGGACTTTGGCGTGGCACTCTGCCCGCTTCGTCTGCTGACTGGCTCACTGCATTAGATACAGCCCTAGCTTACCAAAGCGCGAAAAAAGAGCTGGCCAGCTACCAAGCTATTCTGTCTGAAGTCTTTGGCACGCAGTGGCAAGGCGAGTTTTCAGAGCATGCTGAACTAACTCAAATCCATAGCTGGATCAGCACCTTTTATGCAAAGGTAAATCGTCTTGAATTGTCGCAGTCATTGGCTGAACTGATTGATACAGGCGTTGATAAAAAGCTGCTGCGCGACCAGGCGAACTCACTAACGACACTCTGCAACGCCATTGCAGTACAGGCGCAAACGCTGAAAGAGCTGATACAAATCCCAACCAGCAATCCAAACCATGACTTAGCAGCCATGCAATTTACCCAGCTAAATGCTTTATTAGAAGGTTGGAAAAACTCAGCCCTACTTTATGATTTTGCACGCTATAACCAGATCATTCAGGCCTTTGAGCCTTATAAAATCAAAGCATTTACTGAACTGGCGTACTCATGGCATACAGCTCCAGACCTTCTAATGACGGTATTCGAACTTAGTTATTACCGTGGTTTGGTTGATCATGCCTACGACAGCTCAGAAGCCATACGGCGCTTTGACCGCAATAAACATGAGCAAAGCCTGCGCGACTTTAAACGTATTGATGGCAACAGTTTGTTTTTCGCCCAGGAGCTGTTGGTAAACACCTTGTACGAGCGCTTACCCAAGAAAACAGCCAAAGGCGAAATGGAACTGGTGCTGCGCGAAATGGGTAAGAAAAAGCGCCATATTCCTATCCGAAAGCTGCTGGCTGAAGCCGGTAACGTGATCCAGCAAGTAAAACCTATTTTTATGATGAGCCCTATGTCCATCGCCACTTATCTGAAACAAGGTGCTTTGGATTTTGATCTGGTGATCTTTGACGAAGCCAGCCAAATTCCAGCCCCTGATGCTTTGGGCGCCATGCTGCGTGGGCGGCAGGTGATTGTGGTGGGTGACAGTAAGCAAATGCCACCAAGCAACTTGTTTGGTAAAGCCGTTGAACTGGAAGAAGAAGAGCTGGAAAGCAGTGCTACCGCTGAAATGGAAAGTATTCTGGCGTTAATGGAAGCCCGCGGCGCAGCAAGTAAAATGCTGCGCTGGCACTATCGCTCCCGCCACGATTCGCTGATAGCAGTGTCCAACGACCAGTTTTATAAAAACAAGTTAGTGGCCTTCCCAAGCCCGGGTTTTCATCCCGATGCAACAGGGCTGAAGTTTCATCATTTGCCGGAAACCCATTACGACAAAGGCGGTTCACGCACCAATCCAGGCGAAGTAAAAGCTGTGGTTGCGGCCGTATTAAACCATGCGTTAAGCAAACCTCACCTGTCCTTAGGTGTTGTGGCTTTTAGCCTTTCACAGCGTGATGCCATATTGCTTGAGCTGGAAAAAGAGCGCCGCCTACACCCTGAAACCGACGAATTCTTTGCACGACATGCAGGTGGCGATGAGTTTTTTGTAAAGAACTTAGAGAACGTACAGGGCGATGAGCGCGACGTTATTTACATCAGTATTTGTTATGGCAAAACCAGCACAGGCCAACTGAGCCAGAATTTTGGCCTGCTGAATAAACCCGGTGGTGAACGGCGCTTAAACGTGTTGATCTCACGCGCACGGCTGGCAATGGAAGTCTTTGCCAACTTCAAAGGTGACGAGCTGAAAGTTGAAGCAGACAGCCCTTTTGGTGTGCGTTCGCTGCAAATCTTTTTGCAATTTGCCGAATCAGGCCTGCTGAACAAAGCCCATGAAAAAGAGCAGGAACAAAACTTTGCTTTTGGTGCCCTGCTGCATCAGGCGATCCAGCGTTTAGGTTATCAGGTAGCCACCCGGGTCGGCAGTCAGGGTTATTACATCGACTTAGCCATCAAGCATCCGGACGACCCCAGTAAATTTGTATTGGCATTGGAATACGACGGCGCAGGTTATTATCAGGCAGCTTCAGCCCGCGACCGTGAACGGCTGCGGCAAAGTGTGCTGGAAGGCCTTGGCTGGAGCTTTGGACGCATTTGGTCCACCGACTGGTTCCGCGATCCAGAGGCTGAATTACATCGCCTGAAAGTATTGATAGATAAAGCCATAACCCAACACAACGAGCTGATGGTATCGATAGCGGCACAAGCCAATTGCACCAAGCAAGTGAGAAAACAGGTTGCCACACCGGAGCTTGTTGCTGCGCCTATTCTGCGGGTAGAGGAAGAACAACCAGAGTTTGAAGCCTGCACTACGCCTTATAAAAAAGCCGATGTGTCTAAGCTAAATATTCCCCATGTCGATGATTTCAGTGCCATTCCTTTAAGTATGTTGGTGCATGCGGTGGAGCGTATTGTCGAAACCGAATACCCAATATTCGCCAGCTTAGTTGCCACCCGATTAGCCAACGCTGCAGGCCTGACACGAGTTGGTGCCAAAATTAAACGCACTGTTGATCAAGCCATAGAAAGCGCAGTAGCAAAAGGATTGATTCAGCTAGATAAAGACGAAGTGTTATGGCCGCATGGCCGCAGCACAGTCAAATTAAGAAACTGGAACAGCGCCGACACTGCCACCCGCAAGCTTGAAAACGTCTGTGATGCAGAACTAACCAACGCCTTATTACTGACAGTACAAGATGCACACGCTATAAGCGTAACTGATGCAGCATCCGCAGCTTTGGGTCTGTTAGGGTTTCAGCGCGCAACGGCACAGGCTGCGGAACGAATGGCGAAGTTGGCTCAGGTACAGTGTGATAAAGGTGTGCTGGTTTGTGAGAATGAGCGGTTGAAGATTGCGAGTAAAGTTTAGGACTCTCAAAACATAGGATTTTTGAGATCCATTACTCAAGTACTAGGGCAATGAGCATAACCCTAGCACCAAAACCTCCATAGGCGGTTGTTTATCTGCAATTAGTATTCATCTTGCTGATTCAAAGCTATAAGCACGTGAGAGTTTTATTAGTGCTTTTTAATCCAACACGTGTAATTATATACAGTATAAAGTCACATATTAGATGTCATTATGCTTAACCAGTTTGACCAAAATTTATCTCAAAACGAGTTCGATATTTCGAGCCAAGATGCCATTACATGGCTACATAGTTTGTCTTCAGAGTCAGTTGATTTGGTTATCACAGACCCGCCATATGAATCTTTAGAAAAACACAGGAAAATAGGTACAACCACTAGATTGAAGAATAGTAAATCCTCTAGTAATCAATGGTTTGAAATATTTCCAAATGAACGGTTTGAAGAACTATTAATTGAGATATATAGAGTTTTGCGGAAAAACAGCCATTTTTATTTATTTTGCGATCAGGAAACGATGTTTATCGTAAAACCTATCGCCGAAAAGGTAGGCTTTAAATTTTGGAAGCCTATTGTGTGGGACAAAGTTAATATAGGGATGGGTTATCACTATAGAGCTAGGTATGAATTTATTTTATTTTTTGAGAAAGGAAAACGAAAATTAAATAACCTAGGAACACCAGATATAATCGTACAAAAAAAGATCAGAGGGGGATATCCAACAGAAAAACCAGTGCAGTTAGCTGAGGTATTAATTAGTCAAAGTAGCGTTGAGGGGAATACCGTCATAGACCCTTTTTGCGGCGCTGGCTTTGTTGGGGTAGCCTCAGAGTTACTTTTGCGTAACTTCCGAGGCAATGATATTAATGAAGAAGCTGTAAAAATAACTAAAGCTCGGATGCAGGAGGTTCGGGAGCAACATGAGATTCCGAAATTGATATCTTTTTGAACCGTTTAGCCCAAGATTTTAATGTTTGGGCCCTGCGCTCACTTGTATCTCGACTAAGGCCATTGCAATTGTTTATTAAAAATTGAGTGGCTGAATCTTCATCTATTAAAGAAATTGATTTTACACCCTGATTACTCATCCAAAAATGTCCACAATCAGATTCTTCAAATTGTCGCTGTATGATCCCAACCCATTCTTCTTCAATCTCTGAATTAGCTACTTTCCAACCAAGTGGTGTCAAAGTAGAATAATCATGAATAAGAGATAGTACTTTGCAAGCGTCTCGATAATAATTTACCTGTCTAGGGTCTACTCCAAGATCTTCCGCTGTAACAATTTTTTTCCTATCGACAATGCTGAGATATGTTTTTAATCTGTCAAGATTGTCAGCTTGAGGCACCATAGTGCTATCAAGATAAGTTCCCAACAGATCATCAATTGCAGGTACTACTGCTTTCACATATTCAGGCTCTAAATTTAAGATTGTTCTAGTCGATACTTCATCAATTAATTGAACTTCTATATCGTTACTTCCAATCAGATCGAAAAGCTTGCGTACTATTCTTAGATCTATTTCTTGCTTAGCAAGAGACTTTACAAAATCTTCATTAGATGTGACTCGGGAAAGTATTTGGTATCCTTCATGTCTAAACAATTTATCGTTATCTGACTTTGCCTTGACACGATAAACGAAAGAGCCATTTACTGCATCTTGAGGATAAAACTGAACAGATATATCATGCTTTCTTAAATAATGACGGCAAAATTGACCAAAATATTCCGAGACTTGATTAAGAGTCTCAGACATAATGTCATTATCAGATTTTTTAGCTATTCTTATTCTATGAGAGAATCGTCTCTTCCCATCATAATTAACATTTTCACTAATACATAAATCATCATTAGGCATTTTGTATGGAAGGTCTTTTGCCGATATGAATTCTTCTGAAATGACACCATTTTCTAATTTAATTTTTACAAACAAAACTTTACTAGAAGCGCTTTGTTTAATCATTTTTATGATTGGTATATCTTTTTGCTCTAGACGATTAACTCGCTCTTGAGATGTTGGAGCAATAAGCCACCTATCGTCATGTTCGTCACAGCCTAAACCATAACAGAAAAACAATTGGCCATATTCATTAAGAGCTGTAAAAATTAGAGGCTCATCATAGAAACTATACACGTTGTGATAGTACAGAGTTCCGAATTTTTCAACAATCAAAAATAATAAGTCATTCTTTGTTGTCATACGACTTTAAAACCTTCAGGGTATACCCCGTCATAAAACCAAACTGAGACGTGATGAGAATGCTCTGAACTTTCACCTTTCCCATGTTCAGGCGTCACGTTTCCACAAGCTATGAACTGATCAGAAAACCTTTCCGGACTCTCAGCTAATTTTGTCTGAATACTATCCTCAGTATCAAAAAAAGAAGTTGCATAGAATGACGGCTTCTTCTTGATTGCAGGTCGATTAGCTAGATTCTTTTGTTTTGGATCTTTGTAGCTCGCTAGAAAATCTGCTGCATCTGGGTTAACTTTACCCACAAATCTGTACAGCTGGGCGTTTATCTCTTCGGCGCTGTCCGGTGGCAAAACCATACCACTAGGATAGTCATTAGGCCATTTTTTATTTGTCATGCACCGTAACCATTGTTTCTAATATTACTAAATTGAGGGAATAATAGACAACTAGGTACATATATTCAATAGGTTACTGAGCAAATACAAAAAAATCTAATATGACCAGGCCAAAAGTGAACTATCCATTCAATAGTTAAGGGACGATTGGTGCTTACCCACTCGTCCCTTGATTCAGAGGCTTAATTCTCCGTTGTAAAACTTACCGATAATCTTCCGGACTAGGGCAAGCACACATCAGGTTGCGGTCGCCGTATACGTCGTCGATACGGGTGACTGTTGGCCAGAATTTGTTTGCTGCCACGTACTGTGCAGGGAATGCAGCGTACTGACGCTCGTATGGGCGGTCCCAGCTTGGGTCAAAAATATCTTCCATAGTGTGAGGTGCGAAGTGCAGTGGGTTGTTGTCTGCAGTCCACTCTCCTGCTTCTACTTTGGCAATTTCATTGCGGATAGAAGTCATGGCGGTGATAAATTTGTCCAGTTCCACTTTGCTTTCAGACTCAGTAGGCTCGATCATCAGCGTGCCGGCTACCGGAAATGACATAGTTGGCGCGTGGAAGCCGTAGTCCATTAAACGTTTGGCGATGTCCATTTCGGTCACGCCGGTTTTTTCTTTGAGTGGACGCATGTCGATAATACATTCGTGCGCTACGCGGCCGTTGGTACCTACGTACAGCACTGGGAACAGGTCGCCCAGTTTTTTCGCCATGTAGTTCGCGCTTAAAATCGCCATTTCAGTGGCTTGACGTAAACCGTCGCCGCCCATCATTTTGATGTACATCCAGCTGATTGGCAGAATGCCTGCGCTACCAAATGGTGCTGCAGATACTGCGCCGTTATCCTGACCAGTGCCTTCAATTTTTACGACTGCGTGGTTTGGCATAAACGGAGCCAATTGTTTCTTCACACCTATAGGACCCATACCTGGACCGCCACCGCCGTGAGGAATACAGAAGGTTTTGTGCAGGTTTAAATGCGATACGTCAGCACCGATAAAGCCAGGAGAAGTAATACCTACCTGAGCGTTCATGTTGGCGCCGTCCATATACACCTGGCCACCGTGCGCGTGAACTATGTCACACAGCTCGCGGATAGACTCTTCAAACACACCGTGTGTGGAAGGGTAAGTCACCATAATGGCGGCTAACTTGTCTGATACGGCTTCGGCTTTGGCTTTTAAATCGGCCATGTCGATGTTACCGCTCTTGTCGCAATCTACCAGTACTACTTCAAAGCAGGCCATAGCTGCTGTTGCAGGGTTAGTACCGTGTGCAGACACAGGAATTAAACACACATTACGGTGTGAATCGCCGCGGCTTTCGTGGTATTTACGAATGGCGATCATACCGGCGTATTCGCCTTGTGCGCCTGAGTTTGGTTGCATAGACACAGCGTCGTAGCCTGTGATCTCTACTAACCAGTTGGCCAGCTCGCCAATCATGTCGTAGTAACCTTCAGCCTGGTCGCGTGGCACGAATGGGTGCAGCGAACCGAATTCTGGCCAGGTCACCGGGATCATTTCGGCTGTAGCGTTTAACTTCATGGTGCACGAACCTAAAGAAATCATTGAGTGGTTCAGTGCTAAGTCTTTGTTTTCCAGCTTTTTGATATAACGCAGCATTTCAGTTTCACTGTGGTACTGGTTAAATACCGGGTGCGTTAAGTACTTAGAAGTACGTACTAAGTCAGCAGGAATAGAGTTTGAGCCTTTAGCAACTATGTCAGCATCCAGCTTAGTTACGTCTAAGCCATGGCCAGCGCCTAATACGATATCAAACAGCTGAGCTATATCAGAAGCACTTGTCAGTTCGTTGAAGCTTACGCTTAAGCTTTCGCTGATATCAGTACGTAAGTTCACTTCAGCGGCTATAGCACGAGCTACAACGGCAGCACGGTCAGCCACTTTGAAGGTCACAGTGTCGAACCAGGTGTTGTGAACTAAAGACACGCCTTTGGCTTGCAGACCAGCTGCAAATACGTCAGCAGAACGGTGAATACGCTGCGTAATGTTTTTCAGACCTTCTGGGCCATGGTACACAGCGAAGAAAGACGCCATGTTCGCCAGTAACACCTGTGCAGTACAGATGTTGGAGTTGGCTTTTTCACGACGGATATGCTGTTCACGGGTTTGCATCGCCATACGCAGCGCCTGATTACCACGACGGTCTTTCGACACGCCTATGATACGGCCTGGCATAGAACGTTTGTAATCGTCACGGGTAGCGAAGAATGCTGAGTGTGGGCCACCAAAAGCCATAGGCACACCAAAACGCTGGGCAGAACCTAACACTACGTCTGCACCTAATTCGCCTGGTGATTTTAATAACAATAAACTCATCATGTCAGAAGCTACTGCTACTACAGCTTTTTTCGCTTGTAAGGCAGCGATTAAAGCGCTGTCGTCACGCACTTCACCAGTCGTAGAAGGGTACTGTAATAAAGCACCAAAGACGTCGTGGTTTACTGCATCAGTGGCTTTGCCAATGATCACGTCAAAACCAAACATTTCAGCACGGGTACGAACTACGTCAATAGTTTGTGGGTGCACGTCGTCAGCGATGAAGTAAGTGTTAGCTTTGCTTTTTGCGACACGTTTGGCCAGCGCCATAGCTTCTGCAGCGGCAGTGGCTTCGTCCAGTAATGAAGCAGATGCCAGCTCCATACCTGTTAAATCTAAAGAAATTTGTTGGAAGTTCAGCAGAGCTTCTAAACGGCCCTGGGCAATTTCCGGCTGGTATGGGGTGTACGCAGTGTACCAGCCCGGGTTTTCTAACACGTTACGTAAAATTACGTTTGGTGTCAGTGTTGGGTGGTAGCCCATACCAATGTAGCTTTTGAACATTTTGTTTTTGTTCGCAGCAGCTTTTAAGTACGCCAGAGCGTCCGCTTCAGTTGTGGATTCACCAGTTGCCAATGGCTTTGGCAGGCGAATGGAAGCAGGCACAGTTTGTGCGATCAGCTCTTCCATGCTGCTTACGCCTAATTCAGCCAGCATAGCTGCTGTTTCGTTAGCGTCCGGGCCTATGTGGCGTTGAATAAATTCCTGATGGTTCGCAAGTTGCGACAGGGTTTTCACAGCTGAAGTGGTCATGCCTTGAAGTTCCTAAATGGTCTTAACAATATGCTGGATGTTACGTGCCGCTTCGGGTTTTGGCCCAGTGGCACCTAAGATCCCTGTTGGGTCTGTCACGGGCGGGGGTAAACCCCGCCCCTACAATGCCCGTTTATATCAGCGCGTTATCAGATATCCGTAGGGGCGAGGCTTGTCCTCGCCCGTCTATCCGGTTTAACCGCATCGACGTTTTTCTACGCCTATTTGATAATTTAAAGCCCTGTGCGAACACAGGGCTTTAAAGTTAAATCAACGTCGACTTATTCAGAGTCAACAACGCTCTGGTAACCAGCGGCGTCTAATAAGCCTGCCAGTTCAGATTCGTCAGAAATCTTGATTTTGAACATCCAGCCGTCACCGTATGGTGCGCTGTTTACCAGCTCTGGAGAATCGTTTAATGCGTCGTTGATTGCAACGATTTCGCCAGATACCGGAGCGTAGATGTCTGATGCTGCTTTTACAGACTCAGCTACAGCTACGTCGTCGCCCTGAGCAACTACATCACCCACATCTGGTAATTCAACAAATACCATGTCACCTAACAGGTCCTGAGCGTGCTCAGAAATACCTACAGTGAAAACGCCGTTGCCTTCGTCACGAACCCATTCGTGTGACGGAGCGTACTTTAATTCGTTAGGGATGTTGCTCATTTTAAATTCCTTAAATCAGACCTTGGTGGCTTTTAGTTATCTGTTTAAACATCTGCTGGTTAGACCGCGGCCAGTCTACTGACTGACTCTGGCAAACAACATAGCGAAGCTATGCTTCTGCCGCAAGCTTAAGGCAGCTCACCTTATCTGTTTATTTTTCAGACAAACAAAGCAAACCGCTGTATTTCTACCCAAAGTACCTTGACGTTGCGGGGCGGCGACAAGCCAGTGAGACCCCAGGAGCATAGTCACCTATGTGACTGGGGCGAAATGGCGTAGTCAACAAAGCCGCAGCTTCAAGTACGACGGGTATATTAAATTACTTTTTTACCCATACGAACAAAGTTAGGCTTCACAACTTTCACCTGAACCAGTTTGCCACGGATATCTACTTCAGCTGTGTCGCCAGTCGAAGCTGGTACACGGGCCATAGCGATACTAAAACCTAAAGTAGGAGAGAAAGTACCAGAGGTGATTTCGCCTTCGCCGCCTTCAGTCACAACTTTCTGGCCGTGACGTAACACGCCTTTTTGTTCCATCACTAAACCTACCAGCTTCATAGTGCCGGCGGCTTTTTGTTGTTCTAAAGCAGCACGGCCAATAAAGTTACGGTCGCTTGGTTCCCATGCAATAGTCCAGCCCATATTGGCTGCCAGCGGAGATACGGTTTCGTCCATATCCTGGCCATACAGGTTCATACCTGCTTCTAAACGTAAGGTGTCACGAGCGCCTAAACCAGCAGGTTTTACACCAGCGTCCAGCAGTTTTTGCCAGAAGTCAGCGGCTTCTTCGTTAGGTAAAGAGATTTCGTAACCGTCTTCGCCTGTGTAGCCCGTAGTGGCAATAAACAAAGAACCGGCCTGAACACCAAAAAATGGCTTCATACCAGCAACAGCTGCTTTTTGCTCTTCTGTTAATAAGGTGGCTACTTTGGCTTTGGCTTGTGGGCCTTGCACTGCAATCATGGCGAACTCTGGGCGTTCGGTCACAGTGACATTAAATTCGGTTGCTTGTTTGTTGATCCAGGCCAGATCGTTTTCACGGGTGGCTGAGTTCACTACTAAGCGGAAGAAGTCTTCAGCAAGGAAATACACGATCAAATCGTCAATCACGCCACCGGCTTCGTTTAACATGCCGCTGTATAAGGCTTTGCCTGAAACAGTCAGTTTGTTAACGTCGTTGGCAAGTAAATAACGCAGGAAATTACGGGTGTTTGGCCCTTGCAGGTCAACGATAGTCATGTGAGAGACGTCGAACATACCAGCGTCCTGGCGGACATTGTGGTGTTCTTCAATTTGTGAACCGTAGTTCAGCGGCATATCCCAGCCGTGAAAGTCCACCATCTTTGCGCCACATTCTACATGCTTGGCGAATAATACTGTTTTTTGGGCCATCTGTTTTTCCCCAGTTTTTTACCCGCTGTAACTTCAAGCTACTTAGGTAATTATGCTGCCGAAGCAGACAATAAATTCTGGCCTGCGCTGCTGGAGCTTTTCAGGCCGCGTGAACAACAGGAACTTGTCATCAGTCAGTCACAGAAATCTGCTTATAACCATATGACATTTTTAAGATGAGCCGGATTATAACCGATGGTGCCTAAGGCCAACAGCCCCTTTTCGATTAGATTTACTAATGCGAATATCAGAGGCAGAGTAAAACACCGCGTTTTAACGTCTTTAAACTGAGCGGATCCCCTAAGTAATTGGAGTTGCAGCAAGGCAACAAGTGGTCGTGACCCCAGGAGCATAGAAGCCCTATGTGACTGGGGCGCGAGCGCGCAGGCAACGAAGCTGCAGCTTCAAGAACGACGGGGATTAGGCCTTGCTATTACTGGCAAGTCCCCCGAATCCCCCAAAGCCGCAGCCATTATTTTTTGTTTTACGAAAGGCAGTTTGTCAGTCAGTGACATTCCTACACCACGCAGCAATTTCAGCACTGGGTTCTGCCGGCCAAAACCTTGTTTAAAGGCTTCCATAGCGGCGATCAGGGTTTGTGCTTCAGCTTTACGCCAGCGCTCGTAACTTCGCAGCATACGTTCTTCATTAATTGGCTTTTGTTGGCTTATTTGCTGACTTATTAGTTCTGCTAATGCGGCAACATCCATTAAACCCAGGTTCATGCCCTGCCCTGCAAGCGGGTGAATAGTATGAGCAGCGTCGGCCACCAGCACGGTTTTATTCAGCACCCATTCGCTGGCATAACGCATTTTCAGCGGGTAGCTGTTGAGTTCTGACTCAATATGCAGCAACCCCAACACCGTATTGCTGGCCGCTGTTAAGGCTTTATTAAACTGATCGGCTGGCATAGCTTGTAATTCAGCGGCTTGCTCCGGGCTGGTACTCCAGACAATAGAGACTAAATGCTGGTCGGCCAAAGGCAATAACGCCAGCGGGCCAGCGGGTAAAAACACCTGACGGGCACAGCTTTGATGAGCTTCAGTAGTGCGAATTTGAGCCACTAAAGCCTGATGCTGGTAATCCCAAAACGCGATAGGCATTTGTAATTGCTGGCGCACAAAAGAGTTAGCGCCATCAGCCGCTACCAGCAGTTTGCAAAGCATTGGGCTTTGGTCTTGCAGCGTCAGCAGGTTTTGTTGTTCGCTATTACTGATATTTAAAATTGTGCTTTGAAACAGGCAACTGACATTGGTTTTGTGTTTCAGTTTGCTGTAAAGCACAGCACGCAGCTGTTCGTTATCTACTATCCAGCCCAGCTCGTCACAACCTTGCTCCAAAGCAGAAAACTCAATGCGGCCAAAACTATCAGCTTCCCATACGTTCATATCTGTGTATGGCGCAGCTGAAGTTAAGTCCTGCCAAACGCCAAGCTGACTCAATAGTCGTTTTGACGCCTGATTCAGTGCACTAACCCGTTTTAAGCTGGGAGCTACAAGCTCTGGCGCCGGTTCTTTATCCAGCACGGCAATTTTTAGCGGTGAGTCGGCAAGCAATAGTGCAAGCGTTAAACCTGCACTGCCTGCGCCAACTATTGATACGTCATATTCCTGCATAATTCTCTCTGTTAAGCGCGAGTCAAAAGCGCCTTTAACTGGCGAATAGAATTCAGACCCATGGCCTGGTTAGCCACGGCTTGTTTTAATTCAGGACAAAGGTTTAACGCAAATAACCCAGTATTACGGCCAAGCGCCATCAGGCGGGATGAATTGGAAAATAGCCGTACCAAGGAATCGGTATACAAAATCACTTGCTGCATATCAGGCAAACGCGCCTGCTGATAGGCTTTAGTTAATGCATAGCTGCCAGCATCTGTCTGATGCTGTTGCAGCAATACACTTAAACTATAAATATCGCGGATAGCCAGGTTAAAACCCTGACCTGCTATAGGGTGCAGGTTATGCAAACTATTACCCAGTAATACAGTGCGATGGCGCGCCGCTTCAGTGGCCCGCTTTAAACTAAGCGGGTACACCACACGCTGACCTACAGTTTTAAATACACCGGCTCTGTGCCCTGCGGCTTGTTGCAGCGCAGCTAAAAACCCGGTGTCATTTTGGTTTAAATGATGCTCTGCCTGTTCAGGCGTTAAAGTCCAGACCAGCGAATAACGCTGCCGGGTTAAAGGCAATAAAGCCAAAGGCCCGGTAGGAGTAAAACGCTCAAAGGCTTTATGTTGATGCGATTCAGCCAAACCAATATTGGCAATCAGCGCATGCTGCTGATAATCGTCAGATTTCAGCTCAAAACCCGCTAAGGTTCGGCTGGGTGATAAACCCCCTTCAGCTATCACCAGTAACTTGCTTTGCAGTTGTGCGCCACTTCGCAGCCTAATCTGCTGCAGTTCAGCAGTTGGCTTTAAAGCGCTAATAGCATCGTTATAAAACCAGCTTAAGCGGCCTTGTGCTGTAAAAGCTTTGAGTTTTTGCCACAAGACTTCGCCTATAGCTTCGACTTCAATCACCTGACCTAAAGCTGATAACTGATGATCGGCCGCATTTAAGTAGGTTTTACCAAAATGACCACGGTCGGAAATATGGATATGTTTGATAGCGCAGCCGCTTTGTTGCAACTCCTGCCATAAGCCCCATTGCTGCAGCAGTTCCACACTGCCATGAGCCAGCGCTATGCTACGGCTATCAAAGCTGGCTTTGGAGGGCTGCTGATCTGTGGCAAGTTCAGCGCTTTGCTCAATAATCGCCAGCTTTAAACCAGGGTTTTGACTCAGCAGCACATAAGCCAGCATAGATCCGGCCATACCGCCGCCTGAGATCACCAGATCCAGCGGCAGTTCTGCACAGTGAGTGTGTGACATAAATCAGTCCTGTTTTTTAGCTGTGGCCCTGTGCCATTAACGCTTCTATTTCTGCAATTTCTTTTGGCACTAAGTCTGTTAAGTTGGCATGACCTTCAGCTGTCACCAGCAAATTGTCTTCAATCCGCACCGCCAGGCCCCACCACTTTGGATCGCACGGCGAATCGGTTGGAATATATAAACCCGGCTCTATGGTTAAAATCATGCCAGGTGCAAAAGGCCGCTCTTCGCCAGCAACTTTGTAAGCACCCACATCATGCACATCCAGCCCTAACCAATGGCCTAAACCATGAATAAAATAGGCTTTGCAGGCATTGTCTTTCAAAAGCTGTTCCAGCTCGCCCTGTAAAATGCCTAAATCCAGCAAACCTTTGGTCAGTACTAAACAAGCTGCGTCGAGCGCATCTTTAAACTTATTGCCGGGTTTCACTTCTGCACAAGCAGCGTACTGAGCATTGAGCACCAGCTGATAAATAGCAGCCTGCTCTGGGCTGAATTTACCATTGGCCGGAAAAGTACGGGTAATATCGGCCGTATAGCCCTGATACTCGCTACCTGCATCAATCAGCACTAAATCACCGTCTTTAAGCTGACTGCTGTTATCGGTGTAATGCAAAATACAGCCATTTTCACCAGCTCCTACTATGCAGTTGTAGCCAGGAAAACGGGCACCGTGCATCGCAAACTCATGCAAAATATGAGCTTCCAGCTGATATTCCCAGACGCCTGCTTTGGCTGCTTGCATAGCACGTTTATGCGCTTTGGCGCTGATATAGCCAGCCTGACGCATCTGATGAATTTCGTCTTCATCTTTAAACAAACGCATTTCAGCGGTTAAAGGCCGTAAATCCTGTTGCACTGTAGGTGCCGCATAACCACGTTTTGGGTAAAGCCTTAAAGTGGCTAAAGTGGCAGCTACTTTGGCGTCAAATTCGGCATAGGTGCCTTGTGCATACCAAAGCGTGGTTTTTTGGTTCAGCGCTTTTAACAGCTCGTTGTCCAGCTCTGCAACAGGCAATGCATCTAAACCCAATACGGCTTTGGCTTGCTCTGGCCCTAACCTGCGGCCTTGCCAGATTTCAGCCAACTGATCTTTCGGCCGGCACAGCAACAGACTAGCAGTGTTGCCAGAATTATCTTTGCTTAAGATCAAAAGCGCGTCAGGTTCATTAAAACCTGTCAGATAAAAGAAGTCGCTGTCCTGCCGAAACGGATATTCAGTGTCACGGCTGCGGGTTAATTCCACCGCAGCTGGCACTAAAACCACGCTGTTGTCTGGCACTGATGTAAGCAAGCGCTCACGTCTGTTTTGGTAAATGTTCGATGTCATTGCTTAAGGCTCTTAATGCAAAGTTTTATTCTGTACGTCGTTTTTGCTGAATTTCAGCCCTACTTCGTTAAAGCAGGTCAGCACCAACATCCGAATATGTTCCAGTACTAAAAAGTACGACTCTTCGTTACTTTCTGCGCTGTTGTCATCTATAGCAAATACGTCGATTTTGGTGATCTCGGTCAGCTCTTCAATCGCATCTTTTACATCGGCCGAACACAGTGATAAATCGGTTTGCTGAATGGCAAAACCCACTAAAAAAGACTGAGTCCATTCGACCATAGCTTCAAGGCGTTCAGGCAAGGAATCGTCATCACTTGGCAGTAATAAAGCAAAGGAATAGTCGGTATGAGCCAAAGATTCGGAGGTTTGCATAATTAAGGCAGAAATATCTGCTTTAACAGGGGCAGATAAGGCTTGTCCGTCATTTAAGAAGTCGTGCAGAACTGGTAAAATCTTCGCCGGTTCTGCGCTCACACCGGCACTAAGCAAACCTGCGATCAAGCCATGTACTTCGGCGGCCGACGCCATCAGGTAGGATTGATCCAGCAAACTGGTCCAGTGATCGTAAGATTTAAAACTTTCTGTCGTCATAATTTTTCGGCCCAAGCGACTTTTCAAGGCAGCTATCCTACCATTTGCTGGTTCTGCCCGCCAACAGATGGACGCCCCAATCGCAGGCCATAAGGGAACTATCATGCATTTACGTAAATTTCGTCCAGTTGACCCACCACCAGCCGAAGCTGTAGTGAAAAAACCTGCAGCAAAACCTGCTGTCAGCACAAAACCTAAGCAACTGACTATTTCAGTTTTAGGCCGGGTATTAAAAGTTGCCTGCCCTCCGGGCGAGGAGCAACGGCTGCAAAATGCCATTGATGAATTAGAACAACGGGTTGCCAGTACAAAATTTAAACCCGGTGTGCATATGAATGAAGATGTTTTGCTGATGATTGCGCTAAATTTGTGCAATGAGCTCGTAGAAGTGAAAAAGAAGGCGGAATAATCAAAAAGCCGGTGTTATACTTACCACGTTCTCTGAGTTGTCAGTGATTAGGTAGATGTCCCTGAGCCGATAATTGTTTTACTTTAGGGGCTCCTTCTTGTTGCTTTTGTGCAGGCTCGGCTCGTACCGAGAAGCCTACGGTGACAAACTGACTCCCGCCTTGAACCTTAGGTTCAAGGGCTGATACTTGACACGGCAATTCGGAGAACCTTTTTATCCTTCGTTTCTCTTCCCAATCTTTATTTAAATACGAAACGGACGGGGCAAGCCCCGCCCCTACAAATACTCGTCGCGCTGAACTCCATTAACTTTGAATAAATCCTTCGTTTCTTTCTTTGCTTCTATTTAAAAGCATTGCGGATGGAAATCGGGGGCGGGTCTTGTACCCGCCCGCCTCAAATTCAAATCTTTTGTAATTCATGTTTGCCCCAGCCCATAGGATCCCCCCTACAATTCCAGCTTTGCAGCTAACCCTTTCTGTTTTATAGTCCAACTTATTTTTTATCTTCAGGTTCAGTGTTTTGACTTCACGCCAACAGCTTCGCAGCCATATTCGCAGTTTACGCCGAGCTTTATCTGCAGAGCAGCAGCACCAGGCCAGCCTGGATTTAGTGCAGCAACTGTTACCCCGACCTGAAGTGCAGCAGGCCCAGCATATAGCTTTATACCTGACCAACGACGGTGAATTGGATACCTCCCCGCTTATTCATGCCTTATGGCAGCAAGGCAAAACTCTCTACCTGCCGTTATTACATCCAGTGGTACCTGGTTATCTGGTATTTCAGCTTTATAAGCCCGATAGCTTATTAAAACCCAATCAGTTTGGAATTGGTGAGCCAGAGCTGAACTGCAGCTTAGTATGCCCTGTCAGCCAATTGGATCTGATTTTTACGCCTCTTGTCGCTTTTGACGCTCAAGGCCAACGTTTGGGTATGGGTGGCGGTTTTTATGACAGAACCTTAAGCCAGCTTAGCTCCACATATCAAAAACCGGCATTGATTGGCTTAGCCCATGATTGCCAGCAAGTAGAATCAGTACCAGTCGAAGCCTGGGATATTCCGTTGCCTTTGATTTGCACACCCAGCCGTTTTTGCAGTTTTAGTGAACAATAAGTAAATTCTAAAATTCTTTCGGTTCTTTTGCCTTTTGCCCCTTTTGCCGGATCCCCCTTTTCGGCTAATATCCGTCTGTATGGCTAAACGTGGCTAAAAAACTCCGGACCACCTATGACTCAAGATCAGATGAAAAAAAATGCCGCCTGGGCAGCATTGGATTATGTAGCGCCTCAGACTATTGTCGGCGTGGGCACAGGCTCTACCGTCAATCATTTTATTGATGCGCTCGCCACTATCAAAGATCAGATCAAAGGTGCGGTTTCCAGTTCAGTGCAATCGACAGAAAAAATGCGGGCTTTAGGCATTCCGGTACTGGACTTAAACGAGGTGGAAAGTTTTGGTGTCTACGTAGACGGCGCAGACGAAATTAACCCGCAAAACCATATGATTAAAGGCGGCGGCGCTGCGCTCACCCGCGAAAAAATTGTGGCAGCTGTAGCCGAAAAGTTTGTTTGTATTGTCGATCAAACCAAACAAGTGAATGTGCTAGGCAAATTCCCTTTACCTGTTGAAGTCATTCCTATGGCCCGTGCTTATGTCACACGAGAGCTGGAAAAACTAGGCGGTCGCCCTGTCTGGCGTGAAAACGTAGTCACCGACAATGGCAATATTATTTTAGACGTGCATGGCCTGAAAATTACAGAGCCAGAAGAATTAGAACAACAAATCAACAACCTGGTTGGCGTAGTTACCAATGGTATTTTTGCCCGTCGTGCGGCAGATATAGTGTTGGTAGGAACAGCCCAAGGCACTCTGGTTTTAAACTGAAACCCAGTGAACTGAATTTAAATTGCAACAAGTTAAAGAGAAGTAAAATGGAAAAATTTTCGCTGCCCAAAGACAAGATCAAGATCCTGTTACTGGAAGGTTTGCACCAAAGTGCGGTGCAAAGCTTTAAGAATCAGGGCTACAGCAACATTGAGTATTTGAAAACCTCTTTGGATGAAGCTGAACTGATTGAAAAAATCCGCGATGTGCATTTTATTGGCATTCGCTCACGCACCCAACTGACAGAAAAAGTGCTGGACGCTGCCACTAAACTGGCCGCTGTGGGCTGCTTCTGTATTGGTACCAATCAGGTCGATTTAGACGCAGCGCTGATGCGTGGTATTCCGGTATTTAACGCACCTTTTTCCAATACCCGCTCTGTGGCTGAACTGGTATTAGGCCAGATCATTATGTTGCTGCGTGGTATTCCTGAGCGTAATGCGGCGGCCCACCGTGGTGTCTGGCAAAAAACTGCAACTCAGTCTTTTGAAGCCCGTGGTAAAACCTTAGGTATTATAGGTTACGGCCATATTGGTACTCAGCTGAGTATCATGGCGGAAAATATCGGTATGCGTGTGCAGTTTTACGATATCGAAGACAAGCTGGTATTAGGCAATGCTACTCAGGTTGATTTTGGTACTTTACTGAAAACTTCAGATGTTGTGACTTTGCATGTGCCTGAAACAGCTCAGACTAAAAATATGATCGGCGAAGCTGAACTGGACTTGATGAAACAAGGCAGCATTCTGATCAACGCATCCCGTGGCACTGTGGTCGATATCGACGCTTTAGCCAGAGTGATGCAGGCGAAAAAACTGGCTGGCGCTGCTATTGACGTATTCCCTGTTGAACCAACCAGCAATGATGAAGAATTTATCAGCCCGCTGCGTGAATTCGACAATGTGATCCTGACGCCACATATTGGTGGTTCTACTCAGGAAGCTCAGGAGAATATTGGTTTTGAAGTAGCAGGCAAGATGGTGAAATACAGCGACAACGGTTCAACCTTGTCAGCGGTGAATTTCCCTGAAGTGTCGCTGCCAGAACACAGAGGCCGTTCACGTTTATTGCATATCCACAAAAACCAGCCTGGTATGCTGACCAAAATCAACGAAGCCTTCGCTAAACACGGCATCAACATTTCGGGTCAGTATCTGCAAACCAATGCTGAGATTGGTTATGTGGTCATCGACATCGACTCACTGGACCACGAACTGGCCCTGAACGAGTTAAAGGCTATTCCAGGAACCTTAAGAGCCAGGGTTTTACACTAATCACCCGTCGTTCTTGACGCTGCAGCTTTGTTGGCTGCACGTTCTCGCCCGACATCGGTTTGGTGTCGGGTCGGGCGCGGATAAACCGCGCCCCTACAATGACTTAGGGTGATCAACAAAGGGGAGCGCAGTTAATCACCTTTTTCTTTAGAACGAATACACCACTGAAGCTGCTGTTTCAGAGTCTGTACTTTTCTTATCCGCACCTACATCCGAATCGTATTTAATATTCAGACTTAAACGCAAAGCCAGCTGGTTATTAATTTGCGCTGTCACTGCACTACGGCTGGTATAGCTGGTGTTATGACCATCCAATGAAATCGCATATTCCAGAGTTTGTTTAAACTTACTGTTTTCAGAGAAATTATACTCAAAGTTAGCTGCGGCGTACCAAATCATACCCGAGTTACTTTCGCCTTCTGAAGGTCTGTCATACGCCATACCGGGACCAGTTTCAAAATCTAAGTAGTTCGGCCCCTCTTCGTACAAACGGTTGGCATAACCTACTGCCACTGATGATTGTTCACGGAAGGCACCAAAACGGTCATTTAAATAAGCACCGCGACCAAACAAACTGCTGTCCGAGCGGAAGAATTTATAGTTACTTTGAGCTGTTAAACCAACACGCTGACCTGTGGTGTTGTCTTCTTTTTCACCGGTAGCGCTATTAGTTTGGGTATTTCGCTGTAACAAGGTCTGGATATAGTACTTGTTACGAAAATCTTCCAGTTCGTGTTGCAATTCAACATTGGTACGAACAGCTGTAGCTTCTGTGTTACCACGGCTTAATACCACACCTACTTCGACATCCCCACCCCAAGGCGGAATAGCGGCTTCTTCTTCACCATGTTTTTTCTGAAATTCCTGTGCCTGAACAGAGACTGCTGAACACAACAGTACCGCTGACAATGCGACTACTAAACGCATGTTGTATAACCCTTCTAAATAAAATTAACGCTTATTCTGTCAGTGGCCGATGAGCACTAACTGAATATCACTTTTACGGTATTTGATTTTGACGTGAGACGGGCTGGGATAACCCAATTCCGACATCGCATTGAACCAGAGACGGGCGACCCTAAAGGTCGCCCCTACAGATTTATTCACCAGCTCTGTTACTGATGTACTGTAAAGCCATGCTGATGCGTTTTAACACACGATCTTTGCCAATCAGTGCCAGTGTTGCATCAAGGGCTGGCGAGTTACCACCACCAGTTACAGCCACACGCAAAGGCATACCTACTTTGCCCATACCTAAACCTAAGCTTTCAGCGGCATCGTTAATGGCTTTATGTAAAGCTTCTACCGACCAATCCTGAAGCTCTTCCAGCTTCGTCTGAACGGCAACTAAAGGTTCTGAGGCAACAGGACGTAAGTGCTTTTTCGCGGCGTTTTCTTCAAACTCGCTGAAGTCTTCATAGAAATAACGACTGACCTCCACCAGCTCTTTCAAGGTTTTCACCCGCTCGGCTTGCACTTTCACCAGCTCAGCTAACTCAGGACCAGTGCTGATATCCAGCTTCTGATCGGCCACATGCCAGGCTAAATGCGTAGCTACATAGTCTGGTGACAGCGTCTTCATATAGTGCTGATTCAACCAAATCAGCTTGTCGGTGTTAAAAGCTGAAGGGGCACGGTTACAGTCGCTTAAGTCAAACAGCTGGATCAGTTCTTCTTTGCTGAAAATTTCCTGATCGCCATGAGACCAGCCTAAACGTACCAAATAGTTGATCAAAGCTTCGGGCAGGAAACCGTTATCACGGTATTGCATTACGCCTACAGCGCCATGACGTTTGGATAAGCGTTTGCCGTCGTCACCTAAAATCATAGGAACGTGAGCATATTTCGGCAGTTCAGCGCCCAAAGCGGCCAGAATATTCATCTGACGTGGAGTGTTGTTAACATGGTCATCACCACGAATGACGTGGGTAATACCCATTTTCCAGTCATCAACGACTACGGTCAGGTTGTAAGTTGGAGTGCCGTCACTACGGGCAATGATTAAATCATCAAGCTCAGCATTGGCAATTTCAATGCGGCCTTTGATTAAATCATCAATCACCACTACGCCGTCCTGCGGGTTTTTAAAACGAATGGTATAAGGCTTGTCTGTTGGGTGATCGGTACGGTCGCGCCACATACCGTTGTATTTTGGTTTTTCGCCGGCAGCCATTTGCGCTTCGCGCATAGCATCCACTTCTTCAACAGTGCAGAAGCATTTGTAAGCCTTGCCTTCAGCTAACAGCTGAGCAACCACTTCTTTATATAAATCAAAACGTTTCGTCTGGTAATAAGGGCCGTCGTCATAATCCAGGCCTAACCACTCCATACCTTCTAAAATGGCATCCACAGATTCCTGCGATGAACGCTCTAAATCGGTATCTTCAATACGGAGGATAAAAGTACCGCCGGTTTTCCGGGCATGCAGCCAGCTGTATAACGCAGTACGGGCGCCACCAACGTGCAGATAACCTGTAGGGCTTGGCGCGAAACGAGTAACTATAGACATAATGAATCCACTGAAGGCCAAAAAATTGGGCACTATTGTACCAACGCCAAGCTGTGATTGCACGGTCGAAGGTGCTGTGCAGGAAAAGATTTAACTGGCTACTTTTACAGCATACAGTTCACAAAGCTAAAAATATTATTGACACAAAAACCGAGCCCCCTATAATGACCGCCGACCACACGATGGATGCTTAGCTCAGCCGGGAGAGCATCGCCCTTACAAGGCGGGGGTCACTGGTTCGATCCCAGTAGCATCCACCATCTTTTAAAGTGAAATATCTGAAAGATAAATCGTTGTAGTCCAATTGTTATGCCCAGGATGCTTAGCTCAGCTGGGAGAGCATCGCCCTTACAAGGCGAGGGTCACTGGTTCGATCCCAGTAGCATCCACCATCTTTTTAAAGAGTGCATCGCCACCCTTTACAAAAGAGAGGCTGCGGCTGGTTAATACCAGTAGCATCCACCATCATCCTAAAAGATGAATCGTTGCAGTCAGTTTGTTATGCCCAGGATGCTTAGCTCAGCTGGGAGAGCATCGCCCTTACAAGGCGAGGGTCACTGGTTCGATCCCA
>NZ_AFHI01000011.1 GCF_000217935.1 Rheinheimera sp. A13L
CCTGCGGGTTGGTTTTTTTTATGGGCGTTAAGCGTCGGTCAGCTTTGTGCGCTGTTAATCAGTTTTCTGCTGTAATCGTGTTGAGGCTGTTCAAAGACTTGATTGGTTGGACCGTAATCCAGTGCTTTGCCCTGATGCAAAACCAGCATGCTGTCGCTGATATGTCGTACCAGACGCAGATGATTGGTGATCAGCAGATAAGATAAACCAGTAGTTTGTTGCAGTTCCAGCAGCAGATTGACAATCTGAGCCCGTAACGAGGGGTCTAAGGCTGTTAAAGCTTCATCCAGTATCAGCAGCTTCGGATCCATAATAAGAGCTCTGGCAAGCGCTACACGCTGTAATTGCCCCCCTGAGAACATATGAGGATAATAGGCGGCGTGTTCTTCCATTAAACCAAGTTGGTGCAGGGTTTGGTGGATTTTTTGCTGTCGTTGTTCTTCGTCCAGTGCTGTGCTGTAGCGCAACACATCATCGAGCATCTGTCCTACTTTATGGTGGGGATTCAGCGAGCGGGCAGGGTCCTGAAAAATATAGCGGATCACATGATTGTATTTTTTATGGTCGCTGATAGTGACGGCCTGACCTTCCAGCAGTATTTCACCGCTGTCCGGGCTTTCTATACCCACCAGCAATTTAGCCAGGGTGCTTTTACCTGAGCCTGTTTCTCCGACTATAGCCAGCGTCTGGCCCGGATATAGACTAAAGCTGATATCGGACAAAGCCTGAACGGTTTTACGACCAAAGATACCCTGAGCCTTCTGATAACTTTTATATAGCTGCCGGATCTCGAGTAATGGAGCTGTCATGATTTTTTACCCTGCAATGGAAAATGGCAACTGAAGTAGTGATTTTGCAGACGCTCCAGCACAGGGGTTTTAACACATTCCTTACGGGCATTGGGACAACGTGGCCCCAAACGGCAGCCTATAGGCAAATGCTGTAAGGTCGGAATGCTGCCATGCAAGGCGTACAAAGGTTGTTTACTGGCCAGTTGCGGCTGGAATTCAGGCACACTTTTGATCAGTGCATCGGTATAAGGGTGAAAAGGAGACTTTAAAATAGCCGCAGTTTCACCTGCTTCAACCAACTGGCCACAATACAATACGCTTAAGGTCTGAGTATTGCGGGCCACAGTTTCAAGCTCGTGGCTGATTAATAGTATCGACATACCTTTGAGCTGATTAAAGCTGGCTAATAAGCGAAACAACTGCGCCTGAGTGGTACTTTCCAGCGCTGTTGTAGGTTCATCAGCAATCAGCAGCTTCGGCTTTTTGGCAATAGCCATAGCGATCATGATTTTCTGACAGACCCCTTCAGGTAACTGGTAAGGGTAGGAGTTCAAAATAGTCTGGTGATCTCTGATCCCTACTTTGTGCAGCAGTGCTATGGCTTTTTTACGCCGCTCAAAAGGGCGGCCCCACCAACTGCCAGTCAGCCCAGAATCCGGAATGGCTTCAAGCAACTGATCCCGAATAGGGGCTGTCGGGTCCATGCTGCGGCTTGGCTCCTGATAAATCATGGCTATATCGCGACCAATAATTTTGCGCTGTTCTTCATAAGATAAACGCAATAAATCCTGGCCCGCCCAGCTGAATCTGTCTGCTGTGATATGCCATCTTTTATTCAGTACACCCACTATGGCTTTGGCAATTAAGCTTTTGCCTGAGCCGGATTCGCCCACCAAACCACGAATTTCGCCTTCACGTATGGTCAGGTTCACTTTATCTACAGCACGAATTAAGCCTTCCGCGGTTTCCAGCTCTATCGTCATGTTTTTAATATCAAGCAAAATCATCAGTTTTCCCGCCGCTTTGTCATCGCTGTGCGTAAGCCATCGCCGACCAGATTCACCGACAGTACAGCAGCAAAAACTAAAAGACCAGGCAAGGCTATGGCCCAGGGGGCCAGATAAATCAAATCCAGCGCATCAGCGATCATCACACCCCATTCAGAAGTGGGGGCCTGAGCGCCTAAGCCCAAAAAGCCCAGGGCTGCGACGTCAAGGATGGCGGTCGACAACGCCATAGTGGCCATCACAGTAATATGTTCCCAGATATTGGGTAAGACAGCATAACGTAACACCTGCCAGTTTGAGGCGCCGTCCAGCCGGTAGGCCGCGACATAATCTTGTTTTAAGGTGTCTTGTATCGCATTACGAATGCCGTGCACAAATTGGGGCAGCAGCGCCAGCATAATGGCCCAGGTGGTGTTCCAAAGCCCTGGGCCTAACACCGCCACTATAATAATGGCCAGCAGCAGAGAAGGGATAGTCAGAGCCAAATCCAGCACATGGTTAAAAATACTGGATTTCAGCCCTTTGCTCATGCCAGCCATAGCGCCTAAAGCCAAACCCATCAGTAAAGACCCTATCACTGTGATCAGGGCGATGCCAAAGGTATAAGTGGCCCCTTTCATCAGCCGCGACATTAAATCACGGCCTAAATCATCAGTGCCAAAAGGATACTGAACTAAACCTTGCTCACTCCATGATGGTGGCAGCAGCAATAAATCAGAATTTTGTAAATAGGGGCTATGGGGCGAAAGAAGTGGCGCAAAAATCGTCAAAAGTAAAAAGAATACAAAAATGACCAGGCCAAAAACCGCAACATGCTGGCGTTGAAACTGCTGCCAGAGCTGAGTTAAAGGTCCGCGGTTATGTTCCTCAAAATACAGCCGGAATTTTTTCATCTTAAGCTTTCCTGGCCAGAGGATTAAACAAGGTATGCAGTATTTCAGTCAGCATATTCACCACTATCACTAAACAGGACACCACTAATAAGCCCCCCTGAATAGCGGGGTAATTACGCTGATAAATACTGTCCAGTAACCACTGGCCTATACCTGGCCAGGAAAAAATGACTTCGGTAATCATCGCCAGTGTGATCAAAGTACTGAATTGCAAACCAATCTGACGGATCACGGGTAACAAGGCATTACGTAAACCATGATGATACAGCACCTGAGCCCGGCTTAAGCCTTTAGCGCGAGCTGTTTTAATATAACTTTGTTCCAGCACCGCCAGCATCGAATCCCGGGTAAAGCGGATCATCACAGTAGTGGGATAAGTGGCCAGTACTATGGCGGGCAACAACAAGTGCCGAAGAGCATCCTGGGTAGCTTCTGATTTATAGGGGATATCAGAGAGCCAGATATCCGGCAACATAAAACCCGTTGTTGTAGGTATATCAAACAAGACATTAATGCGTCCTGCTGTAGGTAACAGGCCAAGGGTCAGAGAAAACAGCATGATAAGCAATAATGCCCACCAGAAAATAGGAATAGAATAAGCGACCAGCGTAATGCCGGAGATCAGTTTACCGAAAAAGCTGTCGGCTTTGACTGCGGCAAATAAACCCAAAGGAATTCCCAATACAAAAGATAAAATCAGCGCATAACTTGCCAGCTCCAATGTGGCTGGAAATACTGCAATAATTTCAGCTAAGACAGGCTGTTGGCTGGAAAAAGACAGACCCCATTCACCAGCCAGAATACGATGGACATACCCCAGATACTGCATAATCACAGACTGATCCAAAGCGTAATACTGAATTAGCGCTTGCTGCTGCTCAGGATCAATGCTGGTCAGGCCTGAAACATTATTCAGCACTTCGCCGGGGAATAAATAACTTAAACTGAAAGCCAGCACCGTCAGGGCAACAAAAACAAAAGCTATTAAAAAAGTGCGGCGTAAAAAGTAGTGCAGCATCATAAGGACTTTCTCGCTGCGGCCATGGAAATACCACCATAGGGGTTAATGGTGACCCCGGTAATTTTGACACTTTTGGCCTGAAAGCGCTTGGAGTGCGCAATACTGACCAGCGGCATTTGCTCATCAAGATAAAGCTGAGCTGTTAAATAAAAACTGCGTCTTTGCTTAATATCTGCGGTCAGCAGGGCCTGGTTAATCAGATTGTCAAAATTCGGGTCGCACCAGTTGGCTCTGTTACTGCCAGACTCTGCAGCGCTGCAACTTAACAGCGGCCGGAAAAAGTTATCAGGATCTGCGTTATCAGCCGCCCAGCCAATCAGCACTGAATCATGCTCAAACTCGGAAAGTTTGCGCCTGAAACTGTTCCATTCAAAAGAAACAATAGAGGCTTTGACGCCAATTTTTGCCAGGTCGGCTTGCATCAGTTCTGCCATTTTTAACGCATTCGGGTTATACAAACGTTGTACCGGCATAGCCCAGATGTCCATGCTAAAGCCTTTAGGGTAACCGGCTTGCGCCAGCAACTCTTGGGCTTTGATCGGATCATATTGCTGTTCAGGCAAGTCATGGTAAAAAGCCCATGAGGTGGGGGGAAGCAAAGTCTTCGCTTTGTCGGCATAGCCAAAATACACTGCGTCCAGAATGGCGTCTTTATTAATGGCATAAGCTAAGGCTTTGCGCACCAGTACATTATCAAAAGGTGGTTTTTGGGTATTAAAAGCCCAGAAACCAACGTTCATGCTGATCTGACTTTGCACTTCAACATCAGGCCGCTCAGCGATGAGTTTCAGCTCGGCATTGCGGGGGTAGGCCACTACATCACATTCATGAGTCAGTAATTTTGCCATACGTTTGGCGTTATCCGGCACTAAGTCAAATACCAGCTGAGTCAGTTCCACTTTGCCGCGCCAGTATTCAGGATGACGGTAATAACGGATAAACTGATTTTTTTTATACTCTTTAAAGAAAAATGGTCCAGTGCCTATAGGTCTTTGATCCAATAATTCCGGCTGATTTTGTTGCAGCAACTGTTCAGCATATTCAGCAGATAAAATAGCAGCAAAGTCAGTGGCGAGATTGGATAAAAATGAGCTGTCAGGGCGGCTGAGCTCAAAGCGCACTGTGTTACTGTTTTCTGCTACTACGGCTTTCACCAGGGATCCCCAGTCGACACTCTGAAAATAAGGATAAACGGCTCCACCAGTGGCATGGTAAGGATGATCCGTCTGGGTGATACGATTAAAAGTAAAAGTGACATCCTTGGCGTTTAAGGTTCTGCTGGGCGAAAAGAAAGCGGTGTGATGAAACTGCACATCAGGGCGCAAGGTAAACCAGTAGGTTTTGCCATCGTCACTTAAGCGCCATTGGGTTGCCAGAGCGGGTAACAGTTCACCGCTTGCCGGGTCTATATCCAGCAGACGGTCGTAGAGTTGCTGACTGATAGCATCAATGGTGGTGCCCGAAGTGACCCGCTGTGGGTTAAAGCTCTCCGGAGAGCCTTCGGAACAATACACCATACCTTGCTGAATAGTTTCAGGAATATCAGGTTGGCAAGCGCTGAGTATCAACACAGAGCCACAGGGGACCATCAGGCTCAGTAAGGCTTTGATCATTGTTGGCTGTCCAGCAGTTTGTACTTTTTCATATAACCACGTAACTGATGATAGGTCAGATTCAGTGCTTCAGCTGTTTTCTTCTGATTAAACTGGTTAGCAGCAAGTGCTTGTTTAATCAGATCCATTTCAAAATTTTCAGACAAGACTTTAAAATCCTGCACCTGATTAAAATCAAAGGACGAAGCCGCTTTGACTAAAGCGGGCGGATTATCGCTGCTTTGTTCTCTGATAGCTACCACTGCGTTTTCTGCTGCTGGCCTGCGGTCTAAAGTACGAACGCGGTTCCGGGGACGGAACGGAGACTCAAAAGGGTCCAACTGAATATGATGCACTGGTACATAAGGGTTGTTGGTGCGATAGACACTACGTTCCACCACGTTTTTCAGCTCCCGCACATTACCTGGCCATTCATGCTCCAGCAAAATACGTTTGGCTTTTTCGCTAAAACCGCTGAACAACTCAAACCCCAGTTCCCGTGCCATATTGACGGCAAAGTGTTCGGCAAGAACCAGAATATCTTCCTGCCGCTCGCGCATCGGCGGCAGTGTGATGACATCAAAGGCCAGCCGGTCGAGCAAGTCAGCCCGAAACTCTCCTTGTTCAGCCATGGAAGGCAAATCCTCGTTGGTGGCGCAAATTAAACGTACGTCTACTTTGACAGAGCGACTGCCGCCCACCCGTTCAAATTCTCCGTATTCGATCACCCGCAGTAATTTTTCCTGCACCATAGCTGGTGTATTGGCTAATTCGTCCAGAAATAAAGTGCCGCCATTGGCCCGCTCAAACCTGCCTTCATGGCGTTTGGCTGCACCGGTAAAAGCGCCGGCTTCATGGCCAAAGAGCTCACTTTCCAGCAGATTTTCATTCAGCGCAGCGCAGTTTAAGGTTAAATAATTTTGATCCCAGCGCTGGGACAGGTAATGTAAGCGGGCTGCAATCAGCTCTTTACCTGTGCCCCTTTCACCAATGATCAGCACAGGTTTGTGCAAAGGTGCAATTTGGGACACCTGGTCCAACACGTTTAAAAAACTGTTGGACTGACCTATTAAGTTGTCTTGCTGAAAACTTCTGCTCATCAGGGCTCACGAAGTGGTGAATTTAACTAATAAGTAGTGTATTTCATAACGAAGGCTTGGCATAGCTTTTTTCGGACATAAATAAAATCAATATAAAACAATGGTTTAAAATAGTTTGGCAAGTTGGCAAGAAACCTGAATAGGTAATAGCGAATCCAACAAGTCATTAAGAGGTAAATAGTATGGGTATCTTCTCTCGCTTTTCAGATATCGTAAATTCCAACATCAATGCTTTATTAGATAAAGCAGAAGATCCGGAAAAAATGGTCCGCCTGATCATTCAGGAAATGGAAGACACACTGGTTGAAGTACGTTCTACCTCAGCCAAAACCATTGCAGAGAAAAAAGAACTGCAACGTGTAGTGTCTAAATTAGAAGCTGAAGTGGCCGATTGGCAGGCAAAAGCTGAACTGGCTTTAAGCAAAGAACGTGAAGACTTAGCCCGGGCTGCCCTGATTGAACGTCAGAAAGCAGCAGACCAGGCCGCAGCAGTCGCTGCCGACATTAGTCATTTAGATGAGCATGTCAGCAAGTTACAAGACGAAGTGGGTCAGTTGCAGGACAAGTTAGCAGATGCCAAAGCTCGTCAAAAAGCGATGCTGATGCGTCAGAAAACTGTGTCATCCCGTTTGGATGTGAAACGTAGTCTGGACAGCAACCGTTTAAACGACGCTATGTACAAGTTTGAACGTTATGAGCAAAAAATCGATTCACTGGAAGCTCAGGTTGAATCGTACGATTTAGGTAAAAAAACCTTAAAAGATGAGTTTGCAGAATTGGCTTCATCTGAGAAAATCGATAACGAATTGGCTGAATTAAAAGCTAAAATGTCTAAAAAAGATAACGCCTGATACTCAGGCGTTGTAGGAGCTAAAGATGGAAATTAGTGAGGTCATTGGTATACCGTTCATCCTGTTCATGATTTTTGTCGCGCCACTGTGGGTCTTTATGCACTACAGAAGCAAAAACAAAATTGGTGAAGGTTTGGGTGACAGTGAACTGGCTCAACTGAATGAGTTATCTCATCGCGCCGAGAAAATGGCGGACCGCATCAAAACGCTGGAAGCGATTTTAGATGCGGAGTCACCGAAGTGGAGAGAAAAACATGACTAAAATACGCAAAGAGCTGTTGCGGGATGACCGCAACGGCAAACTGGCCGGGGTCTGTGCAGGTATTGCAGACTACTTTGGCTGGGAAGTGTGGTTAGTTCGGTTGATTGTGGTCACTTCGGTGTTATTAGGTTTAGGCGGTTTGTTACCTGTATTGTACGTGGCGGCCTGGTTTATTCTGGAAAAAAAATCAGTGTATGAAGCCAAAAAAGGTGTCACAGAACCTTCGTACGATGAACGTCCGGTTGAAGTGAAAACCCGGGTATGGCAACGCGGTGAGGCGCCAAAATCAGCTGTGCATCATCTGGTCAATCAATTTAACAGTATGGAATTACGTTTACGCGACATGGAAACTCATGTCACCTCTGCTAAGTTTCAACTGAACAGAGAAATAAGTAAGTTATAGTGAGTCTGCTCACAGACGCCACATAGGAACACTGCATGGATTGGTTAAAAAAGGCGCGCTGGCATTCAGAACAACTGACACAGCGGGCCTTTCACCGTCAGCTCAGACTGGGAGTCACAGGCTTAAGTGGTGCAGGAAAAACTGCACTCTTAACCGCACTGGTGCACCAACTGACCCAAAGTCATTCGTCTCATTTACCCTTTTTCTCTGTAATGCAAAAGCGTTGGCTGGGTGCTCGTATTGATGACAATCAATTGCCGCAGCTTCCCCGTTTTGGCTTTGAGAAAAACTTAAGTTACCTGCAGCAACAACCGGCCTGCTGGCCCCCATCTACTGTTGGCTGGAGTCAGTTGACCTTAGCATTACGTTATCAGAGCGAATCCAGCTTACGTGCCCGCTTTCAGGATTATCAGGAAACTGAACTGGTACTGGTGGATTATCCGGGTGAGTGGCTGCTGGATTTACCCATGTTGCAACAGAATTACCAGCAGTGGTGTGAACAAAGCTGGTTGCTGTTTGCTCAATCCCATAGGGCTGCCACCGCAAAGGGCTTTAAACAGCGGCTACAGACTATTGATTTAAATGATACGTCAGTGCTGGCAGTGCAGGAGTTGTGCGCTGACTACAGCACCTTACTAAAGCAATTCCGTGAAGTGGCTGGGGCTTATTTAAATCAGCCGGGCCGACTATTAGTACCTGGTGAATTTGAAGGCACCCCTTTGCTGCAATTATTGCCCTTGTTACCTGAACAGCTGGCACAAGGTGGGGCTTTGGTGGAGCTGATGCAAAAACATTTTGCCAGCTACCAAAGCAAAGTGATTGAGCCTTTTTACCGTCAGTACTTTTCAGGTTTAGACCGTCAGGTGGTGCTGGTTGATATTTTGGGCGCACTGAATGCTGGTGAAGCCGCGCTTTTAGAGCTGAAACAAAGTTTATTGCTGATTTTGCAAAGTTTTGATTATGGCCCTGAACACTGGCTGCGGCGTATTTTTAAACCACGCATCAGTAAAGTGTTATTTGCGGTCAGTAAAGCCGACCACGTCACACCGGATCAGCATCAGGCGCTGACATTATTATTACAACAGCTGTTGCTGCAACATCTGCAGAGCGTGAAATTTCAGCTGTGTCCGTACGAAGTGATGGCGATAGCGGCTATCAAAGCCAGCGAAGCAGGTTTTGTGAAACAGAATAGCCAGCAGCAGCCTTGTTTACGTGGTATCAGTGCAACAACAGGTGAAGCGCTCACCTATTATCCAGGCGACGTGCCACGTTATTGGCCTGATCATCAGCTGTTTACCGAACATCATTTTGAGTTTCAGTCCCTGGCTCCCTTGCCATGGCCTAAACAGCAAATGCTTGGGCATATCCGTTTGGATCATCTGCTCGAGTACTTGTTAGGAGATAAACTGACATGACCGATCTAAAACAAGCCAAAACCTTTAAAGAGGCCGATTTTATTGGCTCTGATGCGGTTTCAGAACTGCCTCTGACCAAGGCAGTACAATTTGAGCTGGCAGATTTTGTGGTTGAGCCACAAGTCGGGCCGGAACCATCAAAACGCAAGCCTGTGTCCGCGCTGCTATGGGCTGGCGTCAGCAGTCTGCTGTTGTTAGTGGCTATCGCTTTATACAGCGCCCTGACCAGTATCCAGCAGGCTTTTACAGCGCCAGGTATCAGTACTGTGCTGGAAGCCTTATTTTGTGTTGCTTTATTAACTTTAGGCGGCTTGCTGCTGCTGCGTGAATGGCGTTTATGGCGGCGTTTAGCAAAAACCAGAAAGTGGCAACAAGCACATCAGCGTATTCATGCCAGTATTCAGTATGGTGAAGCTGAACAGCTGTGTCTGGATATCGCCGCCGTTTTACCTGAATCAACACAGCAGGATGTGGCAGACTGGAAAGTACAAAAACAAACAGAACACAGTGATCAGGAACTGCTGGATTTGTTTGAATTAAAGGTGCTGAGTAAAGCCGATGCCCGTGTGCGGCAACAGATCCATCAAGCCTCTGCCGACACTGCTATGGCTGTGGCTGTCAGCCCTTTTGCTTTAGCAGATATGTTGCTGGTGCTCTGGCGCACCAGTAAATTGTTACGCCAGATGGCAGAAAGTTATGGCGCTTCTTTGGGGCAATTGCGTAGCCTGCTGTTGATCAAACATTTGTTTGCCGCTTTATTGTGGGCGGGCAGCTCAGAACTGGCGCTGGATTTAGGCTCAGATCTGATAGGAGCTGAACTGACCAGCAAATTATCCATGCGGGCAGGGCAAGGCTTAATAGCAGGTATGCTGGTCGCCCGCTTAGGTTTAGCTGCGCAGCAGTTGTTACGGCCTTTGCCTTTGGCGCAAAGCCAAAAGCTAAGTTTGTTGGATTTAAGTAAAGCCTTAGTGCGGCGTCTGCTGGGCAAAGCTGCTTCTTTGTCAACTTAACGTTACATCTGTTGTTGTTTTTGTTAAAACTGACGGTGCTGCTTCAGACCGTCAGATGTCTATATGCCTTGTCGCTGATCTGCCTGCTCGGTATAAAAAACTCATAAAAAATAAAACAGTAGTAATGACAGGTGTTTTTATGAGTAAGCAGCAGTACAGTCATCCTGATACGGTATGTATTCATGCCGGAAAAACAGGTTTAAATCCACACGGCGCCTTAGCCACTCCTTTGTATCAGACCTCCACTTTTGTATTTGACAGTGCCGAACAAGGCGCAGCGCGTTTTGCCGGAGAAGAGCAGGGTTATATCTACACCCGTTTGGGTAACCCAACCACAAGAGAGCTGGAATTAAAAGTCGCAGCGCTGGAGGGCATGGAAGATGCGGCAGCTACTGCCACTGGTATGGGGGCAGTGGCTGCTGCCACTATGGCCTTTTTACAGCAAGGTGATCACCTGATCGCCAGCAAAGCGATTTATGGTTGTAGTTTTGCACTCTTTAACCATCAGTTTGCCCGTTATGGCATAGACGTCAGTTTTGTCGATATGACAGATCATCACGCCATCAAACAGGCGCTGAAAGCCAACACCAAAATGATTTTTGCGGAAACACCAATTAACCCGACTCTGACCGTGCTCGATTTAGACTTTATTGGTCAGTTTGCTAAACAGCACCAACTGCTCTCAGTGATTGATAACACCTTCCTGACGCCTCTGCTGCAAAGACCAGCTGACTATGGCATAGATCTGATTTTGCACAGTGCCACCAAGTACCTGAACGGCCATGGTGATGTAGTGGCAGGTATTATTGTTGGCAGTGCTGAACACATTACTCAGATTAAACTCACCACCCTGAAAGATATGGGCGCGACTATCAGTCCCCATGATGCCTGGTTGATTATCCGTGGCCTGAAAACCTTATCAGTGCGGATGGAGCGGCATTGCCAGAATGCGCAAAAAGTTGCGGAATATCTCGAAGCGCACCCGGCTATAGGGCAGGTGTATTACCCGGGGTTAAAATCTCATCCCGGCCACAAGTTTATCGGCAAGCAAATGAAAGCCGCTGGTGGCGTTCTGGCCTTTGAGCTCAATGGCAGTCTGGATGATGGCCGTTATTTTATTAATCAGTGTCAGTTACTGAGCCTTGCCGTCAGTCTCGGCGATGCAGAGTCACTGATCCAGCATCCGGCGTCAATGACTCATAGTCCTTATACGCCAGAAGAACGTCAAATGGCGGGTATTAGTGATGGCTTGATCCGTATTTCTGTAGGGCTTGAGCATGTCGAGGATATTATTGCTGACCTTAAGCAGGCACTGACATTAATGCAGCAAAAGCAGCAGAAGCCCCCCTTGTCGTTGTAACCATAGCTTTACAAAAACAGCAGAGTTGACGTTCACGTCAACTCTGCAATGGGTTAACAGCTGTTGTCCAATCCTCTAGTATCTGCCGCAACTAAAGGGTTCTGCCCATATAAAAGTGTTGAACAGGGTTCTATGAGTAAATCAAGCAAGTATGTATCGCATCAGTCGGATAAAGATGGCTTTATTCACTGGTCGGCTGAAGAAAACCAAATCTGGTCTGAGCTTATGCAGCGTCAGCTTTCCTGTATTGAAGGCAAAGCCTGTGACGAATATCTGGATGGCCTGAAGAAGCTGAATTTGCCTGTGGATCGTATTCCACAGCTGGCTGAAATTAATGAGGTATTAGAGCCAAGCACAGGCTGGAAAGTGACTGAAGTGCCGGCCTTGATTAGTTTTGATCGGTTTTTTCAGCTGTTAGCCAACAAAGAATTTCCGGTTGCCACTTTTATCCGCAGCAGGGAAGAGTTTGATTACCTGCAAGAGCCCGATGTGTTTCATGAAATATTTGGCCACTGCGCTATGCTGACTCATCCGGCTTTCGCTGAATTTACTCATACCTATGGCAAACTGGGCTTAGCCGCCAGCAAAGAAGACCGTGTGTATCTGGCGCGTTTGTACTGGTTTACTATTGAATTTGGCTTATTGAGCAGCAAAGATGGTTTACGTATTTATGGTGGCGGTATTTTGTCTTCACCAGGCGAAACTTTATACGCCATCAGCTCTGACGTACCAGAGCGCAGAGTGTTTGATGTAGTAGATGTGCTGCGCACGCCTTACCGTATCGACATTATGCAGCCTGTGTATTTTATGATTAATTCGATTAACGATTTATTTGATGTATCCCAACTGGATTTAATGGCTATGGTCCAACAGGCCCGTTCCCTGGGTTTACATGCACCTAAATTTCCGCCTAAAGAAAAAAAGGCGAGCTAAGCTCTGCCTATAACTGAGAACACACTGATGTCTGAATTAAAACAAGCCAAATGTGAAGCCTGCCGTGCTGATGCACCAAAGGTATCGGATGAAGAATTAGCCCAACTGATGCACCAGATCCCGGATTGGACCCCAGTGGCCCGTGATGGAATTTTACAGCTGGAACGTGAGTTTAAGTTTAAAAACTTTAAACTGGCCTGGGCTTTTCATCAGAAAGTGGCGCAGCTGGCTGAAGATGAAGGCCACCATCCGGCCTTGTTGCTGGAGTGGGGCAAGCTCACAGTGACCTGGTGGTCGCATTCGATCAAAGGCCTGCATAAAAATGATTTTATTTGTGCAGCGAAAACGGATGCGTTGTTAGTTTCTTAACAGCTTCTGTTGTAGGGGATGGGCTTGTCCCATCCCGTTTTCTCTCCTCTGCTACACACTGTCCCCACACTGTGCTCCCTTCCTGCCGCGATTCCCCATGCTACGTACAAAGTACGAAGCGGATGTGCATATTTCTTTACAAATAGTACTGGTCTGCCTGAGCCTCTTTACCGTATGATTAAGATTAAGCAAAAGCTTGAGGTGGTTTTTTATCATGAGGTTAGAAATTCATTGCCAGGACCGACTGGGTATTACTCAGGAAGTGTTAAATATCCTGGTCAGCTATCAGTTGGATTTACGTGGTATTGAAGTGGACCCGATCCTAGGCCGGATTTATGTGTCGTTCCCGACTGTCGAGTTTGAAAAATTCCAGGAATTGATGGTGAAAATTCGCCGCATTCCCGGTGTCGACGATGTAAAAACTACGGCTTTTATGCCATCGGAGCGGGAGCACAATGAACTGACCACCTTATTACGCACTCTGCCGGACGGCATTATTGCGGTAGACACCCGTGCTAATGTGACCATTATTAATGAAGCTGCGCTTGAAGCTTTATCTATGGAGCGCAGTGATATTGAAGGACAGTTGCTGACCGCTATGGTCAAAGGTTTTAATTTAAGCCGCTGGCTGGAAAGTGATGATGTGCTGGCCCAAACCCGCAGGGTAGAAATTCAGAACAAACGCTTTATCGCTGACTTATTGCCTGTGTTGGTGCCGGGGGACGCGGGCAAAGATATTCTGGCCGGGGCTGTACTAAACCTGAAATCTGAAAGCCGTTTGGGTGAGCAGATGGTGGTGTTTAAAAAAGGCGATCAGGAAAGCTTTAATAATTTACATGCCCACAGCAATTTGATGCGCAAAGTTGTACGTGAAGCAAAGAAAATGGCTCAACTGGACGCCCCGATTTTGATTATGGGTGAAACAGGCACAGGCAAAGAAGTTCTGGCGCGGGCTTGCCATGCGGCCAGCAGCAGAACAGGCAAACCCTTTTTAGCAGTGAATGTGGCCGCTATGCCGGATTTAGTCGCAGAATCTGAACTCTTTGGTCATGGCCCGAACGCCTTTCCCGGCGCCAGCGAAGCAAAAAAAGGTATTTTTGAGCAAGCTAATAAAGGCACTGTGTTTCTCGATGAAGTGGGCGAGATGTCGCGTGAGTTGCAAACCAAGCTGATTCGCTTTTTGCAGGATGGCAGTTTCCGCCGTGTTGGTGATGAAAACGAAGTCAAAGTAGACGTGCGGGTAATTTGCACTACACAAAAAGACTTACCGGCTATGGTGCAGGAAGGCAAATTCCGTGAAGACTTATTTTACCGTTTAAACGTATTGACGCTGAACTTGCCACCGTTGCGTGAGCGTAAACAGGATGTTGTGCCTCTGGCCGAATTTTTTATCGCTCGTTTCGCTGCCCGCTTAGGTCGTAAAGCTCCGAAATTGACCGACTCCTGCGCACATTTTCTGCAGCATTACCCCTGGCCTGGTAATGTGCGTCAGCTAGAAAATGCTTTGTACCGGGCAGTGACTTTACTCGAAGGTTATGAGCTGGATAAAGAGCATATGCAGCTGCCAAGCTACACCAGTGACTTTGGCTATCTGGAAAAAGATTTTGATGGCACGCTGGACGAAGCAGTACGGAATTTTGAAGCGGACTTATTACGAAAACTCTATCCGGCTTATCCAAGTTCACGCCAGTTGGCGAAAAAACTCGGTTTAAGTCACACAGCTGTCGCTAATAAATTGCGCGAATATGGCATTAACCGTAAGAGCGTAAAAATTTAAATACGCTTTGTGTGATTTGCTCTACAAAGACCAGGCCCTAAAGCTCGTTTTAGGGCCTTTTTGTTTCTTATTTAAGCGAAAAGGCATTTTTGTCAGTTATTCTGTACAAAAATGCCCTTTTTTCGTCGCTCAGTCATCCGTGGAGTCTCTCTTCCATTTTTTTTGGGCAAGCGCAAGATAAGCACAAATTAGCCTGATTTTTTTCTGGAGATACTGATGTTTGACCCTATTAACCCTTTGGGTACCGATGGTTTTGAATTTGTTGAGTACACTGCGGCCACAGAGCAGGGTATTGAGGATTTGAAGCAACTCTTTAGTTCTTTAGGTTTTACTGAAGTTGCTAAACACCGCTCTAAAGAAGCCTGGTTATACAAACAAGGTGATGTGAATTTTATTGTGAACGGTCAGCCAAATTCTCAGGCTGAACAGTTTGCAGCTGAACATGGCCCAAGCGTCTGTGCTATGGCATTCCGGGTGAAAGATGCAGCCGAAGCCTTACAGCACGCTGTGGCTAACGGTGCTAAGGCCTACCAGAATCAGGTTGGCCCTATGGAGCTGAATATCCCGGCAGTGTATGGCATTGGCAGCAGCCTGTTGTATTTTGTTGACCGTTATGGTCAGAATTCTGTGTATGACGTTGATTTTAAATTCTACGATAACTGGCAAGCTGAAATGGCGAAAAACCAGGTGGGTTTAGAGGTAGTTGACCACCTGACTCACAATGTACGTCGTGGCAATATGGCGCTATGGGCTGGTTTTTATGAGCGTATAGGTAACTTCCGCGAAATCCGTTATTTTGATATTGAAGGCAAGCTGACAGGTCTGGTGTCTAAAGCCATGACTGCGCCTTGTGGCAAAATCCGTATTCCAATCAACGAGTCGTCTGATGATAAATCTCAGATTGAAGAGTTTATCCGTGAATACAAAGGTGAAGGTATTCAGCATATCGCCATGACCACAGAGAATATCTATGAAACAGTACGGACACTGCGTCAGCGTGGCATGGATTTTATGCCAACGCCAGATACCTATTACGAACGTGTAAACGCCCGTGTTGAAGGCCACACTGAAGATCTGGAACAGTTAAAAGAGCTGCGTGTACTGATTGATGGTGCGCCAATGAAAGACGGTATTTTATTGCAGATCTTTACCAAAACAGTGATTGGCCCTGTATTCTTTGAAATTATTCAGCGTAAAGGCAACGAAGGTTTTGGCGAAGGCAATTTCAAAGCTTTGTTTGAATCCATTGAAGAAGATCAAATCCGTCGCGGAGTACTGTAACTATGCGTAAGTGGGCGTCTTTTCCGGTAAAAGAAGGCGAAATTTCCCGTCAGGCTCATGCTGATTTTCCAGACAGAGCCATTTATGAACGTGAAACCGGCCGTAGTGGCTTTTTTGGTCCAGCCACCCATTTCCATCACACCCATGCCCCAACAGGCTGGAGTGACTGGGAAGGGCCGTTAAAACCACGTTTATATAACTTTAATGACATTGCAGGTAATCAAAACGTTTCACCCTGGCAGGTGCCCACGTTGCTGCACAATGCTCACTGTAAAATGCGTACCTGGCGTTTAACAGAGTCGATGGATTATCTGGTGCGTAATGCTGACGGTGACGAGCTGTTGTTTGTGCATGAAGGTGCTGCTGAACTGTATTGCGACTATGGCCATTTAACCTTAAAGGATGGTGATTATGTGGTGATCCCACGTTCCACCATGTGGCGTTTGGAGGTCACAGAGCCGCTGTTTTTGTTGCTGATTGAAGCGACCAACGATTCATACCAGTTACCAGAAAAAGGTTTAGTTGGTAATCATGCTATTTTTGATGCGGCGATGATCGACACACCAAAAATTGATGATGCTTTCAAAGCGCAGTACAGCGAACAGCAAAGTCGGGTGCAGGTAAAACGTCACGATCAGGTGTCGGTCATTACTTATCCATACAATCCACTTGATGCGATTGGCTGGCATGGCGATTTAACAGTGATGCGGATTAACTGGCGTGATATCCGGCCTTTAATGAGCCACAGATACCACTTACCACCCTCAGCGCACACGACTTTTGTCGCGCAGCGTTTTGTGGTTTGTACTTTTGTCCCTCGTCCTATTGAAAGTGATCCTGGTGCGTTAAAAGTGCCGTTTTATCACAACAACGACGATTACGACGAAGTGCTGTTTTACCATGCAGGCGATTTCTTCAGCCGCGATAATATTGAACGTGGCATGGTTACATTTCACCCTGCAGGTTTTACCCACGGCCCTCATCCTAAAGCTTTTCAGGCCGGTCGTGAGTACAAAAAGAAATTTACCGATGAAGTGGCTGTAATGCTGGATACCCGCGATGCACTTTTTGTAGGTGATGCGGCTTTAGCCACTGAAAACCCGGACTATGTGAATAGCTGGAAAATCAAACCGGCCACTCTGTAAGGATCAAAAATGAAGTTAGCAAGTTTAAAAAATGGTCAGCGTGATGGTCAGTTAGTAGTGGTTAGCCGGGACTTATCCCGTTGCATCGCTGTACCTGCTATTGCCGGCACTATGCAACAGGCGCTGGATCACTGGTCTGTGGCCGAACCACAACTTTCTGAAGTCTATCAGGCGCTGAATTCGGCTTCTGTGCAGGGTGAACAGAGCTTTGACCAGGCGCAGTGTGAATCGCCGTTACCACGAGCTTATCAATGGGCTGACGGCAGTGCTTATGTCAATCATGTGGAGCTGGTACGTCGTGCCCGCAATTCAGAAATGCCGCCAAGCTTCTGGACTGATCCTCTGATGTATCAGGGCGGTTCAGATGATTTCATTGGTCCACGCGATCAGATTGAAGTGGTCAGCGAAGACTACGGCATCGATTTTGAAGGCGAAGTGGCAGTGATCACTGATGACGTGCCCATGGCCATCAGTGCTGAAGAAGCCCGTCATAAAATCCGTTTGGTGATGTTGGTGAACGATGTGTCTCTGCGCGGTTTAATTCCAAACGAACTAGCGAAGGGCTTTGGTTTCTTTCAATCAAAACCTGCTTCGGCCTTTAGCCCTGTAGCTGTGACTCCTGATGAGTTAGGCGGCGACTGGTTAGATGCCAAACTGCATCTGCCTCTGGTATCGCATTTAAACGGCAAGCTGTTTGGTAAACCAAACGCTGGTGTTGATATGACCTTTGATTTTGGTCAACTGGTAGCTCATGCAGCGAAAACACGCAATTTAGGTGCTGGTGCCGTGATAGGTTCAGGTACAGTGTCGAATAAACAAGGCACGGATTACGGTACTTCTATTGATGAAGGTGGTTTAGGCTACAGCTGTATCGCTGAAATTCGTATGATTGAAACCATTCGTGATGGTGCGCCTAAAACCTCATTTATGAAGTTTGGTGATAGCATCCGTCTGGAAATGCTGGATGCTAAAGGCCAGTCGGTATTTGGTGCTATTGAGCAAAAAGTAGTGAAATACGGCGTTTAATTGACGTGATGAACTAAGCCGGTCGATTTCTCCGTCAGGGGACGACTGGCTTTTTTGTATCTGCTTTACAGGGTAAATCATAAAATGAAATTACATGGTTACTGGCGCTCCAGCGCCGCCTACAGAGTGCGTATTGCGCTGAATCTAAAAGGTTTGCAGGCGGAGCATTGTCCTGTACATCTGATTAATAATGGTGGTGAGCAGCATAGTGCGGGCTATCAGCTGTTGAATCCGGCACAACTGGTGCCTACCCTGGAAGATGGTGAGCTGAGTCTGAATCAGTCGCTGGCCATTATGCAGTATCTGGAAGACTGTTACCCGCACGCCCCTCTGTATCCGAAAGAACCAGAACAGAAAGCGGCTGTAATGGCTTTTGCGCTAGATATAGCCTGTGACATTCACCCTTTGAATAACTTGCGGGTACTGCAGTACCTGACTGGGCCTCTGGCGTTATCCGAAACACAAAAAATGCAGTGGATTAAACACTGGTTGGCAGTGGGTTTTGACGCGCTTGAAAAACGTTTACAGGCAAGGGCAGGGCTTTACTGTTTCGGCGATACTGTGACTTTGGCCGATCTGTGTTTAGTGCCTCAGGTGTATAACGCTATACGCTTTCAACTGGATATGACGGAGTATCCTTTAATCAACGCTATTTATCAGCGCTGTAATACGTTGGAGGCCTTTCAAAAAGCAGCTCCGGAGCAACAGGCTGATGCTGTTTAAGTCGCCTCAGCTTAGTGTTTTTGTTAATCTGGCTTTATAGAAATAGTCACAGAGTAAAGCGAAATGAAACTGCCAAAAAAACCTGTTAATGCAGTGCTGTTTTACATCGGCGCTTTAGGATTGTTGACTCAGGTGCTGGTTAGTTTTTACTTATTGACTCAGGGCCGTACCATGGAATGGCACTGGTGGTTTCACTGGATGGCGCCTACGCTTTGTTTATTGTGGGGCCTGATCCCGAGACTGCAATTGCAAAAAGAAGAGCAGGACAGGCGGCCATAGTGACCTAGCGTCCCGGTGTAAACATACCTTCAATGCGAACTTCACTGACCCCGTCTTTATTAAAGTGAAATTTGATTTGCGCCATATTTTTGTGAAAGAAGTACGGCGTATTATCAAACATCAGTACATAACCACCACGGGCTTTATCCTGGTATTTAGGATCGGTGTTTTTACTGAGTTTAAAACTGTGTTTTCCCACTGACCAGTCAAATCCTTGTAAAGGTTTGTTGATCCAATCTGTAACCCAGATTTGTTCGTCCTGATGCAAAACCAAGGCTAAGGTATATTTGGATGGCAACTCAGCAACTTCAACCACCTGAATACCAGCCTGAAATACTTCAGTACCATTTTGCTGTTTAAAGGAAAAACCAAACTGCAGGCTTTGTTTTGTTCCGTCCAGCAAGGTCAGCTGGCCTTGTCCAGGTACAGTAAAATAGGCCCATGTGGCGGGAACCCATAGCAAAAAGAGCAACATCAGGCTCGTTTTAACCATACAACACCTCAAACTCCATGTGAGACTTCAGTCAGTTAGCTTGTCAAATACAAAGTGAGTTCTTGACCAGGCTGTAAGTACTTATTTGTTTTAATATTATTCCATTTCACGATATCAGCAACTTTTACCTTAAAACGCAGAGCTATGCTGGCTAAGGAGTCACCAGGCCTGACTTTATAGGTCATGCTTTTTGCCGCAGCTGTAGTTTGTGGCTTTGACTCACTGTAGTAGGTCAGCTTTTGGCCTGGTTTCAATTGAGCTTTGGTGCCTAATTTATTCCAGTTGCTCAGTTGCTCAGTACTGACATTTAGCTTTTTACCTATCTCCCATAAGCTATCACCACTTTTAACGGTGTAAGTTTGCCCCCCTGAAACCGTTGTACTGGATTTTTTTGTCGAACGAGCGGCTACAACGGGTTCTTCAGGTTGTACTAAGCCTGGGATGGTCAACATCTGCCCAATCTTTAGCTGACTAGAACTCAAATTATTGGCGCGCTGCAGGGCTTTTACCGAAGTTTTATGCGCTGCAGCAATCTTACTTAAGCTGTCACCGGATTTTACTTTGTAGCGGCCAGTGGAAGCAACAGGGGCTACTTTTACTTTGGGTAAAGCGGCTATCTGCTGCTCTATATCATCAGCACTGCTAAAAGGTACCACCAATGGGTAACTGGCACTGGGTACTGTTGTGGTTTTAAAACCCGGATTCAGGCGTCTGAGTTCCGCGACTCTCAGGTTTAACAGATCTGCAGCTTTGACTAAATCCAAACCTCTGTTGATTTGGAGCACTTTGGTTTGTGGCTGATTAGCCAACACTGGCATAGGAATAGCGTATTTTTCCGGGTGTTTTAAAAGTTCTGCCAACGCCAGTAATTTGGGTATATAGCTGGTATTTTGTTTTGGCAAATTTAATGACCAGAAATCCGTTGGTTTTCCTTTGGATCTGTTGCGTTCAATAGCTTTAAAAACCCGGCCTTCACCTGCGTTAAAAGCGGCCACTGCACTTAGCCAGTCCTGATCAACATTACTGTACAGATACTGCAAATAATCCATAGCAGCGCGGCTGGACTCAATCACATCACGGCGACCGTCATACCAGGCATTTTGTTTTAAACCAAAATTGCGGCCCGTACCTTGAGTGAATTGCCAGATCCCCAGCACTCCGGAAAATGAACCCGCTTTAGGATTATAGGTACTTTCAACTATAGGTAGCAGTGCCAGTTCAAGTGGCATTTTGCGTCGTTCAAGTTCTGTGACTATATGGTACAAAAAGGGCTCTGCATTATCCGAAGCAGTTTTTAACAACTTTTGATTACGGATAAAAAAACGCTTTTGGCTTTCAATATCATCGTTGTCTGGCACAGCCAGCGTCATTTGAGCAGCGATACGTTGCCACAAATTATCGTATTGAGCTAATTGTGCATCAGGTTCTAATGGTGAATTATGTCTCAATAAGGCGTTGGCGACTTGCTGCGCTGTAGCCGCTTTGTCCTGAATGGGAGCATCAGAGGCTGATGTCTGGTATTGATCCTCAGCAGAGCCTGCTGTTTTATCCTGTGAGGTTGGAACGGCACAACTGGCCAGCAGTGCAGCCGCTACAGCGACAGATAATTTTTTCAGCATTCGCTTTTCCCAAAATCAAAAATCCGCTTTATGTTACCTGCTCAGTCTTCAAAAGCAAGGTTGTCGATCAAAATCGATCTTTGGCGAATCGTAACGCGGTGAACAGGTCCACTGCATTGTGTTGTTGCCAGCGGTGTTGTAATGCCGCATCTCCAGCCTTTAAAAAAGGGTTGATTTGCCGCTGTACAGCTAAGGGGGTAGGCAAGGTGGCTTGCTGTTGTTCCCTTTGTTGTTGACACCAGTGTTGATAGTCTGCAAGTTTTGTATTGTCCGGATCGGCCCAGCGGGCAAATTCCAGATTAGCTAAGGTATATTCGTGAGTGGCGTACACTAGTGTTTGATCCGGCAAAGTCAGAATACGTGACAAACTTTGCCACATCTGCGCTGCCGACCCTTCAAACAAACGACCACAACCAGCGTTAAACAACGTATCACCGCAAAACAGAACGGGCGCTGAATAGTAGGCTATATGACCCAGTGTATGACCAGGAAGTTGCATCACCTGAAAAGTTAAACCGAAATCGGACAGTTCAATCTGATCATTGTCCTGTAACCAGATATCCGCATAAGGGATTTTTTGCTGTTCTAACGCCGGAGCATAAACCACAGCGTCAGGCCAACGTTGTTTTAGTTCGTTGATGCCCCCTGTATGATCCGGATGATGGTGAGTGATCAGGATCACTGCTAATTGCAACTGCTGCTGTTGCAGGTGGCGCTGCACTACGGCGGCATCACCCGGATCGACAATCAAAGCCAACTCTGCTTGGCGCAGGCACCAAATGTAGTTATCCTTAAAAGCGGCTAGAGCAGTGATGTCTGGCATACATAATTTCCATAGCTGATGTTCTGATAAAGTGAAGTGTACCTGATGAAGCCTGCGTTAAGTTACCACAGTACAACAGTACCCCGACAGTGGCAGCAATTGCCGCAGGGCGAACTGATGGCTAAAGCTTTGGAAAAGCAGCTAAGTCAATGGTGGCCAAAAATTTTTGGTTATCATTTGCTTAAAGTGGGTAGCTTAAGCAGTGGTTTAGACACATCCGCCTGTAATATCAAGCACCAAATTTGTTTAAACGAACATCTGGAACAAGCTTCTGTCGTGGCTGACCCTGATGCTCTGCCTTTTCTGGAACACTCAATAGACGCTGTATTGCTGGCGCATTGTCTGGAATTTTACCCGGATCCTCACCATATAGTACGTGAAGCGCATCGAGTGCTGATGCCTGACGGCTACTTATTATTAAGTGGTTACAATCCATTAAGTAGCGCCGGATTACTGAAACTCTGGCCCGGAGTTAAACAGCAATTACCTTGGGCTGGTCGTTTTTTTACGCCGTCCCGCGTGAAAGACTGGTTGCATTTATTAGGTTTTGAAGTGATGTACGAGCAACGCTTTTTCTGGTCCAGTTTACTTGGGCAGCATAAACCTGACAGCCGCTGGCAAAAATGGTGTGAAACTTATCTGGGGTATTTTGGAGCGTCTTATGTATTGGTTGCACGTAAAAGAGTACTGCCTTTAACTCCAATACGGCCAAAATGGCAAAGAGCGCCCGCTTTTCAAACCGCAGTAAAAGGCATCAGCGCACGGCAAGAGGTCAATCAGGATTAAGGCGTTTTTGGCTGTTTTTGCAGCCACTGATCCAATTGATTAGCAAATTGTTGTTTATCCTGCGCTCCTAAAGGGGCAGGCCCTGAAAGTTGCACACCGCTGTTGCGCAGTTCTTCCTGCAAATTACGCATGGTGAGCCTGTCGCTGATATTGTCTGGCGTCAGTAACCTGCCTTTGCTGGTAATACAAAGCGCTCCTTTAGCAACAACAGCTGCGGCTAGTGGAATATCATTACTGATCAGCAAATCACCTGATGCTATACGTTCTTCGATATAACGGTCTGCTACATCAAAACCAGATTCAACCTGCACAGCTCTGATATAGGGACTGCGCGGAATTTGAAAGCTGTGATTCGCAACCAGATAGAGTGGGATCTGTCGGCGTTCTGCTGCTTTAAATAAAATTTCTTTTAATACTTTGGGGCAGGAGTCTGCATCAACCCAGATTGGCATCCTGATGCTCCTTTAATAGTTGTCTGGCTTGTTTGTGGCTTAATTTCATAAAAAACAGCAGCGGGTCGGCAATACCTGGTTGTTCGGCTTCAACAAAACCTAATTGGCGATAACACTGCACCGCAATTTGGTTGTTCTGATAAACAAATAACGAAAAATCCCGTTGTGGCTGCTGTTGTAAACCTTGCGCAATCAAACCTTTGATCAGAGTCTTGCTGTGGCCCCGACCTCTGCTCTCCGGATGCACCAGTAAACGGGCAAGATGATTACAGTCAAAACGATCGCAAAGTTGACCAAAGGCAACACGTTGTCTGTGCTGATACAGCCAGTAACTTTGTGTGCCCGGCAAATACAGTTGCTGTAAAAATTGTAAGGCTCTGATGGGGAACTGAAAGCCTTCACCACCCCACTGATCCAGACTTTGTTGTGATTCAAACCAGTTATGCAAATAAGCGGATTGCTCAGGCGTGACTGGGCTTAACTGGTAAGGAGCATGCTTCATAACTTGTCCTTCAGCGGCGTGATCTGGTATCCCTGCTGAGTGAGCTGCTGAATTAAACCCTGCTCACCGGCCAGATGCAAAGCACCAACCACAACAAAAACCGGCTTAGCCTTAGGTTCAGCGACCAGCAGTTTTACCCATGCATTGTTTCTTTTAACAATAAGCGTCTGATAAATAGCTGGGTAGTTTTTTAAATCGTCCAGATATAAGTGGTCTAACTGCGCCAAATCGCCGCTACGCCAGGCTTTTCGCATTGCATCGAAGTCTTCGCTGCTGTCTTTTAAATCATCCATGGTGCTTTTTATTAACGTTTCAGCGCCGCTGCTGTTCAGCTCTGTAATCACGTCCAGATGCTGTTGCATAGTTTCAAGGCCTGCTATTTTTTTACCGGATTTTTTGGCTTCATCCTGCAAAAAGGCATCGACTCCCGGTGCTGTGGCTCCCTGGGCTTGCAGTTGCGTTGTGGTCAGCATAATGGCGGCAAACGCAGGTTTAAAGCGGGTGATCTGCTCCAGTGGGATTTTATGCACTCTGCAGTAGTCAGCCAGTTGTTTTGCTAAAGGTGCAGAGAGGTGTTGCAGCAAGTTTTCACCTGAAGGATAAGAGTTTAAAGCGATCATTTGTTGTATGCCCGAGGGACTTGATAATTGCTCTAAATCTGTTTCCAGCACTAAAGTCTCACTCTGCTGCAGTGCAAGCAGGTATTCAGGTGGTAAAGGATAGTCCCGGGCACTTAGCATATGAACAGAGCCGGCCAGATAAAAAAGTTGTTTGCCTTTGCTTACTTTCCAGACGCCATCGGCTACTACAGTGCTGCTAAGCAGTAGAGTAAAGAAGAGAAAAATACGGGTCACTGCACAAAACCTCTGGTGTAAAACATCTGACTAATCAAAAGAGCCTACTTTGCCCCGTAGTTTTTTTCGTTCTTTGTGCTGAGTTTTTTGCTTCAGCCTGTCCATTCGAGCGCCAAAAGTGGGTTTAGTTGCACGCCGCTTTTTTGCTTCAAAACTGGCACTTTGCAGCAGTTGCATCAATTTAGCCACCGCATCTTCTTTGTTCATATCCTGACTTCGATGCGCCTGAGCTTTAATCACTATGACGCCACTTTTACTGATCCTGTCATCCGGATACTGCAACAGCTTTTGTTTAAACTCATCCGGCAGACTGCTGCGCTCTATATCAAAACGCAGTTGCACCGCAGTAGATACCTTATTGACATGCTGACCGCCGCTGCCCTGAGCCCGGATAAAACTGAATTCCAGTTCATCCAGATTAAGCTCAAGGCCAGCTTTGATCTCAACTAAAGTTACCACATTAAATCGTCCGGAATTTGATAGGCTGCATACGGATCATCTTCAGCCTGCACTTCGGCACTTTGACCTGTGTTATGCAGCACTACGATAGTTTCAGCTAAACGTTGCTGGATTTTTTCCGCCACTTTCACCGGGATCACATAATACTGGTCTGCAAGTTTTGCTATTGCTGCCTGGCCTTTGGTCAGTTCTGCATGAATACGGTTGCTGACGTACAAACGTTTTACCAGGCTGCCATCGGTAAAGTTAAATGCGGTTTCACCTTTATGCGTAATAGTATTGAGCTCAACCAGTTGTTTGACCTGAGCTGCCAGTGCTTTTTTATCCTGTTCGGCTTTACGCTGACGGTTTAATTCCTGATCGCGTTGCAATTGCTGCTGTCTGGCTTGTTCGGCGAGCACTGAAGCTTCATTGACCACTGTGCCATTTTTTCCAGCCTGCACCCGCTCTTTATGTTTTTCTTTTTTAATAGCTTTTAATTTTTTCTCATTGCCTAAACCGGCTTTGAGTAATTGTTCCTGCAGTGATTTACTCATAAAAAAGTCCTGTCGATCTGATGAGGCTATTGTTTCATGTTCCGGCCACGCTGCAAAGAGCAGAAGGCCAGACTAACTGCCTATGCCAAAAATGCGTTATGATAAGGCACTTTTATTGAATTTGTCCGGGACCTTATCTTGTTATTTCACGATCTTGCGTTAGACCCTCGTTTAGTCCGTTCTATCCAGCACCTTGGCTTTGCGCAACCAACGCCAATTCAGCAGGAAGCTGTGCCTGCCGCTATGACTGGCAAAGACTTAATGGTTTCTTCGCAAACCGGTTCAGGAAAAACTTTGGCGTATTTGCTGCCGATGATGCAGCGCTTATTACGCAGCAGACCTTTATCCAAACAAGATGCCCGGGCTTTAATTCTGGTGCCAACCCGTGAACTGGCGCATCAGGTGTATGCCAAATTACGTTTGTTTGTCGCGAATACGCCGTTAACCAGCGCTTTGATTGTTGGTGGTGAAAACTTTAACGAGCAGGAAAAAATCCTGAAGCGTCAGCCAACTATAATAGTGGCCACACCAGGGCGTTTTATTGATCACCTGCAGCATAAAACCTTTTTTATTCAGGGTTTGGAAATGCTGATTTTAGATGAAGCAGACCGGATGCTGGATTTAGGCTTTATGCCACAGCTCAATGAAATCAATAAAGCCGCTGATCACCGCTTGCGCCAAACCCTGATGTTTTCTGCGACTTTAGATCACGCCGAAGTCAATGAACTGGCGATGTCGTTATTAAAATCGCCACACCGAGTTTCAGTGGGCGCGTCTTATCAACAGCATGAAGATATAGAACAGCGCTGTTATTTTGCCGATCATTTGTCCCACAAAGAGGCCTTATTGGCTTATTTGTTAAAGCAGGAACAAATAAGCCAGCTCATTATTTTTACCGCAACTCGTGAAGATACCGATCGTCTGGCCAAAATATGTGACTCTTTAGGTTATCCGGCTGTAGGTTTAAGTGGCAAGTTAACCCAAGGCCAGCGTAATGCGGTAATGCAGGGCTTTTCTGCCAATAAACATCAGGTGCTGGTCACCACAGATGTCGCGTCACGTGGCCTGGATTTGTTGCAGGTCAGTCATGTGGTTAACTTTGATTTGCCTAAACATGCTGAAGAGTATGTACACCGTATAGGTCGGACTGGCAGGGCTGGTGCCAAAGGTATAGCTATCTCCCTGGTCGGCCCAAAAGACTGGGTCGCTTTTTGTGCCATTGAAAGTTTCTTGCGCCGTCCTTTACCTATGCAAAGTGTGGAATCTTTACCTGCCAAATTTAAAGGTGTGGATATACATGCACCGGTAAAAGCAGTGAAAAAAACCAAGCCAGTGGTGAGAAAAAATAAACTAAAAGCAACGGATACCACATCGGCAATCAAGGTCGCGCCTAAACCTAATTTTTATCAGGCAGGCGATGATGGCATGACACCAGTGAAGAAAAAGATCAAATAATTTACAGTAGTATGTTTTTTATTCGAAAAATAGTGCTACACTCAAGTCGTTACTTTGTAGATTTGTTCGACAGTTTTTATTGCAAGCAATTGTTTTGGCTGAAGAATTATTTAGAGTAACTGGAACGGCCAAAACCAGAAAAACTATTTTTCTGTTGGATTAGTAATAGCTATTGACCACTTTGTCAGGTTCACTGATAATGGGGTCGTAATATGTACTAGCTCGAATACGGCCGGTAATATTTAAGTCGCCAAACAATTGGCAAATTTAGTTAAAGTAAGAGAATGTTATGTCACAATTAATTTCCGGTACCGTTAAGTGGTTCAACGAAGATAAAGGTTTTGGTTTCATCGAGCGTGAAGGCGGCAAAGACGTATTCGTACATTTCCGCGCTATCAATGGCACAGGCCGCAGAACTTTAGTTGAAGGTCAACGCGTAACTTTCGAAGTTACTGAAGGCCAAAAAGGTCCTCAGGCTGAGAACGTAACTGTTACCGGTTAATAGTTTTCTGAAAAAGAGCCAACTTTAAGTTGGCTTTTTTTATATCTGAAATTCAGAGGATTGAATTTTAACTAATTGTTTTTATTGAATAATTTTAATTTGTTGTTGAGTGGTAGTCAGAGCTCTAACGACAACTGAGCCTGAGCTTCCTGCGCTTTTAATCCAACATGAATCCCCACCAACCGTACTTTTTTGCCATGACCCCTGTTCCAGGCTTGTTCCAGCAATTGCTTTAAACTGGCCATATCCAATTCCGGTTGTTGTTTCTCTACTGTGGTTTGCTGAAAATCAGCAAATTTGAGTTTAATGCCAATTTTCTGAATATGAGCACTAGCTTCACAGCGTTCAATACGGCGCCGAAGTTTTGGTAGCAACTCGGATAAACTTTGCCGACCGGCGTCCAGATCCGGTAAGTCTTCCGTATAAGTATGCTCAACAGCGACAGATTTTCGTGGGTAATCGTTTTGTACATCACGGCTGTCGCGGCCAAAACTACGCTCTATCAAGGTTTCTGCAAAACTTCCGAAGTGTTTGACCAGCATATGCAAAGGTGCGTTTTGAATATCGACACATTTGTATAAGCCTAAAGTGGCCAGTCGTTCAGCGGTTTTTTTGCCTACTCCCGGGATTTTATGTAAAGGCAGGAATTTGACGAAATCGCTGATTTTGTCAGGCGGTAACACAAATAAACCATCAGGCTTGTTTTCGTCACTGGCAATTTTGGCGAGAAACTTATTCGGCGCTACACCAGCTGAAGCTGTTAAACCAGTTTCAGCAAAAATGACCCGGCGAATTTCTTCCGCTATAAGGGTAGCGCTGCCTGAAAACAAAGCGCTGTCACTGACATCCAGATAAGCTTCATCTAAAGACAGTGGCTCTACCTTGTCGGTATACCGATGAAAAATGGCCTGAATTTGCAAACTGGCTTCTTTGTATTTTTCCATATTGCCGGGCAACAGCAGCAGGTGAGGGCAGAGCTTTAAGGCTTGTCCTGTAGGCATAGCAGAACGCACACCATAAACTCGGGCAGGGTAATTGCAGGTGCTGATCACGCCTCGTTCGGTGCGACTACCGCCTATGGCCAGCGGAATAGTACGCCAGTCTGGTCTGTCCCGCATTTCTACCGCAGCGAAAAAACAGTCCATGTCGATATGAATGATTTTTTTCATTTATAAAGCACTGTTGGTTTATACAGTTGTATAATTGACCAGTTTTTGCATTTTGTAAAGCCGGACACTGTTTATAATTACAGTTAATCATCTGACTCAACCGACCACTGCTTAGATATTTAATTTTGGATGTTTAGATGGCTATTTAATAGCTGCATCTTTAGTAGATTCCATGTAGAATGCTGCGCAGTTTTTTGTAAATAGTCTGGCCCTTTTGGCCCACTGGGAGCAAGCATGTTAAAGCGCGAAATGAACATTGCCGATTTTGATCCGGAATTATGGCAATCCATTACCAACGAAACCCAACGTCAGGAAGATCACATCGAGCTGATCGCTTCTGAAAACTATGCCAGCCCACGTGTATTGCAGGCTCAGGGTTCTCAGTTAACCAACAAATACGCTGAAGGTTATCCGCATAAACGTTATTACGGTGGTTGTGAGTACGTGGACGTGGCTGAAGATTTAGCTATCGCCCGTGCCAAAGAACTATTTGGTGCAGATTACGCAAACGTGCAGCCGCACTCTGGCTCTCAGGCCAACTCAGCGGTGTTTTTAGCTTTATTAAATGCAGGCGATACTATTTTAGGTATGAGTCTGGCTCACGGTGGTCACTTAACGCACGGTGCATCTGTTAGTTCTTCAGGTAAGTTGTACAAAGCTGTGCAATATGGCCTGCATCCAGAAACAGGTGTGATTGACTACGCCCAGGCTGAAGCTTTAGCACTGGAACACAAGCCAAAATTGATCATTGCGGGCTTCTCAGCCTATTCAGGCATTATCGACTGGCAGAAATTCCGTGAAATCGCCGACAAAGTGGGCGCTTACCTGATGGTAGATATGGCACACGTCGCTGGTTTAGTTGCAGCTGGTTTGTATCCAAACCCAGTGGCTGTGGCCGATGTTGTAACCACTACCACGCACAAAACTTTAGCTGGCCCTCGTGGCGGTTTAATTCTGGCCCGTAAAAACGAAGAGATCGAAAAGAAACTGAACTCTGCTGTTTTCCCTGGTGGTCAGGGTGGTCCTTTGATGCATGTCATCGCAGCAAAAGCTGTTGCATTTAAAGAAGCGCTGCAACCAGAATTTAAAGTCTATCAGCAACAAGTGTTGAAAAACGCTGTGGCTATGTGTGATGAAATGATCAAACGTGGCTACAAAATTGTATCTGGTGGCACACAAAACCATTTATTCCTGATGGATTTAATCGACAAAAACATCACGGGTAAAGAAGCAGATGCATGGTTAGGTCTGGCTCATATCACTGTGAATAAAAACTCAGTGCCAAATGATCCACGCTCTCCATTTGTGACCAGTGGTTTACGTATAGGTACTCCTGCTATTACCCGTCGTGGTTTTAAAGAAGCAGAAGCCCGTTTAGTCGCGAGCCTGATTTGTGACGTGCTGGACAGCCGCGGTGATGCTGGTGTGATCGACAAAGTTCGTGCACAGGTGTCTGAAGTCTGTGGCCGTCTGCCGGTTTATGCCTGATTGCCAGCTATGACTGAACAAAGATAGAGTGTTATGATGGCCGCCTGATGCGGCCATTTTTTTCGGAGAAATTCCGTGTTTTGTCCTTTTTGTCGTGCCGACGATACCAAAGTTATAGACTCCCGCTTAGTGGCTGAGGGGTCTCAAGTAAAAAGAAGACGTGAATGTGGTGCTTGCCACGAACGTTTCACTACTTTTGAAGCTGCCGAACTGGTGATGCCCCGTATTGTGAAACGGGACGGTTCCCGCGAGCCTTTTAACGAGGCCAAGTTACGCAGTGGCGTAATGCGTTCACTGGAAAAACGTCCTGTACCCACAGAACAAATTGAATCTTTGATCAGCAAAGTAGAAAGCTTATTACGTGCCACAGGCGAGCGTGAAGTACCAAGCCAATTACTGGGCACTCTGATTATGGATGAACTGGTGAAACTGGATAAAGTGGCTTACGTGCGTTTTGCATCAGTCTACCGCTCCTTTAAAGATATCCGCGAGTTTGGCGAAGAAATTGCCCGGCTTGGAGATAATTAAGTGAGTTTTACTGAACTCGATCAGCACTATATGGCGCGCGCTATAGAGCTCGCCTCTAAAGGCCGTTTTACCACAGCACCTAATCCTAATGTTGGCTCCGTGATAGTCCGGGATGGCGAGATAGTAGGGGAAGGTTATCATCGTCAGGCCGGCGGACCTCATGCAGAGGTGTTTGCCTTGCGTCAGTCAGAGCATCTTGCTTCAGGTGCTACTTGCTATGTCACTTTAGAACCCTGCAGCCATTACGGCCGCACTGGTCCTTGTGCTTTGGCTCTGGTAAACGCTGGTGTGAAAAAAGTGATAGTGGCTATGCTTGACCCCAATCCTTTAGTCGCTGGCAAGGGCATTCAAATTCTAAAAGACGCAGGCATAGAAGTGCAGGTGGGTCTTTTAGAAGAGAAAGCCCGTGCTTTAAATCCAGGTTTTTTAAGCCGAATGGAGCGGCAAAAGCCTTATATCCGGCTTAAACTTGCCACCAGTCTCGATGGTCGTATTGCGCTATCGAACGGCAAAAGTCAGTGGATAAGCTCAGCAGAGTCCCGTTCTGACGTGCAGATGATGCGTGCCCAGTCTCATGCTGTTTTATCGACTGCTACCACTGTGCTTGCTGACAATGCTCGTTTAACAGTGCGCTCTGAAGGTCTTGCTATACCCTCTTTGGACGATGGCTCCGTGCGTCAGCCAGTTCGGATTATTTTAGACCGCAGCCTTAAATTAACAGGTCAGGAGCTTTTGTTTTCACAAAATGGCCCCATAGTGCTGGTGCATGACAAGCAATTCAAACCTGCATTTGAGCATCCGCATGTGCGTTTTATTGCGCTTGATGCGGATGAGTCAGGACTGAGTTTAAATAAATTAATGCCTGTATTAGCCGCAGAAAATATCAATGACCTGTGGGTCGAAGCCGGTGCTGTGCTTGCAGGTTCTTTGTGGCAGGCAGGGTTGGTGGATGAATTGATTATCTATCAGGCGCCTGTGCTTTTAGGTGATAAAGCCAAAGCCATGTTGCAGTTACCAAACTACAGTGAGCTGTCAGAGGCACAATATTTTGTATGGACTTCAGTCGAGACACTGGGGCCTGATTTAAAATTAACAGCAAGGTTAGAACCATGTTTACCGGAATAATCGAAGCGACTGGTCGGGTGAGCGCTATTAAAGCGTCAGGCGTGGATTTAAAGCTGACTATTGAATCCGACAGTCTGGATTTTTCTGATGTCAAACTCGGCGACAGTATTGCCAGTAATGGCGTCTGTCTGACTGTCACGGCACTCAATGGTCAAAGTTTTGATGCCGATGTGTCTGGTGAAACCGTCAAACGCACTTTGTTTGGTCAGTACAAAGCTGGTCAGTTACTGAATCTGGAAAAAGCCTTGCTGGCAACAGGTCGCTTAGGCGGACATTTGGTTAGCGGTCATGTCGATGGCATCAGCAGCGTTGAAAAAATTGAGAAATTTGGTGAAGCCTGGCAAGTCTGGATCAAAATGCCAAAAGACTTAGCACATTACATCGCTGAAAAAGGTTCTATTACGGTGGATGGCATCAGCCTGACTGTCAATGAATTAAGTTCTACCGCTTTTCGTTTAACCATAGTGCCTCATACGGCACGGGAAACCACCTTGATGAGCTTCAAAGCGGGCAGTCAGGTGCATCTGGAAGTGGATTTAATAGCGCGTTATTTAGAACGTTTGCTGCAAGGCCGCGAAGGGGCGGGCAGTAAAGGCGTGACTATGGATTTATTGCAACAACGTGGTTTTTTATAACGCAGTAAGGCCCGGGGCCTGAGGTAAAGTATGCAACTGAATACACCAGCAGAAATTATTGAAGATATTCGTCAGGGCAAAATGGTTATTCTGATGGATGACGAAGACCGCGAAAACGAAGGCGATTTAGTGATGGCGGCTGAATACGTCACGCCTGATGCTGTCAACTTTATGGCCACTCATGGCCGTGGTTTAATTTGTTTAACGCTGACGAAAAAACGCTGTGAACAATTAAAATTGCCTCTGATGGTGGATAAAAACTTATCGCCATTTTCTACTGCTTTTACCTTATCCATTGAAGCTGCTGAAGGTGTCACTACAGGTATTTCAGCGGCCGATCGCGCTCGCACTGTCAAAGCCGCCGTAGCCCGTGATGCTAAGCCGACAGATATTGTGTATCCGGGGCATATTTTTCCTTTGATGGCACAAGACGGCGGTGTCTTGGTGCGCGCTGGTCACACCGAAGCGGGTTGTGACTTAGCGCGGATGGCGGGTTTAGAGCCAGCTGCAGTGATTGTTGAAATTTTAAATGAAGACGGTACCATGGCGCGTCGTCCGGATTTAGAAATTTTTGGTAAAAAACACGGCATTAAAATTGGCACCATTGCCGATTTAATCGAATACCGTAACCTGCATGAAACCACGATAGAGCAAGTGGCGAGTTGTCAGTTACCTACTGAATTTGGCGAATTTAATCTGGTCACTTTCCGTGACACTATCGACAATCAAATTCATTTTGCCTTGGTCAAAGGCGAGATCGAAGCAGAGCAGCCGACTTTAGTGCGGGTGCATCTGCACAATACCTTCAGCGATTTATTGTTATCCGACCGTGGCGCTAATCGCAGCTTCTCTTTGCACTGTGCAATGAAGCGTATTGCCGACGAAGGTGGCGTGCTGGTGCTTTTAGGCAAAAACGAAAGCAGCGAAGAGCTGGTTCAGATGGTGCAAAACTTTGAAGCCGAAGATAAAGGTGAAAAAGCCAAAACTGAACTTTGGAAAGGCACTTCACGTAATGTTGGGGTGGGTTCACAAATTCTGGCCAGTTTAGGCGTGAAAAAAATGCGCCTGTTAAGCGCGCCGAAAAAATACCACGCACTTTCAGGTTTTGGCCTGGAAGTAGTAGATTACGTTTCTGAGTAAACATATAAATGCCATGTATAGCCAAAGTAATTGATGTTGCAGCTAGGCGACAAGTGCACGAGATCCCGGGAGCATAGTTACCTATGTGACTGGGGCGAGCAGCGCGGTCAACAACGCTGCAGCTTCAAGTACGAAGGCGATAAAGATTTACTAGCCGTGAAATGGCTATCTTGTGTTATCATGGCGCCCGTTTTTTTGAATTCTGGTTTTTAAAACCATTTTTTTGCAGCTCAATTGCAATAAGGACCTCCAATGCAGGTGATTGAAGCCGGTTTAACCGCTAAAGGTAAAAAGTTTGCCATCGTTGTGGCCAGATTCAACAGCTTTATTGTCGAAAGTTTATTAGACGGTGCTGTAGATACCTTAAAGCGTGTAGGTGACATCGCTGATCAGGATATCACTGTGGTTCGCATTCCAGGCGCTTTTGAAATGCCATTAGCGGTACAAAAAGTAGCGGCCAGTGGTAAATACGACGCGATCATCGCCTTAGGTGCTGTGATCCGTGGTGGTACACCTCATTTTGAATATGTAGCTGGCGAATGCACCAAGGGTCTGGCTCAGGTGATGATGCAGCACAGTATTCCTGTTGCTTTTGGCGTATTGACTGTTGACAGTATCGAGCAGGCTGTTGAGCGTGCTGGTACCAAAATGGGCAATAAAGGCGCAGAAGCAGCGATGTCCTCGCTGGAAATGGTTAACGTTCTCTCTCAGTTGTAGGATTTGTTGATGAAACCTAATGCACGTCGTTTGGCCCGTTCTTTGGCCGTTCAGGGAGTTTATAGCTGGCAGGTCAGCAAGAACCCTATTGGTGATATTGAACAGCAGTTATTGCTGGAACAAAACACCAAACATCTGGACGTGGGCTATTTCCAGGATATTTTGCGTGGTGTGGCCGTAAATCATCCGGTATTGGATGAAGCCGTAAAGCCGTTTTTAGACCGTCCTTTTGAAGAAATTGACCTGGTCGAAAAAGCCATATTACGTGTCTCAGCTTACGAGCTGAAATACCGTCTGGATGTGCCTTACAAGGTGGTGATCAACGAGGCCATCGAACTGGCAAAAGCCTTCGCGGCCGATGACAGCCACAAGTTTGTCAACGGCATACTTGATAAAGCCGTTAAACGCCTGCGAACCGAATAAAAAATGGAGAGCCGGCGTAAGTCGGCTTTTTTATGGGTGAATTTGAGTTAATTCAACGTTGTTTTGCCGAAGCGGGCCGTAAACGCACGGACGTTGCCATTGGTATTGGCGACGACGGAGCTGTGTTGCAGGTGCGTGAAGGCTGTGATCTGGTGATCACCACCGACAGCATGGTCGAAGGCATCCATTTTTTCCCGGACGTCGATCCGCGCTCGCTTGGGCATAAATTGGTGGCAGTTAATGTCAGCGATTTAGCCGCTATGGGCGCAGAGCCGTGCTGGTTATCTTTAGCTTTAACTTTACCTAAAGTGGATGAAGACTGGTTGCTTGCTTTTGCCGAAGGTTTAAGTGAAACAGCGGATTACTACAATTGCCAGCTGATTGGTGGTGATACCACCCGTGGGCCTTTGAGTTTAACCATGATTGCCAAGGGTTTAGTGCCTAAGGGCAAAGCTATTACCCGTGCTGGAGCTCAGAACGGTGACTATCTGTATGTGACAGGCACTTTGGGTGATGCCGCTTTGGGTTTACAACTGGTGCAAAACAAAGTCGAGATCAGCAAAAAACACCGGGCTCATATACTGCAACGTTTTCACTATCCAACAGCCCGTGTCGCTTTAGGTCAGGCGCTGCGGAACATTGCAAGTTCAGCTATGGATATCTCTGATGGCCTTGCAGGTGATTTACCTCATATTTTACGTCGCTCCAAAGTAGGGGCTGTGGTGGATGTCTGCAAACTGCCGATGTCGCAAGCGTTAAAAGACAGCTGTAGTGCAGAGCAGGCCTTGAACTATGCCTTGTCAGGTGGTGAGGATTATGAACTTTTGTTCACTGTGCCGGAGAATCGCCGGGGCTCATTAGAAGTATTACTTTCTCCTTATGGTGTGCCAGTCACTTGCATTGGTCGTATTACAGGTGCAGTGGGTAAGCTGGACTTTAAGCAGGGCGAATTGCCCTTTGTTTACCAGCATCAGGGTTTTGAGCACTTTTAATGAGATCCACACAAAAATCCACCCCTAAATTTGATTTGAGAAAATGGACGCATTTTCTTGCTTTGGGTTTTGGTTCAGGTCTTGCGCCTAAAGCGCCTGGTACTTTTGGTACCCTTGCGGCCCTCCCTCTGATTTTTCTGCAATCCTTAGTGAGTCCTCAATGGGCCATGGTTTGGATTTTGTTTGCTTTTGTATTGGGTTGCTATGTCTGTGGACAAACAGCCAAAGATATAGGTGAGCATGATCATGGCGCTATCGTCTGGGATGAAGTGGCGGGTTATAGTCTGGCCATGTGGTGTATTCCGTTCGAATGGCAATATCTGCTGATTGGTTTTTTACTTTTCCGCTTTTTTGATATCGTTAAACCCTGGCCCATTCGGTTGCTGGATAAAAAAATCCACGGTGGTTTTGGCATTATGATTGACGATATGCTTGCTGGTTTCTTTAGCTGGCTGATCCTCTTCGCGCTGGTGCAGTGGCAAGCTTTTAGTTAATATAAATTTTTCCCTGCAACCTGGTGATCTGTGTGCGTTTTCCGCTCTTGGTTTTTTTAGCCTTTTTCTCTACTGCCAGCTTAAGTCAGGGCCCATCTGGTTCTATTTATGATTTTGATATTAAGCACTGGAACAGCGCTGATGGTTTGTCATCAAATTCCGTGCGGGCTGTCAGTCAGGACCAATTGGGTTATGTGTGGGTTGGCACTTTATATGGTCTAAATCGTTTTGACGGCCATCATTTTACCCAGTTCAGTACCAAAACCAGCCGCCAGCTTGCCAGTAATTCCATCAATAAACTTTTGTTGGATCAACAAGGCTATATGTGGGTCGGCACTAAAGCTGGCCTTTCTGGTTTTAACCCCCAAACTCTGAAGTTCGACCGTTACCCTATTTTGGCTGAAGTGACCTCTATAGTGCAGGTGGCGCCGGATGAAATATGGGTTGCTGCGGAAAATTTATTTAAGGTAAAACAAGGTAAAGTCAGCCGGGTGCAAAGCATTAAAGAATCTGTAGTACAGATTGAAATGGCAGGCGACTCAGTATTAATCAGCACCACTAAATATTTATATAAATTAAGCCCAGAGGGCGAAATTCAAAAAATCCCCTTACCTGACGAACTGCAACAACATCCGCTGTACGATTTAAGCTGGTTTAACGATACCTTGCATTTCGCCAGTGAGTCTGGTTATTTCCATCTGGATAAAAAGCAGCAGGTGGTTCGTTGTGATATTCACGGCGTGGATAATTCAGCTATTTATAAGTTGTTTAAAGACAGCTCAGGCAACGACTGGATCTCTGGTTATAACAAGTTGTATCACCGCCATGCCGGACAAGAGTGGCAACATATCAGTGCGGAAGAACTGGGCAGCTCGCCCTGGTTCAGTGATATTTTTGAAGACAGAGATCATAACATCTGGCTGGCGAGTTTCAGCGAAGGTTTATACCGTGCTTCTCCCGGCAAAATGCGCCGTGTGGTCGGTGTTGGCCAGCAGGATATGGTGGTGCGCAGTGTGCGCTATTCAGCGCGTTTAAATAGCCTTCTGGTGGCAACCCAAACCAATGTTGGCTTGTTGAAAGCCGATCAGCATTTTGTTGAGTTGGTGGATCATCAGTCGCTGGGCCAAAGTACAGTTTATGATTTTTATGACAGGAGCAATCAGCTGTGGCTGGGCACTGACAATGGTTTACTGCTGTATAACTTTGACGATCGCAAGGTGAGCCGACCCTTCAAAGAGTTAGCTACAGCCTCAATTCGCGTGGTGCAACCTCATGCAGAGACGGGCTTATGGTTTGGTGGTGCCAATGGTTTGTATCACTATGATGGTGAAACACTGAAAGCCGCTCCTTTTAATGCGGATCTCGAATCGGCTTTTGTCACAGTCATTGAAAGTCAAGGCCAGGATTTACTGGTCGGCACGACCAGCGGTTTGTATTGGTATCAGCAGGAAAAACTCAACAGGGTAGGGTTAGGTACGCCTTTATTCGGCGCTTACATCACCAGCGTTTTGACCTTAGCAGATCAACAAATGCTGGTGGCTACGCTGGACGATGGTTTGTTTATCAAAACTCCGCAAGGGCAGTGGCAGCAGTACGACAGCAGTAACGGTTTGCCTTTGGATCCGGTGATTAGTTTATGGTACGACAGAGACTCGGATTATCTGTGGGCAAGTAGCTTAAAAGGTGTGTTCAGGTTTAGACCTCCTGCCGCGAAAGACAGTGGTAAGGTACTTCATTTCGAGCTGGTATTGTCGCCCTACGATCGCCAATTAGGCACTGCACCCGGTCGTTGTTGTAATGGTGCCGGTCACAGCAAAGTGGCGAAATGGCAGGACCAGCTATGGTTTCCCAGTTTAAAAGGTCTGGTGGCTGTGCCTTTGCAATTGACCATGGCACCGGACAGACCCTTACAGCCTTTACTTCAGGATGTTATAGGGCAAAAGTCTTATGCTTTATTGCCAGAGCAGCAACAATTGGTGCTGGAAACCTCAGACCGTAATATCAGTATCCGTTACAGCGCGCTGGAGTTTATTAAAGCCAATGCCATTGAATTTCGCTATCAGTTGAGTGGTTTTGATCAGGAATGGCAGCAAGTGGGTCAGAGACGCGAGGCCATTTATACCAACTTACCACCTGGCAGTTATCAGTTTGTAGTGCAGGCCCGTTATGCCAGCCAGGGCTGGACGGAGCAACAGCAATTAAAGCTGGATCTGGTGGTGCCCCGATTATTTACAGAAACCATAGTGTACAAAGGCTTATGGGCCTTGTTGGTGGTTCTTGCTTTGTATGGTTTGGCCTGGTTGTGGCGTCGTAATGCGGTGATGCAACAGCAGGAGTTGAGTAAACTGGTGCGTCTGCGTACAGCAGAGCTGGAGAACAGCAACCAGCGGTTGAGTGAGCTGAATGAGCAGCTATCGCAGCTGACGCATAAAGACACTTTAACTGGCCTTAGAAACCGCCGTTTCTTATTTGAACAACTGCCCAAAGACGTAGAGCAGTATCAGCACAACAGAGACGCCATGCTGCAACAGGGCAAATGTATAGCGTTGTTGCAACTGGATATGGATAACTTTAAATCCATCAATGATCTGTACGGCAATAGCGCAGGAGACAGCGTATTACAGCAAATCAGTGGTTTGTTATTACGTGAAAGCCGTGGTGCTGACTATGTGGTGCGTTTTGCCGGTGAGCAGTTTGTCCTGGTGCTGCGAGATGTTGAATTTGCCACAGTGCGTGATTTTGCATTGCAGCTTAATCAGTTGGTTGCACAAGCTAATTTTCAAATCCCGGATGGGCGAACCGTGTCTTTGACTTGCTCCATTGGTTACAGCTGTTTTCCGCTGGAGTTGTTAGGCGGGCAACTTATTTCATGGGAAATCTCTTTGCAACTGGCTGAAATCGCACTGAGTAAAGTGAAGGAATCAGGGCGTAATGGTTGTGCTACTGTAGGTTTTGATCCGCAGGTCGATGCCTTTGAGTTTGAAGACTCGGGGCATATAGATATGCAGATTGAGAAACTACTGGCTGATGGCCTGGCATGGTTTGAAGTAAAAAGCTACCGCCCTTAGCCGTCGTCCTTGAAGCCACAGCGTTGTTGCCTGCGCTGCTCGCCCCAGTCACATAGGACAACTATGTTCCTGGGGTCTCGTGCACTTGTCGCCTAGCTGTAACATCAATGACTTAGGCTAATAGCCGTCGTCCTTGAAGCCACAGCGTTGTTGTTTGCGTGCTTTAGCGTAAATTGGAATTTGAAACGGGCGCGGGTAAACCGCGCCCCTACGGCAGGACAGGATTAACGACTAAGAAAAGCTTCTACTTTGGCCTGAATACCGACACAGTCTAAACCCAGTTCAGCGTAGATCTGTTCCTGAGTACCGTGTTTGATAAAAATATCAGGCAGGCCGATATTCAGCAGTTTCACCTTGAGCTGCTCTGCGATGCAAAATTCATTGACTGCAGAACCAGCGCCGCCCATCAACGCATTGTCTTCAATGGTCACAAAATGGCTGTGGCTTTGACTCAGCTCTGTCAGCAACTGCTGATCCAGAGGTTTAACAAAACGCATATCCACCAAAGTGGCGTTTAACTGCTCTGCCACTGTGTGACAAGCCTGCAATAAAGGACCAAATGCCAGTAAGGCAACTTTTTCACCCTGACGGCGAACCAGCCCCCTACCTAAAGCCAATTCGCTCATGACGGCTTCCGGAGCTTCACCAGTGCCGCTACCACGAGGGTAACGCACTGCGGCAGGCCCTTTGTGCTGATAGCCTGTATACAACATCTGGCGGCATTCGTTTTCATCCGAAGGCACCATAATCAGCATATTGGGAATGCAGCGCATAAAGCTTAAATCGAATGAGCCCTGGTGAGTGGGACCATCAGCTCCAACCACACCAGCACGGTCTATCGCAAATAACACATCCAGGTTCTGGATGGCGATATCGTGAATAAGCTGATCGTAACCACGTTGCAGGAAGCTGGAATAGATAGCCACTACAGGTTTTAAGCCTTCAATTGCCATACCAGCAGCTAAAGTCACTGCATGTTGTTCAGCAATAGCCACATCAAAATAGCGATCGGGATAGCTTTTTGAGAACTGCACTAAATCTGAGCCTTCGCGCATGGCTGGGGTAATGCCCTGCAGTTTTGGATCTGCCGCTGCCATATCGCAAATCCACTGGCCAAAAATATTAGAGAAAGTGGCTTTGCCGGCTTTTTTCGCGGGCTGACACTGGGCTGCCGGGTCAAATTTGCTGACCGCATGATAACCAATAGGATCTTGCTCTGCCGGTAAATAGCCTTTGCCTTTTTTGGTCACCACATGCAGTAATTGCGGGCCTTTGAGGTTGCGCATATTACGAATAGTATCCGCCAGACCTGTGACATCATGACCATCAATAGGACCTATGTAGTTAAAGCCCAGCTCTTCAAAAAAAGTACCAGGGGTCACCATGCCTTTGAAATGCTCTTCGGCCCGGCTGGCTAGCTGATGCAAAGGCGGAACGCCACTTAGAATTTTTTTGCCGCCTTCACGCAGGCTGGTGTAAAAGTTACCGGATAAAATGCGGGCAAAATAACGATTCAGCGCTCCGACATTTTCGGAAATCGACATTTCGTTATCGTTTAAAATCACCAGCATATCGGGTTTGACTTCACCTGCATGGTTCAGCGCTTCAAAGGCCATACCTGCGGTAATAGCGCCATCGCCAATTACGGCTACAACTTTACGGTTTTTCTGTTCGACACGGGCAGCTATCGCCATGCCTAAAGCGGCACTGATGGAAGTGCTGGAATGGCCCACACTTAGGGTGTCGTACTCACTTTCTTCCCGCCATGGAAAAGGATGCAAGCCATCTTTTTGGCGGATACTGTGCATCTGATCGCGGCGGCCAGTCAGAATTTTATGTGGATAAGCCTGATGGCCTACATCCCAGATCAGCCTGTCAAAAGGGGTGTTGTAGACATAATGCAAAGCAACAGTCAGTTCAATAGTGCCAAGGCCTGAGGCAAAATGGCCACTGCTTTGGCTGACGGTTTTTAATAAAAATGCTCTTAATTCGTCGCTGAGTGCAGGTAATTGATCCTGCGGTAACTGGCGCAGTTCAGCGGGCCAGTTGGCTTTTTGCAGCAGAGGGAAATCGTGACTAGCTCGTGTCATGAGAATGCCTGTATTAAAACTGTCGGGCAATAACGTACCGGGCCAACGCCACCAGTTCGTCTGTTGCATAAGGGAGTTCGCGCAAAGCGGCCAGAGCCTCTTCAACTAATAATTGTGCTTTTTGTCTGGCTTGTTCCAGGCCCAATAAAGCCGGATAAGTGGCTTTATTGGCTTTTTGATCTGAGCCAGCGGTTTTACCCAGTACTTGGGTGTCGCCTTCAATATCCAGAATGTCGTCCTGCACCTGAAAGGCTAATCCTATGGCTCTGCTGTAGCGCACCAAGGCGTCTAAATGGGCTGCATTATCTACTGGACTGGCCAGATAAGCAAAACGCACTGAACATTCGATTAAAGCGCCGGTTTTTAACTGATGCATCTGTTCCAAAGCTTCAACCGACATTTTCTGATTGGTATGCGCCAAATCAATAGCCTGACCACCGCACATACCGTTGTAGCCCGCATGCAGAGCTAGTTGTTGCACCATTGCAAGAACACGTTGTGCCGGAACCTGTTGGTAGTCATGACTACTTAACAGTTCAAAAGCGAAGGTCTGCAGCGCATCGCCAGCCAAAATAGCTGCGGCTTCATCAAAAGCTTTGTGACAGGTCGCTTTACCACGACGTAAATCGTCATTATCCATAGCGGGCAAATCGTCATGGATTAAAGAATAGGTATGTAGAGCTTCAATAGCGCCAGCCGGCCCATCTAAATCTGCCAAAGAAGCGCCTAACATCTGACCGCAGCTATAGACTAAAAAGGGCCTCATGCGTTTGCCGCCCAGCAGCAAACTGTAAGCCATGGCCTGATGCAGGCGCGGATCGGTCAGAGGTTTTTTTTCTAATTGGTGTTGCAGCACCTGTTCCAGCCGTTGCTGGTAAGAGGTTAAAGAAACTAACGTCAAATCATTCACCTTCACTTGTCACAAAAGGCTCCAGCTGGTCCTGACCTGCATCCTGGACTAATAACTGGACTTTTTGTTGTGCAGCCTGTAATTGCTGCTGACTGGTACGGGAGAGTTCGATACCACGTTCAAATTGTTGCAAGGCTTGATCAAGGCTTAAGTCGCCTTGCTCCAGTTGCTGAACTATCTGTTCCAGCTCAGCAATGCTCTGCTCAAAGTGGCTGAAATCTGTTTTCTTTTTTGTCATATTTTCGCCTGATAATGGATGTCTGACCAAGCCCAGCGCGCTATTATGAGCAATCAGGACCGCATTAGGAAAGGATAAATTTGTTTGAGGCCAGAATTTATAGTTAACTATCCCATACTTTTGCCGATAACTCACTATAAGCTAAGATAAAACCAGCTTAATGCTGGGACAAAACCAAATATTTGCATTCAGTTTTCCGGGAGATACGCAGTGGATTTAGCAACCGTCATAGGATTAGTCGCGGTCATGGGCATGATGGGCTGGGCGATGTTTTTAAGCTCCAGCGGCAACATTGGCATGTTTTACGATTTTGTTTCTATCGTTATAGTGTTTGGTGGCAGTCTGACGGCTGTCATCATAAAGTTCACTTTTACTCAGTTGGCTGATGCAATGAAAGCCATTGGGAAAGCCTTTATGTTTAAAATTGAATCGGCAGAGGAGCTGATTGAAAAAGCTGTGCAATTGGCTGATGCCGCCCGTAAAGGTGGTTTTCTGGCATTAGAAGAAGCGGAAATTCCTAATGCCTTTATGCAAAAAGGCATCAACATGCTGGTGGATGGTCATGATGCCGATGTGGTACGGGGCACTTTAGAAAAAGACATCGAATTAACCTATTCCCGCCACAACAACGCTATCAATGTGTTTAAACAGTTAGGGGACTTAGGCCCGGCCATGGGCATGATAGGTACCCTGATAGGTTTAGTGGCGATGTTATCTAATATGTCTGATCCAAAGGCGATTGGACCCGCTATGGCAGTTGCTTTATTAACGACCATGTATGGTGCTATTCAGGCTAACTGTATCTTCCTGCCGTTGTCAGAAAAAATGGCGGTACGTAATGAGGAAGAGAAAACCAATAATGAGCTGATTCTCGATGCCATTATGGGCATACAGGATGGCCAGAACCCTAAGGTTATTGAAGGCATTTTGCGTAATTACCTTGCCGCCAAAAAACGTGAACCTGCAGCGCCTGCAGCAGAGTAGGAGTTTGTATGGCAAAGTGTAAAAAGTGTCCACCACCGGGTTTACCAGCCTATATGGGGACCTTTGCTGATTTGATGGCGCTGTTAATGTGCTTCTTCGTTTTGTTATTGTCATTTTCTGAAATGGACGTACTGAAATTTAAGCAAATCGCAGGCTCAATGCAGTTTGCTTTTGGTGTGCAAAATAAAATTGAAGTTAAAGACATCCCTAAAGGCACCAGTGTGATTGCAATGGAGTTCCGTCCGGGCCGTCCTGATCCAACCCCTATTGATACCATTCAGCAACAGACAGTCGAAATGACTCAGCAAATGCTGAATTTCCAGGCAGGTAAAGAAGACGAAGCCGGAGGCAGGCAAGAACAGCGGGAAGACAAAACCGGTGGTCAATCTACCAGCACTGAAGAAGAACCGATGGATACGGTTGCAGCAGCTGCTGAGTTACAGGAACAGACCAATGAGCTGCTGAAAAAAATTGCCGAGCAACTGGAAAAACAAATTATGGATGGCGCTATAGAGCTGGAATCTTTAGGCCAGCAAATCATTATCCGTATTCGTGAAAATGGCTCTTTTCCGTCAGGTTCTTCGTTTTTACAGCCGAGGTTTAAACCTATTATTCAGAACATCGGTGCTTTATTAAAAGATGTGCCTGGTGAAATCACAGTCTCTGGCCACACGGATGCTGAGCAAGTGTCAGATGAATTGCATAGTAACAACTGGGATTTATCGGCTCAGCGTGCTGTGTCTGTGGCGTCTGAAATGATTAAAGCGCCAGGTTTTGATAAAAACCGTCTGGTGGTGATGGGGCATGCTGAAACCCGTCCTTTGGTACCGAACGACAGTGAAAGTAACAAAAGACGAAACCGCCGGGTAGAAATTTCTATTATGCAGGGTAAGCCTAAAGAGTCAGAGCCTATTAGCCTCGAACCTGCGGCTCAAAGCACGCCTAATCAATAAAGGCCTGGTCAATAAAAACTAAACTGTTGATGCAAGGCGCGGTATAATCCGCGCCTTTATTTTTTTAGTGAGTTCTTTGTGATGGAATTTTTAGTCAAACTGCACCCGGAAATTTCGATTAAAAGTAAATCGGTCCGGAAACGTCAGACCATGCTTTTAGAGCAAAATCTGAAGACCATTTTGTTGCGGTTAGACCCATCCGTTCGCATCAAAAACAACTATGACCATTTGCTGGTGCAACTGGCGTCAAATAGCCCTAAATTACGCCAGCAAATGATTGATCACTTAGCCTGCATACCAGGCATAGTGCAGTTTATGGAAATGCAGTCTGGTACTTACAGCTCATTGCACGATATTTTTGAGCAGGTCAAAGCTGTGTTTGCGCCAAGGCTTGAGGGTAAAAGTTTTTGTGTGCGGGTAAAACGTACTGGCGAACATGAATTCAGCTCGCTTGAAGCCGAGCGTTATATAGGCGGTGGTTTAAACCAGCATATTCCATCTGCTCGGGTTCAACTGAAAAAACCTGAAGAAGTGGTGCGGGTTGAGATTAAACGTGATCAGTTGATTATTGTCAGTCAGGTGTTTGAAGGCATGGGTGGTTTTCCTTTGCCAAGCCAGAGTGATGTGTTGTCTCTCATCTCCGGTGGTTTTGACTCAGCTGTGGCCAGCTATCTGATGATCCGTAAAGGTTTACGTACTCATTACCTGTTTTTTAATTTGGGTGGTGCAGCTCATGAAACCGGAGTGCGGCAGATGGCATTTTATTTATGGCAAAAATTCAGCTTGTCGCACAAGGTAAAATTTATCAGTGTTGATTTTGCTCCTGTAGTGACTGAAATTCTGGAAAAAGTCGACAATGGTCTGATGGGCGTCATACTCAAGCGCCAGATGATGCGCGCTGCTGCTATTGTGGCTGAGCGTTTAGGCATTCAGGCCATAGTGACAGGGGAGAGTGTGGGCCAGGTAGCCAGTCAGACTATCGCCAACTTAAGTGTGATAGATAAAGCCACTGATACCCTGGTGTTGCGCCCGCTGATTTATCAGGACAAACAAGAGATCATCGATTTAGCCCGGAAAATCGGCGCCGAAGATATGGCCAAAACCATGCCTGAGTACTGTGGTGTGATTTCAAATAAACCTACTATTAATGCCGATTTAAACAAGGTGCTACACGCTGAACAGCAACTGGATCTGGCCGCGCTTGAACAGCTTGCGCTGGATGCTCATGTGCTGGACATCCGCACTGTTGAGTTTCAGGCAGAGCAGCAAATCAGCACAGTGCTGGATGAAAATGCGATGGCCGCTGACGCTGTTATTCTGGATATTCGTGCGCCGGATGAAGTGGATGTTAAACCTTTAACTGGGGTAAGCCATCAGGTGCAGCACTTACCTTTTTATAAATTGGCCAGTCAGTTTAGTCAGTTGGATCAAACTCAGCAGTATTATTTGTACTGTGAACGTGGCGTGATGAGCCGTCTGCAGGCGTTATTGCTGACGGAGCAGGGCCATGCGAATGTAGGCGTTTATCGCGGCGACTTTTGAAGCAACAGTTGATAAACCGCCTGATGTGCAGGCAGGTCCAATTGATGTAGTTTGGCCTGTCTGAGCAAGAACCCTGTAATGTACTCCAGTTCAGAGCTGCGGGCCTTAGCAAAATCCTGTTGCATTGACGAATAGTTGTCGGCAGTTTGCTTAATCACCAGCGCTACTCTTTGTTCTATAGCCTCAAGGCTGAAGTTCTGGTTTGATGCTTTTGCGACCAGCACAAATTCCTCAATCAATACCCGGATAGCTTCGGCATATTTTGTTTCACCAAGTTCGCCATTTTTACACTGATGTAATGCAGTCAGCGGATTGATCACTGCATTGACTGCCAGTTTTTGCCACAGCGCTGGCCAGATATCATCCAACACTGTGAGCGGACCTAAAGCGGCTTGCATAGCCTGTTCAATAACTGCTTGTTGTGCAAAAGCCGCCTGATTTAACGCACCTGACACCGACTGTCCCATGCCGCTGTGGATCACTGTTGCATCATCAGGCTTAAAAGCGCCATGGCTGGTGCTTAAAAACCATAATCCCTGGCTGGGTTTCAACAGCGACAGCACTTGTTCTATGGTACCCATACCATTATGGCTCAGCACCAGTTGAGCATCATCAGCCAGTAAGGGCATCAACTGCTGCAGGGCATCTATGACTGCATAAGCTTTGACAGGCAAAAGCACATAGGAATAAGGCGCTTGAGTTTGATTTGACAGATGGACCCGTTGCGAAGCCCCGGCAGACTGAAAAACAAATTGAAAAGGGCCCTTGATACGACGATGCAGTTGCACCGGATAACCAGCCCTGTGCAACCGGGCTGCCGAAAGAAGACCAATGGCTCCTTCACCTACGACAGTCCAGAGCGGAAAAACTACTGAGTTCGGTTGCGCCATTTTTTAACGGCGAAGTAACAAAGATAAAAGGCAGCCATACCTAAAACATCAGCAACCCAGTCCATAAACTCGGCTCTGCGGTAGCTGGTCAGATACTGTTGCAGGAATTCAATAGCGACACCATAACCCGCCATAATCACTACGGCTTGCCATAATTTAGGTTTGTAGCTCCATTGCAACAGAGCGGTAAGGCAGAAAAAAACCAAAAAATGCAGATGCTTGTCGTAGCTGTTTAAATTCAAACCACTACTTTTTACTTCCATCAGAAAGCCATAAGTGGCCCCGGTAAACACCAGCAAACAAATCGCATGGTAAAGATGACGTTTCACAAGATTCTCTTCTTTAAAAGACCTGGCCAGATTGTATCAGTTTTAAGGTTACAATCTCCAGCCTGAAACAAAGAGCTCTTAGTGCCTTCATTTGACATAGTGTCAAAAATTGATCAATAAAACGTCTTGAACAAGCAAGATAACCCTAAGCCTGAACTGGCCTGCGGTGTTTGTTTCCGTGCTGTACAGGCCCGCTATGAATGAACAGACAAGCAAGTCTGTATGACTGCTGAAGGTAGTGTTTCTTTAAAAAAAACTTTATAGCTCTGTTAAACGTTCATCTAAAAGCATTTGGGGCTTTTGCAGCATGGGGAGACGTTGCCGTTTTTGTGGTTCGGTGTCTTCTCCCCAGGTGCTACTCAGACCTTCAGAGAACGAAATTAATCTCTGAAGTTTTTAAACTGGAATGGCTGACCCAGGTCACTTGTTCTGACCAACTGCATCACAGCTTGCAAGTCATCGCGCTTTTTACCTGTGACACGCAGCTCTTCTCCCTGAATGGCCACCTGTACTTTAATACTACTTTCTTTGATCAGTTTAATGACCTTTTTTGCTATCTCTTTGTCGATGCCTTGCTTGATGGTGACATGGCGCGTGATGTATTTGCCGTGACGATCTTCTTTTTCAATTTTGAAACTACTGACGTCCAACTGAAGTTTGCTTGCCTTGGTGGCAAAAATATCAAACAGTTGCATCACCTGCTGATCCGCTTCAGCGGTCAGTTCTATGTGCTCTTTATTCAGCTCAATTTTGGCATCAACACCACGAAAATCGAATCGGGTTTCAAGCTCGCGTTTTGCGTTCTCAACTGCGTTTTTTGCTTGGTTCATATCAATTTCAGAAACAATATCAAATGAAGGCATGGCTCTCTCTTTTTTCCATTGAAATTTATGGGGCCATTATAAGCTAAAGAATCCAAGGAGCGAACCTCATCTGCATCGAATTACAGGTTGTTTGAAGATTGGGGGGCAGATTTCAAAGCAGAGCCAAAGCATCCGGATTTCTCTCTCAAATCAAGTGACGTCATAGCTTAGTTTTTTGCACTTATCGACGAAAAGGGACGTCTGGATTTCTATTGACTTTAATATTGCCGCCGCTACACTGAGGCCGCGTTTTTCAGGTGCCCAGAGGATGTTCTAAACATCGCAGGGTGAAACGGGAATCTGGTGAAAACCCAGAGCTGCCCCCGCAACGGTAAAACAACAGAGAGCTTTGCTCTGGCTTTAATCAAACCACTGTCTACGGATGGGAAGGGATTAAAGTGGCTTTTATATCCTTCGTACTTGAAGCTGCAGCTTTGTTGACTGCGTGCTCTCGCCCCAGTCACATAGGTTAACTATGCTCCTGAGGTCTCACGCACTTGTCGCCTCCCTGCAACTCCAATTGCTTTGGCTATAGATTGCTTGTTGTCAGCCCGGAGACCGGCCTGAAAAGTTCATTCACTATTCAGGACGCGGTGGGCGTCTTTGGGAGCTATTATGTTTAAAAAATCTTTGCTGGCGACACTTGTCGCTGGCCTGCCTGCTTTTGTTTTTGCTGCCGATTTTGCCGAAAGCCCGGACGAACCACTGGAACATATCAGTGTCTATGCCACTCGCCAGGCCCAGCCTGTGCATCAGATTTTATCCTCAGTCACTGTATTAGACCGCGAGCAAATTGAACAGGCTCAGGTGTCTGATCTACCTGCTTTGCTGCGTCAGGTGGCCGGTGTGCAAATTAGTCGTTCTGGTGGTAAAGGCCAGACCAATACCGTATTTTTACGGGGTGGATCTGCAAGCCATACGCTGGTGTTGATTGACGGCGTTCGGGTCGGTTCTGCTACTTTGGGTTATGCCTCTTTGGCTGAATTGTCTTTGCAACAAATTGAAAAAATTGAGGTGATTAAGGGGCCAAAAGCAGCTCTGTACGGCTCTGACGCTTTAGCTGGTGTGATTGCTATTAGCACCCGTAAAGCCGACAACACCTCGATACAATTAAAAACTGGTCGTTATCAAAGCCATGAAGCTGACATAGCCACCAGCCAGACTTATGGTGCTTTAACTGTTCGCAGTAATTTAGGCTGGTCTGGTAGTGATGGTTTTGATGTAAGGCCTGGTACTCAAGCGGACAAAGATAGTTTTGATCAGCGCTACGGTAAATTGGGCGCAGACTACAACACAGCTTATGGTGTATGGTCTGCGGATCATAATGTACTCCGAAGCCGCGCCCACTATGATTTTGATCCGACATTTGGGCCAGGCGCTGATCAGGTTGAAACAAGAACCAATCAAAGTCGTTTGGGCTGGGCTTTAGACAGTGATAAATCAAAGCAGAAGCTAAGTCTGTCTCAGAACCAGACCGAAGATCTAAACTGGGGTGAAGACAGTCCGCTCAGCCTGTTTGAAACAAAACGGCGGGAGTTTGACTACCAATACAGTCGTCGACTGACTCAAAGCTTAACGGCGTTAACTGGCGTGAATTGGTATCAGGAAGATGTATCGGGAAGTGATTTAGTGTATGACGTGGATTCACGTATTAATAAAGCCATTTTTGCCGGTGTCAGTTATCAGTCTGGCCATTGGCTGGCTGATGTCACCGGTCGTCACGATAAACAAAGCCAATATGGTCATTCCAATACGTACGAGTTGGGCTTAGGGTATCAACTGACGAACGAGTGGTTAGTTCGTGCCAGTCGTAGCAGTGCTTTTAAGGCACCAAGCTTTAACGATTTGTATTACCCCTCAGGTGGTAATGCTGATTTGGTGCCTGAAACTGCAACTTCCGATGAACTGGGTTTACGCTACCGTAGCAGCGATTTACAAATTGAAAGCTCTGTTTACCAGCAAAGCGTCAACAACCTGATCCAGTGGGCGCCAATGCCTGATGGCAATTGGGTGCCACAAAATGTCGGTGAAGCAAAAGTCAAAGGGGCTGAGCTGAGCGTCAGTCACAATTGGCAGCAACTGCATCAGCAACTGGCGTACAGCTACACAGACGCCAAAGACAAAACCACAGGGGCCGCTCTGATTAAACGCTCTAAGCACACAGTGCATTGGCAGGGCGCTTACCAGTGGCAGGATTGGCGGGTCTTTGTCACTTCTGATTATCAAAGCGATTTCCGCACTGGTGACTTTACAACCCCGAAACTGGGTGGCTATACCCTGTGGGGGGCTGGTGTCAGCTACCAGTTAAGTCACAGTCTGCAGATCGCAGCCAAAGCGGATAATCTGACCAATAAAGAGTATGTGTACTTACCAGGTTATGCCACTGCAGGTGCTGAATGGTCGCTGCGTTTAAATTGGACCCCTGATTTTTAATCAGTTTTTTCTGTAACAAGGTCAGAGCCCCGGCTCTGACCTAATTAAGCCTTCAATAAATTCACAAAAGTCTGGCGGAATTTTGCCAGCTTAGGTGTGATTAAATACTGGCAGTAAGGCTGACTGGTATTTTGCAAATAATAACCCTGATGGTAGTCCTCAGCCGGGTAAAAAGTACTGGCCGGGCTTACCTCTGTCACTATGGGCGAGTCAAATAACGCTTGCGCCGTCTGAATGGATGCGACTGTCAGCTGCTTTTGGTGTTCTGAATGATAAAACACAGCTGAGCGGTACTGAGTACCTATGTCGTTGCCCTGACGGTTTAACTGAGTTGGATCGTGTAAAAACCACAACACCTGTAACAACTGCTCAAAACTAACCAGAGCTGGGTCGAACTCCAGCTGCACTACTTCTGCATGACCACTGGTGCCTGTGCACACCTGACGATAGTCCGGGTTTAATGTTTGACCACCCATATAGCCGCTGAGCGCCTTTTTTACCCCTTGCAATTGATTAAAGGCCGATTCAATACACCAAAAACAACCTGCGCCAAAAGTGGCTATTTCAGTTTGACTCATAGGGGGATGCTCCATTATTGATCTTAAGCTTATGATACAGCGTAAATCTGTGACCAGTTCAAAAGAAAAAACGACGATGAAAAAAATAGCAGTTATAGGGGCGGGGCTGACAGGTGCAACAGCGGCAGCCAACCTGGTGCAGCAGGGATATCAGGTTACGGTCTTTGATAAAGGCCGTTCAGCAGGTGGCCGTATGAGCAGTAAAAGAACAGAGCAGGGGTATCTGGATATGGGCGCTCAGTATTTTACCGCCCGCACCGATGTCTTTAAGCAGCAAGTACAGTTATGGCTTGATGCGGGCCAGGCGGACGTCTGGCCTTGTACTACAGCACTTTTGTGCAATGAGGATGGCGTTGTATCACTGAAAAGTTCAAAGGACGAGCAAAGGCGTTTTGTTGGCGTACCATCGATGCACAGCCCGATAAACGCCTTATTGCTGGGCATACCCCTGATCACGGGGTGCCGGATTAGTAAGCTCGACTACAGGCAACAGAGCTGGATTTTATGGGGGGATAATGGCATTAGTTACGCTGGCTTTGATGCTGTGCTTTTAACCCTGCCTCCAGCTCAGGCGCAGCAGTTAATGACACAAAGTTCGCTACCAGAAGTTTTTGATACAGCTGCCAATTTGCTTGAACCCTGCTGGGCTGTGGCTATGCAGGCTGAAGCGTCTCCAGCTGGCGATGCTATTTTTTGTCAGCATCCGAAATTAAGGTTTATCAGCCATCAGCAGTACAAAAGTGGGCGAAACTCCTGTTTTGTCCTGCATTTTAATGCTGCTTTTAGTGCCGAACATTTGCAGCAGCCAGCTGACTTTTGGTTTGCCGAAGCCACTGCTGTTTTGCGTGATGAGCTGAATATAAAGCAGACTATTGAGCCCCTGGTGGCGCATCGATGGCTTTATGCCAGTCAAAACGATCAAACCGCTGTGCCAGGCTGTATCGAGCTGCCGGATCATCAACTCTGGCTGGGGGGAGACTGGAGTTATGGCGGTCGGGTAGAAAATGCCTATCTGGCTGGATTTGCCCTGGCCCAGGCTGTTATTCGCAACTACAAGCTGCAGCAGGAGAATGCATGAGCGCAGTACTGATTATTGGTGCCAGCAGTGCTATAGGTTCTGCTTTAGCGCAACACTATCTGCAACAAGGTAAACAGGTGATTTGGTTGTCCCGCTTTGCCGCCGATTTTACCGACCCAAAGCTTTGCAGCATCAAAGCTCCTGATTTAAACGGACAAGACGAATGGGCTTTGCATCAGGACTTTTTCAGTTCGGTGATCAATACACTGCAGCAGCATCAGGTAAGTGTTATTTTTAACTGTATTGGTTGGTTACATCAGGAAGGTGAATTCAAACTCTTGCCAGAAAAAAGCTTAAGCCAAAGCTCAGCTTTGTTGTTACGTAAAACCTTTTTGCTGAATCTGGAGCTGCCGGTGTTTTATTTGCAAGGGCTTTGGCCTTATGTAACAAAAACACCACAGCTTCGTTATCTGCAATTGAGCGCCAAAGTCGGCAGTATCAGTGATAACCAACTCGGGGGCTGGTACAGCTATCGCTCTGCAAAAGCTGCATTAAATCAATGGATTAAAACAGCAAGCATAGAACTTAAACGCAGCAATAAAACCGCAGCTCTGGTTACCTTGCATCCAGGCACTACAGATTCGCTTTTATCTGCGCCTTTTCAGCGTAATTTACCCCAAGGCCAGTTGAGGACCCCGGCTGAGACGGCTGGCTATCTGGCTGCGGTTGCACAGCAGCTTCACTCAGAGCAAAGCGGTTTGCTGCTGAACTGGGATGCTAAAGTTCTGAGCTTTTAAGCCTTGCTGTTAGCCTGATGCAGGGATAAGCTCAGGCTAAATGGGTTCAATAAAGCGTTTGGATAAGGAATAACAATGGGACTTTTTAGTGGTTTATTAGGCAATGCTGGTCAAATTGATTTAGCTGATGTTGAAGAGGAATTCGGTCAGATTTTATTGCCGGATGAAAAACTACAGCAGGCCTATAAAGTGATACGCGATTTGATCGTCTTTACTGACAAGCGTTTGATATTGGTGGATAAACAGGGCATCACTGGCTCTAAAAAAGAATTTATGTCGATACCTTATCGCTCCATAGTGCGGTTCAGCGCCGAAACCAAAGGCCACTTTGATCTGGAATCCGATCTGCATATCTGGTTGAGCAGCACAGATACACCTGTCACTAAAACCTTTAGTAAGGACGGCTCTATTTTAGAGGTGCAAAAAGCGCTGGCCCTGTATTGCTGCCGTTAACCTCTGTATGAGGTCTTTTGTTTTGTTCAGGCAGGTTCTGGTAGTGGGCTTTGCGCTGTGCCTGTTGGCTTGTACCTCTGTGCCAAAGCCTGCATGGACAGCCGTAGACTTGCCTGCAGAACTTTCCGAAAGCTCAGGCCTGCTTTGTATTGGTGATGAATTTATCAGCTTTAATGACTCGGGTGGTTTGCCTCTGTTGTACAGGATAAACGCCGACGGGCGAATTCAGCAGCAATTGGAATTGTCGGTCAAAAATATTGACTGGGAAGCCATCACATCGGATGGCCAATTTCTCTATCTGGCTGACGCGGGCAATAATGCAGGTAAACGCTCAAGCTTACTGATCTACAAAGTACCGCTGGACTGGCGTTTGTTATCACAACCTTATCAGCCTGTGACTTTGGAAATCAGCTTACCTCGTCAAGGCGAGTTAAAAGCATATCAACACGATCTGGATTTTGAAGCTTTGGTGTATCAGCAGGGCGCTTTATGGCTGATCAGTAAAAGTTGGGCCAGCCAAAAGCCAGCGCTTTATCGGCTTGATCCCAGCTTAAAGTTTCAAGCCTTAGGGAAGGCTTTACCACTGCAATCACCGGATTTTTTAGTAACAGACGCCAGTTTCAACAACAGTACTGAACACTGGTGGCTGGTGGGCTATACAGATCCACGCAAAGCCATTTGGGCCTATTTAACCAACTCAGGTTTTCAGGCGCAAATTGCCCGCTACGATAAAGAGTTTCAATTGCTGGAGGTGCAAACATTGCCAACACCAGGTCAGGTGGAAGGGCTATGTATAGATCAGCATCAGCAAATTTGGATCAGCGAAGAGGCGGGCAAACAAAAACCTGCGCGCTTGATTAAAACCGGCTTGAGCAGTCGATAGACGGCGTCTGTTGTAGCCTGTTCGCTTTGGGTGCTTATTGAGACTGCTGTATAAATGTGATGATGTCATGTTGGTATGTTCTGCCCAATCCACCATGTCCCGCGCCGCTGACTTTCAAATGCTGGCTGCGAAATTTGTAGTGATGTTGCCGCAATCTGGACATCATTCGATCAGACATCTCACTGGAAGGCCACAATTCATCGGCGGTCCCACTGATAAAAAGCACATCAGCTGTCATCTGTTCAACCGGGATCTTCGCCTGCTGATAGCGCTTTTGGTCTTGCATGGCTATCTCATAACCTCGGCGATAATCAGCTTGCATCAGAGCTGCCGCTGATTTCAGTGTAAAAGGAACAAAAGGTAAAGGCTGTTGCTGCCAGCTCCAGGACGAACTGGTGCTGTACCATTCAGGGCTGCCAAATACTGCATCACTGCCAACAACACTAATGACTGTGCTGAATTGATTAAACTTACTGGCCAGCACTAAAGCTAATTCAGCACCTTTGGATACTCCGAGCATCGCCAGTTTTTCTGCCTTGATTGCAGGGTGTTCTGTTGTGCTGTTTATGGCTTCTATAATGCCGCTCAGTTCTATCCGGTCAAGCCCGGTTGGCGTACCAGGTAAGCCAAAATAGCCAATGACCAATAAAGCGAAACCGGCATCCAGATACTGTTGCCTTTCCTGAGTGCTGCGTGAGTTGGTCATAGACATTCCTCCCTCTGAGCCGCCTAAAAACACCAGTAAAGGGGCAGGATTGGTATGACTTGCAGTTGCAGGTAAATACAGCTGAGTTTGCACTTGCCCCTGATGAGACAACGGCCTGACAGCGGTAATTAGCTGTGGCAACTGACTAAGTATCAGCAACAGACTAGTCAGTAATGCGACAAGGATAAATTTTGATGAACGGAAGAACATATAGTTTGCCTTAGATAAGATGATCAACAGACCTATTATTTCTAATTGAACAGCTGCAGACCACTGTGTTTTGTCACCTTAAGCTCATGACAAATGTCAGTATCCAGAGCCATAGTTCAGGTGATTGAGCGGCAAACCAGATGATGTGTTTGTAGGGCAGGAGAAAACAAAAAAAACTGGTCTTAACTCTGTAATACCAGTGTATAAACGGCTGGCTTCAAGGCTTAACTGAAACCAGCTTATCAGGAGTAGTTACAACAGCAGATAAACTTACACTTTCAAAGAAAAGCGCAGTTCGCTGCCGGTATTGGCGGCAACTGATTCAGTTATATCTTGACCTTCAGTGGTTTTATCCGGGTTTAAAATCATTTCCCGGAATTTAGCGAAACCGTCCTGGATCAGTGAATAGGTGCTGTCAATGTCGTCAGCAACTTTTCCTTTCAGTACACCCAAACCATCCAGAATGCCGCGGGCATCTTCAAAGCCTTTGTCTACACCACCACCTACTAAAGCGATAAATTTATCCAGACGTTCTTCTTCTGGCATATCCGGGTTTTGTTCAGAAAACTTTTGGTAAAAAGCGGTCGCAAAACCAACGATGCGATCTGCCGTTGCTTGCGGTGAAGTATCTACACCACTGTTTTTAATTTTTTCAGCCGCATTAGGGCCAAATTCAGCTTCTAATTCGCTGTTAATGCCTTCAAGCGCGGTTTTGTACAATAACTTCATCGAGTTATCGTCGTCACCTGTGCTGAGCTTCAGCTGGTTTTCCATAATGGTGGCATTCAGCTTCTGCTTGTTCATGCGTGACGATTCGTAACCTGACAGTTTTTTCTCTTCAGTCGTTTCGCTGCTTTCTGCCGTTTTGCTGGCTGCAGCCTGAGCATTTGACGAGCCGACACCGTTAACAGATGACATAACACACTCCCTTTGGGCGTTAATGAGCTTCAGTATAGTTCTGACTAATCATGCTATCGGCCTGTGCTTAAATAACTTTAGGATTTTTTGGCAAAAAATTGCCGCGCCTTATCTATGTCGGCGCAAAGTTGCCGTACACCTTGCAGCATCCTGCTGCTGGTTCTGTGCACTAAGTCGGCATCTGGCTGGCTAAACTGTTGATATTTAACAGCGGGAATAGCAGGCCATCGGCTCCAGTCGAGTAAAGCCCGTGGCTCATTCACTGACACTGGCTGAATAATAAGTTGAGGTTGGCTGGCTACCACATGCTCTAAATTGACTTGCGGATAATCTCCTGTGGCGGTGGCAAAAGGATTGGTTGCACCACAAAGTTCCAGTTGCTGCTGAGGCCAGGCATTTTGTGCCACTGTAGACAGAGGTTGTTGCCATAACTCATAAAAAACCACCACTTTAGCTTTTGAACTGTAGTTTTGGCGCAGCTCTGCAAGGCCTTGTTCCATCAATAAAGCTTGTTGTTCTGCTGCGTCTACTGCGCCTGTATGCTGGCCCAATATACGCAGTTCTTTGGCAATATCTGTCAGCTGCAAGGGGTTAGAGTCCACCACATTTAAACCAAACTGGCGCAGTTTATTCAGATCGGCGGGTGGATTGCCGTCTGTCCAGGCTAAAACCAGATCAGGTTTTAACGCCAGAATTTTCTCCACCTGCAATTGGTTATAGTTGCCCACCCTAGGGATGTTTTTCGCCTGCTGCGGATAATCTGCATGGTCAGTAGTACCGACTATTTTGTCACCCACCCCAATGCTGTAGAGCTGCTCTACCAGATGAGGGGAGAGTGCAATAATACGTTGAGCAGGTGCGGCTTGTGATTTTACTGCGAATAGCGCGCAGCAGCACAACACAATGTGTAGCACGTACATTACCAATCTACTCCTTTTTGTACTTGTATTCCTGCATCAAAGGCATGTTTGATCGACTGTACTTCACTAACGGTGTCTGCCATTTCTATTAAAGTGCGGTGTGCTGCCCTGCCAGTGATCACCACATGTTGGGTAGAAGGCCTGTTGTTTAGTGCAGTGACTATCCGGTCTAAATCAATGTAATGGTAACTGACCATATAGGTCAGCTCATCAAGCAATACCAATTGAATAGTCTCGTCCTGTAAAAACTGCTCTGCTTTAGCCCAGACCAATTCAGCGGCAGCAATATCTGCGGCTCTGTCCTGAGTATCCCAGGTAAAACCTGTATTCATCACTGCAAACTCAACGCCGTGTTGTTGCAATAAGTTACGCTCCCCACAATCCCATGTGCCTTTAATAAATTGCGCTACCGCAGCTTTTAAGCCATGACCCACAGCGCGGGCCACAGTGCCAAAACCAGCTGTAGATTTGCCTTTGCCATTGCCGGTGATCACCAGGAGCAAAGCTTTGTCGGTACTGGCGGCGGCGATCCGGCTGTCGACCTGTTCTTTCAGTTTTTGCTGGCGTTTTTTATGGTTTTGCTGTTTTACATCTGTTTTTTGTTCAGTCATATAAGTTCTCTTCGGAAAAGTTAAAAGCCAGCGCTGCCGATACACTGCACCTGCCATGGGCTTTGCTCGTTATAACGGCTGATGCGGCTGACACTGCCATAGGCAATCGACAAGTGCTGTAGCCACAGGCTTTGTTGTAAATCAATATTTAATAAGGAGGCGAGCAGTACGCGGATCACGCCGCCATGCAGCAGCCATAACGCCTGTTTGTTTTGCTCCTTGCTATGGTGCTCAAAAGCCTGCAGAACACGCCGCTGAAACTGAATTAGAGATTCGCCTTCAGGTGGCGTTATAGCAAAAGGCTGTAACCAGAATTGTTGTTGCTCTGGCCAGTCTGGGCTTTGCTCGTCAAAAGGCACGCCATCCCATAAGCCAAAATTCATCTCTTTTAAATCGGGTTCACTATGAAGTTCCAGCTGCAAACGTTTTGCCTGCTGTTCAGCACTTTTACGACAGCGCTCTAAAGGCGAAGTCAGTATATGTTGATAAGTCTGCGCAGAAAGCCACGACAGGCAAGCAGGGGATGATTCCTTTAGCTGGACATCAGTCCAACCGTATAATGCCGCTGGGCCGACGACAGGGCCATGGCGCACTAAATCAATCTGCTGCATCAGAGCCTCCTTTTAAATAAAGCGGTAAGCCGGCGGCAACAAAAATCACCTGATCACAGACTTTTGCCAGGTGCTGATTCAGCCAGCCTTGCTGATCAACAAAAACACGATTCAGCTCGCCGATGGGTACTAGCCCCATACCCACTTCATTGCTCACAAGAATGAGCTGGCCATTGAACTGACTTACAGCATCAGCTAACAGCTGGCGTACAAGAGTAAAATCCTGCTCTGGTTGATGATACAACTGATTATTCAACCAGAGTGTTAAACAATCGACCAGTACGGTCTGGCCGGAACCTGAGAGCTGCTGCAAAGCTTCAGTGAGTAATAAGGGGCATTCGAGCAACACCCAGTCTTTGGGTCTTTGCTGCTGGTGCAGTTTTATCCGAGCCGTCATTTCCGCATCAAAAGCTGTAGCTGTGGCCATATAAGTGACGCTCTCTGATGATTTCGCCAGAGTTTCTGCCAGACTGGATTTACCACTGCGGGCGCCGCCCAAAATCAGAGTTTTTTTCACTGAGCTTTTCACTGCATCCTCCACCAGATCAGCCATACCAGATATAAACTGAGTTCAGTCACTTGCTGAGCCGCCCCTAATAAATCGCCTGTGTACCCCTGTAGCTGACTACGGTAATAAAAAAACAGCAAGGCAAAACACAAGATCAAGGTAACAACCAAAGACAAAGTTAAAGATAAAGGGAAGAAATACAAAAGCGGTAATACAAAAAGCCAGATCCAAAGCAAAGCTCGTTTTTGCAGCGAAGTTGCTATAGGTTTGGTTTTACTAAGCGCATCCAGCTGCTGGTAAGGCAGGACAAAAGTCAGGCTGACTGCGGTCGCGCGCGATAATCCAGCCACCAGCACTAAAGCCCAGATGGCTTGTGTCTCCAAAGCCAGCAGGCTTTGCCATTTGACTAAAAACACAGACAACAGCGTTACTACCCCATAAGTGCCCACTCTGCTGTCTTTCATAATTTCAAGCTTACGCTCGAAAGTAAAACCACCGCCTAAGCCATCAGCTGTATCGGCCAGGCCATCTTCGTGGAAAGCGCCAGTCAGCACCAGTCCGGCCATTAAGGTCAACAACACGGCGATGGAAAAAGGCAGCAAATGGGTAGTAGCAGCCAGTACTAAAGCTTGCAGGGCGCCAAGTAATAATCCCACCAGACTTAAATAACGGCTGCTTTGATTCAACAGTTGTGGACTGTATGGCGTGGATTTGGGCACTGGAATGCGGCTGAAAAATGACAAAGCCAGACAAAATAACTGCCATTGTCTGAGCGGCCACTGCAGCATCTGCCTGATCACTGGCTTACTCCGGTTTCGACCACTTGAGTCACGCCTGCATCAGCAAAACTTGCCATATCGTTGTAAAAACTGATGGCAGCTTTTACTAGTGGTACAGCCAGAGCAGCACCAGTGCCTTCGCCTAAACGTAAACCTAAATCCAGCAATACAGTGGCGTCCAAAGCTTTGAGCACAGCTTCATGGCCAGCTTCTGCACCCTTGTGAGCAAAAATTAAATAATCACGGCAATCCGGAGCTATCTGACAAGCCAATAAAGCCGCCACCGAAACAATAAAGCCATCAATCAGCACAGGTTTTTTCAGCGCAGCAGCGCCTAAAATAGCGCCACACAGCTGGACTATTTCAAAGCCACCAAATTCAGCGAGTATCGACTGCGGATCTTTTGCATAAGGCCGCTGTAACGCCTGTTTTATCAAGGCCAGTTTTAATTCAAATTGCTCGTCGCTGATACCAGTGCCACGGCCGACACAAGTTTCAACCGGCAAATCAGTGGCAGCCGCCAGTAAAGCAGCAGCACTGCTGGTATTGGCGATACCCATTTCACCCAAGAGTAATAAGTCGCAGCCAGCCATAATGTGTTGGTTGGCGACATGACGGCCTAAAGCCAAACCTGCTTCCACCTGAGCCATAGTCATGGCCGGGCCCTGGCTGAAATCTGCAGTGCCGCAGCCTAAAGATTGTTGGATTACACCTGTTGCATCTGGCAATGGTTTTACTATTCCTGCATCCACCACAAAAAGCTCAATGCCATTAGTGCGGCAAAAACAGTTGGCGGCAGCGCCACCTGCCAAAAAATTCGACACCATCTGTTGGGTGACTTCGCTTGGCGCTATGCTAAGCCCATGGCTATTGATGCCATGATCGGCGGCAAAAATCAGCAGCACGGGTTTATTCAGTGATAAGCGGCTTTTGCTTTGAATCAGCGCAAGCTGCAACGCCAAGTTCTCCAGCAGACCCAAAGCACCTGCTGGTTTGGTTTTTAAATTGATACGCTGCCGTATAGCTGGCGTTGCCGTTTTATCTAAAGCAGGGATCACGAAACTCATCACTGGCTGTACTCCATTTCAATCGGCAATTAACCGCGACGGTATTTAAATAACATGGATAAAAAGAACAGGCTGCCGATGGCTGAAGTAAGGACGCCAATAGGTAACTCCTGATCGGGCAGAAGGATTCTGGATAAGGTATCCACTCCTGTTAAAAACACTGCTCCCAACCAGACTGAACCCAATAACAAAGCCACGCTGGATAAACCAAATAAAGAGCGCACCAGATGAGGGATCATCAAACCAACAAAAGCTATACCGCCACAAAAAGCCACAATAGCAGCGCTGACGGCGGCACAAAGCAGCAAGATCACTAAACGCAAAGGCCGTACATTCACGCCCAAGCTGCGGGCGCTTTCGTCGCTTAATACCAAAGCATCCAGTTGACGGCGATACAATAAACCCAGCAACAAAGTGATAAACACCAGAGGGCTGATCAAAGCCACATGAGTCAGACTGGCCTGACTTAAGCTGCCCATCAGCCAGAACATCACTCGGTTGGCAGCAAAAGGTTCAGATAAATACAACAAGGTCGTCGTTATGGCGCTCAGCATAAAACTGACAGCGACACCACAAAGCAACAAGCTTTCCAATCGTTGCCAGCGACTGCTGGCGCCAATAAACAACACCAGAAATACCGCCAGCAAAGCACCAAAAAAAGCGAAGAGTGGAGTGAGTAGTTGCCATTGTGGCAGCACTATAGTGGCTATTGTTGCGCCTAAGGCTGCCCCTGACACTATGCCAAATAAATAAGGATCAGCCAGCGGGTTCCGGCTGGCGTTTTGCAGTAAGGCGCCACAAAGGGCTAAACCTGCTCCAGCCAATAAAGACAGCAATAATCTGGGAAAACGCAGTTGCCACAGTACTGTCTCTTGCATTTCATTCAGTGGCGCAAGGCCCAATAATCCGCTGGTAGCAATAGGGACCGAGCCTGTGCTTAATGCACAGAAGCACACCAGCAATAACAGGACGAGCGCAAGCAAAAGACGCACAGGCAAAGGTAAAGTGGCTAATAAGGCTTTGCTCATACGTTGTCCTTATAGCCAAAACTGACGCGTGGGCAATCACCAAAAGGGTTTTGATCGATCAGACAAGGAATACGGAACACTTCTGTCAGCAGGTTTTGAGTCAGTACTTGTTCTGCCGTGCCGTCGGCCACCAGTTGGCCTTTGCTTAGCAGCAATAAACGGTCGCAGTAACGTGATGCCAGGTTTAAATCGTGAATGCTTGCGATGACGGTGACCTTCAGCGCCCTGGCAATACGCAGCACCTGATGCTGATAATACAAATCCAGATGGTTGGTCGGCTCATCCAGTAATAACAACAGGGGTTTTTGCATCACAGCGCGGGCCAGCAATACCCTTTGTTGTTCGCCTCCGGATAAATGGGCGAAGGAGTGACGTTCTTTATCAGCCAGCCCCACCAGTTCCAGGCTCTGTTTTAGTTGCTGTAGATCCTGTTCTGTGTTGGTTTGCCATAAAGCTTTATGGGGAATAAGCCCCATCAGCACCACATCAGCCACTGTTAAATCAAACAGAGGGCCAGAGAGCTGACTGACCAGCGCTACTTTGGCTGCAAGTTCAGATTGGCCAAAACGGTTAAGGGGCTGACCCTGAAATTTAATCTGGCCTGAAGAAGGTTGATATTCTTTTTGCAACAATCTGAGTAAGCTGGTTTTACCGGCGCCATTAGGGCCCAATAAACCAACAAATTGGCCTGCTTGAATAGCAAAAGTCAGCGCCATTAAAATCTGCTGCTGATCGATGTGCAACTGCACGTGCTGAAATTCGATGACCGGGGTTTGGTCCACTGAAAAGCTCCATTATAAAACGGGCAGGGACCAGGAAATAGCAGCTAAAAAACTGCAAAGTTCCGGCACAGTGTAAGCCCGCACTGTGTGTTGCAAAAAGTTGCAACGCCTGAGGTTTGTTAAGGCAGGACATCTGACTTACCGAACCCTGAACAGGTCAGAGTGGTTTACAGTTGCGGGTACAGTACAGGATTTACACCTGTTTCCCTCTTCGGTTCATTGCATTAGCCAATAGCTTTTGCAGAACACCTTAAACAAAACCAGCGCAGTGTAGCAGAGCAGGGGGCCAAACGTCAGCAGAAATGTCTGGCTGTCTGGAAGGCTTAACTGAAGTAAGCAGAGTCAAACAAGGCTACTCTGCAACCACAGTTTTTGCCAGTTCAGTACCATCGGCTTGTTTGATCAACAAAGTGACAGACTCACCCCGGCGCTTTTTCATCAGGGATTTGGCATCATCCGCAGGGCAACCTGGAATGCTGCAGTCGGCGATCTTCAGGATCTGATCACCAACCAGCACCCCGGCTTTTTCCGCAGCACCACCTGCAGCAACACCTTTCACTTTAGCACTGGCCAGGGTGGGATTAAAAAAGCCACCTTCGACAGCAATATCCAGCGCCAGGCCCATTTTCCCTTTTTCGGCAGCCAGAGCTGAACCACAAAAAACAGAGCAACAAAATCCAACAGATAACAGCAGTAATTTTTTATTCACGACTATGATTTCCTATCTTTAACTTAACGAATAAAACCAACTATTTACATCACTGACAATAAAACGAATACAAGACACAAACAAGCAGAGCCTGAACAAATTCATCAAAGCCAGAGCATCGATTCTGGTAAAGCTGTTTCGGCCGTGCAATAGTAGAGTTGTCTGATCTGAGCCATGGGATAGTCAATGCTGAAACACCTATTGTCCGCTGTTGTGCCTGTGCTGCTGTTGTACTGTGGCCTGAGCCATGCTTGTGTGTTGCGGATGGCGGCGGAAACTGACTTTCCCCCTCATTTGATTTTAAAAGATCAACACTGGCAAGGGCAGAGTATTGAACTGCTGCAATTGCTGGCAAAAGAAGTGGATTGTGAACTGCAGTTTATCAACAGCCCTTGGTTACGTTCTTTGGCACAAATTAAATCCGGCGAGCTGGATTTGGTCAGCCACCTGTCTTACAGCGAAGGCCGAAAAACCGACTTTGCGTTTATCGGCCCTCATCATATTGAATCTGTTTGGCTTATTGGTGATCCGGATAAACTACCTAAAGTCTCAAACTTAAAAGATTTAACTCAAGATGTGGATCTGGGGCGCATCGCTGAATTAAATGGCGCTTATTACGGTGAAGAATTTGCTCTGCTCAAACAAAATCCTTTGTTTGCCAGACAATTGGTCAGTATCAGCAGTATTCAGGACAAGCTGGCGTTACTTGAGGCGGGCAGGGTGAATGCGATATTGGAGGATCACTCGGTACTGCACTACTGGCAAAGCCATAAGTTTCACAATGCCGACAAATACCAGCCTTTAGTGCTGGTGTACCAAAGCCCGGTTTATTTTGGTTTCAGCAAAGCCAGCTTATCCAAAGCTATGTTAGTCAGGCTGGAGAAAGCCTGGCAGAAGTTATATGACAGAGGCGACATTACCAAAGTAGTGCAGCTGTATCAGGCAAAAAATGAAGAGCTGCTGACTCCTTCTGCTAAGTTGTAAAGGGCAACAGCATCACAGCTACTGCGCTTGCCAGCAGGCAATAGAGCGCCATAGGTATCAGAGTGAAACGCATAATTTGCCCTTCCTGACCTGTTAGTTTGACTACTGAAGCTGCAGCGACCACATTCACCACACACAACATATTACCGGCATTGGCCCCCAGCATTTGCAGTGCCAGTACCAGCTGCAGGGGCAGGTCTGAGTCTGTCGCCAGTTGTTGCTGCATACTGGCAAACATCAGATTGGAAAAGGTAGCAGAACCTGCGATAAAGGATCCCAAAGCGCCTACCCAGGGCGCACACCATAACCAGACTTGTGCCAGATGTTCACTGGCAATAGCGGCCAGATACATCGGCATAGCGGGCAATTCAGCACTGTTCAGATCTGAATGTAAAAACAACCGCACCATAGGCACAGCGCTTGCCAATGTAATAGCAGCGGGCCAGATCCTGCTTAAGCTTTCAGCTGTGGCTTTACGTAATAAGTCGCGGCGCTGGTGTTGCCATGGCAGCAGTACTAAGACTGTGACTACAAATAAAGTGCCTGGCAGATACAAAGGTTGTACGGTCGCGGATAAGGTAGAACCAAAAATAGCGGACCATTGTAATTCCACGGCCTGCAAAGCGGCTTTAAAAGGCAAAAACTCCAGTCGGCTGAGGATCAACAAAGTGGCCAACAACAGATAAGCGCCCCAGGCTTTTAGCAGATGAAGTGTGCTCAGCGCTGCGCCATCGTCTGCCACTCTTTCTTCCATCTGAGCCTGGCTGCGCCATACAGTAGCAGGCACAGCCACGCCAAAGCGCACCAATAAGGTCAGCAGTACTAAACCAGACAAAGCGCCTAACAAAGAGGGAAACTCAGGACCCAGATAACGAGCGACCAGAAAAGCAGGCAGGCTATAACAAAGCCCGGATAAAAAGGCCAGCGGTGCAATAGCTAAACCCGAACGCCAGCTTGGGGTATCACTAAAAAAACGGCATAACAACAGGCACATCAGTACGGGGATTAAACTGGCGCAAAGCAAATCAATGCTGGCCGCCATCACAGCGCTTTGTTGAATTAGCTCTGGCGACACACCGGGTAAACCATTGGTCAGTCCCACCAGGACCGGAGTGCCAATGGCACCAAAAGACACAGGCACTGAATCTGCAATTAAGGTCAACACCACTGCAGCCAGAGGTCTGAAACCTAAAGCAATCAGCAAAGGTGCGGCTATAGCGGCAGGTGTACCAAAACCTGCTGCTCCTTCTAAAAATGCTACCAGCAACCAGCCAACAAAAAGCAATTGAACACGCTGATCGCTGGATATGCTGGCAAAACCACGACGGATCATCAAAAAGCTGCCATTGTTTTCCAGCAGGTTCAGCAGCAATAAAGCACCAAACACCACCCACACTACAGTAGCTGCAATCACCAGTCCCTCTGCCATACTGGCGGCTATATCCAGGGTCGATACCGACCATACTGTGGCACTGAGTAAAGCTGTACCCAGTAAACACAGCGGCATAGCTTTACGGGCAGGCCAGCGTAAAACCACCAGAAAAAGAAACACACTCAGCACAGGAAAAAGTGCACATAACAGCAGCCAGTAATCCATTTGCCTTTGTCCCAGTCCTCACAATTTGTCTGTCGCTAAGGTAGCTGATTTTTACCTGAATAAACCAGATCTATAACAAAGTCGGATGAATTAGGCAGATAAAGGAAGTAAACAGAGGAATATCAAAGGGATAAATCACAGCCTCTGCAGCACTGTAAAGAGTGCAGAGGCTGTGATGAAAGGGATTAGTGCGGTTGTTCTGACTTAGCTGGCGCTTCCGAGTCCAGTTGCTCCAATTCCTTACTGATGGCTTGTGGCGAACCTGTATTGCGTGCCAACACCATATAAGCCACAGGCACCACATAAATCGTCAGCAAGGTGGCTACACCCACGCCTGCGAAAATCACCATTCCTATCACCATCCGGCTTTCCGAGCCCGGACCTGTAGTAACAATCAGCGGAATAGCACTGAATACAGTGGTAAAAGCTGTCATTACAATAGGGCGTAAACGTAAGGCGGAAGCGCGTTTAATCGCCTCTTCAAACTCCACTCCCGCATCACGCAGCTGGTTGGCAAATTCGACTATTAAAATACCATTTTTCGCCACCAGACCTATCAGCATCACTAAGCCTATCTGGCTGTAAATATTCAGCGTCATGCCTGCTAAATACAAACCGGATAAAGCACCCACTAAACCCAGAGGTACAGTCAGCATAATGACAAAAGGATGGATAAAACTTTCAAATTGAGCGGCCAGGACCAGATAGGTGATCAGCAGTGCCAGGGCAAAAACAAGTAGTGTCGACTGGCCACTTTCCTGAAATAGCAGGGATTCACCTTTGTAGTCTATGCCCACAGTGCCTTCGATATTGTCTTTGACTGTGGTTTCTAAAAACTCTAAAGCTTCACCTAAGCTGTAACCTGGTGCCAGGTTGGCCGTGATAGTGATACTACGCATTCTGTTGTAGCGGTTCAGACTGGACGTAGTTGCCGCTTCTTTTAAGGTGACTAAGTTATCCAAAGGAACCAGTTGACCCGACTGGGTAGAACGTACATAGACATTGCTGATGCTGCCTGGTTGCGCGAAGTCTTTGTCTTCGCCTTCCAGTATCACATCGTATTCTTTACCTCTGTCGAGGAAAGTAGTCACTCTGCGGCCGCCCAGCATAGCTTCCAGCGCCTGACCTACAGCGCCAACTGATATACCTAAATCCGCAGCCCGCTCGCTGTTAATTTCGACCAGAACCTGAGGTACTGTTTCTTTGTAGTCATGATCGAGCATTTGCAAATTGGGGTTTTGCGCCGCTTTAGCCAGCACTATATCGCGCCACTCTACAAGTTCCTGATAGGTATTGCCCTGAATGACAAACTGCACTGGACGACCACCACCACGGCCTCCACCTAAACCGCTACGCATAAAGGTGAAAGCTCTGACATCAGGCAACTCGTTGAGCTTACCGCTGACTTCCTGCATCAACTCTGAGGTCCGTCTTTTGCCGTTGGTCCAGTTTTCAGTGCCAACAATAGCTATACCACCTGAATTGCCCCAGCCTGGAACACGGATCAGTAAACGATTGAATTCACCTTCTTCATAGTAGGGCATCAGGATATCTTCAATCAGCCGCATATTGCGGCTGTTGTTGCCATAACTCGCGCCTTCAGCACCACTCATATTGACAAAAAAGGTCCCTCTGTCTTCTTGTGGTGCCAGTTCAGAAGGAATAAGTTTCAGCAGCATCAGAGTCGCAACAAAACTCAGTACTAACACGGCAAGCGTAGGCCAGCGATAATTCATCACACCATTGAGCTGATTACGATAACCCGTTTCCAGTCTGGCAAAGCCCTTGTGCATCGCAGCGCTGAATCGGGATTCACGTTTTTTGTGTGTCAGTAATTTACTGGCCAGCATAGGAGAAAGCGTCAGGGCAGTAATACCTGAGAAAACCACAGCAGCAGCTACTGCTAAGGCAAACTCAGTAAAAAGCTTGCCCAGCTCACCTTGCATAAACACCAGTGGCACAAAAACTGAAATTAGCACCAGCGTAGTGGCCACTACGGCAAAACCTACTTCACGGGCGCCACGGTAGGAGGCTAAAAGCGGATGCTCGCCTTCTTCAATACGGCGGTAGATGTTTTCCAGAACCACTATGGAGTCATCCACCACTAAACCTATGGCCAGCACCATAGCCAGCAAGGTTAATAAGTTGATAGAAAAATCGAGCGCGTAAAGCACAGTAACAGCCGCAACTAAGGCCACAGGCACAGTCACAGCCGGAATAAAGGTGGCTCGTAAATTCCCCAGAAACAGGAAGATCACCAGAACCACCATCCCCATCGCAATACCTAAGGTGTTGTAAACCTCTTTGATAGATTCAGCGATAAATAAGGACGAATCGTAGCCGGGTTCGATCGTAGTGCCTGCAGGTAAAATGGCTTTTACTTTTTCCATTTCAGCCCTGGCATTTTTCACTACATCCAGCGTATTGGCTTTGGACTGCTTGATAATGCCGATACCCAACAGGTTTTTACCGTCACCACGGAATTCGTTTTCTTCATCTTCCGAACTTAAAATCACCTGAGCTACTTCGCCCAAACGCACCAGATAATTGTCTTCACCACGTTTAATTGCTAAACGGTTAAAGTCCTGCTGGGTTTTGTAAGTTCGTACGACCCGAACTGTAAAGTTACGGTCTTCAGATTTAATATTACCTGCGGGCAGTTCGACGTTTTCCGCACGCAGCACAGTTTCAATATCCTGCACTGTGACACCACGGGCGGCCATGGCATCTTTATCCAGCCACAAACGCATGGCGTAGCGGCGTTCGCCACCAATTTGAATACGGGCCACACCATCGACTACAGAAAAACGCTCCACAATATAGCGGTCGGCGTAGTCCGATAATTCAAGGTTGGTCATGGTTTCGCTGTTCAGCACAAACCAGGCAATAGTGTCGTCATCGCCGTCAGCTTTAAATACTTCGGGCGGGAAAGCCTGATCCGGCAGATTGTCCAGAATACGGGATACCCGTTCACGCACATCGTTGGCTGCTGCGTCTATGTCACGATCCACATTAAACTCAATGGTGACATTAGAGCGGCCATCACGGCTGTTAGAGTTAATGTTTTTGATACCCTCAATACCCGAGATCCTGTCTTCAATAGGTTGAGTGATTTTGGTCTCAACAATCTCTGCGGAAGCTCCAGGGTAGTCGGTACTGACTGTGACTATAGGTGCATCAATATCCGGGAATTCACGCAGTGGCAGCATAGTGAAACAAACAATACCGAAGATCAGTAAAATCAGGTTCACTACAGTGGCAAAAACCGGTCTTTTGACCGAAACATCTGAAAGCCACATGCTTATTGCCCCGCTTTAGTGATCAGTGAGCCAGAGCGGATTTTGGTGGTGCCTTCAATCACCACTTCATCGCCAGCATTCAGACCAGAGACTATCTCCACCAGACCCGGCATCCGCTGGCCCAACTGAACTTCGGTTTGTGTCACGCTGTTGTCTTTATTCACTACAAAGACATAATGTTTGTTTTGTAACGGCACTATGGCCTTTTCAGAGATTTGCAGCGCCTGCAGTTCATCCAGGGTTACACTGACATTCAGCAACATACCTGGGCGTAATTCCAGTTGCTCGTTAGGCACTAAAGCATGAACTTTCACAGATCGGGTAACAGGGTCTAAACGGGTATCAATGGCCTTGATCTGACCGGTAAATACTTTACCCGGATAAGCCACACTACTGGAGTTGACCTTCATACCTGGTTTTAACTGAGCCAGGTAATATTCGGCAATACTGAATTCCAGACGGATCAGATTTAAATCGTCCAGCGTCGTCAGGACAGTACCAGAGGTTAAGTAGGCCCCTTCACTGACCTGGCGTAAACCCAGCACACCACTAAAAGGGGCACGGATCGTCATTTCATTTAAACGGGCTTTTACCGCATCTAACTGAGCTTGAGTGGTGTTCACTCTGGTTTGTTGCTCATCCAATAAAGATTGAGCTGTGGCCTGAGTTTTAGCCAGGTTTTTCACCCTGTTTAACTGGCGTTTTTGATCAAGAAGCGATGCCGACAATTCGGCAACACGGGCACGTTCTTCCACATCGTTTAACTGTGCAATCAGCTGACCCTTTTCAACCCGCTGACCTTCATTAATATGCAATGCTGTCAGGTAATCACTGTTATTTGTCACAATTTGTACTGACTCATTCGCAAGAGCTGTACCAAGGCTGGTCACCTGACGCACTAAAGAAGAAGGACTGACAATTTGGGTATTGACTAAGGTGGCTGAACTTCTCGCCTTTTGTTCTTCTTCAGGTGCTTGATTTTGAAGAAAAAGGTAGACAACAAATGCCGACATTCCTATCAATAAAACCCATATCAGGCGCGAATTTTTTTGCGTCACGGTAACTCCAGTCTGGTACTCTTTGAATAATGGGCTTTATTGTAGGGAATATTAGCCAATACAGTGTACTGGTTATCGCAATGACTCAGGTGTTGGTCGTATCGGAGGAGTGAATGTCGGAACATAAGTGTGAGTTTTGCCACAATATGCGTTTTTACATGGTCTGGGTGGTACTGATGATTGCTTTTTACTTCTGGTATATGGACTAATGGATAAATTGCAGTACAGAGCAGCTACAGCCCGGGGTGGTGTCAAAACCCTGTTGCTCAGCAGTACAGCGCTGCTGTTGTGGCTGCTGTTATTGCTGTTGATCCCCGGAGTGTTGCACAGCACAGCCTGGGTGTTATTGCTGATATGTTGTTTACTGGGGCTGTTTACCGGTTATGCCAAACTCACGGAACCTTTGTATGTCATAGAACTTGATCAGCAAGGTTTTGCTTACGTGCACCATAAAGGCCGCTGGTTTATTCCCTGGCAAGGCTTCTCTTTTATCTCAATTCCTGAAGTCGCGGGTGAAGAATTAGCTTACATAGGCGTTAAACTGCGGGACTACGATGAGTTCTTGTTACAACTTCAGCCCCGTTTAGCTGTTAATCTGATGGTGGAGCAGCGTCACCTGCTTGTCGCTGCCTTAGGACGCAATTGTCCGACAGGGACTTGCCCTTCTGATCTGCTGATTGAAGTGGGAGAATTCAGGACTGCAACTCGCAGCTACAAAGGCGCTATTGCAATGTTTGCCCGACGCATGCAATTATTGCGGCAATTAACTGGTTTTGATCTCTTTATTCCAATAAGTTCTATAGGCACAGAACCTGCTGATTTTTGCCGCAAAGTGAATCAAATCCGGTTACAATGTTTAAACAATACAGTCACCTAGACACTTGATGTGCGTCTGTATCATAATGACGCTATAAAATAAAATTAAAAACGGTATTACAGTTATGAATAATTACGAAAAAGCATTTTTAGTCAGTGGACGTAACACTTTGATCCACAAGCAGAAAAAAGTGGATTTAGTTATTGTTAATGATACTGGTGATCCGGTTATCGTGGCAACGCGCCATGGTGTCAAAATATTTACCGAAGAAGTTCCTTCCAGTAAAGTCGATGCTAAGGCCCGTTATCTGGAGTTGGTGGATATCGCCAGTTCAGACGTCTTCAGCGAAAACAAGACCTTGTTATTTGTGCAGGCACTCAATAATAAAGAGTACAAAGTAGATTACAGCAAAGTGGGAACAGATTTATTTATCCGTATCCACCAAGAGAACTATATTTAATTAGTTGTTGGGTACAAATCCTGCTCCCGGGCAAATACAGTCCTTTTGCCTGATGAATTTGTTTTAGTGGCGGCTTGCTTTAAAAGTGGTAATTGCTTGTGACAGTAAATGTGTTAGCGTGTCAGTTCAGCCTCAAAGACGACTTAGTCTTTATTCACATGCCCGTTACTCAGACGAATCTGACTGCTGACCTGTTAAAAGAGCAATTGCAACAGGCAGGCTACGGCCGTTGTTTGTTGTTGCCGGACCAGGTCAAAAATCTGTTGCTGGAATACCAGCAAATTCAGCAAAAAATCAAACAAAAGCTACAGGCTGAAGGTCATGTATTAAAATACAAAGTCGCTGAACGTATTCACGCTCAATTAAAAGTTGAAATCAGCAGTGACGCCATGCTGGCGGTCGCCGAAATCACGGCTGCTTATGGTGGCAACCCTATCTCAGCCAATGAGGCGGTGAAAGCCGGACAAGAAGCTGGGATAGTCTTTGGTTTTAAGAAAGAACAAATTCTGCAATTGGTAGCGCAGGCCAGCAGGGCCGAACCAGGCAGCAAGATCAGTGCAGAGATAGCCGCAGGCAAGCTGCCGACTCCGGGTCGTGATTCTGTATTTGAGCTGTTGATCCGCGATATGTCCAATCGTAATAAACAGCCTGTTGCCCGTTCTGAAGGCAAAGTTGATTTGCGTGACTTTGGTGCTATTGCCTCGGTAAAAGCCGGCGAAGCTCTGATGCGTCGCTTGCCGCCAACCAAAGGCAAAGAAGGCATGACAGTGACAGGAACCCGTTTGTCCGCACTGGACGGCCAGCAATTACCTTGGGGTACAGCTGAAGGTTCTGCTGTGTCCGCTGATAATCCGGATCTGTTAGTTGCCAGTCGCGATGGTATGCCACGTTTATTAGAAGCTGCTGTTGCAGTGGACGAAGTATTTGTTATTAATAAAGTGGATGCTGGCTCTGGCCATATTATTTTTAAAGGCGCCGTGGTTATTAACGGCGATGTGGCTGAGGCCATGAAAGTCATAGCTGGTGGCAATGTGTTTGTCAAAGGTATCTTTGAAGGGGAGCTGATCGAATCCGGTGGTGATATCACCATAGGCGGTGCCATTATTGGTCATCAGGTCAGTGAAGTCGGTGAAGATACAGTGCTGAGTACTGTGGTTCGCGCTAAAGGCAACGTACAGTGCACTTTGGCGCAATACGCCAGCATCAAATGCGAAAACCGTCTTACTGTGGCAAAACAATTGCTGCATTGTCAGGTTGAAGCCGATTCGGTATTAGCAGGCACTGAAGAAAAAGCCAATGGCAAAATTGTAGGTGGCCGTTATTACCTCGGCAATGGTTTACGTTGTGGCAATCTTGGTGCTCCCTCTGGCAGCTTGTTGCAAATTACGCTGAACAAGCAGATGGACCCCTTGATTGAAAAACAGAATGTGTTACGCGCCAGTTTAGTTGGCTTAAAAGCTGAAATGGAATTGGTGAAACAACATGTAGATCAGCTCAAGCAAATGGAAAAATCCCCGGCAGTGCAGGAACAAATGGCTGCTATGGTGGAGGAGTTTGAAGAGCACCGCAGTATAGCTTCGGCTTTTATTGCCGACATTAAACAGCTGGAAGAACAAAGACGGCAGTTATTGTTGTCGGTGTGCATTGAAGTGACTCAGCAACTTTTTGCCGGAGTGGAAAGCAGTTTTGGCAATGAAGTGTTAAAAACTAAAAAAGAGTACGGTGCTTCCCGTATTCGTTTATCTGAACAAGGTGTGGTCGTCGAACCTCTGTAACAGCTCATGCTTATACCTGGCCAGTTGCTTTATCCTGCAAAACTGGCCTGTCTTTTGCTTTGTTTTCTCTGAATTACTTCTGACGTCAATTTTTTGTTGCGACGGGCGCTGACTGGCAGTGTCATCGCTGCATCTGGTGGAATAAAGGCAATGACCCAAACACAACGATGGTTTATTTTAATTTTGCTCAGCACTGCTTTGCTCGGATGTGGCGGCGGAGGTGGCGGCGATTCTGATACAGGTGGTTCTGCCGCCAGTGTGAATGCCGGGCTTGATCAAAGTGTTGATGAGACAAACAGTTTTACGCTGAATGCTTTGGGAGATCCAACTGGTGGTACTTTCGCCTGGCGTCAGTTGTCAGGTACCAGCATCACAGGTATGCCCGCCAGCACGGCCTCTGTCACTTTGACCGCGCCTGCAGTCAAAGCCGACAGCGTTTTGGTGTTTCAGGTGACTTATACGACGCCTGCCGGGCAAAACTTGACAGATGAAACTCAGGTGCGGGTGCTGGCTAAAAATCAACCTCCAGTTGCTGTGCTGCAAATTACCCAACCCTCCATACTGCCTGTCGCTCAGGGCTTAACTGCGACAGTGAGTGCAGCATCCTCTTATGATTTAGATGCCGATGGCCGCATTGTCAGTTACGCCTGGACTCAAACTTCTGGTCCGCAAGTGGCGTTAACAGGGATCAATACCGTGAATGTCAGTTTTATTGCCCCACTGGTTGCCACTCAACAAGACATAGAGTTGGCGCTGACTATTACCGATGATGAAGGTGCTACAGGGCAGGGCAGCATCAAAGTGCCTGTTCGTGCCAGCACACAGCAAATTATTGCCGATGCAGGCCCGGATCAGCAGGTTCGTGAGTTTGCTGAAGTGTTTTTAGATGGCAGTGGTTCTCGTACTGTCGGCGGAGAATTCAGCTGTCGCTGGAGCCAGTTAAAAGGCCAGACTTTGGTGCTGAAAAATCCAGGTTCTTGCCAGGCCTCTTTTATTGCGCCGGATATTTCCGGAACCAGCCAACTCGAACTGCAACTGACAGTCACAGACAGCAACAATCAAAATGCCACAGACACTGTACTGGTAACCGTCAGTAATGCGGTGTTGGGTGATTTACCTGATACGGGAGTGACTGACTGTTACGACAACTCCGGCAAGATCCCTTGTGGCAGTGATGCATTTCCGCGTCAGGATGCTGATGGCGGCAGAGACAGTGTAGTGCAGTACCTGCGCAAAATTGGCAAAGGTGAAAAGGCCTTTGACTTCACCAAACTGGATCAATTTGGTGACGAAGTCGCAGACTCCTCAAATGAGTTCTCCTGCATCAGAGACAATGTGACAGGCCTTATCTGGGAGCTGAAAGAGCCGGTGATATCAGCTCCGCCTGCAAGTACGCTGCGAGCGGCCAATAACAGATATAGTTTTGTTAACGCAGACACGGGCAATGGTGGTGAAAGCGGTGAAGCTGCACCTGCCTTAAGTAGCTGTCCCAGTGAAGCAGATTGTGGTTTAGGTGCCTATATTGAAGAGGTAAACGCAACAGTGTATTGCGGCGGTGCCAACTGGCGTTTGCCAACCACAGAAGAGTTGATGTCTATTGCTGATTTTGGCCGTCTTGGCGAGGCGCATTTGCTGGACCCTGCGTTTTTCCGTTTTGAGCCCGACTTAGCTATCCAGAATAATTTGTTCTACTGGACCAGACAAACCAGCGCTGAAGGCGGTGGTGGTATCAGTGCATGGGTGTTTGATATCAGCAATGGCAATGACAATACCTTGCCAAAGCAGCAAACTCAGTTAGGTTTTGTGCGTTTGGTTCGTTCGCCATAAGGGATCTTTATGTCTAAATATCTAATGTTAGTACTGATAATGGCTTTGCCTGCTCAGGCAGCGCAGGTTTGTTTTGGCAATATCGAAACCACCAAAGCTTTGAGTAGTTTTCAACTGAACACAGATGGTACTGTGCTGGATACCACCACTAAGCTGATGTGGTCACGTTGCCTTGTTGGTCAAAGCTGGGACAGTTCCAGCAGCAGCTGCACTGGCACAGCACAGCAGCTGGATTGGTCTGAAGCCTTGCTGGATGCCCAGCGCAGTACTTTGGCAGGTTACGGCACCTGGCGTTTACCTAATGCCAAAGAAGTGCTGACCCTGATTGAACGCAGCTGTGTCGACCCGGCTATTAATCTGACCGCATTTCCTGCCAGCAACAGTGAAAACATCTGGACCAGTACCACCATGATCACTCAGCCAGAGCGGGCATGGGCCATTGCCATGTACAGTGGAAAAAATAACACCAAAGAAAAAATAACCCGTTTGTACGTACGTTTAGTGCGTTTCAGCGACGAATAGATGGTTTTGTCGGGTGGTCTTTTCGATGAAAGACCACCCTAATGCGTTACTTCCTGATGATCTGCCGATACTTTTCACCTAAGCTAGCCTCACTTGCCTTGAGCATTGTCCCGAATGAGAGTTGATACCTTGCGTTTTATTCTGATCCTGTTACTTATGTTCTGCAGTTGGCCGGGCTTTTCCAACGAGTGCAATATGGCATTCCGTCACGGTATTCTGATATCCCCAGAGCAAATTCGTATTCAGACCAGCAACCGCACTGTGTTTCAGATTAATCATGATCAGGACTTATTTATCCGGGGGGAGTGGATCACCTTAAACCCTGCAGAGCAAGAACTGGTGCGCCAGTATGCTCAGGGCCTGCGTAAATTTGTGCCAGAGCTGGTCAGCATAGCTGTAGATAGCGTGGAACTGGGTTTAACTGCTATTGAGAATATGCTGGCAGGTATTGGCAACAGCTCGCAGCAGCAGGAATGGCAGGCTTTAATCCGCGAAACAACCTATCAGTTGACCTCACGTTTTGTCCGAAGTGGCGATCATTTTTACCTTGCTCCCCAAAGCCTGAATGAACTGGATGCCTTTTTACATGGCGAATTAAAGACTCAGCTCAAAGATCTCGCTAAATACACTGTAGGCGCAGTATGGGATGCGCTGCGTGATGCACTGCGCCAGAGTGAAGACAACTTTGAACGCACTGAAAGCCAAAACTGGCAACCCGCCGATGAACTGCTGGCAAAAATTAACTCAGGGCTGGATTTAAAAGCCGATGAGCTGGAGCAGAAATCTGTATTGTTTTGTCAGCGCCTGACTGAGCTTGACCAGATTGAAACCCAGTTACAACAGCGTGTGCCGCAATTGCTGGCCTATGATGTTGTCACAATGAAGTAAACTGTTTTAACCCCCATCTGGTCTAAAAGTATCTCAAACAAAAGCTGCTCTATGAAACACTGGTTATTTTTGGCAACAGCCATAGTGGCTGAAACCATTGCGACTTCGTCTCTTAAAGCCAGTGAAGGTTTTACCAAATTCTGGCCTTCAGTACTGGTGATAGTAGGTTTCGCTGTGGCCTTTTATTTCCTGTCACTCACCTTAAAAGTTATTCCTATAGGCATAGCCTATGCGGTCTGGTCTGGTGTTGGCATAGTGCTGATCACCACCATAGCCTGGTTTTTATTCGGCCAGAAACTCGACCTTCCCGCCTTAATTGGCATAGCTCTGATTATCGCCGGTGTGGTGATTATGCAGGTGTTTTCTAAAGCTGTGAGTCACTAATAGCTCATGGTTGTTGGCCTTTATTTGAGCGATTTCAGCATAACCTGTTGAAATAGTGTTCTATCGACGCTAGTTTGGGCTCAGTAAACTTTATCAAAGAAAACAAGCGGTTTAACTTATCTGCCAGCAAACAGCGCTGTTGAGGACACCAAAACCCTCTGGAAACCTTCTGCTAAATGAGGATAAAAACAGCGCTCCGCTTAGTGAGGACTAACTATGGCATTGATTACTTTAATCTATCTAAGCTCAGCAGTCAGGTCGGTTACCTCTTCAGATATACAAGATATTTTAAGGCAGAGTCGTGAAGCCAACGGAGGAAAAGGCATTACGGGGCTGCTGCTTTTCAAAGACGGAAACTTTATGCAGGTCCTGGAAGGTGATGCTGAGGTTGTGGATGAATTGCATCAAAAAATATCAAATGACCCAAGACACGGCGGAATTATTACTTTATTCAGAGAGCCGATACTGAAACGCAGTTTTAGTGACTGGAAAATGGGGTTTAAAGATATAAGTCATCTTACGGAAGACGAAAAAGTCGGGCACAGTGACTACCTGGATCGGCCCTTAAACGATGCTGTGTATAGGTCCAATCCAAATGAGGCTTTTATTCTTTTACAAGCGTTCAAAAATACGGTTCGTTAGCAGTGCATTGTTTGTTCTGTGAGCATAAGCAGAGCTGACAGTATCAAGGCTGCTGACGGATGATAAAGTCATTTATCTTGTGCGCGACATCTGAAAAAGGGAGTTTATATGGGGAGTTCTACTGTTGTTGCTTTGTTAGGTTTTGTCTCATGGACGCTGTTTTTACTTATCCTTATGGAAGTGATGCGGCTGTGGTGGGTGGTAGCGAAGAAGTTTCCAGCCAACGAATTTAAGCCTGATAACGCCAATCTTTCACCATTTTTGCAAAGGCTGACACGAGCTCATGCGAATTGTATTGAGGGGTTTCCGATTTTTGCAGCTTTGTTGATCATAGCGTTAATCACAGAGCAGACTGCGATCACGGATCCCCTGGCTTATGTATTTTTGGCCGCTCGCATAGTTCAGTCTTTAGCTCATCTTCTCTCGCTTAGTGTGGTGGCGGTTAATGTTAGATTTACGTTTTTCTTAGTGCAGTTGGTCATAGGCGTTTATTGGTTGCTTGAATTAGTTTCAGTGCTCATGCAATAAAGTGCAATGGATAACCGCGCCATATCTGAGTTGCCTGAACAGGCAGAGGTAAAAATTACCTGTCGTGGCATACAAGTATGAAATTAATTCCGCTGCCAATACTGCCTGCTGGCTGTGCTTAGGATTGCCCCCCGCACATTAGTTAATTTATTTATAAAACAAATTCAACTGCTTATGCCTTAATTGGACCTGTCTTTATTCCTGAATAATAGTCTGGCCTGTTCCCTGCAACTCTTTAACTGTCCTGTTGCCCGGACGAGTTCGCCCCCGGTGGCCATCACTGGCTACCCTTTATTTTTTTTATCAAGGAGAACATTTTTATGGCACAGTTAAATACCCCTCAGATCAACCATGCATCCGATATTATCCAGGTATTAAACAGCGGTATCGAATTTTACAGCGAAGCCAAAGAACAAGTTCGTGATCCACGACTGGCACAGTTCTTTGATCGCATGCTCAGCGCACGCCGGTCGGTGAAAGAACGTTTGCAACCTTTTGCAGTATTGGAAGAGGGTAGACGTGAAGAAGGCTCAGCTTTTTCTGTTGAAGTCCGAAAAGTGTATACCAAAGTAATAAGCGCTTTATCTTCTGATACGGAACATACCTATATCAGTCAGTTAGAAGAAGTTGAAGATAAAACGCTGGAAGAGTTACGTATTGCGTTAAAAGATAACCAACCGCCCCAGTATGAAGCTGCACTGCTGCAATCTATGAGCACCATGCAGGACTGCCATGATGAAATGCGGGCGCTGAAACTAAGCATCAAGCACTAAGCAGCAGGCTGACAGCAGTCTTTTTTCGTCAGCTAAATAACAGCTGCATCGGTTATTTCCCGGCTGATGCAGCTATTTTTTTGAAGTTAGTCTTGTCTTTGATTGGCACAGGTCATTCTTCTATCCCCAATCCACCTCCTCTGGCCCCACCACTGAAGTATAAATAGTGGTATCAGGTTGTAATGTGCTGAATGACAGGGAGGGTGTATGAAAAAATTATGGCTTAATGCTTTATTGTTTTTACTGACAACAAGTAGTGCTGCCACAGAGCTGAATCTGTTATCTGCTGATGAGCTAAAAGCCAGGGTCATTGAAATTAACGATCTGCAAAATAAGGTGATGTTAAAAGGTTCGGTTCCTGCTGATGTCGACAAACTTTTTGCATTCTATACGGATGATTTTGTTTATCGCCATGATGTTTATGGTGGTCACTACAGCAAGGATGAGCTTTATAGCAATACACTGCGGCTGTTAGCTATGGGGAAGTACGATAAAACAGAACCCCGTTATCGTATTATCAGTCAAATTCCGGGTTACAACGCCATTGCTGTAGAGCGGCAGGAAAAGCACAAAGGTGTGGTAAAAAATCATCTGGCGGTATTTGAGTTTCGGCAAGATAAAGTGACCAAAATTATTGAATACTGGAAGTAGGGGGCAATCTCAGATATTTGATATGTATTAATAATAATTAACACGCCCTATAGAAGAGCCTGCAACGTGCTTCACTCATTTAGTGGGAGCTGTTAATTATGTATGGTCCTGAAGTTGAATTCATTTTTAAAGTCATTTTGTTGGTATTGGATTACCTTAAATCAAGAACCCACAGAGCAACATAATGTTTGGATACCGATCTGCGGCGAGAGCGCATTGGTCGTGCAAACCTAAGCAACATTCTAGTGATGCTAAGATTTATCTATGCGCTGTTATCAGGACAATGCTTTTAGCTTAGATTGATAGTGGGGTGGGTTTTCATCCGCCCCGGTGTTTTGACAGTTAAATTTTGCCAGAAAATAGCAGTCTTCCACTCATCCATGTAGAATGCGCGCTTATAAGCTTGTACCAGTGCATATCTGTAGGAATTTTGATGAGAAAGACAATAGCTTTAACCCACCCTAAACTGCAACCTGCTCGTTTGGTGGACTCTATTAAATATGATATTAAAAAGTATCTGAACAGAGAGCGTCGCAAAACTCTGCCTGCAGGTATGGACTACTGGACTTTCGATTGTCGCTTTGGTGCGTCAGTGGATGTCGCAGAAAAGATTTTTACTTCTGAAATCAATAAACATATCGATGCTGCCGTGGCACAAGAACTGGAGAGCTTCTACGTAGAAATTCTGGCCAGAGCCTGCAAACATCAGCCACGTGAACTTGGCTTTGACATCGACGAAGCTGACGAAGGCTAATACTAAGGGTGCTTGTCGCAGCAGATAAGCATTTCACTTTTTAACTGAAAGTAGCCCTTACCCTGGCATCACAAATAGCAGCAGTACTGCGTAAAATTCATTCAATGACAAAGAATTGTCTCTTCTACCGCTAAAATACTGTATATTCTGCGCTCATTTTTTTACTGTAGCTATTCTACAGAGGAACTCTTATGCAATTTTCATCTTTAGATTTAGCCCCGGATTTACTCCGCGCCCTTGTAGAATGTGGCTACAGTGATATGACACCGGTGCAAGAACAGGCCATAGTGCCTGCGCGTCGCGGTAAAGATTTACAGGTCACGGCACAAACTGGCACAGGTAAAACTGCTGCTTTTGCTATTCCGGTATTGCAACGCATGCTGGATAAACCAAAAGACACAGTAGCACAGCGCCCACGCGCTTTGTTTCTGACACCTACCCGCGAATTAGCTGAGCAAATAGCCGAATCTGTGGCTGCTTATGCCAGGTTTGTGCCTGTCAGTGTGACGGCACTTTATGGCGGCGTAAAAATGGGTGGTCAGGCTAATAAATTAAAAGCTGGCGTGGATATACTGATCAGCACACCAGGCCGTTTGATAGAGCATATGGCCCTTGGCAATGTGATCTTGAGTGATGTTGAATTTGTAGTGCTGGATGAAGCCGACCGTATGCTGGATATGGGTTTTGTTACAGACGTGATGAAGCTGATGCAAATGACTTCACAGAATCGCCAAACCATGTTGTTTTCGGCGACGACATCACCTGCAGTGAATGAACTGTCGCATAAAATTCTGAAAAACCACCAGCAAATCCGGGTGGCTAAAACCAACAGCACAGCGGATACAGTTCACCATGTGGTTTACCCGGTAGAAGAAAGCCGGAAAATTGAATTATTTGAGCAATTGCTGGCAGAAAAAAACTGGTTCCAGGTGTTGGTCTTTACCAGCACCAAAGAACAAGCCGACCGTTTATTAGCCGGGCTGCAACAGCGTAAAATTGAAGCAGCAGTGTGCCATGGCGATAAAAGTCAGGGCGCTCGTCGTCGTGCTATTGCAGATTTTAAATCCGCTAAGTTGCAGGTGTTAATTGCCACTGAAGTCGCTGCCCGTGGTCTGGATATTCAAGGCCTTGATTATGTAGTGAACTTTAACCTGCCGTATCTGCCGGAAGATTATGTCCATCGTATAGGTCGTACCGGCCGTGCTGGTGCTGAAGGCCAGGCGATTTCATTTGTCAGCCGTGAAGAAGAGCAAACTTTAGAGCGTATTCAAAAGCTGATTGGCAGCACTATCCAACGTGTTATCACACCTGGATTTGAAGTGAGCAATCGTCAATCCCTGTTAAAAAGTATTTCGCGTAAGGTATTGTCAGGCCGTTCAAACAAAGCCAGTGAAACGCAGATCGATCTGGACAGTGCCAATAAAGTGAAGCCAAAAGCCAAACCTAAAGCTAAGCCACGTACCGCTAAATAATCTTGTGTTCTGAAACCAGTCAAAGCCGCTGTGCTTTGACTGGTTCTCCCCACTTACATATAAGCTTTTGCAAATGCCTCTTTTGACTGCCTGATATAAGTGCGGGCTTTTTGTGCGTGTTGCTCCCATGCGGCTTTATCTTTGGCGTCAGTAAAGGGGTTTTGATCCGGCGCAACGGATCGCTCAAATTTGTCGTAGAAGGTAATAGCTGACGACGTAATTTGGTTAAAGCGTTCTTTAAATTCCTGCATGCCTTCGAGCTGCTCTGAAGTTTTCAGCATGTATTGAATAAGCTGGGTATTGTTGTTGGCAGCCAGATACCCCTGAGCTTTATTGGTGACGTTTTCGCCGACCTCGCTAATCACCAGAGCACGAATAGATTCTTCTTTACTCATCACACGACTGTAATTTTCCTGAGTGCGGGCAAGTCCTGCATGCTGTATATAATTGCGCAGATGTTTGTCTAAATCTTTACGGAACAGTTCCACCATTTTTAGCATGTGCTGCAAATCGTTTTCCAGCGCAGACACCTGCACCAGTTCACGTTCCAGCTCGGTTAAAAACTTCTCGGCCTGCTCATAAATTTTTAAGCCGTTTTCTTCGGCAAATTTGCGGTCTTTACGGTTTAAATCGGCATTTTCATAATTGGATTTATCAAAAGCTGTGGCCAGAAAGGACTTAAAAGGTTCAGCAAAAGCGGCATATAAACCGCCGCTGACCACAGTTAAAGTGGCCGTAGTTAAATCACCAAAAGGTTTCACCATCGAATTTAACCTGGCTTGTTGCAGAGGGGAGGCCACTCTTTTGGTATCGGCTAAAATAGTGCGGAACGATGAATAGGCCATAGGATTCGACATTTTATTGCGCTCAGAACTTGCCAGCGCAAAAGTAATGGTTGAATAAATAGCGTTGGCGTACTCCAGATACTGGCGCTGACTTTCCAGCTGCGCCGCATAGTTTTTACCTATAGTGCGGAACGACTCGCTTTGCAGCTCATAGTTTTTATTGGTTTGCAGCTTATCCAGAATACCGGTAATAATTTTTTGCTCATTTTTCTGCAAAGCGGTATCCAGCAGAATGCGATCCAGCACTACATCATCCAAAGCGACACCACCGTGCAAGGTTTCAATATCCAGTCGCAGGTACTTACGGCCCGGATCATCAATAGATATACGATGTGCCATGTAGTTTTCGGTGCCAGGCGGTGCTTCCACCAGGCCAACCTGTTGCCACTGTGCATCTAAAGCCACAGAAGAAGAAGTTAAAATATTAATTCGGTAACTGGTAAAAGCCGACTGAGGTTTGACCCAAAACTCCAGTAAACCTAATTCTGACACCGGATAACGGCTGACTAAAGAGCTGCTGCCATCCTGACAAAACAAGCTGCTGACACCAGTTCTGGCCATTTCGGAACTACGCTGGCAACCGGCCAGAATATTCCATTGATGAGCGTCTTGTTCAAAGTCACTGGAAAATACCAGTTCACCGGGTTTAGCCACAGCAAAACCACTGAATAAACAAAGCAAAGCAACAGACAAACTACGCATACAATCCTCAGGTGGAGTAGGGAAAAGCTTTATACAGTCTTGTGTAAGGCTGACAGAGTGAAGATTTATGGTAGCTGAATTTGCCCATCAAAACATCGCAATTTTTTGTTTTCCAATCAAAGGCTTTCACGAAAAATAGCTGTTGCGGCAATACTGATTTGCCCAGTATGCTCTGCGCTTACAAAAAGTGCCTCACCAGGGGCCAATCACAGAGACGAATTTGATGAAATCGCAGGGATTAAATTTTTACCATCCATTGGCCTTTTGGCTGGGTTGCATAGGCATTACCCTGGGAGTGCTGGCTCATATCCCCATGTTTATCCACGCTTCCCATATGAATTATCAGATGGTGGGTATGCCCATGGACAGCAACATGTTAATTGGCATGGGATTGATTCCGCTTGGCTTAGTGCTGGCCATGTATGGTTTGATGCCACGGCTGGACCAGCTGCGTAGCAACGACAGCAGCAGATTACATTTTCATGTGGCCGACCAGTTACCACTGAATAAAGAACACTGGACCTTAGTGATGGTGCTGATGGCTGCGGTGATAGTGGATGTAATGAAACCCGCCACTTTAGGTTTTGTGATGCCGGGTATGAAAGCAGAATATGGCATCAGCTCAAAAGAAGCTGGCGTATTGGCTCTGGTGGCGTTAACAGGCACCACTATAGGCTCAGTATTGTGGGGCATGATGGCGGATTTGTTTGGCCGCAGGGCTGCTATTTTATTGTCAGCCTTGATGTTTATCGGTACTGCTATTTGTGGTGCTATGCCATCTTTTGAATGGAATCTGGTGATGTGCTTTTTAATGGGCATGTCGGCAGGGGGCTTGTTACCTATTACCTTTACTCTGATGGCCGAAACTATACCTGCAGCACACAGAGGTTGGTTGCTGGTGGCCTTAGGTGGTTTTGGCACAGCGGCTGGTTATCTGGCCGCCTCGGGCTCTGCAGCTCTACTGGAACCCTTGTTTAGCTGGCGTATTTTATGGATGCTGGGGTTACCTACAGGTTTGTTGGTGATCTTTTTAAACCGTTATATTCCGGAGTCGCCACGTTATCTGGCCAGCAAAGGCTTAACCAGCGAAGCACGTTTGGTGTTGCAGCGTTTTAGCGGCGTACAGGCGCAGGATCAAAGCAGCATAGTAGTAGAAGAAGAGCCAGCAGTGCAGCATTCTGGGTTCAGGCAGTTATTACAATGGCATTATGCCGGCATTACCTTGGGTTTAGTGGCTGCAGGTGTGGCCTGGGGTCTGGTTAATTTTGGCTTTATGTTATGGCTGCCAACGAACTTAGGTGAAATGGGCATGGCAGGGCAGGCCAGCGCCATTATTACCAAATCGGCATTTTTTGCCTTGCCAGGTGTCGGCTTAGTGATCTGGTTGTATCACAGCTGGAACAGTATCAAAACCTTGCTGTTGTTTATCCTGCTGACGGCTTTATCCTTGTTTAGTTTCTGTGTATTTGACTGGCTGGACAGCCGATCGGTAACCCAGCTTTCCGTGTCTATTGCTCTGCTGCTGGTGAGTTCCAGTGGTGTGATCGCTATGCTTATTCCTTATGCCGCCGAGATATATCCAGTGCATTTACGCGGCACTGGGTCTGGCATAGTGGCCGCCAGTTCAAAATTTGGTGGCATTTTAGGTGCCTTGCTTGGCGTGATGGGCTTATTTGATCAGATGGCGTTATCCGCTTTGGTGATTATGGCTGCTTTGGTGGTCGCTGCCTTTATGTTGCATCGTCATGGCATTGATACCAGAGGAGTGCGCCTGGAAGATATGCACGCGGCACTGGAGAGAAAATCTGGACGTTAAATAAAAGCCCACGCAAAGTGGGCTTTTCGTTGAATCACAGAGTGAGCTTTAAAGTGCAGCTTTCAGCTCTGATGCCACCTCATACTGCTGAGCTATGGCTTTGTCCAGCAATACATGTCCTTGTTCCTGCTCACCTTTGAGTATTCTACTGACGCCTGCCCAGGTTTGTATCACCGCATCATTTTGTTGCAGCATGTAGTTTTCCCATTCATCTGAACGGGCTGCCATTAAACGCTGCGCTTCCAGATGACCGTTTTTGGCTGCGGTCAGTAACCAGTAATTGCTGCTGTAAAAAGGCGATACTTGTAATACTTTATGGATAAAAACCTGACCATCATTTTTGATCCCTGTGTTGATGGAATACTGACCAGCTTTGGCTTTGACATGTAACTTTTGACCAAGTAACAAAGCTTCCACTTGTGTTTTACTGAGCGGTTTGCTTTCAAGCACTGCAGTGACTTTGCCTTTTTCATCCGTACTGACTTTAGCATGACCTTTAAAACCTGCTAATTTTTTGGGGGCCAGGTACTTTTGCTGAAACAACTCAGCAGGCAGACTGAAATCCGGGGAAAATGGTTTGTTTGGTTCTTCCTCCAGTCTGGCATGGGAGTGGTCATTCACCAGCCTGAGTAAGGAGCCCAACAGGTATTGATGGCTTGGAGAGCCGGCCAGTGCGTAGTCAAACAATTTTTGCTCTTTGATCAGCTTATCCAGGCGTTTTTTGTGCAGTGCTATACCACTGAGGGTGTAGCTCAAAGACACCCTGCCTATATGTTTTTGCCCTGTCGCCTGATATTCCCATGTGCTCAGGGCATTTTTAGTGGCCGTGTCAAAGGTACCTTTAGGGTATTCGTTGATTATTTCAACGCCTTGTACTTTCCCTTTTTCATCAATCAGAAAACGGGCATCGGCAAAGCCAAACTCTCCTCTGCGGGCCGCTGACATCGGATACATGGGTTCTTTGCGGGAGATGGCTTCCGGCATAGGTCTCTCAGGCTCATCATCCAGTGCCGGATTATTAATCTGAACAGATGAAACTAACTGTTCAAAAGTGGCATTGGCCCGCTGTTGTTCTGAGGAGGGCAACTGATCGTATAAAGCTTTTGCCAGACGCTCTGATTTTTTATCGCCAAGGCTATAAGCCAATTGCAGGTAAGCCTGTGTTTTTGCCAGATCGACAGCCACACCTTGTCCTTCCTGATACATCACAGCCAGGTTAAAAGCCGCAGTTTCATTGCCAAGAGGCACTAATGAAGCGAATTCCGCCTGAGCTTTGGTGTAGTCTTTTTTTTCATAGTATTTTAATGCGTCCAGCAAATCAGCTTGTGCCACACCGCAAAACAATAAGCTGCTTACCAGCAATGATTTGTACATTGTTTCATCCCTGTAACTCATATAAATGTGACCAGAAGGTTAACACTGACGCGAAAGTGTTAGCAAGCTGGATCTGAAACAAAAATGGCCCCATTAGGGGCCATTTCAACAGCAAAGAACCTGACGTTATGCAGCTTTCACACTGTCTACCCAGTTCTGAACACGTTTTTCCAGTACCTGCAGAGGCAATGCACCGCCACCTAAGATGGTGTCGTGGAAACCACGGATATCAAACTTGTCACCTAACTGCTCTTTGGCCTTGGCGCGAATTTCTAAAATTTTCAGCATACCAATTTTGTAAGCTGTGGCCTGACCTGGCATCACCAGATAACGGCGTACTTCAGAGACCACTGCACCTTCAGCCACAGGAGTTTTCTCTTTAAAGTACTCAACAGCTTGTTGTTCAGTCCAGCCTTTGCTGTGCAAGCCTGTATCGACCACTAAACGCACTGCACGCCACATTTCTGTGATTAAACGCCCAAAGTCTGAGTAATCATTCTGGTAGGCACCCATTTCTTTGGCCAATAACTCAGAGTACAAACCCCACCCTTCGATATAGGCAGTAAAACGTGCCTGAGTACGGAAAGTAGGGACTGAGGTCAATTCCTGTGCAATAGATAACTGCATATGGTGGCCCGGGCTGCCTTCATGGTAAGCAATAGCTTCCATTTCATTTTTTGGCATTTGTTTCATATCAGACAAATGCGCGTAGTAGATCCCAGGGCGTTTGCCGTCCGGTGTGCCAGGGAAATAATGCTGAGCTGCACCAGGTTGTTCACGGAATGCTTCCACCCGTTTTACCACTAAAGGCGCTTTAGGCAGAATACCAAAGTATTCAGGCAGTTTTTTCTCGATAAAAGCTAAGTAGGCTTCAGAGTCTGTAATGTAGCTCTGACGGCCTTCGTCTGTATCCGGATAAAAGAACTGAGAGTCAGTTTTAATAAAGGTGAAGAACTCTTTGAGTGAACCTTTAAAGCCCACTTTGTCTTTGATCGCAATCATTTCTTTGGTGAGGCGGTCTACTTCAGTTAAGCCAATCTGGTGAATTTCATCTGCGGTTAAATTTGTCGTTGTTGACTGAGCTAACCTGTGGTTGTAGTACGCCACACCATTTGGCTGAGTGGATACACCAGTCACATTTTCCTGAGTTTTATCCAGCTCGCTGGTTAAAAAAGCTAATAAAGCCTGATAGGACGGCTGAAATTGCGTGGTTAAGGCAGATTTAGCATCGGCCAGCAACTGCTCTGCTTTTTTATCATCCAGTTTGTCGGCTTTTTTCAGCGCTTCTACTTTGGATTTTGCATCTGTCCATAAAGGGGCGTCTTTATCGCTTTCTTTAAAAGGCGCACCGTTCAGCAGATTATTTACCTGCTCTATCACACCTTCATAGGCAAAACGTGGTGGACGTACACCAGCTTCAGCATAGCTGGCAGCGCGTTGCTGCAAATCTGCGATAGCTTTGGCTATGCCACCAATACGCTTCACATAAGCTTCCATATCAGCCACTTCTTCTACTTTATGGAAGTTCATCATGACCTGAGGTAAAAACGAATGCAGGCCCTGCATCTGATTAAACACATAGGCATTGGCGTTAAAGGCGGCAGCATCGCGGGCTTGTTCGTATTGATAAATCCATAAGTCGTACGATGTTTTGGCTTCAGTGTCTAATTTACTGTAATCAAACTGAGTTTTTAATGCGTCCACTGTGGCAGCCTGCCATGCCAGTTGCTCTGTTTCTGCTGCTTCTGTCATGTCATCAATCTGGTCGTTTTTATCCTTGCGGCCTAAAAACGTCATGCTCAGCGGGCTCATTTGCAGCTGTTCTTCGTATTTGGTTTCAAACCACTGGTTTAAGCGTTCTGATTCAGATAACGCCGCCTGGGTTTCTGCTGCTGTAGCTGTTTCTGCTGTGGTCGTGGTGGTGGTTGATGTGTCCTGGGCCGGACTGCAGCCTGCCAGTAATGCGGCTATGCTAAGAGCTAATAATGAATGGCGCACTTTGCGTTTTCCTTTTAGTTATTAATTATGGGCATCATCAGGCCGGGTTAAAAAGCTGATGACAGCAGTACCAGACTAACCTGATTTACCGCCAGAGTCGAAACTCAATTGTAAGTTTATCTTACAAAAAGGCCTGCCAGAGGCAAGCCGGTATGGAGAAGTTACTGACTTATTTATTGTTTAGGCATCAGGTCCAGCAAGGCGACTACTGTGGCTTCCACACCTGCTTTTATAGCGGGCTCTGGCGCAATCTTAAATAATGGGCTGTGATGGCTTGGCACCGGAGCACCTCCTTGTTTCTCGCGTTCAAAGTCTTCCTTAGGTGTGCCGCCTATCTGGAAATACACACTCTGAATAGTTGGGTTCATAATCAAAAACGGATAATCTTCAGCACCCATGCCCAGGCGTTTGTAATTCTGATCCAGAATATCGCTGCCAAAGTGACTCACCCAGCGCTGCTTTAACCTTTGTGTCAGCGGAATATCATTGACTGTAGGAGGTGTGGTTTGTGGGTCTACTGTGACTTCCGGCAATTTATCTTCAGGCAAACCTGCAACACGCCCCATATTGGTTGCCACTCTTTTAATAGCGCTGATCAATTGCTCACGGGTTTCTAAGGTGTCGTTCCGTACCGTCAGCTGCAAATGGGCTGAGTCTGGAATAATGTTGTGTTTTGAACCTGCATGAAAAGAACCCACAGTAATAACGCTGGGCTCTTTGGGCGCTATTTCGCGGCTGACAATGTTTTGCAGCGCCAGTACTATTTGTGATCCTAAAACTATAGGGTCTTTACCACGGTGTGGGCTGGCACCATGAGCGCCTACGCCGTGAATATGAATATCAACCGAATCCACGCCAGAGTAGGGCGAACCTTCAACTGCGACAATTTTTCCTGCTTCAATTTCACTGGATACATGCAAAGCCATAGCGTAATCCGGTGTGCCAAAGCGCTCCCAGATGTTGTCGTCGCGCATGCTCTGAGCGCCACCTACATATTCTTCAGCAGGCTGGCCAATCAGCATCAAAGTGCCTTGCCATTGATCTTTAATTTTCACCATCTGCCGTGCTGTGCCCACTAAGCTGGTGATATGCATATCGTGACCACAAGCGTGCATCACTGAGACTTCGTTGCCGTTCCAGTCTTTGCTTTTTACTTTGGACGCATAAGGCAAACCACTTTTTTCTTCTACCGGCAAAGCATCCATATCAGCGCGCATCATCACCAGCGGGCCTTTACCATTTTTCAGAATGGCGACCACCCCTGTTTTGCCGACACCAGTAGTGACTTCAAAACCTGCAGCTTTTAACTCTTTGGCTAAACGTTCGGCCGTTTTGAACTCCATAAAAGACAGTTCGGGGTTTTGATGAAAATGCTTAAACAGCGGTTCAAGGTGCTGTTGGTAATCGGTCTGAATAGCTGTAGCTAAGTCTTTTTGCGCAGCCAGGCTGCTGGTGCTGATAAAAGCTGAGCTGATTAAGCAGGCGAGGGGAAGCAGGCGCATTCTGAAATCCTTTTTTGTTATTTTAAAAGTATGCAACTACAGCATCACAGCATAAAAAAGCAACAAAGAACACCTGGCGCTGTTGAATATGCGATTAAAGCCACGAGATCAATGATGATCTGTTTCTGCTCAGAGGATATTCAGCTTTGTTTTGACATAATTGCTGGTATAGTCAAATTGCCATCTGGAGTTGGGTTTTAACTGCGAATTATGAAGTACTTAAGTCTTATAGCCTTGTTTTTTTACTTCGCTTCATTCTGTACCGCAGTGCCGTATTCTGCTGCCGAAAACTTGCTTGCTTTACAGAGCACAAGCAAAGGAATGGCACTGGCAGCACATCTGATCGAACCAGAATTAGTCAAGCATGCTGCTTATTCGGCTGATCCTGATCATACTGCAGTGTTGTGGCATCAGTTTGGCTTTAGTTCTGTTGTAGGGGAGCTTTATTCCGTTGTCCCCGGCTTTTTTCATACCACAAGAGCCCGCTGTTTTTCCGCCAGGGCACCTCCTTTAGTGCTGAGTTAGTTCATACTTTTTGTCATGCAGACTGTGCCTTCTTAATCTGAAGGACATGGGCTGCGAAATAAGTTCTGCTGCAGGCCTGTTGTGCAGCTTTAGTGGTGAGAAAGCTATCTATGTTTGTGATTGACCAAATTATTTTATTAGCCGCGATTTTAATTATCTTCGGCATTGTTTCCAGTAAATTGTCGGCCAGACTAGGGTTGCCTGTACTGGTATTGTTTCTTATGGTGGGCATGCTGGCAGGGGAAGATGGCCCTGGCGGTATTGTGTTTGATAATGCCGAAATAGCGCATGCGCTCGGATCTTTGGCTTTAGCCATTATTTTGTTTGATGGTGGTTTGCAAACCCCAATGACCTCTGTTCGGCAGGTGTGGAAACCCGCTTCTGTACTGGCCACTTTTGGGGTGCTGGTTACCGCCATTATTACCGGTGTAGCTGCTGCTTATATTCTGGATCTGTCTTTATTTTATGGTTTGCTGATTGGCGCCATAGTAGGTTCCACCGACGCTGCAGCTGTGTTTTCATTGCTGCGTAACGCCGGTATTCACATTAATCCTCGGCTGAAAGCAACGCTGGAAATTGAAAGTGCGACCAACGATCCTATGGCGATATTTTTAACTGTAGGCTTATTAGAAGTACTGGTGAAAGGCTTAGAGCCAGGCACTGGCCTGTTGATGTTATTTGTGCAACAAATGGGTATAGGTTCAGTGGTAGGTCTGGCTGCTGGCTGGTTGTCTGTGCGTATTATTAACCGTATTCACCTGACTACTTCTGGTTTATACCCTGTGATGGTGGCGGCTTTTGGTTTACTGGCTTTTGGTGTTGCGGCTAATTTAGGGGGCAGTGGCTTTTTAGCTATTTTTATTGCAGGGGTAGTGATAGGCAACAGCAGGTTTGTGTTTCAGCGCAGTACCTTCTTATTTCACGACGGTCTGGCCTGGTTGGGGCAGATTATTATGTTTGTGATCTTAGGTTTACTAATTAACCCTTCTACTTTGCTGGATGTCTGGTTTGAAGGCTTGTTAATAGCGCTGGTGCTGACGCTGCTGGCCCGGCCTTTGTCCGTGCTGCCGGTACTGAAGTTATTTGGCTTTAGTATGCGGGAAATTACCTTAGTGTCCTGGGTTGGATTAAGAGGGTCAGTGCCTATTATTCTGGCTATTTATCCGCTGATGTATGGGTTGCCCGGCGCTGAACTGATTTTTAGTGTGGTGTTTTTTGTGGTGCTGATTTCGGCCACAGTGCAGGGGTCAACTTTACCCTTGATGGCGCGGGCTTTAGGATTAACAGAACCAGCTCCGGCAACTCCTGCTGCTACACTGGAAATTACCGCTTTAGGTGATGTAGATGCCGATATAGTGGAGTATCAGTTGGGCGACAGTTCGCGCGCTTCGGGCCGTCGTTTATCCCAAATGGCCTTGCCTGACGGCACTGTGGTGGCGATGATCACCAGAGGCAATGATGTGATCCCGCCACGGGGTTCCACTTTCCTTTATGCAGGCGATCATTTATTTATTGTGATGAAACCCGAAGTCCGCGATTTTGTTGATCTGGTCTGTTCTGGTATAGCCAAAAGTAATTACCTGCATTTACCAGCAGGTGAACTGAAATTAAAAGGCTACACCAAAGTGGAAGACTTATCCCACTCTTATGGCATAGAGCTTTCTGCTGACGGGCATTTGTCCTTGGATGAGGTATTACGTCAGGCTTTAGCAGAATCGCTTGCTGTGGGGGCCAGTAAAAACTTCGGCGAAGTCACACTTTATGTGCGTGAAATGGTAGGGCAACGTATTACCACAGTGGGTATAGCACCAACCAGCAACGCCAGTCAGACATAGCAAAACAGGTCAGAGTTTTAGCTCTGACCTGTAGTTTTACACCACGCCCAACACTGGTGGCATAGCGGCATCTACTTCGTCACTGATGGCATCCAGGGTTTTTTCTGCTTCGTCCAAAGAGCTGACTTCGGCTATATGAAACAAAGCTTCGCCTTCGTTTACCAGAGGTAAGTTGTTTCGGCCTATCACTATGCCGTTAAAGCTGGCTTCTACTGCCACTTCAAAGTCAGAGTAGGGGCTGTAGATATGGGCCAGCACGTCACCTTGTTGTACAGTTTGGCCTAAACCAACGTAATAGCGGGCTATGCCATCGTGTTCTGCTCTGATCCAGCTACTTTTTTTACTGAATAAAGAACCTGTTTTGATGGTTTTTTTGCTGGGGCTGAACATGCCTAAATCCTGCATCACGTTCATAATGCCGCGCACACCCACTTTGATCGATTGCTCATCAAAACGCAAAGCTTCACCCGCTTCATACAAAATAATAGGAATGCCCAAACTGTTGGCTGTGCCCCGCATTGTGCCTTCACGGCTGGCGGCTTTAATAATAATAGGGGCGTTAAAAATTTCGGCCATTTGCAGCGCTACTTTGTCTTTGGCGCTGGCCCGTACCTGAGGCAGGTTGCTGCGATGAATTGCACCCGTATGTAAATCAATAACATGAGTGCATTGTTTTAAAATACGTTCGGTAAACTGAAAGGCCATACGGCTGCCGAGCGAGCCTTTTTCGCTGCCCGGAAAGCTGCGGTTTAAGTCGCGTCTGTCGGGCAGATAACGGGATTGCTGCACAAAGCCATAGGTGTTGACTATAGGCACTACGACTAAGGTGCCTTTAAGCTGATTCAGCTTGGGCCATTTCAGTAAACGACGGCAAATTTCGACGCCGTTAATTTCATCGCCATGCAAAGCTGAGGTAATCAAAAGCACAGGCCCAGGTCTTTTACCGTGCACCACATGAGCCCCTATATTCAGCTCGGTGTGGGTATAAAGTTTGCCAAAAGGAATATCAACCACAGCCCGCTGGCCGGGTTCGATCACAGTGCCACCTAAAGTAAAAGCCTGTCGTTTATCCGTAAGCATGGGGTTGCCTTTTGTTATCGAAACCTACTTTTTGGCCAGTTTTTTCTGCTGCGCTTTTTGTAACATTCGAGCCTGATGAAGAGGCACATGTTTTTCCAGATGTTGGATCATCAGCTCAGCCACATCAATGTCGGTTGCGCCTTCTATGCCTTCTAAACCCGGTGAGCTGTTGACTTCCATCACCACAGGGCCGTGGTTGGATCGCAGAACATCCACTCCAGCCACTTGCAAGCCCATAGTTTTAGCAGCTGCCAAAGCCGTGCGTTTTTCATCTGCGCTGAGTTTTACAATAGAGGCTGTGCCGCCGCGGTGTAAGTTAGAGCGGAATTCACCTGCTTTGGCCTGACGTTTCATTGAGGCGACAATTTTATTGCCGATAATAAAGCAGCGGATATCAGCGCCATTGGCTTCTTTAATGTATTCCTGCACCAGAATATTGGCGTTCAGGCCCATAAAAGCTTCAATCACGCTCTCGGCTGCGGTGCGGGTTTCAGCCAGCACCACACCTATGCCCTGAGTGCCTTCCAGCAGCTTAATCACCAGCGGAGCGCCGCCGACCATATCTATTAAATCTGGGATATCACCTGGTTTGTCGGCAAAACCAGTAATAGGCAAACCTATACCTTCACGGGCTAATAATTGCAGAGAACAGAGTTTATCGCGGGCACGGCTGATGGCGCTGGATTCATTCAGCGCATAGACGCCCATCATTTCAAACTGACGTAATACAGCAGTGCCATAAAAAGTAATGGAGGCACCAATACGGGGGATCACTGCATCAAAATGCTCCAGTACTTCACCTTTGTAGTGAATGCCGGATTTGGTTTTGTTGATGTTCATATAACACATCAGCGGGTCTATCACCTCAATCTGGTGACCCCGCTCTTCCGCCGCTTCAACAAGACGGCGGGTAGAATACAACTCACTATTGCGCGACAAGACCGCAATTTTCATAACAACACCATCATCAGGCCCGGAATTTATCAGTTGAGACTATTCTAGTGTGCTTTGACTGCCAAGTATCTGTAAAAAATCAAAAAGTTTACACTAAAGCAAAAACAGTGAACCCAAACCGAGGAAAGCAAAAAAACCTATCACATCTGTCACTGTGGTTAAAATAACCGAACCAGACAGGGCAGGGTCTATTTTCATTTTCTCCAGCCAGACCGGGATCACCACACCACTGAAGGCCGCAACACAAATATTGATCACTATGGCAAAGCTGATGACGCCTGCAATAATCCAGTCACCAAACCAAAGGTAAGTGATACCTGCAATGACTAAAGCCCAGAGCACACCGTTAATAGCCCCTATGCTGAGTTCTTTGCGCATTAAGGTCCAATAGGTTTGTGGGGTAATTTGACCCAAAGCTAAACCCCGGATAATCAGGGTTAAAGTTTGGCTGCCGGCTATACCGCCCATAGAGGCCACTATAGGCATCAATACCGCTAAGGCCACCACTTGCTGCAAGGTGGCTTCAAACAAGCCTATGGTCCAGGCCGCTAAAAAGGCGGTGAGTAAGTTAATACCTAACCATAAAGCGCGGCGTTTGGCGCTGTTGACGATTGGGGCGAATAAATCTTCCTCTTCGTCTAAACCCGCTGTGTGCATAAACTGGCCTTCAAGGCTGCGCCGCACGTTTTCCAGCGCTTCACCTATAGATAAACGGCCTAAAAGTTTGCCTTCGCCATCGACAACGGCTAAAGCGCTGTAACCGGAGCGGGCTACTAAATCTGAGCCTGTATCCAGCTCCATATCACCTTGCACTACAGGGGCTTCTGCGTCGATAAATTCAACCACAGGCATATGATTGGGCTGGCCTAATAAACGAATGCCTTGCAACAGCCCAACATAACGGCCTGTGCGGTCGACGACAAACAAGGCTTCCTGATATTCGGCATCTTCGGTCAGCTTTTTAAATAGCCGCACAGCGTCCCGTACTTTGGCATTTTTACTGACAATTAATACATCGTGATCGGCATAACGGCCACATTGTTCATCGTCATAAGTTAAGGCCTGATCGAGCCAGCGCTTTTCGCTTTGATCCATACGCGAGCAGGCGTATTGATAAATAGCGTCCGGTAATTCGTCCAGTAACTCGATTAAGTCGTCTACATCAATTTCTTCAACCAGATCATGCAGCTGTGGCGTTTCGAGTTGTTTGAAGATATTGCTACGGGCGTCGACCCTCATATAGGTCAAAGAGGCAATTTGCTGCTCTTTTTCCAGCGTTAGCCAGGTGCTGACCCGCTGCTCCAACGGCATAGCTTCAAGCGCAATAGCTATCTCTTCCGGCTCTAACTGGTCCAGTTTTTCTGCCAGCTGCTCAGTTTCATTTTCATCAAAACTGTCACGGACTATTTCTTCAATATCCAGTGGGGTATTTTCAACCATTAAACCGCTCCTGCTGTCTGCTTTGTTGCTACAGCTTTACCACCAACGGCGGATCTTAAATAAGGCTAACAGGCCCAAAGCTAATCCAAGCATCAGGCCCCAGGTAATATAGTAGCCGAACGGATTATCCAGCTCCGGCATATACTTAAAGTTCATGCCGTACACACCAACAATAAAGGTCAGTGGAATAAACACAGCGCTGAGCATGGTCAGCACTTTCATTTTTTCATTAATTTGATGCGATGAGGTCGACATATAACCGTCCACCAAATCGCTTAACTGGTCATAATACATCTGCGTCATACTGTGCAGGCGTTCAAACTTTTCGTAAAAATCGCGCAATTCTATAGGCTCAAAATGACGTTTAAATGGATGACTGGCGTCTTCTTCGTACAATAGGTCGGAAAACATTTCTTTTTGGTAGGCCAGATTACGGTCAACTTTGCGAAACACTGAACGGTATTTCATAATTTGCGCCATTTTCTGGTCGTTACCGTTGCTTTGCATGCTGTCTTCCAGCTCACCCAGCTCGTCTTCAAATTGTAGTAACTTTTCCAGATAAGTACCTGATACAGCGTGAATATACTTTTTGACCCAATCTTTAAATGGGGTGGTAGCTGCAAAGGAAGAAAAGGGCAGATCAATTTTGTTGTCGGCAAGCGGGCTTTGGTATTTCACCAAAATCACCTGATCGTTAAACAACACAGAAATCTGGCTATGGCCCGGATAGTCGCTGAAATCAGAGGCAGAAAAACCACGCAAAATCAGCAGGCTGAAACTGTCGCTGAACTCCATCTTGGGAGGATGGCGTTCACGCAGGAAATCTTCGGCAATCACAGGGTGAATACGAAAGAACTCCAGCACTTGTTGCTGCTCTGTTTGGTTGGCCGCGGTTAAATTAATCCAGATTTTAGTATCGGTGAACAAGGGGTAACGCAGCGTTTGAAAATCGCTGATCTGCCATTGTTGTTGCTCTGGACAATACTGGTGAAGTTCTATCATTGCTGCGGCCTTTTATGTGCTTTTGGCAGCATAAGCAAAAAGGCTGTATGAATGCAAATGCTGTTGTGGATCTTGGACTTAGATTAAAGAGATTGGTGGAAAACTGAGCAGGTTTGCTCTGCTTCTCTTATGATGATTTGCTAAAGGTAGAGGCGTTGTATTTACCAAAAGACAATCAGTAGCAGCGCCAATACCAAAATTATGCTTCCTACAAACGCAACCCAGTTGTTTCCGAGTACAACCTCGTCGATTTCTGGTTCAAAACGCGGGTAGCGTCCTGTAGTAACAAGCCTGAAAAATACAAAGCCGACTCTGTAACTTACCTTAAAAAATAAAATATCTACTACCAGCCAGAGTAGGCCTCTTGCTATCAAAGAGAAGAGCTCTTCCATTAATTCAGCTCACGACAAGGTGCCATGCGTAAGTCGCCATCCGCCGACATTAAAATACTGCCTTTGTTGGTGTTAAGCAGTAGCTCACCGCCTTCGACCAGCCAAGAGCTTTTCACCGTACTTGGAAGTTCCAGCCAGATATCCGCCCTATAAGCTGTTTTGTTGTTTGTTGTTGAGTTATCTGCAAGCCGGATCAGTCGATAAACCCGACCATAGTCGCCACCTAAATGCGCTAAGCCAGCTGTAGCGATCAACTGATCATCCAAGCGATAAATATCCTCAATATTGTCACTGACGACGAGCTGCTTAGCGCCGGAATCTGCGATATACATTAATTCTCCACCCCATTCACCCTTTTGCCGGCCAGTTAGCCAACCGTCCGCTACACGCAGGGCAAGGTTAGGTAAGTGCTCTACACGCTTTGGATTTTGTGGCCACTTACCGAGCTGCTGCAGCACTAATGACGCATCTTCACTTACTTCTGTATCGCTGCTGAACTGTGAATTCGTTACCCAGTAAGCAAGTGCGGTTAGCTGCTTTTCATCTTCATCCTGATAAAGTTTTTGTTTTCTGGCTTCAGTAATTTTTTGTAGCGGTGCCAGCTCACACCTCACAGTCTGTAAATCGTCTTCGTCAAATCTATAGCCGCTGCGAGCATTTTTCTGCACTGCCGAATTGGAAGGCGTCGCTAGTATTGCAAGCGATTTCTGAGCTGCAGTACGTACAGGAGGATACCAATAGCTGCTGGCAACAAGCTGTAAGGCCGCTTTTACTTCTGCAGCGGGCCAATGCCTGAGTCTTAGCGCAATCAAATAACTGAGTTTTGCATCAGTGGGTTGACGCATAAGCTTTATCAATACCGGAATAGCATACTCAGGGTTGATGGAGAGCAGTGTCTCGGCGGCAACTGCTCGTAGATAGTTGTCTTCGGATGCTAACAAACCTTCGACCACTGGTGCTGCAGATTTTGCCTCTAAGCCAAATGCACTGAGTTCTTCAAGTTGCAGCCTTGCATAATATGAATTTTGCTTAGTTTGTTTTAGCTTCTTAACCAGTGTTTTCCATGCCCCTTTTACCTGAAGTCTAACCATGGCTAAGTCGCAACTGCGCGCTAAATCAAGGTCGTTATGGCACAAACTTACAATACGACTTTGTTGTGATCGCACGTAATCGACTTTGTTCACTAAGAGAGCGACGGTGGAAACAGACTCCTCTCGCACCCGTAGCGGCAGGGCAGGGTTATCTGCTAAATCCAGCAGACCATCAATCATCAATTGTTGCTGCTCAGGCGCAAATGTTTCGGTGACATAGGAAATCAAATAAAAGCTATGATCATAACAGTGGGTCTGGCAAGCTGCTGCCTCTAAAAGCAGTGGGACAGCCTGCCTCTGTATAGTTTTAAGTGCGATAGCTTCTTGGTTTGATGGGCTTGAGGTTGCTGATAAATAAGCCTCTACAAGCATAGGCGCTACCGTTGGATGCTCGATTTTGGCAATAGCGTGGACTAGTGTGCCATCACCTCTGGCATAGGCTTGCTGCAGTTGAGGTAAGTAAGTCGAATCAAGGGCGGGTCTGTTGGCAAGCCCTTCTGCAGCCAGACTGGCAAGCCCTTCATTGCTATCTGCCAACAACTGAAATAATTTGGGTAACGCAGATTCACCGAAACTGGCAAGTTGATCAACCATGGCCCGATCTGAGGTGTTTGCATATTGACCTATGCCACGCTCCTGGTCGGCATGCAGTAAAATCTGTTGGTAGCAAGAGTCAACGGTATCGCAATTGGCCTCCGAGGCGTACAGAGGTTTTTGCAGCCAAAGGTTCGCTAAGACTAATAAGGCTATTTGCCAGCACAGTTTTACTAAGTTTTCGCCTAAGCGCATTTTCAATTCCTTCTGTGATGAATTCTACAGGGCGCTTGTCGTAGAAAGACCTTTGGGTTAGCAATCTGGCGTATTGTGTAGCTGAACTAGCAGGTTGGAACTAATTTTCATCGTCATGCTTATCTTGCTTAGGCATAGTGCGAACAGCAAAAGTATCAGAACAAAATCCAGGACTAAATACTTCAAAAGGCCAGTATAAAACGTCGTAGTTCCTGCCAGATATTTGGTGCCTCCGGCAGAAATGACATAACCCTGTGCGATTTTATCCAGAACCAGATCAGCAACAAAAGCCAGAGTAATAAAAACCAATCTTATAGGCCAGACATAAGCTTTAGCAACTGGAATACTGATCATTAGATGGAGCTTTTTATGTGTGTGATTAAGAACCTTTAGGCTTTGGCTGCGGACGTCAACTCGTTGGTTAACGTGGTTTTACCCGAACCATTAGGTCCGGCAATCAGCCTTAGTCGCGGCATAAATCCTGTTCAAGCGTAGGGAAATCATTGGTGTTAGCCATAGGACGAATAATTTCAGTACGACCATCCGGATGGCGGCGCTTGATCATCCCGTGCTGAGCAAAGGTAAAGCTCACTCCATTTTCTAACGCTCTTTCACGCGCAGCCTTGGATGCCTGTCTGCCAACTGTTGCAAGACTGGCAAAATCAATCAGGGGATCTTTACGTTTTGCTTGTGAGACTTTTTTAACAGCCATACTCATAGCGTTCTCCAGTTCCTGCGTTACTGGCATTGTAGCCAGTAGCTTATAGTCTAATAACAAGCCAAATGCTTGCTGGATTTCAGGGGCCATATTTGTTTTGTTATCCATTCACTAAACGGGCGCCCACAAGGGACGCCCCTACAGTTCCTGCCAGAACCCAACACCATAACCCAGCTTAAATCGTGTTGTAGTGTGACCAACTCGCCTTGTCGAATCTCTGTATCTCTGTGTTTCGCATGCCATTAAGGTTGAAGCTGTGGCAAACCCAGGCATTTAGTTCGCCATAAAAAACATAAAACAAAAAAGTATCAACAGACAGGGGTTAGACAATGCATAAACGTAACGCACTTTCGCTTGCGATAGCGATGGCATGCGCTTTTTCCGCCGTGGCGCAGCAAGCTGATGCCACCAACACCAGTACCGAAGCCAGCACGGCACAGGCTGCTGCCAATGAAACCGCGCTGGAAATAATTTCAGTCACAGCCACCAAACGCAAAACTAAACTGATGGAAACACCAGTGGCTATTTCAGCCCTGAGTGAAACCCAGCTGCAGCAGCATGGCGTAAACAATGTGGTGGATATCGCCAATTTAGTGCCTGGCCTCGACATTTCAGTATCCTCTGAACAGGCCGCTCCTGTCATTACCATGCGTGGTATTCGTTCTACCAACATTACCGAATTAGGTGACCCTGCAGTTGGCGTGCACTTAGATGGTATTTATTCACCGCGCATGCAGGGCGCTTTGGCTTTAATGTACGACGTAGAGCGAGTGGAAGCTTTACGTGGCCCACAAGGCACCTTGTTTGGCCGTAACTCTACTGTTGGTAGCATTAATGTACTGACAGCGAAACCAGAATTAGACAGCACCTATGGCAGCGTCAATACCGAGTTAGGCCGCTTTAATGCAGTCAGCACAGGTGGCGTATTTAACCTGCCGATTTCAGATGATTTTGCTGTGCGGTTTTCCGGAAAAACGCTAAAACGTGATTCCTATGTCGAAGGTTATTGGGATCCAAACCAATACGACACCCGTTATCTGCCAGAAGGCGTGTTAAACGCCGAAGTCATTTCCGAAAACTCCTATCAGGGCATTGGCCAGACGCTGACTCAGCGCGAAAACTGGTGGATAGATGCAGCAGGCACAGATCCGGAAGCACAAAAAGTGCGTGCTTTAACACCAGCCGATAAAGGTGACTTTTACAACAATGCCAACGAGCATTCCTTCCGCGTCAGCACCCTTTGGGAGCCTTCGGCTGGCCGTTTTTCAAACCATACAGTGTTTCAGTATTATAAAAACGACAGCGCAGGCTCTGTCGAAATGGTGAACTGTGAAAAACTGCGTGGCAGACCGGCAGAATTTGGTGGCGACTGTTCTACATTTTTACCAAGCGACAATACCTATCAGGCGGTAGTCAACGTACCTGGTAAACTGGAGCTGGATATTACCTACCTGCGTAACACATTGAATTATGAACTGACGGATGAGCTGAACCTGGTCTGGTTAGCAGGTTTTGAAGATATGAAAAGGCAGTCGGCGCAGGATACAGAAGTAGGTCTGGATGTCTGGGACGGCGCTATGTTTTTCCTTGATGGCACTGGTGCCCGTTCTTACTCTACTGAGCTGCAGCTGCAATCTGATGAGCTGGGCGATTTAGTCTGGATCGCAGGTGTAAACCTGTTCCATGAAAAAACCACTACTGTAGGGTATTACGACAACCCGATGGACGATAAAGCCTTTTGGGATCAACCCGACCGTTCTACCGACGCTTTTGCTGCTTTTGGTCAGGCTACATATAACCTGAGTGAAGATTTGCACCTGACCCTGGGTTATCGCTTCAGTGACGAAACCAAAGAAGACAAAGGCGGACGTACTCTGCGTTGCTCCAATGCCGATGGTTGTGCACCAGGCTGGTTTAACCGCACCATTTTGTCTGAATTACCGACCAACGCTTTTGAAAACCCGGCTATTTATCAGTCGTCTTTTGCCAATGACAGCAAAGGCAGTTGGCGTAACAGCGACTTCCGTCTTGGTCTTGACTACGACTTCAGCGAAAACACTATGCTGTACGGTTATGTGGCTTCAGGCTTCAAAGCAGGTGGTATAGGTGATGTGTTTGAAGTCGTCAATGACAGAACAGGCGAAGTGCAGCGTTTTGAAACCCAGTTTGACCCTGAACAAGTACTGACTTATGAGCTGGGCACAAAAACCAGCTTGTTAGACAACTCACTGAATTTACAGGCCGTATTCTTTTACACCGATTATCAGGATATGCAATATGCCTCAGTCGGCTCTATCGGTAATGTGGAGCGTCTGGCGGCCATAGAAAACCCGGATGGCAACCCTGTGCTGGATGGTAATGGTCAGCCTGTGCTGGATTACCGCAATATGCCGGTGATTGCCTATTACACCCAAAACGTACCGGGTTCGACCATTAAAGGCATTGAGCTGGAATTTGACTGGAAACCTTATCCAAGTGGCCGTATCACGGGTTATGTCACCTGGACGGATGCCCGCATTACGGATGATTGGATCACCAAGTGGGACTACGACCCTGAGTACTTGTTTGACTTGTCCTATGAAGAATCCATCGATCCGGAAAACACCTTACTGACGACCAATCTGAAAGGGAATCAGCTGGCCATGGTGCCTGAATACAGTGCCAATTTAAGTTACACCCACAGTTTTGATTTAGCCGATTACGGTTACATTCACGGCTGGTTTAATGTGAATTGGAAGGATAAATCCTACAACACCATCTGGAACCTGGATAAACATCTGGATGATATGGATTTTGCCGTTCCTGATGAAGCTTTGGCTTATGTCGACGATAGCCGTGATTCATTTACTTCAGTGAATGCGTCACTGAAATACGAGCCTAAGGATCAAGTCTGGTTTGCTGAGCTTTTTATCAGCAACGCCACCAATGAAGTTGTGCAGCAATGGAGTAACACCGGCAAAGGCTTCCCGAAAGGCAGCTTTGGTATGCCACGTTATTACGGTGTTCGTGCTGGCTTTAATTTCTGATCCTAACTGACATAAGTAACACACCCACTGTTTGTATTTTTAGTGGGTGTTGTTCACAGCATCACAGGTGACCTTGATGAAACATTCACTAAATACGGTTGCAGTTCTGGCAGCTACCATGCTGCTTGCTCTGACGTCGGAAGTTCAGGCCAGTTACTTTAAAGATGATTTAAGCTGGGGCTTTAACCCTGCTCTTTGGCAAGCCAGATCTGGTCATAACGGCTCGCCTTTTGGTTGTACTTTTACCCCCGCAATGATTACACCAGCATCACATGGCATCACCCTGGCTTTAAACGCAGGCCAGTGTGCAGAATTACAAAGTAAGAATTTTTATGGCTTTGGCCGGGTGCAGGGCGCGCTGAAAACCGGCAATACCAAAGGCACTGTGTCGTCCATTTTCACCTACACCTCCTGGTGGGATGTGCCCGGGCGGGCCTGGCAGGAAATTGATATCGAATTTCTGCCCACTCTTGGCAACGTGGTGCATACCAATGTGATTTATCAGGCGGTGAATGGCCCTTATCAAAGTTGGGAGCAGGATATTGATTTAACTCAGTACGGTCTGAATATTCAACAAAACCTGCTGACCATAGGTTTTGACTGGAACACCAGCCAGATCCGCTGGTTTGTTTATGACGCTCAGGGGCAAGAGCAAACAATAAGAACTTTGTACAAGGACAATGGCGACGGTCACTTAGCCGCCAATGAAATTCCGGCCCATGCCTGGCCTGTGGATTTAACCCGGATCATGCTGAATCACTGGCATGGCGATAACTCTGAGCAGGGCTATTACTTTCCTGGCCAGTACAATCAGCAAAGCGCCTGGGCTTATTATGATTTTATCGAATATATACCTCATTAATGCTTCTTAGATAAAAAGGATAAAACAAATGATCAGCATGAAACGCAGTATTTCTCTGCTGAGCCTGTTGACTCTATCGTTATCGCCTTATGCTGCGGCGCAGCCAGTTGATAACAGCGCTGTAGAGTGGCCTTATGTCAATACAGGTTTAAAACGCGACCCGGAACTGGAAAAAGTGCTGGACCAGATTTTAGAACGTATGACGCTGGCGCAAAAAGTAGCTCAGATGATCCAGCCGGAAATTGGTTATTTGTCTGTGGCACAAATGCGTAAGTACGGCTTTGGTTCTTACCTCAATGGCGGCAACACAGCGCCTTATGGCCAAAAACGGGCGTCGGCAGAGGTCTGGTTAAAATATGCAGATGAAATGTATGAAGCCTCTGTGGATGCCAAAGAAGATGGCAGCCGTATTCCGACCATTTGGGGCACAGACGCTATGCATGGCCACAGCAATGTGTATGGCGCTACCTTGTTTCCACACAATATAGGTTTAGGTGCAGCCAATGATCCAGAGCTTATCCACCGTATTGGTGTGGCGACTGCCAAAGAAGTAGCGGTTACAGGTATTGAATGGAGCTTTGCACCTACAGTCGCAGTAGTTCGGGACGACCGCTGGGGCCGCACTTATGAGAGTTACTCAGAAGATCCTGCCATAGTCAAAGCTTATGCCGGTCAGATGGTGTCAGGCTTGCAGGGCACTTTAGGCAAAGATTTTCTGCAGGGTTTTGGCCGTATTGCCACGGCCAAACACTTTGTCGGTGATGGTGGCACTGAAAAAGGCATAGACCGTGGTGATACCCTGGTTGATGAACAAGGCCTGCGTGATATTCACGCCGCAGGCTATATGACGGCCATTCAGGCCGGTGTACAGTCGGTTATGGTGTCTTTTAACAGCTGGAATGGTGTGCGCTTGCATGGCCATAAATATCTGCTGACCGATGTACTGAAAAACCAAATGGGTTTTGATGGTTTTGTGGTCACTGACTGGAACGGCCATAAGTTTGTCGAAGGTTGTGATTTAGAACAATGTGCCGGTGCTATTAATGCCGGAGTGGACGTGTTGATGGTGCCAGAGCACTTTGAAGCCTTTTACCACAACACCATTCGCCAGGTGGAGCAGGGTATTATCCCTATGACGCGGATAGACGACGCAGTGCGACGCTTTTTACGGGCGAAAATTCGCTGGGGCCTGCTGGAGCGTGGCAAACCGTCCAGCCGGGTTGAATCTGCCCAAATGGCGGTATTTAACAGTCAGGAGCATAAAGACTTAGCCAGGGAAGCGGTGCGAAAATCTTTAGTGCTGTTAAAAAACAACCAAAAAGTACTGCCGTTATCAGCGAAAAGCCGGGTGCTGGTAGCTGGCGATGGCGCTGATAACATAGCGAAACAAGCTGGTGGCTGGAGCGTATCCTGGCAGGGCACTGACAACACCAACGCTGATTTCCCTAATGCCACTTCTGTTTATCAGGGCATACGTCAACAAGTTGAAGCTGCGGGCGGTAAAGTGGAACTGGCTGTGGATGGCAACTACAGTCAAAAACCTGATGCAGCAGTAGTGGTGATAGGCGAAAACCCTTATGCCGAATGGTTTGGCGATATTCAGCAGTTGGAATACCAGCACGGCGATAAGAGCGATTTAGCCTTAATTAAAAAGCTAAAGCAGCAGGGTATTCCAGTGGTCACTGTGTTTTTAACAGGCCGGCCGCTGTGGACCAATAAAGAGCTGAACGCATCCGATGCTTTTGTAGTGGCCTGGTTGCCAGGTTCTGAAGGCCAGGGTGTGGCTGATGTGTTGCTGGCTGATAGTCAGGGCAAAGCGCGTTATGATTTTCAGGGCAAACTAAGTTTTTCCTGGCCAGGTTCTGATGATCAGTTTGTGCTGAACAAAGGCGATGCCAACTATGACCCTCTGTTTGCTTATGGTTATGGTTTAACCTACGCCAACCACACAGAGCTGGGATTATTGTCTGAGCAGGTATCAGCAACAGCAGCAAGCAGTTCGGATCAAGACATCCAGCCGCTGTTTTTACGCAACTTATCTGCAGATATGGCCTGGGTGTTATCGGACACTAGCGCAGCGGGCTCTCAAAATAGCGCTGCGCAAAACTCTTCGGCTTTGATCACCACGCCTTATGGTGTCAGCGCAGACGGCAAAAGTTTGGCCATGCAGTCGGTGAATTTGTCTTATCAGGAAGATGGACGCCAATTGCGCTGGAATGCTGCGTCAAAGGCATCAGCCAGCCTGCGTTATATCAAGCCAGTTGCTGCATCCAAATACAAAACAGCCAGGGCATTGCGTTTTAGTTTACGCTTTGACCAGCACCTACCATCGGAGCTTAGCCTGGCTGTGCTTTGTGATCAGCAAGGCCAATGTAAGCGCCAGTTGTCGCTGACTAAACCACTTGCTCACTTAAAACCGGGCCTGTGGCATACTGTGGAACTGGCTTTGGATTGTGCTGACGCCTCCGCTGTAAAACGGATCTCAGATGCGCTGGTGTTTAGCTCAAGCGGACAGCATAGTTTGGCGGTAGCAGATATAGTGCTTGCAGCACAAAAAAGTACAGAAGCTGCTCAAGGCACTGTACTTATAAGCTGCGCTAATTAGCTGCCTGATAACAGATAAAAACGAACAGTGGTGCTGGTGTCAGCGCCGCTGTTCGTTTTTTTACATTGGAATGAAATGGTGTTGCAATCTTTAAGTCGTAATCAGCTGTTCTGGCTTTGTCAAAGTGGTGGCTGGGCTGTGTATGCAGTACTGACAGAGCTGATGATTAAAATTCCCAGTCAGGAGCCCTGGCAGGTCGCTCTGCCTCATCTGCTGCTGGATACCAGCTTTGGTTTTGTGTTAACTCTGTTGCTGCGGGCCTGGTATGGCCGCGTCAGTGCGCAGGAAACCCGCTTAAAAATTCTCTGGCATTTGCTGGTGATCCTGGTCAGTTGTCTGGTCTGGACTCAGTGGAAGTGGCTGACCTTGCAGTGGCTCTATGGTCAGATGTGGCAGTCTATGACCTGGTTCGACTTCGGCACCTGGAACTCTGCTTCTTTAACTATTTTACTCACCTGGACCGCCTTGTATTACGCCTCCAAAGCCACCTTCGAAACCATGGAGCAGCGGCAAAAGGTAGCAGAAGCTATTCATCTGGCGAAAGAGGCGCAGTTAAAAATGCTGCGCTATCAGCTGAACCCGCATTTTATGTTTAACAGCATTAACGCCATTTGCACCTTAATTTTAAAGCAGGAGAATCAGCATGCGGTGTCCATGCTGGAAAAACTCTGCGATTTGCTGCGTTACAGTCTGTACACAGATCCTTTAGCCAAAGTGACAGTGGCCGAAGAAATACTGATCTTACAAACTTACTTTGATGTGGAGCAGTGCCGGTTCAGAAATAAGCTGAATGTGTCTATAGTGGCTGACGATGACGTCAAAGGCCTGCTGATGCCCTCTTTGTTACTGCAACCTCTGGCTGAAAACGCGCTGAAACATGGCATGCGTATGTCGCAACAAAGTTATGCTATTTCAGTCAACTTCAGTCAGCAAAACGGCCAGTTGCTGATCCGTATGCTGGACAATGGCAAAGGTTTTACAGAACAACCTGAGGCTGGCTCTGCGGGCCTATCTACTGGTATAGGCCTGCACAATTGTGAAGAGCGCTTAGCGCTGATTTATCCTGGTCAAAGCTCTTTTAGTTTTGGCAACAGAGAGGACGAGGGCGCCTGGATCCAAATTAGCATCCCCCAGGAACAAACAGGCCTGCCCAGGTGGTGAGTTAGATGACGATACTAAATACTTTGATCGTAGACGATGAGCCTGCCGCCATAGAAGGCCTGCGGCTCAGGCTGGATGCTTTTCCTCAAATCCGGGTGACAGGCGAAGCCAACAGCGTGGCGGAAGCTATCACTTTGATCAACACTCAGACGCCTGATCTGATTTTTCTGGATATTGAAATGCCAGAGCAAAGCGGTTTTGATCTGATCCGGCAACTTCAGCCCGAACTATGCCCGGCCATCGTTTTTGTCACTGCTTTTCATCAACACGCGGTCAAAGCCTTTGAAGTGCGAGCCCTCGACTACTTATTAAAACCAGTGAAAATGGAGCGTTTAGCAGAAGCTATAGCCCGTGTTTGTGAAGTTACAAGCAACAGAGCCGACAAAGCACAAATGCTGGCCGCTGTTGCAGAAATAACCAAAGATCAGCTGGGTGGCATTGCTAGTGGCAGCGCTGCGCCCGGTAAAAATGAGACTGTAGTTGAGAACAGGGAAGCAGCCGAGCCGCAATACTGTATAGAAAGGCAGAAACTGGTGATCCAGGACGGACGCAACCCCATTCAGTTGATCCCTTATCAGGACATTATCTGGATAGACGCCGCCGGAGACTATATGTGTGTGCACACCCAGGCCGAGACTTATGTCATGCGTGCCCGTTTAAAAAGCCTGATCGACGAGCGCTTACCTGATGTCTTTGTCCGCATTCATAAATCAACAGTAGTGAACCTGACCTATATCGAAAAACTACAACCGCTCTGCAACTCGGAATACAACGCTGTCTTACAGAATGAAAAAGTGCTGAAAGTCAGCCGCACTTATGCCAGAGCTTTAAAGCAGAGGTTGCTGGGGTAGGGGATTGCCGCAGTATTTTGCTGATTCCACTGTTGTCTGTAATAAGCGAGGAACGGACTAAGAAATAGACAATTTCTGCAAAAAGCGAATGTCCGCAACACCTTATTTGCGGATGTTCTTTTTCCAGAACTCAACTCAGTTCACCATTACACCTCTAATCTGGTGGTAAAACTCAGTGTGCAACTAGAGTTGTAGCGTCATAACTTTTCAGTTAAAGATGTCAATTGCGCAATCGCCGTTTCAAAATCTAACGTCTCCAACGCATGTGACATCATATTCAACTCCTCTTGAACCGATCCTTTGCCTTTAAGGATATTCTTTAGCTCTTGGGCCAGATCTATCGCCTTTAGATTGCCAGCTTTCAAATAGCGTTTGAGTTGAGTTAACTTGAGTTTGATCTCTTCGGTTGAAAATTCTAACGGAGTTGCAGCGCTCTCTTCTGGTGACGTTGCTAATAAGCGATGAATGTCTGACATTTCACTCATTGCCACCTGCCTTAAATTCGAAACCAATCCAACAGACAGTGTTTCGCAACTTGCGTCTGTTCTTCCATGCGCCAGCTTAAACTCGGTCTCCAATTTGCACACCATTTGATAAAGTGAAGATAAACCAGCAGTCCCTGAGGTGCCTTTGATGGTATGCAATAAGGCAAGCAGAGCATCCCAGTCTTTTTCGTTCACAATATCTTGCAAGCTAAGCAATTGCTGCTCAAAGTTTGTTTCAAAACTGGTAATCAAGCGCCTAAAAAACGTGACGTTGCCACCAAAACGTTTGAGAATGCTTGTCAGTGTTTTATGGTCTGTTCCAGTGTTATCCTTGACCTTAGCTATAACATTTTGCTGCTCCGGTACTGATGCACTGGCAGGTTTTGCAAAATGCAAAATACATTCGATGATTTTTTCTAAATCTAAAGGCTTACTCAAATGGGCATTCATGCCTGCGTGAAGGCATGCTTCCTGTTCTGAAAGGTAAACATTCGCTGTCATCGCAATAATGGGCAGTTGTGCGAAGCCTGGTTTAGCACGAATCCGTTTGGTTGCTTCAAGCCCATCGATACCTGGCATTTGTACGTCCATTAGCACTAAATCGTAGTGAGTAACGCCTGACAACACTGCGTCAATACCTTCTTGGCCCCCTATTGCTACATCCACCGTCGCGCCTTCATTTTTCAATAATTCCGTAGCGACCAAGCGGTTAAATTCGTTGTCTTCGACTAATAATAAATGGATCCCCTGAAGACGGAGTTGACTTTGTGTCGGGAGTATTCGAGTCGACAACGCCATTTCATCACCGGCAATGGCTCGTTTTAGCAGGCTATAAAGCTGCTTTGCAGTCACTGGTTTTGTTAAATAA
>NZ_AFHI01000010.1 GCF_000217935.1 Rheinheimera sp. A13L
CTTGAGCCGGTTTTTTTTCAGGGGTTATTTCTGTTGTGCATCCAGTGACTGGCCATTCACGGCTGTGCTGTCATCACTCATTAAATACAAATACAACGGCATAATTTGCTCCGCTGTAGGCAAACTCAACTGATCTTCACCCGGATAGGCTTTGCTACGCATTTTGGTACGGGTAGCGCCAGGATTAATTGCATTGATTCTTAGTGTTGACCCTTCATACTCAGCAGCCATCAGTTGCATTAAACCTTCGGTGGCGAACTTTGATACGGCATAACCGCCCCAGTAGGCTCTGGCCTGACGACCGACGCCTGAAGAAGTAAAAACAACTGAACTCTGTGGCGCTAATTTTAACACTGGGATCAGAGCCTGACTCATCAACATCGCTGCTGTGACATTGACCTGTAAAATATCCTGCCAGGTGGGCAAATCAAGATGTTCAAAAGGGCTCAATACCCCTAACAATCCAGCGTTGTGCAGTACTCCGTCCAATTTACCAAACTCAGCTTTAATAGTGCCTGCCATGTCCTGATAGTGTTTGGCTGTTGCACCTTTTAAATCCAGCGGAACAATAGCGGGTTCTGGCCAGCCAGCTGCCACTATTTCATCGTACACCGCTGTAAGTTTGGACGTGGTTTTGCCCAGCAGGATAACAGTAGCGCCGTGTTTGGCGTAACAAAGCGCAGCTGCTTTGCCTATGCCGTCGCCAGCGCCTGTTACCAGAATAACTTTGTCTGCCAGTGCTTGAGGCTTAGCTTGATAATTAAACATAAAAAGGGGTCCCAGACGTTGAAAAACGGCGGCAGCATACCTGCTCTGTACTAATTTTGCACCTTTCTTCAACAAGCTTGAATTTGAGCTAGCGAATTTTTTCTGATTGGGTTAAGTTTAACTGGTCGTAGCTGTTAAAGGCTAACATCACAAAACGAATGACTCCTTTAGGTAACTACAGGGGCAGAATAAGAAAAATACAGGACACGGGGAGAAGATATGAACAAGCTTTTGCTTAGCTTTGCTATTGCCAGTGCGTTAGGTTTAGCCGGTTGTGGTGGCGAATCACTGGACGAAATTAAAGAAGATACTCAAACAGGTGGTGAGGTTCAAATCCCTTTATCACGTGTAGTCTATGACCCAGCCAACGGTGTGTTATCACCACCTAACGATTTATTATTACAAGGCACCACTGATGGTACTTTGTTTATGCCGGGCGAAAAAGATGCAGCAGGCGCACATCTTGCTGCTCCTAACTATGCAGACCCTTCAACGGCCTTAGGCGCGTTAGATGGCTGGTCAACACAAAACCCATTTACCATTGCACTGAGCTTTACCTCTGGTGTCAGCTTAGATGCAGCCAGTGTGCAGCAGCCTGGTTCAGTTTACTTAGTGGAAACCCTGATGGGCGACCCGGCATCACCAGATGCAGATTGTCGTGCTGTACCTCGGGGCGCTGCTTGTAAAGCTGTTGGCAGTCTGACCTTTGGTGTTGATTATGTGACCCGTGCCAGCGGCAACAGCGTTGCTGTTATCCCGTTAAAGCCATTAAAACCTGCGACCACTTATATTCTGGTGTTCACTGATGCGTTAAAAGACAGTGAAGGCCGTTCTGTTGCACCTTCCAGCAGTTATGAGTTGGTCAAGCAGGACATCAATACTAAGCCATTAGGCACAGCTGCTCAGTTGGCTTTACAAGGCGTCATTAACAGTTTTGAAAATGCAGTCTCTGCACAGTCGATTAACAAAGCCGGCATTATCTACACTGCTGCTATCACTACCCAGTCTACAGCTCCGGTATTTGCCACTATTAAACAGTTAATGGCACCAAGTCCGTTAAATAACAACACTCCTCCTTCAGTAGCTCTTGCTGATACTGGTGCTGTGGTTTCGGATTTATTGTTCCCGGGACAAACTGTAGCGGATAGTCTGGCTGATCCTCGTTTTATTTTTAAACTGGCTAAGTTATACAGCGGTACTATTAACCTGCCGTATTATTTGGGGGCAGCAACTGCAGAAAATCCAATGGCTCCTTTAAGTACCCGCTGGATGGCCCGTTGTGACTCAGGCGCAATTATTGCTTCATTAACAGATGCACAAAAAACAGCCTTAGAAGGCAGTATTACTGATCCGGCTCAGGCGGGGAATGATGCCTTCTGTAATGCCGCTTCAAATGGCGCTTTACGCGATTTTGGTCTGGATAAACAACGTCACCTGACCAAGTTTAACGTGATCCCCAAAGTAAACAGCACTCAAACTTTAGCAGTGCAGGTCACAGTACCTGATGAGGTTCGCGGTGCCGCTTTAGGTTTGGTGAAACCAGCAGCAGGCTGGCCTGTGGTGATGTTACAACATGGTATTACTTCGAAAAAAGAAGATATGCTTGCCATCACCGGTGCTTTATCTGCCCGCGGTTTTGCCACTATTGCGATTGACCATCCGTTACATGGCAGCCGTGGTTTTGGTCCATTAAACGCTAGTAATGGTAATGCAACTGTCTATATGAACCTGTCGAACCTGTTGGTGACCCGTGACAATTTACGTCAGAGTATCGCTGATATGCTGGGCTTACGTTTAGGCATGAACTTTAACAACCAACCTGGCTTGTTAAATACTCAGGACGTCCAGTTCTTAGGTCATTCTTTGGGTGCAATCTCTGGTACTGCTATGGTGGCTTTGGCCAACAGCACAACAGGCAGTGCTCAGTTGGATGCTTTGTATAACATTCGCTCAGCTACCTTAGCTATGCCTGGTGGTGCTGTGGCTAACTTCCTGTTGGAGTCAGCTTCTTTTGGTCCTACCATTAAAGCCAGCGTATTGTTAGGTGCTGGTGGTGCCACTGCTCAGGGTTACATTGACTTTGCCACCAACAATGCCTGTGGTGCAGGTCAGAGTGCCCCTTATGCGGCGTGTTTTAATGACTTTGCTCAGGCGCTTGCCGTATCTAATCCAGCGGCACTGGCAACATTAAACGCTTCGTTCTCGTCTTTTGCTTTTGCAGCTCAGACAGTAACAGATGCTGGCGATCCAAATAACTATGCTTCTATGCTGGTGGCTTCTGAAACCCCAACTTATATCATTGAAGTGGTAGGCAACGGTTCGGATCAGTTACCAGACCAGGTGATCCCAAATCGCTCTGCTGCTATGCCTCTGGCCGGCACTGAGCCTCTGGCTGCTTTATTAGGTGCTTCAGCTTTAAGTAACGTGGCTGGTACTTATCCAGTGACGGGCACAGCCTTAAGCCGCTTTATTGCGGGTAACCACAGCTCTATCCTGAGCCCTGAGGGCAGTGCTGCAGCGACAGCTGAAATGCAAGGCCAAAGCGTAAGCTTCTTTATGGGTCGTGGTGCAGGTGTTGTGGTCACCAACGGTGCTGTAATGGCTCCAGCTAACTAATAGCTCAACCTCTGTAAAGCCCGGCTCTGATGCCGGGCTTTTTTATGTCCAAGGATGGACGGTATGTCGCAACTGTCGGGAACATTGTTGTGACGATGTCCAAGGATGGACGGTATGTCGCAACTGTCGGGGTGATAACGGTCTTTCGAAATGCCAACAGTTTGGCATTTCGCCGTTATCACGCCTTCGCCTCTGGCGCAGGCCGGAAGTTTGTTGTGACGATGTCCAAGGATGGCACTGCGCTGCAGTTCCAATGCTGACATCAAACCCAGCTATCAGGGTCAGAGCATATTTTCGACACAATCACCGCCATCAAGTTACAATGCCTGTAGTTTTTCTTGAGAAGGAATGGAAGTGGAATTTTTATATCAATACGGTTTATTTTTAGCGAAAACAGCCACAGTGGTGATTGCTGTCGCAGTTATTGTTGCTGTTGTGCTGTCTGCTAAACAAAAAGCTAAAAAGGGTGAACTGGAGTTTAACGATTTATCAGAAGATTACGCTGATTTAACTGCTGATTTACAGCAACAGTTGCTGGATAAAAAGGCGTTTAAGGCCTGGACTAAAAACCAGAAACAAAAGGACGAGCCAAAAGAGCGGCTTTTTGTACTGGATTTTAATGGCAGTATGGATGCACATGAAGTAGAAGCACTACGTGAAGAAGTCACAGCTGTGCTTGCTGTTGCAACGGAAACAGATGAAGTGCTGATCCGCTTAGAAAGCCCGGGTGGGGTAGTGCATGGTTATGGTCTGGCGGCTTCCCAGCTTGACAGAATTAAGCAGCAAAATATCCGCCTGACGGTAGCTGTCGATAAAGTAGCAGCCAGCGGTGGTTATATGATGGCCTGTATTGCCGACCGTATTTTAGCTGCCCCTTTTGCCATTGTCGGCTCTATTGGCGTGGTAGCTCAATTACCAAACTTCCATAAGTTGCTTAAAAAAAATCATATAGATGTGGAGCAGTTCACTGCAGGTGAATTCAAACGCACTGTGACCGTATTCGCTGAAAATACAGACAAAGGCCGTGAGAAGTTTCAGCAAGAACTGGAACAAACCCATATTTTATTTAAAGATTTTGTGTTTAAACACAGGCCTGTGCTGGTGATGGATCAGGTGGCGACAGGGGAGCACTGGTTTGGTTATCAGGCCCTGGATTTAAACTTAATCGATCAGTTACAAACCAGTGATGACTATCTGGTTCAGCAATTTAAAACCAAAAAGGTTGTGCAGGTGAAATACCAGCTTAAACGCAAACTGGCGGAAAAAGTCGGTTTGGCGGCAAGCTCTGCGCTGACTGCCAGCCTGAACAAATTGTCGCAACTTAGTTTCTGGCGTTAATGCATGCAAGCGGAATTTTGGCACAATTGCTGGCAGAATCAACGTATAGGTTTTCATCAAAGTGAAATCCATCCACTGCTGCCTGTGCTGTTTTCGCAGTTAAATCGGGACAGTTCCAGCGCTATTTTTGCGCCTTTGTGTGGTAAAAGTCTTGACCTGTGGTGGTTGGCACAACATGGCAAAGTGACTGGGGCTGAGCTGTCAGAGCTGGCTTGTCAGCAGTTTTATCAGCAACAGGGACAAGAGTTTTCTGCTTCTCCATACAACGAATTTCAGCACTTTAGTCATCCGGCTGTTGATATCTGGCAAGGTGACTTTTTCGCCTTAAAGCCAGAGCAGTTGGGTTATATAGGGTTGATTTATGACAGAGCAGCTCTTATCGCTTTGCCTGAGCAGATGCGTAAAGACTATGTGCAGCAGTTAAAGCAACTCTGTCAGGGGCCTGTCTCTTTAGTGTTATTGAGTCTGGAGTATCAACAAGATGAAATGTCTGGTCCGCCATTTTCGGTGACAGAGCAGGAGGTCAGAAGCTTATTTGATTTTGCATCCTCCATACAGCTGGTGGCGGTTCGTAATCTGACAGGACGACCTTTTGCTCAGCGTCAGTTTAAGGTCAGCCAACTGCTGGAAAAGGCATTTTTAATCCAGTGGTAAATTTCAGGTAGTGAAAACAGTTAGAATCGTAGCAACAAGCATCCGGCCTGCGCCAGAGGCGAAGGCGTGATAACGGCGAAATGCCAAACTGTTGGCATTTCGAAAGACCGCTATCACCCCGACAGTTGCGACATACCGTCCATCCATGGACATCGTCGCAACAATGTTCCCTACAGTTGCGACATACCGTCCATCCATGGACATAAAAAAACGCCGCAATTTGCGGCGTTTTTTCTTAGAGGCGAAACTTAAGAGTTTCTTCCTGCATCCGGGTTGTTAAAACACTCTGCATCAAATTGATTTTCGCTTTTGGCGATAAGACAGGACACCATAGCATCCCCTGTCACATTCACTGCTGTGCGGGTCATATCCAGTAAACGGTCCACGCCAATAATCAAGGCAATACCCTCCACTGGTAAGCCCACTTGCTGCAATACCATGGCCAGCATAATTAAACCTACACCAGGCACACCTGCAGTGCCGACAGAAGCTAAAGTGGCGGTCAGAATCACCATCAGGTAGTCCATAGTGGTTAAATCAACCTGAAACACCTGAGCGATAAATACAGTCGCCACACCTTGCATAATGGCTGTGCCATCCATATTGATGGTTGCACCTAAAGGGATAGTGAATGAGGCAATACTGTTGCTGACCCCCAGTTTTTTGGTGGTTGTTTCCATATTGACCGGAATGGTGGCATTACTGCTGGACATGCTAAAACCAAACAAAGCGGCATCTTTCATTTTGCGGAAAAACATCAGAGGGTTTAAGCGACCTAAAACAGAGATAAATAAGCCATAAACAACAAAACCATGGAAAAACAATACAAAAAGCACAGTACTAAAATACCAGCCCAGGCTTTCCAAATTTTTCAAATCTAAAGTGGTAAATAGTTTGGCCATCAGGAAAAACACACCATAAGGTGCCAGAGCCATCATAAAACCAACCAGTTTCATCACCACTTCGTTTAAGTCATTAAACAAAGCCCGCACTCTGGAACCCGCTTCTCCCGTTAAAGCAACGGCTAAACCAAAAAGAACTGAAAACACGATAATCTGCAGCATTTCCCCTTTCGCCATGGCTTCCACCGGATTACTTGGGAACATATTGATAAAAACCTGAGTAATAGAGGGGGCTTGTTGCACACTAAATTGTGCATCTGCAGTCATTTGTACTCCTGTTCCGGGGGAAACCAGAAGTGCAAAAAAGATAGCCAGAGCTATAGCAACAGCTGTGGTCAGAATATACAAACCAACAGATTTACCGCCAAGGCGACCCAAGGTGCTGCCATCACTCAATGAACTGGTACCGCAGACCAGAGAGACAAAAACCAGCGGCACGACCAGCATTTTTAAGCTGGCGACAAAAATTTGTCCACCTGCGTGAAAAATACCGTCGACAAAAAAGGCCCGCAAGCCAAGCTCTGCGCCAAACAAACTTAAAGTTCGTTCTGCTTCACCTGCTAACAGGAATTTAAAAAAAGCACCGACCAGTATGCCCAGCGCCATACCAATCAAAATACGTGGGGTTAGACCTAGTTTCTTTTTTGCAGTCATTTTTATTTTATTATCAGCCCGGAAAATGCCGCTTAGCCTAACAGTTTGTGAGTCAAAAGAAAAACCGCAACTGACGGAATTATTTTGCATCTGGACTTAGCCCACTGCATAAGTTTCGACTAAGCTAGAATAATTACAATAAGTTAGCGCATCCAATGGAGAGTCCAGATGCTTAGAGTCAGGTGCTACTTTGTCGTCGTTGTCTTGTTCTTGTTAGCTGGGTGTGGTGGGGGGGGCACTATTACTGATGATGGCGACGGTGGCGGTACAACCGAAGTGATCAGCATCAGTCTGGTATTGACGAATGCATCCGCTGCGGTGTCCGCAGAGGTAAGTAAAGCTCAGCCCCTGACATTAACAGCGACTCTCACTTCGTCAACAGGCCGCTCTATGGCGGGTCAACTGGTGACTTTTAGTTTTAACGATGCACTTTTAGCTAACTTTAATAATGAGGCCGGCACGGCTCAAACCAACAGCAATGGTGTTGCTGTAATAGGTGTGCTGGTGGGAACCAAAAGTGGCGCCGGTACTATAGCGGCTACTTTAACCGGTGGACAATCCAATACCATTAGCTTTGCTTCAGCTGGCGATGCGGATGATGTAGAACCTGAAAAACCGGTCGGGTCACTGCGCTTAATTGCCGACACCCTGCAGTTAGGCTCAGGCAGCACAGCACAAGTGGCTTTGTCTGCTGTTGTTCTGGATACCAGCAACGTATTGCAACCCGGAGTCACAGTGCAGTTCAGTTCCTCTTCAGGTGAACTGCAAGTGGTAAGCGCTATTACTGAAACTGATGGTGTAGCCAAAGCCATTTTATCCAGCAGCGTGGATCCATCCTTACGCACTATTACAGTGACAGCAGCAGTCGGGGATAGGATCGCCACTGTGGATGTCAATGTGGTGGGCACGACCATTCTTATCAGCGCACCACGTTCTATGGTGTTGTCTGACGAAGTGACTATTACCGCGGATCTAACTGATTTTGACGGCAAAGGTATTCAGGGGCGGACCTTAACTGTAACTTCTGCTTTAGATAACCCCATCACCAGTACTTCGCTGGTGACTGCTGGCAATAGCGGTCGGGTCTCTTTTACCTACAGAGCAACGCAGGGCGGCACAGATGAACTTCGTGTGACTGGTTTAGGGGCCACTGCAGTTGCACCTATCAGTATTCAATCCGACCAGTTCCAGTTTTTAAATACCAACCTAATTGAAGTGCCGCTGGGCACAGAGCAGCAACTCACAGTAGAGTGGCTGGTGAATAATTTACCTAATACGAATAAAGCTCTGAATTTGACCACCACCAGAGGCACTTTGGGATTGCTGACGGGAAACCTGACCCAGGTGTCTGTTGATCAAACTACAGATCTGCAAGGGCAAGCTTCAGTTCTGGTAGCGTCCAGCTTTGCAGGTTTTGCCAATATAGCGGCAACAGAAATTCGCCCAGGCGCTACTGATTTATTAACGACACAAACCCAGATTGAATTTGTTGCCACTGTGCCTGATACAGTCGGGGTTTCAGCCTTTCCAGCTCAGTTAGGGCCTGGTGAGCAAAGTGTGGTGCGTGCAGTTGTCAGGGATGCAAATAATAACCCGGTGAAAAACCGCACTGTCGCTTTTACGCTGGATGGTGCTCCTGGTGGGCAAATTAATCCGGCAACTGCTATTACAGATTCGCAAGGCCTGGCCAGTACCGTATTTACAGCGGATAACACCACAGGTGCAGGTACAGGGGCCAACTTAAGCGTATTGGCGACAGTGCTGAATACAACACCTGTGGTCAGTGGCAATACGCCGGTTTCTGTCGGGACCCGAACCCTGTTTTTTCGCTTTGGTACAGGTAACTCTGTTGCAGAACCCAGTGTTTCGTTGTTTAGAAAAGAGTTTTCTGTTTTAGTGACTGATTCGTCAGGCAACCCAGTGGCCGGTCAGCAGCTTAACGTTTCTGTATTGCCATTGAGTTACAACAAGGGTTTTTGGATGGCAGTACCGGATCTGATTGAGTTCGAATACTGGGATCCGGTGATCACCAGTGTTGACTGTCAAAGTGAAGATGTAAACAACAATGGTATTTTGGACCAAGGTGAGGATTTTAATGGCGATGGTCAATTAACGCCTGGCAATGTGGCTACAGTCCCCCGTACTATCCAGGCAGACAGCAATGGCATTGCCACCTTCGATTTAACCTACCCTAAAGATATAGCGCCATGGACAAGGTTGTTGTTGTCGGTAACAGGCTTTGCCGATGGTTCAGAAAATGTTTCCAGTCGTGAATTCAGGACTACTGTGTCAGGTAATTATGTGGCTGACGAAACTGCTGCTCCTGCCAGAAATCCTTTTGGGATTAACGCCAGTTGTGCGAACACCTTTTAATAGGTGTTGAGCGGCTTTCGTTGTAAAACAATACGCAAAAAAGTAAGGCGGATTAAGTATCCGCCTTATTTATTCAGGTTTATGTAAGCCTCTCTCCAGGCGGCAGTTATTCTCGTTGGCCGCTTAAAGTGTCAGGCACTTAATTACGCTGGAACTGATACACAGAACCTAGTTTTAAGATTTGTGTCAGTTCATCCAATGCCTGACGACTTTCAATCAGCAATTGCGGATCGGCTAAATCAGCTTCGCTGATCTGGTCACGATAGTGTGTATCCACCCACTGATTTAACCGGACAAACAAGCTGTCGTTCATCAGCACGGCCGGATTCACTGCCTGATGCTCAGCAGCACTCATTGCTACGCGCAGGCGTAAACAGGCTGGACCGCCGCCATTTTGCATACTTTGCTTTACATCAAAATAATGCACCTGACGTACTGGTGTGCCACGACCAGTCAGTTGTTCCAGATAGGCAGACACAGTGTCGCTGTCTCGGCATTCTGTTGGCGCAATAATGGCCATATCGCCGTTTGGTAAGGTGACTAACTGGGTGTTAAACAGATAGGTTTTTACTGCTTCAGACACTGAAACTTCTGAAGTTTTTACTTCAATAAAATGCAAATCTGCAGCTGTGCCAAACTTACGGCGAATTTCATCCAGCTTGCTTTGGGTATCAACAAAAGCCTGCTCATGGAAAAACAACACGTTTTGGTTGCCAACCGCAATCACGTCATTGTGAAAGACACCCTGATCTATCACATCCGGATTTTGCTGCATCATCACAGCGCCGTTTTCAGACAAGCCATGCAGGCGGGCGACCGCTTCACAGGCCTCCAGTGTATGACGGGCAGGAAAGCGTTTTGGCGCAGGTTTTGATGAATCAAAGGCATAACGACCATAAACAAACAATTCAACACCAGCATCACCATAGGCGCTGCATAAGCGGGTATGGTTCGCTGCGCCTTCGTCACCAAAGTGATCGTTGTCCGGCAAATGTTGATGATGCGCAAAATGTTTATCATCACTGAACATGGCCTTGAGGATCCGACCTGTGGTTAAGGGTTCCAGTGAACGGTGAAACTTATTGGTTAAGTTTGCCGGGGTAAAATGAATTTTACCGTCCGCTGTGTCTGCACTGGGTGAAATAGTGGCGGCGTTGGCTGTCCACATACTGGAGGCAGAGCAGACGGCTTTGAGCACAGCTGGCGCTTGTTTTGCCGCTTTACTAATGACTTCACTGTCAGTGCCGGTGAAACCCAAACGTCTTAAGGTATAGACGTCAGGGCGCTCTTGTGGAGCCAAAACGCCTTGAACTAAACCAAGTTCGGACAAGGATTTCATCTTCTGCAAACCCTGCTTAGCGGCTTGTTTTGGACTTGAGGTATTTTTGGCGTTATTTAGCGAGGCAACATTGCCGATGGATAATCCGGCATAGTTGTGCGTCGGCCCGACCAGGCCGTCAAAATTTGCTTCAAAGAACTTCATTTTTGCTTTATTCCTTCATTTTTTGGGAAGGGGCTCTGCTTTTATTATTATTGCGGCCGTTGCTTCATTTTATCCCTGCGTACTTAAAGCTACAGCGTTGTTGACTGCGCTACTCGCCCCAGTCACATAGGACCTCTATGCTCCTGGGGTCTCGCTCGCTTGTCGCCTAGCTGTCACTTCAATTACTTTGGGTAATATCCCTGCGTACTTAAAGCTACAGCGTTGTTGACTGCGCTACTCGCCCCAGTCACATAGGACCTCTATGCTCCTGGGGTCTCGCTCGCTTGTTGCCTAGCTGTCACTTCAATTACTTTGGGTTATATCCCTGCGTACTCAAAGCCACAACTTTGTTGACCACCTTACGGCGAGCCGTTTTGCTGCGGCTTTGGCTACTTTATGCAGGTCCCGCTGATTTATTCAGCGAAAAGTCACTAAATTGTGACCTTCTGGCATAATAATGAACTTATTCTCTTGTCACAACTTGAGTTTGCGGATATACGTTAAAAAAGAAGTGCCCACCGGCACGCGAAAAGGTCAGGGATCTCAATCATAAAATGGCGAAATCACTAGTCATAGTCGAATCACCGGCGAAAGCTAAAACCATCAATAAATACCTGGGAAACGATTTTATCGTTAAATCCAGCGTAGGTCATATCCGCGATCTGCCCACCAGCAGTAACAAAGATAAGGTCAAAGAAGACAAAACTAAGCTCAGCAAAGAGCAAAAAGAGTATCAGGCTCTGGTTGAACGTATGGGGATAGATCCAAACAACGACTGGCAAGCCCGTTACGAAATTTTGCCCGGCAAAGAGAAGGTCGTCAAAGAGCTGAAAGCTCTGGCTGAAAAAGCTGACACTGTTTATCTGGCAACAGACTTAGACCGCGAAGGGGAGGCTATTGCCTGGCACCTTCAGGAAATTATTGGTGGCGAGCATCAGAAGTTTAAGCGGGTGGTGTTTAACGAAATCACTCAAAACGCTATAAAAAATGCTTTTGTTGAACCAGGTGAAGTCAATCAGCACCGCGTCAATGCTCAGCAAGCCCGTCGCTTTTTAGACAGGGTTGTTGGTTTTATGGTTTCCCCATTGCTGTGGAAAAAAGTAGCCCGTGGCTTATCCGCTGGTCGTGTGCAGTCTGTGGCTGTGCGTTTAGTGGTGGAGCGTGAGCGTGAAATTAAAGCTTTTGTGCCTGAAGAATACTGGACTGTTGCTGCGGATACGCAAACCAATGCAGGTGTAACGCTGCAGCTGGACGTAGCTAAACAGGCTGGAAAAGCCTTCAGACCTGAAAATAAAGCCCAGACCGATGCTGCTGTGGCTGTGTTGCAAAAAGCAAGCTATGAAGTCATTGAGCGTGAAGATAAGCCATCGAGCAGTAAAGCTCAGGCGCCTTTTATTACCTCAACCTTACAGCAAGCCGCCAGTACCCGTTTAGGTTATGGTGTGAAAAAAACCATGATGCTGGCACAGCGTTTGTACGAAGCCGGTCATATTACCTATATGCGTACCGACTCAACCAACTTAAGTGTGGATGCGCTGACCGCCTGTCGTGACTATATTGAACAAAATTTTGGTACTAAGTATTTGCCAGAGCAGCCATTAAGTTATGGTAGCAAAGCCAATGCTCAGGAAGCGCACGAAGCCATTCGTCCATCTGATGTTTTTGTTTTGGCAAGCAGCCTGCAGGATATGGAAGCCGATGCCCGTAAACTCTATGAGCTGATTTGGCGCCAATTTGTGGCCTGTCAGATGCCTTCTGCACAGTATGATGTCACAGTGATCACTGTGGCTGCAGCTGATTTTGAATTAAAAGCCAAAGGCCGGGTATTACGTTTTGATGGCTGGACTAAAGTGCAACCAGCTCAGAAGCGCAAAGACGAAGAAGAGCTGGAATTACCGGATGTAAAACCGGGTGAAGTATTGAAGTTGGAACAGTTAGCGCCGGCTCAGCATTTTACTAAACCTCCGGCTCGTTTTAGCGAAGCCAGTTTAGTAAAAGAGCTGGAAAAGCGTGGAATAGGTCGTCCTTCCACTTACGCCGCCATTATTTCGACTATTCAGGAACGTGGTTATGTCAAAGTAGACAACCGTCGTTTCTACGCTGAAAAAATGGGTGAAATTGTGACCGACCGTTTAGTCGAAAACTTCGGCGATTTAATGAGTTACGATTTTACTGCCAATATGGAAGTGCGCCTTGATGACATAGCTCACGGTGAACTGCAATGGCGTAAAGTATTGGATCAGTTTTATGGCGATTTCTCTCAGCAGTTAAAAACCGCAGAATCGGATCCAGAGCAGGGCGGCATGCGCACTAATCAGTTTGTACTGACGGATATTGCCTGTCCTACCTGTGGTCGCCAGATGGGGATCCGCACCGCATCCACAGGTGTGTTTTTAGGTTGTTCAGGGTACAACCTGCCGCCAAAAGAACGTTGCACCACCACTATGAATTTAACGCCTGGTGATGATGCGGTGGAAGTGGCAGATGAAGATGAATTAGAAACCGAAATACTGCGTCATAAAAAACGTTGTGCTAAATGTGGCACCGCCATGGATCATTACCTGATTGACGAGCAGCGTAAGCTGTATGTCTGCGGTAATAACCCGGGTTGTGACGGTTATCTGGTTGAAGCTGGTCTATTTAAGCTTAAAGGTTATGACGGCCCACTGATCGAATGTGAGAAGTGTGGTTCGGATATGCAGCTGAAATCAGGCCGTTTTGGTAAATACTTTGGTTGCACCAACGACAGTTGCAAAAATACCCGTAAACTTTTGAAAAGTGGTGAAGCTGCACCACCAAAAGAAGATCCGGTGCATTTGCCTGAGCTCAAATGCGAAAAATCAGAGACCTACTTTGTGTTGCGTGATGGTGCTGCAGGCTTGTTCCTCGCTGCCGCTACTTTCCCTAAATCCAGGGAAACACGAGCGCCACTGGTGTCTGAATTAGCGCGTTTTAAAGATCGTCTTGTGCCGAAGTTCCATTACCTTGCTGATGCTCCTGCGGCTGATGCTTCAGGCAATCCAACCATCATCCGCTGGAGTCGTAAGACCAAGCAACAGTATGTGATGACGGAAAAGGATGGCAAAGCCACTGGCTGGTCGGCCTGGTACGAAAATGGCCGCTGGGTTGTGACTAAGGAAAAAGAAAAATAATTTCATAGTAATAAAAAAGGCGCCTCAGGCGCCTTTTTTATTACCATTTACGTTTCGGAGCGAACAGCACATCCAGATCATTGTTTTCCTGTTCGGCTTTTTTCTGTCTGTCGCGCAGGTTACCTTCTTTTAATTCAGTCGCTATATCTTCAAGTATGGTCATTACTTCACTTTTACGAGTGGTGATGTAATCGTCCGAGTGAGCACAGTTTGACATAGTGGTGAGTGCTTTTTCATAACACTGACGGGCTGAGCCCAGCATGTTGCCTGCTCTTGCCTGATTGCCTCTTTTAATCTGGCTTTCCACATTAATACGTAATTGCAGCATTTCCAGTCGTCTGTCTTCCTGCACTACGGTTTGGGTGTCTATATTACCGCGGGCATGTTCGCTGCGCAAAATAGTCCGCAGTTTTTTAATGCCCTGAATCATGCCAATAATCTGTTTGTCATTATCTGGCATGGTTAAGCCTTCGACCGCCATATCTCCAGCTGCTGTATCGTTTAAACGGGCTTCTGTCTCGCCAATACGTTTTTTCAAATCCTTCGAATTGGGTTCCAGTTCAAGCATAGCTTTGAGTGTAACCGCTATACGTTTGAGCAACATTTGCATGATGCCTTTTGTCATGGGGACATTGGCAGCATTCAGCAGAATGTCTTCTGTTTCTTCCAGCAAAGTGCGGAGTTTAGAAAACTCTGCTCTTTTCAGCGCGGCTAGCCGCTCTTTATGCTGCTGTACTGCGTTGACAATCACGGCGATAATCACCAGTGCAACAACCAGCACAATAATAATAGTAAAAAGCATCCAAACTCCGTTGCCCCCGGATTCATCGGGGTATTTCAGCTGTGGCCTGATTTTAAGCCGGGCTTTGAAAAATATCTATGTTAAGTGCAAATCAGGGTAAATACAGGCTGAACATAGCTCCGCCATACAAACCCCCATTATTTAAACGAATAAAACCAGTTTTACCATGATTTTTGTGCGCTTTGGCGATTAACCCTGCAAAAAACAGGCCTAAGCCTGTGCGGCCAGCCGCTAAATTTAAATCTTTCATCAGCGTATCGGCATTTTCAAGCATAAATTCAGGATAACCTGGGCCATCATCATGCAGTTCTATCGCCAGCCCATGTGCTGTCAGCTCTGCCCTTAATAACAATTTGCTTTTGGTGTAGCGCAACGCATTCACGAACATATCGTTAAGCAAGTTGCTGATCAGATCGCTGTCAAAATACCAAAGTAAATCGCTGCCATCCTGAACTTCGACCTGAATATCTTTCTGACTGATGTACATTTCATTTTTCAGAAGAATTTCTTCAAACAAATCAGAGATATAATACTGGTCAATTTGCAAAGGTAACTGGTTCTTTTCGATACGGTATAAGGACAACAGTTGCAACAGATTGATATTGAGTCTGTTGGCTTCGTAATGAATACGGGACAATTCTTCCCGGCCGTTGCTGTCCAGTTGTTGCTGCTCTTGTTGCAGGTTATCAATGGATTGGATCAATAAACACAAGGAGTTTTTCATATCATGTGCAGCTGACGCCAGCACTGTCGCAAAGTCGATGGATGAGTCTGAAGTTGACATACAGTCCCCGATGATCCCGTTGTACCGCCATTGAGAAGCAAACAGCAGTTTTTTTAGTTACTATTGGTTATATATTCCAAGTAAATCAAAATAAGTTGGAATATCCAGATGAATATGTATAGTGTTTATAGCATATGCCAAGAACGGATCACTGACACATGAAATTACAACAGCTACGTTATATTGTTGAAGTTCTCAATCACAACCTGAATGTCTCTGCGACAGCAGAGAGTTTGTATACCTCACAACCTGGCATCAGTAAACAGGTGCGGATGCTGGAGGACGAACTGGGTATTCAGGTCTTTGGCCGTTCCGGTAAACATTTAACTCATGTTACACCAGCTGGCAGAGATGTTATTGAAATAGCTCAACAAATACTAGCAAAAGTTGAGAGCATCAAGGCGGTTGCCAAAGAACATACTTTGCCTGATCAAGGCAAGTTGAATATTGCCACGACCCACACTCAGGCCCGTTATGCTTTGCCGCCAGTGATCAGTGGTTTTATGAAAAAATTCCCCAAAGTCTCTTTGCATATGCATCAGGGCACACCGTCACAAATTGCTGAAGCAGCCTCTCGGGGTGATGCAGACTTTGCAATAGCCACAGAAGCTATGCATTTATTTAATGATTTAGTGATGTTGCCTTGTTACCACTGGAACCGCAGCGTGATAGTGCGTCATGATCACCCACTGGCAAGCTTAAGCCGTAAAATTGCAGTGGAAGATGTGGCTGAACATCCTATTGTCACTTATGTATTTGGTTTTACCGGCCGCTCAGAGCTGGACCGTGCTTTTGGTGAAAAGGGCTTAGAACCCAAAATTGTCTTTACAGCCACAGATGCTGACGTCATTAAAACCTATGTACGTTTAGGTTTAGGCGTAGGAGTGATCGCCTCCATGGCCATGGATAAAGATTTGGACAAAGATTTAGTTTCTATAGACGCCAGTCATTTATTTGCGGCCTCGACCACTAAAATTGGTTTCAGAAAGGGCACTTTTTTACGTACTTATATGTATGACTTTATTGAACGTTTTGCCCCGCATTTAACCCGCGAAGTGGTGGAAAAAGCCAATATGCTACGTAATCAGGATGATATAGACAGAATGTTTGCCAAATTTGAGCTACCGGTTAAGTAGGTCGGTTTGATAGAACAAAAGGGCCTTGATGGCCCTTTTTTAATACTTAACATTTAATATTTAATCTGAATGGACAAATTCTTGCCACAGCCCGGATTGATCCACAAATGCTCTGCCTCTAAACAGCGCTGCTGTCTTTTTAACGCACGTATTTTTACCAATATGAGGGAAGCCGCGGTTATGTACTAACGCATGTTATTTTTTTGTTTGGGTGTCCAGATGTTTACATGGCTAATATTGATGTTTATGCTAAACAGAGACAAACAAATGAATTGCATGGTTAGTATGAAGAAAACTTTTGTTATAAAGGAATGGGCAGATGATTGATTTAAAACTGCTGCGTACCTTACAGGCGTTGCAGCAGAGCGGCACTTTAGTGGCTGCTGCTGATCAACTGTGCCTGACGCAGTCGGCCTTATCGCATCAGCTTAAAGAAGCCGAATCCTATCTTGGCGCTGCACTTTATCTGCGTAAAAGCCAGCCTGTATCATTTAGTCCCCAAGGTCAGCTGTTATTGGAGTTGGCAGCCCAAGTCCTGCCCTTAGTGGCGCAGGCTGAAACTCAGCTCAAAGGCAAAAGCTTAAGCCGTATTCGATTGGCAGTGGAATGCCATGCTTGTTTTCATTGGTTAATGCCAGCTGTGAAAGCTTTTGGGCTGTTGCAACCTCAATGCCCGGTCGAGTTTTCTGCTGAAATTGAACACAACGCTTTGGATGCCTTGTTAAGTGATGAACTGGATTTAGTGCTGACCACAGACCAACGTGAGCTTGCAGGTTGTTATTTTGAAGCTTTGTTTGAGATGGAATTATGCCTTGGAGTCAGTGCTGATCATCCACTGGCATTGCAGCCTTTTATCACAGCGCAGCAGCTAAAACAGAACACTTTATTAGGTTATCCATTGCCTTTGGATCGGCAGGATTTATACCGTTATGTGCTGGCTCCGGCAGGTTTGGAGGCAAAGTTCAGAACTGTGGCGCAAAGCAGTCAGATTTTGCAGCTGATTGCAGCAGGGCAGGGAGTTGCGTTATTACCGAGATGGCTGATGGAACCTTATCGTGCTCAGGGGCTGTTGGCTGTTGTGCCTATAGGGCAGCACGGTTTATTCAGAACTATGTATGCAGTCTGTCGGCAGGGGCAGCAAGAAGCCAACCCGCTGCGACAGTTGTTAGAGCAAATTAGCCTGCATCAACCTTCGTAGGCTAAAGGATCTGTTGCGTTATTCAGTTCAAAAGCTTCGAGGCGTTCCTGACAAGAGCCACATTTACCGCAGGCTTTTTCACGGCCGTTGTAGCAGGTCCAGGTTTTGCTGTAATCCAGTCCCATGGCTAAACCATCGCGTAAAATTTCGATTTTGGTCTGGCTTAAGTAAGGGCTGACAATGTCTACAGGCTCGTAGTTAGCCACCTGGCAAACTTCATTCATTTTATGCACAAAATCAGGACGGCAATCCGGATAAATAAAGTGATCACCAGAATGAGCACCGTAATACACAGCACGGGCATTCAGCGACACCGCATAACCAACGGCTAAAGACAATAAAATCATATTGCGGTTTGGCACCACAGTGGATTTCATGGTGTCGGCAGCGTAGTGGCCTTCGGGAATTTGAATATCTTCATGAGTGCTGTCTGGCGCCATCAGGCTAGAACCGGCCAGTAACTGATTAATCGCAGAAATATCCACCACTTTATGCGGAACCCCTAACTCTTCACAAACACTGCGGGCACAGACCAGTTCTTTAACATGGCGCTGACCATAGTTAAAAGACAGGGCATAGACTTCATGACCATCAGCTATGGCTTTATGCAACACGGTAAATGAATCCATACCGCCGGAATAGATCACAACAACTTTTTGCGGCATCTGTCAGGCTCTCTCGCTATAATAGGCAAAATTTCGGGCGCGCATTGTACTGTATCTGAGCCTGTAGCTAAAGGAAAACCCCACAAAGTGTATAAAGTAAACGAGATTTTCGAGACCATTCAGGGTGAAGGCAGTTACACTGGCACTCCTGCTATTTTTCTGCGTTTACAAGGCTGTCCTGTAGGCTGCTCCTGGTGTGACACCAAACAGACCTGGGAAATCGATCCGGAACTGCAACTGAGCCCTGCGGCTATTTTAGAGAAAAAAGCCGACTCGGATCACTGGTGCAGTTTATCTTCAACCGAAGTGCTTCAGTTGTTTGCCGACAAAGGCTACCGCGCTAAACATGTGGTGATCACAGGTGGCGAGCCTTGTATGTATGATTTACGGCCTTTGTGTGAACTGTTGCATTCTGTCGGATATTCCACTCAGATAGAAACCAGCGGTACCTTTGAAATTCTCGCGCCGCAAAGCACCTTTGTCACAGTTTCGCCAAAAGTGAATATGAAGGGGGGCTACGAAGTGCTGCGTACCGCACTCGAACGCGCTAATGAAATTAAGCACCCTGTGGCTATGGAAAAACATATAGAGGAGCTATTGGAGCTGCTACAGGGTCTGGATTTAACCCATACACTGGTGTACCTGCAGCCGATCAGTCAAAAAGCCAAAGCCACCCAGCTTGCTATTGAATTCTGTAAACAGCACAACTGGCGTTTAAGTGTTCAAGTGCATAAATATCTGGGCATTAATTAAATCCCGCATTGATGCAGCAAAAATTAACTTAGTTCTTCCAGACTGTCTTCCAGCCAGAGTTCCAGATCTTTGGCTGTGTCAGTCAGCTCCTGCTGCAGCCACTGACGTTTTAAATGAGGTGTCAGGGGTAACAGCTCCATCCAGCGTGACACCAGCCAGCATAAATTGTCAGGTTCTGGCTGCGGGTAGAGTGTGGCCAATTCAGGGTATTGTTTAAACACCAGCTGTAATTTATGCCACAACAGCTGCTGTTCAGCGCTGGTGTTCTGTGCTGTCCAAAATGGGACCTGAGTCAGTTCTGCCACATGCAACTGGTCGTATTCCTGCCACCTTTTGCTGATGTGATAACGGCCTGTCCCCTCGACAGTAATGCCAAGCAAACCATCAGGCAATTGCTCAAAATCAACAATAGACACCAGTGTGACTTCAGGGCAAATTCTGTCCTGATGATGCTGGCTCACTAAAGAATTAATACTGGCGATGGCAAAGGGCCTGATGCCGCTGCTGGCGTCTTTCATAAGGCGTAAATAACGGGGTTCGAATAAACGCAAACGCATTCTGCCTTCAGGCAGCAGCAGGGTATTCAATGGAAATAAAGCTATTGTAGGGTTCATAACCGCATGTCGTTAACTACTCTGCGGTTATGTACGCTGGCGTTGTTACTTTAGATTAGTCTTTGATGCTTCTTATTGGATCATCTTTTAATTTAGGGATTTTTAAACCCAGCTCTCTGCCTCTGTTACGGGCGTAATAAGTGCAGCCAACAAACATCAGGCAAGAAAACACTAACTCTACCAGTGCCAGCAAAAATTCTGTGCCTGAACTTATCCACAAATGGGTCAGGCTGTGGATCATATACAGCATGACAATAAAGTTCGCCCAGGCAAAGGTATAAGCTTTGCCGGTGATCATGCCCCAAAGCGGAAACCACAAAGGTGTCCACAACAGAGCAAGCAGAACCTTGGCACTGCCAAGTTCTGGTGGGGCGAGCCATAAAACCCAGAGGGGGATCAGCAGAAAAAGCCCGCTAAAGCCAAGACGGCCAAGCCAAAGATAAAGACGGGTGGAGGAGGCCATAGCGACAGAAGAGTTTGTCATAAAGTACTGAATCCAGAAGTTTTTAATGCGATAGCGGCTAATGCCAGACGTTTGCCAAATTGAAGCGCCAGTTGATGCTCATCTTTACTTAAGCTGTCTGAAGCAGATAAACCACTGACATGACTTGGACCATAAGGAGTGCCACCAGTTTGGGTATGATGCAGCTCTGGTTCAAGGTAAGGCAAGCCAACAATCAGCATACCGTGATGCAATAAAGGCAACATCATGCTGAGTAAATTGGCTTCATTACCACCATGCATGCTGCCAGAGGAGGTAAAGACACCGGCAGGTTTGTCCGTTAATGCACCTTTTAGCCACAGACTACTGGTGTTATCCCAAAAGGCTTTCAGTGGTGCAGCCATATTGCCAAAACGCACCGGACTGCCAAAAGCAAAGCCGTCAGCATCCAGCAAGTCCTGCTCTGTCACAACCGGATGAAGGCCTGGCACTGAACCGTCTAAAGCCGGCACAGTCCGCAGCATCACTTCAGCGCCGGCTTGTTGGGCACCAATAGCAATTTTTTCAGCTAAAGCGGTAACAGAACCATGACGGGAATAATACAAAATCAGTAACACAGCTTTCATGCCAGCAGTGCCAGCATTTTATCGGCAGGACGGGCTATTACAGCTTTGCTGCCCACCTGTAACACTGGTCTTTCCATCAGTTTTGGATGAAGTACTATAGCTTCAATCAATTGCTGTTCGGACAATACAGGATTGGCCAGATCCAGCGCTTTGTATTCATCTTCTTTGCTGCGCAATAAATCACGGACAGGTAGCTGCAGCGCTTGAAGTAAAACGCTCAGTTCATCAGCAGATAAAGGCTGGTCCAGATAATAACGGATGGAAAAATCTTTACCGCTTCGCTCCAGCAGTGCTAATGCTTCACGACTTTTTGAACAACGATTGTTGTGGTATAGCGTAATCATAAATAGTGCCTTGAGTTTATAAACGTTTCAGACGGTTTAATTCGGTTTGCCATTGTTTTTTCTTAGCTTCAATCCGTCTGTTTTCTAAGCTGTTATTTGGCTCCAGATGATTTAACGCCTCGTTTAAGTCATCTATGGCTTTAGGGTAGATTGCCATTTGGTAATATAACTCAGCTCTTGCTTCGTAATAACGTGCAAAATCTTCCATCGCTTTGTAGGTATCTGCCAGCATTTCATAAGCTGGGAAAATATCATTTTTGTAATAAAGTAAGTTACGCAGCAAGTGAACGGCCAGTCGGTAGGCTTTGCCCTGAATGGCGGCATTGGCGTAATTCAGAGTCACCACCTGGTTATTAGGTTTGAGCAGGTACTGTTGCTCCAGCATGGTCATGGCTTGTTCAGCCTTACCTTGTGCCAGCAAAATATCAGTATAAGCGTCTATGTAATACAAATTATCCGGTTCTTGCTGACGCAGCTTAGTGATAATTTGATCTGCTTTTTCCACTTGCTTGTCATCAAAATAAGCTAAAGCCAGGCCATACTGATTGGCTTTGGTATTGCCGCCAGGTTCGGCCAGCTTGCGTAAAAAATAGCTCTGGGCGTCTTTGCTTTTGTAGTGATAGCGCGCCATTACGCGGGCTTTGGCCAGTGCATAATCCTGACTGTCTGCAACAAAACGTTTAGGGTATTGTTCGGCTCTTAAACGTGAATCGGCAACCCGGGATTGTGACAAAGGGTGAGTGTATAAAAAAGCCAGCTGAGTATTGGCAAAACGGCTTTTTTCCGCCAGTTTATTAAAAAACTCAGGCACAGCATAAGGGTTATAGCCGGCATCGGCCAACAGCTGAATACCTATACGGTCTGCTTCCTGCTCGTTACTGCGGGTAAAATTGATTGCACTTTGTTGCGCCAGTCCCTGAGCGGCCATAATACCTGCCATGCCAGCTTCAGGATTGACTGTTGCCAGCAGAATTGAGCCTAAAATACCTGCGAGTGTTAATGGGCCATTTTGCGAACGGGCTTCGACAGAGCGGGCTATATGGCGCTGCGTGACGTGAGAAATTTCGTGTGCTATCACAGAGGCAAATTCACTTTCGCTGTCTGACACAGCCAAAGTGCCGGTATGGGACACTATATTGCCGCCGAGCGTGGCAAAAGCGTTGATGTTTTTATCATTCACCCAATAAAACCGGAACGGAAATTTAACGTCCTGAGCTTTAGCTACCATTTGGTTGCCCATCGCATTCAGGTATTCATCCAATAAAGGGTCATACACCATAGGCAACTGGCCTTTGGTCTGGCGCATCATCACGTCGCCTAACTGCTTCTCTTTATCCGGTGTTAAGGTGGAAAAGGCATTGCCACCAATGTCAGGTAATGCATTATTTGCCTGAACTGAAGTTACAGAGGCCAGAGCTAAACATAAACTGAACAGGCTCAGCTTCACGAGTTGTGTTTTTACTGCAAATTGCTTCATTTATTTTTGAACTCAGTCATACCGGCTTTAAACACAGGCAATTTTAATTCACTTGGTCTGCTTACCCCAGCTTTTTTTGATAAATCTGTAACCGCAACACAGAGATAGATGATCTTGAAGTTGCATCAGGGTATTTATCAAAGCCAGGGTAAAACGGAGTCTACAGTGGTTCAGTTAAATGTGGGTAAGCCACTGATTAATTTCACTGTCTTTGGCAGAAAAAAACCGACGAAGTTCAACACAATCTGTTTTTTAACAAAATGCAGAGCTTACCCCGTGAAAGATAAGCCCTGCGATACTATTAAAAACTCAGGCTAAGTCCCAAAGAAACTGAACGGGGCAATGCAGGTTCAAAAGCACGTCCATTGGCCTGATTGACCACAACAGCACCGACATAGTTTTTATCGGTCAGATTGTCCAGACCCAACCAGTAGCTCAGTTGCATTGCAGGCAAAGTGGATCCGCCCATCAGCTTCAGGTGATACACAGTAGACGAAGGGGCAAACAGCAGGTTTTGATCGCTGGTTGCTACTTTGCTGCGATACAAAGTGTCCAGTTGCAGCATCCATTCAGAGCTTTGGAACGGCATCCAGCTGATTTGCCACTGGGCTTGTTGTTTGGCGACACCAGGCAGCAATTTACCGTCCAGATCGCCTTGCACAAAACTGGCATTGAGTTGGGTCAAAGTCCATTGATGTTGCCATGAAGCAGAAGCAAACCATAATGCTGACAGCTCGACGCCGGTCCGTTTTGTTTCGCTGGCATTACGGTAGCTGGTGCGACCGCCGAAGGACCTGTCTACCACTAACTCGTTTTCACTTTCAACCAAAAACACGGCCACGCTGGAGCGCCAGTTGTTTTGCTGCCATTTATTCCCCAGTTCCCATTGCTGATTGGTGCTGGCTTTTAATCCCAAATTCAGGCCATCGCTATTACTTTGGTAGGCCATTTCAGTAAAAGTTGGGGTTTCAAAGCCTCGTCCTGTGCTGATATACCAGGATAAATGCTCAGATTGAGCAAAATTAAGGGCTAAAGCCGCTGAGGTTTTGCCAAACGAAGTGGAGCCGCTGTCGTCCGGATTTTGTGGCGTGATATAAAAATCTGTCACATCAAAATCCAGTTCAGATCGGCGCACACCGCCACTGAGTTGCCAGTCAGGGTTTACATCCCAGACAAAACGGCTGTACAGATCAGCTGATTGTACTTCGCCTTCTTCATCGCGGCGCAAATCACCTTGTATACCCTGATTATTGACATAACCCCGGCGTTCATCTGTGCTTTGTTCCAGAGCGCCGCCAACACTTAAACGAAGCTGCTTAAACTGCCAACTGTAGGATGCATCCAATCCCTGATAAGGCCGGCTTAAATCAATCACGCCGCCAGCCGAAGTGGGGGCTGCACCATCAAAACCTAAATACTGACCTACATCACGTTGACCAGACCAGGCGGCCAGCTGCCAGCTTTGTCTATCCAGTTGCTGCGACAGGTTCAGGCTCCATTGCTGTTGTTTGCTAAATTTACGGGTATCAAAAGTCAGCGCATTAGCGGCTGTCTGGCGAGGGTTGTCCTGCCACTCCTGTGCAGTTAACCCCAGTGGATCCTGCAATAAAGGATCGTAAGACCAATCGTAGCGCAGTTGCAGTTTTAGCTCGTTATCAAAAGCACTTTGCCATAACCACTGCGCTTGTTGCTTTTTTGCATTGCTGTGTGGACGTGAGCTTTGTAATTCTGCATTCTTCAGGCTAAGTGAAGTCGCATGCTTGCCCTGCACTAAAGCGCCGGATAGTAGCTGTTGGCGGGCAAACTGGCTGTGGCTTAGTTGCACTGAAGCAGAGTTTTCTGTTGGCCAGCGGCTTTGCAACGCCACTACACCACCGGCTGCATTGCCATACAAGACAGCAAGAGGGCCTGTCAGCACTTCAACGGATGCCAGCTGATCCAACAACACTGAACTAAGCTGACCCTGACCATCCGGGCTGGACAGCGGAATACCGTCCTGCAACAAGCGAATGCCCCGAATGCCAAAACTGCTACGGCTACCAAAACCTCTGGCACTTAACCGGCTGTCCTGAGCATAGTTGGCTCTGCTGTCGGCCTGAATGCCGGGAATATGTTGCAATAAAGCGGCGGCATCTATTTGCAGCGAAGGGTTGTTAAAGTCTTTACGAAAACTACTGGCAGCACTGCCCATCCACGGAGATTGCTGCGCCTGAGCTGTGATCACAATGATTTCATCAGGAAGTCTGTCTTCTGCGCTTAAGGCGACAGAAAAAAAACTGAGCGCCAGAGCGCTCAGTTTAAAAGGTAAATAATTCATGTAGAGGAGGTTCTCATCACTGTGGTGATAAACGTAATAACTTACCGTCATTTTCGTCTGTCAGCAGATACACTGCGCCATCTGGTCCTGCCTGCACGTCACGAATGCGGGAACCGATACGAATACGTTCTTCATGGCTGACTTTATCGCCTGTCAGTTCTAAACGTACCAGTTGACCAAATTTAAGCGAGCCTACTAACAGGTTGTTTTGCCAGCCATTGATTTGACTGCCAGTGTAAAAACTCATACCACTTGGGGCTATGGATGGCACCCAGTAATGCAATGGTTGCTCTAAACCTTCTTTAGTTTTTTGGCCTATCACACCACCACCGTATTCTTCACCATAAGTGATCACAGGCCAGCCATAATTTTTACCTGCAGCTGCTATATTAATTTCATCGCCGCCCTGAGGACCGTGTTCGTGAGTCCATAACAAGCCGGTTTGTGGGTGAATGGCTGCACCTTGAATATTGCGGTGTCCATAAGACCAGACATCGGCTTTGGCATCAGCCTGGCCTGCAAAAGGATTACCGGCAGCAACTGAACCATCTTTATTCACTTTCACTACTTTACCAAAGTGGCCTGACAGTTTTTGAGCGTCATCACGACGTGAACCTCTATCACCCAAAGTGATAAACAATTCTCCTGCAGGAGTAAACACCAAACGGCCACCGTAATGGTGGTTGCTGTTAATGGCTTCAGCCTGACGGAAAATGACCTTCAGCTGTTTTAAGCTCTTGCCATCCAGTACGGCACTGGCAACTGCTGTCGCATTGACACCACCATCGCGAGGTTCACTGTAACTGATGTAAATAGTTTTGTTTTTGGCAAAATCCGGATCAAGCACCAGGCCTAATAATCCACCCTGGCCTTTGGCATGCACAGCTGGCACGCCTTGAATCGGCTCACTTTTTTCGCCGGTTTTGCTGATGTAACGTAAAGTGCCAGTGCGTTCTGTAACAAGGAAAGAGCCATCTGGCAAAAATTGCATGGCCCATGGGTGGCTCAATCCGGAAGACAGCGTTTGCATGTCCAGTGTTACTTTTTCAGTTTTTAAGGATTCAGCCAGCAGGGGCTGAGTGGTCAGACTAAGTCCGACAATCAGGCTGAACAGGGATAATTTACGCATACCACGGATCCTTTTTTAAACAGATTAAAAAATTGAGCATAAAGGATACCGTAAAAAAGTACCGAAAATGCGGCTGGTATCCAGATGGACAGGACTAACGGGGTTAAGCCTGACCTTTCAGGTAAGCCAACACCACATCATGGTGATTACTGGTTTTAAAGTTATCAAATACCTGACTGACATTGCCATCTTGCTCAATAAGGAAGCTGATACGGTGAATACCGTCATAAACTTTCCCCATAAATTTCTTTTCACCCCAAACCCCAAAGGCTTCTGCAGCTTTGTGATCTTCATCACCCAGCAAAGTAAAGTTTAACTGCTCTTTTTGTTCGAATTTCGCCAAACGGGCAGGCGCATCAATACTAATACCTACAACTTGGACATTAAAATTCGCCAATTGCGTTTTACTATCGCGTAAACCACAGGCCTGTACTGTGCAGCCTGGTGTCATAGCTTTAGGGTAAAAATAGACCAATACACGACTTTGTTTTAATAAAGTGCTGAGCTGTACCATCTGACCTGTCTGGTCTGGCAAACTAAAATCCGGCGCCTGTTGTCCTGCGGTTAATCTGTTCATCGTTTTTCCTTTTCACTTTCTGTTTATAGCTGAGCTTCAAAACACCCTGTCAGTTGAAGCTGTTCAAGTAAGACAAACAGGTCCTGCTTAATCAGTTCAATCTGCGCACCTTGCGGCAACTGTACCGTCATAGTGCAATGGTTTAACAGCTGCTGAGTTTTAGCGTCCGTCAGCGTTTCAGTTCGCAGCGCACCTATATGGATCTGATGATTGGCAAGCAAAGTGGTGATAGCACCCAAAGTGCCCACTTTATCTTTACCTGTGTATTCCAGCACATAATGTGCGCTTACCGCTGCGGTGGGCTGAGCAGATGTACGTTTGGTCATGGTGAGCAGATCAAGTTCAAAACCTAATCCAGGCAATAAATGTTCTATGCGGCTGATGGCCACTGCATCACCGGATAACAGCATAATAAAAGTGAATTCGTTGCCAAAAATAGCCATACGGCTATCGACTATATTGCAGTTACAGTCTGTAACCAGACGCGCCAGACGGCTGACCAACCCTGTTCTGTCTGCACCTATTGCAGTGACGACCAATTGTTGTGGCATGCTAAGTTGATGTCTCTGAATGAAAAACGGCTGCGAAGTTTAGCATATTTAGCGTAAATTTCACCTGTGTGACAGTCCCTTGCTTGTGTTTGTTGTCGTGCGTCATTACCATAGGCAGCCTGAAAATTATGGAGCCTTTAGCATGTTTAGCGGAAGTATTGTTGCTTTGATCACCCCTATGGGTCCTGATGGTGCTGTGGATTATGGCAGCCTGAAGAGGCTGGTGGATTTCCATCTAAGCAATCAAACTGACGCATTGGTGATTATGGGCACTACTGGCGAGTCCGTTACTTTAAGTTTTGCCGAACAATTAGCAGTGCTCAAGGCTGTTCTTGAACAGGTTGATGGCCGTATTCCCGTGATCGCAGGCAATGGCTCGAACTCAACTGCTGATGCGGTGGACAAGACCAAAACCTTATCGGCATTACCCATAGCAGGTTTTTTAACCGTCACGCCTTATTACAATAAACCTATGCAAAAAGGCATGCTGGCGCATTATCAGGCCGTTGCTGCCGCCACTGACAAGCCTGTTATTTTATATAACGTGCCTGGTCGTACCGGCGTGGATCTATTGCCGGAAACTGTGGCTGAACTGGCAAAAACCCCGAACATTGTGGGTATTAAAGAAGCAACGGGTTCTATGCAACGTCTGGCGCAATTACAGGCTTTGTGTCCGGCAGATTTTTTATTATTCAGTGGTGACGATGCAAGTTGCTGCGAATTTATGTTAAAAGGTGGCCATGGCGTCATTTCGGTGACCACCAATATAGCGCCTGCTTTGATGGCCCAGATGTCAAAAGCAGCGATAGAAAAAAATACAGAATTGGCAACGCAGCTCGATCACAAGCTTCAGGGCTTACATCATCAGTTGTTTATCGAAGCCAATCCTATTCCGAGTAAGTGGGCACTGCTGAAAATGGGGTTAATTGCTGATGATATGGCAAGATTACCTTTAACCCGATTGGAACCAATTCATCAAAGCGTAATCGAACAAGCGCTGAAACAAGCCCAGATTAATGTGTAGGAGTTTTATAGTGCAGTATTGGATCCCGGCAAGCTTAGCTGCCTCGTTATTAATTTCTGGTTGCTCTTTATTCCCTGAAGATGCTGCTGATCAAGCGGCTCCAGAGGCAAAACCAGTGGCTGAGTTACAAGTTCCGGCTGGTTTAGCCGCTGCGAAAAGACCGGCACAATTTGATATTCCTCCAACGCCAAACGCTCCAGTGACGGAAGTGGAGCTGAAGTCGCCTATGCAGGTGCTGGCTCTTGCAACCAATAGCAGAGTGGAAGAAGAAGAAAAAGAAGCACGGATTTGGTTTGAACGTTCAGAGTTTTCCGGTGAGTTATTGCCTTACCTGAAAAAGAGTCTGCAGGATTTTGGTCAGGAAAAACAAATCGAAATTACGCAAAAAGATCAGGACGCATTAGTCTTTGAGACCGGTTGGGTCAGCCGTTTCGAAGAAGAAGGTTTCTGGTTATGGAAGAACATGGTCGAAAAAGAGCAAAGTCGTTTCCTGATGGTATTTGAACCTAAAAGCCATGGTCGCTCTGTAGGTGTGCGGGTCCAGTTACTTCAGCACCGTTTTATTGACAAAGATTCTAAACTGTCTGCGATAGCGCAAAAACGTGAAGAAGTTTACTTCCTCAATCGTTTTGTAGATAAAGTGGCTACGGTAGAACTGGCGCAGATTAGACAGAAAAAAGCTCAGTCACGTCAGATCACTCTGACCACAGGATTTGATGCTGAAGGCAATGCGGCCATGCTAACAGGCCAGTCTATTGATGTAGCCTGGTCACAGTTAGAACTGATGTTTGAACAGAATGGATTTTTGGTTAACGATTTGGATAGAACCAAGTACACTTTTTTCCTGACTTATCAGCAACCTGAAGCGGGCTTCTGGGATTCATTGTGGGGTAGTAAAGAGACTATTGCTGTGCCTTTGACTCCTGGTGACTATCAGTTAGTGCTGACAAAAGCAGACCTTGGCACCAACCTGAGCTGGCGTGATAGCTCAGGCAAAGTATTGTCTGCCGATCAAATCACGGCTTTGCATCAGACTCTGGTGCAAATAATCAGAAAAGATAATATAGAGCTGTAATAGCTTGCTTGCAAACAAGTGAAAGCTGAATGCATTTGTGCCTGTTTCCAAAGTCCTATGCAGCTGTCTGACAAAGTGTAGGTAGTGTGTAAAGTCAAAGCCGGATGACTCCGGAGCCAGATTTAAAAAAAACCACCTGCGGGTGGTTTTTTTATGTCCATGGAAGGACGGTATGTCGAAAATGCAGGAGCATATTTTCGACGATGTCCATGGAAGGACGGTATGTCGAAAATGCAGGGTGATAGCGGTCTTTCGAAATGCCAACAGTTTTGCATTTCGCCGCTATCACGCCTTCGCCTCTGGCGAAGACCGGAAGCTTGTTGCAACTATCAGCAGCCTTCTTTGAACAGAGTCTGACAGCAAGCATCAAAAACTACTGTATCTGCGCCAAGCGGTGCAGGATGAATAAAATAACGCTATGATTAGGCTCAATTTAATTGCCTTCAAAAGCAAATAAAAGGCAGCAGATACTGAGTCAGCTGTATGAGCTGAGCATTTTTGTCGGCATCAGCTCTGTTGTTTTGTATGCCAACTAAGCGGACGGCTGGCTTCATAACCTTATAATTTCAGCAGAAATAGGTGTTGTTGCTATTCTGTTGGCGATCCTGATGCGCTTATCAGGTAAAATAGCACGCTTATGAGGGCAAACCTGGTGATTCGGCTTATTATGGCGGCTATCTCCATTGAGTTTATCAGTCTTGGCTTAAAGGGTATTTTCCCTGTTTTAGCTGGTTAAGAGTATTAGCAGGTTAAGGGTAAAAGATGAGATTACTTAGTGCTGTATTATGTTTGATAGCGTGTATGAGTGTTGCGCACGCAAAACAATTGACTGATTTGTATCAGTCCGTTGTGCCTGCAGGTCAAAGCCAAAGTGCCTGGCAACAACAGGCACTGGCGCAGGTCTTGGTGAAAGTGACAGTTAATCCTCAAGTGATTGAACAAGCGGCTATCAAAGCCGAGCTGAAAAATGCCGGTAACTATATTAAAACCTTTGCTGCAGTCAGTTCAGAGCAGGGGCCTGCATTAAAAGTAGGGCTGGACGAGCAAAAAGTGCAGCAGTTGTTAAGTCAGCACCAGATCGCGATTTGGGGCAGCAGACGCCCTGCCATCGTACTCTGGGCTGTGGAGCAAACCTCTGAAAGCCGGGTATTTATGCAAGGTGCTGCTCATCCTGTGTTGGAGCATTTAAAGCAACAGGCCTTGGCTATTGGTTTACCGTTAGATTTACCTACCGCCAACGATGCCTATGTGCCATCCTTGACCCAGGACGATGTATGGGCTGGTAACTGGTTGCTGATTGAGCAGGCTAGTTTGCCTTTTAACGCGGATCAAACGCTGATTTTGTTGTTCGATCAGCCTTCTGCCGATCAATACAGATTAACCTGGCAAGGTTATGAGGCTGGTCAGTTGGTCAGCAATGAACTGCTGGCCAGTTCACAGCAAGCATTAGCCAGTCAGTTTTTAACAGCTTTGACAGCCCAACTTGCCGGTAAATTTGCGGTTCAGTTAGGCAGTCAGCAGGGAGATATTGAGCTTGAGCTGGATATCGAAGGCCTCACTAACTTTGTTGATCAGGTCAAGGTCCAGCAGCTATTGGGAGCTATGTTGTCGGTAAAACAAGTCACAGTGCAGGAACGTAAAGCTGATTTATTGAAGTTTAAAGTGCAATTGGCGGCAGACCGCAGTGCCTTTATTAATTCTTTATCGCTGGAACGCCGTTTCCAATCGCTGCAAACCCAGGCTGAACACATCACTCCAATCGAATCAACAGATGCAGCGGACGAGCTGTTTTCTGAAATGGCGGCAGAAATGGCAAAAGAGGCAGCAGAGCCAGTGCCAGAAGCTTTACCTGCCGTATTACGTTACAGGTATATTCCGAACTAATGACTCCGGTGCAATACACTCTGGCAGTGACGCTGCCGGAAGATGAAACTCTTGATACCTTCTATGGGGCTGAAACCAGCCCTGTGGTAGGTTATATCAAACATTTTTTAACCACTCCCTTTGAACATCGACTGCCTTTGTATTTGTTCGGTGCCAGCGGCAGTGGCAAATCACATTTGTTATACGCAGCTTGTGTGCAGGCGCAGGAGCTGGGTTTAACCAGCCAGTTGCTGAGTCTGGAAGATTTTAAAGCCTGGAGTCCCCGTATTCTGGATCAACTGGAAGAACTGGATGTTGTCTGTCTGGATAATATTCAGGCGATAGCTGGGGATATCAGTTGGCAGGTGGCGGTGTTTGATTTGTACAACCGCATGACAGAGCAGGGCAAAGCTTTGATTATTGTTGCCGATCAGGCACCAACTGAACTGGGTATTACCTTGCCGGATTTAGTCTCACGCTTGCAGGCCTGCACCAGTTTTCAGTTGCGTTTATTAGGCGACGAAGATAAACAAAAACTGCTGCAACAAAAGGCCCGTTTACGTGGCATGGAGCTGCCGGACGAAGTGGCACGCTTTTTACTCAACCGTCAGCAACGTGATATTAGAGAGCTGGTGCAAATTCTCGATTTACTGGATAAAGCATCCATAGTGCATCAGCGTAAGCTGACCATTCCTTTTGTCAAAGATATGCTGAGCTTATCTCACTGATTATTAGCCCTTTGAACTAAAAAAAGCCTTATTTTACCCAAGCCCTGAGCGCAAATCTGGTGTATTATTGCCACCTTTTTATACGACATCTTTACCCAAAGGGAGTAACGCCACAGCCCAGAAAGCTGTGGCTGCAGCTACTCAGGGAATTAACGCTGGTCTGAGGATAGCGATGAACTTAACCGCCATTTTAGAAGAAGCCTTACAGGCAGTCGCTGTAGCGAATGATATCAACGCACTGGACGAGGTACGTGTTGCCTTTATGGGCAAAAAAGGCAGCATCACTGAGTTGCTGAAATCTTTAGGTGCTATGGATCCGGAAACCCGCAAAACTGCAGGTCAACAGATCAATGACTTAAAACAGCAAGTGCAGGATGCGTTAAACAATAAACGTGATCTGATGCAACAGGCTGAGTTGGCAGAAAAACTGTCAAAAGAGCAAATTGATGTCACTTTACCAGGTCGTGTGTTAGAAGCTGGTGGCTTGCACCCTGTGACCCGCACTATTCGCCGTATTGAAAGCTTTTTTGGTGAGCTGGGTTTTGAAGTCAAACATGGCCCGGAAATCGAAGATGATTTCCATAACTTTGACGCGCTGAATATTCCGGCGCATCACCCGGCCCGTGCTGATCACGACACTTTCTACTTTAATCCAAAGCAGATGCTGCGTACCCAGACCTCTGGTGTGCAAATTCGTACCATGGAAACAGAACAGCCTCCGCTGCGGATCATTTCCCCTGGCCGTGTGTATCGTAACGACTACGATCAAACCCACACCCCGATGTTCCATCAGGTCGAAGGTTTGATGGTCGACAAAAACGTCAGCTTTACTGAACTCAAAGGTATTTTGCACGACTTCCTCAATAACTATTTTGAAGAAGACTTGCAAATCCGTTTCCGTCCGTCTTTTTTCCCTTTTACAGAACCTTCAGCTGAAGTAGACGTGATGGGCAAAAACGGCAAATGGCTGGAAGTATTAGGCTGCGGTATGGTGCATCCTAATGTATTACGTTCTGTTGGCATCGACCCTGAAATCTACAGCGGTTTTGCTTTTGGTATGGGCGTTGAGCGTCTGACCATGTTGCGTTATGGCGTAACAGACCTTCGTTCATTCTTCGAAAACGATCTGCGTTTTCTAAAGCAATTCAGATAAGCGGGAGCAGATAATGAAATTCAGTGAATCCTGGTTACGTGAGTGGGTCAACCCGCAGTTATCGACCAATGAGTTAGCAGAACAAATTTCGATGGCCGGTCTGGAAGTAGACGGTGTCGAGCCTGTTGCCGGTGAGTTTAGCGGTGTTGTAGTGGGCCATGTGGTTGAATGTGGTCGTCATCCGGAAGCCGATAAGTTACAAGTCACTAAAGTCGATATTGGCTCTGGCGAATTATTAGATATCGTCTGTGGTGCAGCCAACTGCCGTCAGGGCTTAAAAGTGGTGGTTGCGACAGTAGGCGCTGTATTGCCTGGCGATTTTAAAATTAAAGCCGCTAAGTTACGTGGTCAGCCGTCCAACGGTATGTTGTGTTCTTTGTCTGAGCTTGGCATGGCCGAAAGTTCAGAAGGCATTATTGAACTGCCTGCTGATGCGCCGCTGGGGCAGAATATTCGTCAGTACCTGACGCTGGACGACAATGCCATTGAAGTGGATTTAACGCCAAACCGTGCTGATTGTTTAGGCTTAAAAGGCTTAGCCCGCGAAGTAGGTGTGCTGAATAACTTAGACGTCAAACAGCCGGACATTGCCGCTGTTGCTGCTACTATCAGCGACATCAAAGGCATTCAGTTATCAGCGCCTCAGGCTTGTCCACGTTATTTAGGCCGTGTGATTCGTAATATCAACACAGCGGCTGTCACACCTTTGTGGATGGTGGAAAAATTACGTCGCTCTGGCATCCGCTCTATTGATGCTGTGGTGGATGTGACCAACTTCGTATTGCTGGAGTTGGGTCATCCAATGCACGCTTTTGATTTAGCAAAAATCGAAGGTGATATTGATGTGCGTATGGCCAAAGACGGCGAAAAACTGGTGCTTTTAGACAGTAACGAAGTGACGTTAAAAGCCAATACACTGGTGATTGCAGATAGCGAAAAAGCGCTGGCTATGGCTGGTATTTTTGGTGGTTTACACAGTGGTGTCACCAAAGACAGCACCGATATTTTCCTTGAAAGCGCATTTTTCTCTCCGGTTGAAATGGCAGGTATGGCCCGTCAATACGGTTTGCATACAGATGCATCACACCGCTATGAACGTGGCGTCGATCCAGAGTTGCAACGCACAGCCATGGAAAGAGCAACAGCTTTGTTGTTAGCTATTGTTGGTGGTGAAGCAGGCCCTGTGGTGGAAGCTGTGTCAGATCAGCACCTGCCAAAAGCTGCACAAATTTCGTTAAGCCGCGCTAAGTTGGACCGTATTTTAGGTATCAGCATAGCGACAGAGACTGTGACTGAAATTTTCCAGCGTTTAGGTATGCAGGTTGAAGTGTCAACTGACCAGTGGCAGGTGACAGTACCAAGCTACCGTTTTGATATCTCAATCCCTGAAGATTTAATCGAAGAAGTAGCGCGGGTTTACGGCTACAACAATATTCCTAATGTAGCGCCACAAGCTGCGCTTGCGATGAGCAAACATCAGGAAAGTCGTATTTCTGTCCACAGCTTACGTGACTTGTTAGTCGCCCGTGGTTATCAGGAAGCTATTACTTATAGTTTTGTTGATCCTAAGGTGCAGGACGCTTTATTCCCAGGTCAGGCGGCTTTGGTATTACCTAATCCAATTTCGGTTGATATGTCGGCGATGCGGTTAAACCTGTGGCCGGGTTTATTGCAAGCTGTGCAATACAACCAGAACCGTCAGCAAAACCGTATTCGTTTATTCGAATATGGCCTGAAATTTATCCCTGATGCGAACGCTGAAGGTGGTGTACGTCAGGTGCCGGTTTTAGGGGGCGTGATTGTTGGCAGTTATGGCAACGAACATTGGACCATGGCTGAGCGGGCCGTTGATTTTTATGATGTTAAGGGTGATGTGGAGGCGCTGTTAAGCTGCACTTCAGCTACAGAGTGTTTTACTTTCGCTACAGGTCAATACAGCGCCTTACATCCGGGTCAAACGGCTCAGTTAAACCGGGATGGTAAAGCTGTAGGTATACTTGGCGCCTTGCATCCGGAAGCGGAACGCAAATTGGGTATCAAAGGCAAAGCCTTTTTATTTGAAGTTGAGCTGGAAGCATTTGGTGATAAACATATTGTTTTAGCTCAGGAAACTTCAAAATATCCTGCAAACCGTCGCGATTTAGCTATTGTTGTGAAATCTGATGTGCGTTTTTCAGATATCCTTGCTACTATTAGAAAAGTTGGCGGAAATCAATTAGTTGACCTAAAATTGTTTGACGTCTACACAGGGCAGGGTGTAGCACAAGGCCATAAGTCATTGGCTATAGCTTTAACCTTGCAGGACAAGGCGCGAACGCTTGAAGATAAAGATATCCAACAGGTTATCTCTTCCGTGGTCGAGGTGCTGAGCAAAGAGTTCAACGCAACGTTGAGGGATTAAGAATGGCGCTTACCAAAGCCGATTTAGCAGAACGTTTATTTACCAAGTTTGGCATCAGCAAGCGCGATGCAAAATTAATAGTCGAATCTTTTTTTGAAGAGATCCGCATTGCTTTGGAAGCAGGCGACCAGGTAAAACTGTCAGGTTTTGGTAATTTTGACCTGCGGGTAAAAAACCAAAGGCCAGGCCGTAACCCAAAAACAGGTGAAGATATTCCTATCTCAGCCCGTTGCGTGGTGACCTTCAGACCTGGCCAGAAGTTGAAAAGCAGAGTCGAAGTAGGCACCGCCAAGAAGTAATGCCTTATCTAGTGGTTAAAAAAGGAGTGTACCTTCAGGGCACTCCTTTTTTATTGTAAAAACTCCCTTTAAGACTGTTCTGATCAGGTCCTGGTGTTGCAACTACAACTCTTACTGTACAAAAAGTCACAAGTTTTAATAAATTCAACCAATTGTAAAGAATATATAATAAATATATAACAATAATATAAAGACTAATCTTTATGCCTTGCTAAGTTTTGAGCCGCAGGATGCAACTTCACATCAAGGACTTCAAAATTCTTACAAGGTACACATATGAAAAATAGAAACAAAGTACTGTTACTGGGAACTGCTGGTTGTTTTGCTTTATCCTTAACTTCAGTGGCTGTCGCTGCTGCGGTGGATGGACCAGAGTTTGTCACTGCTGCCAGTGTTGCTGCAATTGATCCAAGTGATGACAGTACCAAACGTTACATCGTTAAATATAAAGATGGCAGCACAGGCTCTTTACAAAACGGCGCTCAGTCTGCTGCTGCATTTTCAGTGCAAAGAGCTGAAACCTTTGCGCGTAAATACAAAGGCAAAGTGATCAAACACTTAAGTTCAGTGAAATCCAGTGTGCTGGAATTAAATCCACGTCAGTTACAAGCCATGGTGTCGGATCCGGAAGTGCAGTACATCGAAGTGGATCAAAAGCGTTATCTGTTTGATGTTATTACACCCATGGCGCAAAGCACACCTTATGGCATTTCAATGGTTCAGGCCAATCAGGTCAGTGATAACAACGCGGCTAACACCCCGGTTTGTGTTATTGACACTGGCTATCGTCTAAATCATGTCGATTTACCGAGCTCAGGTGTGACAGGCTTTGCGTTTTCAGGCCATGGCAGCTGGTCCACAGATGGCAATGGTCACGGTACTCACGTGGCAGGCACTATGGTCGCACTGAATAACAATGACGGTGTAGTGGGGGTCTTACCTTCAGGTCAGGCTGGGGTTCATATTGTTAAAATATTTAACGACTCAGGCAACTGGACTTTTGCTTCTGATCTGATTGATGGTATTCAGTCTTGTCAGAATGCTGGTGCTAAAGTGGTCAATATGAGTTTAGGAGGCGGAAGTTCCAGTCAGACTGAACAAAGCGCCATGACTAATTTCTACAATGACGGCATGTTACTGATTGCTGCCGCAGGCAATGCCGGTAATACCAGCTTGTCTTATCCTGCATCTTATGATGCTGTAGTTTCAGTGGCTGCTGTGGATTCAAACCGTAATCTGGCCAGTTTCTCCCAGCGTAACGCTCAGGTGGAATTAGCAGGCCCTGGTGTGGCTGTGAGTTCAACCTGGAACAATGGGGGCTACAACAGCATCAGCGGTACCTCTATGGCTTCTCCGCATGTTGCCGGTGTGGCTGCTTTAGTCTGGAGTAACCATCCACAATGTACAGCACCGCAAATTCGTAGCGCTTTACAAGCAACAGCACAAGACAGAGGTACGGCTGGTCGTGACAACTCATTTGGTTTTGGTATAGTTCAGGCCAAAGCTGCAGTGGATTATCTGACCGCCAATGGTTGTAGCGGCGGTGGTGGTGGTAACCCTCCTCCTACAGGTGGTGAAACTTATCCTAATCTCTCCGCCACTACGGGCAACTGGTTACGGGGTTCTTACGTTATCCCATCTGGTGTCAGCACCTTAACCTTTACCATAGCAGGTGGTTCAGGTGATGCAGATTTGTATGTGCGCTACAACAGCCAGCCAACAACCAGCCAATACAACTGCCGACCATACTTAGACGGTAATGCAGAGCAGTGTACTATCACGAATCCGCAAGCAGGTACCTGGCATGTTGGTATCAGAGCTTATTCGACTTTTAGTGGTGTAACTTTCAGTTATTCTTACTAATAAAAAGTTATTTTCGTGCTGATAAAAGCTGCGCCTTATGGCGCAGCTTTTTGCCGTCCAGAAAAATGCTCCGGTCAGTGCGCAGAGCCACTGGCACCCATCCGGGCATTGGCACAGTGTTGGCCGTTTTTTAACCGACTTTGTTATGCAGGCTATAGTCACTGTGTTCCGATCTGAACAAAGGCTCCTGACTAGTGTGTTACTACCAAATATTTTAACTTGCAGTGATCCAATGAAGCTGCTGATCTGTAAACAAATCTAGTCATCTCCGTGATCTTCTTTGTGAGTCAGTATTATGAGTATCCAAATTGGTGTCAGCGCTTGTGTGCTTGGACAAAAAGTGCGTTTTGATGCCGGCCATAAAGCGTCAGACTTCTGCAACAGCACTCTTGCTCCTTTTGTGTCTTATGTGCCGGTCTGTCCTGAACAGGCCATAGGCTTAGGTGTACCTCGTCCAGCTATTCGGCTGCAGCTCAATGCGGATCAGCAAGTGAGATTAGTAAACAGCAAAGACAGCAGCATCGATCACACCGACACCATGGCACAATTTACCGACAAATTGCTGCCGGAATTAAAGCAGTTGTCTGGTTACATTGTCTGCGCCAAATCACCCAGCTGCGGTATGGAGCGGGTGCGTTTAAATGATCAGCATGGCAATCAGTTAGGCAAAGTTGGAGTCGGTGTTTTCACGCAGAAGCTGATGCATAGCTATCCCTGGTTACCTGTAGAAGAGGATGGCCGTTTACTTGACAGCAATTTAAGGGAAAACTTTGTGACCCGCATTTTCGCCTGTCACGACTACCAGCAAATGCTGCAATCGGGTTTTACTGTCGGTAAGTTAGTGGCCTTTCACAGTCGTTATAAGTTTCTGGTGATGGCGCATAGTCCAACAGCTTATCGTGAACTAGGTCGCTTGGTGGCTCAGGCGAAACTTTTTGCTCCAGATGAATTGGCACAGCGTTATTTACTGGATTTAATGCAGGCTTTAAAACAACAAGCGACCCGCAAACAGCAAGCCAATGTGCTGATGCATTTGCAGGGCTTTTTTAAGAAAATGCTCAGTAGCGAAGCCAAGCAGGAATTGCTGAAGCTGATCCATAAATACCGGCAGGGTCATTTGCCCTTACTGGCACCTTTGACACTATTGCGCCACCATTTGTCGCAACATCCGCATCAGTATGTGGCGGCGCAGCAGTATCTGCAGCCTTTCCCCGATGAACTGGGGTTACGCGCCTGATGAATATGACATTTTCTTTGGATTGGCTGCTTAGTGATCTGCAGGCATTTCTTCCCGATGAACTGGGGTTACGCGCCTGATGAAAAACACAGCATTTTCTCTTGTCTGGTTGCGTAATGATTTGCGTGTTTATGACAATCAGGCCTTGTTTGAAGCTTGTCAGTCCGGTTTGCCTGTGGTTGCGCTTTTTGTTGCAACACCTGATAGCTGGCAGCAGCATTTTATGGCGCCCATCAAACAAGATTTTATTCGTCGTCGTGTTGTGCAGTTACAAACTGAGCTGGCGTTGCTGAATATTCCTTTACTGGCGGTTGAAGGCAGCCATTACGATGCTTTACCTGCGCTGCTGCAACAATTTATCGACGCTGGGGCAGAAGCTTTATATGGCCATAATGAATACGAATTACGGGAACGGCTTCGCGACAACAAGGTCAGCGCCACTTTTGCTGATGCCGGCAAAACCAGCTTTTGGTTTGACCGAAAAGCTGTTATGCCACCAGGTTCAATCTTAAGTAAAACCGGGGGTATTTATCAGATTTTTACACCTTTTAAGAAAACCTGGCTGGCGCGTTTGCGTGAAACCGGTGTGCGCTGCTTCCCTAAGCCCAAAGCTTTAGCTGACGTAACGCTGCAATTGCCTGCGTTACCGACGATGCAACGAGGGGATGGCAGTTCAGCAGCTTATGGGGTGGAAGAGCTGAAGGTTCTGGAGCAAATGCGGCAGTTTTGTCGTGACAAAGCGGCTTTTTATCAAACAGAGCGGGATTTTCCGGCTTTAGATGGTACTTCTTCTTTGTCGGCTTATCTGGCGATAGGGGTTGTATCTGCTCAGCAGTGCATCAGTCGTTTGCAACTGGAAGCGGCGAGCGACTGGGACAGAGAAAAATCAGGGGCTTCAGTCTGGCTGTCTGAACTGGTATGGCGGGATTTTTATCATCATATTCTGATGGCCTTTCCGGATTTGATTAAACACAAAGCCTTCCAAAAAGACACAGACGGTATTGTCTGGCCTAATAATCCGCAGCTGTTTCAGGCCTGGTGTGAGGGCAAAACCGGTTATCCGATAGTGGATGCTGCTATGCGTCAGTTGAATCAAACCGGCTGGATGCACAACAGGTTACGCATGATAGTGGCCAGTTTTCTGGTGAAGGACTTACATATCGACTGGCGCTGGGGTGAGCAGTATTTTATGTCGAAGCTGATTGATGGTGATTTTGCTGCCAATAATGGTGGCTGGCAATGGGCCGCTTCTACAGGCACAGACGCTGCACCTTATTTCCGCATTTTTAATCCTGTGACTCAAAGTGAACGTTTTGACCCGGACGGCGTATTTATCAAGGCTATGCTGCCAGAGCTTGCTGATGTGCCAAAAAAGCAAATTCACTGGCCACATCCTTTGCCGCTGTGGAGTGACTATGTCAAACCCATGGTGGACCACAGCAAAGCAAGGCTTCGCACCTTAGAGTTATTTCATACTGTTAAAAAACCGCAGGATAAGTCTGATCATGAATGAACACCAAGCGACAGAACGGCTGGATGAATTTTTGAGCTTTTACAATAACCTGAGCCAGAACAACTTAGACTCACTGCATCACTTGTATGCGGCTAACGTTGAGTTTATCGACCCCGTTCATCATATGCTGGGGCTGGAGCAGTTACAGCAGTATTTTTCTCACGCTTATGCCAGATTAAGCAGTTGTCATTTTGTCGCCACCTCAAAAATAGCGAATGAAAGTCAGGGCTGCCTGAGCTGGATCATGACTTTTACCCATGATGCTATTGGCAATGGTAAAGCGATTTCTGTGCATGGCTGCTCAGTCGTGCACTGGGACAGCGAAGGCAAAATTGCGTACCACAGAGACTATTACGACTTAAATGAAATGGTACTGGAACATATTCCGCTGCTGGGTTGGGTCACAAAAAAAATTAAGCAAAAAATGGCGAATAACGCTTCAACCCAAACAACGTGAAGTTGCAGGGAGGCGACAAGTAATCGAGGCCCCTGGAGCATAGAACCACTATGTGACCGGGGCCAGTGACCGCAGTCAAGGAAGCTGCGGCTTTACGTAAGAACGGCCTTTACCCAAACAACGTGAAGTTGCAGGGAGGCGACAAGCAATCGAGGTCCTGGGAGCATAGGCCACTATGTGACCGGGGCGAGTAAGCGCAGTCAACAATGCTGCGGCTTTAAGTAGGAAGGGTAAAATGAAAATTGCAGTAGTAGGTGGCGGTATCTCCGGCATGATCAGCTGGTATTTGTTGCAGCGCCAGCATGATGTAACCTTATTTGAAGCTGGCTCTTATCTGGGGGGCCATACCGCCACAGTGGATGTGCAGGTCGAAGGGAAAGACTATGCCATAGACACAGGTTTTATTGTGTTTAACAACTGGACTTATCCGCTGTTTAATAAGTTTTTAGCCGAACTTAAGGTGGAATCACAGCCCACCCAAATGAGTTTTTCGGTGAAAAAAGCCGATACGGGTCTGGAATACAATGGTCATACGCTGTCGACTTTATTTGCCCAGCGTCGCAATCTGTTTCGCCCTTCATTTTGGCGTATGCTGCTCGATATTGTCCGGTTTAACAAATTGGGTAAAGCACTGCTGGAGCAAAACCATCCTGATCTGGACTTACTGATTGACGAGTTTCTGGCCAAACACAACTTAGGCAAAGAACTTCGGAATGACTATTTATTGCCGATGGGGGCCGCCATCTGGTCGTCAGGCCTTGCCGATATGCCGTCATTTCCACTGCGGTTTTTCCTGAATTTCTTCAAAAACCATGGTTTGCTGAATGTGGCTGACAGGCCACAGTGGTCAGTGATTAAAGGCGGATCGCGCCAATATGTGCGTGCTTTGCTTAATCGCCTTAATCCAGAGCAGGTACAGCTTAATAGTCCGGTAAAATCAGTCACACGACATGCAGATGGCGTTACGCTGGAGTTTACTGATGGACGCACAGAGTCTTTTGACCAGGTGGTCTTTGCGTGCCATAGCGATCAGGCTCTGGCGCTGTTAAAAGACCCGACAGAGGCAGAGCGTCAGGTATTAGGCGGTATTGCATATCAAAAGAACGAAGTGATTCTGCATACAGACCAACGCATTTTACCCAAACGCAAAGCGGCCTGGGCTGCCTGGAATTACCATCTGACTGGTGACGCTTCCAGTCATGCCACTTTAAGTTACAACATGAATATTCTGCAGGGCATTGAAGCCCCAGTGACTTTTGTGGTGACGCTGAACCATAGTCAGGCCATAGATCAGAGTAAAATTTTAAAACGTTTTCAGTACGATCATCCGGTCTTTAACCACTGCACTATTGCAGCACAGCAACGCCGTGCTGAAATTAATGGTGTCAATAATAGCTGGTTTTGTGGAGCTTATTGGTATAACGGTTTCCATGAAGATGGGGTGCGAAGTGCAGTGGATATAGCCCATGCCATGGGAGTGGAGTTTTGATCCCATCAGGTCATGCGGTATTAACAGGTGAAGTAGGGCATAAGCGCTATCTGCCCAAAGTACATGGTTTTGATTATCAGGTGCATTACTTCTGGCTGGATCTGGACGAACTGGACCGCATTCCGGCTAAAGGCTGGTTATGGTCAAAAGCACGACTTGCGGCCTGTAGTTATCGTCGTGCTGACTATTTACCCGGAGCTGCAGATTTAACAGAAGCCGTGCGGCAAAAAGTACGGGATTTAGGTTTTACAGGCGCTGTAGCTAAAGTCTGCATGATGAGCCCGCTGGCGAACTGGGGTTATTACTTTAGCCCTCTGACGTTGTATTACTGCTTTAATGCTACAAAACAGCTGGTGGCCTTGTTGGCTGAGGTGAGTAACACCCCATGGAATGAACGGCATTATTATCTGGTGCCTGTTGCTGACGCAGAGCGCTCTCATTATCAGCATGATAAAGCCTTTCATGTGTCGCCTTTTAATCCTATGGATATGCAATACCACTGGACGGTGCTGGCTGATGCAGAGCAACTGGAATTAAGTATCACGAATTTTAAAGCAGAACAAAAAGTGTTCAGCGCCTGGTTCCATCTGGCTGTGCAGCCTTTTAATCTGAGTTTGCTTAAAAGCTTACTGATCCGCCGTCCATGGCAAAACGTACAAGTGATGACCCGAATTTATTGGCATGCGATGAAACTGCTGTTCAAAGCAGTACCTGTGTATGGCCACCCTAAGTCAAAGGAAACACCAAGATGACGGTTTCTATTACCGGACAATGCCCTTTTCAAAATTTAAGTTGGTTTGATAAAACCTGTCGTACTTTGGTACTGAAACAGCTCAACCAGCTGCAATACGGCGCTATTTTACTGGTCGAAGGCCAGGAACAAACCTTGCTGGGCGATGGAAGAGGGGAATTGCAAACAACACTTACTGTATTGGATCCGGATTTTTATCAGAAACTTGCCTTTGCAGGTTCTGTCGGGGCCGGCGAATCCTATATTTTGGGTCAGTGGCGCTGTGATCATTTAACAGTGCTGGTGCAATTGCTGGCTCGTAATGCGTCTCTGCTGGATAAACTCGAGTCGGCATGGGCGCGCTTAAGTAAACCTGCCTTAAAGTTGCTGGACTGGCGTAATCGCAATACTAAAGAGCAGTCACGCAAAAATATTTCAGCGCATTACGATTTAGGTAATGCCATGTATCAGTTGTTTTTAGACCCAAGCATGATGTACTCCAGCGCTGTTTATGAAACTGAAAGCTGCACACTGGAGCAGGCACAGCTGAACAAGCTGAAATCTATTTGTGACAAGCTACAGTTAAAACCCAGTGATCATCTGATAGAAATTGGCACTGGTTGGGGCAGTATGGCTATTTTTGCCGCCCGCAATTACGGCTGCAAAGTCACCACTACTACTATTTCCCGTGAACAACATGACTATGCGGCACAACAAATCCGTGAAGCTGGATTGGAATCACAAATTACCTTGTTATTTCAGGATTACCGGGATTTAACCGGTACTTACGATAAGCTGGTGTCTATAGAAATGATTGAAGCTGTGGGCGATGAGTTTTTAGATCAGTATTTTGCCAAATGCTCAAGTTTACTCAAAGACGATGGTTTGATGGTGTTACAGGCCATCACCATAGCCGATCAGCGCTACAGCCACTATGTCAAAGAAGTTGATTTTATTAAACGCTACATTTTTCCCGGCGGTTGTTTGCCATCGATACAGCGCATGAGTAATGCAGTGGCAAACTACACGGATTTAGCTCTGCGTCAGGTACAGGACATAGGTCTGGACTATGCCCGAACCTTGCAGGACTGGTGTCACAATTTTATGGCGTCACGCGATAAATTACATCAATTGGGCTATGACGATCAGTTTATCCGTCTCTGGCATTTTTACTTGTGTTACTGCGAAGGCGGCTTTTTGGAGAGAGCCACCAGTGCTGTGCATTTAGTCTTCACTAAACCTTTGAATAGGAACAAAATCTAACTTTTCGTTGCTTATTAAAGCGCGGTCGTCTATAACTTTCTACGTATTAATGTAGTAGAGTCTGTATGACGACCGTGACCACTTCACTGCCCCAAACTGATATCAGTGTTCTTCACGCTCAACTCCAGCTGTTACAGCAAGAAAATGCCAGACTAAGCTTAATTAATCAGTTTGCCATTGATCTGCATGAGTTGACGGGCGCGGATGACATTCTTAATTATGCTGCAAAACATGTCGTGGCAGGCTTAGGCTTTGTCGATTGTGCTATTTTTATTCTGGCACCGGATCGACAAACACTGGTGCGTAAAGCAGGCACAGGTACCCGCGATTTACCTTCCCATTTAGGCATAGCTGAATTAAAAATTGGTCATGGACTGGTGGGTTATGCCGCCAGCACTAAAGCGTCTGTGCTGGTGTCTGATACCCGGAATGATCCTCATTATCTGGCTGATTTAGTGCCCAGCTTGTCGGAGCTGGTTGTGCCTATTCTGGATGGTGATGAGGTGTTGGGGGTGATTGACTGTGAACACTCTCATATTAATTATTTTACCCTTGAACATCAGCAAATTCTTGAAGTGGTGGCCTCTATTCTGGCCAGTAAACTTCGAAAGGCGCAGATGCTGGATACTCTCGAGTCGTCAGTCAGTAAACTTGAATATGCAGAGCGCTTACAAAAAGCCTTATACGAAATAGCCTCCTTCTCTTATTTTGCCAACGATTTCTCCGGTTTCTACAAAAGAATGCATCAAATCGTGAATTCACTGATTTATGCGCCAAACTTTTTTATTGCTTTGTACGATGATGAAGCCGAGTTGCTACAATTTCCATACTTCGCCGATACCGAAGATGATTTACATCCCGATCAGGTCTTTGGCAAAGATGTACTGGAACACAGCCTGACGGGCCATGTGTTTCGCTCCAATAAGCCGTTATTGATCCTGCGGGAAGAGATAGCGGCCTTTGAGCAAGAGTATGATGTTAACTCATATGGTTCTGAGCCTGAAGCCTGGTTAGGTGTGCCTTTTCAGTCCAGTGAAACAGTGCGTGGTGTAGTGGTGGTGCAAAGTTATGTCGCCAATATTCAATACACAGAACGTGATCTGGAGCTGATGATTTTTGTCTCCCAGCATATCTCCAACGCGCTGGAGCGGGTATTCTCCGAAAAACGTTTACAGCATCAGGCATTACATGACGCTTTAACGGCTTTACCCAACCGCAGTCTGTTGATGGACAGAATTGGTCAGGCGTTTAAACGAATGCAACGTTTTCCAGCCAACCATCTGGCGGTGATGTACCTGGATTTAGACCGTTTTAAAACCGTCAATGACACTTTAGGTCATCAGGTCGGCGATGATTTTCTTATTCAGGTTGGACGGGTGCTGAAGCAATGTATGCGTCAGACCGATACACTGGCACGTTTAGGCGGCGATGAATTTGCCGTGGTACTGGAGGATGTGGCAGGGCTCTCTGATGTCACAGAGGTAGCCCAACGTATTATTCAGGCGCTGCAGCAACCTTTATTGGTCGGGGAGCATACGCTGCTAACCTCTTGCAGTATTGGCATAGCGCTGGCTAATTCAGGGGATCAGCTGCAGTCAGCGGACGAGCTTATTCGCCGCGCTGATATCGCTATGTATCAGGCCAAACAGGATGGCCGTGGTGTCTACCGTATTTATTCAGCAGATATGCAGGCGCAGGAAAGTCAGGAGTTCAAATTAGGGCTGGAAATTAAAGCGGCTTTGGCGCAGCAGCATTTTATGCTGCATTATCAGCCTATTATCTGCCTGGAGACAGACGACACTCTGGGCTTTGAGGCGTTAATTCGCTGGACTCACCAGACTCAGGGCGTGATCACGCCGGATCAATTTATTCCTTTTGCCGAAAAAAACGGCTTGATAGGGCTGATCGACCATTATGTATTGTCGCAAAGTATCGAACAAATCCGTCTGTGGCGACAAAATTACGGCACGCCTTTTTATGTCAGCGTTAATGTATCAGGTCTGGCATTCTCAGAGCCTGATTTTGCCACTGCAGTGATCCAGAAACTGGCGGACGCTGATGTTCCAGCCCGTTATCTGGCGATAGAAATTACAGAGCGGGCTTTGATTGAAAATATCGATCAGGCGCGTTTGTGCTTAAAACAGCTGCGTCAGCATGGGGTGAAAGTACTGCTGGATGATTTTGGCACCGGGTACTCCAGTTTAAGTTATCTGAATGAATTTAAACTGGACGTGCTAAAAATTGACCGCTCTTTTATTGCCAATATGAAACCCCGGATCCAGGATAACCCTGTGGTTAATACTGTGATTGCTTTAGCTAAAACTTTGAATTTAAAAGTAGTGGCAGAAGGAGTGGAAACCAGTTTACAGCGGCAGTTATTAAAAGAACTGGGTTGTGATGCCGGGCAGGGCTATTGGTTTGCTAAGGCTTTGCCTGCAGCCGATGCAATCAAATGGCTACGTTAAACACTTCGTACTTAAAGCTGCAGCGTTGTTGGCTACGCTACTCGCCCCAGTCACATAGGACAACTATGCTCCTGGGGTCTCGCTCACTTGCCGCCTAGCTGCAACTTCAATTACTTTGTGTTTGGTTTAGGCGGATGGCCTCTGCTTCAATAACGATTTGGCCAGCTTTATATAAAGCACCTATGGCTTGCTTAAACATCTTTTTACTGACACCAAACTCACCGTAAATTTGCTCCGGCGTGCTTTTATCCGATATCGGCAAGCTGCCGCCTTTGTGCTTTAGGCGCTCTAAAATCACATCAGTAAAAGCCTGAGCTTTTTCATAACCAGGTTTGTCCAGCATCAGATCAATACGGAAGTCGTCACGCATTTTCTGCACATAAGCTGTGCCTTTGTAGCCGATACGCAGGGGTTTAAATACCTGATTTTTATACAATAAGCCCCAGTGCTGATGATCCACTACTACTTTGTAGCCAAGATCAGTCTGAGACGCGACATAAAACTGTACTTCATCGCCTGGTTGATAATCCGGCGTGTCTTTGCCTATGTATCTGTCCAGCTTGGCTGAGGCGACAATGCGGTTACTTTTATCAACATAACAGTACACCAGATAATATTTATCCAGTTGCATCGGAATTTGTTGTTCGCTAAAAGGCACCAGTAAGTCTTTTTTCAGACCCCAGTTTAAAAAGGCACCTACTTTGGTGATAGCTACAGCTTTGAGCTGTGCAACCTGACCGACCATCACATAAGGTTTTTCTGTAGTGGCAATCAGCTGATCTTCAGAGTCCAGATACAGCAGTACTTCAAGCACTGTACCAATCTCTGTGCCAGCAGGCACATAACGTTTAGGTAATAAAATATCACCCCAGCTTAAGCCATCTAAGTAAACGCCAAATTCGACCTGCTTTTTGACGGCCAGTTTGTTCAGTTTGCCTAAAGCGAGTTGGGTCATGTGATTACTCCGATGCCAGCAAGGCTGGGGTTGACTGTTGAATAAATTGTAGTTGGACCTGTACGCTTTGGGCTGAATTGCCAAACCAGATCTGGCCTTCATTAATAGTGCATTGTAGCTGCATGCTTCTGTCGCATAATTTCGCAAGCTCTGCTGTATCCGCAGGAGACACCGCTACTATGGTCAGGTTTTTTAACTGACTCAACGCTTTTTGCTCCGAGCTGTACCATTTATCGACAGCAGTACCGCCGTAAGCGAGCAGTAACAATTGTTGAGTTTTATGACTGGCGCGGCGTAAACGTTTTTCTTCCGGCAAACCCAGCTCAACCCAGAGCTGATAATCACCTGTCAGATTTTGGCGATACAAAGCCCCTTCATCCTCATCAGAAATACCTTTACCAAAGCTCAAATCTTCATGGGCACACAAGGCAAAAGCCAACAAACGTAACATCATACGCTCTGTGGTTTCAGAAGGGTGCTGGGCAAGTGTCAGGTTATAGTCCTGATAATGATGGCGTGACATATCCGCCACAGCAAGGCTTGCTTTAAAAATGGTCGCCTTTAAGGCCATAACAAATCCGCAGTACAAATCAAAAGGGCGCTAGTGTACCTTGTTCGTCGGAATAATGCAGCTTGTGTGAATAGCCTGAGGTGAAGCTGCTCAGGCTTGCAGTTGATGCTGCAGTTTTTGCCGCAGTGCTATACGGTTCCAGGCTTTTTCATGAAAGAAGTAAGCGACAGTATTGATCGCAGGCTCTATAGTCGCGACTAAACCACCCACCAGCAAATCACCAGTTAACAGGTAAGCTACGCTAAAAGCCACAGTAAAATGCAGCACGGCAAAAGTCATTGTTTTTAACATGGTATGGCTCCAAAGATCTGAATGTTCATCAAGCTTAGCTTGCTGTACTTGGCATCGAAAACGAATTAATCCAATCGCCGTTATCGTTTTTTATGTTCAACCGATCTTAAAACCACAGGTATGCGTATTAAAGCAGTAACAGGAGCATAAAATGAAATCACTTGAAGTTTTTTACGATGGCGGCTGCCCTTTGTGCCGACGGGAAATTGCTTATTTTCGTGCTTTGAAAAGCCGGGTGCCTGTGATCTGGCTGGATTTAACCGATTTAAATGCAGAGCTGCCAACAGAGCTGGACAGATGTAGCGCGCTGCAACGCATGCATGTACGGGTTGACGGACAGAGCTATTACAAAGGGGCAGCTGCTTTTGCCATGCTCTGGTCGCAGTTTGCGTATTGGCGTATGCTGGGGCTGTTTTTAAGAATTCCGCCCTTTACCTGCTGCGCTGACTGGCTTTATCGCATTTTTTTGAAGATAAGACCGCATCTTCAGCGCTGGGTACGAACACAGGAGAAACCCTGATGGGGTTAGATTGTCGTGAACTTTTGGATGTCAAAGAGTATGAGTTTTTAATCAACTGGTTTATGCGTCAGCAAAAGCAGCACCAGTTGGCTGAATTGAACGAACCATACAGTTATGATGGCTATTCTTTGTATGATCAAAAAGTGAATCAGCTGATTGCTGAAGCCAGCATCGCCTTTGTAGAGACGTTCCAGCGGGAAGCACCAGCTTTGGTTTTTACTAATTTATTTCATTTGGCTGAGCTTGAATTGCAGGGCAAACGTGATCGATTGATCAAAGCGCCAAAAAGGCTTCAATAGGTGTATGCAATAAAAAACCACCGCTCGGTGGTTTTTTAAAGCCTTGTTTTGCAGCTACTGCTGTTGCACCCGTTTTAATGCGTCGGTCAACTGAGGGATATCCAGTTTTTCATTCAGTGGTACCAGAGTACCTGCAGACCAAACACTGTAACTGCCATCATCCCGCACTAAAATCATTTTGTCCTTTTTAAAACTGACCATCTGGTGAGGTAATAAATTCAGCTTTGGATAAGCAGAAGGTGTAAACCAGTTATCACCAGGCCAGTTGCTGTGGCAGCCAAGTTGGGCCAACAGAGTAGGGATCAGATCCAGATGTTGGGTCACTGTATTGGATATAGCCCTATGCAAAGCAGGCCAACGGCTGTAAAGCTGAGCTGGTGCCAGGTCAAATTGTGAATCTCTGGCCTGCAGAGTCAGCACCAGTAGCTGTTGCCCTTGATCTGGCTGAGTTAAGTCTGCTGCTAAATCGCTGCTGAACTTGATCTGCAATGGCGCCGCTGCATCCGGGCTTAAAGCTAACCAGGGCAGTAGTTGTTGGAATTGTGCGTCACTGGCGCTGATGCTCAGTTGTCCTGCTGGCAATTGCTCCATCCAGACCGGAGCTTGCTGTAAAGTAACATCCATGTCTTTATTCAGCTGCATGCTGCCATAGAGTAAATTCAGCAAGGCACTGGGGGCTTCAACAGGCGCAAAATGCAGCGGGTGTGCTTTGAAGTTGTGTTGTTCCAAAAGTGCTGTATCAGAAGCAGATAAAGCGGGCACAATCAGTACTGTAACGGCTTCAGTCTGTTGATTGACGCATTGCAGAGTTTCGGGTTCACGCCAGTTGGTCGGGCGTTGCAACTGCTCTGCTTTGGTTTCCTGTAAACGGGATAAATCCAGCACATTGTATTTGGCTAAAAAAGTATTGGCTGTCGCAGGATAAGTAAAAGGCAACACATTGTCTTGTTTCAGCACATCCAGATCCAGTTGAGCATCAGCCCAAATATGTAAGCTGTGACTGGTGACAAAACAACCTAAAAACAGATAAAGCGCGGGTTGACCTAAACCAGAGGCCTGCAGTCGTGGCACCTTTTTCCAGCATAAGTTACTCAGCACTAACTCTATCGCCAGCAATAAAGCAGCCACTACAGAGGTGATCAGAATAAAATTACGCAGATTAGTCACCACCTGCTGGCGTAATAAATCTATGGTTTGTTCGCTGGAGGCGCTGCCGACATGGTAACCAAGGGCCTGATAGACATAAGCGTCAAAAATTAACGCGACCAGGCCTAAGGTGGCTAAAGCTGCGGCTATACCCCGCACATGGCGCTGGTATGGAAAAATAAGAGTGACAGGGAATATCGTCAGAATAAAAAACAAAAAACATAAAAAGGCGGTGTGGCCCAGCCAGTTGGTTACCAGATACAACCAGCCGGTGATGCTTTGTGGCAAAGGTTCTGCCCACCAGTAGGCTGATGTGATCACCAGCGCCAGCAGGATATTAAAAAAAGTAAACCAGTGACCCCAGTTCAGCAGGCGGTTTACTTTATTGACCAATGACAGGTTTTGTTCCAGCACCATAAAGTTATTGTTTCTTGCTGTTGACGGCGTCTTTGAGCGCCTGACCAAAATGAGTCACCACATCCATACGCTGAGCAGCAGGAACACTGGTATTGATAATATGACTGATGGTATTGCCTAAACACATCAGGCTTAATTCCGTCGTCGCATCCTCTGCACGTAATTGCTCCAGCAGAGTGTTAACGATCTTTTCAATTTGGTCGGTCGAATACTTTGATACAATAGGCATGAAGGTCTCTGCTCGAAATAAAATGGAACAGCGGGGAATACTAGCAGAATTAGCTGAGAACAGGAAAATATATGTCCGTCGATGTGTTGCATCTGGCAATAAATTTTATCGAAAGTACTGAAAGTGAGCAGTTGCAGGCGCAATTTCGTCAGGAGTTGGTGCCGGTATCGCAATCTGTGGCGCATTTAATCGAGCAACTGCATTTAGCCTATAACGGCAAACCAGCCAAGGGCTATGCAACTTTTGCCGACGACTTACAGGACAGAATGGCGCTGCCTTTAGCAGAGTGGCAAGCGCAGGAACGCAGTTTTCTGCAGCTGGCAGAACAAGCCACCAGTCAGTTGGTGGTGCAATTGGTACAGCATCAAATTCAGGAAACCGGCTATTTTATGCTCTGTCATTATCGGTATCTGGCGACGGAATATGTGTTGGTGACTTTATTAGGCAGTAAAGATCACTTCAGTGTGACACCGGATTTATTACTTTCCACCGATCAGCATCTGGATATAGCCCGGATGCAGCTGGCAGCTCGTATTGATTTAACCGAATACCAAACCAGCCCAGAGCAAAACAAGTACATTTCCTTTATTCGTGGCAGAGCAGGACGTAAAGTCGCTGACTTCTTCCTCGACTTTTTAGGTTGTGCTGAGGGCATGGTCGCTAAAGAGCAAAGCAAAGTGGTGTTGGCTTCTGTTGAAGAGTATTTATCGGCCTCTGATTACGATGCCAGCGAAAAGTCGGCAGTGCGTAAACAAGTTTATGAGTACTGTGAAGAACAAACCAAACAAGGCCTGGATGTGCATTTACAGGAACTCTCGGCCACGATCGACAGCAGTGACGCCCGCGCTTTTACTGATTACTGCGCAGAGCAGAATATTGAAGTACCTGACCAATTCCCGGTTGATGTCAAAGAGTTAAAAACCCTGGTGAAGTTTTCAGGTGCTGGTGGTGGCGTCAGTATCAGCTTTGAACAAAAGCATTTAGGCGAACGTATCCGCTACGATATAGAAAAAGATCTGCTGATTATTCAGGGTGTGCCGCCGAACTTAAAAGATCAGCTGCAACGCTTTTTAAAAGGTTTTTCCAGCTTTGATAACAAAGGCTAAAACGCCAGCCGAAAAATGCTAGTCAGTGCCACCACCGCCATCAGAGCCACCCTCTGATGAGTTGTGGTGGTCAGTATCAAGCTGTTTGTTCTTGTGTACTTCTGTACCGCTGCCCGCCACTATAGTTCCGGTGACACCACCTTCAGTGGTCTTTTTCTGTTTGATTTCTTTTCTCGGTTTTACCTGCTGGCGTTTTTTATTCAGACGCAGCAACCACAAATTACCCAGCACCAGGCCAAAAATAATAAGCAGCATCCACCATAGGTTTAGGGTCATATTTAATCCTTACAAATAGTGCAGACATAACGCTGAAAAATCAGCGGCAGATGTTCAAGCAACAATGCTTTATCCGGCAGTTCACTTTGAGTTATAGCTTGAGCCAGCATGTTGTGCTCAAAGGACTTTAAATAACCCTCGGCCAAAGGACGATAGCTTAAATGCCAGGCCTCTTTTGCTACGCCGCCTTGATCGTATAAATAAGGCCGGAAAAAGCCAAAGTCGGCAGCACGTTGCTGCAGCCACTGATCCAAAGCATAAAAAGGACCACCTGGTTGATACTCTGCATCCAGTAATTGCACCTGATAATCAGCCGCTACTGCTGCCTTGTCAAATACATCCAGATCCGTGCCCCAATGATGGCGGCTGGCGCCGGGCAAAGCAGAGTACAATAAAATAGCTTCCACTTTGGCAAAGCCAGTTAAGCTATGGATATCAACCTGTTGCTGTGCTTTATTGTAGACAGGGCGCTGACCTGTATATTTAGCTGTCCAAATTCTCGCCTGCTGGGCAAAAGAGCGGTACGACGAAACCAAGGCCAATTCGATGCCATCCAAAGCCGCAGCCTGTTGCATCTGCAGATAAGCTGCTTTGACTTGTGGCATTAATCGATGCTTCAGCTCCAGTTCGACCAGAGCTGATTCGTCAAAGCCTGTCAGAAGCTTAGCTACATTCATTTGGCGACCAGATGCTGCAATATATGCTGATACATATCGGCTAAAGGTTCCAAATCAGCCACTGCCACGCATTCGTTTATTTTATGAATGGTGCCATTACAAGGACCGAGTTCCAGCACCTGAGCGCCTGTAGGCGCGATAAAACGACCATCTGAAGTACCGCCCGAGGTTTCCAGTGATGGTGCAAAGCCTTTTACCTTGTGCACTGCATGCACAGCGGCAGCCACCAGCTCACCACTGTCGGTCAGGAAAGGCAGGCCATTAAAGACCCAGTCGATACTGTAGTTCAGGCCATGCTGATCCAAAATCGCCAGAACCCGCTGTTGCAATTGTTCTGCTGTCACTTCAGTGCTGTAACGGAAGTTAAAGGTCAGTTGCACATCGCCAGGCACTACATTAGTGGCACCGGTGCCAGCATGAATATTGGAGATCTGAAAACTGGTGGCAGGGAAATAAGCATTGCCTTGATCCCAGACGGTTTGTGCTAATTCCGCCAGCGCAGGAGCTGCTTTATGAATAGGGTTGTCCACCAGGTGTGGATAAGCCACATGGCCCTGAATACCTTTGACCGTCAGATAACCTGTTAAAGAACCGCGACGGCCATTTTTAATCACATCGCCCAATTGTTGGCTGCTGGATGGCTCACCCACTAAACACCATGTTATTTTTTCCTGACGGCTTTCCAGTACTTCAATGACACGTTTGGTGCCATTGATAAATGGGCCTTCTTCATCGCTGGTAATTAAAAAGGCAATATCACCAGTAAGCTCCGGATTACTGGCTAAAAAACGCTCTGTCGCTACCACCATAGCGGCCAGGCTGCCTTTCATATCCGCAGCGCCACGGCCGTATAACATGCCATCACGAATTTCAGGTGCAAATGGCGGGCTGGTCCATTGATCCAGTGGTCCTGTTGGTACTACGTCTGTATGACCGGCAAAACAAAATAAGGGTTTCCCCTGACCTCTGCGCGCCCATAAATTCAGTGTGTCTTCAAAAAACATCGACTCAATAGTAAAACCTAAAGCTTCAAGACGTTGTGCCATTAATTGCTGGCAACCGGCATCTTCCGGAGTGACCGACTGGCGGCTGATTAAGTCTTTGGTCAGATCTAGTACTGCTGTGCTCATGCGGAGATCCCAAAAATTGTCTGATAATTTTTTTCTGAAAAACCAAGATGAAAAGCGCCATTGTGCTCAAGTACGGGTCGCTTTATCAAGGCCGGTTGCGCCAGCATCAGTGCCACGGCTTTTTCAGCCGTCATGTTGTCTTTGTCTGCATCCGGTAAGGCTCTGTAGGTAGTACCTTTGGTATTGAGCAATTGTTGCCACTGCAACTGCTGCATAAATTCTGCTAAAAGTGCTGCACTGATCCCATCCTGACGATAATCAATATACTGGTGCGGCAGTTGTTGCAGCTCCAGCCATTTGCGGGCTTTTTTGATAGTGCCACAATTTTTGATGCCATAAATGCGGGTCATAAAGCCATAAGTCCTAAGCGCTAACCAATTGAATAGCCAACAAGTCATCCTGTAGCGCCTGATGATAACCTGCACGGCAATGAATACTATGAATTTTGGAGTGGGGGGCAATACGTAAAAACAACCCGAAGCTCTGACCAGGCTGACTGAGCAGCGCCTTATCGTAATGCAGTAAGGCTTGTCCTGCCTGAACCTTAGTGTGCTCGCCGACCAGCCAGTGAAACCCCAGGCCCTGTTTATCCTGACAATAAAGTGGAAAATCCAGCACAAGTTTCAATCCGCTGGAGTGGATAAACTGAAGATGTTGGCCTGTCTGATTTTTCCGGCTGAACAAGGCTGTAAAGGGGCTGTATAAAGTAGTGCCACGTAATTCAAGCCAAAGCCCGTCGCCCTGTAAGCCTGATACCATCAGGGGATCTGTACTGTCCATACGGTTGTGGCTGAACGCATCGACCGGACTTCTGATCCGTAACTTTAACTGTGGATCCAGGCTGGTATGCCAGTGCAACAGGCTAAAAGGGCTGAACATGGGCAAAAACATTTAAAGGAATATGGCTTGATAGTAACGAAAAAAACAGAATTTGGCGAAGACTTCCTGTAAGCCGGATTATTTTTCCGGCTTTTAGTCAGGCGGCAGAACTTGTGCAGAGTAGGGCAGTCAAACAAAATAAGGTATTTCCTGGGTTTGAATATAAAAACGTCATGAAAAGCTGATAAACAACAGTCATATTTGATGACAAAACCATGTAAGCCTTATGCATTCTTTGTTACTGTTGTCCACAGATTCTGTGGATAACTTTGTGTGTTGTTATGTTTAACTGCTTTAACTGTTTGAATTTAATGGTTAAATACTAATGGCACAAAATTTGTTTAGTTTGGCCTTTAGCAAATAGTTGGGCAAAGGCAGGAAACTGATAGTTTTCATCTTCAATCTGAAACTTTTGCCGTAAAACATTTGAGCTTTGTTTGTTTCAAAAATGTTGATATTAGCCGTGTTTGATCAGTTAACCAGAGAATATTTTAAGGTCAGGCCGATTTTACCTTTAGTTTCAGCCAAAGCTGGACGATAGTAAGTACAGGGGGTAGACTCCGAACGAACGACCTTGTGGTAAATACACCCATCATCAAGAGGAGTGCCTGCGATGTCAGCTACGTTTTCGACACTCAAAGCGGGGATGCAGTACAGCCGTGACTGGCCTGTGGTACCTCAATTAAATGCAGTTTTTCCGGAAAACAAAATTATCCGCATGACAGTATTTGCGCAAAAAACATTGCCTGTCATCGCAGTGTTGGGTGCAGTTGTGCAGTTTAACCAGCTTGGCTCAAGCCAATTGCCGCTGATCCTGACCATGATGCTGTTTATTTTATCTATGCCGTTTCAGGGCTGGTATTGGCTGGGAAAAAGAGCGCAAACTGAATTGCCGCCTGGCCTGAGTAGCTGGTATGGTGAAATTAAACAGAAGATGCAGGCGCAGGGGCTACAAACCCAAAACCCACAACACAAATTGCGTTATGCAGATTTGGCGTTGCTGCTCAAACAGGCTTTTGGGCAACTGGATAAGACCTTTCTTCGCGACTGGCTGTAAGCCAGTCGTCCTCTTTATTTTTCGGACAAATAAATTCGCCGAGAATAGGTATAGACCCACTCTGGTTTGTAAATGACCAGCAGGGTCATCGCCATGCCATTAAGCAAAGCTTCCGGCAAAGCCGCCAGTGGAATAAAAATTAAGTAACTGTCGTAGAGTTGATGCGCACTGTACTGATCCGCGTGATACCAGGCTTGCAGCAGCATAAATACTACCAGAGCCAAAGCGCTGTTTAAAAAAGCCGCAACAAATAAATAGACAAACAAGTGTCGCTTCAAATAATAAAAACAGAGCAGGTAAACAGCATAATTCAGCGCCAGTACCAACCAGCCAGAGGCTAAAGCCCAAAGCAATTGATCCAGGCTTTGGGTGTTCATCAGCCATTGCAGCGCCATCACCAGCACAAACAGCAGGCAGCTTAAGCGCAAACCAAACAACAACACCAAAGTGGTCAGTGCCAGAAAATGAATGGATAAGGCATCCAGTACAGCGGCGTCGGTTTGCCATAACAAAGCAAGCACGCAAACACTGGCCCCGGCTACAGGCCAGGGCACTGCTTTATGCGGCAATTCGCGCCAGAAGTCGCGGTTGAGTACCAAGCCCGCAAACAACAGCAGGCAAAATGCCGCCAGCATCAGTTAGCTCAGATCAAAAGTAGACCAGACAGGTGCATGATCAGAAGGACGCTCTGAGGCTCGCAGTTCATAATCTACGTCACTTTCTGTACACAAAGCGGCTAAAGGTGGAGTCGCCATTACCACATCAATACGCAGGCCTCTGTTGTCATCAAAACCTTTAGAACGGTAATCAAACCAGCTGTATTTTTCGGTTGCATCCGGATGCAAAGCACGGAAGGTATCTATTAAACCCCAGCCTTTTAATGTTGCCAGCATTTCACGTTCTTCCGGTAAAAATGAACATTTCCCTTCTTTTAACCATCGTTTGGCATTGGCTGCACCTATGCCTATATCCAGATCTTCAGGGGAAATATTAATGTCACCAATGACGGCGACATAATCATCCGGGCTGTGGTGGTTGATTAAATACTGCTGCAGGTCGGCATAAAATTTCTGTTTGGCCGGGAATTTAGTTTCATGACTGCGGTTTTCACCTTGCGGGAAATAGCCGTTTAATAAGGTCAGGGTTTTACCATTGTCCAGCGCAAAAGTACCAATCAGCATACGACGCTGGGCATCAGGAGCATCTGTTGGGAAGCCGTACAACATCGACAGTGCTGGTTTTTTACTTAGAATAGCCACACCGTAATGGCCTTTTTGACCAAAATAATACAAGTGGTAGCCAAACTTCTGCATATCTTCCAGTGGAAATTCATCATCATGCACTTTAATTTCCTGCAAGCCGACAAAATCAGGGGAATGTTTGGCCAGTAAGGCTTCGATTTGATGAGGTCTGGCGCGTAAGCCATTTATATTAAAAGAGATAATTTTCATGATGATGCTCTGGTCCACATAAGAGTAATAGCCTTTGAGCTCTATACTAGCATTTTGTCTGCCCTGACGTGAACCGCTGCTTGCTCAGTCAGCCGACAAACTTTAAGCTATGCCTTTGCTTTGATGAGTCTGATGCTGTGAGTTCTGAGTTACCTGCCTATCAGTTAAAGTTTTCCGCCAGAAGACGTAGTGTTCAACTGAAAATTCAGTCAGGACAGCTATGGGTGTCTGCACCAACAGGCTGCGATCTGCAATTTATTCAGCAGCTTATACAGCAAAAAAAGGACTGGATTGATAAACACCTGAGTCAACAGCAACACACTACTGAACCCGGCTGGCTGGCGCAGCGACAAATTCCTTTATTCGACGATAAACTAAAGCTCAAAATTGTACAGGATACAGTCAACCAGTTTAGTCTGGACGGCGACTGTTTATGGCTGCAGTTATCAAGCCGAAACAAAAACCAAAGCCAGAGCAAATGGATAGAAAAGCTGGTAACCGAATTTTATCTGCAGCAGGCGAAGCTCTGGTTTGAGCAGGAAGTGCAACTTCGGCAGCAACAGATGTCGCTTTCCAGCCGCGAAGTGCGGGTGTGTAATTTCAAAGCCAAGTGGGGCAGTTGTGACTCATCCGGTGTACTGAGTTTTAACTGGCGCTTACTGATGGCTCCTGTGTGGGTGGCTCAGTATGTGGTGGTGCATGAACTGGCACATTTGGTCCATATGAATCACAGCAAAAGTTTTTGGGCTTTAGTCAGTCAGTTTAATCAGGACGCTGCCAAAGCACGGCTTTGGTTAAAACAAAATCAGCACTGGATGCAGTTGTAGTTTTCCAATCACCGCAGTTTGAACCAAAGTGATGTACCAGAAAAAAAGAAAGCCGACCCATAAGGCCGGCAAAGTTTACATCTTGGGAGAATAGAAAGGATGATTCACTAAGTCAGACTCTGGTCGTTGCAAAAGATTCCATTTTATTTTTGTTTTTTTGATCTCTGTGCTTTTCTTTGCAGTTTGTTGGGGTTAAAGCGCAACAGATGCTTTCCAGCGGGCGGTGTTTTCTGTTTTAATTCGCAGCAACCTCACTTGGACAGTGAAACTAATCAACAGCAAATTGGCCAGTCAGAGCCGATATTTTCTTTTCAGGACCACAACATGACGAATCCTCTGCGTATACAACAGCTAATGAAGCTGGTCGATTTAACCCGTTTAACGGATCAGGATAACGCTGACGCTATGCAGCAATGGCTGGAACAGGATTTAGCCCATGCAGTAATTCTGCCTGCTGCTGTCTGTGTCTACCCGGCTTATCTGGCGCAGGTGAAAAGCTTTTTGCAGCAGCGCCAGTTTTCAGTACAGCTGGCTACTGTAGTGAATTTCCCGACCGGGGCTTTGCCTTTACCAGAAGTGCTGGAGCAAATTCGACAGGCCTTAGCTGCTGGTGCTGATGAAATTGACTGTGTTTTGCCTTACCAAACTTTGTTGTCTGGCCAGACAGAGCAGGTTCGACAGTTTTTAGCTGAGGTTCGAAAAGCCACGGCAGGTGTTTGTTTAAAAATCATTATTGAATCTGGCGAGTTATTGACCTGCCAGCAAATCAGCAAAGCCACTGAGCTGGTGGTGCAGTCGGGCGCCGATTTTGTCAAAACATCGACAGGTAAAGTCAAAGTGGGCGTCACTGAAGAAGCGGCCCGTATTGTGTTGGCTGTGATTGCCGCTTCTGATCGTCCTGTTGGTTTCAAAGCCTCTGGTGGTGTGCGTTCAGTGGAGTTTGCATTAAAGCTGGTGGGGTTATTCGAAGAGCTTACAGGTCACCTGGCCACTCCTGAGTTTATGCGTTTAGGCGCAAGTGCGTTGCTGAATGATTTAAGCCAACAACTGGATTATTAAAATTGGTTTGATTGCAGCCGCGGAAAGGCTATTTAGCGGCTGTAACGTTTTTCTTCTTTGAGTTTATTAAACTGCAGCAATAATTCCTGATGGCGCACTCTGTGGTGTTCCGGCAGTGGCATATTGTCGACAATTCTGAAGGTCTTACGGCACTTTTCCGCCAGCTCGAGCGGTTTTTTCCGTTTTGGGTCTGCCATCATCTGTATGGCAGTCTGAATATAGTTCAGCGCGCTGCCTGTGTTCATTGGAGCAACTTCCAGGGCTTGTTCAAAACGGATCAACGCCTGTTCGTAATTACTTTCTTTGTAGAACTGAATACCTTGTTTATTGAGTTCGTTAAAGCTGGCCTGACGGCTTAATGAACGGCTTTGTTGTTCACTGAATAATTTTTCCAGTATAGGGTCAATGGCACCGGACAAGTTTTGTAGTTTCTCCACCAGTGCTGATGCCTGTTCAAACTCACCAATCTGGTTTAGCAGCAGCACCGCATCTGCTGCACAGTGCGGTATAGGTGGCATTTCGTCTGGTTTTTCCGGATCGATCTCAGGGTTCATTTGAGCGGCGACGCGATCAGAGACTGTGGCGAAGGTTTTTTTCGCCAGATACTGCTGACCACTTAAAGACTCCAGACGGGCCTGACATAAGGTTTCAAACAAATCAAAATCAAAGTCACGAATAACTGTATCTTCACGTTTCGCTCTGTGAATAGCCATCAGGGCTTCCTGCTGGTATTTATTACGCTGATTCAACTCTTCAGAGCGGGAAGCAGCGTCTATTACAGTGCGGATATAGTTCAGCAAATGCACCACTTCCTGACGGGCAGAACGTCTGGTAATTTCGTAAATTTGTTTGCTGGCTTGCACCAGATTGGCCAAATCGTCCATTTCTCTGGCGATGTCCATCAACAAATTTTGTCGGCTGACAGAAAACGGAGAAATAACAATGGCTTGAGTGATTACCACCATGGCTTCTTCCATCAAACCCTGAGCAATTAAGTTGCGGGCTTTCAGATCATAAGCTTCGGAAAAATACCTGTTGGTATCAATAGCCTCGTCACAAAGCTCTAAACTTTCCTCATAACGCTCCTGCTCAAAACACAAACGGGCTTGCAGCAATAAAGCCCAGTTCGTGCGGCTAAAAGCCAGAGTTTCTGACAGCAGAGCTTCAGCTTCCTGATACTGTTTTAGTTTTAAATGAGTTTCAGCCTGAATACGGCCGCACAACGAATGATAACGACTTGCTTGTTCACGTTCCTGTTTACAGGCTTCGATCACCAGTTCAGGCTGTTCATCAAACATGGCCTGATAAATAGGCGCAAGTTGCTTTTTCTTATTCTGAATTTTAACCAGACGGGTGCGTAATACACTTTGTGAAAAAGGTTTGATAATGTAGTCGTCAGGTTCTGCTTCAACAGCACCCACCACCATAGGCACCTGATTTTCTCCTGTGACCAGCATATAAACAGCAGCAGGGTGCAGCAGTTTTTTCTCGCGTAAATCTTCTAATAACTGACGGCCGTTTTTGCCTGAACCTAGGTTGTAATCGACAAATAACACATCATAAGAGCCGTGCATGCATTTCCATAATGCCTGTTCACCGGTTAGAACAAAGGCAATATTGGTCGCTCCCATCGAATACAGTATGCCTTTGAGCAATAACTGGAAGGGACGTTGGTCATCAACAATAAGGACTCGAAGATTTTCGAGAGTTTTGTACGACATTCAGCAAACCTATCGATTCAATTATCGCAAGTGTTGATAATATGTTTGATTTTAGCAAGGAAAATTTAGAGACTTATTTTTGAACTGCAACGCAGGAAGAAAATGGTGGAGGGGGAAGGATTCGAACCTTCGAAGGCAGTGCCGGCAGATTTACAGTCTGATCCCTTTGGCCACTCGGGAACCCCTCCACAAGTGTGGAGCGCATCTTATCAAAAAACATTTTGATGTAAAGGAAATTACTCAACTTTTTTGTCTGACTGCCGATAAAGCAAACAATATGATGTTTTTGTGCAGATTTTATGCTGATAAATGAGTGGCAAACCGGTATCCGGTTAAATAAAGCAATACAGCAACAACAGTTCAGTGATTTTTCGCTGTGGCTGGCTTTTTTATCGCCTGCCGTAGATGAGTTTGCTCAGTTTTATACGCCGGATACAGAAAGTGCCAGATTCCAACCGGATCTGTATCAGCAACTGGGTATACAGCAGGCCAGGCCTTTTAGTTTTCAACCACAAGACGAGCAACATTTAAAACAACAGGCCACCGCCTTTCAGCAAGGAGGGGCTGTTGCTCTGCGTTTAATGCATTCGTTGCAAGGCGCACCTTTGGTGATGGAAGACAATAAACATAAGCTGCCGGATGAGGTGAAATCAGGCTTAAGTTTGCATGCAAGACGTCACTTAGTGCAGCAAAAACCAGAAATGATGCAGGCCGATCCTACTGCTTTGTATGAAATTTTAAATCAGCTGCATGGCTGATGTTCATTTAAATATTGTGTCGGCATTTCTTAAATTTAAGGCCACTGCCACAGGGACAAGGATCGTTACGGGATAACCGGACTACAGGATGTTCTGTTAATACGCCACTGCAATACACCCAGCGGCCTTGTTCCAGTTCAAAATCTGATACTTCATCCAGCAGTTCTAATTTATCACCTGCCAGATAAGAGGCAATAAAATGCACCTGGTTGCTTGTTAACTTTTGATTGGGTCCTTTGGATCCTGAAAGTATTTTTAGCCCAACAAAATGCACGGCTTTGGCGAAGTCAGCAATATCTGCTTCGCTGTGCAAGGCCCGGGCTTTAGAATGGTAAGTCTGTACTATATAGCTGTAACACAGCGGATTTTTATCATGATGGCAATAGGCACTGTAACGTGAACGCATCAGTTGTTCCGGGCTTTGCGCCACAGCCAGGTTAAAGATCAGGGGCTCACAACAGGCGTTAAAGGTATTACCTGAACCGCAATAACATGGAAAAGACAACACAACCGCCACTTTGTTTACTCACTCTGCTTCAGATACGTCACTAAAAGCCTGAATATACAGCTTCTATGAAATACATCAATTAATCACCTTTATCAGAGCCTAGTGTAAGCAAAATGGTTGCCAGGGCCAAGCCGGTTATTAGTTAGGTCCGGCTTCAGGCCTGTATTAGTGGCTGACAGCAATACGCTGATTTATATTCTGAGACTGTGTTGTGTCATTGCTTAGCTGGTAAAAACAGGTTTGGTGTTGTTCTGCCAGTTGCTGATAATGCTGCAAAGAGCTTTCGCTGAACTGATCTTGCCATACCACCACTGCGCTACACGTGCTGCTGCTTAAGGCGTCACTCAATACTGTATGAATATTGCTGATTTGTTTTTGCTGGATCACCAGTACTTTGGACATATCTAGATCAAAACCACTAAAAGTCGATTTATCCGGTAACTGATTTGGTGCCAGTAACAGCACCCAGCCTGAATGTTGTTGATGCTGCTGAATAATAAACAGCAATTCAGGCAAGGCCAGTTGACCAGCAGTCACCTGCAATTTTTGATAAAAAGCCGTTTGACCGGTTTTATGCTGTGACTGATTTGGGTTCAATGAAGAGTAGGTCTGAACTGCTTTATTTAAATTCAACATAGTGACGCTCCAGTACTGTTTGTATTTACAGTGTATGGATATACAGTAGTTTTCTGTTGTTTAAAAAGCAAGCTCTTTTTATAAAGTTTTTGGCGGTTTTTTACTCTTTTGAAAAAGGTGAATTGTTACCTATTGTTTTGTAACGTAATTTTTTCAAAGCGTTCTGCGGCTAATTGCTGAGCCTGCTGTTGGTCCAGCACAGTTAAGTGTTTACACAGTACTGTACAGGCTTGTTCTGCTGTACTGTCCTGTTGTAAAGCTGCCAGAATAAACCAGCTGTAGGCAAAAACTGCTGACTTAGGTACTCCAGCCCCTTTTAAGTAACAGTGGCCTAACTGAACCTGGGCCTGTAAATGACCAGCATAAGCTGCACGACAATAAAAGGTAGCAGCCTGGTGTGTTTGTTGTTCTGATAAAGCAAGGGCCTGTTGAAACAACTGCTCTGCTTCTTGTTGATCTGTATGCAAAGTGTCGTTCTGAACAGTCAAAGCCGGGTCATTTTGCGGTAAGTACGACAGCATACTTCCTGGTGATTGCAACAAAACCTGCAGTAGCTGCTGATGTTCTTTCAATTTGGTGTCCACTTCAGCCAAAGTTAAATCATCAATACCCGTAAACTCTGGGCTTAAAAGCTGTGGTGTTGTCATAAATATAAAATCCGGTTTTGAAAAGCGCGCTATTAGACCCAAGGCACAGGGCAGGGTCAAGTTATTGAGTCTGCTTTATACCGTCTTCTGTCAGATTTCTGACGATAAAGCCAGCTGCAAGCCATTGTCTTGCCAGAATCGCGCCAAATCTGTGGTTTGTATCTTGTCGCAGGAAAAGGTCATGGTCATATGGTTGTCACACAGCTTTCTTACACTCCGCACTTTAACGACGTGTGAGCGCAGTACCATGTGGACAGATGAAAGTTACAGGCAAGAACTGGTCAGTATTTTACAGCAGCGTAAGTTGCAGCCGCTGTTTCAGCCTGTACTGGATTTTAATACCGGCCATATTCAGGGCTATGAAGCACTGATCCGTGGCCCATCCGACAGTCCGCTGCATTCTCCTTTAGTGTTATTTAAAGTGGCACATCAGTGCCAGTTATTGCCTGAATTGGAAATGCTTTGCCGGGAGCTGAGTATTGCTGCCTTTTCCGCTGCAGCTGTGCAGGGGGATTTGTATTTAAACGTGAATCCGCTTTTGTTGCTGTCTAACGATCATCCTTCCGGTTTAACTCTGGCCCTGCTGAAAAAGTATCAACTGGACCCAAGTCGTGTTGTTATTGAGCTGTCGGAGCAGTATCAGGTGGATGACTCCTCAGTGCTGATTAATGCAGTGCATCATTACCGCGAACTGGGTTTTCGTATTGCCATTGACGATTTAGGCAGTGGCTTTTCCGGTTTAAAGCTGTGGTCTGAACTAAAACCCGATCTGATTAAAATTGACCGCTACTTTATTAGCCAGGTGCATGCCGACCCGACCAAAAAAGAATTTGTCCGCAGTATTATTGCCTTAGCGAAAAGCACAGGCTCAGCTGTTGTGGCTGAAGGTATTGAAACCCGCGAAGAGTTGCTGCTTTGTCAGGAACTGGGCGCCGACTATGGCCAGGGTTATTTATTAGGCCGCCCAAATGCGGTGATGAGTTCTGTGGTCACAGGCAGTTATCAGCTTAATCCTAATCAGGGCAGTGCACCTCCGAACTCGACGGAACAAGTTGGCGCTTTATTATTAACTGTGCCAGCCGTGGCCAGCATTACAACTGTAGCGCAACTTTTTGATATTTTTAGTAAAAACCCGCAGTGGTCCAGTCTGGCAGTGGTCGAAGACGAACAGCCTGTAGGTATTATTCAGAAATCTGTGTTGTTTGAGCTGTTCTCAAGCCCTTATGGCCGGGCTTTGTATGAAAAGAAAACCGTCAAAGCTTTGATGGATCAGGATGCTGTGATCGTAGACGAGTATTGCAGCCTGGATCAACTCAGTCAGCAGGTGACCGATCAGGACGACGAAGGCAGCTGGTATTTTATTGTCACCCGCGAGCAAAAATATCTGGGCTTAGGTTCAGTGCGGGCTTTATTAAAACGTATCACTGAAAGCAAATTACAAAATGCGCGTTACGCTAATCCTCTGACTTTATTGCCGGGTAACGTGCCGATTTATCGTGAAATTGATGGTTTATTGCAGCGGCGTAAAAGTTTTCATATCGCCTATTTTGATTTAAACGACTTTAAGCCTTACAACGATAGCTATGGTTACAGCAAAGGCGATTTGGTGATCCAACTGGTGGCTGAGTTGCTGACCAGTATAGCCGGGGCTGATGGGCATTTTGTCGGTCATGTAGGGGGCGATGATTTTGTGGTGATCTTCACCAGCGACAACTGGCAGCTGTTGTGTCAGCAGGTGCTGAATGAATTTGCTGAGCGGGTACTGTTTTATTACGAAAGTGCTCATGTTCAGGCCGGCGGCATTCGCAGTCAGAATCGTAGTGGCGAACAGGTGTTTTATCCTTTACTCAGTCTGGCTGTTGGGGTAGTGTCACCCGACCCAAGGTTATGTGTTTGTCATCATGATGTGGCCGCTTTGGCCAGTGATGCCAAAACACAGGCGAAAAAACCACAGGGCAACTTTTTGTTTATCTCACGCCGACGTGGGCCTGGCCAGAATGTCTTAGTTAATTGATGACTGGCTAGACCAATTTAAACCGTGGTCTGAGGTACACTGCACCACTTCGATAGTCGTCAGGACGGGGATCCATGTTTTTACAGCAGTTTATTAGTGAGCATAACCACGAAGTCAGTTTTAGCCGTCAGCAGGCCTGCCGTTTTGCCAAGGAAGTGGCAACAGATTTTAACCCCATCCACGACGCCGACAGTAAAAGATTCTGTGTGCCTGGTGATTTGTTGTTTGCCCATATGGTCAGCAAACACGGTTTAGCCCGTAAGTTACATTGCACCTTCGCCGGTATGGTCAGCTCAGATGTGCTGTTGCACTCAGAGCAACAAGGTGATGAATGGCGTTTATGTGATCAACAGAAAAAAAATTATTTAATTTTGCGCCAGCAAGGTGAAATTCATCATGATTTGACCTATATCGAATCCTTAGTGAAAGACTATGTGCGTTTTTCTGGTCAAAACTTCCCGCATATTCTGCAGCCTTTAATGAAGCAGCATCAGGTGATGATTAACGCTCAGCGCCCGCTGGTTATTTACGAAAGCATGACACTGGAGTTCGACCGCTTCTGTGCCACTTCACCTGAGTTACGTTTGGCCCATAATGATTTAACAGTCGAAGGCAAACGTGGTTTAGCGCGTTTAGGTTTTGAGTTAGTAGAAAATGGCGAAGTGATAGGCCGTGGCGAAAAACGTATGATCTTAAGCAGCCTGCAGCCTTATGAAGAAACAGTGATGCAGCAAATGGTCGATTTTTACAACGAACGTAAAACTCAGTTTCAGCACGCCGGTTAACTAAAGTTTTCGCTGGCTTGGTTTGCACTTGTGCTTCTGCTAAGGTGCTGCGCCCCAAATGCCTTATTGAATTGAGCGGAGTTAATTGATGTATTACATGATTTGTTCTGAAGATGTGCCAAATAGCCTGGCTTTGCGTAAACAAGTGCGTGAACAGCATTTAGCCCGTTTGCAGGAATTAAAAGCCCAGGACCGTTTATTGATTGCAGGCCCATTGCCAGCAGTGGACCTGGAAGACCCTGCCGAAGCAGGTTTTACCGGCTCTTTAGTGGTAGCGCAGTTTGAGTCTTTAGAACAGGCCAAAGCCTGGGCTGCAGCAGATCCTTACATTGCTGCTGGTGTATACGCCAATTCAGTGGTCAAGCCATTTAAAAAGGTACTGCCTTAAGCTCTGTCTTGCTTTTCTGTTTAACCCTTCATAAAAATCCCCGACTTGTTTGGGGATTTTTTTTGATCATTGCAACCGGGGCCGCTGTTATAACTGCGGTTCTTGCAGCGGTAAACGTGAGGCTGGTTGTGGCAAACTAAACTGATATTCTGCCACCTGATAACGCTGCACTATGCGGCTTAACTCGCCATTGTTGTATAAAAGCTGCCAGGCTTTTCCCAGTTGTTCTAACTGCTGTGTGGATAAGGTTCGGCGATTAAAACCAAAATACACCGGGCTTTGATACACCTCAAATAAGGGTTCCAGGCCTACAGTGGGCAAGTTAGCCAGCTTTTTCCAGTAGTGATAAGCTGCAATATCTTCCAGTACGCCATGCACCCGGCCATTGAGCAGCAAGCCTTGTTTATCCTCATTGCTACGGATAAACACAAAACGGGTGCGGTTTTTTGCATCGTTTAAAATACTGTCCAGCTCATCGCCATAATAAGCACCATTAAGCAACGCAATAATACCTGAGGTACCGCTGCGTTTTAGTTCTGTCAGATTTGTTAAGCCCGGAAAAGCCTGTGCTATTCCGACCAGATAGATGATTTCCTGCTGATGAGGGCCAATAAAAGCAAAGTGTTCACTACGCTCGGTGTTGTAACTTAAGTGGCTTAACACATCCAGCTCGCCTTGTTCGATCAATTTTAACGAGCGTAACCAGGGGCTGTGAATAAACTCCAGTTTGCAATCGACCTCTTGTGCCAGACGCGCCAGCAACTCAACATTCAAGCCACGCCAGCTGTCACCTTGCTGAATAATATAAGGTGCAAAGCTGGTTTCAATGCCCATACGTAAGGTACAGCTGTAACCCGGAAAACTCAGGAGCAGACAAACCAGGGCAGCGTGTAAAAGCTTCATAGTGTCCTTGAGACAGCAACTAAAATATAACTCAACTATATACGCAGCCTGCAGGCAGTCAAAGTTTCTGCCGCAGGCACTGTCTGGTCCTCACTTCAGCACAGTTCTGTTTATTCGATAAAGAGCCATCAACCCGCCTGACGTCTTTGCCAGAATGGCGCATGAAGCCAGCGTTGTTCTGTCTGGTAAAAATGCCGCCTGAGTTGTTGGTAAGAGGCAAAATGAGTGTGCAGATCCTGCTGATACAACTGCCTGGCTTGTGTTACCGCCGTTGCCTGCATAAGGTTTTGCTGTTGCTCCAGCTCTGATATCACCAGCCGGGCAGCATGACAGGCTGAGGTCAGGGCAAAACCTAATCCCATCGACGAAATAGGGTCAAAAGCACAGGCTGCATCACCAATAGCCAGGTAATTACGAAGTGTGCTGGCATCACTGTACTGGCTAGCTGCATTACGCAACCAGGGATGGACAGACAAAGTTGTGTAGTCTTTGACAAGCCGCTTCAGATGCTGACTCTGTTGCAACAAGTGTTGCCAGTGCTGACGCTGGTTCAGCCGTAATTTGCTGATAATGTCGCTATCAGAAAAAAAAGTGGCGACATACTGCTGATTAGGCAGCCTGGCACCATACCACCAGCCATATTCAGTGCTTTCAATCAGTTGCTCCTGCGCGCCTTCTGTTTGCTCCTTGCAACTGAAAAAACAGCCTGCGCCCATCAATTGATCCAGTTTATGGGACTGGCCTCCCAGTTGACGGCAAAGTGAACTATTGCGGCCAGACGCATCAATAAGATAACGGGCGCGGATCTCAAAAGGAGCTTGCGTCGGGTGAGTGCACTGCAGCAGCCATTCTGAGTCTTGTTGACTGACGGTACAGTGAGTACGGGGGATCAATGTGCCACCCCGCGCTGTTAACTGTTCAATCAGAGTGAAATCAAAACTTTCTCTGTCCAGCTGCACACTGGCATTTTCACTGCTGAAAATAGCATGCCGTACTCGGGGTAAGTCGCTACCCCAATAGGTAGTGTCGCCATAACAAGGTAAAAAACAATGGGCCGGAAAATCACTTTTTTGTAGTTTCAGATAATCCAGCAAGGCAAATAAACTGTCTGAGACATGCTCGCCGACACGTACCTGACTGAAATCGGATTGCTCCAGCACCACGACATGAAGTGAGGAATAAGTTAATAAACTGAGTGCGGCGCAGACCCCGGCAGGGCCTGCGCCTATGATGACCACATCAGTTTTGATGTTAAGGTCGCTCATTGGTTGTTAACGCCTCATCCTGGTGCCTGAGCGGGGTGTGCCAAGGCCACCAGATGCCACTTCAATGGCTTTAAAAGCCCTTTGTTCCAGCGCTTTGACCATCTGCACTGCTCTGTCACTTTTGGCTTTTACCTGCTGAGTATCCGCCTCAATATAAAACACAGGTATAGTGGTTTCGTTATCATCCGGATTACCAGTAATAGCGCCAACTCCTACTTCCTTATAGGAGAAAATTTCATTGTTGCGTTCGGTTTCGGTAAAGTACGGATAGCCCGCTGCCTGACTGTTGTTATCCCGGATAAAAGCCAGCGCCGACCAGTGTTCCACCATCTGTACAAAAGAATTGATACCCCGGGCATAATTCATTTGTTGTCCGGCAGGCAGGTGAGAAGCAGCCTGACCTTCCACTGTGGTTTCACCCGTCAGTACATCCCATGGACTTTGTGGCGGCCACCAGTAGGCATAATAAGTTGGTGGTAAAGGGGCGCCATTGGCTTTATTCACTTCAGGCACGGTAAAGTTGACTGGCTGCACAGTGCACTGGAAAAAATCAGCCTGCCATGGGCATGCCATACGTTTGGTTAAGTCACCAGGCTGACAACCGCCGCCTTCACATTCATCACGCGAAGGAGTTAAACCTGTGCTGTTGTAACCGTTTGGACCTTTTTCATCGGCAATACGGTAAGGTGCGGCATAAACAGCAGGGTTTTGCATACTCCAGGTAACTTCAATGCCTGGGCACATCGGCAAACCAACACAATTACCAACACTGCCTTGATCCAGCGGGTTAACCGGATAAGGGGCGGCCTCATGGTGCGAATCAAACCGGCCTTCTGCCCACTGACTCAGCAAAAACTGCTGGGTTTCGTTCAGTGCCAGAAACTTCATGATCAGCTCGTTACTGACCGAATTACTGCCGGAATTCAGCGGCAACATAGGGAAGTTATCTTTAAATAACACTTGTTGTGGCTGATCGGCTGAAGGATCTCCTTCTTTGTTCAGGCCACGAAAATAAGAAAAATACTGCTGCCGGTTTGCTTTGTTGGCGTCGCTGTTATCGGCGTAGTCAAACTGCCGTGAGTTAAAAGCGCTCATGGCCTGCACATTGGCAACCCACTGATAACGACTAAGCCTCTCGACCAGTGGTTCAATATCACGTTGATAATTCGCCCAAAAATCCGGGTTAAACTGGCCGTTGCTGTAAATTTCAGGTACCAGATTGTAAAAGCGTACCCCCACATCAAACATGGTGTCGGACAAAGTGGAAATATTCACAATCTCTGGTGCAAAGTCGGGTGAACCCACCACAACCCAAGCTGAAAGTTGTTCTGAGCTGCCATCCTGATAGGTGACAGTGCAGTACACCGGGCCGTCTGAAATATCATCGTGCCAGGTGTTAGAACCGCCATAACTGGTCAAAGGCTCATCACCCCCTGCATTGCCATATCCACCTAATACAATTAAGCGCCCAAGATCATCTGTCAGTAAATCCCCTAAGGTGGTAATGGCAGTACCGTAGGTGACTGTGCTTGGCGGATAAGACACCGGATAACCCTGTGGTGCATTGTCTTTATCAAAACCAATACTCTGACGACGACCACTCAGGCTACGAGGGCCCGGATCAATAATCAGTTTTTGCCTGTCCTGCTCTGTTGTCTGATCCGGATTACGAAAGGGCACTTTTTGCTGCTGATAGCTATTCTGTGGGCCATACAACAAATTGCCCTGCAACTCGCTGTATTGATACCAGGCGGCTTTCTTATTGGCTAAATGCACTGTCCATTGAATGGACTGCACATTCGGATTGTCCAGAGTCAGCTCTGTACCGTCTTCTGACAATAATTTAAAGGCTTGGCCCTGGCGGCGCACCCGGCCTGCATAGTCTTTAAATTGATGAACTGGTTCGCCCTGATTACCGAATGGGTCTGCTTCAAAAGGCAGCTGGCCTGTTTTTTCCGGCGCAAGATAAAACTGTTCCGGACTGTTACCCAAGCGGGCAACTCCAACGGAAGGATGGATACGAAGAGCCATAGATATGTTCCTTGTTTGGCTTAAATGGCTGTATTCAGCTGGAATACTCTGGCTCAACTGAATGTTGTGATGCGGGCAAGTATTGAACGCGGCTAAACTATAGCGAACAAGCACAAGACTTTGTACCCAAAATCTTTATATTTTTCTGATATAGGTATGATAAGGTTGGTTTTACTGCCCAGCTTGCAGGGGTTGCTGATGTGTTTTTATTAAGTTGTATTTGATATTTTTCTTCTGTGCAAAAATGAGCTGCCCTCTGTAATTAACTTGTAAGCTAAATGTAGTTATAACGTCATTTAGAGTCTTTACTTTAATCCGCTGTTTAGTTCACCCAGATGGATTTTAGTTATGACGTATCCCACACAAAAACAATTTAAAAAGAAAATGTTAAGTACACTGGTCATGGCAAGTTTTGCCAGCAGCGTATTCAGTCTAGTCGCTGATGAAGCTGACGAAACGGCGATAGAACGTATCACTGTGACCACACAAAAGCGGGTGCAGGCTATTCAGGATGTGCCAGTGACGGTAACGGCTTTTAGCGGTGAAATGCTGGAGCAATTGGGCATTGCAGATCTGGATGTGTTGTCTGAAATCACTCCTGGTTTAGTGATCCAGGAGCAAAGCCCAAACAACCCTGGTTTTGTCATTCGTGGTATTACCTCTGACAGTGGTTCAGCTCAGTCTTCTCCCCGGGTTTCTGTGTATTACAACGGCGCTGATGTTTCCCGTTCACGCGGATCTTACTTTGAACTCTTTGATATTGAACGGGTTGAAGTGGTGAAAGGGCCACAAGCGACTTTATTTGGTACTGCGGCTTCCGTCGGCGCTTTGAGTGTTACCACCCGTAAACCTCAGGAAGAGTTTGAAGCCGCTGTTACTTTAGGTGCAGGTAATTTTGCTGCGAAAAATATGAATGGTTATGTCACAGGCGGCGAGCAAAAAGTGCAAGGCCGTCTGGCTTTTACTTACAAAGAGCGTGATGGTTATGTAGAAAATATCGCTCAAAACCAGCCGGATCTGCATGGTATTGAACGTACAGGTATTCGTCCTTCGCTACGTATTACTCCCAATGACGATTTAACTCTGGATCTGGTGTACAACTTTGAGAAAAACAACGATACAGGCACAGCTTTTAAGAGCCGTCGTTTTGCGCCAACTGGAGGCGATACCAGCCCTTACAGCTTTGTGGAAGCCAGCGGTAGCCCTTTAGCTTTACAAGTATTTGGTAAGTCTGATCTGGGTGTTGAGCGCACTGTGAAAGATTTAAACCTGACGGTCAACTGGGATTTAAACGAGCAGTGGCAGTTAACCAGCATCAGTGCTAAACGCAGCTTCGATTCGCTGGAAGTGTTTGACGCAGACGGCACTCAAGCCTGGTTTTTAGAGTTTGCGGAAGATGCGACAGGTGATCAGTTCAGTCAGGAATTACGCTTTAATTACAGCGCCGACAAGCTCAATAGCTTCTTTGGCATCAGTTACTTTGACGAAGATGGCTCTCAGTTGGTGCCTTTCAGTACAGAAGAATCCATTTATTTGAACTGTGTTGGCCAACTGGCAGCATTGAATGTGCCTTGTATTAATCCGGACGGCACAGTAAATATTCTGACGCCACTGCTGACTCAAGGACAGGCTCAGTTATTGCCTTATCAGGGCAGCTATCAGAACTTTGGCGAAAATAAAGCTTTTTCGGTGTTTGCTGATTTCAGTTATGCAGTCACAGAGGCGCTGGAGCTGACTGCAGGTTTACGTTATGTCGATGAAGATAAAACCAGCGGTTACGCTTCAAACTTTGCCAATTCGGTATTGGCTAAAGCTCCGCTGTTACCTGTAGTCTCAACCAATGGTGAAATTTTTAGCGCCGAAGGCAGCTTTGACGCCTGGTTACCGCGTTTTAATGCGTTGTACCGTGTGAACAATCAACTGAATTTTTATGCCACTATCTCCAAAGGGCGTCGTTCTGAAGTGGTAGATGTTAACTCAGCCAGCAGCCCGACTGGTGCAATACCTCGTATTACCGAACTTCCGGCAGAAACTATCTGGAACTACGAAGCGGGTATCAAAGGCAGCACTGAAAACAACTCTCTGCGTTATGCGGTATCGATGTTTTATCAGGACTACCAGAACTTTCAGGTCACTTTGCAGGACGATGCCGGTAATTTTTATACCGACAACGCTGGTAATGCCAAAAATATGGGTATAGAAGCCGAACTGAGCACAAGCTTAAGCGATGATTTGGAATGGTTTACGAACCTGGCATGGATAGACGCCAAAATTGACGACGACAGCAGCAACGGTAATCTGGCTGGTAACAGATTCCGCCTGCAACCTGAATACACAGCGGGCACTGGCTTGTTGCATTCGTATGAACTGGGCAGCGAATATCAGTTAAACAGCTCCTTGCTGTACAGTTTCCGCAGCGATATCTTCTTTGAAGAAGCCAATGCGCCTGTGGCGGGTTTTGATATTACTCAGGGCGCAGTGCAGCTTACCAGCCTGCGTTTTGGCCTGGAGAACACTCAGCAAAACTGGTCTGTGACTCTGTATTCCAGCAACGTATTTGATAAAGAATATCTGGTGGATGCAGGCAACACAGGCGGAGCTTTTGGTTATCCAAGCTTTGTTCCGGCTGCACCAAGGTTGTTTGGTATTGAGTTCAGTAAAAGCTTTATGTAATAGCGTTTTATATAAAAAGTAGTTGATCTAAAAGCACTTGATTGAAAAGCTGCGGTGGGCGAGGGCCATAAGGTTTTCCCTGCTGCGGCTTTATTTTTCACAAAATCCAAAAAGCCTGAGAGAAAAGCTCTTGTCTGATTATTTGTTGCCGGAAAAATAAAACTGATCTAATTTAGGCACTTATAGTGGCAGCATCAGAAAATATCTGTAGAGGAAAAATACTGATTTGCCAGAGAGTTGTACTAGTATTGGCCATGGAGGCTGTGAGTTTGAAAAGTGACCCAATGACGACGCCATACGTGAATCATCCGAGGTATGGAAATCTACCTATCCCTTCGGAGTTTTCTTTTACTGCTGATGAAATTGAAAAGGGGCACTGGCGATATTCCACTTTGAGGTATTTATCCAATACGGCTATACCAGCTGATACCAGCAAACAGTACTTCGCAATTTATCCCCGGTCGATATACGTTGATATCGAAGAACAATGTGAGCTATGTGGCCGATTATTCCTTTTCTATGCACTTGAGCAAAAATATTGGTTTGAGAAATTGCAGTTTTGGATTGATGCTCACTGTACCAGGTGTATCACCTGTAGACAGAAAAATCAGAATGTACGGAAGATGCAGAAATGCTATCAGGAACTGATGAAAAAGGTGATAAAAACGGAACGAGAAACAACACAGCTAAAGGCTGTTACTCTGGAATTGTATCAACTGGGATATATCAAGGATACTGGCAAAATCAATCATATGAGTTAACGACTTTTTGCAGGCTATGTACTAAATCATGTTTAAAACAATCGAATATAGCTACCTTTATCTACTCTTTCGAATAAAAATATACTCTAAAAGGATTTGATTATGCTCACTAAACTGTTGCGCCTAAGTGTAATTCTTCTGGCTAGTCACACCAGCTTCATCGCAACTGCCGATATCAGTCAGGCATTGCAGCATGAAGCCCGTACTGCAGAAAACAAAAAACGTGATGTTGCGCGAAAGCCGGAGCAAACTCTGGCATTTTTTGAAGTGACACCAGAAAAAACTGTAGTGGAAGTCTGGCCTGGTTCTGGCTGGTATACCGAAATTCTGGCTCCTTTGCTGGCCGAAAAAGGCAAACTCTACGCCGCCCATTATTCAGATAAGTTCACGCTTCTGCCTGCTGACTATATGCAAAAAGGCCGCACTGAATACAACACAAAGCTGGCATCGCACCCTATTTACAAAAACGTCACTGTGACAGATTTCGCACCTTTGGCCGATATTGCCATAGCGCCAGCCGCCAGTGTTGATGTTGTGCTGTCTATCCGCAATCAGCTCTATATGTTCGAAGGCGAAACCTCGTTAAAACACGCCTTAGCCAACTTTTACAAAGCGCTGAAACCCGGTGGTGTACTAGGGGTAGTAGCGCCACGCTTACCAGACCATTTGCTCAATACAGAGTGGAAAAAAACCGGTTATGTACCAGAGCAGTTATGGTTAACACTGGCTAAAGAAGCGGGATTCAGCTTTGAAGATCGCGACGACATGCTGCTGAACCCAAAAGATACCGCCGATCATCCATCAGGCATTTGGTCTTTACCACCTACTTTAGCCGGAACTGACGAAGAAAAAGCCAAACATCTCGCCATTGGCGAAGTAAATCAGATGGTGCTGAAGTTTAGAAAGCCGCGGGAGTAGGGCGACTGTTATTGCCTGAGTGACATGGGTTCGATGACTTGTAGGTTGCACTCGCCGCAAAGCGGCAGTGCAACAATTGGCTATCTTAAGCTTGTATGGCTGGTAGCGACTATTAGCTAATACAGCATTAGCAGGCTTTGGCTGTACCTATGGACGTATACACAATGTTATTTGCTTTGATAAGAAAACAGGCAGGTTTTGAGCAAATAAACAGGCACATTTATCCTTCTTTTAAAGCAGGAGAAACATTCCCATTTAGCAACTTTGAGTGAATCAGCCTAAAAATAACAGGCAAGAAAAAAGTAATAGTGTGCCAGTACAATATACAAATGTGAGGCATCAAGGAGCAGGAAGTGCCGTTGAACGTTGGGGATTGGGTAAGAAGCTACAGCACCGGAATATGGCAAATATACCGCGTAATTGAATACAAGTGCCGAAATCCAACCACCGGTTTGGAACAAAAAAAGACTACGATATTTTCTAAACGGTTTGTTTCAAATGCTTTCAGGCGGTCGTTTAAAGAAGAATGCTGCGATCCTGCTTTAATTGTGCCATTGAGTTTAGCCGAAAAGAATCAGATGAACTTGTTCATCAGGCAAAATGAAAATCTTTACAAAAAGTTTCAAGAGTACGAGCCAAAAAAAATTAATTGCGTGTACAACGCAAGAATTGAGATATCAGAAACACGGGACGCTGCCTCCATTGCAAAAGAGCTTTCCGGTTTAGGCCCTATGCGGGATTTAGACATAGATCAGCGCTTATCCTCTCTGGGCTATAACACGAAAGCAATGCCTTCTTGGACGGTTCAATTTGTGTCTGAGAACTTTAACTTGGTGAATGGCTATTTGGTGTTCAATTTTAGTAAAGTCTTGGAGTACTAAATGCCTAACAAGTGCACTAAGTTCGTTCCGGCCCTTCGGGCCTTCACCGGACGCGCTAAAGTGCGCCACGCATGTAAGCGTTAGTGGTGATTGAAAGTGGGTAAAAGTAGCTCTATATGTCTTATGTTTGCACTGACATTTTCATGCTTTGCTGCCGAATTCCCAGCTGGTCGACGCAGAGCATCAACGATATCAACAAACATTTTGCTTTGGCAATGCTGGACTGTCATGTCAAAGCCATCAGCGAACAATGTGAGTATCTGAAACTCTCGCCAATACCGACAGAGGCCGAAGCGGGGAAAACAACGGAAAACAGCAGTGGTTGGCCCGGGTTTTCCAGCTCGTTACGATACAGGCTTGTCCTGGCAGTATCAGTTAAGAACCAAGTAAAATGTGTCAAAAGCTTAAACTACAGCAGCTCTGTTGTACTGGCTGCAAAGCGACTGTGCAACAGAGCGTCACTGTCATTTTGCTTGAATAAATTCTGCCAGTGAGTTCAGCCTTAGTGATCGGGGCTAAATCTATTGAAGTACAGCGACAGAAGCGTTAGCTTTGAACTTAGCTCAGTGCATTGAGGCGCAGGCTGTAAATAGGTGGAAGCATAGTGAAAAGATTAGTGGTGGCAATAGCGGCGTTTGTTTTAAGCGGCTGTTTGGGCATGCCTGAAATGGTAAAACCAATATCAGGTTTTGAGCTGAATAATTACCTGGGTAAATGGTACGAAGTGGCCCGACTGGACCACTCATTTGAACGAGGCTTAAATCAGGTTACGGCAGAATACAGTCTGCGACAAGACGGTGGCGTTGCCGTTGCCAACAGGGGGTATTCGGAGGCAGAACAAAAATGGAAGGAAGCCGAAGGAAAAGCCTACTTTGTGAATGATGTGACAGAGGGATATTTAAAAGTATCGTTTTTTGGTCCATTTTATGGCTCTTATGTTGTCTTTGAGCTGGACAAGGAGAATTATAGCTACGCTTTTATTTCAGGCCCTGATACAGATTATCTGTGGTTGTTGTCACGCTCGCCCTCTGTTTCGCCTGAAGTCATGGACAAGTTTGTCAGTATGTCAAAACAACGCGGTTTCGATACCAGTAAGCTTATTTACGTGCAGCACCCCCAGGTCGCGGACAAAAGCTAAGAGTGCAGCCTAGCTCAAGGGGATCAAGCCAGCTGAGGCTGTTAAGTGAGTTGCTGAATACAGTCCACTTGTTTATCCCTTTTGTGCACTGCTGATTTTACCCATATTGCTTTGCAAGGCCGACTGCTTGTAGTACATAGCGCCTGTAGTGCTTTGGGTGTGCATCTGGACGAATACACAGCGTTATTTGCTTTCACTATAAAACAGGCACCTTTTGGTCAAATGAACAGGCGCGTTTATTTGTTGCTGAAGAAGGAAAAATCTTCTAATTTAGAACCTTAGAGCGGACCAACTTAAAAATAACAGGTCAGACAAAGGTAATAATGTGCCAGCACGCTTTGGGCCAAAGCTGGCAGTAACAGATTAGGATTAGTTGTTTTTTATCAATAATTTAAATTTTATTTGTCATTTGGTTTAACCAGTGAAAGCATGCTGGCACAATATATAAATGTTAAATGCTCTTGGAAATTATGAAGCACGAACTTTGGATAGAGGATGAAGATGGACAGACATTTTGTTTGGCTGGCCCTCATGGCGATAGTGCGCGTCGCTTGCTGGAGCCCGGAGCAAAACTTGTCTGGACATGTGAAGCATCATCTTACTTTGAGGCCATGACAAAGTACTATGAGTATATGGGCTGGGGGGAGTACAAGAGCGATTACCCAGAAGAAGATAAAAAGGCTTATTCCGAGCTAGGCTGGGAGTAATTGCATTTAACAAGGCCAGGCACGGCGAGGTCTTTTCCGTTGCGGCTTCGCCTTTACTACAAAGCCGCGCGTGCTGGCGGCGTCAAATGGAGTTGCATCTATGAACAAAGTTTTCAATGTCCTATGGAATTTTGGTGCTGCACTATTCTGGTGTGGGCTTGTGTTGTATTTAGGTATTTGGGGGCTGGGTTCACTATTGTTTAGCGGTTGTTCATTCGATGAGTATAAAGAGGTGCTCTCGCCAGACAGAAAAATGCGAGCAGTCGTGATAAATGCAGATTGTGGCGCTACGACAAATTGGCAAACTCAAATTTTCGTTGAAAAACTGGATGGAAGTAAAAAAACAGGTAATGTTATTCGGCTTGATGGGCATCCTAAGGATCTCGATTTTGCTATTTCATGGCTGAAGAAAGATGAGCTGTTAATCTCTGATTTTGAATTTGAAAAAATGCTTGAAGTTAAAAAACAGGACTGGGGACCTGATTTTGTGAGAGTGTATTTTAAAGTTAAAAGCGGCTAACAATCGCAATCAAAACGCCGCTTCGCGGCTCGACTCGCAACAAGTTGCTCGCCTGTGTGGCGGGCGCTGCAACTTTTCAAAGGATACTCATGTTTGGCACTACAACTAAGCATAAAGTTTTTTCTGCAATCTTGCTTTGTTTGGCTATAGCTACATTAGCAAACACAGTGTTTGAAATTTATGAGCAAAGTTCAGTAACAATTGATGTTGTAAAAGATTTTGGTTTGTTTTTAGTTCTTGTATCAATTGCTTTATTTCCTGAGTTTTTTTCCTCGAAGGCATCAAAGGCATTTAAATCAGACGGAAAAAGCAAGATAGAAAAAATCTCAGAGCAGCTTCTTATGAGTGGTTTTTTCTTGTTTGGAATCGCCGTTGTTATAGACATCGCGCTTTAACAAGCTCCAGCACAAAGAGCCTTAGGCGCTCAGTGCGCAAAAAGTTGCTCGGGTTTGTGGCGGGAGTTAGCACTATTACAAGGATTAAATATGGTCACCAAGAAATTGGTTAACTACGGTGCTCTCACTCACTTTATTTTGTATGGTCTGGTATTTTTTGTCTTTCTCCTGAATCAATACACTGTACCAGATAACTATGTTCATTTTTTGCTGAATTTTCTGGGGTTGAGTTTTATTGGGCTAACTACTGCAAAAAGTCATCTGGTCAATTGTTTCGCCTTTTCTGCGATTGTCAGCAGCACGCTCTTGACTATTGCATCCCTTCTTGGTGCAGTCATATCAGGTGAATTTCTTATGGTTTTTGCCGGATATTTTTTTGTGTGTTGGGGTATTGCGCTAGCCAACACCATTTGGGGTAAGGTGTTTAACTTCAGAGCTAATAATCAAGTTTTATCGCCAGCAAAAAGTGCTGATTGTGACAACTAGCTTGAAAAACGCCGCCGATGCGCGGTTTGTCAGGCTTAATTCGCGTTGTATTTATAGGGAGATTCAATGAAACATATAGTCTTTGCCTTTTTTATTACTCTTGTTGCTGGTTGCGCCAGCACAAAAAGCGATTATGTATTTGATGGTTCTACAGTTGAATCAACAAAGCAGGGGGTTTCTGATGTGACCAAACGCTTGAAGCCTTCTGAGCAATTGGCGTTTTTAAAGGCTCTAATGGCAATACAGTTTTCAGATGTTAGGAGTGTTTATGACATATTAGATGACCCTACTATGACTGACGAAATGAACTATTTCATTATTGGTAAAAAAATTGACGGTTTAAATTACTACGAGGTTTTAGAGTTAGCAAAATCCTCACCGACAAAAGTCAGTGTGTCTTCAAAATAAATAGAACAAGGCGCAATACTCGCAGTCTTCGGCTGCCGGGACGTCAAAGGCTAACACGTTTGTCCGCCCCTGTGTTTTGCGTGTGTGTCGGGGCAGCCTGCGCTGTGTATGAGTTATTTGTTTTACGGAGTAGAGAGAGTGGATGACAGCATAGGTGTATTGATTAGTTTTTTAATAGTAGCTGGCATAGGTATTTACACCCAGCTAAACACCTATCGTAAAAAAATTCGCTTTCTGGAAGTCAAAGTAGATGCTTTGATTAAGCTCACAGGTATTGAGTTCGATGACCGCAGCCTGGTTCCTGTTGAAGTTAACAAGGCTATCAAAGCTGGTCAGAGGTTAAAAGCCATCAGGTTATATCGAAAAATTACAGGTGCAGCTTTAAAAGAGGCATCAGAAGTCGTAGATGCGTTGCTTAAAAGCAGATAACCGGAACGTTCAGCTACTGCGATGCTCCCATGCCCGGTCTTATAAATTTAACGGTGCTGATAAAAGCATTTGCGGTAAACTCCAGCGAGGACTGTCCATATTGATCGGCGAGTAAACTTGTGTTCGATAACCTTCTGTCACTCTTATTTTTTGCCGCAGCTATGCAAGGTTTTTTATTAGCGGGCGTATTGGGGCTGCATAAGCGCAATGTTCAGGCGAATCATATTTTAGCCCTATGGGTGGCGCTTTTATCTATGGATTTGTTAGGGCAAATTTATTACGCGGAAAATATTTACAAACAATACCCGGAATTCATAGGCCTGACTAATTTCTTACCGCTTTGTTATGGCGGCTTCTTATTCTTGTATGTTCGCAGTCTTACTCTGGCGAAACCGCTGCGGTGGCAGGACAGCATACATTTTGCTGGTTTTTTTATAGGCGTACTGCTCAACCTGCCTGTCCTGCTGCAAAGCTCTGCGGACAAACTGCAATTAGTTGAACATATTATTGCCAGTCGGGTGCCCTGGCATTTTGAAATCGTCGATCTGTTTATGCCTTTGTACGCCACAGCCTACGCGATATTCAGCGGCATCCTGCTTTGGCGTTATCAACACTCTGCCGACAGCCGCATGTCAGGGTTGCCGCGGCTGCGATGGTTGCAAAGGCTGTTGATTATCAACATGATTATTTGGCTGGTGGTCTGGATCTCCACTTTGACACCCGTCCTCTACATTAAAATCGACAGTCAGGTGATTTATCTGTTGGTGAGCCTGCTTATTTACATCATGGGCTATACCAGCTTGCACCAGCCCGATATTTTTGCGGCGGTAAAAGAGAATGGCACCAAATACGGTGACAATCGCTTACCCGATGATTTGCGGGGACAAATTCTGACCGTGCTTGAACAACATATGCGCGACCATTCCCCCTGGCGCGCCAGCAATTTTAGCCTTGTGCAATTAGCTGAGAATACAGGCATTGCCAGCCACCATATTTCACAGGTGCTGAACGATCACCTCGGCCAATCCTTTAATGAATACTTGAATCAATTCCGCATCAATGCCGTTTGCCAACGCTTGCGTGAGCCTCAGTCGCAAAATTTACTCGACCTCGCGCTCGAATGTGGTTTCTCTTCTAAATCCAGTTTCAATGCCATTTTTAAGAAGCACACCAACCAAACCCCCTCGGAATACCGTAAGAAAGTACAAGACTAAGAGTTTGTACGTCCAATCTTAGAATTCAGGACGCTTAAGCAAGGCCGCATCAGCAAGATAAGCACAAATTAGCGCACCAGCGCTCAGTGCTTATCTACTCAGGACTTGCTTATGCCCGGCTTGCTACACCGCGCCCTGCAATACAGATTCAAAATTGTACTGCTGATGTTCGCCTTCGCTGTGACTGCTTATTCCCTTGGCTACCACTGGATTTACAGCGACAGTGATGAAGGCTTCATCGCTGAATTCCGCATCCTCAATCCCTTTTTGCTCTACGCGCATTTTGTCGGTGGCGGCCTGGCTCTTAGTCTGGGTGCAATTCAGCTCTGGACCAAAAGGCCTTCGCGTTTACATCGGTGGTTGGGGCGGGCTTATTGCCTCTGCGTCGTAGTTGGTGCCATTGGCGGAGCTTACCTCTCTTTTTATTCGCACCTGGGAGCCATCACAGGTTTAGGCTTTTTTATCGCTGCTGTTTTATGGCTTTGCACCACTTTTATAGCCTTGCGATTTGCACTTGCCCGCCAGTTTGAAGCACACCGCCGCTGGATTTTGCGCAGCTTTGCACTCAGTTGTGCCGCTATCAGTTTGCGGGTGTTGTTGCCTCTGCTTTCGCTCGTTTTTAGCTTTGATACCAGCTACGCCCTGGTTGCATGGCTTTGCTGGAGCATCAACCTGGTCATCATTGAAATTTATCTTTTTTACACTCTAACCCGCGCTAAAGCGCCAATCACTGGAAGCCTTACCTTATGAAAAAATACTGTTGTTTTATAGGCCTTATGGGTCTCAGTTTTTTTACCCCTACTATTTTTGCCCAAACGACTCCTGGCCAAACTCAGCAAGCCGAATTCGCTCTGGGTATTGGTGTGGCGAGTTTTCAAACTGCCCAAAAAGGAGTCAAAGCCAAACAAATTGCCATGCCGCTGGTTTCTTACCGGGGTGAACGTCTTAGCTTTCAGGTGACGACACTGAGCTACAAGATGGCAGAATTTGAAGGTGTAGCACTTAGTGCGCTGGTGTCGGGCCGCATTCAGGGTTATGAAGCCGCAGACAGTCCTTATCTGCAGGGTATGAAAATGCGTTCAGACACAGTGGATGGTGGAATTAGTGTCGATTGGAATGGCTTTAGCCTGTCTTACAAACATGATCTGTTGTCCAAACACCAGGGGGATGAAGTTGCACTTTTCTATAGCAAAGGCTTTGATTTCGGCAAATTACAACTGATAACAGGTGCAGGCATGACCTGGCAGAGCAAAAAGCTGAATCAGTATTATTTTGGTGTGAATGGCAGTGAAGCTCAAAATTTGGTGGTGCAAGGCCAGGTATTCAATCGCACAGAATACCGGGTAGACGCAGCCTTAGTACCCAAAGTGAATGCCATGGCTATTTACTCCTTATCACCATCATGGGCGTTAATAGGTGGCGGCGAAGTAGAAGTTTTACCAGAGGAAATTACCGACAGCCCCATCATGGGTGAAAAAAATGCGTGGGGTGTTTTTCTGGGTATAGTACGTAATTTTTAAAGCCCACTGTTTACGCGATTACCACTATCAGCTGGTCATCGCGTAGCAGAGCTTTCATTTGGGCCAAGCTAAGGTTGAGCGCGCATGATCTGAAAAAGCTGAATTAGACATCGGGGTGAGGAAATTAGCCAACATGACTGACAAATAAAAGTTTTGTGACAAACAAGCAGCCGATTATGCCAGACGTGCGGTGAAAGATGAAGCCAGTTATCAAGACGTGGGAAAGCCAAAACGGGTAGATCTATTCTCGCTACTTAAATACCCGAAGGTCAAATTCAAACTCCTGTTTCTCCGCTTTTGCCAGTATTTCGCTTAAAGCCGGGTGCTTTGGATTGACACTATAGTTGTGATCGCGGGGTGATATGGAGGAGGGGACTTGCAGCAACTTCATTGTGAAGTGACCACCATTCTGAATTTGCATAAATCGAACGATTCGACTATTTTGAGCGATAACTTATCCACTTTTGGAGCCAGCCGTGATTTCTTTAACCGCAAACGAAGCAAAAACTAAGTTTGGCACTATGTTGCTTACTGCCCAATCGGAGCCCGTAGAGATAGTGAAAAATGGTACTTCTGTTGCATTTGTAATTTCAGCCAAAGAGTATAAAAAGCTGGAGGAGATGAAAATGGAGCTGGTCAAAGCTCGTTTTCAGAATATCAATGAAGACGACTTGCGGGACGGTCAAAGCTTTTTTGACGAATTGGATTCCGGAAAGTATGACTGATGGCAAAAACTCCGTTTTTACTTCGTGGCCATGCCCGAGCTGATTTGGTGGCTATACGTAAATACACAGTCGAAATCTGGGGCAATGACCGGTGGTTGAGCTATAAAAAGGTCCTGCTGCAAAAGCTGCAGACCCTTGCCGATCATCCTGAAATGGGAATTCAACTAAAAGACGTTGCTGATAATGCCTATAGATTTCCGCTAAAAGATCAGGTGGTGTATTACCTGAAGCGAAAATCAGACGTGGTTATTGTCGGCATACTGTCTAATAGTATGGCTCCTGAACAGCATGTATTGCGTCAGCAGGATTTGACTCAGGATTAAGTTCTCTATTCCTAATATTTTACCTCTCGGTCTATTCCCCCTAATTTCATACAAAACCCAATAGGCGTATGCAACTCACTGTGGCAAAATCAGTTTTCTAGCTTAAACAGCAAACTAATAAACAATAACGGAGTACTGTCGCATTGGCACTTGAGCCTGGTTTTTTAGTGATCCATTCCAATCAGCTGGAGCAGCTGCGCTCGCTTCTGGTGCAGTTTTGTCAGCGTTATCCACTCTCGCCCTTAGAGCTGGAACAGGTGCTGGTGCAAAGTAATGGTATAGCGCAGTGGCTCAAACTCGCTTTTGCCGCGTCCCCAGATGAAGCCGATCCTTTTGCTCGTGGTTTAGGCATAGCCGCTGCTATGCAGGTGCAGTTGCCGGGCCGTTTTATCTGGAGCATGTATCAGTTGGCGCTGCCAGAGCAGCAACTGCCTGATTTATCAGTCTTTAGTAAAGACAGTTTACGCTGGCGTATTTTTCGATTATTGCCTGCTTTAGTCACACAAGATGAATTTGAGCTGCTGCGCCGTTTTATCAGTGACGATAAAGACCAACAAAAACGCTCACAGCTGGCATTGAAACTGGCGGATTTATTTGACCAGTATCAGGTGTATCGCGCCGACTGGCTGGCTGATTGGGCCAAGGGGCTGTATCGCTTAGCGCAAATGGATGGTGAGGCGAAAGCAATGCCGGATGATCAGCTGTGGCAGGCCAAACTCTGGCAAGCGATTTTGGCAGAATTGCCAGCTGAACAGCAGCAACAAAGCCGGTTTTCGTTGCATCAGGCCTTTTTACAGCAAGTAAAAAGCTGGAAAAAAGCGCCAAAGAATTTACCACGCCGGGTCATTATTTTTGGTATTTCGTCTTTGCCGCAACAAATGCTGGAAGTGTTGTCGGCACTTGCGCCTTATTGTCAGATTTTATTGGCGGTGCTGAACCCTTGTCAGCTGTACTGGGCTGATATTATTGCCGAAAAAGACAAAGTAAAAGCAGCGCAAAGACGCCAGCCACAAAAGGCCGGTTTTTTACCTTTTGCCAGCGCCGAGCAGTTATCAGGTCAGGCGCAGCCTTTGCTGGCGGCCTGGGGTAAACAGGGGCGGGACTATATTCGCTTGCTGGATCAGTTTGACGAAACTGCCGCTCATAAAGAGCTGTTTGCGCATCAAAAAGTCGATTTATTTGAAAGCCCCAACACCAGCCATTTATTAGGTCAGTTGCAGGACGATATTTTGCAGCTGCGATCCATCACAGAAACCCAAAGCCAATGGCCAGCTTTAACAGCTGAAGCGGCGCGCAGCATTAGTTTTCAAAAAGCCCATAGCCCGCTTCGCGAAGTGGAAATTCTGCATGATCACCTGCTGCAGCTGTTTGCCCAAAACCCAGAGTTGGGTGCTAAAGATGTGATGGTGATGGTGCCGGACATTAATTTGTATGCGCCTCTGATTGAAGCTGTGTTTGGCAAAGTGCCGATGGGCGATTTGCGTTATATCCCTTACAGTATTTCTGATCAAAACAGTAAAAAGCAGCAGCCGTTATTACAGGCGTTGGACGTGCTGTTAAGCCCGGAGCAACAACGCTTAAACGCCAGTACAGTCTTCGATATGCTGGATATCAGCGCCTTGCAGCAACGTTTTGGTTTAAAAGCTGCCGCTTTACCTAAGATTAAACAGTGGATTGAAGGGGCAGGTATTCGCTGGGGGCTGGATCAACAGCACCGTCAGCAACTGGGTTTGCAGCACGGTTTTGAGCAAAACAGCTGGCTTTTTGGTATTCGCCGTATGTTATTGGGTTATGTGGCGGGTGATACAGCGCCATGGCAAGGCATAGCACCTTATGCCGATGTAGCGGGTTTAGAAGCCGCCGAACTTGGTCCTGTGCTGGTCTTGCTGCAAAAAATCAACGAGCTGTGGCAACAACTGGCGGTAAAACGTAGCCCGGCCGACTGGCATCTGCTTTTTACTCAGCTGTTGCAGGACTTTTTTGCGCCAGACGAGCTGGAAAGTCAGCAGTTAGTGCAGCAATTGCAGCAGCAACTGCAAAGCTGGCTCGACAACACCACAGGCGCTGATCTTGAAGAAGAATTAAGTTTACAAATTGCCCGTCAGGCGGTGTTAGAACCTGTGCAGGCTGGCGGTTTGCAGCAGAAGTTTTTCAGTGGACGTGTTAATTTCGCCACTTTGCTGCCCATGCGCTCTATTCCTTTTGCGGTGATTTGTTTGCTTGGCATGAATGATGGCGCTTACCCACGGGTGCAGCAGCGGCAGGACTTTGATTTAATGGCGCTTGATTATCGCAGTGGCGACCGCTCGCGCCGTGATGATGACCGCTATTTATTACTCGAAGCTTTATTGTCGGCCCGTCAGCAACTTTACATCAGTTGGGTAGGTTTTAGCGTTTTTGATAACAGCGCCCGGGCACCTTCTGTGCTGGTCAGTCAGCTGCGTGATCATTTGTCTGCAGGCTGGTCCATGCTTACTGGGGTTAATGGGGCAGATGGCTCTGACTTATTAGAGCAAATCACCTCTGAGCATCCGTTACAGCCTTTTAGCCGCCGTTACCGTGAGGCAGGCTCAGGCCTTGTTAGCTATCAACAGGAGTGGGCCAGTTTGCATCACAAAGCCGGGGCTGCTGTGAAGACACAAGCGCTGCCAGTCCTGAACGATTTGCACTGGACTTTAAAACAAGCCAGCGACTTTATGCGTGAACCGGTGCGGTTCTTTTTTAATGAACGTTTAAAAGTACGGCTGGAATTGCCTGAACTGGCCAGTATTAACGATGAAGTGTTTGCTTTGGATCCGCTGGAACGCTGGCAAATGCAGCAGCAGTTGGTCGCAGAGTTAAAACGTAGTGTCGAGCAAAGTCAAAACGGGCAACATAACTGGCAACAACAGACCGAGCAACAGCTGGAGTTATTCCGCTTGCAAGGCCGTTTGGCTGTGGGTTCTGGCGCTGTGTTAATGCAACAGGATTTAGTGGCAGGGCTGGAAGAGTTAGCCGCAGGCTATCAGCAGTTTTTAACGGCCTATCCAACAGCGGACGTTGGTTTTTATCCGCTGCGTTTTGTTTGTCAGCAGGGCGAGCTTGCCGAACAGCTCACTGGTTTCCGACAAGGCCCTCCTGACAAAGGAGGTTTAGCTTACGCCGAGCTATTGCCAACAGCCTTGATTAAAGACCGCAGTATTGTCTGGCGGCATCTGGTCGCACCTTATCTGAAACTACTTTTATGCTGCGCCAGCGGTTTGCCGCTTACGCTTTATGTGCTTTCCAGAGTGGGCCAACTGGTGTTGCAACCTATTGAAAAACAACAAGCGCAAATGCAACTCGGGCAGATTTTACAGCTGATGCAACAAGGGCTATCAGAGCCTTTAGCGCTGGAATTTAGTGTAGGTGTTGAACTAATGAAACAGCTGGAAAAAGGCGCAGCTGTGGATGACAAACTGCTGTCGAAGCTGGAACGTGTGTATACAGGCGATGACTTCAACAATGGAGCCTTACAACGTAGCCCTTATTTGCAGCGCGCTTTTGCAGACTTTGATGCGCTTTGGCAAAAGGGCCAATTAGAAAAAAATGCCAGTGCTTTATACGCTCCTTTGCTCGCCGTAAACTACAGCGAGGTATCAGCATGACTGACGCTATAACACCTGCCATAACCAATCTGGATTTATTATCTTTCCCTTTATCCGGCAGTCAGTTGATTGAAGCGAGCGCTGGCACAGGCAAAACCTTTACCATCGCGGCTTTGTATTTACGTTTGGTGTTGGGGCACGGCTGTGAGAAAGCCTTATTGCCGCCCGATATTCTGGTGGTAACTTTTACCGAAGCTGCAACCCAGGAGCTGACTGAACGTATAGGCCAGCGTTTAGCCGACGCCGCCCGTTATTTTAGAGAGCAAACTGACTCTTTAAAAACAGGGCTGGCCGATCCTTTTTTACAAAGCCTGCGCAGCGAATTTACTCCTGAGCAGTGGCCACATTGTGCTTATCAGTTAGAGCTGGCGGTGCAGTATCTGGATGAAGCGGCCATTTCGACTATTCACGGCTGGTGTAATAAAGTACTGGCCGAATTTGCGCTTTCCAGCGGTTATTTGTTTGAACAAAATCTGGTGACAGACGTAGAGCAGTTGCAGTTGGATGTGATCCGGGATTACTGGCGTAATTTTTATTACCCCTTGCCGGAAGAGCATATAGCCACTGTTTGGCAACTACTGCAAAACCCTGAAACCTTGCGCAAAAAAATACTGCCGCTGATAAGTCATCTCGCATTATTTACAGAACCTGCGACACCGGCTTTGTTATTGCCTGAACTAAAAGCGCAGCGTAAGCAAAAGCTGGCAGAGTTAAAAGCGCCCTGGAACAACTGGGTCAGCGAAATCCGTATTTTGTTGCACGGCGCTATTGAGCGCAAAGAAGTGGATGGCCGCAAATTGCAGGCGAGGTATCTCGATAGCTGGCTGGCTAAATTGGTGGTTTGGATCACTGATGCCGACATGGTTGATCCGGATTTACAAACAGGCCAAAGCCGCTTAACCCCCCAAGGTTTGAGTGAGGCTTTTAAAGACAAAACGCCACCCAATCATCCGGCTTTTGAGGCAATGGCAAAACTGGCGGACGAACTGGCAGCTTTGCCGGATCCACAGCAGGATTTAGTGCTGCATGCCGCCTTTTGGTTTGCCCGGCGTTTCCATCAGTTGCAGTTAGAACGCTCTGAACTTGGTTTTGATGAGCTGTTAAGTCGCTTGCAGCAAGCGCTGCAAAAAGATGAAGGCGGTTTACTTGCTGAGCGTTTACGGCGTAAATTTCCGCTGGCGCTCATCGATGAATTTCAGGATACAGATCCTGTGCAATATCAGCTCTTTGATGCCATTTATCAGCTCAATCAAAACAGAACAGATTGCGGCATTTTATTGATAGGCGACCCAAAACAAGCGATTTACGCCTTTCGTGGTGCTGATATTTATAGTTATTTAGCAGCCAAACAAGCCACAGCAGGAAGGCACTTTCAACTACCAAAAAACTTCCGTTCAACCATCGAAATGGTCAGCGCGGTCAATCACTTATTTAGTTATGCCGAGCAGCGTGCTTTAGGCGCTTTTGTATTGGGCCGACCGGATTTGTTGAGCTTTTATCCGGTAGAAGCTCAAGGGCGTAAAGAACGTTTTATGGTGGAGCAACACCCGGCCACAGCGCTGGAGTTTTGTATTAAAGAATCACCCGATGGCAAAGCCTTTAGTAAGGCGGCCTGTTTGACAGAAATGGCGCAGGCTTGTGCTGAGCAAATCGCAGTGTTTTTAACCGGCAGTGCGGCAGGCCATACAGGTTTTGTGAAAGAGGGTGAGTTCACCGCACTTCAAACCAGCGATATAGCTGTTTTAGTGAATAACCAGCAGGAAGCCAATGCTATTAAAAAAGCTTTGGCAGAGCGGGATTTGGCCTCAGTGTATTTATCCGATAAAGGCGCCGTATTTGAAAGCCCGGTGGCACTCGATTTATTACTCTGGCTTAGAGCTTGTGCTGAGCCACAGCGTGAAGCCTTAGTGCGTTCTGCCTTGTCGAGCTGGAGCTTGTCGTTAAATTATTCTGAGCTTGAGCAACTGCTGCAGGATGAGCTGCTGTGGGAGCAGCAACTGGCGCGTTTTGCCAGTTATCAGGCGCTTTGGCAACAGCAAGGTGTGCTGGTGATGTTATGGCAGCTGATGCGTGATTTTGCAGTGGCTGAATTTTTACAGCAACAGCCATCAGGCGAGCGGCTTTTAACTGATATTTTGCATTTAGCCGAATTATTACAGCAACGCTCTATGGATCTGGAAGGTCCGGCTGCACTTATTCGTTATCTGGCCGAGCATTTGGCTGGTCAGGGCGATTTAGCGGCTGAGCAGCAAAAACTGCGGTTAGAAAGCGACGAAGCCCTGATTAAAATTGTCACTATTCATAAATCCAAAGGTCTGGAATACCCACTGGTATTTTTGCCTTTTATTGCTTTAGCGCGCGCTGTGGATGCCAACAAAGGCCCTGTGATTTACCATCAGGATGGTGAACTGACCGTCGTATTACAAGCGAACGAGCAGCAAGCGCAACAAGCCGAACGTGAACGTTTGGCCGAAGATATGCGCAAATTGTATGTAGCTTTAACCCGGGCGCGGCATTATTGCTGGGTCGGGCTGATGCCAGTCAAAGAGCACAGCGCCATAGGTTACTTGCTATCCGATGATGCTTTGGTATCGCCTGTGGCTTTGCAGGAACAGTTATCGCCTTTACTGACACAGCCACATATTCGCCTCGCCGATAACTTATCAGAGCAGCGTACTCAAGTCGCAGTGCTGGATCAGGCCGGTGAGCTGCTGCCTTATGCCCAAATGAATCGTTCGGTCAAAGAGCTGTGGTGGATAGCCAGTTACAGCGCTTTGCTGGAGCAACACCAGCATGACAGTAAAGCGGCTGAGCTGTTTCAGGAGCTGGCGCCAGAGCAATTGCAGGATGATAGTGAGCCTCAAGAGCCTGAAGCTTTAACTATTGCTCAGGGTTTTGTCCGCGGCAGTCAGGCCGGTACTTTTTTGCATGATGTATTGGAGTGGGGCGCAGCCCAGGGCTTTGAGCAGCTTCAGCAGCAGCCGGATTTATGGCAACAAGGCCTTAAACCTTTAATGCAAAAATATGGCTTGTTGCAGCAACTGCCAGAGGATAAATGGCAAATTCGGTATTGGGCAGAGCAACAAGCGCCTTATCCGGAAGCGGAAGACTTATCCAGTGCTTTAGTGCCTGTGCAGCAGTGGCTGACTCAGCTTATCCAAACGCCATTGTGGCAAACTGGCGGGGCCAGCTTAAGCACACTTAAAGAGGGTTCGTATCGCGCCGAACTGGAATTTTGGTTAGCAGTACAACACTGCAGCAGTGCGCAGCTGGATGCCTTAGTACAGCAGTATCTGTGGCCTGAATTGCCACGACCAGCACTTCGCACCACCCAATTGCAGGGCATGCTAAAAGGTTTTATCGACTTAACTCTCGAGCAGGATGGTCGCTATTGGGTGCTGGATTATAAATCGAACTATATAGCCGATGGCCAGTATGACAGTCATGCCTTAATACAACAGATGCTGGCACACCGCTATGATGTGCAGGCCGCTTTGTATGCAGTGGCCATACATCGCTTATTACAAAGCCGTTTAGCGGGTTATCAGGCAAACGAACATTTAGGTGGTGCTTTGTATTGGTTCTTGCGTGGTGGTGAGGCTACAACCAAAGGTGTGCTTGCTGTGGATATTCCGCTGGAGTTGGTGAATAAGCTTGATGCTCTGCTGCAAGGTCAACTGGTCGCTAAGGAGCTGGCAAATGTCTGATATTGAATTGGCAGAGAAGCAACTGGAATTGCAGTTGCAAGGCAAAGACTGGCGGGCTTTGGATAAAGCACTGGTGACTTTTTTCCGCGGGCAGCAACAGTTACCCGCAGCGCTTGCGCTATTGATTGGTCAATGCAGCTTTGCGCTGGCGCAAGGCCATTTGTGTTTACCACTCAAATCTATGTCGCAGCATTCGGAGCAAGAATGGCAGGCGCTGATGGCGCTTTATCCTGATTTGTTTGAATTAAACGAAAGCCGTAATCAGCCTTTTGTGTATGCCAATAATGCTTTGTATATGCGGCGTTATTTTAGCTATCAACAGCAGATAGCGCTTTATCTGCAGCAAAGCAGCCAGCGTAGTCAGCAGCTACGCCAGGCTATCAATCCGGCGCTGCTGAAAAACTTATTGGACCCGCTGTTTCCTGTGTCAGCAACAAAAAGTGCTGAGCCTGACTGGCAACGTTTATCCTGTGCCATAGCCGCCAGCAGTAGTTTTAGTGTCATTACTGGCGGGCCTGGTACAGGCAAAACCACCACAGTAGTAAAACTGCTGTTGGTATTACAGCAATTACAGCAGCAACAAGGCGCTGCGCCTTTAACTATTCAACTGGCTGCCCCTACAGGCAAGGCTGCAGTGCGGCTTCGAAGTTCTATCCGCACTACGCTGGATAAACTGCCTGCATCGGCAGAGATGAAAAGCCAGGTGCCAACCGATGTATCGACCTTGCATAAACTCTTGGGCGCGCGGGCACAAAGCCGGCAGTTTAAACAAAATGCTTTTGAGCCTTTGGCTTTAGATTTATTGGTGGTGGACGAAGCCTCCATGCTGGATGTGGAACTGATGGCTGCTTTGTTGTCGGCCTTACCAGCCCATGCCCGGTTGATTTTATTAGGCGATAAAGACCAGTTGGCCTCGGTGGAAGCGGGCGCTTTAATGGCAGAGCTGTGTCAGTGGGCAGAGCAGGGGCATTATTTTGCGGAAACCGCAGCCTGGCTCAATCAATTATCTGCTGCCGCTATTCCGGCAGCTTTAATCAGCGCTACAGGTAAAGCGCTGGAGCAGCAAATAGGCATGCTTCGGATCAGCCATCGTTTTGATCCACAAAGTGGCATCGCCAAACTTGCCCATGCGGTGAATGCTGGTAATAGCGCTGAAGTAGCTGCTATTTGCCGCGCAGATTATGCCGACTTGCAGTATCTGGAAGCGACAGACTTTAAGCAGTTAAAACAATTTGTGTTAACAGGCAAAGCAAAAACAGAGCAAAAAGAAGCTGCTGGTTTTAGTTTTTACCTGAATACAGTGCAGCAAAGTCCGTCTTTAGAAGCAGAAGATCAGGTCATTGATTTATGGGCACAGCAAGTGCTGGCCGATTTTTCCGCTTTTCAGTTGCTTTGTGCTGTACGGCAAGGGCCTTTGGGCGTTGAGCAAGTCAATCTAAGCGTCGAAAAAATGCTGCATCAGGCCGGGCTTATTCAGCAGAGCAGTCAGTGGTACGCTGGACGGCCTGTGATGGTGACACAAAACGATTATGCGCTGGGTTTAATGAATGGTGATGTGGGTATTTGTTTGCTGCGGCCTTATCAGGGCAAATTGATGTTGGCCGTGGCTTTTGCATCAGAAGACAGCAGCAAAGCGGTGCGCTGGGTTTTGCCCAGTCGTTTGCAGCAAGTTGAAACGGCTTACGCTATTACTGTGCATAAATCTCAGGGCTCGGAGTTCCGTCATGCGGTGCTGGTATTGCCAGAACATTTTAGCCCTGTCTTAAGCCGTGAATTGATTTACACCGGTATTACCAGAGCGGCGAAACTCTTTAGTTTGATTTGTGGCAAAGCGGAATTACTAGCCAAAGCTGTGGAGCTGAAAGTACAGCGTCATGGCGCTGTGCGGCTTTAAGGATTCTCCTGTTGTATGGCGAGCAGTAATTCATTGAGTTGCTCTGCTGGCCAGACGTTCTGAGCTAAAGCCAGTTCTGTAGCAGCAGCCAGAGTACTGATGCGGTTGAAACCAAAGCAGGCCGATGTGCCTTTGATCCTGTGTAACAGCGCTGCCGTAGGATCAGGTTCTTGCAGTTGCATCAGTTGTTCCAGCTCCAAGGCTACCGTGGGCAGGGTCTCGCGGTACATAGCTGTTAATTCGTCCAGCTGTTGCTGAACATCAGTTTGCGCCTGCACTTTCTTTTTTGCTGGCAGAAATTCAGCAATTTTGCTGTATAAAACCTGAGCTTGTACAGGTTTAGTCAGCACTGCATGGCAACCTGCTTGCAGGCAAAGTCTTTTTTGCTCTACCTGCACGTCGGCAGTCAGTGCAATGACAGGGAGCTGATAGCCGAGTCGTCTGATCTCGCGGGTGGCCGTTAAGCCATCCATCACAGGCATATGCATATCCATCAGAATCAAATCAAAAGGCTCTAAAGTTACTTTTTGTATGGCATCTAATCCATTAAACGCTGTTTGTATTTCCAGCCCTGTGCTTTTGAGTAAGGTACTAAAGAGCAAACGCAAATCTGGTACATCATCTACTATCAGCACTGATCCGATAAATTCAGGAAGTTGTTGCTGGGGTTGCACACTGTTGGTGACTGATTGTTTGGGGGCTTTCAGTAAAAGCTCAGTGTGCACAGACAGTGGTATGCTTAAAGTAAATTCAGCGCCCTGATCCAGAGTGCTGTGCAACGTTAACTGATACCCCAAAAGATCAGCGAGTTGTTTACAAATATATAAACCCAATCCGGTTCCACCAAATTGACGACTGACCCCTGGGTCCCCTTGTTCAAAGGCGGCAAAGAGTTTTTGTTGCATCTCTTTGCTGATACCTGGACCTGTGTCTGAGATACTAAGTTGTAACTGGTTCTGTTGAATGGTGGCAGATAAACGTACTTCACCTTGTTGCGTAAATTTAAGTGCATTACTTAGCAAATTCATCAGGATTTGTTTTAACCGCAAAGGGTCACTGTGCAAAGTGCGGGGCAGCGGATATTTGTTATTAAGGCTAAAGTTTAAAGCCTTGGCCTGCGCTGCAGGCAGCATACTTTGATGTAATTCGTTCAGCAGAGGCTGTAATTCAAAATCCTGTAACTCAAGTGGTAATTTACCTTCATCCATTTTGGCTGCATCGAGAATGTCATTGACGATTTGCAACAAAAATTTACTCTGGCTATCAATGGTTTGTAGCTGATTCTGCAGCAGAGGGTCGTGAGGTTTGGTAAGAATTTGTTGAATAAATCCCAGGATAACAGTGAGCGGGGTGCGAAGCTCATGACTCATATTAGCTAAAAATCTGGTTTTTGTTGAAGCAAGTTGCTGCGCTTTGTCACGTTCTATGGATAGTTCAGCGGTACGCTCAGTGACTCTTTGCTCCAATTGTTGGCTAAGACCGGTTTTTTCCTCCAGAGCTGATTGCAAGGCTTTATGACCCGACTGCAATCGTTGCTGCAATGAGGTAAAGCTTGTCAGCAAATGCTCAAATTCCAGAGCTGAGTTTTTTAACACCAGCTTAGAGGGTTCAACAGAGTTTAATTGCATACTTTCAATAGCATTCACCAGTTGTTGCAGGGCGCCGGTATAACCACTGGCAAAGCGACGGCTACTGCGTGATAACAACTCAAAACCAGCCAACATCAGTAATAAAGCCGCTAACGTAAGTAACTGATAAAACAAAGCCAGATGACTGTAGTCCCATAACAACAGCAGTGGCCAGTTTGTACCCTCTATCTGACTTTCTAATCTGATTTTATTGCCTTGCTGATTAAAATGCAGATCACCAAGGCTGTGGAAAGGGCTGTGGGTTAAATAGGCTTTGGACTTTGCCACAGAGGCATGATCCAGTGCTATTTTTTGTCCTGGTTGTTGAGGCGCGGCATAGCCCCAGATTTTTATCTGCTGACCATCCATCAATACAACCTGAAGATGATTATCCTGATAACGGGGTTTAAGCGCAGTCGTCAGTCTGTCAAGCGCAACGGATAACTCTAATACACCAGAAAACTGTTGTTCTTTATACAAGGGTAAACTTAAAGCGAACAACAGATCTGTACCCAGTCTCTGGCCTTGAAAAACGTCGCTGATATAAGCCTGACCTGTGCGTTGTGGTTGAATAAAGTAGTCTCTGTGAGCAACGGAGTAACCTTCTATATCCTGCGCTGCCTGCTCTTTAAAAAATGAACTGACTACACCTGAAGCATCTGTACGTAATGCCGATATAAACTCGGGTTGGCTGTATACCAGTTGTTGCAAACTTTGTTGATCCCCAACCAGATTGGCATAACGGGATGCGAGTCTTAGTTCCGCCTGATAGGACATGAGCTTTTGTTTTAACTGACTTTCGATCTGTTGCTGTTGCATAGCAAGTTCACTGACATAACCTGATAGATCCAGCACCACAGTGCCGTGCAGCAGCGCGCTAATCATCAATGACCATGGGATTGCAGCCATAATCGCTATTCGGCTGCCTAGCTGTTTCTGCAGAGATTGCTGGCGTTTCATATGCTGGCTTGCCGATTGAAATACAAAAAGCCGGGCGAAATGTTGGAGGATCATCAAAGTTGTGGTCAGTATCAGAACACCTGGCAGTACAGCAGTGACAGGCTGGTTCTGTTCTGGAAACCAGGACAATAGCAACAGACAACTAAGGGAATACGCCAGTACCAATGTCCACTTCATCCGGACTGTCTTACTGGCAAGCACTACAACCAAGAGTTGCAATAATGAACAAAGCCAATACAAGGCTGAATCTAAAGGGAATAACACCAGGGCCGCGGAGGCCAAACCCCACCAGAGACCATAGCGCTGCAAAATCACAATAAAAGCCAGATTACCCAACAATAATGGGGTTGTCAGTGGCAGTTCAAGAGCCAGCAGGTTAGCAATAAGGCCAAATAAACTTAAAGCAGCAACATTCAAAAGTTTGTTTGAGTAACTAATGCTCTCGTATGATTCTGTTGATGTTGACATTGGAAATTAAAATTAATTGAAAAAAATGATACTTAGATAGTAGAGGTTTTGTTGGGAAATTACACCGGGTTTGTAAGATTATTTTGGTTAAAATTGTTGGCGGTTTGGACCTGTGTTCGTTTTGCTTCAAACCACGGCTATGAAATTTCTGCCAGGTACCGAATCGCCTTTGGTTTGCTTGTTTTGGCGATTGGGTAACTTGGTGCGGTTAACCGGTCTTAAGCCCTGTCAGCAGCTCTGTCCAGGCCGGATAGAGCTGAAGAGACTCAACTATGTGTTGATCAGAGTCTGTGAGTTGGTAGTTCTTATGATGAACTACTTTGTGCGCCAGCCAATGAACTACGCCAGACAATGAACTACAGTCTGCCAGAGCTTCTGGCAGTATAACCGCCTGTACTATGCTGTGTTCAAATCCCCACAGCGTAAGCAAATAAGCTGAAATCATTGAAAAATGGCACGAATCTTCATCTGACATTGAGGGTTGTTGCAAATGTTCAGCCATCCAGCCCAGACAGCCAAATAACGAGACCAAAAATGCGTAGTCTTGCATCTCAGCACCAAGTCCAGCTTGTTTACAAAGATAGCGAGCCATACAAGCCTGATGAAAGGCTTGCTCGGTAATTCGTTGATGCTGGGCTGTACTAATACGCCCCTGATAGACCAGGCTACTTTTGAGTGCCAGTACTATGGATTTTGTCATATCCAGTCCAAGTCGGCTGATGGCTTCAGTTAAGGACACTGTTGATCGGGAGAACCCCAGAAACGCAGAGTTGGCTAATTGTAAAATTCTGCTACTGACAACAGGATCATGACTGATCAGTTCTGCAACATCTTTCAGCTGAAACTCTGTGGTATTCAGCATGCTTTGTATTTTCTGATACAGCGGTGGTAATACCGGCAACACACAAAGCCGGCCAAGAAAAGCGCGTTCAGTGTTTGAAAAGTCCAGCGTCTGTAACTGTTCTGTACAGGAGAAAACCTTGAGTAACTGCTCATCGGTAAAAGGTTTAGCCAGATAAAAGTGGATTAAAGCGCTATTTTGCAGCAATAAATCGGCGGAATTGTCGGCTGTCAGTATGCAGCGTAGAGCCATTGGACAAATTTGCTGTACTTGTAGCAATAATTGCTCGCCATTCAAGCCTGGCATCAATCTGTCTGTGATAACCACATCTGGATGCAAGCCCTTAGATAATACTTCTGTCAGCAAGTGTCCGTCCTGCAAGGTTTCCACTTTCCAGTGCGGTACTAATCGGCTCAGGGTCCGTTTTAATGCTCTTAAGATTAATTCTTCATCGTCAATTAATAGCACCAGAAATTCTTTAGTTACCATAGAAGTTTTCTCCAGCGAATGGTTGCTGTCTGAGCATGTCTGTAAATAGCTGTTCGTTCAGAGGTTTACTGTAGAAGTAGCCCTGAATAAGGTCACAACCCATCGCCTGGAGTAATTGCTGCTGTTCTATGGTTTCTATACCTTCTGCTGTAACCTCCAGGCCAAGTTCATGTGCCATCCGGATGATATTGCGTACCATGCCCTGACTCTGGATGTCGCTACTCAGTTCGGTCAGCAGTGAGCGATCCAGTTTCACTTCATCAATGGGTAACTTGGTCAGATAAGCCAATGAGGAATAACCAGTACCAAAGTCATCCATTGAAATGCGTACGCCGGTCTGATGCAGGTGGGACAATACTTTGTTACTTAACTGAATATCTTCCATTAAGTAAGTTTCTGTCACTTCCAGCTCAATTTGCTCCGGTTTGATTTGGTACTCAGCCAGTAAGTGCTGCAATTGATCGCTAAAAGCAGGATCCTGTAACTGACGCCCCGATATATTGATACTGAGCCAGTCTATCTCCAACCCTTGTTGATAAAAAGAACGAAGACAACGCAAGGATTGTTCAAGCACCCAAAGCCCGATACGGATGATCTGTCCATCCCGTTCTGCGATAGGTATAAACAAAGCCGGAGAAATACTACCAAGCCTTGGATGATTCCAGCGTAGTAAAACCTCAGCCTGACGTATTCTGCCATCACGAAGCGACACTTTGGGCTGGAAGTTCAGACTAAAACCGTTGTTTTCCAAGTCGCCATACAGCGCATTACTGATTTCAAACTGCTGTTGTTTACTATCAAGAATGGCCTGTTCAAAACGCATATAAAAATGATGTTGGTTATTTCTGTTGGTTCTGCAGGCCAGATTGGCGTATTTCAGCAGCTTCTCAGCAATGATGCTGTCTTCAGGTGCAATAGCGTAACCCAGATTAAAATTTAGCTTTATCTGTCGTTCATCATGCAACAGGGGGTGATCAAAGATGGATAAACACTCGGTAATTTGCAGTTGCAGCGCCATCTCATCAGCACAATTGGTAAATATAAACGCAAATTTGTCGCCGGATAAATACGCCAAATGCTGGTGGGGTTTTAGTTGCTGCTGCAACAGCGACGCCACTTTATTAATCAGCAAATCGGTTTTGTGATAGCCCATGGTGTCGTTGATCAAGTTGAAGTTATCTATATCCAGCACTGCAACAGCAATAAGGCCGGATTTGACGGCAATATGCTGCTCTATCAGCTGACATGCTTGCTGATGAGTGAGCAGGTTACTCAAGCTGGATAGGTCAGAGCTGAACTGCGGCAGTGGCTCCAGCCGTTCCAGTTTGAGCAGTAATCTATGACCGGTAACTAATCTGTGGCTTAGCTCAATTTCATGTTGCTGATTATCCAAACACAACAACGTGTTTTGCTGGTTGCTTAGAAATTGCTGTAGTTGTTGTGCTGACAAAGTAGGTAAAAAAGCAGATAAATGCTTGGGACTTATGTTGGTCGCATCCAGTAGCCATAATTTAGCTAAGGCCGCATTGATACGTAAAACTTGGCCTTTATCATCCAGTTCCAGCAAAGCGTCCTGACTGCTGATTAACAACTGGGTATGCAAATCGGGCAGGGTCCTGCGCTTGAATTCGGTCTCTGCGTGCTGGATCTCCGATAGTAATAATTCATCCGTCCAGGGTTTTTGCAGGAATTTGTATGCAATACCTGAATTCAGGGTGTCTACCACTGCATTAAAGTCAGCGTAACCACTTAAGATCAAACCTACAATCTGTGGGTGCCTTTGTTTGACAACTTTGAGCAGCTCGTTACCACACATCAATGGCATCCGGAAATCTGTCAGCAGAATTTGCACCTGATGTTGTTGCAATAACTCGAGTGCTTCGGCACCACCACTGGCTGCTATTACCTTATAGCCTGCACGGCATAACAAACGTTCCAGGCTACGAAGCACTGCCGCTTCATCGTCAACTATCAGTAATGTACTTGTCATCCTAAGCTCCGATTTATCGCCTTAGTGGAGTAACTGCGCTATCGCAGTGAGTAATAACGTATTGTCAAAAGGTTTTGCCAGAGTTGCATCAGCTCCGGCTGCTCTGGCTTTCTCTAGTTCAACCTGGGCTAAACCTGAAATAACCAGAATTTTTATGTGGTGAAGCTCTGGGCGCTGGCGAATAAATTTAAGGACTTCAAAACCATCCAGCCCTGGCATCTGCAAATCAAGTGTCATCACAGAAGGTTTATTTTCCAGCAGCATGACTCCAACCTGAAAACCATCTGCTGCCAACAGAACTTCATAACCTGAAGACTTCAGAACACGTTGTATAGCACGTTGATAAGCAACGTCATCATCAACAACCAAGACTGATGTGGCCTGGTTAAATTCAGCGGGGACTGGCATTTTTTGTTTTTGCAGAAACTCAATAAAGTCAGCCAATACCACTCTGTAATTACCTCTGCCCGGAAGTTTAAAGCCCTTCAGTTGTCCGCAGGCAATCCATCGGCTGACCGTGCGTTGATGCACATCACAATACTGGGCTATTTCGCCTGGCGTCAGAGTTTTCATGGTTGTTTTTTGACCTTATTCTTGCACTCAGACTGAATTTAGCATAAGTTTAAGCTAAATGCGACACAAGAGACAAATAAGACATTTGTCCTGTCCAAGGAGCCAGAATGAATGCTGATGAGCGACCAGTCGCAGCTCTGGAGATGAGTGCAGCAGTGCTTTGTGTTGACGACGACACCAGTACACTGAACGCTTTACAGCGTTTGTTGATGGCTGCGGGTTTAGGTGTTGTCACCGCAACCAATGGTAAACAAGCTCTTGCCCTGATGGAAAAGCAAGACTTTGCCGTTATCCTGACTGATATGAGAATGCCGGGCATGACAGGTGCAGAGTTTTTGCGACTGGCTGCACAACGGGCACCAGAGAGCCAGCGTTTGGTCTTAACTGGCTATGCAGATCTGGATTCAACCATAAATGCAATTAATCAGGGGCAAATCCAGCGTTATGTTCAAAAGCCATGGAATAACGACGAATTGCTGTTGTTGCTCAGAGACTCTGTTGAGAAGTATCAATTACTCAGACAAAACCGCGAGTTACAGCGCAAGCTCGCTTTACAAAACAATAGTCTCAAAGCCTTGAATCATCAGCTTGAACAGCATGTATCGAAGCGGACAGCGCAGTTACGTCAGGTATTGAAACAGCTTGAGCACGAGCACCAATCTTTATTGGATTTACTCTTTAACTTTATTAGCGTGAATCCACATTTAAACGGCCATTTCGCTCAGCATGTGGCAAGAACCTGTCATTTGTTGTGTTCTCATCTGGAATTGGATGAAAAGGAACAACAGCAGATAGTGATGGCGGGATTGTTGTCTCAGATTGGGTTATTAGGGATGGAACCTACACTGTATCGTAAAGCTTTTTTTGAGCTGGATGGAACAGAGCGTCAGCAATATGTCACACATCCGGCTATGGCTCAATTGATGCTGCTTCCGGCCAGTCATCTGGCTGTGATGTCGGATGCTATTTACCATCAGTATGAGCGCTACAACGGTTCAGGTAGTCCTGATCATTTGGTAGGTACTGATATACCGCTTGGCGCTAGAATTGTCGCTTTAGCCAGAGATTTTTGGTTGATGATAGAGCGGCAGGGGGCGCAACAAGACAATGCTTATGCAGCAGCATTGCAGCAGCTAAAAATGCAACAAGGCAGCTCTTACGATCCGGTACTGCTGAACATTTTGTCTGCTCTGCCGTGCGATGAATTATTTGGTTCGGAACTTATAGCCTCTTCTCATCTGCAGTTAAGTACTGATGAGTTGGAAGTGGGTATGCTGCTGGAGCGTCCTTTGTACAATGAAAACCGGATCCTGTTGCTGCCTCATGGTCATGTATTTTCGCTGAGCAGCGTAGCTAAATTGCGGCAGATTGAGCGTAATCGCCAGAAAAAATGGACGCTGCTGGTGTCTTCAGCCAAAGTAAGTTTGGAGTAAAAGCTGATGTTTGAAATAAAAACCGCATATAGCAAGGCTGATACAGCAGCAGAAATCTGGCAGGATTTACAGCAGCAACTAGATGAACAACACTTCCAGTTTGGTCTGATCATGGGGCATCACAGTAGGATCTCATTGCTTGGCGAATTGCCTTTGTGCCGTTATTCAGAGCAGTGGCTGGGCGGCAGTTCTTGTCTGGGCGTGATGACAGATCAAGGCGTTTTTTTGCAGCAGGATACAGTGGCGGTGCTAATGATCAAGGATCAGGGCGGCTATTATGGTAGCGGCAGTGCTGTGATTGAAAACTCAGATACAAGCAAAGCAACCACAGAAGCTCTGCTCAAAGCTCTGCAGCAGGCGGGGCGTCCTTATCAGGTGCCGGAACTTGTCTGGTGTATGCAACCTCCAGGCACTGAAGAGGCCGTATTACTGCAGATAGAGCAGGTTTTAGGAAAAAAAGTACCGGTTTATGGCGGTAGTAGTGCAGATGATGATGTGTCTGGCCACTGGTTGCAATTCGATGGGCATGGGATCCACCAGCAGGCCGTAGTGATTGCCGTGTTTTATCCCTCTGTGGCCATTAGTCATTTTTTTCATTCAGGCTATATACCAACAGAACATAAAGGCAAAGTGACTAAAGCTGAGGGGCGTTTATTGCAGGAAATTGATCATCAACCTGCTGTTGAGGTGTACAGTCGTTGGCTGAACAGACGCATCAATAATAATTATATGCAAGAAACGACCTTAAGTCCGTTGGGGGCGGTGATTACGCAAGAACAACTGGACCTGCCGTTGTATGTGTTGAGTTTACCCACAAACTTTCTTTCTGATGGCAGTATTGAGTTGTTTGCTGAAGTACAACAAGGTCAGGAGTTGTGTTTAATGACCAGTGAGGTGCCACGCCTTCTCAGCAGAACTGGTACTATGTGTGAATGTGCACGCTCAGTATTACCTCAACAGCGAGTCAGCGGAGGTATTATTATTTTTTGTGGTGCCTGCTTGCTCAGCATCAAAGATCAAATGTCTTTTGTCCATGACAATGTAAGGGTTGCGTTGGATGGAGCTCCTTTTTTGATTGCTTTTACCTTTGGTGAGCAAGGCTACGCAGTAGATCAAACCAACAGACATGGGAATTTGATGTACGCCACAGTGTTATTTGGAGAGACGGATGCCCAGCGTTGAAAAACTAATGGAGAAGGTAGTTGAGCTGACCTTTGAACGTGATAATGCACTACTTCATGTAAGGTTAAATCAGCTTTTACAGAAGGGATTAGATGCTATTTTAAGCTCTGATACTCTGGAAGATACTTTCTCTAAGTTTTTTGGGGTGATGGCTGAAGGCGTGAAGTTTGACAGTGCTGTTTTATTGCGCCTGGAATCAGGTCATTTTACGCTGATCGCCAGTCAAAATGCGTCTGACTGGCCACAACAGGCTGATTTGGGCTGTGACACTTTGGCTGCAGCACTGTCTGGCCGTCATGCCGTGCCTGTATTTAACTTATTACTGCTCCCAGAGTGGGGCCCACACATTATACATTGGTGGCCTCAAATTCACTCGGCTTTATTTCAGCGTATTCATACCCGTGATCAACAGTTCCTTTTGATCCTTGGCTCTGGATCTGTTGCAGCTTTTGGTCCGTCAGAAGAAAAAATTGTCGGCCAGTTTATCAGTTTTGTCGCCAGCACTATCGCCAGTGTTGAAAACAAAAAGCTGTATATGGTGTCGCAGTCTTTAAAAGAACGGCAACAACGCATAGAGCAAAGCCTGTTGCAATCAGAAAAGATGGCATCTCTGGGTCAGCTGGCGGCTGGCGTAGCACATGAACTGAATAACCCTATAGGTTATTTACTCAGCAACATTCATATGTTTCAGACTTACCTGACCATTTTTAAAAGCTTATTGCACAACTATCAGTTGTTGTGCGAAGAACATCAAAGTGAGCAGGTAAAGCTGCAGGCCAGACAGCAAATTAATGCTTTGTACCAAAAAGAGAATGTGGCTTTTCTACTGGAGGATAGTGACACCCTGATTGCAGATTCAGTGGAAGGTGCGATCAGAGTAAGAGATATAGTGCAGAGTTTGCGTCGTTTCTCTCATCCTGATACGGATCAAATTGAGCTGGTCAATTTGAACGATAGTATTGAATCGACAATTAAAATTATTAGCGGTGAGATAAAACACAGCCTGCTGTTGAAAAAGCAACTCTTTCCTGACGCTCTTTACGTAATGGGAAAATCAAATCAGATCAGTCAGGTTTTTCTGAACCTGATGATGAACGCCAGACAAGCCATTACACATGATCATGGTGAACTTGTGATTAGTTCGGGTATCCTGGGTGAAGAAGCATGGGTGGCGTTAGAAGATAATGGTACTGGCATAGCACCGCAGCATATGAGCAGACTGTTTGAGCCCTTTTTTACCACCAAAGATGTCGGTAAAGGCACTGGTCTTGGTTTATCTTTGTGCCACAGTATTATGCTGCAGCATAGCGGCCGTATTGAAGTACAGAGTGAGTTAGGGGTGTTCAGCCGTTTTACTTTATATTTTCCGTTGAGTCATCCGGCGTAAATAAAGCTCAGTATCTCTGACACTGAGCTTCTCAATAGACTTTAGTTTAACGGCCTAAATACTTATCTAAAGTTTTATATAAACATTGCCACATGGTTTGGTTTTTTTGTTTCAGTTTGGCTGCGTTGTCGGCCAGAAGAGGAGTAATTTGCTCTTGTTCTGCCAATAACTGACTGACTTTTTGAGTCAGGCTGACGGCTGAGAGTTTTTCCAGGCAGTAATCGGCCATACCAAAATCAGACATCATGGCGTGGTACTTATGGCTCCAGCTGGTTGCTATACAAGGCACACCCTGACTCAGTGCATTAATAGCACCGTGGAAACGTGAGCTGATGGTAATGGAACTTTGACCAATAAAAGCTTTGACTGCCAGCGGATCTTCAATCTGAATAATTTCACAAGGCGCTAAACGGGCAATTTCCTGACACAGCAGTTGATCCTCTTTGCCTTCGTGATTCACCAGTACTACAGCATAACCTAACTCTACCAGCTGGTTGGCCGCAGCAGCAAAAGCTTCGACATAGTTAGTGCGTTCGGCTTCGGCATTGGCGTGGTTAAACTTAGACACTACTTTGCTGTTAGGAATTAAAGCAGCAAATTTACCTTCAATTTCAGGCAGCGCTGTGGTGCTGTGGCCTTTTAAACCTACGGTAAAGTCCGGGGTTAATTTGACTGTGTCCGGCAGATTGGCTTCACAGCTTTGTAAATGGCTGAAGGACACCGGGTCGCGCACGTAAATCAGTGCTGCGTTGTGAATAATGTCACGCATGGCTGCTTTGCTTTCGTCGCTGCTAAAAGGGCCAAAGGCTTGAGGCATAAAGACAAAAGGTTTACCTGCCTCTTGAAAACGTTTGACTTCACGGGCTGTGTTTTGCAGAAACTTCAACGGCCACTGATCACCATAAGCAAAACCGCTGGCCTCTAAAATCACATCAACATCACGCTCTGTCACCATGCCATAACGTTTCATCAGATTACGCAATGAAGCGGGGAGTTTGCCAAACCATGGCGTTAAATCCAGACCTTTACGGCGGAATGACACCTTCTGCCATGCACCTAACAAAGCACGTTCACGATACGGCAAGTTAGGACCAGGCGATAACACCAGCTCTGTGTTGTTTAAGGTTTTTAAACCTTGTAAACAGGCAAGCAGCATCAGGTAAGCGCCTTTGTTGCGGAACTGGACGCCTTTAATTTCGACTAATAAGGCTTTTGATTCAGACATAAGTTAATAACTCCGTAGCAGTTTTCTTCTCGGAGTGAGGGATCAACGCCTGCGGATCAGGGTAACCCACAGCAATCAGCATCACGACTCGTTCGAAAGGTTGTAATTTCAGTAAGCGGCCAATTTTGGCTTCGTAGTTTTCGATATCAGGCCAGTTGATGGAGCACGAGGCCAGGCCCATAGTCTCCAATGCCAGCATCAATTGCATATTGGCTAAGCTGGCGTCGATATAAATCACGTGGCGGTCGCGCTCAAAAGGATAAGCACTTAAATCACCAACCACAGCAAGCAAGGCAGGAATGCCATTAGCATAACCCACAGTGCCCATTGGTAAGTTTGCTAACTTATTGAGCATCTCGCCTTCGGTGGCAGCTATATAACGAAAGGGCTGACGGTTACAGGCACTGGGTGCCTGAGCAGCAGCAGCAACTGCTTGCTCCAGAACGGCTTTAGGAACGCTCTGAGGTAAAAAAGTACGGACTGAACAGCGCTGCTGGCACAAAATTAAAAACTGCTCGTAGCTGATATCTGCTCTGGGTCTTTGTGCGTAAGGGGCTGGGGCTGAAGGGCTGCTTTGTGCTAAACGTGGTGCTATCTGGGCTTTTAAGGCGGAAAAAGTCACAGGTTGACTGGCACCTTCTGGCCACTCTGTCACCGAAAAATAGCTGTCCATCACATCGTGACAGTATTTCAGCAGTACTAAATCCAGGGCCTGATGATCGGCCAACAGGTTTTGTAATGCAGTTAAAGTTTCATCAATATAATCCAGCGCAAACAACGACTTGCGCGGCACCATGCTTAAACCTTTTTCCAGCCGGTGAATATTACGGCGTAAAATAACTGTCGCTATGCTGCTGCTTTCTTCGTGCAGATGATAGTGATGTCGGCCCGCCGCTGTGGCATGTTGCTCACGGCGAAAATGCGGGTTAAAAAATGCGTAATACAGCGTTGCCGCCAGACGGCTTTTGGCTGCGTAAGGTAACAAGACCTTATCGAGCTTTTGCCTGATTTGTTGGAGTTGTTTTTTCATACCGTCTCTTTCTCTACCACCACACCGGCCCTTTTTACCTTGATCAGTTGCCATAACTGACGACGGGTTCTGCCGGAAAAAAATAAAAAGAAAAATGAAGCGTAGGCATAGGAAATCAGCGTTGCCCAGGCTGCACCATCAATGCCCATAATGGGGATCAGCCACCAGTTCAGCAGCACGTTTAATACTGCACCTATGCCATGACTGGCCAGAGATAAAGGCTCCTGGCCGGTAATAATTAAATGTTGTCCTATCAGGTAACGGATAAAGATAAATACACCGGCCCAGATATGAATTTGCAGTACTGAAATACCTGCCTGAAACTTGTCACCAAAGATCAGTGGCACCAAAGGAGGAGCCACAATAAATATAACCACAGCTATGGTTAACGCCATTGCAAAAAAGTAACCCGTGTATTTGCGTAGCAATAATAAATAACCAGACCAACTGACCTGATGACTTTTTAACAGCTCAGGATAATAACGCACTGCTAAGGTTGCAGGTATCACATACCACAGCTCAGAAATGCGGCTGACAGCAGCGTAAACACCTGCGGCTTCAATATCAATCAGGCGTTCAATCATAATCAGATCAATACGCAGATAGACCACAGATAAAATACCAGAGACCCACAACCAGCTGGAGCGGTGCAATAACTCCTTGCCATGCTGCCAGTTAAACCAGGCCGGTGTTAAGCGACCAGAGTCTTTGTTGTGGCCTTTATAAATCTGATATTGCAGCAAACCTGTAGCTGCAAATTCTAAACCTACTACCCAGAATAAAGCGCCAATGCCTAAGCCATACCAAAGCACTGCCAATTTTGCGACCAGACCTATAATTCCCAGCCCCAGTTTGCTGTAGGCGAGGGTGCGGAAATGGCCTAAATAATTCTGGTGATATTCAAATAAAATAAAGGCATTAAACAACTGACCGACAAAAAGTACTGCAGCGCCAAGTTGATAAGGTTCAAATTCTGTTGGCAGATACCAGCTAAAACCAACAAACATTAAAGCAGCAAATACAAATCCTGCTATTAAACGAAGCCAGGTGGCAGTAAATAAGATCTGCTGGCCTGTGCGTGGGTCAGCGGCAGACTGCACTGACTTTTGCACCAGATTGTTTAATCCTAAGTTAGCTAAGGGCGCTAAAAATGCGCTCCAGGTCATGACGATAGCGTAATAACCTGTGGCTTCAGGCCCAAGCATACGCGCCACAATAATAGTGATTAAGGCGCCTGCGGCCAGCTTGACTAAACGTTCACCTAATAAAGCGACAGCTTTGGCTTTGGCAACTTTAATTAGAAACTTAACCACGTCGTTTCGCTTTGTAACGTTTTATAGCACGGGTGATGCGCCAAATATGCTGCAAAGTGTATGAATAAACACTGAACACTATCAGGAACAATAGCAACATAATTAAATCAGGCACCATCAGGTACTCACCAATAATACCCAAAGTAGCCAGCATACAGGAGAAACTACTGATCACTATTAAAGCCTGACGGGAATTTAAACCAAGACGCAGGAATATATGATGCAGGTGTTCACGGTCGGCCAGGAAGGGCGACTGGCCTTTACGAATACGGCGCAACATAATGGCCACCATATCCATCAGCGGCACTGCGATGACCCAAAGGGCTGTAACAGGCCGAAAACTGGCGCTGTCACTTTGGGTGCCGATGATCAGTAACCAGATGACTGTTAAACCAATCAGCATACTGCCGGCATCCCCCATAAAAATTTTACCTTTGCCTTTGCCAACCACATCCAGGTTAAACAGCAAATAAGGGATAAGCGCAAATACCAGCACCATAGGTAACACTGCATGCTCAAGCTGACCACCCATGCCCATCATCAAAGTGACAGAGACAAAAGTGACACCACTGAGCATACCGGCCAGACCGTCTATGCCGTCAATCATATTAAAGGCATTAATAGCAGCAATAACGGCAATCAAGGTAACAGGAATGCCGATATAGCCCAAAGTGACATCGCCCAAAGCAAACAAATTACCTAAATTACCTAAATGCAATTGCAGGCCATAGACCATAGCTGAGCCAATCAGCAACTGGACACAAAGCCGTAATTTGACGCTTAAATCCATAAAATCATCAAATACACCCAGAATGACAATAGTGCCGCCACAAAGCAGGTAGTAATAATGAATATCCTCCGGTAAACCAAACCAGGCTAACGTCAGGCCTACACCAGTAAATATAGAAATACCACCTATCAGTGGCACTGACCCCGTGTGTTGCTTACGGCCTGCAGGTTTGTCCACCAGTCCGACTTTGACAGACAAAGGGATCAGAATAAAAATGGCGGTCAGGGTAAGAACAAAAGTGGTAATAAACAGCTGCAGATGTTCTGTCATGTGGTTTCCATCGGCTTTTTGGCCTGAAATAATGCGAACTGGCTCAAACGAAATTGGGCTGATTATAGGTGAAGATAACAGGGCTGACTACGGCACTTCAGAGATAAAATTGAAAGGAATAACGACTTTGTCAGAAAATAATGCTCTAATTGTTATTTCTGTCACACTTGCAGTGACCGCATAAGGTACTAACCGATTTTTATGCTGTTAATCAAGACGTTGGCGAACCCTATTTATTAAGAAGAGCTCAGGTTTTTATGGTTTTTCCCCATCAGAATTTGTGCAGTTGACGCAGGATACCGGCTGTGACCAAAGCAGTATTGATTATCACCAATATGGGGCCTAAAGCCTCTGCACCTTTTCAGGGCCAGTTTGTAAAAAATCAGGTGCTGGCACTGCAACAGCATCAGGCTTTGGCTTATTTTTATATGAGCTGGCACAACGACAGCCTGCTCAATAAACTGCTGAAATACCCTGTACTCTTTTTACAGTTTTTCTGGTCTTATATTCTGAGTTTTAAAAGCTTTGACATTATTCATGTTCACTTTTTTTATCCAACTATCTGGCTGGCTCTGGCCTATAAATATTTGCGTAAACCTTCAGTAAAAATAGTAGTCACCTGCCATGGCAGCGATATTTATCACTATCAGCCTTTTAATGTTTTATACAGGTGGTGTTGTGGTGCTGTGGACCAATGGATTTTTACCAGTGAAAAACTTCAAAGCAAAGCTTTTACTGCAGCACCCAAGGCTGTTGTGTTGTCCGCTGGTATAGCTCAGGTGTATGCAGATGCAACACAACACAACAGAGCAGAAAAAGACATCGATCTGCTGTATGTCGGTGCATTGGATAAAAATAAAGGCATGGACAGGTTGATAGCCGTACTGCCGCAACTCAAAGATAAAACAATTTATGTGGTAGGCACTGGGCCTTATCAGGCGCAATTTGAGCAGTTAAAAAAAGACTACCCAAATTTACAGCTCGAAGCGGGCCAAAGTGCAGAACAATTAAAAGCCTTGTATCAGCGCAGCAAATGTTTTTTAAGTTTGTCGCGCAATGAATCTTTTGGCCTGGTGATGACAGAAGCCATGGCCTGTTATACACCAGTGATTGCGACTCTCACTGATGGTTCTGCAGAGCAGTTGGGGGCAGACTCATTTTGGGTGATAGATCAAACAGATGAACAAGCTTTGCAGCAAAACTTGCTAAAAAAAATTCAGCAGCTATTAAGTTTGTCAGACTCAGACTACACCGCATTACAGCAGTCTGCTCACCAGCATGCAAAAGACTGTCTGGTAGATGATGTAGCGGCAAAAATACAACAGTTGTATCAGGCGTTATGTCCTGAACAACGATCATAGAAAAGGTAATTATAAAGATGGCAATTCAACCTGAAGTGGTACCGGTAGGTGGCATTGGGGTGATGGCGTTCAGCGATATGGCTGAACTGGTTAATTACATTATTCAGGACGATGGTACTGTGTTTGCGGGTTCTGCTATTGCAATGAATCCGGAAAAAGTGATAGCGGCCAGTAAAAACCCTGAATTGATGAGCATTCTGAATAAGGCTGATATTCGTTATGCCGATGGCATGGGGGTAGTGAAAGTGATGCGGCGTAAATTAGGCCGCAAAGTTGAACGTATTCCAGGTTGTGAGTTGTGGCAGGCATTAATGGCTAAAGCAGCTGTGACTAAAACTCCGGTGTTTTTAGTAGGTGCCAAACCGCAGGTGATGGCTGAAACTGTGGAAAAACTGACAGCTATGGGCGTCAATGTGGTGGCATCGCAGGATGGTTATTTTAAAGATGAAAACGAACTGATCAGCCGTATAGCTCAAAGTGGTGCCCGTATAGTCACAGTGGCTATGGGATCGCCTAAACAAGAGATTTTTATTGGTAAATGCCAGCAGCAATTACCTGATGCCTATTATATGGGCGTGGGGGGGACCTATGATGTGTTCACCGGCCATGTGCAGCGAGCGCCAGCTTTGTGGTGTAAGTTACATTTAGAGTGGGCTTACCGACTCTTGTCTCAGCCGTCCCGTATTGGTCGTCAATCAAATCTGGTGACTTATGCCTGGTTATATCTGACGAATAAACTCTGATAAAAACGATTAAAACAAAAAGAATCATAAAGAGAATCACAGAGAGAAGCATAGTGCAGCAACAGTCCGATTTACCTTTGATCAGCGTCTATATGCCTACTTTTAACCGGGTAGCTATGGTGCAACGTGCCATTGCCTCAGTGCTGGTGCAGGATTACCCCAATCTTGAATTGCTGGTGGTGGACGATGCCTCCACAGACAGTACCTGGGAGACGTTAAACCGGGTTTATGCTGATGAACCCAGAGTGCGTCTGTTTCGTCAGGATAAGGGGCAGGGCGCTTGTGCGGCGCGCAATCTGGCGATAGCGCAAGCCAAAGGTGAGTTTGTCACTGGTCTGGATGATGATGATGAGTTTTTGCCGAATCGTCTGAGTTCCCTGTATCAGGCTTATGACGATCAGTATGCTTTTGTCTGTTCCAGTTATTTTTGGGATTACGGCACTATACGCAAGCAGCTGTACCCGGACTCTGCCATTGTGGGTTTAAATGAACTGCTGGATGCACATTGTTTATCCAATCAGGTGCTGGTAAAGCGCAGCCGTATGCTGGCGCAAGGTGGTTTTGATATAGGGCTTGCCGCTTTTCAGGATTACGATATGTGGATCCGCTTAGTGGCCGCATACGGCAAAGCGCTGCGTTTGGCTGAAGCCACTTATGTGGTGCATGTAGGGCATGAACTGGGCCGTATTACCACCTCACCAAAACGTTTGGCTGCACAAAGTTATTTTGTTGAAAAACATTTACCGCTGATGAATGAACGCAATATACAAAACCAGCACTTTTACCGTCTGGTCATGGAGCAGAAGCAACTTTCATTAGGGCGTTTACTGTTTTTCTGTCGTTATGGTTTATGGTCTACGAAGATCCGTTATTACCTGAAACAAAAATTGCAATGGGCGATTAAATTCCGCCAGCAGCTGTTAAGCAAAGGCATTAAAGGGTTGTTTTCGAAAAAATGAGTCAGAATTTATTAGCCCACGCCAATTTTGTTAGCCTGAGCGCAGTTTTGCTCAAACGTTTTTGGCTGCTGTTACTGGCTGCTGCAGTCTTAGGTGCGGCTGCTTTGTATATAGTGCAACTCAGCACTGCCCTGCGGTTTCAGGCGACAGCTGTTGTGACTTTAACCGACTGGCAAACCGAACGTTTAACCCGACGTGATGATCCAAACGATAAAAATCCGGCCAATGTAGGTGGCGCTTCAGCGGATGCCATGTCCAGAGCTTTGTTGTGGTTAAAAGCCCCTGACTTTTTTCAGTCACTGGCCCGTTCTGCCAATGCACAGCAGTTGAGTGTAGACCACAAAAGACGTGGCAATCTGGTGACTTTAAAGTGGAGCAGCAACTCAGCAGCCAATGCTGAAACTGAATTGGCTTTGGTGCTCAGACTCTGGGACCAGCGTTGGCGCCAGCAGTTTATTCAGCAAAAACAACAAGAATTAGCGACCTTACAACAACTGCCGGTTACGGATCTGGCGCAACAACAACAACAGCGCACACAATACGAGCTGGACTACGCGAAAAAAGCTCAGCCTTTTGCATTACAGCAATTAGAAGGTCCAAAAGCACCAAAACAAAGTGAGCGTCCAGCCTTGTGGCTGATGTTATTGTTTGGTGCATTTTTGGGTTTTAGCTGTGCTTTTATTGTGTTGATGTTATGGCGGCTTTAATGCGCTTGTCTGCTTATTTCCAGCAGGTGTTACCTCTGGATAAACTGATCCTGTTATTGTGCAGCTGCTATTTGCTTATCGATGCCTGTAATGGCTTTTTACTGAATCAGTTTGGTCGCAGTTTTGGCTTATCTGCGCTGTATAAACTCTTGATCCTGATTCTGATGTTGAGCTGCCTGAGCCTGCGGACTGCAAAGGCTTTTTTGCTGTTTCCGGCACTCTTTGTGCTGTTGGTGCCTGGCCCATTTTATAGCTGGCTGCAATTGGGCGGTACTTTAGCGGCAGATATGGGCTTGATGCTCAAACTGATTTCACCTTTTATCGCCTTTTATTACCTGCTGAGTCTGGCCCGGCTGGATAAAGCTTTTGCGCTGCAATCCATGCACCGGGTTTTTGTAATCAACTATCTGATTGTATTGGTTAATTTTACTTTTGGCGCTTTAGGTTATGGTTATACCTCCTATTTACCTCAAGCCCATCTGGCCCAGGTCGATTTGGGCAGTAAAGGCTTTTTTAATGCCGCCAATGAGCTGTCTGTGGTGCTTTTGGTGTTATCAGCCTGGTTATTGCAGTACTACTGGCGACAACAAAAACTGATTTTCCTGGCTGTGGCCGCAAGTTCGCTCTGGTGCGCCAGTTTGATGCTGACCAAAACGGGTTTGCTTGGAACCATTATTTTGGTGCTGTTGATCCCGCTGATGCCGGTTCTTCTCCGCCTGAACTGGTCGCGTCTGGCGCTGCTGATATTCTTGTTGATGGTCACTGTCATCCTACTGATTTGGCAAGCCCCCTTGTTGTTAACTCATTTGGGGCTGGCTGAGAAATTACAGCATATCTACCAGCAGCAAGGTTTACTTGGTGTTTTGTTATCTAACCGTGATAAATACGCGGCAGAGATCTGGCAGATGGCCAGTTTTTACTACAGCGACAGTCACAGGTTTTTTGGCATAGGGCTTATTGGTGTATCAGAACATTTATGGAAGTACTGGGCTGAGTCGGATCCTTTTGATTTATTGATCTTTTATGGTGTGGCTGGTTTGATGTTTTTCTTGTGGATTTTTACAGGTTTTATTGCTCAGAATTTAAAGTTGTGCCGGCTTTTTTCCAGCGAATTAGCTGCTACTCTGGTGTTGTTAAATCTATTATTGTTATTCGTGTCCTGTATCGCGGGTCATGTGATTAGCTCCGGCATGTTGTGGCCTGTTTGGGGTTTTATTAACGCAGCGGCTTTGATCCATTGCTCTGTTGATACAACAGCAAAAAAGACGGAGTCTCTGCATGTTACGCAGTGATTTTGCGCAAAAACTGCTGAATAATAGTCTGGCTCATGGTCTGAACTTCGGCTCGCGCTGGCTGCTGAATCTGGTGGTGGCGCGACAACTGCTGGCCACTGACTTTGGTGTCTTCAGTTATGTCTATATGCTGGCCAATTTGTTTTTCCCTACCATAGCTTTTGGCGTCAGCTTTTACCTGATCCATTATTCAGCGAGACAGCAACACATCAGCTTGTTGTTTAACAGCCTGGTGCTGAGTTTTATGGTGTTTTTGTTGTTATGCCTCGGCGTCGTCGCTATCGACTATTGGATCAACGACAGCGTGCCTTATTACCTGTACCTGCTGAGTTTACTGATAGGCCTGGTTTGGGCTGTCAGTCAGGCGATATTTTGTTATCTCAAAGGCCGGCAGCAGTTTTTTGTCGAAGTAAAATCACAGTTTGTTGGCGCTCTGAGTTTGCTGGTGGTGGTGGGTTTGCTATTCGGCAAAGTGATCACTGAACTGGACGCTATGCTCGAAGCTGTGCTGGTTGCGAGTGTATTGCCTGTGCTGATGGGATTGAATGTGCTCTGGCCTGAGCTGAAAGCTGGTGTTGGCCCTTATCTGCGTAATTTCAGCCACTACTTTGGCTGGCAGGATATAAGGCAGCGTTTGCATTTTGCTTTGCATGATGTTTTTGCCATTATTATGAGCAATATTCCTTTTATTTTTCTGGCGTTATTCAGCACCTTACTGGCGCTTGGACAGTTCAGAAAACTCTTTATTTTGTTTATGCCTATTACCTTATTGCCGGTGATTTTTTCGCAGGTGTTTTTAAGTCGTTTAAGCCGTCTGACGGATCTGGGCACTAAGTTGCAGTTTTTCCGTAAGGTATTCCTCTTTACTTTACCGCTATTGTCTTTGCCTTATGTGTTGATGTGGCCAGTAGGAGATTGGTTGTATCAGCAGTCCTTTAATGAAACTTTGGATCCGGAACATCTGTTGATGTTGCATCTGGTATTAGCGACGTTGTGGATCACCTTGCTGAAAACCTATTTTGAAGTGCTGCTGACTTCATTAGGAGCCAACCACTATAAAGCCATGCTGGTCACTTTCGCTGTGGTGTTCACGGCGCTGACTTACTGCTGGTTTAACTATCAGTTGACAGTCGAATTAACTGCCTGGTTGTTTCTTGCAGGGAATCTTTTGATTACTTTACTGCTGGCGACTGCTTGTCTTTGGCAAATAAGGCTTCAACAAAAAGGTCCAACGCAAAGTAAGGCTGGTTAAGTAACAGCTTGGCTTGTGCTATGGTTAACTTCAGATCTGTTGAAATATCGATGGGGTGGCTGTGTATAAAATTGTGATCATCGCAGCCTTGTTCTGCTGTCAGAGTCTTGGTGCCGCACAAATAACCTGGCTCAAAACAGACTGGCCGCCTCATCAAATCACCACTGGTGTTTATCAGGATCAGGGCACTTTTGATGTGCTGCACAAGTTGTTGATCACAGAACTGCCGCATCTGACCCACCAGACCAAAGTGGTTAATTTGCCCAGACTGGAACAGGCTTTTCTGCAAAATAAGTACAGTGTGTGTACCTTTGGTTCTATTTTCACCGAAAAAAGAGCACAGACCCGTTGGTATTCTAAGGCTGTGACTGTACTTCCGGGTTTAGCTGTGCATTTCCGGACTTCTGCGGTAGTGCAACAGCATGTTGCCATGCAGGACGACGGCAGTATAGATATGCGTCAACTGGCACAAGATAAAACACTGCTTGGTGCTTATCAGCCCAACCGTTTTTATCCGGCCTCTGTGATGGATGCGACTCAATACGCTAACTTTATTCCTCATGAGTTTACCAGCGAGGTAAATGCTGCTGCACTGCTGTTATCAAAGCGGGTTGACTATGTGGTGGAATATCCGGAGCGCATGGCGTTTTATCTGAAAGATTACCCACAAAAAGTGCAGATCCAAAGCAGGGCAGTAGAGGATGCTTCACCTTTTGTGGTGTCGCACATCACCTGTAACAAAAGTCCGAAAGGGCAGCAGTTGATCGCTGAGATAAACAAAGCACTGAGGCTGTTGTGGCAAAAACCAGAATACAAAACGGCGATGTTCAGTTGGGTGGATGAAGACAACATCACCAGACTGGAAAAGATTTATCAGGATTTTCAGCAAGGGTCTGCGGCAAAAACTAAACCTTAAGTGTTAGCTCCAGCATCCAATTGCACAACATAAAAGGCCGGTGATAGCACCG
>NZ_AFHI01000009.1 GCF_000217935.1 Rheinheimera sp. A13L
CTAAGTGCAGGTTTTTTTGTTTTTCGCATCCCTGCGAAAAATCCCTTCGGGACCCGCCGTGCGGCGGTCCAAAAACGCTCCAGGCGTTTTTGTGTACTTAAAATTCAGTCAAACAGATCGGCGATGGTGGACACAGGCGGATGAGATCCTCCTATCTCCTCGCAGAGCTCGTCGTGTTCAATCGGCAATACGCCAAACTGTTGGCGTCTTGAGATCCCGATTTCACGGTTCGACAAAATCGCCGGGAACGATTTTCACTCGTACCATCCCTGGTACTCGCCTTCGGCAGCGAAGCTGTGCAAAACGACATCCTGTCGTTTTGTGGACGCGCTCCGCGCGGTCCCGCAGGGACGTTTGCCAGGACGGCAAACGCAATCCTCCTGCCACTAAGTCTTCGTTTCAACAGTTTCTCTTTTGCTCTTTAGATTTACAAACCCAAACCCAAACCCAAACCCAAACCCAAACCCAAACCCAAACCCACCTAAGCCGCTCTCTCCCCCCCAAAACAGTCCCCAAGCGATGCCTCCAGCGCTCTAACCACCTGACCCCTGTTTAGTACCCCAACCACCACACCATTCTCCAGCACAGGCAGCTGATGCAAATGCAGGCTGGTAAAGATCACCGCACTATCCACCACGCTATCAGACGTCAACACAGTCACCACCTTTTTACTCATCACCTGAGCTATTGTATTGTGCAGGCTGCAGAAGTAGCTGGCGTGTAACATAGCGGCTAAACAATCCTGCTCCGACAAATAACCGACCAGATTATTGTCTTTATCAAACACTGGTGCGCCGGTCAGGTTAAACTGTCGTAGTTGCTGCACAGCCTGAACTATCGTATCGTCTTGTTGCAGCCGTGGAAATTCACGCTGGAATATATCTTGTACTTTGCTCATGGTTATTCTCCTTTGAGGGTATAACAGCAGCATAAGCCCGATAAATGCTTTGATTAAAACGAATTAATAAGCTTATGTGTATCGTAATTTGCGATTAAAAAACTTTGCCGCAAGCATAGAAGGGGCCTTAAAGGAATGAAACGTATGTTTTATGTGCAGTTAAATCAGTGCAGACAGATTTTTGCTTTACCTTTGATGCCTCTTTTGTATAATGGCGCCTCCAACGCTAGGGGCATAGTTCCAATTGGTAGAACAGCGGTCTCCAAAACCGATGGTTGGGGGTTCGAATCCCTCTGCCCCTGCCACTTCATTCTGATATGAATTCTTTATCTTCTAAGCAGCAACTGCTGCATTTACTCCAGATACAACCACTTGAATTACATCAAGAGTTTTCTGCTATGGCCAAAACGCCTGAGGCGGAAATTGGTGTGCTGGCAGAACCTGTTGCTGATATCCAAGCTGCAGTAGAAGCTGTTGAACCAGCAGTGCCTGTTTACTCTGTTCCAGACCCAGAACTTACCTTCTCTAAAGACGTCCTCGTGGCGCTCAGCGAATATCAACCTGATCTGCAGTGGCGGTTAAACCCTGCCTGTACTGAACCTATGTTGCAAAACGGACTCTTAGTAACACCTTCGATTGAATTATTACAGTCAGCCCAGCAGAAAAAGCTGCTCTGGTTGTGCCTCCAGCAAGAGAGCTGATGCATGCCGTTAATACGTAGTGCTACCCCTGCCGATATCCCAGCGATGCTGCAGATAGAACAAGCCGCCAACAGCCATCCCTGGTCGGAAGGCACCTTTAGCACCTGCTTTGGCGAGCGTTATTTTAATGCGGTGTTGATGGATGATAACGACGCCATTATAGGTTTCTACATAGGCGAAAAAGTCGCAGTAGAAGCCAGTTTATTTAATATTGGTGTGGCGCCAAAAGCTCAGGGCCAGGGTTATGGTCAGCAACTGATGCAGCACTTTATTGCCCAGGCTCAGGATTTAGAAGCACTGGACTGCTGGCTGGAAGTACGCCAATCCAATGCCAATGCCATTAAGCTGTATGAAAAATGTGGGTTTATTCAAACCGGTTTACGCCCCAGTTATTACCCAACGGCGACAGGCCGTGAAGATGCCATTTTAATGGCTTTGCCCTTAGGCTAAGGTTCAATCATCTTCTAACCAGATAATTTCCAGAGCAAAGTGGCTAAATTCTGTGCCTGCGCTTTGGTTGCTGTTATAATCGCGCGAAATTTCCTATCGAACACAAGCCCACTCTGCTTCTTGGCTATGTTGTGGGCTTCGTTTATTGATCAAGTTGGATGGCATGACTACCGAACTGTTTTTAGAAGAAATTAACAAACGCCGCACTTTTGCGATCATCTCTCACCCGGATGCCGGTAAAACCACTATCACTGAAAAAGTGTTGTTGTTTGGACAGTTGATCCAAAAAGCAGGTACGGTCAAAGGTAAAAAGTCTGGCCAATACGCCACCTCCGACTGGATGGAAATGGAGAAAGAGCGGGGCATCTCGGTCACGACTTCTGTGATGCAGTTCCCTTATGCGGATTGTTTAGTCAACCTGCTTGATACTCCTGGTCACGAAGACTTCTCGGAAGATACCTACCGTACTTTAACGGCTGTAGATTCCTGCTTAATGGTGATCGACGGCGCCAAAGGTGTTGAAGACCGTACCATTAAACTGATGGAAGTCACCCGTTTACGTGATACGCCTATTATCACTTTTATGAACAAAATGGACCGCGATATTCGTGATCCTGTTGATTTATTAGATGAAGTAGAAAGTGTTTTAAAAATCGCCTGTGCTCCTATCACCTGGCCAATAGCATCAGGTAAAGAGTTTAAAGGTGTCTACCACATTTACCGTGACGAAATTATTTTATACAAATCAGGCATGGGCCATACCATCCAGGAACTGGATGTGATTAAAGGCATCAATAACCCTGAACTGGATAAGCGAGTTGGTTATTACGCCGACCAGTTACGTGAAGAAATGGAACTGGTCAAAGGCGCCAGCCACGAGTTTGATTTAGAGCTATTCCGTAAAGGTGAGTTAACTCCGGTATTTTTTGGTACAGCCTTAGGTAACTTTGGTGTGGATCATATGCTGGATGGTTTAACCGAATGGGCGCCAGCGCCACAACACCGCGCTACCACCAGCCGTGTTGTTGAGCCATCAGAGCCAGCCTTTACCGGTTTTGTCTTTAAAATTCAGGCCAATATGGACCCGAAACACCGTGACCGCGTGGCCTTTTTACGCATCTGTTCAGGTAAATACGAAAAGGGCATGAAAATGCACCATGTGCGTATTGGCAAAGATATGCTGGTACCACAGGCTTTAACTTTTTTAGCTGGCGATCGTGAACACGTGGAACAAGCTTTCCCTGGCGATATCATAGGTTTACATAACCACGGCACTATTCAGATTGGTGATACTTTTACCTCTGGTGAGAAGTTTAACTTCACAGGTATTCCAAACTTTGCGCCTGAGTTATTCCGCCGTATCCGTTTGCGTGATCCGCTGAAACAAAAGCAGTTACTCAAAGGTTTAGTGCAGTTATCTGAAGAAGGTGCCGTGCAGGTATTCCGCCCGCTGGATAACAACGATTTGATCGTAGGCGCCGTTGGTGTGCTGCAGTTTGACGTGGTAGTGCATCGCTTAAAATCTGAATACAGCGTCGATGCGATTTACGAAAGCGTCAACGTGACAACTGCGCGTTGGGTGTATAGCGACGATCATAAAGCTATGACTGAATTAAAGAGCAAAGCCAGCATGAACCTGGCACTGGACGGCGGTGATAACCTGACCTATTTAGCGCCTACTATGGTGAACCTGAATTTGTCGATAGAACGTTATCCGAAGATCAAATTCCATAAGACCCGTGAACATTAATTCAGGCTCGAGCAAAGGTTTGTTATGAATATTAAAGAATTATTATCCGCCAAAACCCAAGCCGCTATGCTGGCTTTGGGTTTGCCTGCCGATACCAATACAGCTGTCACCATCAGCACTAAAGTTGAATTTGGCGATTACCAGATCAACGGTGCTATGGCGGCTGCTAAGTTATTAAAAACCAACCCACGTGCTTTGGCGCAGCAGCTGGTGCAACAACTGGATTTAGCCGAACTAGCTGAAAAGGTTGAAATTGCAGGCCCGGGTTTTATTAACGTGACTTTGCGTAAAGACTGGTTAGCCGCACAGTTGGTTGGCGCTTCACAAAACCCACGTTTAACCTTAAGCGCAAATCCAGCCCCGCAAACTGTGGTAGTGGATTACTCAGCGCCAAACCTGGCCAAAGAGATGCACGTTGGCCATTTGCGTTCCACCATTATTGGGGATGCCGTAGTGCGCTGTCTGGAATTCTGGGGTGACAAAGTCATTCGTCAGAACCATATGGGTGACTGGGGTACGCAGTTTGGTATGTTGATTGCGCATCTGGAAGATAAACTGGCAGCTGGCATCGACTTAGAGCAAGTGGCTTTAGCTGATCTGGAAGATTTCTACCGCGAAGCGAAAAAACGTTTTGATGATGAAGCAGGTTTTGCCGATAAATCGCGTGACTATGTAGTGAAACTACAAAGTGGCGACGCCCATTGCCAGAAGTTGTGGCAGCTGTTTATCGACACCTCCATTAAACACAGTGACGAGGTGTATAAAACCTTAAAAGTCACTTTAGGCCATGAGCATATCAAACCTGAAAGTGCTTATAACGCTATGCTGCAGCCTATAGTGGATAGCTTAAAACAGCAGGGGTTAGCTGTGGAAAGTGAAGGCGCTTTAGTGGTGTTTTTGCAGGAACTGGCCGATAAAGAAGGTAATCCTTCGCCTTTTATCGTGCAAAAAACCGGTGGTGGTTTCCTTTATGCCACTACAGATTTAGCAGCCTGCCAGTACCGTAGTTTTGATTTAGCTGCCGATCGCATCGTGATCTTTACCGATGCCCGTCAGGCGCTGCACTTTAAACAAGTGGAATTAGTGGCCCGTAAAGCTGGCTTATTAAAAGACCACGTCGCTTACGATCATTGCCCCTTTGGCACCATGATGGGTGAAGACGGTAAGCCGTTTAAAACCCGTACCGGTGGCACTGTTAAACTGGCTGAATTGTTAGAAGAAGCTGTAGTACGAGCTCAAGCCGTAGTAGAGCAAAAATCCTCTGATTTAAGCGCTGAAGAAATGGCTGAAGTGGCACGTAAAGTAGGTATAGGTGCGGTGAAGTTTGCTGACTTATCGAAAAACCGTACCAGCGATTATGTGTTTAGCTGGGATGCCATGTTAAGTTTTGAAGGTGCTACAGCCCCTTATCTGCAATACGCTTATACCCGCGTCAGCGGTATTTTGCGCCGTGCCGGTATAGATGAAAGCTTTGTAGCTCCGCTGCAGCTTGTGGAAGAGCAGGAAAAGCAATTAGCCGTCAAACTGTTACGCTTAGAAGAAACCTTACAGGCCGTGATGAAAGATGCAGTGCCTAACTTGCTGTGCAACTACTTATACGAGTTATCCAGCCAGTTTATGAGTTTCTACGAAGCTTGCCCTATATTAAAAGAAGGCATTGAACCAGATTTGAAAAACAGCCGTTTAATGCTGAGTATTCTGGTGGCCCGTACTTTAAAACAAGGCTTAGATTTATTAGGTATTGAGGTCATGGAGCGGATGTAATCCGCTTTATGCCAGTCGCTTTATCTGAAAGGACACACTGATGAAAATCGCTGATATTCGCCGTAGTTACAGCATGGATAAACTGGATTTGGATAAGCTCAATGCCGATCCTTTTCTGCAGTTTGAACATTGGCTAAAAGATGCAGTGGACGCTGAATTACCAGACCCAACAGCTATGTGTGTAGCCACAGTGGATGCTTCAGGTCAGCCATCACAACGTCTGGTTTTGCTTAAAGATGTCAGTAGCAAAGGTTTTGTGTTTTACACCAACTTAGGCAGCCGTAAGGCCTCTGAATTGGAACAAAACCCTAAAGTCTGTCTGCATTTTCCATGGCATCCATTGGAGCGTCAGGTGATAGTCTATGGCACAGCTGAGCGGGTTCCGACCAGTCAGGTGATGAGTTACTTTTTATCCAGACCAAAAGAAAGCCAGCTGGCAGCATGGGCTTCAGAGCAAAGCCGTCCTGTTTCGACCCGTCAGGTGCTGATGCAAAAGTTTGCTGAAATTAAACATAAATTTGAGCAAGGCGAAGTACCGGTACCATCATTCTGGGGCGGTTTTTTAGTGAAGCCGTATCAGATTGAATTCTGGCAAGGGGGCGAACACCGGCTGCATGACCGCTTTATGTACAAGCAGCAAGCAGACAGCTGCTGGGCCATAGAGCGTTTATGTCCATAATCCCACCTTTACAGGCCGCCGATACGCGGCCTGTATTATTTGATAGCCACTGCCATCTGGATTTACCAGAGTTATTGCCTGAACTTGAGCTGCATCTGGCGAACGCCAAAGCTGCGGGCGTTGAGGGCTTTTTAGTGCCTGCAGTGCAGTCTTCTGCCTGGTTACCTTTGCTGGAATTAAAACAACGTTATGGTTTTTACATAGCCCTGGGTGTGCATCCATGGTGGGCCAGCCAGGCACAGTTTGAGACGTTGGTTGGACTTGAGGGGTTAGCCGCTTTACCCGAAGTAAATGCTATAGGCGAAATAGGGCTGGATTTTGCGCTGGACGAACAAAGCTTCGCTTTGCAGCGGCAATGTTTTGAGTTTCAGTTGCAGCTGGCCGCCAAACTGAAAAAGCCTGTGATTTTGCACCATCGCAAATCACAAAATGAATTACTGCAGGTTATTAAACAGCAGCAGTTTAGCCAAGGTGGCATTTTGCATGCGTTTTCCGGTAGTTTCCAGCAAGGTATGGCCTTTATAGATATGGGCTTTAAGCTCGGGATTGGCGGCACTATTACCTACGAGCGTGCTGAGAAAACCCGCAAAGCAGTAAAACAGTTTCCGCTTACCGCTTTAGTGCTGGAAACTGATTCTCCCTCTATGCCACTGAATGGTTTTCAGGGGCAAATCAATACACCAGCTCAACTGCCTTTGGTGTTAAAGGTGTTGGCTGAGCTAAGAGGGGAAAGTACTCAGGACATAGCGAGCCAGTTGTGGCTCAATACCTGTCAAATACTGAAAAAAAATTAAAGCAAATTCGCCGCATCCGCCTGTTTGCTTTTACGCCATTTTTGCCACTGATGTACAATTTTGCTCCAGCTGCCGCGTAACATAAAGGCGACTACACCAGCGAGCAATAACATCCAGAATACTTGTCGCATCAGCTGTTGCCAGGCCTGAGTTACAGGCAATAAGCTGGCGTCCAGTTTCATACTTATTTTGATATAGCCAATCACTCTGTCTTGTTGAGTGATTTCCTGCACCATAGCAAGCAGCGCTTGTTCATGCTGAGGCGCATACAACAACTGAGCTGCGGCAGTGCCTTCTGAGGCCGATAATTTCACGCCGTTGGCGTTGTATACCACCACATCCTGCAAATAAGGTGTGGCGGCAATATGAGTGGTCAGTTGATTTAAGCTTTCCAGTTGGTCGTTATCAATCAGATAAGCCGCAGTATGGGATAAAGCCACCAAAGTTGAGCGCATCAGTTCAGTACTCTGTTGCTGAAACAAAAGTTCGCCTTGCTGGTTACTGTTCCACCACCATTGTGACAGCACCCAAATACCCAGCAGTGCCAGCAATAGCTGGGCTAGCCTGAAGTATTTTGAGTTTTTACCGCTGTGGTGTCCGCTGAATTGCATCAATTCGCCTGATTTTTACACTGACAATGCTTTAAAAATGTCGGTAGAATGCCACGGCAACAGAATGAAGTACAGGTGGCCCTTTGAGCTTTTATTATAAGATTGACCCAAACTCCTTTGCCGACATTAGTTTAATTCAGTGGTTAACTGCACAAGGCGCAGCGGCTAGCGCTGTGTTAATGCATGCTTCAGGCTTTTATCAAAGCGAACGAAAAGCAGCAGATCACCTCAGAGCGCCAGAATTCTGGTCTGGATTAGTGACAGGGCAAAGCACCGCCAGTCTGCGGATTTTTTCCGGCACAATAACGCTGCAGCAGCTTTTTGCTGTGCTGCAATTGTTACCTGCTGATGCAGCTTATCGCTTAAGTTTATATCGGCCTCACGCCGATTTAGCTTTGGCAGTGCGCATCGATTTGCCTCTAGCCTTAAATGCAGAACAAATCCAGGCTTTACGCCATTTAAGTGAAAATTGGACTGCCGAACTGGTGTATTTGCCTGCACCGGTGTTTTTGCAGCAACCAGGTGTTCTGGTGATGGATATGGATTCCACAGCCATTCAGATTGAATGTATTGATGAAATCGCCAAGCTGGCCGGTGTAGGTGAGCAGGTGGCAGCAGTGACTGCCCGCGCTATGAATGGTGAACTGGATTTTGCGCAAAGTTTACGTCAGCGTGTCGCTACCTTAAAAGACGCCCCTGATACAGTGCTGAAACAAGTGCTGGATGCTGTGCCACTGATGCCGGGTTTAGAAGCTTTAGTCGCATTTTTACAGCAGCATCAATGGCAGGTGGTGATTGCATCAGGTGGTTTCACTTATTTTACCGAAGCCTTAAAGCAGCGCTTAAAACTAACGGCTACTTTTGCCAATCAACTGGAGATTGTCGACGGTAAGCTGACGGGGCAGGTGTTGGGTGCTGTAGTTGACGCTCAGACCAAAGCTGATGTGGTGCAACACATTGCCCGTCAGTATCAGATCTCCGCCAGTCAGACTGTGGCTATAGGTGATGGCGCGAACGATTTGCCAATGCTGGCCGTCGCTGCCCTTGGGGTGGCTTTTCACGCCAAACCTAAGGTACAGGCTCAGGCCAAAGCAGCGATACGTCAGGGCTCGTTATTGCAACTGCTGTATTTACTGGAAAGCTGATGCAACACCAGCAAAACTCACAATGGCTTGCAGTTGCTGATTATCAGCTGCATTTACGTCAACTGAAGCCTGCTCAGTCAGAGTGTGTTTATCCGGTATTAATGCTGCATGGGGCTATTGAAAACAGCAGAATTTTTTACAATGAAAAAGGCCGTGGTTTGGGCTGTTTTCTGGCAGACCGTGGTTTTGCTGTCACTTGTGCTGATTTCGCTGGTCGAGGTTTGTCCAGCCCTAAAGCCAGCAGACGTTTTAATCACAGTCAGCAACAACTGATCTGCCAGGATATTCCGGCTTTAATTCATCATCTTTACCAGCAGCATCAACAGCCGCTGGTTGTGATGGCTCATTCCTGGGCTGGTGTAGTTTTGGCGGCCAGTTTAGTACGTTTTCCTGAACTCTTGCCTAAGGTCAAAACCATAATTACTTTTGGCAGCAAAAGAGTAATTAGCGTCAGGGGATTTAAAAAACGTCTGCATATAGATTTGGTCTGGAATCGGCTTTCGCCGCTGCTGTGTCGTATCTATGGCTATTTACCGGCTAAGCAATGGCGTTTTGGTGCTGACAATGAACCTGCTCAGTATTTACTTGATACTATTCCCTGGATCCGGGGCGGGGCTTTTGTCGATCTGACTGATGGTTTTGATTATGCTGCAGCTTGCGCTGAAACCAACTGGCCTCAGAGTTGGCATTTTGCCGCCATCAATGATCAGCTGTTAGGCCATCCGCAGGATGTGCAGGCTTTTCTTACAGAAACTGGTTTAAACTCAGGGCGTTATACTGTGCTGGGCAAAAGCTATGGCCACCAGCAGGACTATGATCATATTTCGATGTTGACTCACCCCAGTGCCAGTGCCGATCATTTTGCCGAACTGGCTGAGTGGCTGAAACAGAGTTAAGCAGGCTGGTTGATACCGGCCAGGAAAGCCAGTCGTTTTTGTTGCTGCTCTGCTATTTGTTCGTTGCTTAAGTTAAAGCGCAGTAACACTTCGTCTGTGATATCCACTACATCACCCACGCCCACCACACTCCAGAGCTCTTCTTCCAGTACTTTGGCTTTATGGATGGCATAAGTACTGACATACCCCAGTTCTTTGGCAATATGTTCGGTGTCAGGGCGGCCTGTGCGCGATAAAAAAATCTTAAAAGCAAAGAGTAAATCTTTATTCACCACGTCATCCACAAAAGCCTTTTTTGCACTATGGAGCTGGAAATCAAAATCAAACTTAGTTTCAAAGCTATGTTCTGTGTTGTCCTGAGCCGGCCTAAAACGCAAAAAGACCTCGTAGCTAAAGGGGATTTCCTGACGCTTCATTTTTTTCAGCTGATTGGCAAACTGCAAATTGGTGGCATTGTTTTTCAGCAGCGGCAACATAGTTATAGAGTCAGGTCCTTCACTGAACTGGGCCAGTAACTTGTGCAAAGCATTAGGTTTCGCACCCATGGCCACTACATCCAGATTGTAACGAACGCCCTGACGGTGCACATAAAAGGCGAAGGTGTCCAAAGCTTTGATATACATATTACGTAAAGCAGGGCCAAGACCAGGGAATTTAGGTGTTTCCTCAGCCATCGTTAGTTTGCTTCTGTTGTTATTAATCAACTGCTGAAAAAATATTTTGCCTGGATGATCGTTGGTTGGATCTATCACTCTCATATTCATAATCAGTTTGTTTTTACTGACCGCCATCACTTCATAAGGCAAAGCCGATAACTGATGTTTAGTGGTGATCTTTTGCAGCTCAGGCAAACTGATTTGCACTGTATCACCTTTAGCAAATTCAACAGGCTCAGCACATTCCAACTGAATGCCTTTACTGGAGAAATCACGGCTAAAGGCTTGAATGTCGCCGCCTTTGTCGCGCTCCAGCAATACAGTGGTTTTGTATAAAAACCGGCTTTCAGAACGCAAATTCACATACTGTACAGAGGCGCTTTCAATAGGAGGTATTTGCTCAAGTTTGGCATGCCCAAACACTTTTAGCTGATTCAGCAAAGCCGCATCGTAAGTAATAGCTTTGTACAAGCTGTTGCTTTGGGCAGTACTGATATCCGTCAGTGCCACTATATAGCGTAAGTTACGAATAAAATTTGCGATCAAAGGTGTAGGCGGCTGATTCAGCTTTTGTACTTCCTGATCGGCTGTGTTGGGTAACGACAGCGGAATATGAGCATGAGCAGGCACAGTACGTAATACCGACATACGGAATGCCCGAAAACTGGGTTTGGCTGCACCAAAACCAAAAAATACTGCTTTCAGTTCGGGGTGTTGCAGCAATTCTTCTGTTGTGGCCGAATAAAAAAACAATCTGCCTTTGGCCGCATGGGTAAAGGTATAAAGTACGGTACTGTTTTCATTGGCTTCTTTAGCCAGACATTGTTTTAACCGGCGCACGTGCAGCAGTTGTGGCAAGACATTCTGTTGCCGTTCATCCTGAAAATAATGCATCAGATGCCTGTTATTTTCAGTGGTTAACACACAGGATGGGGTTGCTTTGCCGTCGTTGACTGCCAGAAACACAGGTAAAGAGCTGATACGGGGTAAATAAAATTGCTCATAACCTTTAATAAACACCGCTTCGTAGGTGTTATCCAGATTCACTTTGTAACGTCTTTTATTGCCGTGAATAAAGTTTTGCAGAAATTCCGAGAACCCTTTTTCGTCAGCCAAAGGCAAACGTTTTAACCGCACGTAATAGCCTTTGTCGGCTGGTTCAACATCAATCACCTGATAAGGGATGCCGTTATTGATACCAAGGGCAAACTCTTGCTCTAAGCCGCGGAAAAATATGGCAACTTTTTGCCCGGCTGTCATTTCTATCGCCAGCGGAATTTTGATTTTACAGCCGGATACTGACAGGTCACTGGTGCTGGCGGGAAAACGTTCTTCCTCCTGCAACACCACTTCAATATCAATAGAAAAATTCATTCGCTCTTCACGGCGAACGCTATAGCCTGCAAAGCGGATCAGTTGAGCTGCTTTATAGTCATTGGCCGTTGAGTCCATATCTGACGCAACTGTGGTCAAGTTGACTGTGGTGTCAGAAGTCTCTCCAGATAATACGTCTTGCAGTCTTTTATTGGTTTCTTGCTGGTGTCGCACCCTGAAGTTGTTATTGGTATTGGTGACATCCTCAAAAATACCAATAGTGTACTGGCCGTATTGCTTTAAACCCTTTTCAAAGGTTTGGATTGCAACTTCATCCAGATAATGGGTTTGGCCTTTATGCTCAAAAGCACGCACTTCGCCGTCGACCCTGCCACGTAAATCGATATAATAGGTGCACGGCTGCGCCAGACGCTTTAATTCCATTTTGATCAGAAATTGCTGCGATTTGGCTAAGTCTCCGGTCAATAGCCGAAATTCCTCATCGAACAACTGGGTGTTGATAAGGGGTTTCAGACGTTCCAGAACGCTGCTATAAGCTTGTAAGTCGTTTGTTGTCATGCTCGCTTAAACACTTACAGGGCAGTGGCAAGCCCTGTATGAATAATTTGGGTTAGAGTAAAACCAGTACGATGTAAAAGCAATAATCGTGCCTTTTAATTAAATGAGATAAAAAATGGCTAAAACCAAGAGCGCATACGTCTGCAATGACTGTGGCGCAGACTTTGTGCGCTGGCAGGGCCAATGCACAGAGTGCGGCACCTGGAATAGTATCAGCGAAGTGCGTTTACCCAGTGTAACAAAACAACAACGTTTTGACGGTTATGCCGGAGCCACTGCGGCCAAGGTGATCCGACTGGATCAGGTCGACTTGCAGGATGTACCTCGTTTTAGCTCAGGTTTCGCTGAATTTGACCGGGTGCTGGGTGGCGGTATAGTGCCGGGTTCCGCGATATTGATTGGTGGTAGCCCTGGTGCTGGTAAAAGTACCTTGCTGTTGCAAATTATGTGTGGACTGGCGGTGACAGACAAAGCTTTGTATGTCACAGGTGAAGAGTCCTTGCAGCAAGTGGCATTGCGAGCCAACAGATTAGGTTTACCGACTCAGAATTTAATGATGCTGGCTGAAACTAACGTTGAAACTATTTGCCAACTGGCGCAGCAGGAAAAACCGCGCATTATGGTCATCGACTCGATTCAGGTGATGCAAATGTCGGATATTCAGTCTGCCCCTGGCAGTGTATCCCAGGTGCGGGAAAGCGCAGCTTACTTAACCCGTTTTGCTAAACAACATAATGTGGCTGTCATTATGGTGGGGCACGTCACTAAAGATGGTTCTCTGGCTGGCCCTAAGGTGCTGGAGCATTGTATCGATTGCTCTATTTTATTGGATGGCGATACTGACAACAGATTCCGTACTTTACGTGGCAATAAAAACCGCTTTGGTGCTGTCAATGAGCTGGGGGTTTTTGCGATGACAGGTCAGGGCATGCGGGAAGTGAAAAACCCGTCAGCGATTTTTTTGAGCCGTGGTAAAGAAGATACGCCTGGATCTATTGTGATGGTGTTGTGGGAAGGGACCCGACCTTTGCTGGTGGAAATTCAGGGCCTGGTTGACTATTCACCGTTAAATAATCCACGTCGTGTCACTTTGGGTATGGAACAAAACCGTATTTCGATGTTGCTGGCGGTATTGCATCGGCACGCCGGTATTCAAATGGCCGATCAGGATGTGTTTGTCAACGTGGTGGGCGGCGTAAAGGTCAATGAAACCAGTGCTGACTTAGCGACTTTATTGGCGCTGGTGTCGAGTTTTAAAAATAAAGCCTTACCAAATGAGTTGGTGGTCTTTGGTGAAGTGGGCCTGTCCGGTGAAATCCGTCCTGTACCCAGTGGTCAGGAACGTTTAAAAGAAGCGGCAAAACATGGCTTTAAACGCGCCATAGTGCCAGTGGCCAATGCACCTAAAGAAGCAATTCCTGGAATGACAGTAGTGGCTGTAAGTAAATTATCTGAAGCTTTGGATGCGTTGTGAGTTGGGTCAGAGCTATCAGCTCTGACCCTCTAGTCTGATTTTAAATTTAAGTTAATTCAACGCATTGGGGAAATTTAGTAATAACACAGCTTTGGCGTCATCACGTAATTTCACTAAACCTAATTTGTCGTAACTATCGACCATAATCAGCAAAGCCTGTTCTACCTGAGGCGAATCACGGTAGTACTCGACAATGTATTTACAGCGGTTTGCTGCCGCTAAATGAGCACCACGGCGGGTGTAATAATCAGCAACCAGTAATTCGTAACGCACCAGTCTTTCTTTAATGGCAAACATACGTTTTCTGGCATCGTTGGCGTATTTGCTGTTCGGGTAAGTGCTGACCAGTATTTTGAAGTCTTCAAAACCCTGTTTGGTGCTGGACATATCACGGTCCGCACGGTCTATACCAACAAATTCCTGAAAAGCATTTTCATCAACTTTTACATTACTTAAACCACGCATGTAGTAGGCGTAGTCTAAATCCGGATGGTTTGGATTCAAACGGATAAAACGGTCTATGCTGGCTAAAGATTGCGTGGTATTACCGCTTTGGTAATAAGCGTATATCAGATCCAATTGCACCTGACGGGACAAAGGACCAAAAGGATAACGGCTTTCCATCATTCTGAGTAATTCTATAGCTCTGTTATACAGGCCTGAATCCAGCACATTTTTGGCTTCTTCATACATTTGCTGAGCAGACTGGTTGGTATTGACCAGTTCTTCTTCAGCTTTTTTGTTCCCCGCGCAGGCGGTTAGTGTTAAAGCTAGGGCGATTATGGCTAAAAAGTTCACTTTCATTTAAAAATCCGCTACTACTTAAACCTATTGGCTATTTAGTCTGGAGTAAAACCGTTAAAATAACCTTTTAAGGCCCGATTCTAACCCAGACTGTTCGGGTATGCACACAGGATAACTGGTTCCGACATGACAAAACAGATAAAACTTGCAGAAATTGTACCTGACCATTTATTTGGTAAACGCTTAGATCAGGTATTGGCCGAAATGTTCCCGGACTATTCGCGTTCCAGAATAAAAGAATGGATTTTAGCCGATTGGGTTCAAATCAATGGCCAGCTGTGTAACACGCCCAGAGAAAAATTACTGGGTGGGGAGTCTGTATTGATCCAGGCCGAGTTACCGGACGACGAACGTTTTGAAGCTGAGCCTATAGACCTGAATATAGTGTACGAAGACGAACATATTATGGTGATCAATAAACCTGCGGGTTTAGTGGTGCACCCTGGTGCGGGCAATGCGGACGGTACTTTACTCAATGCCTTATTGCATCACTGTCCTTCTATAGCTGAAGTGCCACGTGCCGGCATAGTGCATCGTCTTGATAAAGACACTACAGGTTTAATGGTGATCGCTAAAACTATTCCTGCTCAGACTCATTTAGTTGAAGCTATGCAGGAACGGGAAATTACCCGTGAATACGAAGCGATTTGCCACGGCACTATGACAGCGGGCGGTACAGTGGATGAGCCTATTGGCCGCCACCCCACCAAACGTACCCATATGGCGGTGACCAGCTCAGGTCGTCCGGCAGTCACTCACTACCGTGTCATGGAAAAATTCCGTGCGCACACTCGTTTGCGTTTACGTCTGGAATCCGGTCGTACTCACCAAATTCGTGTGCATATGACTTACATCAACTATCCGTTGGTTGGAGACCCTGTATATGCAGGCCGTCCACGTCCACCACGTAAAGCCGATGAAGCTTTATTAACTGTATTGCGTGGCTTTAAACGCCAGGCTTTGCATGCAGCTATGTTGCGTTTAGCTCACCCTATTACCAGTGAAATTATGGAATGGCATGCGCCAATCCCTGATGATATGGTCGAGCTGACTCAGGCCTTACGTGTAGATACTGATATTCACGGTCTGGACTTTGCCTGATGTTCCAAGCTGACTGGCCTGCGCCTTCACATGTAAAAACTGCAGTTAGTACCCGGGAAGGTGGTGTGTCCTTGCCACCTTACGACGGGTTGAATTTGGGGAGTCATGTCAATGACAGACCTGAAGCTGTGGCGCAGAATCGTCAGCTTTTCAAACAACAGGCGGGTATGCCTGCTGAACCTTTATGGCTCAATCAAGTTCATGGTACAGATTGCGTCCTACTGGAACAGACTGATTTCTCAGTGGGTCCTTTCACCGCCGATGCCAGTACAACCAAAATCAAAGGTGTGGTATCAGTGGTTCTCACTGCGGATTGCCTGCCTGTATTGTTTTGTGATGCGGCTGGTACTCAGGTGGCCGCAGCTCATGCCGGCTGGCGGGGTTTAGTGGATGGTGTGCTGGAACAAACGCTGGCACAGTTTGACGACCCCAGAACAGTGATGGCCTGGTTAGGCCCGGCTATAGGCCCCACAGCTTTTGAAGTAGGGAACGAAGTGCGTTTGGCTTTTATGGAAAAAGATGCCAAAGCCGCCGCTGCTTTTATCGCTGTACCAGATAAAACCGATAAATGGCTGGCTGATTTATATCAGCTGGCGCGTTTACGTTTGAATGCTTCCGGAGTTTCACAGATTTACGGTGGCGGCTTTTGCACTTACACCGACTCACAACGTTTTTATTCCTACCGTCGGGATGGTCAAACGGGCCGGATGGCGTCCTGTATCTGGCTGGACTGATCTAAGTCAAATTTTTGACGTTTATCGCTTGATAATTAACCGGCTCTGCCCCATCTTAATGCCAACAGCAGTTTGATGTATGCGGAGATGTTATGAGACTCGACAGATTTACCAGTAAATTCCAATTGGCAATAGCCGAAGCTCAGTCTATGGCTTTAGGCCGTGATCATCAGTTTATTGAACCCATTCATTTGCTATTTGCCTTGCTGAATCAGGAAGGTGGTTCCACCAAAGATCTGTTCAGTAAAATTGGAGTGAACACCAACGAACTGCGCTCCAAATTATCCCAGGCCTTAGAGCGCGTGCCTAAAGTGGAAGGTGCAGATGCCAATGTGCAACTGTCTGCAGCCACTATTAATTTGCTGAATTTATGCGACAAATACGCGCAAAAACGTAAAGACCAGTATATTTCCAGCGAGTTATTTGTTTTAGCCGCCTGCGAAGATAAATCTGAATTAGGCCATTTATTACGCCTTTTGGGTGTTGATAAAGCTGTGGTGGAAAAAGCCATAGAACAAATTCGTGGTGGCCAGAATGTCGATGATCCAAATGCAGAAGAGAGCCGTCAGGCACTCACTAAGTACACTGTCGATTTAACAGCACGGGCTGAAGCCGGCAAGTTAGATCCAGTCATAGGCCGTGATGAAGAAATCCGCCGTTGTATTCAGGTGTTGCAGCGTCGCACTAAAAACAACCCTGTGCTGATTGGTGAACCTGGTGTGGGTAAAACCGCCATAGTCGAAGGTTTAGCACTGCGTATCATCAATAAAGAAGTCCCTGAAGGCTTAAAAGATAAACGTGTCTTGTCTTTGGACATGGGCTCTTTATTAGCGGGTGCTAAGTATCGTGGTGAATTCGAAGAGCGTTTAAAAGCAGTACTGAACGAGCTTTCTAAAGAAGAAGGCCGGGTTATTTTGTTTATTGACGAAATTCATACCATGGTAGGTGCAGGTAAAGCCGATGGTGCTATGGATGCCGGCAATATGCTCAAACCTGCCTTGGCGCGGGGTGAACTGCATTGTTTAGGCGCTACCACTTTGGATGAATACCGCAAGTACATTGAAAAAGATGCCGCTTTGGAGCGGCGTTTCCAGAAAGTATTAGTGGACGAGCCTTCAGTCGAAGACACCATTGCTATTTTGCGGGGTTTAAAAGAGCGTTACGAGCTGCACCATGCGGTAGAAATTACCGATCCGGCCATAGTAGCGGCTGCCACTTTGTCACATCGTTATGTCAGCGACAGGCAGCTGCCTGATAAAGCCATTGATTTAATTGACGAAGCAGCGTCCAGTATCCGGATGCAAATGGATTCTAAGCCGGAAGAGCTGGACAGATTAGAGCGGCGTATTATTCAGCTGAAGCTTGAGGACAATGCGCTGGCGAAAGAAACTGACGAAGCGACGAAAAAACGCCGTGACATGATCCAGGAACAAATACGTGAACTGGATTTGAAATACAACGAGCTGGATGAAGTCTGGTCTTCAGAAAAAGCGGCGTTGCAAGGTACTCAGAATATCAAAGCCGACTTAGAGCAAGCCCGGCTGGATATGGAAGTGGCGCGCCGTGCCGGTGATTTAAACCGCATGTCGCAGCTGAAATACGAACGTATTCCGGCCTTGGAGAAACGACTGGATTTAGCCTCACAAGTGGAAATGCACGAAATGACGCTGCTTCGAAATAAAGTGACGGAGCAGGAAATTGCCGATGTATTATCCAAAGCTACTGGTATTCCGGTCAGCAAAATGCTGGAAGGTGAACGCGATAAACTGCTGCGTATGGAGCAGGAACTGCAAAAACGCGTGGTAGGCCAGGCCGAAGCATTGGAAGCTGTGTCCAACTCCATCCGCCGCTCCCGCGCAGGTTTGGCTGATCCGAATAAACCTATAGGCTCCTTCCTGTTTTTAGGCCCTACTGGGGTAGGTAAAACTGAACTGACCAAAGCCCTGGCGCAGTTTCTGTTTGATACCGAAGACGCATTAATCCGCATTGATATGTCGGAGTTTATGGAAAAACACGCAGTATCGCGTTTAGTCGGAGCTCCTCCTGGCTATGTGGGTTACGAAGAAGGCGGTTATTTAACTGAAGCGGTGCGGCGTAAACCTTATTCAGTGGTGCTGCTGGATGAAGTAGAAAAAGCGCATCCGGATGTGTTTAACATTTTGCTGCAAGTACTGGACGATGGCCGTTTAACAGACGGGCAGGGCCGTACAGTCGACTTTAAAAACACTGTGATCATTATGACCTCGAATTTAGGTTCAGATTTGATCCAGGAGCATTACCAGCATCAGGATTATCAGCAAATGAAAGATATGCTGATGGAAGTGCTGAGCAAACAGTTCAGACCTGAGTTTTTAAATCGACTGGATGAGACTGTGGTATTCCACCCGCTGGACAGCGCTCATATCCGCCATATTGCTTCTATTCAGTTGCAGCGGTTGCGGTTGCGTTTGCAGGATAAAGGTTTTGCTTTGTCGGTGACAGATGCTGCTTTGGATCTGCTGGCAGCAGCAGGTTTTGATGCAGTCTTTGGTGCCCGGCCATTAAAACGGGCTATTCAGCACTATATTGAAAACCCACTGGCCCAGACTTTACTGAAAGGCCAGATTAAGCCAGGCTCAGTAGTGACAGTGGATGCCGCTGAAGGGAAGTTTGTGATAGGTTCGTCCCACCCACATTAACCTCTGTGATAAATACAAAAGCCCGCAACTGCGGGCTTTTGTTTGAATAGCCTTTTAATGACTGAAAGTTTTACTTAAATTGGCAATTTCAGCAGCTTGCTGGTGCAGGCGTTTGTTGTTGTCGGCCACCAGTTGCATATTGCTTAAGTTTTCATCTGCAATATGCTGAATATTTTGTACATTGCTGGCCACTTCACTGGCAACCTGACCTTGCTGAGTAGCAGCAGTCGCAATTTGTGACGATAAATGATCGATGGTGTTGACCATAGCAACAATTTGCGACAACTGTTCTGTACTGTGACTGGTCTGAGTCACACACTCTTCCACTTGCTCACGGCTTTGTGTCATGGTCTTGCCCCAGCTTAATAAGGTTTGCTGAATTTCACCAATAGAACGCTGAATTTGCTCTGTAGCTTTATGAGTACGGGACGATAAGGCCCGCACTTCATCAGCAACTACAGCAAAACCACGGCCATGTTCACCAGCTCGTGCTGCTTCAATGGCAGCGTTTAACGCCAGTAAGTTGGTTTGATTGGCAATGCCCTGAATTTCCGTCATCACAGCACCAATTCGCTCAGCTTCCACCGCTAAATTATCTGCAGTGCTGGCTGCGCCTTGTACCTCAACGGCCAGTTTTTTCACTGTGTTGGCTGTTAACTGCATCACCTGTTCAGCTTGTTGGCAAATTTGTTGAGCTTCGCCCACTTTCTGATTGGTTTCCCCTGTGCGTTCAGCTATATCCAGCACTGTGCTGCTCAATTGCTGCGTTGCCGTCGCAATAGAGACTAACTGCTGGCTTTGCTGGTGAATACCACGTTCGGTTAAATGTACTGCTTCTTCCAGTGTATCGGCGATACTGGTGAGTTTATTGGTGCTGTCTTTAGTGCGGCCTAATACAGTACGTAAACGGGCTTGTTGCATTTGGTTTCTGAAATCGGCCACCGAAAACGCAGTTTTTCCGCTGTAGACATAACGGGATACAGAGTCGAAGTCCTGACGCATTTTGTTTAACTGAGCTGGAATATCTACTAGTTCGTCATACATCAGCACAAAGAAAATTGCCGGGATCAACAAGGCCAGCCATAAAGCATGTGACCATAACAATGCACCTGCTGCTATTAAAATAAAGCTGCTAAGCAGTGCAATAAGACGGCGTAAATTGCTGTTACCGCTCCACTGGCTGACAGACTTGCCTGAGTTAATTGCTCTGTAACATTGATCGGCTTTTTGGATCAGGTCAGAACTGGCTTTGACCCGCACAGACTGGTAGCCCACCAGTTGCTGTTGTTGATAAATAGGGGTGACAAAAGCATCGACCCAATAATAACGGCCGTCTTTGCAGCGGTTTTTCACCATGCCACGCCAGGATTGTCCTTGTTTTAAGTGAGTCCACAGATCGGCAAAAGCAGCGGCCGGCATATCCGGGTGACGCACCAGATTATGGTTTTTCCCTACCAGTTCATCTTCTGTGTAGCCTGCCACCTGACAAAAAATCGGGTTGGCATAGGTGATAATCCCACGAGTGTCTGTAGTAGAAACTAACTCCTGTCCGGCGTCGAACTGAACTTCCTGGTCAACAAGCTGCTGGTTGCGGCGGTTCATGCATATTTCCTTTTTATTTATCATTCAGTTAATCTGGATCAAAGCGGCGGCATTATTTCAAAGATCTCTCAGATAAGCGAGCTTAGGAGCATTATGCAAGTATCTGCCATTATGACCAGAAAATTGACGATGGTTGACCCGGATATGAGTTTATCTGCCTTAAAAGGCATTTTTAGCCAGTCCAAATTTCAACATGTGCCAGTGATTGATGCCGGGCGACGTTTGGTAGGTATAGTTTCCGTCAAAGATTATTTCAAAGCGCTGGCGCCAGTGATGGACTCAGCCTCTGAAAAAACCTTAGATATTTTTGTCACCAGTCGCAAAATTAAGCATGTGATGAGCAGCCCCGTCATTTCAGTGCCTGAGGATTATCCCGTGGTCAAAGCCGCAGCTTTATTGCTCAAACATAATATTGGCTGTTTGCCTGTGATTGATCAGGATAATGTAGCTATAGGCATAGTATCCTGGAAAGATATTATGCGGGTGGTGGTGTTGCAGGCGGCCCGTAAAAGCAGATTGGCCTATGGCGCTGCGCCAGAAGAAGAGTAGAATAATCACCTCATTTAGTGTCAGAGAAACTTAATCTTTGGTCACTCTTGTTTTTTAATTTGAGTCACCCCATTTTAAGATTTGATTTTTATCAGAATAAGGGATCAGCTTGAGTCATTTCCTCGAACAACGTCTGGCTGCGCTTGGCACCACGTCATTTCAAACTGCAATTAAAGGGATCAGACGGGGTATTGAGCGGGAGACTTTACGGATCAAACCGGATGGTCAACTGGCGCAAACTGGTCATGCAAAAGCTTTGGGTTCGGCTTTAACTCACCCTTTAATTACTACAGATTTTTCAGAGTCTTTGCTGGAGTTTATTACCCCGGCACAAACTGATATTGATGTGACTCTAAAGCAACTGACTGATATTCATAAGTTTGCTTTATCTCATATAGGTGAAGAGCGGCTTTGGGCTGGTTCTATGCCTTGTTATATAGAGCATCAGGATGAGATCCAACTGGCGCAGTATGGTAGTTCCAATGTTGGAACTATGAAAACTGTCTATCGTCAGGGCCTGAAAAACCGTTATGGAAGTATGATGCAGGCCATCAGCGGTGTGCATTTTAATTTCTCTATTCCACAAGAGTTCTGGCAGAAGTATCAGCAGTTGTTAGGAGATACGGGTTCCTTGCAGGATTTTATTTCTGCTCAGTACCTGCACCTTATTCGTAATTACAAAAGATATGTATGGCTGGTGGTGTATTTGTTTGGCGCATCCCCTGCGATGTGCAGCTCGTTTTTACAAGGCCGTGAACCTAAATACAAGTTCCAGACCTTGGGCAAAGGTTCTTTATACCTGCCTTATGCCACCTCTTTACGAATGAGTGACTTGGGTTACACCAACAGTGCCCAATCCAGTTTGAATATCAGCTACAACAATTTGTCCGATTATATCGAAGGTTTACGCCAGGCCATTTCGACGCCTTCAGCTGAATATGCTTCTATAGGCGTCAAAGTGGATGAGCAGTACAAACAGCTCAACAGCAATATTCTGCAAATCGAAAACGAATTTTATTCGACCATAAGACCCAAACGCACCACTCAAAGCGGCGAACGTCCAACCTGCGCTTTAAAACGCCGGGGTGTCGAATATATTGAAGTGCGGGCTCTGGATGTGAATCCGTTCAGCGCTGTGGGGATCAATGCCGAACAAATGCGTTTTCTGGATTTGTTCTTAATTTATTGTTTACTGGAAAAAAGCCCGGATTTATCGGCTGATGAACAGGCAGTGACAGAACAAAACCTTCGCAAAGTGGTAACCGAAGGACGCAAGCGTAACTTAGATCTGATTGAAAATGGCCAGCCCCGTTTGATGCTGGACTGGGCTGAACAGCTGTTCGCTGATCTGATGCCTATAGCGAACTGGATGGACGCAGCTCATGGCGGTGATGTGTATAGCGCAGCTATCAAAGAGTTTTATTTAGGTTTGTTAGACCCGAATCAAACTTATTCAGGCAAGTTATTAAGCCGCTTAATAGCTCAGCAGCAGGACAGCCCTGATTATGCTTTGGCTTTAGCAGAGCAATACAGGCAACAATTGGCAGCAATGGACTATCAGCTTTATACCGAAGCCGAGTTCGAACAAATGGCGAAGCTATCCTTGCTGGATCAACAGAAAATTGAACAGGCCGATGAGCTTAATTTTGATCAGTACCTTGAACAGTATTTTGCAGATCTATAAAGGATTTAAAAAAAACGGCCAGCAAGCTGGCCGTGAAAACTAAGGATAAGGATAATCCAGGGATGAAAAACAAAAACTTGGTTGAATCCGTTCATTGGGTTAGTCTTGGTTGTGTTTTAAAAAGTTCAGCGTCACATGAAAAAAATTAAAAAAACTTTACTCTTCTTATCACTCGCCACTGTATTAACAGGTTGCGCCACAGCTCCACCAAAAAACAGCTCCAATTTATGTGAAATTTTCCGTGAGCATGACGACTGGTATGATGCTGCATCCGATATGCGCGATAAATGGGAAGTGCCTATCCATGTGGCTATGGCGATGATGTATCAGGAAAGCAGCTTTAAGCACAACGCTCAGCCCCCTATGGAATACTGGTTTGGATTTATTCCTGTAGGCAGAGCCAGTACGGCTTATGGTTATGCTCAGGTCAAAGATGAGACATGGGAAGACTATGGCCGGGAAACCGGCAGCTATTTTGCTGCCCGCTCGAACTTTGATGATGCGTTGGATTTTATGGGCTGGTATATGAATAAAAGCACTAAAATCAATAAAGTGGCTAAATCAGATGCCTATGCCCAGTATCTGAATTATCACGAAGGCTGGGGCGGCTATAAACGTGGTACTTATTATAAGAAGCGCTGGCTGATGGAAACTGCCCGTAAGGTGCAGCAACGAGCGACTATGTATCAGAAACAATTACAAAGCTGTGAAGACGAATTTAAAAGCGGCTGGTTTTTTGGTTTGTTTGGTTAACCGGACAAAGACTGATGTAACAAGGGCGCCTCAAGGCGCCCTTTTGTTTTTAACTTTTTTGCAAATGGGGCATTAAACGCACTGTTTTAATCATATTATCCTGCACTTCGACAATTTCCATCGGGCAGCCTGCCAGAGTTAAACCTAAGCTGGCTTCCGGAATTTCCTCCAGATACTCCAGCACCAGACCATTTAATGTTTTAGGCCCGTCTGTTGGAAAGTTCAGCTGCATATCCCGGTTTAAATCCCGTAAGTTAATACCGCCGTCCACCAGAAAACTGCCATCAACCTGAGGCTGAATTTCTTCACTCTGGTGATCGGCGATGTCTGTTGTAAAGTTACCTACCACCTCTTCCAGTATATCCTCTAGCGTCACCAGGCCCTGAATATCGCCGTATTCATCGACCACCAGGCCTATACGCTCTTTGGAGCTCTGAAACTTGTGCAGTTGGGTATTGAGTGGGGTGTTTTCCGGAATAAAATAAATTTCCCGCACCGAGCGCAACAGAGATGCTTTGTTCAGTTGTTCTTTTAACGCCAGACGGGCCAGATCGCGGCTATGAATAAAACCTAAGGCATCATCCACACTGTCGCGGTACAACAAAATACGGTTATGCTGGCTGTTGGACAACTGACGCACTATGTCTTTCCATTCGTCGTTGATATCAATCCCCACAAGTTCATTACGTGGGATCATAATATCTTCTACAGTCGCTTTTTCTAAATCCAGCACGCCAACCAGCATACTTTGGTTGTGTTCCGGGATCAGTGCGCCAGCTTCATAAACGACAGTGCGTAATTCTTCGCTGCTTAAGCTGTTGCCATGATGCTGCTCAGCGCTGACGCCAAGCCAGCCTAACAAGGTGTTACAGATTTTATTTAGTAACCATACGGCAGGGTACAGCAGCTTCATCAGAGGTTTTAAAATCACTGAACTTGGGAAAGCTACTTTTTCAGGATGCAAAGCGGCCAGAGTTTTTGGAGTGACTTCACCGAATATCAGAATAACCACGGTCAGAGCTACGGTCGCAATGGCGATGCCGAAATCACCATAGAGTCTCATCCCCAGCACTGTCGCTGTGGCTGATGCGGCTATATTCACCAGATTGTTACCAACCAGAATTAAACCAATCAACCTGTCGCGGCGTTCCAGCATAGCAGTCACACGTATAGCCGATTTATGCTGCTCATTGGCCAGGTGTTTAAGCTTGTAGGGGTTCAGCGACATCATGCTGGTTTCAGAAGCTGAGAAGAATGCAGAACACAACACCAGCAAGCCCAATACAATAAAAAGGGTGCTGGTTGAGATATCGTCCAAAAGTAGTTTACCTGTAGGGCTAATCGAAGTTATTTGATATTACGAACAGCCCATCAAGTCAAGAATTAATGGGCTATCGCGGCAAAAAGCTGCTATCCGAGTCTGTCTAACATCACTTCACGGACAAAACGGCTGCCAAAATAAGCCAGCGTCAACAAAATGCTGCCGGTAAAGGTTAAGGCTATCGCCAGACGACCACGCCAGCCTAACTGAGCATGACCCCATAATAACAGCACAAAGACCAGAAAAGCCGCTGAGCTCAGTATGTTTTTATGCAGGTTTTGCGCGTCCAGCCAGTTATCAGTAAAAGCGGCGCCACTGAACAAGGTTAACCCCAACAACAAAGTACCGAGCAGCAGTACTCTGAACTGCAACTGCTCAACCTGAAGTAATGGAGGTAAAAATTGATTACCTAACATAAAATCTTTTTGTTTCAGCTTTTTGCTGATGTAGTTCACTTGCAGTGAATGCAAAGTAGCCACTATTAATAAGGTGTAAGCGACAAAAGCGACAATAATATGCATCAGCAAAATTGGGCTCTGTTCAAAATGCTGCATTTGTACTTCAGCAGGCAAAACTAAAACAGCTAACTGAGTCAGGGCTGAAAAACCATAGACAATAGGCAGCAGCAATACTGTTGGGGTGCGCAGCGCCGTAATAGTAATAGCAGTGCTGATCAACCAGCATACCAGTGAAATGACATTCAGCAGGCTGAAGTTCTGACCAGCGTCGGCAAAAATAGAATCAGCCAGAAACAGCATATGGCAAACAATAGCCAACAAAGCAGCGCTGAACATCAATTTATAGTTAGGGCCTTGTGGATGCACCAGACGGGACAATAGCATGCCGGTTGCCAGCAAATAACCAACCAATGCCACACCGGGTAACAGCTCAACTACCATAAATCAGATCCTGTTGATTCGTGAAGATTTAACATTCTATTGCAAATTACTCGCATTTGACAGCTCAAGCTCACCTAATTGGCGTGACAGTTTCAGCTAAGATGGCGGCTGACTCCTTACTCGCTCTGGGGTATAATCCGGCCATATTGTATCTCAGGTGTTAAGTTATGTTTGAAAACCTGTCGGACCGCCTAACCAAAACGCTGAAGAACATCAGCGGTCGTGGTCGTTTAACTGAAGATAATATCAAAGAAACCTTACGTGAAGTACGGATGGCTTTATTAGAAGCTGACGTTGCTTTGCCTGTGGTGCGTGACTTTGTTAATCAGGTCAAAGAACGTTCTGTTGGCATTGAAGTCAGCAAAAGCCTGACACCAGGTCAGGAATTTCTGAAAATCGTCCGTAAAGCCTTAGAAGATGCGATGGGCGAAGCCAACGAAGAGTTGGCGCTTAATGTTCAGCCGCCAGCCGTTGTTTTAATGGCGGGTTTACAAGGTGCGGGTAAAACCACCTCTGTGGCTAAGCTGGCGAAATTCTTAAAAGAGCGCAAGAAGAAAAAAGTATTAGTGGTTTCTGCGGATATCTATCGCCCTGCTGCTATTAAACAGTTAGAAACTTTAGCCAAAGAAGTGGGTGTTGAGTTTTTCCCAAGCGATGTAGGCCAGAAACCTATAGATATAGTGAACGCTGCCATAGCTCACGCCCGCTTACAAATTTTTGATGTGCTGCTCGTGGATACAGCAGGTCGTTTGCACGTTGACGAAGAAATGATGGGCGAAATTAAAGCCCTGCATGCTGCGGTTAATCCTGTCGAAACTCTGTTTGTGGTGGATGCCATGACAGGTCAGGATGCGGCCAATACGGCCAAAGCTTTTAATGAAGCATTGCCTTTGACAGGCGTGATCCTGACCAAAGCAGACGGTGACGCCCGTGGTGGTGCTGCTTTATCTATACGTCATATCACAGGCAAGCCGATTAAGTTTATCGGTATGGGCGAAAAAACTGACGCTTTAGAGCCATTCCACCCAGATCGTATCGCCTCCCGCATTTTGGGCATGGGCGATGTGATGAGCCTGATCGAGCAAATCGAGCAGAAGGTTGATAAAGAACAAGCCGCCAAAGTGGCTGCCAAAGTGATGAAAGGGCAGGGCTTCAGTTTAGAAGACTTCCGTGACCAGTTAGTGCAGATGCGTGGTATGGGCGGCATGATGTCAATGCTGGATAAATTACCAGGTATGAAAAACTTACCCGCTGGTGCTATGGATCAGATGGGCAATAAGCAGTTCAATAAAATGGAAGCCATCATCAATTCCATGACGAAAAAAGAACGCTTATTTCCGGATTTGATTAAAGGCTCACGCAAAAAGCGTATAGCTGCAGGTTCTGGCACTCAGGTGCAGGATGTAAACCAGTTGCTGAAACAATTTACCCAAATGCAGAAAATGATGAAGCAGATGTCGGGTAAAGGCGGCTTAATGAAGATGATGCGGGGTATGGGTGGCAAGTTACCACCAGGTCTGTTGCCTCCCCGTTAAGCCCTTTTCTGCCCTATGACTGTTGGGCTTTGGCAAAAGCTGAAATATGCTGCCAAAGCCCGAAAAACCTTGCAATGCAGGTAAAAATCCGTACAATTCACCGACCCCACGGTCTGACCGCGGGGTTTGTTATTTTTTTAAATCCTGAACGATTATTAGAGGACGGTATGGTAACTATTCGTTTACAACGTGGTGGCGCGAAAAAGCGTCCATTTTACCAAGTTGTGGTAGCGGACAGCCGTTTTGCCCGTGATGGCCGCTTCATTGAGCGCGTGGGTTTTTTCAACCCAATCGCTAGCGGTACTGAAGAGCAAACGCGTATTGACTTAGAGCGTATCAACCACTGGGTATCGCAAGGCGCTTCTTTAAGCGACCGCGTTGCTTCATTGGTGAAAGCTGCTAAGAAAACTGCTGCTTAATAGCTAAAATAAATAAAGGTCGGAGTTTCACCTTGAACGGTAAAGATTTAGTTGTCTTAGGTAAGTTTGGTGCTGTTTACGGCATCAACGGGTGGCTAAAAGTAAACTCCTATACCGATATCCCGGAAGGGATTTTTGATTACACACCCTGGCAAATTCAAGTGCAGGGTAACTGGCGTCAAATGCAAATCTTCGGTAAAAAACGACATGGCAACGGCCTTATCGTAAAACTGGCAGACGTGGCTGACCGCGACCAGGCTCAACTCTACGTAAATGCGGATATCGCAGTAGAGCGTTCTGCGTTACCCCAGCTTGCTGAGGGTGATTTCTATTGGCGTGACCTGATGGGCATGGCAGTAGTGAACGAGGCTGGTTATCACTTAGGTGAAGTGGTCGACATGATGGAAACTGGCTCAAACGACGTTCTCGTTGTGAAAGCCAATAAATCCGATGCATTTGGCAAGACGGAGCGTTTACTCCCTTTCCTGACTGACTCTGTCATTAAGGAAGTGAATAACGCTGAAAGACGTATCTTAGTAGACTGGGATCCGGACTTTTAATGTCGCAGCAAGCTGGTTTGTGGGTTGGGGTTATTACTCTGTTCCCGCAGATGTTTGATGCTATTACAAAGTTTGGTGTAACAAGCCGTGCTGTAAAGCAAGGGTTGTTACAGGTAGAGTGCTGGAATCCGCGGGATTATACTTCGGATAAACACAATACCGTCGATGATCGCCCCTTTGGTGGTGGTCCCGGAATGCTAATGATGGTGCAGCCGCTGACCGACGCTATTCGCGCCGCCAAGCAAGCTGCCGGAGGAAATGTACATACGGTGTATTTGTCGCCGCAAGGCCGCAAATTAGACCAAAAAGGTGTACAGGAACTTTCACGTTACCCGAAACTGCTGTTAGTGGCAGGCCGTTACGAAGGCATTGATGAACGCGTAATTGAAACCGAAATTGACGAAGAATGGTCAATTGGGGATTACGTGCTGAGTGGAGGCGAGTTGCCTGCGATGACGCTGATTGATGCGGTATCGCGACTGGTACCAGGCGTACTAGGGCACGAAGAGTCGGCAGAACAGGATTCGTTTGCAACTGGTTTGTTAGACTGCCCACACTACACCAGACCTGCGGTGTTAGCAGACAAAGAGGTTCCACCGGTGTTGCTGAGTGGACACCATGAAAATATACGACGCTGGCGTCTGAAACAGGCTCTTGGTAGAACCTGGTTAAGACGGCCGGATATGTTAAATGCCCTGGCTCTGACTAAGGAGCAACGCAAATTACTGGATGAATTCCAATTGGAACACCAGGCGTTGCAGCAACACGATAGTTAATTCCAGGTAAAGTGAGATTGTTATGAGCAAAGTTAGCCAAAACATTATCAAGCAACTTGAAGACGAACAGTTAAAAACTGACGTGCCAGCATTTGGCCCAGGTGACACTGTAGTTGTTCAGGTTAAAGTGAAAGAAGGTGACAAAACCCGTCTGCAGGCTTACGAAGGCGTAGTTATCGCCAAACGTAACCGTGGTCTGCATTCAGCTTTCACAGTTCGTAAAATTTCCAACGGCGAAGGTGTTGAGCGTGTATTCCAGACGCACAGCCCTATGATTGACAGCATTACGCTGAAACGCCGTGGCGCAGTCCGCCGTGCCAAGCTTTACTACTTACGCGATCGTTCAGGTAAATCAGCGCGTATCCGCGAAAAGCTTAACTAAGCGACTGGAAAGGCTGACCTTGTGTCAGCCTTTTTTTATTCGCAGCCATCCCTGGCGCTTACCCTTTGGGCCAATGCTTCGCATTGTTAAAAATTGATCCTGACAATTTTTTATTCGCAGCCATCCCTGGCGCTCACCCTTTGGGCCAATGCTTCGCATTGTTAAAAATTGATCCTGACAATTTTTTGGTCTGTAATGTGACTATGCATACTGAACTGCAAGATGATTTAGTAACCGCACTCGAAGCTTTCCTGTTGTCCAGACAAGGAGAGATCAGCGAGCAGGAATTGCTGCATCAATTAAAAGCCTTTTTCCCCGAACCTCGCAGCCTCGCTGTTGATTCTTTGTTATTCCAGCAACACTTTATTCTTTATCATCATTTGTTTGTACTGCAGGCTCAGTGGCAGCAGGAGCAAGTGGCTTTATTGCATATTGGTTACGCCAAAGTGATAGTTTATACAGTCACGGCACTGCCCGACAATGCCATGGCTTTATGGCAAGAGCAACAGGACAAAGCGGCTTATTATCTGGATTGGCAAAATATGCGGGCAATGACGGATGATAAATTGCAGACGGTATTGGATGAGTTCTGGAAAAAGCTGGCGTTGTACCAGCAGAATAAAACGCTCGATACCGCAGTGTTGCAAAAAAAATGGCAGTTGGTTCGGCCTTATTCAGTGGCTCAGCTGAAAAAAAACTACCGGCAGCAGGCACTGCGTTTGCACCCGGATAAAGGCGGGGATGCTGCGGCTTTTCAGCTGTTGCAGCAGGAATACCAATGGTTGCTGGCTGAATTTTCGTCCTGAACCATAGTTTAACTAGCCTGTTTAACTTTGGGTTTATCAACTACTTAGCTTTATCAACTTCTATGCTTAGTTGATAAAGCCCACTACAATAGCTGTATTGTGTTGCAACGCGACAAAGGGCCCAACAGTGGATTCTGCCAGTTTTATTGAAAAACGCCGTTTTATCGTCAAGCTTGGCAAAATGCTGCATAAGTTTGGTACACCTGCTTATCGTTTGGAGGCGCACTTACAGGAAGTGGCACAGCTGCTGAAAATTGGTGGTTCTTTTGCTATTACGCCTACAGTGCTGACTTTTGTGCTCTGGATCCCTGGCGATGAAAATGAATACACTCACATCTCCCGGGTGACCCCAGGCGAACTGGATTTAGGTGCCTTATCTTATACGGATGAACTGGTGGATGCACTTGCCAGCAGTAAACTCACCTTACAGGATGTAAATCTGCGGCTGGACCAAATAGCTGCAGCCCCAAATCCCTATTCCCGCTGGGCCACTTTTGCTGCTTTTGGCGCTTCAAGTGGTGCTTTTTCTATGCTGATGCGAGCCAGTTGGCATGATGTGTTCTGGGCGACAGTGCTTGGTCTTATCGTGTATTTGTTTGTGCTCTGGTCGATGAAATCACGCCGTGTTGCCCATATGCTGGAGCCACTGGTGGCTCTGGTTTCAGCGCTGCTGGCTACTTCTGTGGCTGTTTATCTGGATCCGATGATCAATGTGCCCCTGGTGGTATTGTCTTCCATTATTGTATTTATTCCAGGCCTGGCTTTAACCCTGGGATTAGCAGAGCTGGCGGCCCGCCATCTGGTATCCGGCACAGCCAGGGTGATGGATGCAGTGATGCTGTTGTTTAAGCTGTATTTTGGTGCCTTTTTAGGGGTCGCTTTAGGTCAGGTGTTATTTGGCCAGATCCCTCCGCAAATCGCGCCTTCAGTGCCACAATGGACCAGTTGGCTGGCCGTCGCTATTTTATGTGGCAGCTTAGTGGTGGTATTCAAAGCAAGGCTGAAGCATGCGCTTTGGGGATTAGCCTCTGGCTTTATCGCCTATGCGGCCAGCTTGTGGGGCGCTTATTACCTTGGACTGGCATTGGGGGCTTTTGTCGGTGCTTTTGCGGTAGGTTTATACGGTAATTTGTTTAACCGACTGATGAATGCCCCAGCTAGTATTGTTTCTTTGCAGGGCATGATAGTACTAGTGCCAGGCAGTAAAACTTATATGGGTTTAAATGCTTTTGTTTCAGGGCAACAAATGGTGTCCACTGAACAATTAGGTCAGCAAACCTTCTTGATTTTTATGTCGCTGGTGGCAGGATTTATTTTTGCTAATGTGGCGTTGCCACCACGAAAGGCGTTGTAGCAGAGCAGTTTTATTGCGCATAGCCAAAGTAATTGACGTTACAGCACAATGACAGGCAATTAAGACACCAGAAGCATAGTTAAGTTGTGTGACTGGTGTGATACTTTTTATTGACGAGAAAGCGCAGTCAACAAAGCTGCAGCTTCAAGTACTAGGGGAATAAAAAGCTGCGATTAACGCAGCTCTTGTAACAGCTTCTCTAAGCGGTCTTTTAAGTCGCTAAATAGCAGAGGTTTACGCATCAGTTGAACTGTGTCGGGTAAACCGCTGCCAGCTGCAATTTCTGCATCAGTTAAAGCTGTCACTACAATAATTTTCATATTCTCGTGGCGTGGAGATAACTTCAGTTCACGGATCATCTGAAAACCATCCAGTTCAGGCATCTGCAAATCTGAGATCAGAATTTGTGGTGCCCATTCGCCAATTTTTAATAAACCAGCTATACCGTTGGTGACTGACTGCAAACTGATAGGTAAACCCCAGGATTCAATTTGCAGGCTGTAAAGTTGTTTCAGTAGTTCATCATCCTCTGCCAAGAGAATGCGAACTGAATTATCAACAGGTTGAGTCTGATTTTTCAGCAGAAGGCGTTCGACAGAAGATTGGGTCACACGACGATGACCACCAGGAGTTTTCCAGGCGTCCAGAGCACCTTTCTCAACCCACAACTGCACGGTGCGCAAAGAAACACCAAGTAAATCAGCAGCTTGTTGAGTCGACAATAAAGGTTCTGTGTGTTTACTTTTGTTCATACAGGTTAATGGGTATCATATTTTGTATTTTTATCAATTCTAGACGAGAACACAGGTCGCTGTCACTTTATTTTTTGTGATTTTCAACCGCTTTTTTTTCACTTATCACTCCTGACCCTTTGACCTGAAAGGCAAAATGGTAGCACAGGGCTTTTGCTGCGGTTTTTGCGTCGTGCATAACTGCTCCAGGGCATCCTGCATCCGGCTCATTTCCGACAACATGAGCTGATAGGCTCTGGTTAACCGGACCAGAGGGGCTTTATATCTCAGCTGTTCTGACTGTAGCCTGAACAAGGTTTGCTGAATGGCCTTTCTTCCCCTGTCGTCACTTTGCGCATCAATAAGCTCCTGATTCAATTTTTTCTGTAACTCATCCAGTGCCGTTGGGTTCTGTTTTGCCATGCTGAGTAACTCATCAAAATCGGGCAGCGGTGAAAAAGGGGGAGCAGCCATAAGCCAGCCTATACAGAGTTAAAGTGGGTTAAGTTTTAGTGTAGACCATCCAGTTCTGACCGTTGTTCCTGTGGCATTAGCACTAAATACAAAGTTTGATCTGAGCCAAATTGATTAAATGGCATGGTTGTAACGAATATTGTACGAGTTTTGTTTTTGCTGGATTTGTTTGCTTTCCTTGTTTTGTTTGGCTTTAAAGGTTGACTTGTTTGTGTTTGGTTTTTAATATGCCTGTATTCGTAATTAATTAAATACGTGTTGTAAATATAAGTTTACTGGTGTTCTGCTTGCATTTATCAAGTAAAAACCGGCGCTTTGGCAACGCATGATGCAAACAGGAGCATAAAAATGAGCAAGATTGTTGATGATTTACGTATAGTCTCGGAGCAGTTATTAAGCCCGCCAGCCGTATTAAAGCAGGCCTTACCTTTATCTGGCGCAGGTTCTGATTTTATTCAAAAATCCCGTCAGGAGATTGCAGATATAGTGCATGGCCGCGATCCACGTTTACTGGTGATCACTGGCCCTTGTTCTATTCATGATCCGGTGTCAGCTATGGATTACGCCCGCCGCCTGAAACAGCTGCAACTGCAATTCAGAGATACGCTGTACATTGTGATGCGGGTGTACTTTGAAAAACCCCGCACTACGGTTGGCTGGAAAGGTTTTATTAACGATCCTCATCTGGATGACTCTTTTGATCTGGAAACGGGTTTAACCAAAGGTCGCCGTTTACTGCTGGATTTAGTTGAGATGGAATTGCCAGCCGCAACTGAAGCTTTAGACCCTATTAGCCCACAGTATCTGTCTGATTTAATCAGCTGGGCAGCCGTAGGTGCCCGTACTGTGGAATCACAGACTCACCGTGAAATGGCCAGCGGTTTGTCGATGCCAGTTGGTTTTAAAAATGGCACTGACGGTAATTTAAATATTGCACTTAATGCACTGCAATCAGCCGCCAGTGGCCACAGCTTTATTGGTATCAACCAAAAAGGTCAGGTGTCTCTGGTGCAAACAGCAGGTAACCCGGACGGTCATGTCATTTTACGGGGTGGCGTGAAACCTAACTATGACGAAGACAGTGTGCAGGCGGCTTTAACTGCACTGCGTAAACATGGTTTACCTGAAGGTTTGGTGATTGACTGCAGTCATGGTAATTCCAGCAAAGATCACAACAGACAAGGCATTGTGGCTCAGTCAGTGATTGAACAACGCATCAAAGGCAACAAAGCTATTATAGGTATAATGCTTGAGAGCCATATTCATGCTGGCCGTCAGGATTTAGTCGATGGTAAAGCTGAACTCTATGGCGTATCAGTGACGGACGCTTGTATTGACTGGGCAAGTACAGCTGGATTATTGGCTGGCCTGGATCAACAGCTGTCATCCCAAAGAGCGCCCGAACAATCTTCACGTGAAGTTGCGGCCTGAGAGTTACAGATGAATGACGTTGTAAGTAAATCAGCGAAAGACGATCCGATGGCAGCTCTGCTGCCGCTGCGTCAGCAAATCGACGAGCTGGATAGCCAACTGGTGGAGTTGTTGGCCAAAAGAGCGGCAGTGACAGCTGAAGTAGGGCGGGTGAAGCAGCAGTATGCCTTACCTTTATATGTGCCTGAACGTGAACAAGCTTTAATTAAAGCCCGCCGTCAGCAAGCTGAAGATGCAGGTGTTTCTGCTGATCTGATTGAAGATGTATTACGCCGTGTGATGCGTGAGTCGTACCAGACTCAGGAAGCTGGTTTTGTCTGCTGTCGCCAAAGCGGCGATAAAGTGGTGGTAGTGGGTGGTGCCGGTGCTTTAGGCAAACGTTTTGTCAGTTTATTTCAGCGATCTGGTTATCAGGTTGAGGTACTGGAACAAGACAACTGGCATCAGGCTCAGGCTATGATCAAGGGCGCTGCTTTGGTCTTAATAGCTGTGCCTATAGCAGTCACCGAACAGGTGATCGAGCTATTACCACAGCTGGATGCAGATACTGTGCTGGCTGACTTAACCAGTACCAAAACCGGGCCTCTGAACGCCATGCTGAAAACACACAGCGGCGCTGTAGTGGGTTTACATCCTATGTTTGGCCCTGATATCAGTAATATCGCCAAACAAGTGGTTGTCGTTAGTCATGGCCGCGATTTAGAAAACTATCAATGGCTGATACAGCAACTTAAGGTGTGGGGCGCTGTACTGACTGAAAAATCAGCGCAGCAACATGATGAGTTGATGCAACTGATCCAGGCCATGCGCCACTTCAGCTCTTTGGTGTACGGTGTGCATCTGGCTGAAGAACAGGCTGATTTACAGCAATTGCTGGAGTTAAGTTCACCTATTTACCGGCTGGAGCTGGCGATGGTAGGGCGCTTGTTTGCGCAAAATGCCGAGCTGTATGCTGATATTATGTTGTCTTCCAGCGCAGTCACGGGGTTGTTGCAAAGGTATCAGCACAGGTTTAATCAGCTATCACATTTATTAGCTGCGGGTGACAAAGCAGGGTTAATGGCGGAGTTCGCCAAAGGCCAGCAATTTTTTGGACCCTTAGCCGACCAATTCCTGCAGGAGAGCCGTCGTTTGTTACAAAAAGCCTCAGATGAGCGCAGCTAAAGTATTAGGCTGTTAAAACACGAACTACTGCGAAAGAGCCAGCAACTAAAGCTGGCTCATTTCTTTATGGCGCTTTACACTCAAATTCCAAGAATACTGATACTTATCTGGAAAGTCATTGATTTCACTTTGGTTTGGTAAATTTCTAAAACTTATTAAATACCTGATTATTCTGGCTTTAAGCCTGGTGCTGATCTTTGCTTTTGTGCCTGTCCCTGTCACTGGCGTGATGATAGAACGGCATATTCAGGCCATGTGGAGCTCCCAGAAAAACTTTGATTTACAGCACAAGTGGGTCGCTTTTGAGCACATCTCGTCAGCAATGAAACAAGCGGTAGTGGCTGCTGAAGATCAAAAATTTCCGGATCATTATGGCTTTGATACCGAAGCTATCGAAAAAGCGCTGGCCTATAACAGCAGGGGACAGAAAGTGCGAGGTGCTTCTACCATCAGTCAGCAAACAGCAAAAAATGTATTTTTATGGACGGGCCGCAGCTGGTTTCGCAAAGGACTGGAGTTGGTGTTTACCGGCCTGATTGAGTTGGTATGGGGTAAAGAACGAATTCTGGAAGTGTATTTAAACAGTGTGGAGTTTGGTCCAGGGGTGTTTGGAGTGGAAGCTGCCGCACAGAAGTTTTTCAAGCGGCCAGCCAGTAAGTTGAGTCGTCATCAGGCAGCGCTGTTAGCCGCTGTGTTGCCCAATCCGCTGCGTTTTAAAGTGCAAGACCCTTCCCCTTATATGTATAAACGCCAGCAATGGATTTTAAAGCAGATGGGACAGTTGGCCCCGATAGAACAACGTTTAGCCGATAATTAAACTAGTATGACTTTTTTATGACTCAGGTATGACTATTCGATGAAGATTTCTGATTTTTAACGCTTTTTCGATGCAAACTTTGTTCAGGCTGTTTAGGATCCGGCGCAACTGAAGAGTTGAAGCGGAGTTTAATCATGGGCAAAAGAACATCTGAATTTATGCGCTCTGTGCATATAAAAACTATCCAGGCCGGTTTACAGCAAGGTAAACCCATAGAAGAGGCAGAACAGCATTTGCGTTTTGTTGGTGTCTGTGAAGATGAGCTGATGGATTTGCTGCTGGAAGCGGGTTATACCCCTGAACAACATGCGGAGCTGGCTACTTCAGAACACTGCTGAGTTTCAGCGGCGGTAAGCTGGATTTTGTCGGTATAAAAATGCAAAAAAGCAGGGACTGCATGCAGTCCCTGAATGTCTGGGTATAGAACAGGAATAGAGCTGCGTCTTGCTGCAGCCATAGTTAAGGTGGCTAATATCTGTGTCAGTTCTGTGACAATCCCCAGTTCCCCCGCTGTGAATACGTATTCAAATTGTGGTTTCAGCTCAAATTTGGCTAATTTGCGATTTTTCTGCAGGAAAAACAGGTCGGATTAGAGGAATTTTCTGCAAAATAAAGTATCCTTTGCCCACTTTTAACCGGCTTGGGGTACTCCATGCGTTTTTACTTTCCTCTGATCATTATCGATGAAGATTTCAGAACCGAAAATACCAGTGGTTCAGGTATTCGTGAACTGGCTGCAGCCATTGAAGCCGAAGGCATGGATGTAGTGGGTTACACCAGTTATGGCGACCTGACCTCTTTTGCTCAGCAACAAAGCCGGGCTGCTGGTTTTATCTTATCTATTGATGACGAAGAATTTGGTGGTGGCTCTGCAGAAGACAGCCACTCAGTGCTGGCAAACTTAAAAGGTTTTGTCGATAAAATCCGTCATCGCAACCCGGATATTCCAATCTATCTGTACGGTGAAACCCGAACCTCACGCCATATTCCTAATGCTATTTTGCGTGAACTGCATGGCTTTATTCATATGCATGAAGACACGCCAGAGTTTGTGGCGCGGCATATTATCCGTGAAGCCAAAAGTTATTTAGATACCCTGGCGCCTCCGTTTTTCCGTGCTTTAACCAACTACGCACAGGACGGTTCCTATTCATGGCACTGCCCTGGACACTCAGGTGGTGTGGCCTTTTTAAAATCGCCTGTAGGCCAGATGTTCCACCAGTTTTTTGGTGAAAACATGTTACGTGCAGACGTGTGTAACGCGGTCGATGAATTAGGTCAGTTATTGGATCACACAGGTCCAGTGGCGGCGTCTGAGCGTAATGCAGCTCGTATTTTTAACGCCGACCATTTGTTTTTTGTGACCAACGGTACTTCAACCTCCAACAAAATTGTCTGGAACTCCACTGTAGCTCCGGGTGATATCGTCGTCGTTGACCGTAACTGCCATAAATCTATTTTGCACGCTATTATGATGACAGGTGCTGTGCCGGTATTTTTAATGCCAACACGCAACCACTACGGCATTATTGGTCCTATTCCTCGTAGCGAGTTTGAACCTGCCACTATCCGTAAAAAAATGATGGCAAACCCATTCTGCCGTGAAAAACTGGAACAGAATCCTAACGTTAAACCGCGGGTTTTGACTATTACCCAGTCGACTTATGATGGCGTCTTGTATAACGTTGAAGAAATTAAGTCCATGCTGGATGGTGAAATCGAAACTCTGCATTTTGATGAAGCCTGGTTACCACACGCGGCTTTCCATGATTTTTATGGGGATTACCATGCGATAGGTGAAGGCCGTCCACGTTGTGAAACCTCTATGGTGTTTTCTACTCAATCAACACACAAGCTGTTGGCTGGTATTTCACAGGCTTCACAAATTCTGGTGCAGGACGCCAAGCAGAACAAGCTGGATCAGCACTTGTTTAACGAAGCTTATCTGATGCATACCTCCACCAGTCCACAGTACGCCATTATTGCATCCTGTGACGTTGCTGCGGCTATGATGGAAGCGCCTGGTGGCACAGCTTTAGTGGAAGAATCACTGGACGAAGCACTGGAATTCCGCCGTGCTATGCGTAAGGTGGACGACGAATACGGCGATGACTGGTGGTTCAAGGTCTGGGGACCTGATGATTTAACAGACGAAGGTTTGGATCACCGTGATGCCTGGATGTTAAAAGCAGGCGAAAGCTGGCATGGTTTTGGTGATATAGCTGAAGGATTTAACCTTTTGGACCCTATCAAGGCCACTATATTAACTCCTGGTTTAAACGTTGATGGCGATTTTGATGAGTCAGGTATTCCTGCTGCTATTGTGGCTAAGTACTTATCTGAGCATGGTGTAGTCATTGAAAAAACCGGCCTGTATTCGTTTTTTATCATGTTCACCATAGGCATTACCAAAGGTCGCTGGAATACCATGGTGACAGCGCTGCAGCAGTTTAAAGACGATTACGACAAAAACGCACCTTTATGGCGGGTATTGCCGGAATTTATCGCTAAATATCCACAATACGAGCGTATTGGTTTAAAAGACTTATGTGATCAAATTCACCAGATTTACCGTGAAAACAACGTTGCTAAGATGACTACTGAGATGTATTTATCTGAGTTGGTACCGGCGATGAAACCGTCCAAAGCTTTTGCCGCTATGGCACATAAAGAACTGGACAGGGTGCCACTGGATAACCTGATAGGCCGCATTACTGCCGTGATGTTAACGCCTTATCCACCAGGTATTCCGCTTCTGGTACCGGGCGAAGTGTTTAATACCATCATTGTGGATTACCTGAAATTCGCCCGCGAATTTAACGGTGCTTTCCCAGGCTTTGAGACTTATATCCACGGTCTGGTTTGTGAAGAACGTAACGGTAAAAAAGAATACTTTGTTGATTGCGTAAAAGCTCAATAAACTCAAAGGGTCAGAGCACATACTCTGACCCTTTATTTCCTTATAACTGATAACAATGGCAAATGGCTTGCCAGGCTTGTTCCGGTGTATCCACAAACTGGATCAGCTGCATATCTTCGGCTTTAATCAATCCTTCCTCGACCAGCAGGTCAAAGTTAATCAAACGGCTCCAGAAGTTTTTGTCATACAGGATCACAGGCACTGTATTGGCTTTACCTGTTTGCAATAAAGTCAGGGTTTCAAACAGCTCATCTAAAGTGCCAAAACCGCCGGGAAAAGCCACTAAAGCCCGTGCACGTTGTAAAAAGTGCATTTTACGAATGGCAAAATAATGAAAGCGGAAACAAAACTCTGGTGTGATATAGGGGTTTGGTTTTTGCTCGTGTGGCAAAACAATGTTCAGACCAATACTTTGGCCCCCTGTTTCATAAGCGCCTTTATTGGCCGCTTCCATAATGCCAGGCCCACCACCACTGATGATCATCAAGGCTGTTTCAGGACAGCTTTGGCTGTGTTCTGTCACCAGTCGTGAAAACTCTGCAGCAGCTTCGTAATAGCAGCTGTTTTTTAACTGACGCTCCGCTGTTTTTAATTGCTGTTGCAGTTGTGGATCGGCTGGTGCCAATGCCAGTTGATCCTGCGCTTGTGTGACCAAAAGCTCAGCTTGTTGTCGTGACACAAAACGGGCGCTGCCAAAGACTACGACTGTGGCTTTGATCTGATGTTGTTCGAGGATCAACTGAGGTTTTAAATACTCCAGCTGCAAACGCACATGCCGTAATTCGTCTTGCATTAAAAAATCATCATCAGCAAAAGCCAGTCGATAGGACGGGTGTTCGAGTAAATCCTGGCTTTGTTGCTCCGTCGCTTCACGGGCTGAACTCAGATGGCGTTGGTATAAGGGGTTGTCAGCAGACATAAAAGGGCTCCATACAAAGGAAAGCTGAATAAACTAACATCTTGTTTGATATAGACTAATCTTTTAACACTTCAGTTCAGTTATAACATGGACATAGCACCACCACAGCCAAGAAGAAAGTCGGAGTGTACCCAATGCCTTTAGATGCCAGTTTAACCTTTTTAGGCGCCGCCGAGCAGGTCACAGGCTCCTGTTATCTGCTAAAGCTGCCAAACAAACAAATTCTGCTCGACTGTGGTATGACCCAGGGCGAAAACCAAATCACAGAGTGGAATAAATTCCGTTTTGCTTTTCGTCCTAAAGATATCGATTACGTGATTTTATCGCACGCTCATATAGACCACAGCGGCTTATTGCCTTTGTTGGTTGCTAAGGGGTTTCAGGGCAAAATTTATTGTACTCAGGGCACAGCTTTGTTGCTTGGTGTGCTGTTAAAAGATTCTGTGCATTTGTATTTAAAAGACTTGGATTGGCAAAACAAACATCTGGCCCGGCAAGGTAAAAAGCTGCTGGATCCAGTCATGGCAGTGCAGGATGTAGAGCAGGTATTGGAGTACTGTCAGCCTGTCGGTTACAAGCAAAAAGTAACGGTCTGCGAAGGACTGGAGCTGGAGTTTCTGGATGCGGGTCATATTCTGGGCTCTGCCATAATGCAGCTTGCAGTAAAGCAGGGCAAAGCCATGCGGCAACTGGTGTTTTCCGGTGATTTAGGCAACCCTGCTACAGTGCTGATGCCAGATCCCAGCCCGGTAAAAACGGCCGATCTGGTGCTGATGGAAAGTACCTATGGCGACCGCAATCACCAGCCATTACAAAATACGCTGGAAGAGTTTGCGAATGCGCTGGATGAAGCGCACAAAGCAGGCGGTAATGTGTTTATTCCGGCTTTTGCTTTAGGCCGTAGTCAGGAAATTTTGTATTACCTCGGGCTTTTGTACCATCAGGGCAGGCTGAAACAAAAAATGGTGGTGCTGGACAGTCCTATGGCGATAGAGATCACTAAAATCTACAGTGAGCTGATGGCTGAGTTTGATCGCAAAGACACCAAAGTACTGCATGGTTACGGCGCCCGTGATTTGCAATCCTTTTTGCCTATATTACGACTGGCATCCAGTATGGAAGAATCAATGGCCATGAACCGCATCAGTGGCGGTGCTATTGTCATTGCAGGGTCTGGCATGTGTAACGGTGGTCGTATTGTGCACCACTTAAAACACAACTTATGGAAAAGCAGCAATCATCTGATATTTGTTGGCTTTCAGGCCAAAGGTACTTTAGGCCGTCGTTTGGTGGATGGCGAAAAACGGGTGAAGTTGTTTGGTCAAAATGTTGCGGTGAAAGCCACAATACACACCATAGGTGGTTTTTCCGCTCATGCAGGTCAGGATGAGTTATTAGGCTGGGCCAGAATCATTGGTGGTCAGCCCCGTTTTTATCTGGTGCATGGAGAACCTAAAGCTCAGCAGGCATTGCAGAGCCGTATGCTGGAATACGGTCTGCATTGCCAAATTGCCGAAAAAGGTGAGCAGATCAAACTATGAAGGTTGCTGAGTGATCAGAGTTGGGCTGACATCCTCGCTTGGATAGCAGCCCAGCACCTTCACAAAACGTGTGATGCGATTCAGTTCATCCAGGGCTCTGGTCATAGCGTAATCGTCCAGATTGGCGAACACATCCACATAAAACATCTCTTCCCATGGATTGCCTGGTATAGGGCGGGATTCCAGTTTGCCCATGCTGATGCCATGTTGTTTTAACACTGTTAAGGCATCGACCAAAGCGCCTGGTTGCTGGCCTGTGTACATAATAAAAGTGGTTTTGGCTGGGATTGCTTTCGCCACATTAATAGCTTTACGCGCCACTACAATAAAACGGCTGGCGTTGTCTTTTTGGTTGGCTAAGCCGCGGCCTAATACTTCCAGGCCATAGAGCTTTCCACCTTCTTCACCGCCAATGGCGACCACAGATTTATCCTGTGCTTTACGCACCCGCTCAAAGGCATCGGAGGATGCGTCACAGTATTCAATTTTGACGTTGGATAATCCCTGTAAATAGTTGCTGCACTGAGCTATCACCTGAGGGTGGGCGCAAATCTGGCGAATTTTACTCAGCTCTGTGCCTTCGACACCTAACAAACAGTGTTCGATAGGGTGGGTCAGTTCGCCGACGATCGACAAACGGGTATGCTGCAGTAAGTCGTACACTTCGTTGATACTGCCGGACGATGTATTTTCAATAGGCAGCACTGCATAGTCGGCATGGCCTGTTTCCACTGCTTGAACTATTTCGTTAAAGCTGTCGCAGCCAATTTCAATCAGCTTTTCAGCGCGGCGGGTGAAATACTTTTGTGTAGCCCAGTAACTGTATGAACCCTGACGGCCTAAAAAAGCAACCCGGCAAACAGGGCCATTGTCGCCGTTCAGTTGGCCTTGTACTTTGGCTTGCTGCTGCAGCACTGAGTCTTCAATAATCACATGGTAAATTTTGGTGACGTACTGTGCGTCTAAGCCCAGTACCTTGCCGCGTTCAATCAGTGACACCAACAACTCTTCTTCCCGCTTTTGATCACGAATAGGTTTGTTTTGTGCCAGTTTTGCATCAGCTACGCTTAATGCGAGCTGACGTCTGCTGGCCAGTAATTGCAGCAGATCTTTATCTGTACTGCTGATCTGCTGGCGAATGTGGTCTAAATCTATGCTCATAAAGCGTCCTTTAAGCTAAAAAAAACCTCCCTATGTTGGGAGGTTTTTTGGTTTATCACGCGCGCGCGACTTACCGCCTCCCCGTTGGGGTGGTAAAGAGGCGAAAAAAGCGAGCGATCTGAATTGGTTTCATGGCCACCACAATAGTAAGTCTGGACGTCTAAAGTCAAGCTTTAGGTTGCAACTTCAGCAAGTATTTTTGTTCACCTGGTAAAAAGCCTAAAGCCTGTTCCTTTAACCAGAAGTCGTGGTCAGCATCATAAAAAGGGGATAACGGATGACCCGACTGGCCTGCCGGTATGACTAAAATGCCTTCGGTTTCTTTGCCCGGTGACACCACCATACGTTGTGACTGACCATGCACTTTGTGTTGTACTCTGGGCATATGGCTATCACCATTCATCGGCATTGCAGGCATATTCAGCCAGTCGCCGAAAAAAGGCACAGCAACTGAGAGTGGATGCACTATAGCGCTTTGATTGATAGTGCCCCAGCTTGCGTTGGCTAAACTGCCATAATCTGTTTCCAGCTTTTGTTTGCTTTGCAGCACGGCCTGTTGCAATAAGGTGCGCCAGGAGCTGAATGCGGCAGGCAGAGTGTCGGTGCGCTGTTGTTGCAACATTTCCCAGCCTGCAGTCTCCAGAGAGAATTTCAGGTCCCGCCCTGACAAGTTATTTTCCTCCAACAGTGACGTTAAAGGTGCAAAGGTCAGCTCCAGTGTTTTGGTCCGAAAAGAGCGCAGCAGTGAATAGCCTACTGAACCTATACTGGCATGGCTGGTATCTTTCATTACATAATCCAGATAAGACTCTAAGTTATGTTCTGCGACAAATTCTTTGGTCAGCACAGTGTCTAATAACAGCTGTTGCCAGCGGGCCAGCATTAAGGCGCGGTGATCCAGCTGAATCTCATGCAGGCTTTGCTCGTTATGCTGTGCTGTGGCTGCTAAGGCATCACGGATTTGCAGGCCCCGGGCGCCTAAGTCGTAACCGCCATTACCAATTAATTCTAAATCTTTACCCCCTATCATTCTGCTGTTGGCTGTCCAGAGCTGACCAGATTGGGGCTGGTAAATTTGTGGGTAACGGTTTTGGGACAAGTACCCTGTCCAGTGATTCTGGTCATTACTCCAGTCCTGAGGCGTATCCATATGCTGCACTTTACGTTCTGGTAAAGCACCCATCAGAGTCCAGCCTATGGCACCGTCTTTATCTGCCACCAGTAAGTTTTGGGTTGGCACTCCAATCTGTGCCGCCAGTTTTAAGCTTTCACGTACACCCTGACTTTTCTCCAGAGTTAATAAGTTAAAGTTGGCACCTTCCACATCATGAGCCACCCAACGATAGGCATAATTCTGAAAAGGCGGGGATAACACAGGGCCCCAGATGGTCTCTTTTTGCAGCACCAACTCATCTGGCTGGCCTTTGACTTTAAACACTTCATTCTGGTAGCTGAATTCCTGCCAGCCATCAGCAGTTTGGTACTTTTCACCTTTTTCATCCAGCTTCAAGGCTATAACATCAGACCAATCTGCAGTGCTGTTGGTAAAACCCCAGGCTATATGGCCATTGCTGCCAGCTACTATAGCCGGAGTGCCAGGTAAGCTGACACCTGCAACTTCAAACGACTGATCGTTTTCTGTCCATTTCAGCTGGGCTTTAAACCAGGTGCCTGGCACACGGATCCCTAAATGCATATCGTCGGCCAGAATAGCGCGGCCATCTTTGGTTCTTTGACCGGACACAGCAAAATTATTGCTGCCGATATCAGCACTGTCATGCAAGGCACAATCGACGCAGGCTGTTTTTTGTCCAGCCAGCAGAGCCGGATAGGTCGATTTTGGCATAGGAGTCAGCTTCACTTTGCTGTTATCCATGGCGGCTTGCCAGTCCGGGCTGTGCTGGAATAAAAAATCGTACCAGTCTTGTGGCAGTTTTTGTTGCATCAGGCCCATTGCCAACTCGTCTTTGCCCTCAGATCCCTGTAAATCCAGATACATGCTGTAGAGCGCTAAAAAGGAATCAGCTTCGACCCAGCTGCGTGGTGTCTGTGCTAATAAAGCGTATTCAAAAGGTGGCCAGCCTAATGCGGCCAAGCCTGCATTCACCCCGGCCGTATAACGTTGAAGCAACTGCTTTTGGTCCGCTGGTAACTTCGCAAAACCCCGCTGCGCTTTGGCTCTGAATCTGTGGATGCGACGTTTTTTATCCAAATCCAGCGCCATTTCACCAAAAAGCTCGGACAACTCTCCGGCTGCATTACGGCGCAATAAATCCATCTGGAAAAATCGCTCCTGAGCATGGACAAAACCCAGAGCATAAGCCACGTCATTGCGATTTTGTCCTTTGATGCTGGCATAACCTTGTGCATCCCGGCTGATTTCAACCTGTTGTCTGACCTCTGCAGGCAATTCGCCTTCATAAGCCGGCAAGGTGCTGCGCAGAGCAAAATATAAAAAACCAACGACCAGCAGGATCAGCATCAGTAAGGCAATAGAAATCCGTTTGAACCAAAGCATAGGTTTTTGCTTCCAATGGGTTAAAATCAATAACTTATCATAATAGAGGACTGATAAAAGATGAAAGTGATTCAGTTATGGGATAAAGCCATACGATTTTACCACTGGAGTCAGCTGTTGTTATTGGCTGGCTTATGGTTTACCGCGGATCAGGGCTATCTCGTTGTGCATCAGATTCTGGCGTATTCACTTGCTGCTATTTTACTTAGCCGCCTGATCTGGGGTTTTGTTGGCAGCGAGACAGCACGTTTCAGTCATTTTCTGCAAAGCCCGCTTCAGTTAGTGCGGATGTGGAATAAAGCCAAGCATGGTATAGGTCACAGAGGCTTGTCAGGTTATATGAGCCTGGCTTTGATGACGCTGATTTTGTTGCAGTTTATCTCAGGATTAATGACCACTGATGATGTGATGACCGAAGGACCCCTTTACGGCTCAGTGTCGTCTGACTGGTCTTCTTTTGCCTCCTGGTTTCATCACAATAACTTTGATCTGTTGCTGATACTGATTGCGGTGCATGTGGTTGCCGCGCTCGTTCACGGGCTGAAAAAAGATGGGGTCTTGGGTGCTATGTTGCATGGCAAACTGAATACTGAAGCACAACAACCTGTAATCAAATCATCAGGTCGGTATCTGTTGCTGGTGCTGGTTTTTGCCGGAATTTTTGCGCTCTGGCAAGGACTGTCTTTGTATCAGCAGTGGTAATGCGCGGTAGGGGCGGGGCTTGTCCCCGCCCGTCTCAAATTCCAGACAAATCTTTATCGGGGCTTGTCCCCGCCCGTCTAATGACACCTCGGTGCGGATTGGTATTGTACCCTCCCGTTATAAGGAGATTATTCCGCTTTGTATTGATCGTGGCAGGCTTTGCAGTTTTTTGCAAAATTGCCAAAGGCTGCTTTGACTGTAGCCTGTTCGCCTGTTTTCGCTGCAACTTGTAAAGCCAGAGCATCTGTTTGAAATTGTTCTGCTTTTTGTTGAAAATCTTGCAAGTTTTGCCAAATCTCAGCTTTAGCGTCACTTTTTATTTTATCGGCGCCAGGTACTTCAAACGCTTCCCATGGCAATGTGGTCAAAGTAGTCAGAGCGTTCGCTCTTTTTTCTGCACGTTTAGCGTCAAAAGGTACTTTACCCCGCATCATGTCGCTTAAATCGACGAAATTATGCCGTATTAACTGAAAGCTATGCTGACGATAAGTGACAGCGTCTTCAGCGTCGGTAAAGGCGCTGCCCGCCATAGCGCAAGCAGAAGACAATCCCAAAGACAGTAAGATAAACAGATTTTTCATTGGCTTAATTCTCATTTGTTTGATTTTGATGCAATAATGGTTTGATGTCGTTGTGTGTCACAATAGCATTACAACTGAACCCCGTCGCTGTCAACTCAGGAAATCATGTGAAGGAAGTTAATTTTCACAAACCTACAGGTATGAATTCCCTTAGCATCAAGTTTGCGCTACTGGTGTTTATGCTGACTGTAGTCGCCAGTGCGGCTATCGCTTATGCTGTGCTTATGCTGCAACAAAATGTGCTGATCGAACAGGAAAAGCATGAATTAAAACGGCAGTCTGAAAAATATGCCCGCGAACTGGATGCCGGTTTCTTAACCCGTGAAAAAAAGGCCATTAGTGCCAACAACATTGTGGTGCGGTATCTCAGCAAAACCACAGCCGATTTTCCGGCTTTACCCACAGCTCAGCCGGATGGCAGTGTACGTATTCAGGATGATTTGTCAGCGGCTTTTATTCCTCAGTCAAAATTAGATCCGCAGCAAACCGCCTGGTTAGTTCAAAGTGAAGAGCTATGGCAGCAACTGGCACCTTTGATGCTGGAAGAGTTTTTTAACTTTTACTTTATTTCTAAACAAGGTTTGATCCGTATTGCGCCGGCAGACTGGGCTTTAGAAGTGCCTGTCACTCATGATTTCACTAAAGATATCTTCTTTGATATTGCTACCCCTGAACAAAACCCCAGCCGTTTACCACGCTGGACTCCTATTTATTACGATCCTATCTGGCAAAAATGGATGACCAGCCTGGTGATCCCTGTCTATGCGGCGGACGAGTTTTTAGGGGTGACTGGCAGTGATTATATTCTGGATGAATTATTTCTTGATTTAGCCAGCATTGAACAATCGTCCGATGGTTTGCGCAGTATGTTGTTTGATCCTCAAGGCAACTTGTTACTGGATGGCAAAAAACCTGTACCACTGCAAAACAACGGCCAACAAAACTTTGATGCCCGTTACAGTTCAGTGGCGCCAAGAAAACCGGAGTTGGCCGCTTTTATTCAGCAAGTGACCACAAACCCAACAGCATCCGAACTGCTGCAGGCTGATTTAGCCAACTATCTGGTGTCAGCAGCCAAAGTGCAGCGTTTAGACTGGTACCTGACCTTGTATCAGGATAAGCAGGTGGTTGTCAGCGGTTTGCAGGATTTTCGTGACAACGTAATGCTAATATTTTTAGCTGTTGCTGTTGTCGTGGCTTTGTCTCTGCAGTTTTTCATTTACCAGTTTATTTTAAAACGTTTAACTCGTTTATCTTCTGCGGTGCAACGGATCAGCAGGGGCGATTTACAGCAAATTACTCTGGATCAGAATGACGATGAAATCGGTATGCTCAATCGCGCTTTTAATGGCATGGCTGAAGAAATCCACCAACTGATCTCAGGGTTAAATACCCGTATAGGCGAAAAAGAAGAAGCCGAACGAGCCACCCGTAAATTGACGAAAGCCGTCGCTTTTTCCAGTTCTGGTATTTTACTGACAGATAAAGAGTTGCATATCGAATATGTGAACCCTTTTATGCTGGAGCTGATGGGCTGCACTGCCGAACATATGATGCAGAAGCCGTTATCCTCTTTATTTGCCGCTGAGATGTTTTTTGTCGGCGAAGAGATAAGCCAAACTCTGAAAGATCGCCACCATTGGCGCGGTGATATGTTGCTGCAGCATGTGTTACGTAAACTTTGGGTGTCGCTTGCGATAGCGCCAATACGGGATGAAAAAGGCGATATCAGCAACTATGTCTGTGCTATGCAGGATATTTCTTTTATCAAAGAGAGCCAGCGCAAGATGGAGCAACTGGCCTATTACGATATGTTAACGGGCCTGGCGAATCGTAGCTATTTCCGTGACCAGTTACGCAAAGCCATCGCTATGTCGTCCCGTGGTTATTACCATTTTGCCTTGTTGTATTTTGATCTGGACGAATTTAAGCGTATTAACGATACCTTAGGCCATGATGCCGGGGATGAGCTGCTGAAAGAAGTGGCGCGAAGACTCATCAGCCGTTTACGTGAAGAAGACACGATAGCCCGTTTGGGTGGCGATGAATTTGCAGTGATTTTAAGTGGTATTAAAGACAGAGCTCATGCGGCCTTGATCGCTGAAAATCTGCAGCAAAGTTTTGCAGCTCCGGTCAAACTGACAGGCCAGGAAGTCGCTATCAGTGCCAGTATAGGCATTACCATAGCGCCTGAAGATGCGGCTGATGAAGAGCTGTTGCTCAAACATGCTGATTTGGCTATGTATGAAGCCAAGGCCCGTGGCCGTAACACCTACCATTTTTTCAGTCAGGATTTAAACGATGCTGCCAAAGAAAAACTGCAAATAGAAAATCATCTGCGCGAAGCCATACGTGAACATCAGTTTGTGTTGTATTACCAGCCAAAAATCGATATTCGTACTAATGTGGTGATTGGTTATGAAGCTTTATTACGTTGGGTCCGGCCTGACGGTTCGATGATCCCGCCACTGCGATTTATTCCGGTGGCAGAAAGCACAGGTTTGATTGTGGAAATAGGCGAATGGATTATCTGGGAAGCCTGTCGTTTTATCAGTCGTCAGCAATCCAGAGGCCATGATGTGACTATTTCTATCAACCTGTCGGCACGGCAATTTACCGATCAAAACCTGGCCGAAGTGGTTGAAAGGGTGCTGCAACGCACCGGCGCCCGCGCTGACAAGCTGATATTTGAAATTACAGAGTCGATGCTGATGGGCGACACTGATGCGGCTATTGCCCAGTTAAATGAGTTAAAAGGACTGGGGGTGACTTTATCTATTGATGACTTTGGTACAGGCTATTCATCGCTGAGTTATTTAAAGCGGTTCCCGGTAGATGAGCTGAAAATAGACCGTTCTTTTGTTAAAGATATTCCGGCAGACACCAACGACATGGACATAGTTGCGGCCATTATTGCTATGGCGCAAAAAATGAACCTGCGGGTTGTGGCTGAAGGCGTTGAGACTATAGAACAGATCGAATTCTTAAAAAACAATGCTTGCTATCTGGTGCAAGGTTATTACTTCAGCATGCCAAGGGCAGAGCAGGACTTATATAACCTGAGTTATCAACCATTATTAATAGGGGCTGCTGAACTTTAAGCTGTTGTTGGGAATAAGCCAGCCTTGTGCTTTGTTTTTCCTGCTGCATTTTTCAGGGTAAAGCCCCAATACAACCAGGAAACATCCATGATCAAACTAAGACTGTCCTTGTGCAGTACGGCAATGCTTTGCGCTTTATTGCCTGCTGCTTCGGCGGATCAAACCACGCCTGTTCAAGGTATACGTGATAAATCGCCACAACTTTACGCTTTAACCAACGCCACTGTGATCACTGAACCAGGCAAACGTCTGGACAATGCCACTGTGCTGATCAGCAACGGCCTTATCAGCAAAATTCAAAATAAAGCTGCTGTGCCAGCTGGCTATCAGACCATAGATGCCACTGGTTATTTTATTTATCCGGGTTTTATCGATTTATACAGCCAATATGGTCTGCCTAAAGCTGGAAAAGGTAATGGCTTTGAATTTGGCCGTAAGCCGAACTACAAAAATGATCGCAAAGGCGGCAATGCCAGTAATGCAGCTATTCATGCCCGTAAGCTGTGGGTCAATGAATTTAAACCTGATGCTGAACAAGCAAAAAGTTACCAGCAGCAGGGCTTTACTACAGTCCAATCCGCGCGTTTTGATGGCATCTTTCGCGGTCAGGCTTTGGTTGCGTCCCTGCTATCTGGCTTGCCGAACGAGGCAGTTTTACGTGCCCAGGCCAATCAGTTTATGGCGTTTAGTAAAGGTACTTCAGTTCAAAGTTATCCTTCTTCGCTGATGGGTAGCATAGCCCTTATTCGCCAGACTCTGGCTGATGCCAACTGGTACAGTCAGGCTCAGGGCAAAAGCAGCTGGCGTTTTTACAATCAGCCTGTTGAGTTTAATGCTGATTTAGCTGCTTTAGCTCAGCTGAAAACTCAGGGTGTGGTGTTTGAAGCCACGGACGATCAGGCTTTGTTACGCGCTGATAACCTGTTAAAAGAATTTGGACTGGATAAAGCGACGCTGGTAGCTTCTGGCTATGAATACAGTCGTATTGAACAGGTCAAAGCGACGGGACGTCCGCTGATTTTACCGCTGGCCTTTCCGGCAGCTCCTGCAGTGCAACAACTGAATGATCAACTGGATGTGGAACTGGCCCAGTTAAGGCACTGGGAAAGAGCGCCTTCTAATGCCGCTGTGTTAGAACAGGCGAAAATTCCTTTTGCCTTGACCCTGCACAAGCTGGAGAAACCAGAGCAGTTCTGGCCGAACTTACGTAAAGCTGTGTCTTATGGTTTAAGTCAGCAAAAAGCTTTAGCAGCGCTGACCACAGAGCCAGCAAAATGGTTAGGTCTGGACAAGCAGATTGGCAAAATTGCAGAAGGGTATCAGGCTGACTTAGTGGTCAGTAAAGGTGATTTATTTGCTGATGGCGAAATAGTCGCGACCTGGGTTCGTGGTCAGCAGCAACAATTTACAGCTATGGATTTACCAGCCTTTGCCGGTACTTATTCTTTGAGTATCAATGGCAGCAGCTTGCCGCTGGAACTGACAGATAAAAAAGGCTCAGTCGAAGGCTCGGTCAAACTGGGCGATAAAACCAGCAAGCTGAATCATGTGGCTGTGCAAAAAAATCAGCTGCAATTTGCAGTGGATTTAAAGGCGCTGGGACAAGGTTCTGGTGTGGCTCAGTTTAGTGGTGAACTCAAAGGTAAAACCTTGCAAGGAAAGTTAGTCACTGCAGAGGGCGCTACAGTTGCCATCAGCAGTCTGCAACAACCATTGGTGGCTAAAGCTGATGAGCAAAAAGCCACAGAACAACCTGTGTTGTTGTCGAAGCTGACTATGCCTAACCGCGCTTTTGGTGTGACACAACAAGCAAAGCGGCAAAATGTGCATATTAAAAATGCCACAGTCTGGACTTCCGCTAAGGCTGGTAAGTTAGAAAATACGGACGTACTGGTGAAGGATGGCAACTTTGTCAAAATTGGCAAAAACTTATCTACACCTTCAGGTTATCAAGCCATTGATGCGACAGGCATGCACCTGACTGCTGGTATTATCGATGAACACTCGCATATCGCTATTGATCAGGGTGTCAACGAAGGCTCAGATGCTGTGACCTCTGAAGTGCGTATTGCCGATGTGTTAGACGCCGATGATATTAATATTTATCGCGGTTTAGCTGGTGGCACTACTACAGCTCAGTTATTGCATGGCAGCGCCAATCCTATTGGCGGCCAGGCACAGATTATTCAGCTGCGTTGGGGTGACAGCTCAGAACAACTGAAATTCAAAGGCGCGCCTGCGAGCATCAAGCTTGCCTTGGGTGAAAACGTCAAACAATCCAACTGGGGCGAAGATTTTGTCAGCCGTTATCCACAAACCCGCAGTGGTGTCGATACTATTATTCGTGATGCCTTCCAGGCCGCTAAAGAATACAAAGCACAGTGGGCTGAGTATGAAGATTTATCCAGTTCTGAACGGGCAAAAACTGCAGCGCCGCGGGTGGATTATCGCATCAAAACTTTGGTCGAAATTTTAGATAAAGAACGTTTTATCCATATCCACTCTTATGTGGCCTCAGAAATTCTGATGATCATCAAATTAGCCGACGAGATGGGCTTTAATATCACCACTTTCACTCATATTCTGGAAGGCTACAAAGTGGCTGACGAGATGAAAGCCCATGGTGCCAGTGCTTCGAGTTTTGCCGACTGGTGGGCTTATAAAATGGAAGTTCAGGACGCTATTCCTAGCAATGTCTGCTTAATGCAACAACAAGGTGTGTTAGTCAGTATCAACTCCGACAGTCCGGATTTACAGCGCCGCCTGAATCAGGAAGCCGCCAAAGCTGTGGTGTACTGTGGCATGGATGAGCAACAAGCTTTGAATATGGTCACTATTAATCCGGCTATACAGCTGAAAATTGACTCTAAAGTTGGTTCAGTGGAAGAAGGTAAACAAGCTGATTTCGTATTGTGGTCTGCCCATCCACTGTCTGTGTACGCCCGGGCTCAGCAGACCTGGATTGAAGGTGCACCTTATTATCAGCTGACTGCGGACGATCAGTTACAACAGCAGGTGAAGAGCGAAAAACAACAGCTGATCCAAAAAGTGTTACAGGCTTCTGACAGCGAAAAAGCAGGTTCTGGCGCGTCATACAAAGCCAATAACCCGGTTTGGCACTGTGAAGATAACCATGATGTGTTATCCCTTGCTTTTGATCACCAGCATTAATGGAGTCATCAATGAAACATACAAAACTTTTTTTACTGGTGACTGCAGCGCTGAGTCTGACTGCACAGGCGAACGATATAGTACCTGCACCTAAACAAAGCACCCCCATTTTATTACAGGATGCCACAGTGCATACGGTAACAAAGGGCGTATTAAAAGAGACAGATGTGTTACTGGTCGACGGAAAAATCAGTGCTATAGGCACAGATTTAGCTGTGCCAGCTGGCGCAGAAGTGCTGTCTTTGCATGGTAAACACTTGTATCCGGGCCTGATTGCTTTGGCGAATCAGCTGGGTTTAACTGAAATTGAAGCAGTGCGGGCGACAGACGACAGCACTGAAGTGACTCAAACCAACCCGGATATTAAAGCTCAGGTCGCCTACAACGCGGATTCTGAAGTAGTGCCTACTATTCGCGCTAATGGTTTTAGTTACACCCTGGTGTATCCAAATGGCTCTTTAATTATGGGGCAATCCGCTTTTATGCAACTGGATGCCTGGAACTGGAAAGATGCCACTGTGGTTGATGCAGTGGCTTTGCACATCAAATGGCCACGAGCTGACGTGATGGCTAATCCATGGCGCCCGCAAAAACCAGAAGAGATTCGTAAAGCCAATCAAAAAGCGATGGCTGATTTGGACGGTTACTTCAAAACCGCTCAAGCTTATGCCCAGGCTGTGGGCGATGGCGTGAAACTGCCGGTTGATTCACGCTGGCAGGCGATGATCCCGGTTTTTAAAGGTGAATTACCTGTATTTGTGCATGCCAATGACGAGCGTCAAATTGAACAAGCCATGAAGTTTGCTCAGCAGTATGGTTTTGCTCTGACCATAGTGGGTGGCCGTGACTCATGGCGTATTGCACCCCAACTTGCTGCCGCTAATGTATCTGTGATTTATACCTCGCCTTATGGCATTCCTGAACGTGCAGATGAAGCCAGCAGCCAGTCATTCCAGACTCCGGCTCAGTTGGCTAAAGCAGGGGTGAAATTTGCATTGTCACTGGATGGTTACTGGGATACCCGCAATGTGGTATTTGCTGCAGGTCAGGCGATCAGCTATGGCTTAAGCCCGGAGCAGGCGTTACGTTCTGTTACACTTGATGCCGCTGCTATTGCTGGTGTAGCTGATAAAATCGGTAGCATCGAAGTGGGTAAGGCTGCCACTCTGGTGGTGTCTGATGGTGATATTTTTGACTATCTGGGACACAAAGTACGTTACATGTGGATTGATGGCCGTGCTGTTGATTTAAACAACAGGCACAAACAATTACATGATAAGTATCAGCAGCGTTATCAGGCTAAAAACTGAGTAGTCAGGGGCGAAAGCCCCTGAATTTTTTAAGGAAACACTATGAAACTGATGTCAATCAGTGCTTTATCCGCCATGCTGGTGCTGGCGGGCTGTCAAAGTACGCCAACACCTTCTTCTGTAGCAGCCTTGCCCAAAGCCAGCGCTAAAGCCATTGAAGCTCATATGACGTTTTTAGGCGATGACAGCCTGGAAGGCCGGGATACCGGTAGCCGCGGTCATCAAATTGCGTCGAATTATATTGCCACTCAATTGGCTGCTTTAGGTTTAGATCCAGCCGGTGAGCAGGGCTATTTCCAGTCTGTGCCTTTACGCAAAGCCATGCTGGTGCAAAGCAGTGCCAAAATGTCGCTGACTAAAAATGGCAAAACCACAGACTTTGATTATCCAAAACAGTTTTTTACGGGTCCCAGCACTTTGCATGCGAAAGCGGATGTCACAGCGCCATTGATCTTTGTCGGCTATGGCTTAGTGTCCAAAGAGTTTAATCTGGATGATTACGCCAATCTGGATGTGAAAGGCAAAATAGTGGTGATGCTCAGTGGTCGCCCTAAATCTTTACCCAGTGAAGAAGCTGCTCATATTCAAAGCTTAAAAGCAGAAAACGCGGCTGAACGTGGTGCTGTAGGTGTTATTACCCTGCATACTCCTTCAGAAGAAAAAGTGCGGCCTTATGCCAATAGCCTGATGTATTTAACCAGCCCTCGTATGCGCTGGCTACATAAAGACGGGAAAGCAGAAGGTGAATTTGAGTCTTTATTGGGTGGTGCTTACTTACATCCAGACGCTGCCAAAAACTTATTTGAAGGGGCCAGCCGTTCTCTGGACGATATTTTTGCTGACTTAGCCGCAGAAAAAGTGCCTGCAGGTTTTGCCTTAGAAGGCACAGTCAGTTTAAAGCGTGAATCCACTATGGAAGATATCACCAGCCCGAACGTGGTTGCAGTATTGCCAGGTTCTGATCCGGTGCTTAAAGATGAGTATGTGGTGGTGACGGCTCACTCTGATCATATTGGTTTCTCCAATGATGTACGCAGCAAAGACAAAATCAATAACGGTTTGATGGATAATGCAGCAGGTGTTGGCATTATGCTGGAGACCGCACGTTTATTTACTCAAAAGGCAGAACGGCCAAAACGTTCTATTTTATTTCTCGCTGTAACCGGTGAAGAAAAAGGTTTATTGGGTGCTGACTATTTTGCCCATAACCCAACCCGTCCTATCGATAAGCTGGTGGCCAACGTCAATATAGATATGCCGGTGTTGTTGTATCCTTTTGCCGACATAGTTGCATTTGGTGCCAACCATTCCAGTTTAGGGGCTACAGTGGATACAGCAGCAACTGCAGTTGGTATTACGCAAAGCCCGGATCCAATGCCTGAGCAGGCTATATTTACCCGTTCAGATCATTACACTTTAGTGCAACAAGGTGTGCCTTCTGTTTTCCTGATGACAGGCTTTACGTCCAAAGATCCAAAACAAAAAGGCGGCGAAGTCTGGGGTAAATTTTTTGCTAAGCATTACCACAAACCTACAGATGATATTGCAGGATTAACGGCTGACTTTGGTGCCATCCGTTATGATGCAGGTGCTGTGTTTGCGGATATTAACTTCGGTATTACTACTGAAGTAGCCAATAATCCACAGCGGCCTGTCTGGTTAAAAGACAGCTTCTTTGGCAAGATTTTTGGTAAAGACTATAACCAACAGAAATAATAGAATACGGGTCGGAGCGAATGCTCTGACCCTGTCTTCTTTTAGTGTTCCATAATACGGCTTAATAAAGCCCGTACTGTTTCTGGTTCAAAAGGTTTATCACACAAGGCATTGACACCAGACTGCGCAATATTAGCCAGGTGAGACTCGTTAGCTTCGCTGGTGACCATCAACACCGGAATATGGCTTTGCTGGCTGTGCTCACGAATATACTGCGTCAACTCCTGCCCATTCACTTCCGGCATATTAAAATCCGTTACTACCAAATCAAACATATTGTTTTTCAAAAGCTCAATAGCCTGTTGACCATCTTCGGCTTCAGTTAAGTGCTGAATGCCCAGATTTTGCAATACACGTTTAATATGGTTACGGGCCAGACGGCTGTCGTCGACCACTAAAACCCGCACATCATGTACATCAAATAAACTCAGTTCCAGCTCGGCCGGACTTAATAAGTCGATGGCAGCATTTAAGGCTTTACCCAACTGAATGGAGTTAAAAGGCTTAGGTAAAATTGCCACCACACCGGATTGTTTAAACTGTTCCAGTTGCGCTTTTTTGGTTTCAGAAGAAATCAATACAAAAGGCACTTCAGCTAAATCAGCGTCGTTTTTTAGCTTTGCCAACAGCTCCAGGCTGGTACCTTGTTCAAAGTACAAACTGCTGATCACCAGATCTGCTTTATGTTGCTTTAGTTGCACCATGGCAGTGGCAATACTGTCGGCTGTGCTGACCTGGGTGGCGCCTTCTTCGGCCAGTTGTTTAATAATAATTTTGCGTTGAACATCAGAAGGTTCAATCAACAGAATAGATAAATCGGAAGGACAGAGTTGTTGCATCAGACACTCGCTTAATATACTTGGGTATAATTGGGTGGCTTAACCACCAGCCCACTTATGTTTGTAACCTAACCTGGTTAGCTCCTGTTGCACCAGTTCGCGTTGATCGCCCTGAATTTCAATCACGCCATCCTTGACTGAACCACCACAACCACACTTTTTCTTTAATAAAGCCGCTATCTCTGCCAGTTTTTCTGCGTTTTCAGCAAGGCCAGAAATAGTGATCACAGCTTTGCCATTGCGGCCTTTCGTTTCACGTTTTAAGCGTGCATGACCATCAGCAAAAGTCTGAGCCACAGCTTTTTGCTGTGCAGGCTTATCTATCCGGCCTGAAGTTGTACTGTAGACCAAGTCGTCTGCTTTTGCTGCTGTAGCCGCTTCGGCAGGTCGCCCCAATTGTTGTTGCCAGTCGGCTAACGAGATTTTTTTGCCACTCATAAAACAATCTGTGTAAGTCGTCAGAAAGCGCACGATAAACAACAAGCCTGTAAACAGCAAGTAGCAAGTTTAAAATCAGGGAGGATGGTGCAAAAAAGCCATTGGCAAATAAAAGGCTTCTGGTAAACTACGGTCAATTTTAGAAATCTGGATGGCTGAAGTGTCTATTAACTTGTATCTGGAACAATCAGGATTGGCTGCTGTATTGCGGGGGCAGGAAATAGCTATAGAACAAACTGTTACTGCATTAAAAAAACAACTTTCTGCTGCAGCGGCTCCAGCTGTCACCTGGTCTTATCTGGTGCCTGAATTAGGTGAAGGTGGAGCTTGTTCTTTGTTTGGTCAGTTGGCAGATGAACCTTATGATCTGGCGGCTACTCTGGGCCAAAACGAAGCAACAGCTAAAGCTTTAGCTCAGCTCACTGTAGTGGTGCAAAACTATCAGCAAACCAATGACAGCGACTGGTTTGGTATTTACCAAAAACGTCTGAACCCCCAAGGTGAAACCGTACTGGTGAAACTGGCCTATTTTGGTGCCGCTTCCCGTGCTGAGTTTCCGTTAACTGCAGAATTTGCCGCCATCAGCAATAACAGTACTGTCGGGCTTACTGGTAAAGCTAAAGTGATCAACGACGTGACTGCGTATTTAACTGCAGGTGGCGAATATTACACCTGCGATCCAAAGGTATTAGCCGAAGCTTGTTTGCCTTTATTTAACAGCAAAGGTGAACTGGCAGGTATTATTGACGCTGAGGCTTTTAAACGTCAGGCCTACCATACAGATGCGCTGGTCCGCTTAGTCGCCATCTGTCTTGTGCTGCCAGGGCTGTTGCCCGCATGATAAGATAAATTGAAATAGACCTATTCACACCGCAACTAACAGGTAATAACTATGTTTTCGCACTTACAGCCAACCCCTATCGATCCAATTTTAGGTTTAATGGCCGCTTATAAAGAAGATCCAAATCCATTAAAAGTGGACCTTGGGGTTGGAGTCTACAAAGACGAGCAAGGCCATACGGCTGTGCTGGATTGTGTGAAAAAGGCCGAAGCACTGCGTTTAAAAAGCGAAGACAGTAAAACCTATATTGGCATGGCCGGAGATTTATCTTTTAACAGCCATATCGAAAAACTGGCCTTTGGTCAGCACAAAGTACTGTTATCAGGCCGTGTCACTACAGCTCATACTCCAGGTGGTACAGGTGCTTTGCGGGTGGCTGCTGAATTTATTAAAAAAGCCAATCCGGATGCTACAGTCTGGGTCACTAACCCAACCTGGGCTAACCATATCTCCTTGTTTCAGGCTGCCGGCCTGACAGTGAAAGAATATGCTTACTACGACTGGGAAACCAAAGGTTTAAAATTTGATGCCATGATGACTGAACTGGCGCAAGTTCCTGCCGGTGACGTGGTATTAGTGCATGCCTGCTGCCATAACCCAAGTGGTATGGATTTAAACTTTGAGCAGTGGAAACAATTTGCTGATTTAGCCAAAGAAAAAGGTTTTACACCGCTAGTGGACATGGCCTATCAGGGCTTTGGTTTAGGTTTGGATGAAGACACACAAGGCTTACGCTATTTAGCGGATCAGGTTGAAGAAATGATCCTGTGCAGCTCCTGTTCAAAAAACTTTGGTTTATACCGTGAACGTATTGGTGCCTGCAGCATAGTGGCAGCTGACAGCAAAACGGCAGACATTGCTAAATCAGTGCTGTTAAGTGTAGTACGCAGTATTTATTCTATGCCGCCTGCCCATGGCGCTATTGTGGTCAGTCATATTCTGGATAGCCAGGAATTAACGGCTTTATGGCATCAGGAACTGGCTGTGATGCGTAATCGTATCAACGACTACCGCCAGTTGATCATCGATAAATTTGCTGCTGAAGGCATCACGCAGGATTTCAGCTTTATTACCAAACAACACGGTATGTTCTCTTTCCTTGGCATTAACAAGGAACAGATTGAACGTCTGCGTAAAGACTACAGTATCTACATGGTCGGCTCCAGCCGCGTCAGTATTGCGGGTTTAAATCACAGCAATATAGATTATTTCGCTAAAGCCATGGCACAAGTGTTAAAAGGTTAATTTTGCGCTGTTAGTGAAAAGAGGGGGGCGATAGCCGCCCTTTTTTATAGAGCAAAAAATCAGCTGTTGTCAGGATAGCTCAGAGTAACTAAGCTAGGATACAGGTAAGTCTTGTATGCAAAGTGATCTATCAACCTGGAGTTGGGCTGTGATAAAAAGCTTAGTGGTTGTTTCGTTGTGTTTATTTTTCACGCTCACTGCACATGCCGATCTTCCTGCGGTAAGAGTAGTGACTGAATTATCGCCCCCTCATCAGACGATTATCGAGGGCAAAGTGGATGGGCTTAGTACTCAGATTGTCGAGGCGACGTTAAAACAAGCCGGACTGCAGAGCCGTATTGAAGTTTATCCCTGGGCCAGAGCTTTTTATATCGCCAGTTCGACACCCAATGTACTGATTTACAATATGGCCAGAACACCGCAGAGGGAAAACGAGTTCCATTGGATTGGTCCTGTGGCGAAATACCGGTTTGGCTTGGTGAGGTTAACGGACCGCACAGATCTAAACCCAAACCATATTAAAGATTTAGGTTCGTCTGTTATTGCTGTGCAACGAGGTGACTTTTCGGGCCAATGGCTGAAACAGCAAGGTATGAAAGAAGGCAAAGAGTTACAGTTGTCGGCTGATATTCTGGAGTCCTGGCGTTTACTGCTCAAAGGCAAAGTAGACTATGTGATTGATGATCAAGCTGCATTGCCTTCGATGGAGCAGCAATTAGCCCTGCCTGCCGGCATCACCACTTTTGTACTGACCATTCCGCAGCTGGAGCAACAAACTTATCTGGCCGCCAGCAAAAACAGTGACCCTGAGCTGGTGAAAAAGCTGCAGCAGGCTCATCTTGAAGTACAAAAAACTCAGCTGTTTCAGAACGTCATGACCAGCCGCTTTTAAGCTCTTGATGTTAAAGGGCTATCAGCTCATTCATCAGTTGAGTCAGCCATTGATTCAGGCGCTGGTCGGTTAAATCGTACTGATTCTCTTCATCCAAAGCTAAACCATAAAACCACTCACCGTCTTCTGTGACTGCTTTGGAAGCAATAAAGTCATAACCCTCAACAGGCCAGAAACCAATACGAATACAGTCTTGTTGCGCTATGGCCTGATGCAACATACCTACAGCATCCTGGAACCACTCTGCATAGCCCAGCTGATCGCCCATGCCATAAATAGCTACAATTTTGCCGCTTAAATCCACTTCAGCGATATCATCCCAATGGGCTTCCCAGTCTTCCTGCAGCTCACCAAAATCCCAGGTTGAAATACCTAAAATAAGCAGATCATAGTCAGCCATCATTGCCAGAGGCTGATCTTTAATATTATGAAGTGTTACACTGCTGCCATCCGGCAGGCTTGGGTCGGCGCTTAAAAGCACCTGAATTTTTTCTGCCACTATCTCTGTGTAGCAGGTGGTGGAACCGTAAAAAAGACCAATTTTCATCTGACGGGACTCAGCATTTTCTGTGGGCTGCAGTGTAGCAGAAGCGTCGAAACCAACAAAGTCAGGCAAGGTAAATTAACCCGGGAGCAGGTAAGTGGCATTAGTGTTGGCCGTTTCAGAACAACAGCTGATTAAAGCTTTTTTAGACCAGCTCTGGCTGGAGAAAGGTGTCAGTGAACATACGTTAAGTGCTTATGGCACAGACTTAACTAAATTCGCATTATTTCTGCAGCAACAGGGTCAACAACTGAGCTCTGTTGATCAAATGCTGCTCAATAGCTATCTGGCGTTTCGGGTGGATCAAGGTTTTAGTCCACGCAGCACCTCCAGAACCTTAAGCAGTTTGCGACGTTTTTATCGTCATTTGCATAAAACCAGACAGATCACCGAAAACCCGCTGTCGGACGTTTTTAACCCGAAGATTGGTCGCTCCTTGCCTAAAACTTTATCCGAGCAGGATGTGGATTTATTGCTGTCAGCCCCGGATGTGAGCGATTTAATTCAATTTCGCGACAAAGTGATGTTAGAAATTCTGTATGCGGCCGGTCTTAGAGTATCGGAGCTGGTTGGTTTAACCTTACAGCAAATCAATTTGCGTCAGGGTTTAGTGCGTGTCACAGGCAAAGGTAAAAAAGAACGGCTGGTGCCTTTAGGGGAAACTGCAGTGGAGTGGCTGGACAATTACCTGAAGCAAGGCCGTGGCTTGTTGCTTGATGGTCAGAGTGATGTGGTGTTTCCCAGCAACAGGGGGCAACAAATGACCCGACAAACTTTCTGGCACCGGATTAAATTTTATGCCAAAGTGGCGGGCATTAGTGCAGAGTTGTCACCGCATACGGTACGGCATGCTTTTGCCACTCATTTATTGAATCATGGTGCAGATTTGCGGGTCGTACAGTTGTTATTAGGGCATAGCGATTTATCGACCACCCAAATTTATACTCATGTGGCGCAGGCGCGTCTGCAAAGTTTACATCAACAACATCATCCCAGAGGCTAGCTTTGGGTGCAGGAAATACAGATGAAGAAGTTTAGCTATCTCGCCGTTATGGCAGCCTTTTTAAGTACAGGATTAACTGCTCAGGTCAGTTTGCCTGAAGTGAACAAAGCCTTTTCTGAAGTGGGTTTAAATGTCAAAGCTGTGGCCGATTCGACAGTGCCAGGCATGTTGCAGGTACAAACCGACAAAGGCTTATTTTTTATGTCGGAAAATAAGCAGTATCTGTTTGAAGGCAATATTTACGACTTAAAAAACAAAAAACTGGTCAATGAAGACATTCTGAAAGATATCCGTAAAGCGGGTGTCAAAGAATTTAACGACTCAGCCATCGAGTTTAAAGCGGCTGATGAAAAATACGTGGTGCATATATTTACGGACACCAGCTGTGGTTATTGCCGCAAGTTACATGACGAAATGGCCGATTTTAACAAAGCCGGTATCACAGTGCGTTATCTGGCCTTCCCACGGGGTGGCGTACAGTCTGCAACTTATGATGAACTGCAATCGATTTGGTGTGCTAAAGATACCCAACAGGCGATGACTGACGGTAAAGCCGGTAAAGCAGTAAAACAAGCCAGTTGTAAAAACACTGTGGCTCAGCAGTATGAGTTAGGCCAAAGTTTTGGCATCAATGGTACTCCGGCATTAATTTTACCGGATGGCCGTTTAATTCCTGGTTACCAGCCAGCCGCAGCTTTAGCTGCCACCTTGAGTCAAGAAGCGCCCTAAGCAGGTTTCAGTTTGAGTATCAGCAAAACAATTCAGCGCCGGCCTGTGCCGGCTATTTCACCGGAACTCTCGCAATACCATCCGGTGATCCAGCAAATTTACGCCAGCCGGGGTATTGAAGGCTCGCTGCAACTGGCGCGAGGCGCAGCTCAGTTGTTGCCTTTTACCTTACTCAAAGGCATATCTGCAGCTGTAGCTTTGTTGATTGAGGCTTTGCAGCAACAGCAGCATATTGTCATAGTCGGCGATTTTGACGCTGATGGCGCCACCAGTACTGCAACTTTGCTGACGGGCTTAAAAAGCCTGGGTTTTAAGCATGTGGAGTATCTGGTGCCTAACCGTTTTGAATATGGGTATGGCTTATCTGTAGAGATGGCAGAAATTGCGGTCGCTCAGGGCGCTCAGTTGATAGTCACAGTAGACAACGGTATTTCAGCCATTGACGGCATAGCGCTGGCGAAAAAAATGGGCGTGAAAGTGCTGGTCACAGATCACCATTTGCCTGGCAATGAACTGCCGGACGCTGACGCTATTGTTAATCCCAACCAACCGGGTTGTGATTTCCCCAGCAAGCAACTGGCCGGTGTGGGGGTGGCTTTTTATTTGTTATTGGCGCTTCGTGCTGAACTTCGCACCCAAAGCTATTTTACCGAAAGCCAGCCTGCACCTAATTTAGCGGATCTGCTGGATTTAGTGGCCTTAGGCACAGTAGCAGACGTAGTGCCCCTGGATACCAATAACAGAATTCTGGTGCATCAGGGCCTGCAGCGTATCCGCAGTGGCAAAGCCCGTCCTGGTATTCAGGCCCTAATTGATATTGCTAATCGCAAAGCGGAAAAGCTGACAGCGCAGGATTTTGGTTTTGCCTTAGCGCCGCGCTTAAATGCAGCAGGACGATTAGACGATATGGGCCTTGGCATCAGCTGTTTATTAGCGCCTGATTTGCCCAGAGCCAGAATGTACGCCGCAGAACTCGACAGTTTAAATGTCGAACGCCGTGAAATAGAGCAGGGCATGCAGCAGGAAGCTCAGGCTTATCTGCAGCTTTTGTCTTTCGCTTCGGATGAATTGCCGGATGCCTTGTGTTTATACCAAAGCGATTGGCATCAGGGCGTGATAGGTATTCTGGCTGGTCGTATTAAAGAGCAATACCACAGACCCGTGCTGGTATTTGCCCAAGGTGACGCAGGCGAGCTGAAAGGTTCTGCCCGTTCTATTCCGGGTTTACATATCCGCGATTTATTGGATGAAGTTTCCACTCAATACCCGGGCCTGATTAAAAAGTTTGGCGGCCATGCCATGGCGGCAGGTTTAACTATTGCCGAGGAGCGCTTTGATACCTTTAAGCTGGCACTGAACTTTGTCGCTAAAAAGTATCTGACGCCAGAGCTTTTGACCGCAGTGCTTTATACAGACGGTGATTTAAGCAGTGATTGTTTGTCAGTGCCTTTTGCACAGTTGTTGCAACAAGCCGGTCCCTGGGGACAGGCTTTCCCTGAACCTGTGTTTGAAGGTGGCTTTGTGATACGTCAACAGCGTTTATTGGCGGATAAACATTTGAAGCTGATGCTGGAATCCAGTGACGGAGTTCTGGTGGATGCCATCTGGTTTAATGCCGACAACAAAGCCTGGCCAGATGCCAACGTAAAAAAGATCCGCGTCGCCTATCAGTTGGATATCAACGACTACAGAGACCAACAATCGGTGCAGTTGATTGTGCGGTTGATTGAAAAAATCGGCTAGTTGCGCGCTAAAGGGATACTGCACATCTTCTGTTGAAATGCCTGTGCAGGATCCTGTTCAACTCTTTCGATAGAAAATCATCGGGATGGCTGCATGTCTGTAGAAAAATTGCTACAATCGCCACCAATTTTTTCCTAAGCGCCATAAATCATGTTTGAAGTAAATCCGGTATACAACGCCATTAAAGATCTGACTGAACGCACTAACGTGCTTCGGGGGTATCTTTGACTACGACGCCAAAAAAGAAAAGCTAGAAGAAGTCAGCCGCGAGCTGGAAGATTCAGGTGTGTGGAATAAGCCTGAATATGCTCAGGCTTTAGGTAAAGAACGTTCAGCGCTGGAGCAGATTGTCGGCACCATAGACAAGCTGGATCAGGGTTTGGAAGATGTGGCTGGCTTGGTTGAGCTGGCCATTGAAGCCGAAGACGAAGACACCTTTATCGAAGCTCAGACCGAACTGGCGGGTTTAGAAACTCAGCTGGCTAAGCTGGAATTCCGTCGTATGTTTTCCGGCCAAAGTGATCCGGCCGATTGTTACCTGGATATTCAATCTGGTTCTGGTGGTACTGAAGCTCAGGACTGGGCCAGTATTTTAATGCGTATGTATCTGCGTTGGGGCGAAGCCAAAGGCTTTAAACCTGAGTTATACGAAGTGACAGACGGTGACGTGGCCGGCATCAAAGGCTGTACCATTAAATTTACCGGCGAATATGCCTATGGTTGGTTACGTACTGAAACCGGTGTACACCGTTTAGTGCGTAAAAGCCCATTTGACTCAGGCAACCGTCGCCATACCTCTTTTGCGTCCGTTTTTGTGGCGCCTGAAGTGGATGACGATATTGAAATCGAGATCAACCCGGCCGACTTACGTATAGATACTTACCGTGCTTCAGGCGCTGGTGGTCAGCACGTCAACAGAACCGACTCTGCGGTACGTATTACTCACTTACCGACCAATATAGTGGTGCAGTGTCAGAACGACCGTTCACAGCATAAAAACCGCGATAACGCCTACAAACAGTTACGCGCCAAGCTGTATGAGTTTGAACTGCAAAAACAAAACGCCGAAAAACAAGCACTGGAAGACACCAAGTCGGATATCGGCTGGGGTAGCCAAATCCGCTCTTATGTGCTGGACGACTCGCGTATTAAAGACTTACGCACAGGCGTGGAAACCCGCAATACCCAGGCGGTATTGGACGGCGATCTCGACAAATTTATTGAAGCCAGCTTAAAAGCCGGTTTGTAATTTAGCTCACAAAATCAGGAACTTATCATGTCTGAACAGAATACTCCTATTGAAGAACATCAGGACGTCAATAAACTGATTGCTGAGCGAAAACATAAGCTGGCCGGATTACGTGAACTGGGTAACCCTTTTCCAAATGACTTTCGCCGTGATGCGACTTCCGATCAGATCCATGCCCAGTACGAGCACCTGAGCAAGGAAGAGCTGGAAGAGAAAAAAATCCGTGTCACTGTAGCCGGTCGTATGATGCTGCGCCGTATTATGGGTAAAGCCAGCTTTACCACTATTCAGGACGTCGGCGGTAAGCTGCAGTTGTATGTAGCACGCGACAGTCTGGCAGAAAACGTCTACAACGAAGGCTTCAAAAAGTGGGATTTAGGCGACATAGTCGGCGGCAGCGGCGTGTTGTTTAAAACTCAGACCGGTGAGCTGACCGTCTGGTTAGACGAAATCCGTTTGCTGACCAAAGCATTGCGCCCTTTGCCGGACAAATTCCACGGTTTAACCGATAAGGAAGCTTGTTACCGTCAGCGTTATTTAGATTTGATTGTGAACGATCAGTCACGTAAAACCTTTTTAATCCGTTCAAAAACTGTGGCTTATATCCGTCAGTTTTTTAACAGCAAAGGCTTTTTAGAAGTAGAAACCCCAATGCTGCAAAGCATTCCCGGTGGTGCTTCAGCCCGTCCGTTCGAGACACACCACAATGCGCTGGATATGCAAATGTTCCTGCGTATTGCCCCTGAGCTGTATTTAAAGCGCTTAGTGGTCGGTGGTTTTGAAAAAGTATTTGAACTGAACCGTAACTTCCGTAACGAAGGCGTTTCAACCCGTCATAACCCTGAATTTACTATGCTGGAATTCTACTGGGCTTATGCCGATTACAACGATTTAATGGATATCACTGAAGAGTTGTTCCGTGGTCTGGCTCAGTCTGTGTTGGGTACTACTGAAGTGCCTTATCAGGGTAACCTGTTTGACTTCGGCAAACCTTTTGCCCGTATGTCAGTGACTGAATCTATTCTGCACTACAACCCGGAATTGAAAATCGAGCAGTTAACGACCCGTGAAGCAGTGGCTGAATTGGCAAAGTCTCTAGGCATTGAAGTCAAAGCCAACTATGGCCATGGCCGTATTCTGATGGAAGTCTTTGATGAGCTGGTCGAAACCAAGCTGCAACAACCTACTTTTATCACTGAATACCCGGCAGAGATTTCTCCGCTGGCGCGTCGTAATGATGACAATCCGGAAATCACAGACCGTTTTGAATTCTTTATCGGTGGTCGTGAATTAGGCAATGGTTTTAGCGAATTAAACGACGCTGAAGATCAGGCTGAACGTTTCCGCGAGCAAGTTGCGCAAAAAGAAGCCGGTGATGATGAAGCCATGTACTACGACGAAGATTTCGTTACAGCTTTGGAGCACGGTTTACCACCAACTGCTGGTCAGGGGATTGGCATCGACCGTCTGGTGATGTTATTGGCCGACGCGCCAAGCATCCGCGACGTGATCCTGTTCCCGCATATGCGCCATAGCGACAAGCACGGCTCATAAATTTTCGATTTGAAAGGCAGCGCAAGCTGCCTTTTTATTCTGTTTTACAGTCAAAATCAGAGCCTCTGGTGGGGATCTGTGATTTATTATTTTTTTATCCAGCCTTTTGATTGAGCAGTCAGCCGCCCTTTGTTATAATTTCCCCCCGTCCTAAGTTCGTAAATTCTTTATTGCCAATGGCGTCTCAGGGGTCTCATGACTACAAGATACATCTTCGTGACGGGTGGGGTTGTCTCATCCTTAGGTAAAGGCATTGCTGCTGCATCGTTAGCGGCTATTTTAGAAGCCCGTGGCCTGAAAGTGACCATCCTTAAACTGGATCCGTACATCAACCTGGATCCGGGCACCATGAGCCCAATTCAGCACGGTGAAGTGTACGTCACAGAAGACGGCGCAGAAACCGACCTCGATTTAGGTCACTACGAGCGGTTTATCCGCACCAAAATGACCAAACGTAATAACTTCACTCAAGGCCGTATCTACTCAGACGTGTTACGTCGTGAGCGCCGTGGTGATTATTTAGGTGCCACTATTCAGGTTATTCCTCATATCACCAACGAAATCAAAAGCCGTGTGATTGCTGGTGCTGAAGGTTATGACATTGCCATAGTGGAAATTGGTGGCACTGTAGGCGATATCGAATCCTTACCATTTTTGGAAGCTATTCGTCAGTTAGGCACTGAGCTGGGTCGCGAACGTGCCATGTATATGCACCTGACCTTGGTGCCGTACCTGGGCACTGCCGGTGAAATCAAAACCAAACCTACTCAGCATTCTGTTAAAGAGCTGCGTTCTATTGGTATTCAGCCAGATATTCTGGTCTGTCGTTCTGATCGTGCTATACCATCGAATGAACGCGCTAAGATTGCACTCTTCACTAACGTGGAAGAACGTGCTGTTATTTCGTTAAAAGACGTGTCCAGCATTTATCAAATTCCTGCGCTGTTAAAGTCACAGGGTCTGGATGATTTAGTAGTACGTCGTTTCCATATTACTTGCCCTGAAGCAGACCTGACCGAATGGGAACAGGTGTTGTATCAGGAGTCCAACCCTACTGGCGAAATCACAGTAGGTATGGTGGGCAAATATGTTGAGCTGCCAGACGCTTATAAATCAGTGAACGAAGCCTTAAACCATGCAGGTTTAAAAAACCGTTTAACTGTGCATATCAAATACATCGACTCGCAGGACGTAGAAAGCAAAGGCACAGATATTCTGTCTACTGTGGATGCCATTCTGGTGCCTGGTGGTTTTGGTGAGCGTGGCGTGGAAGGCAAAATTATGGCCGCCCGTTATGCCCGTGAAAACAAAGTGCCCTACCTGGGTATTTGTTTAGGTATGCAAGTGGCGCTGATTGAATATGCCCGTCATGTGGCTGGTATGAAAGATGCCCACTCGACCGAATTTAATAAGAACACGCCTTACCCTGTGGTGGGTCTCATCACAGAATGGCTGGATTCAGATGGTAAAGTCGAACAACGGACTGACAAGTCTGATATGGGCGGCACTATGCGTTTGGGCAGCCAAAACTGTAACCTCAAAGCCAATACAAAAGCCCGCGAGATCTATGGCAAGGACATCGTCGCCGAACGTCATCGCCACAGATACGAAGTGAACAACAACTTTGTTGCTCAGCTCGAAGAGGCTGGCTTAAAGATCTCTGGTTTGTCGGCGGACAACCAGTTGGTTGAAATGATTGAAATACCTACACACCCATGGTTTGTGGCGGGTCAGTTCCATCCGGAATTTAACTCAACACCACGTGACGGACATCCGTTATTCCAGGGCTTCGTGGCCGCCGCTTATAAATATCAGAAACAGCAACTCGTATAACCAGTTGCAGCCGGGCTTTTTAGTCCGGCTTTTTTATGCGACAAATGAAAGGGGATTTACATGTCTGAGATCGTCAATATCATCGCCCGTGAAATCATGGATTCACGTGGTAACCCAACAGTAGAAGCCGACGTTTTCCTGGCCAGTGGTGCTATGGGTCGTGGTTGCGCGCCATCAGGTGCTTCTACCGGTACCCGTGAAGCTTTAGAACTGCGTGATGGTGACAAGAGCCGTTATTTAGGTAAAGGCGTACGTACTGCTGTTGCCAATATCGATGGCCCAATCAAAGCCGCTTTAGTCGGCAAAAATGCGTATAAACAAGCTGAAATTGACCAGATCATGATTGATCTGGACGGCACTGAGTCTAAATCTAAATTAGGCGCCAATGCTATTCTGGCTGTGTCTTTAGCTGTAGCCCGCGCAGCTGCTGCTGACAAAAAAATCCCACTGTATCAGCACATTGCCGACTTAAACGGCACACCAGGTGTGTACTCCATGCCGGTCCCTATGATGAACATCATCAACGGCGGTGAGCATGCGGATAACAACGTCGATATTCAGGAATTTATGGTGCAGCCTGTTGGCGCTAAAACTTTCGCTGAAGCTCTGCGTATGGGCGCGGAAATTTTCCATCAGTTGAAAAAAGAACTGCACAGCCAGGGTTTAAACACAGCTGTAGGTGATGAAGGTGGTTTTGCTCCGGATCTGAAATCAAACGAAGAAGCTTTAACTGTGATTTCTAAAGCTGTGGCTTCAGCCGGCTACGAGCTGAACAAAGACATCACTTTAGCCTTAGACTGTGCTGCATCTGAGTTTTATGTGGACGGTAAATACAAACTCTCTGGCGAAGGCAAAGAATTCACTTCGTATGAATTCAACGACTTCCTGGCTGGTTTAGCGACCCGTTTCCCGATCATTTCTATTGAAGATGGTTTAGACGAGTCGGATTGGGATGGCTGGAAAGACATGACCAATAAAATGGGCGATAAAATCCAGCTGGTGGGCGACGATTTATTTGTCACCAACACTAAGATTCTGACCCGTGGTATTGAGCAGGGCATTGGTAACTCTATCCTGATCAAATTTAACCAAATTGGTAGCTTAACTGAAACCTTAGCCGCTATTAAAATGGCAAAAGATGCGGGTTTCACTGCAGTTATTTCACACCGTTCGGGCGAAACTGAAGACTCCTTTATTGCTGACTTAGCTGTAGGTACAGCTGCTGGTCAAATCAAAACAGGTTCTTTATGCCGTTCAGACCGGGTGTCTAAATACAACCAGTTGCTGCGTATTGAGCAGGAATTGGGTGCTAAGGCGCCATACCGTGGCCGTGTAGAAATTAAAGGTCAGGCGTAAGCCAGGTCAGATAAACCAATCAAGGGGTCAACTGACCCCTTGATTGGTTTTGCTCCCTTGATTACCATCAACGGATGAAAAAACATTCAGCCGATCAACATCAGCTGTGGCAAAGCCCGGCGCAGGACCTGACTTATACAGAGCTTTGTAATGCTTTGTATGAACGGGAGTTGATGCGTTATGCCAAAATGCCGCCGGAATTTTTAGCCAGTCTGCAAAAACGTTTAGCCAGTTTACCTTTTTATATCCGTCGCGCTGCCAGTAGTATTTTGTCACATAAATCCCCGCTTGAAATTGATAGCCAGAATGCCAGCTGGACTGGACGTCAGAGCCCGCGGTGTCCGGCTAAAGAGCAGGGTATTGAACAAATCGAACAGTTTTATTTAAAGCACTGCAAACTGGCCTTACTAGTGCCTGTGTATCAGAATCAACAGGCTCTGGAGACAGTTTGGCTGGATTCAGTCGATGAAATTGATCTGTCAGGGCAACGACTGCATTGCAACGAACATGGCTGGTTTAGTTTTAATGGCACACCTCTTACCGACGAAAACAGCGATAAATTCCTGCTTAAGCCAACCAAAAGCTTAATGACAGCTGCTTGTTGTGGTCACCAGTGGCTCAACGGCGAACGCAAAAGCCCACGAGTGCTGAGTTTAAGAGAGTTATTACTGGCCAGCAGGCTGAATTGGCAGAACTTTGCTAAGCCTTTTCAACCTTAAGCCGCATTTTTCCACAGCAAGCCTTTGTTTTCAGCTTTATTAGGGCTTTCCAGTCTGGCCGATAAGCTTCATAATACCTTTATCTCTTTATTTTTTGGTTCGTTATGCGCCTGTTAGTTTTATTGCTACTTACGCTGCTTGCAGCACTTCAATACCGTTTGTGGCTTGGCCAGCACAGCGTGATGGAGTATTGGGCACATAAAACTGAACTCGCCAAAATGGAACAACAAAATGAAGTACTGACCAAACGTAATAAACTACTTAAAGCGGACGTCACCGACCTGCAAATAGGTTTGGATGCTATTGAAGAACGTGCCCGTAACGAATTGGGTTTGATCAGACACGACGAAGTATTTTTCCGGATCATTACCCCGCTGGATAAAAAATGACCGCTATTCCTGCTATTGCGACTGTGATCCCGGCCGCTGGTGTTGGCAAACGAATGAAGGCGGATAGGCCCAAACAGTACCTGCCACTTTGTGGTCTGACTGTGCTTGAGCAAACTCTGCATCGGCTGAAACAAGTTCCGGCGCTGCAACAGTTTTTTCTGGCGTTAAGCCCGGACGATCCTTATTTCCCCGAATTACCTTTAGCTGCTGACCCACAGATCCAGCGAGTGGAAGGTGGTGCGGAGCGCGCTAATTCAGTGCTGAATGCTTTACTTCAAATTGATGCCAAAGCCTATCCCTGGGTGCTGGTACATGACGCCGCTCGTCCTGTAGTCAGGGTCAGCGATATCGAACTTTTAATTGATAGTTGTATCGAAGCTGGTCAGGGCGGCATTTTAGCCACGCCAGTGCGGGATACGATGAAACGAGCCTCTGACACTGCAGAGCAGACTGTAGACCACACTGTAGATCGAACCGGTTTATGGCATGCTTATACCCCTCAATTGTTTCCGACCGCTTTACTCCGGGATGCACTGCAGCAGGCTTTAGCTCAGGCTGTGGCTATCACAGATGAAGCCAGCGCTATGGAATGGGCAAGATTGCCTGTGCTTTTGGTACAGGGACATGCCGACAATATCAAAATTACTCAGGCTGAAGATTTAGCTTTGGCCGCTTTTTATCTGGAGCATTCTGTATGATGCCGTTTCGTATTGGCCATGGTTTTGACGTACACGCTTTTGGTGGCGAAGGCCCTATTACTTTAGGTGGCGTGAAAATCCCTTATCAGCAAGGTTTGCTGGCGCATTCAGATGGTGATGTGGTGCTGCATGCGGTATCCGACGCCTTGTTAGGCGCCATGGCATTAGGTGATATAGGCCATCATTTTCCGGACACAGACGCAGCGTTTAAAGGCATCGACAGCCGTATCTTATTGCGTAAGGTCTTTGCTGATGTCAAAGCTTTGGGTTATGAAGTCGGCAATCTGGATGTAACTATTATGGCGCAGGCACCAAAAATGGCTCCTCATGTAGATGCAATGCGCGCCTGTATTGCGGAAGATCTGGTCTGTGGCTTATCCCAGGTCAATGTTAAAGCCACCACCACTGAAAAATTGGGTTTTGTTGGTCGTAAAGAAGGCATAGCCGTAGAAGCCGTGGTGCTGTTGGTGAAATCCTGATGCAAAAAAAAGTGGAGCTGCCAAAACTAAGTTATTTGTACGGCCAGCCTGAAACTACAGCTTTATTGCGTGTACAGCCTGATGATTTTATTGTGGTTGAGGAACTCAGCTTTACCCCCACTGGCGCAGGCGAACACATGTTGTTGCTGGTGGAGAAAATTGGTCAGAATACCCAGTATGTCGCTAAGCTGCTGGCCGAATTGGTCGGTTGTAAAGCCCGTCAGGTCAGTTATGCAGGTTTAAAAGACCGACACGCTGTCACCCGTCAGTGGTTTTGTGTACCTGTGCCTATCAAACAACAGCTGAACTGGCAGGAATGGACTATCGAAGGGGTTAAAATCCTCGATACTATCCGCCATCAGCGCCGGTTAAAGTTAGGTTCTATTAAATACAACGAATTTAGCCTGACGTTGCGGGATGTCAGCGATATACCCGCTTTATTGCAGCGGTTAGAGCTGGTGAAACAAGGTGTACCTAATTATTACGGCGAACAACGTTTTGGTATTCAGGGCGGTAATTTAGCTTTAGCCGAACAGCTGTTTTCTGGCGGTGGCATTGAAGATCGGAAAATACGGGGTTTAGCGTTGTCAGCCAGCCGTTCTTTTTTGTTTAATCTGCAGGTCGATGCGCGGGTCAAAGCTGGTACTTTCAACCAGATTTTGCCTGGCGAAGTGGTACAACTGGATGGTTCAGGCTCCATTTTTAAAGTACCGGAAGTGGATGATACTCTGCGTCAACGTTTGTTGGAGGCTGACATTCATCCAACAGCAGGCTTGCCTGGTTTAGGTGAGCCATTAATCACAGCGGACGCACTGGCTTTTGAACAACAAAGCCTGCAGCCATGGCAACATTGGGCCGACAAACTGGCACAACTGAATGTCAGAGCCGAACGTCGTTCCATCCGGGTGTTACCGGCAGAATTAAAAGCCGAAGTACAAGATCAGAATGTAAAAATTAGCTTTAAACTTTATTCCGGTTGTTTTGCTACCTCCGTACTACGGGAGTTAGTGAATTACCAGGACGTACAACGTAATTACGCTACTTTGGATTAAGTGATTTTCAGGCAAGGGCAGATAAACAATGCGGATTTTATTAAGTAATGATGATGGCGTTTACGCCAAAGGCATACAGGTTTTGCACAATGCCCTGGCAGAAATTGCAGAGGTCACTACTGTTGGGCCTGATCGCAATTGCAGCGGTGCCAGTAACTCGTTAACGCTGCTGAATCCCTTGCGTACTCAGCTGCTGGACAACGGTTTTATTGCAGTCAATGGCACACCCACAGACTGTGTGCATTTGGCCATCAGTCAGTTATTGACTGATGCTCCTGATTTGGTGGTGGCTGGTATCAACCACGGCGCTAATTTGGGAGACGACGTGCTGTATTCAGGTACTGTGGCTGCTGCTACAGAGGGCCGGCACTTAGGTTTGCCTGCTATTGCTGTGTCTTTAGCCGGACGTGATGAACAGCATTTTGCGACCGCTGCTTATGTTACAGTGCAGGTGATTAAAAAATTAAAATCCCATCCGCTGCCTGCGGACCAGATTTTAAATATTAATGTGCCGGCAGTCCCCTTAGATCAACTTCGTGGTATTCAGGTCACTCGTTTAGGGCGGCGGCATAAAGCCGAAACTATGCAAAGTTCAAACGACCCATGGGGCAGACCTATTTATTGGTATGGCTCTTTAGGGCCGGAGCTTGATGCAGGTCCTGGCACAGACTTTTACGCCATAGCTCAGGGTTATGCTTCTATCACACCTTTGCATGTGGATATGACAGCGTACCGCAGCATGGAATTATTAACGGACTGGTTAGATGGAATTGAGTGTTAAGTTATGGCAGTAGTCACTCATCGTAGTGCCGCAGTTTTGGCACAAAAACTTCAGCAGGATGGTATTCAGGACAGTCGTGTTTTGTCTGCTATTGCACAAACTCCACGGCATTTATTTGTCGAAGCTGTATTGGCTCACAAGGCTTATGAAAATACAGCTTTGCCTATAGGTCAGGGCCAGACGATATCCCAGCCTTATATAGTGGCGAAGATGACCGAGCTGTTACTGCAATCCCAGCAGTGTCAGAAGGTGCTTGAAATTGGTACTGGCTCTGGTTATCAAACCGCTGTGCTTGCTCGTTTGTTTTCACAGGTTTGTAGTGTTGAGCGGATAAAGTCATTGCAGTTTCAAGCCAAACGACGCCTGCAACAGCTGGATTTACATAATGTGTCGATGAAACATGGCGATGGCTGGCTGGGTTGGGCCACCAAAGCCCCTTTTGATTGCATCATAGTCACAGCTGCGCCTCATGAGGTGCCACAAGCTTTATTACAGCAATTGTCTGAAGGTGGCCGTCTGGTGATCCCAGTGGGTGCTCAGGAACAAGTATTAAGAGTCTTTACCCGTATGGGTGATGAGTTTGAACAAAAAGATGTCGAGGCGGTACGTTTTGTGCCATTAGTGCCGGGCGAACTGGCTTGATTAAAAGGACAATGTAGTTGAAAATTTTTCAGTGGATGTACGACAAAGCTTTAGTATGGGCCAGACATCGACACGCCGAACGTTATTTAGCGGGGTTAAGTTTTACTGAATCCGTCATTTTTCCTATTCCGCCCGATGTGATGCTGGCGCCTATGGCATTGGCCCAGCCAGAGAAAGCCTGGCGTTTTGCCTGGGTTACCAGCTTGTTTTCAGTATTAGGTGGCATTTGTGGTTACTTCCTTGGGTTATGGTTATATGAACCCGTTGTATTGCCTGTTGTCGAGTATCTGGGTTACCAGGATACTTTCGCTAAAGTAGAACACTGGTTTACGACTTACGGCGTGTGGGTAGTCTTTATCGCTGGTTTTTCACCTATCCCCTATAAGTTATTTACTGTAGGTGCAGGCCTGATGAGCATGGCATTTTTGCCTTTTGTGATCGCTTCTTTTGTGGGTCGTGCCAGCCGGTTTTTTCTGGTGGCAGGATTAATGTATTGGGGTGGTGAAAAAATGCAGCAAAAATTACGCGATATAGTGGACTGGCTGGGCTGGGGAACCGTAGCTTTGGCTGGTGTTTTATATCTGGTATATCGCTAACTGATGAAACTCTTTAGTCTGTGTTGTCTGGTTTTAGTGTTAAGCGCTTGTAGCTCAAGGCAATCGCCAGCACCCGTCACCACACTAAATGACATCAAAAATTATTATAAAAAATACCCTCAAGGTCAGCCTGGCTCTGCACATACAGTACAGCCGGGCGACACCTTATACTCCATTGCATTTCGTGCTGGTATGGACTACCGGCAACTGGCAAAATTAAACAATATTGCGCCGCCTTACCGCATTTTAGTAGGTCAAAAGATACATCTTGTTAACGTTTCGTTATCATCCTCTGCACCTAAAAGACCTGTTTCAGCGGTAAAAAGCCAAAAAAGTACGACCAGTACTGTAAAAACAGCGAAACAAAACCAAAGTAAATTAACAACTGCTAACAAAGCGGTTGCGCGCAACAATCAAACGGGTTATGTTCAGAAGCAGACGGTAAAGGAAAATGCAACTTCAGCAACAAATTCTGTTTCCAGTTCTAAAGTGCGGTGGGCCTGGCCAGTTCGTGGACCAATATTGGCAGGCTTCTCCAACGCTGAACATGGTAACAAAGGGTTAGATATAGGGGGGAAAGCAGGTACTCCTATAAAAGCAGCAGCAGCTGGTGAAGTGGTTTACGCGGGTAACGCATTAAGAGGCTACGGCAATCTGGTGATTATCCGTCACAATGACGACTTCTTGAGTGCTTATGCCCATAACCGAAAATTACTGGTGAAAGAGCGTGATACTGTTGTAAGCGGGCAAACTATAGCCGAAATGGGAAATACTGATGCACCCTCAGTCCGGTTGCACTTTGAAATCCGTTTCCGTGGTAAGTCTGTTGATCCAAAACGATACTTAAAATAATTAAATACAATAATAAAAATATCACCCCGAAAGGGCGAAGAGGTAAGGAAACCAGGCAGTTCAGGTGATACCCAAAGCTTGTAGAAGTGGGAGAAGGAAATGGGCCATAAAGATGAAGATGATGTAATCGAATTCAAAGAAGCTGAATTAACGGATGACGTTAGTTTAGCCGATGACGATAACGCTGAACCCGATTTAGCCGCTTTAGCAGCGGAAGAAGACAATACCCCAGACGACGTATTTACCGCCAACGATAGCCAGCGCGCTATGGATGCCACTCAGATTTATCTGGGTGAAATTGGTTTTTCCCCGTTATTATCCGCCGAAGAAGAAGTGTATTTTTCCCGTCTTGCGCTAAAGGGCGACAAAGCCGCCCGTAAACGTATGATTGAAAGTAACTTACGTTTAGTGGTGAAAATTGCCCGCCGTTATATCAACCGTGGTTTGGCTTTGCTGGATCTGATTGAAGAGGGCAATTTAGGCTTAATTCGGGCTGTGGAAAAATTTGATCCTGAACGTGGTTTTCGTTTTTCAACGTACGCCACCTGGTGGATCCGCCAAACCATAGAGCGGGCCATTATGAATCAAACCCGCACTATTCGTTTGCCTATTCATGTAGTGAAAGAGCTGAATATTTACCTGCGGGCTGCCCGTGAGTTATCACAGCGACTGGACCATGAGCCAACGCCAGAAGAAATTGCAGCAGCATTAGACAGGCCTGTCGAAGAAGTACGCAAGATGTTGAAACTGAATGAAAAAATTACGTCAGTTGATACTCCTGTTGCAGGCTCTTCAGAAAAGCAATTACTTGATGTATTGGCTGATGAAAAAGAACTGGGCCCTGAGACTGAATTACAGGATGCCGATATTCGTCAGCATCTGGTGATATGGCTAGACGAGCTGAATCCTAAACAGCGCGAAGTATTAGCCCGACGTTTTGGTTTATTAGGTTATGAACCTTCGACCTTGGAAGATGTAGGTAAAGAGATAGGTTTAACCCGTGAACGAGTGCGGCAGATTCAGGTGGAGGCACTACGCCGTCTGCGTGAAATTGTTACTCATCAGGGACTGAATATCGAAACTTTATTTCAGGAATAATTCTCCCTGCTAAAGGGGCTTGCGTCACTGATCGCATAAGATCAGTGACGCAAGCCCCTTTTGTTTTTTGTAGTGGCATAACCCTTGCTCCTTTCTGATACAGAACTAAAAAAACAGGCCTTGAACTGATGATGTTCGGGTTGTATCGGACGGGAAGGAGTCGCCAATGGGTGCAAAAAGTTTTGGGCACTATCAGCAAATTGACCAGTGCTTTGATGAACTGGTGCAGGCGGACGGACAAATACGGACTCCGGCCGCGGCTATAGCCCGTTTTATCGACCGCCACGGTTCTGCTGAGCTGATACAGCGACAAGAGCAGTTAAATCAAACGATTAGCGCTATGGGTGTTTGTTTTACCTTGTATTCAGACGGCAATAATATTGATCGCTGCTGGCCTTTAGATGTGATGCCTCGCACTATCCCAAGCTCTGAATGGCAAAAAACCAGCGCTGGCCTGAAGCAACGTTTAGCGGCTTTAAACCTGTTTATTGACGACTTGTACCATGATCAACGTATCCTTAAAGACGGCATAGTACCGGCCGACCTGGTGTTGGACTCCCGCAACTACCTTGCACCATGTAAGGGCATTTCGCCCCGTTATGGGGTGTGGGCCAATATCTGCGGGACTGATTTGGTACGTGACGGCTCTGGCAAATTTTTGGTGCTGGAAGATAACTTGCGGGTGCCATCCGGTGTGTCTTATATGCTGGAAAACCGCACTGTGATGAAACGGGTATTTCCGGAATTATTTGCCGACTCCTTTATCTACCCTGTAGACGATTATCCGCATCAGCTGTGGCGTATGCTGGCCTCTTTATCACCTCGCCCAGGCGATGTGCCTTGTATAGTGCTGTTGACGCCTGGTGTTTATAACTCCGCTTATTTTGAGCACAGCTTTTTAGCCCGGCAAATGGGAATAGAGCTGGCAGAAAATACCGATTTACTGGTGCAGGATGATATTGTTTATCTGAAAACCTTGCACGGCCTGCAGCGGGTGGATGTGATTTACCGCAGGGTGGATGATGTATTTATTGACCCACAAGCCTTTAGGCCAGATTCAGTTTTAGGTATTCCGGGTTTGATCAATGCATGGGCTAAAGGCAATGTGTCTATTGCTAACGCGCCTGGTTCCGGAGTGGCAGACGATAAAGTGATTTACGCTTATGTGCCAGAAATCATCAATTATTATCTGGGCGAACAACCGCTGATCGACAATGTTCCTACCTATTTGTGTCTGGATAAAAAACAAAGGGACTATGTGCTCGCCAATCTGGACAAACTGGTGGTGAAACCCGCCAATGAATCCGGTGGCTATGGCATTTTAATAGGCCCACGCTCAACCAAAGAAGAGCAACAGCAGATGGCAGAAGCCATTAAAGCCAATCCGCGCAACTTTATCGCTCAGCCCACTCTGGCGTTATCCACAGCTCCTACTTTATGTGATGGAGTGCTGGAACCCCGGCATCTGGATTTACGGCCCTTTATTTTGCAGGGCAGAGATTTGTACTGCACCACCGGTGGTTTAAGTCGGGTGGCACTGAAAAAAGGCTCTTTGGTGGTGAACTCGTCGCAAGGCGGCGGTAGCAAAGACACCTGGATCATCAACGATGAGGTCTGATCTATGTTATTAAAATCTCTGGACCATATTTTCTGGTTAGGCCGTTATCTGGAACGGCTGGACGACACGGCGCGATTAATTAATGCCACCAGCCATTTACTGATCGACAGCCACAAAGACAGCCAATTCAGCTGGCCATTATTACTGGATGTCTTAGGTCAAAATGGCGCCGAATTGCTAAGCGGCTTGCCAGCCAGCGATTTGACGGTAGAGCAACAAGTGATGGGCTTTTTAATCACAGATGTGGATAGTGAAGTCTCTATTCGTGCCGCTTGTACAGCGCTGAAACAAAATGCCAGAACAGTACGGCAGTTGATCCCCCGTGATATGTGGGAAGAGCTGAATTCGCTGGATTTGTTTTTGCAGGAGCATTGCCAGCAGTTGCAAGGCCGCCAGCACAGATACCGTCTGATGAACGAAGTCAGCCGTCGTTGTCAGATGGTGGTTGGGGTGCTGGATGGCACTATGCTGCGTAGTGATGCGTTTGATTTGTTTAATATTGGCCGACACTTAGAGCGGGCTGATATGACGACCCGTATTATGGATGTAATGGTGCTACAGCAACTGCAACCGACCGATATCAAAAGACCCCGTTTTCGCTGGACCTCGATTTTAAATGCGTTGGGTGGCGTGGAGTCGTACCACTATTATCTGGCACATCAAAACACTGAAGTAGATGCGGTGGATTATTTGCTGACTTATGCTGACTTTCCCCGCTCCATTGCTTACTGTTTGCATCGTATAGTAGCATCAGCCAAAGGCTTGCCTCACGGCGCTGCAATATTACAGCGGATTTGGCAGTTGCAGGATTTGTTAAAAACACAAAGCTTATCAGAACTGACTACAGGCCAATTGCATCAGTTGATCGATGAAATCCAGACAGGAATTATTGAATTGCATCAGGTGATTTGTACGCCCAAGCTTGAATTTTCCACAGATCTCAGCCAGCAAATGTCGGCCTGATCTATGGCCACTGTAGTGCAAAGCCGAAGTTTGAATACAGAGCAGCAACGCTGGACTGATTTACCTCAGTGGCAGCAGTTAGAGTTGTGGTGGCAGCAGCAAAGTCAGCAACATCTGGTGCAGCTGCATACCGACTTGCAACATCAGTTGCGGGAAAATGGCGCTACTTTTGATCCCTGGCTGGAGCAACAACGTCAGCTGGATTTAATGCCATGGCTGATTAGTGATAACGAGTGGCAGCAGCTGCAGGCGGGTGTAAAGCAGCGCCAATTGCTGCTCTCTATGGTATTGCAGGATTTGTATGGCCCTCAGCTACTGATACAGCAGGGCGTCTTGCCTGCCGAACTGATTTTTCAGAACAAAAATTATTTATTGCCTTGTCATCAGCTTGTGCCTAATCATCAACAATGGTTGAGTTTGCTGGCGGTCGATATAGGCCGTGATGAGAATGGTGCCTTTTGTGTTTATGCCGATCAAAGCCAGATGCCAGCAGGGCTGGGTTTTGTATTAGAGCACAGGCTGGCCTTTAATCACTGTATTGGTGAGCTCAACCACAGCATTGGCAAAAGCCAGCTGGCTGGTTTTTTCCGTAAATTGCAGCTGGTGTTTGCTCAGGGCACAGGTCATACAGCCGAAGGACGGCGGCCACTTTGTGGTTTGTTAACCCACGGCAAACGTGACGCCGCCTATTTTGAACATGCTTTTTTAGCCAATTATTTAGATATAGCTTTGATGCACAGTGCCGATCTGATGTTTAAAGACGGTGCTTTGTGGTTAAAAACAGTCACAGGTTTGCAGCAAGTCGACAGCCTGATGCGTTATTTACCCGATGCAGCTTGTGATGCGCTGGAGCTGGATCCGGATTCCACAGGCACTGCAGGTTTACTGCAAAGTATTCGTCAGCAGCAGCTGTTTTGTGCTAATCCGCCTGGAAGCGCCTTGCTGGACTCTGGCGTGTTATTGCCTTTTTTACCAGAGATATGCAGAAGGCTTTTAAATGAAGAATTGCTGTTACCCACCACTGCCGCTTTTTGGTGTGGTCAGCCGGAGCAGTTACAACAGGTTTTATCTGAAGCCACCCATTATCGATTCCGCCGGATCGACACGGCCCAAAGCTGGCTTTGGGCCGAACTGGACCCGTTGCAACAACAGCAGTTACAGCAACAACTTCTGGCAGAACCCAGACTTTTTATCGCCATCCGCTTACTGCCATTAAGTTCTGTGCCTTGCTGGAACAGTACTCAAGGCGAACATCAGCAGTATGGCGTCTTGCGTTTATTTGCTTTGTTATCCGAGCAACACACAGCTGCTGTAATGCCTGGCGCTCTGGCCCGTATCAGCCCTGATGCAAAAAGTTTGCAGCAGCACTACAGCATGGGCTTTGTGGCCAAAGATGTCTGGGTGCTGGCCGATCAGGACCATGCAGTCAGCTTACTGCAAAATACCCAAAAACGTATTTTATTGTCCCGTCATAGTGGTCTGTTGCCAAGCCGTGTTGCCGACCATTTATTTTGGCTCGGCCGTTATAACGAGCGGCTGAATTTAGTTTGCCGGGCTTTACGTTACACAGTGCCGCTTTTAACCAGTTTCCAGGTCACAGCCGGTCAACAAAATGACAGCAGAGCCTTAGTCCGTTTTTGTCTGCAGGCCAATGGAACTTTGCCAGACAGTATTGCGCTGAGTTCATTACAACAAACCAGCGCTTTGCAGCAGGCCTTAAGTGAATTGTTTTCATTGCAGCATCCGGCAGGTTTAGCTCAGGTGCTGAAAAATTTATTGTTTAATGCTCAGTCAGTACGGGAATACTTCAGTGAAGATACCTGGTATGTGCTGGATAAATTACAGCTGGCGCTGACGCAATGGCCTCATCCGCTGAACTGGCAGCAACCCCAGCAGATGGTGCGTTTACTGGATGAAGTAATTTTGCTGCAAACTGCTATTTATGGTTTGAATAACGAAACCATGAGCCGTACCCAAACCTTAAGGTTTATGGATTTGGGCCAGCATATGGAAAGGGCATTGCAAAGTGTCACCTTGTTGCAGGAAGTCTTTGTATTTGATCAAGGCTGTAACTGCAGTGCTTCGTTAATGGAGTCGGTGCTGCGTATGACGGACACCTTAATGACTTACAGACGCCGTTATAAAACCGAGCTGCATCCGTTGGCGGTGATTGATTTACTGCTGTTGGATGACAGTACGCCACGTTCTGTGGGTTATCAGTGCGCCCGGCTTGCCAGTCAAATTCAGCAACTGCCTAAACCCGGTTCAGCTGTGGTATTAAGCCGTGAGCAAAAACTGGCGGTAGAGCTGGTATCTTTACTGCAACTGGCTGAGCCTGAACAACTCTTTAATGATCAGTTACAGGCAACACCAGAGCTGAGTCGCTTGCTACAGCAGTTGCATTCGGTGCTGCGGCAATTATCCGACAGCATTACGTTGTCGTATTTCAGCCATGCCGAAGCGGGCAGATCCTGGCAGAGTTTTTAAATGAGCATTGATTTGAATTTCAGGCGGGCGGGCACAAGACCCGCCACAACAGGGGCGACTATATGAAGTACCAAATCCGTCACCTGACCCGTTATTGTTACCAGCATCCTGTGGCCAATAGTTACAATCTGGCTTGTTTGCAGCCACGGCAATTGCCAACACAAGAGCTATGCAGTTTTGAGCTACAGGTGTCGCCCACAGCCTCTTCTGTCTATGCCAGAACAGATACCTTTGGCAATACCCAGCATTTTATTCACTTGCAACCACCGCATCAGCAACTGGCAGTGACTGCTTTTTCTGTGGTTGAAGTCTTGCCACGCCAGCAGAGTCTGGCTTTGGATCTCACTCAGCCCTGGCCTGAAGTCGCCGCATTTTTTCGCCAGCAACAAGGTTATTCGCCCGAACAACTTAAAGCGCTGTTATGTTCAGGTCCAAGCCGGATGATCCCGGTGCTTGATGAAACCAAGGCATTGATCCAGAGCATAGCTGACCCGAAGCTCACAGTATTACAGTTAGCCCAACAACTGACGGATTTAATATTTCACCAGTTTGAATACGACCCTGAGTTCAGCTCAGTCGTCACACCTGTGTCTGAAGTGCTGCTGCATAAAAAGGGGGTTTGTCAGGACTTTGCCCAGCTGGCTGTCAGTTGTTTACGCGCTTTAGGTATACCAGCGCGTTATGTCAGTGGTTATCTGGAAACCTCGCCACCAGAAGGGCAGCCACGTTTAATAGGAGCTGATGCCTCTCATGCCTGGTTTGCTGTTTACGATCCACAGCTGGGTTGGGTCGATTTTGATCCGACCAACAACCTGATGCCGGCAGAGCGTCATATCACTTTAGCTTATGGCCGTGATTATGCTGACGTAGTGCCGCTGAAAGGCTTATTGCAAGGCCATGGTGTGCATTTGCTGGAAGTGGAGGTGGATGTAGTGCCGATCTGACTCTGCCTCCTTTAACAGGCTATTCCCCTGTGCTCTACATGAAAAAATCACTGTCATTTTATGCCGCCAAAAGGCAATTTTTTGCCTGTCCTATCTGAAAATCGACTTTTTAACATCACAATACGCAGCTCAATGACCTTTGCTCAGATACTAACCAGTCTTTTGTGCCTAATAGTGATAAAACGGCACAGGCTTTGCTTATTCAGTAGTGGATCTGGATGAGCAAAGGAGACTCCGATGAAAATTGATGCAGGAATAAACTATCTCTACAACAGCCAGCAAACTCAGTCATCTGTGGACAGTTACAGCAAAAAATCTTTATCGGTGCAAGGTTACTCAGATGGTGAACCCGCAGCGGCGAAGACGGACAGCAAACAAGCCGACTTTCATCAGATGACACGGCAGGAAATGCGTGGCTGGGTGAACGAGCAAATTCGTAGTGGTGAAATGTCTTTGGACGAAAGCAGAGCTTTTATGGCCATGACGATGAACATTCCGGTCGATGCCGGAGCCACTGGCGAACTGCTGATGGCAGACAATGGGGAAGCCGTTAATTTTATGCAAAAAGTACGTGATGGCATTGAAGGAGCTTTATCACGTCATGACAAAGATACACTCAACATGCTGCAAACCGCCATGTCGGCTATGCAGCAACATCAGGGGCGTACTATTGGTATTGATACCAAAGCCTGATCATAGATACCTGCTGTAAGTTTGAAGTGGTGGCTTCCCCCAACTCATAAACTCAAATCCAGCGCCATTTCATCATCGCCTTTTTCCAGCTCAAAACTGACGGTTTCGCCATCAGCACACAGCTGTTGAATTTTACAGGGCACACCTTCAGACGTTAGTTCGAGTAAACCTATACCAGCGGAGTTCACCAAACGGCGACCTTTGGTTTCACCTATCGGCTTGTGGTGAGTGATTTTCATACGGCGTCTTTTGGTAAACCAGTTCAGTGGCGAACGGGAGGCGTAAAGCCAGCGGTTGGCTGTATCTAAAATGGCCAGAAGTCGGTGTGGAAACTCATTTTTCAGACCACTGCTGGTAATTTGCCAGATGGCCGGGCTTTGTTGTTTGTGCCGTAGCGCCACCTGAAATACAAAGCTGTAATGCACATCGCCGGATAAAATAACAAAGTTGCGTGGTGTTTTTGGATGACGGAATAAATTCAGCAGTGCATAAGCTGAACCCGGATGCGTCATCCAGTTTTCAGCATCCACCATCAAAGGTTTGCCGAAGCTGGTAAAGATACGCTGAATAGTTTCAATTAATTTCACGCCAAATACAGGGGCAGGGGACACCAGCAATACAGCTTGATGGCCCAGCAGTTGTTGCTGCAATTCAGTAATAGATTCCCAGTCCATTAAGCCTGAAGGCTTTCCCAGTGATGTTTCTGACCGCCAGCGCTGAGTGCGGGTATCGAGCACCAATAATGGTGGCTGGGTAGGCCAGCTGTAATGCCACTCAGAGAATTTGAGCAGGCTGTTGATGCATTCATCATGAGAGGGGGTGCCGGGTTGATTCAGCGCCTGTTGGCACACGGGTATCAGCTTTTGGACTTTTTCCGGTGCATTACCCCAGCCCTGAAACAGCAGATAGCCCATCAGTGCATTGCCAATAATACGCCGTGAGAACGGATGCTCGTAAGCCGTTTTTTCCCACTCTGCAGTTAAATTCCAGTCGTCGGTGACATCGTGATCATCAAACATCATGGCAACAGGCAGATGAGCCATTAACCGTCTGACCTGACCTAAACCTGCTCTGAACTGCTCCAGGTTTTTACTGTAGTTGATGCTGCGCTTCTGGCGCTCCGGACTAAAGCTATTCAGCAGGGCTTCCGGCATCTGCAGATCCAATCCCTGCCATGGAGCGGGCGACCATACCAGCAGATACATCGAAAACATTTCCGCCAGCGAAATTAAATGATTGTGTGCACTGTCGGTGGTAAAAACAGGTTTTTTTGCACCTTGAAACAGTTGCTTTAACACAGCAAAGCCTGCGTCAGTACCGGGTAAGAGTTTTTCGCGCTGATAATAAAATGGCGTCTCACTATGCAACTGGTGCGCAGAGCTCAAAGTGGCACAAGGTAAGGTTTCGTCGGCAAAATCCAGTTTGACAATCAGTTGATGAATGGCATAAAGCGTGGGTGCTGCTACGTCGTCTGTGTAGACTTGATCGCCACTTAACATTAAAAACGATGGCCACTCTGCTGGGCTGGTTTCCAACAGTTGCTGATCAGCGCGGACTAAGCCATCACCACTGCCAAAATGTGGTTTGCGACAGGAGCCATGTAACACCGAATGTACTTTGGGTTTGATGATAAACCCTGGCAAGTCCCGGCCCGGATAGACTAAATCGTCCGCCCACTGACGCCAGTTTTGCCAGTCGCTTGTGTTGGTTTTTAACTGCAGGTCATGACTGATCCAGCGTTCAGTTGGCAGCGCCTCATGCAGTTCCAAATCCAAAAAATACAGATAGAGTTTGCCAGCAAGCTGAAGTTGTTGCACAAAGGGCTGCAGCTGTGTTGCGTCAAACTCTAGCGGTTCACCTTGTTCAGGTTGAAGCTGAAGTTTTAATTCCACTGGCTCGCAAGTGGCTAACCAGAGACATAGCCGCTTTGGTGTCAGGCGGCGTAGTATAGGGCCTGCCCACACCAAGGGAATACAACTGGCCGCTTTGGACAAACTTAGTTCAGAAATAACAACGCTCCTTTTTCAACCCTATTTCTACAAGCTGGCTTTCAGTTGATACAACAAATCCAAAGCCTGACGGGCTGATAGCTGATCAGGATCCAGTTTTGCCAGTTGCTCCAGTATTGGGTGAGGTTCTGCTTCGACAAATAATTGTTGCTGCAAAGGTTCTGCTGTTTTAGCCGCTGCAGGCGCTTTGGCACTGACAACTGACTGTTGTTCCAATTGAGCCAGTTTTTGTTTGGCTTTTTGGATCACTATCCTGGGCACGCCAGCCAACTGAGCCACCTGTAGACCATAACTTTTACTGGCTGCGCCGTCTTGCACCTGATGCATAAAGACGATGTGTTCGTCGTGCTCGACCGCATCCAGGTGAATATTGGCTAAGCCCTGTAACTGAGAGGCTAGTTCAGTTAACTCAAAATAATGGGTGGCAAACAAGGTCATGGCTTTCAGTTGCTGCGCCAGGTATTCAGCACAGGCCCAGGCCAAAGACAAACCATCATAAGTACTGGTGCCACGGCCTATTTCATCCATCAACACTAAGCTTTGCGCTGTCGCATGATGCAAAATAGTGGCAGTTTCTGTCATTTCCACCATAAAGGTAGAACGGCCTGACGCCAAATCATCGGATGCACCCACCCGGGTGAATATCCGGTCGACCGGGCCTAATACAGCGCGCTCTGCCGGAACAAAACTACCTATATAAGCCATCAGGACGATCAACGCATTCTGACGCATATAAGTCGATTTACCGCCCATATTCGGGCCTGTAATCATCAGCATGCGCCGCTCTGGCGACAGCTTAAGTGGGTTCGCGATAAAAGGTTCTGTCATTACCTGTTCTACTACGGGGTGACGACCTGCTTCTATCTGTATTCCTGGCTCTGGCGTCAGTTCTGGCTGATGGTAGTTCAGCTGTTCAGCCCGTTCGGCAAAGTTGGTGAGTAAATCCAGCTCGGCCAAAGCCGCTGAAAGTTGCTGCAGTTCAGCCAGGTAAGGTGCTGTTAAATCAAACAACTCTTCATACAGCTGCTTTTCCAATGCCAAAGCTTTGCTTTGACTGCCAAGCACCTTGTCTTCGTATTCTTTTAATTCAGGAATAATAAAACGTTCGTTGTTTTTTAACGTCTGGCGGCGAATATAATCCGCTGGAACCTGATCGGCAGCGCTGCGGCCGGTTTCAATGTAATAGCCAGCTACTCTGTTAAAACCCACTTTGAGTGACGCTATGCCGGTACGTTCTTTTTCTCGTTGCTCCAGTCGCTCCAGATAATCAGTGGCACCTGTTGCCAGTTCACGCCATTGATCCAATGCGGCGTTGTAGCCAGAAGCTATCACGCCGCCATCGCGAATTAGCATAGGAGGGGTTTCAACTATGGCACGCTCTAATAAATCACAAAGCTCTGGCAGCGGCTGACATTTAGCGGTCAACTGAGCCAATAAAGGGCTTTGTAATTGGCTCAATTCAGGCGATAGTTCTGGCAATAACTGCAAAGCCGCACGTAAACGTGAGAAATCTCGGGGTCGGGCGCTTCGAAGTGCTAAGCGGGCAATAACGCGTTCTGTATCACCCACTTGTTTAAACAGTGGCTGTAAGTTTTGATGATGCTGCTGCAATTCAGCAACGGCCTGATGACGGCCTGTCACCAAGGCCTGATCGCGTAGCGGCGCATGGATCCAGCGCTTTAATAAACGGCTGCCCATAGCGGTCTGGCATTGGTCAAGCACAGCTGCGAGCGTGTGATCAAACTGGCCAGCTAAGGTTTGGGTCAGCTCTAAATTACGTCGGGTTGCTGCATCCAGTACTATACAGTCCTGATTACGTTCAAGAGCGATAGAACGGATATGAGGTAACTGAGCGCGCTGGGTGTCTTTGACATACCCCATTAGGCAGCCTGCGGCCATCAGCGACACAGGGGCTTGTTCTACGCCAAAACTTTGTAAGTCGCGGGTGCCGAATTGTTGGGTTAACAAGCGTTTGGCGTTGCTTAACTCAAATTCCCAGACAGGGCGGCGGCGCACACCTTTACGGTTAATGACGCTATCCGGCCAGTCCTGCTCTTCGGCATATAAAATTTCTGCAGGATTTAAACGCTGCAACAACGCCAATAAGTCATCCAGATGGGTGACTTCGTTAACTAAAAAACGGCCGCTGCTTAAATCCAGATAAGCAAAACCATAACTGCCTTTTTGCTGATACAAAGCCGACACCAGGGTGTCTTGCCGTTCATTCAGCAGCGCTTCGTCTGTGACTGTGCCTGGAGTCACAATACGCACCACAGCACGTTCAACAGGCCCTTTGCTCAAAGCCGGATCGCCGATTTGTTCACAAATAGCAGCGGACTCACCCAGTTGCACTAAACGGGCTAAATAACCTTCTATCGAGTGATAAGGCACGCCTGCCATAGGAATAGGCTGACCCGCCGACTGACCTCTTTTGGTCAGGGAAATATCTAACAGGGCAGAGGCCTTTTTGGCGTCATCGTAAAACAGCTCGTAAAAGTCACCCATACGATAAAACAGCAAAATATCAGGATGCTGGCATTTCAGGCCAAGGTACTGTTGCATCATCGGAGTGTGCGGGCTTAGGGCTTGCCCGTCTTTCTGTTCTGGCGGCATAATGGCTTAATAATTCCTGCGTTGGACCAAAGATGACAATTCCAGTAACCACCTATCAATTGGCGGCGGATCTCGGAGCGCTATTATTGCGGAAAAACATCAGTATCACCACAGCAGAATCCTGCACTGGGGGTGGTATTGCTTATGTGTTAACCGCAGTGCCTGGCAGTTCGGCTTATCTGGACCGATCTTTTGTCACCTACAGCAATAAATCCAAGCAACAGCTGTTAGGTGTAAAAGCTGAAACCTTGTTGCAATACGGTGCTGTCAGTAAAGAAACTGTATTGGAAATGGCTGTAGGTGCTGCCAAAGCCGCTGGTGCTGAAGTGGCAGTCGCAGTGTCTGGTATTGCAGGCCCTGACGGCGGTTCTGCCACCAAACCTGTGGGTACTGTGTTTTTCTGTTTTGAAATTTTGGGCCATCAGGTATTGTCGCACCGTATCTTTGATGGCGACAGAGCCACAGTGCGCCAGCAGGCAATCGATTTTGTCTTGCAGCAGTTGATCTTGTTATTGACAGACTAAAGCAAAAAGACTACTGTATGAGCATACAGCACTTTGAGTGCATCCAAGAATCCACCGGAGAGAGCAATGGACGACAATAAACAAAAAGCACTGACCGCAGCCTTAGGTCAAATCGAACGCCAGTTTGGTAAAGGTTCAATTATGCGTCTGGGCGACAGCACTGCGCTTGATATCGACTTTATCCCTACAGGTTCGTTAGGTTTGGATATTGCGCTCGGCATAGGCGGTTTGCCTTGTGGTCGTATTGTTGAGATCTACGGTCCTGAATCTTCAGGTAAAACGACTTTAACTTTACAAGTCGTAGCTGAAGCTCAGCGTATGGGTAAAACCTGTGCTTTTATCGATGCTGAACACGCGCTGGACCCTGTATATGCTAAAAAATTAGGTGTGAATGTCGATGATTTATTAGTGTCTCAGCCGGATACGGGTGAGCAGGCACTGGAAATCTGTGACATGTTAGTGCGCTCAGCAGCGGTAGACGTCATTGTTGTCGACTCAGTGGCCGCTTTAACACCACGCGCTGAAATTGAAGGCGATATGGGTGACAGCCATGTAGGTTTACAGGCACGTTTAATGTCTCAGGCGCTGCGTAAACTGACAGGTAATATCAAACGTTCAAACACTTTATGTATTTTCATCAACCAAATCCGTATGAAAATTGGTGTGATGTTTGGTTCACCAGAAACTACGACAGGCGGTAACGCATTAAAATTCTACGCTTCAGTACGTTTAGATATTCGTCGTACTGGTTCTGTCAAAGATGGCGACGAAGTGACGGGTAACGAAACCCGCGTCAAAGTGGTAAAAAACAAAGTAGCACCACCGTTTAAACAAGCCGAATTTATTATTATGTACGGCGCTGGTATCAGCAAAGATGGCGAGTTAGTCGACTTAGGTGTACTGCATAAGTTGATCGACAAAGCCGGTGCCTGGTATGCATACAAAGGCAACAAAATTGGTCAGGGTAAAGCCAACGCCATGAAGTACCTGCAGGAAAACCCTGCTGTTGCCAAAGAAATTGAAGCTGAATTACGCCGTATGCTGTTACTGGAACCATCTAAAGGTGCTCCGTCACCAGCAGAAGATTTTGGTATGCTGCCAGCTGATGCAGAAGCAGACCTGTAAGCTGTATTCGCTCAGGCTGTATCGGCTCAAGCTCTGGTAGCTCAGGCTGATATCACTACAAAATACAAAACAAACCCGGCTCAGGTCGGGTTTGTTGTTTTTACCGGCTTTGTTTTGGTTCGGTTTGATGCAGAAGTATGATGTGGTGGGGTATAGCGCTACTTGTTGCCCTTATTGCTTAGCCTTTTGCTGCGAAGGGTTTAGCACTTTGTATTTTTTCTGGTCGATAAAAAAACCAGCTTGCGAATACAGTTGCTCAATGCGGCCTTGTTGCTCCAACAAGGCCAGCCCTTTATTTAACGCCGTATAAGCCAGCTTACCTTCTGGGTGCTGTTTGCTGATGACAAAATGCCTGCTGTCATCCAGTAAAACCGCAAGACCGGGCACCAGTTGCAGTTTAATTTGCTCCAGCACAAAGCTGCCGTCAGAGGACGGATAAAAAGGCATCAACATAAAATCAACCCATTGCATATGCACCATGCGGGCCTGGCTCAACCATTCGTCCTCTCTGATCAGCTCTTTTAATGGCAAAGCCGATAAAGTTGCCCAATCTGTATGCCATTTGGGGGTCGACACGGCGGTCAGCTTTTGCAGGTCCTTCAACTCTTTTATTGCAAATACTTTGGTATTGTCTGGGCTGGCGTAAATGCCAGCCATATAGTGACCACGTTTTACTATGGGACTGGATATATAGACCTTATCGGACAGTTTGTTGGCATCACTAAGCCAGTAGGTGTCAAAACTCAGCAGCAGCTCGCCATTCTCCAGCATTTTGGTATTACGAAAATTCACTTTACCCGGCAGGTAATGAAAATTTTTATGGAAACCGCCCAGCTTCAGCGCTTGCTGCAGCAATACCATGTCGGCCACATCACGGCGCATAAAACTGCCGCTGAAATCTGTCAGTTCTAATACATCACGACCATCCAGAAAAGCCAGATAATCCTGGTAAACATCATCTCTGATATAAATAGTGATGGGCTTTGCCAAAGCGGAAAAACACCACAGTAAACAACATAACAGCAAAAACGGGGAACAGGTTTTTTGCATGAGTATGTCCTGTTGGTGAAAGATTTTTTAAGCATAAACAGGAATAAGCCAGTTGGAAACGTCAAAGCAGATTTTTACTTTTTTTAATTTAGACGTCTAAACGTTTAGAAGTTGACATTTCCAATGCTTTGAGCCAGAGTAACCTCATTTTTCAGCCTTGTCGGAGATGCTATGCCTATTAAAGTCATTGATCAGTTGCCTGCTGTAGAAGCTCTTTCTGCAGAGAACGTTTTTGTCATGACTGAAAGCCGGGCTTTATCACAGGATATCCGGCCGCTGAAAATCGCTATTCTGAATTTAATGCCAAATAAAGTTGCGACTGAAATTCAGCTGCTGCGCTTATTGGCCAATAGTCCGCTGCAAGTGGATGTGGAGCTGATAAGACTCGACAACCATGTCAGCAAAAATACGCCACAAAATCATCTCGACTGTTTTTATCGCTATTTTTCTGATGTACAGCAGCAAAATTATGATGGCCTTATTATCACAGGTGCGCCTTTAGGTTTAGTCAATTACGAGGATGTCAGTTATTGGCCTCAACTGGCAGAAATTTTGACCTGGGCTGACCGGCATGTGACTTCAACCTTGTTTTTGTGCTGGGCTGCTCATGCGGCTTTGTATCATTACTATGGCTTGCAGCGTGAAATTCGTGGTGAGAAGTTATCAGGTGTGTATTGGCAAAACGTCTCTCAGCCTTTAAGCCCTTTAGTTCGGGGTTTTGACGATGAATTTTTGGTGCCCCATTCACGTTATGCCCAGGTGCCAAAACAAAAATACCAACATCATCCGGATTTGCATGTATTGGCAGAAGCTGATGCGACAGGCGCTTATTTGCTGCAAAACAGCACCGGCAGCCGGGTGTTTGTGACCGGTCATCCTGAGTACGATTTGACCACCTTGAATGATGAATACCAGCGCGATGTCGCCGCAGGTCTTGAGCCAAAAATTCCTGAGAACTACTATAAACAAAATGATCCGGCCAAAGGTCCGCATAAGTTATGGCAAAGCCATGCCTTTTTATTATTCAGCAACTGGCTGAATTATTATGTGTATCAGGCCACACCTTTTGATATTCAGCAGATAGGGCAGCAGTTATGACCAATCGCAGTGTGTTAACCCCAGACGCCCTTCGTGCGCTGTTAGGCCAACGTATTCTGGTACTAGATGGTGCTATGGGTACTATGATCCAACAGTATAAATTGCAGGAAGAAGATTACCGTGGCACTGAGTTTGCCAATTGGTCTACTGATTTAAAAGGTAATAACGACTTATTGGTGTTGACCAAACCTGAACTTATTCTGGATATTCATCGCCAGTACTTGGCTGCTGGTGCTGATATTCTGGAAACGAACAGCTTTAACGCCACGCCCATAGCTATGGCCGATTATGACATGTCACATCTGTCTGCCCGTATCAACCGCGAGTCGGCCGCTTTGGCACGTCAGGCTTGTGATGAATACAGCACGCCGGATAAACCACGTTTTGTTGCTGGTGTATTAGGCCCTACCAATAGAACTGCTTCTATTTCGCCTGATGTAAACGATCCGGGTTATCGTAATGTCGATTTTGACACCTTAGTCGAAGCCTATTGTGAATCCACTCATGCGCTGATTGAAGGCGGTGCTGACATTATTATGCTGGAAACCATTTTTGATACGCTCAACGCTAAAGCTGCGGCTTTTGCGGTACTCAAAGTATTTGATGAACTGGGTTTCAGTTTACCTGTGATGATCTCCGGTACTATCACTGATGCCTCTGGTCGCACTTTATCCGGCCAGACGACTGAAGCCTTTTATCATTCACTCGCTCATGTGCAACCTGTTAGTTTTGGCCTGAACTGCGCTTTAGGCCCCGATTTATTGCGGCCTTATGTAGAGACGCTATCTGGTATTTCAGAATGTTATGTTTCAGTGCATCCAAACGCTGGTTTACCCAATGAGTTTGGTGAATACGACTTAGACGCTGTAGAGATGGCCAAAGAAATTGCGGACTGGGCAGAGCAGGGTTTTTTAAATATTGTCGGTGGTTGTTGTGGCACCACGCCTGAACATATCAGGGCTATCAGTGATGTGGTGGCAGGAAAACCTGCACGTCAGCCGAAAGAAAAAACACATCAGTTTCATTTGTCTGGTTTAGAAGCTTTTGGTCTGGAGTGGTAATGCGACAACAAGCCCGTTTTATTAACGTTGGTGAACGCACTAACGTCACTGGCTCAGCCCGTTTTAAAAAGCTGATTTTAGAAGGCGAATACGAAAAAGCTTTGGATGTTGCGCGTCAGCAAGTCGAAAGTGGCGCTCAGATCATTGATATCAACATGGACGAAGCCATGCTCGACAGCAAGGCAGCCATGGTGCGTTACCTGAATTTACTGGCGTCTGAACCCGATATTTCCCGTGTGCCTATTATGGTCGACTCGTCGAAATGGGAAGTGATAGAAGCTGCACTGAAATGTATTCAGGGTAAGCCTGTCGTCAATTCTATTTCGCTCAAAGAAGGCATAGAGCCGTTTTTGTATCAGGCGAAATTGTTGCGCCGTTATGGTGCCGCTGTGGTGGTGATGGCCTTTGACGAAAAAGGTCAGGCTGATACCAAAGCGCGTAAAGTTGAAATCTGTCAGCGTGCCTACGACATTCTGGTCAATCAGATTGGTTTTCCACCAGAAGATATTATTTTTGATCCTAATATTTTTGCCGTGGCGACAGGCATAGAAGAGCATAACAATTACGCGGTCGACTTTATTGAAGCCACCCGTGAAATCAAGCGTTTATGCCCTTACGCTAAAATCTCAGGTGGCGTGTCCAATATCTCTTTTTCGTTCCGTGGTAACGACCCTGTGCGTGAAGCCATGCACTCGGTGTTTTTGTACCATGCCATTGGGGCCGGCATGGACATGGGCATAGTCAACGCAGGCCAGTTGGCTGTGTATGACGATATTCCAGAGTTATTACGTGAGCGGGTAGAAGATGTGATCTTAAACCGCCGCGACGACGCCACAGAACGCTTACTGGATATTGCCGCTGAATTTAAAGGCGATGGCTCTGTTGCCGTTAAGGAAGATGAAGCCTGGCGCGCCTGGCCTGTCAATAAACGTCTTGAACATGCTTTAGTGAAAGGTATTACCGACTTTATCGATCAGGACACCGAAGAAGCCCGCCTCACTGTAGAGCGGCCTTTGCATGTGATTGAAGGTCCGCTGATGGACGGCATGAACGTGGTCGGTGACTTATTCGGCGAAGGTAAAATGTTCTTACCTCAGGTGGTTAAATCCGCCCGTGTGATGAAAAAAGCTGTGGCCTATTTACAGCCTTTTATCGAACTGGAAAAAGCCGGCACTGGTGCTCGTGCTCAGGGCAAAGTGCTGATGGCGACAGTTAAAGGCGATGTGCACGACATAGGCAAAAACATTGTGGGTGTGGTGCTGCAGTGTAATAACTATGAAGTCATCGATCTTGGCGTGATGGTGCCATGCGCCACTTTGCTGCAAAAAGCCAAAGAACTGAATGTCGATATTATCGGCTTGTCCGGGCTTATTACGCCTTCTCTGGACGAGATGGTGCATGTGGCCAAAGAAATGACCCGCTTAGGTTTTGACATCCCACTGCTGATAGGTGGCGCTACGACGTCTAAAGCCCATACCGCGATAAAAATTGCACCCAGTTATCAGCATGGTGTGGTTTATGTGCCTAATGCGTCACGCAGCGTGTCTGTAGTGCAGTCGCTGATCAGCAAAGAACATAAGCCAGCTTTTTTAGAACGGGTGAATGATGAATACGTCAGAGCTCGTGAGCAGCATGCCCGCAGCAGGCCAGGTGAAAAACTGCTGACGCTGGGGCAGGCGCGAGCTAATAAATTCAAACTGGATTTAACCAAAGTGGTACCAGCGCCAAAACAACCTGGTGTGCATTTATGGCAGGATGTTGATTTAGAAAAGCTGCGTGATTACATCGACTGGACGCCATTTTTCCTGACCTGGCAGTTATCCGGTAAATTCCCGGCCATTTTGAATCACCCTGAAGTGGGCATGGAAGCGCGTCGGGTGCACAGAGACGCCAACGCTATTCTTGACTTGATGATCCAGCAGAAGAAAGTGCAGGGCAAAGCTGTGTTTGGCTTTTTCCCTGCCAATAGTTTGGGGGATGACATTATTGTCTACACAGACGAAAGCAGAACTACAGAGCGCTGCCGTTTGTTTAACTTACGTCAGCAATTGCAGCTGCGTAATGACAATCCAAACTGCTGTTTAGCTGACTTTGTGGCTCCGGTTGGGTCTGGTATTGCTGACTATATAGGTGGTTTTGCCGTCAGCACAGGTTTTGGTGCAGATGAGCTGGCTGCTGAATTTGCCGCTCAGCATGATGATTACAACAGCATTATGGTCAAGGCCTTAGCTGACCGTCTGGCCGAAGCTTTAGCTGAATACCTGCATATGAAAGTACGACGTGAATTCTGGGGTTATGCTCCGGAAGAAAGCCTGGATAACGAGCAACTTATTCGTGAGTTGTATCAGGGCATACGACCAGCACCTGGTTATCCGGCTTGTCCAGAGCACACTGAAAAAGGCACTTTATGGCAGCTGCTGGATGTGGAGGCGCAAACTGGTATCCAATTAACTGAAAGTTATGCCATGTGGCCAGGCGCTGCTGTCAGTGGTTGGTATTTTGCTCATCCGGATAGCAAATACTTTGCAGTCAGCAAAATTGGTATTGATCAAAAAGATGAATACGCCGCTAAAAAAGGCTGGAGTGCTGAACAAGCGGAAAGTTGGTTGGCACCGAATTTAGGGTGATAGACAGGTGGGTCAGAGCCACGGCTCTGACCCTGCAACTAGCTGGCGATAGCAGTGTCTACGATAAAACGTTGCAGCATTTTTGCGACCTGTCGTTCTGGTAGATCAAACTTAATACCTAAAGACAACTCCTGTAATTCCAGATGGCAGTTCATTATTTCGCCTGGGATCTGAATACGTTCCTCTTCTCCTGGCACCAATAACTCCAGCACTATTGATACTTTATTGATCTGGCTGGAGTCTGCATGTAATTTCATCGAAAAACGGCAGCCACAAGGCGAGATATCAATAACAAAGCCATTATAAAGTGAAAAATTCTCTGGTAACGCTCCTTGTTCCACCGGATTCACATAAGCTGGAATAAAAGCCCTGATCCGCTGTTTTGCCCGTAAAGATCGGTTTTCAATCTGTTGCGGATACTCCAGAAACAGCAGATGAACCGGATGATGAGAAATGGTTTTAATGGTGGCTCTAAAAGCAATACATTCACCTAAGTCACCTTCAAGCAGGCAACGCACTACAGTGACATTACCTTCTACAAAAACTTCTTTATAAGCACCGTCTATCACTTGTTGCGGAAGTTTGAGCACCAGATAGCGATTTTTTTCATAACCAACCAGGGACGTTCGGATCCTTAAACTATTGGGCTGTGAAAACTGTAAATCCACTAATGAGCCGGGATGTAAGTGGCGGATTTTTTCATGCACCACGGGTGAAAGTAACGACTGTTCCATCGATAGTTACTCCTGATTAAAAAATGAACAAAAACGAATCTTTGATTAATAGTGCAAATATGATAAAAATGCAAAGTTATTTTCCGTTTTAGAAACTGATTTTATCAATTATGCCAAAGGGTGAAAAAACGGGATGGGAGCTGTATACGAAAAAAGCCGCTACTGATAAAAATGCCCTATAGTTTAATAATGAAAAGCTAAGACAGATGACGGCCATGAAACTTCTTCTGAGCATTGGTTTGGTTATGCTTTTAGCAGCATGTCAGCAAAACAATATCCCAACCATAGCGCCTGGCGCTCTGCTGAATGACGATTTATTTAAACCTGTTGATGCTGTGATTGAAACTCCGGAACAAATTTTTGCTTTGCCTGAGCAAACCAAAGCAGATATCCGACAGCTTACACGCTCTGCCTTTTCAGCCAGGGTGAAAACGGATTTGTTACTGAATTACTTGTTTGAGAAAAAAGGCACCAGTTTACTGTATCAAAACGATGCCACTTTGACGGCTACAGAAACCTTAGCCGCCCGCCAGGCGAATTGTTTGTCTTTAACCATTTTATCTTACAGCCTGGCGCAGGAAATGGAGCTACAAGCTGAATTTCGGGATATAAAAATCCCGGAATACTGGACCAGGAATAATGGTCAGAGTTTGTTAAATGGCCATGTGAATTTAAGTATTGTGGGTGGAAAAAGTATAGGGAAAAATGGCAGCGTTAATTATAGCGTCTTTAATTATGTGATTGATTTTGATGTAGAAAGTAATAAAAGTCACTTCCCTTCAGTTGCGTTGAAGCAAAATCAGGTGATTGGTATGTTTTACAATAACAAAGCGGCTGAAGCTATGGTGTATCGCAACTATGATCTGGCTTACGCCTATTTAAAGGCCGCAGTGACTGTTGACCCTCACGCGGCTGAGAGCTGGAATAACCTTGCAGTTTTATATCGGCAGAAACAGCACTTTGAATTGGCTGAAAAAACCTATGTGTTGGCAGCGCAGCTGGCTCCAGACCAACTCAATTCTAAAGCAAATCTGGCGTTACTTTATGAGGTGATGGGAGAAACGGAAAAGGCTGCCCAGTTAAAGCGTGTAGTTACGGCAAAACGAAATCAAAACCCCTATTACCACATTATGTTAGGGCATGAATCTTTGGCTGCTGGCTGGGCACAAAAAGCGATAGAACATTATAAAAAGAGCCTTACATTAGATAAAAAATCAGCTGAGGCTATGTTTGGTCTGGCCAAAGCTCACTTGTCGCTAGGGCAAAAAGCCAAGGCTCAGCAGTACTTGCAGTCGGCTGAACAATCAGCTCCCAATCGCAGCGAACGTGAACGTTATCAATACAAACTAAAACTGCTGACAGCTGCTGCTGCGCAACATTAAGAGACTTCTGCCAGTGCTGTGTCGTTTTGTTTATTTTATCTGGCTGTTTTTCTGCACTCTGGCGCCTTGTGCGCTGCAGGCTCAATCTGCTTTATTGCATGATATTCAGCAGTTATCTGACGATCGTATGAGCGGGAGGAAAACGGCCACAGAAGGGGCACAACTGGCACGACAGTATATTCAGCAGCGCTTTGTTGACTTAGGTTTAACCGCATTAAAAGCAGATTTTCAGCATCCTTTTAGTTACAGATCCGGCTTTTCTGACAAAGAAGGTATTAATCTGATTGCTGAACTAAAAGGCTGTACTCAAGCTGATGCCTACATTGTGATGACGGCTCACTATGATCACTTAGGTATTGTTGCCGGAAAGGTATACAACGGCGCTGACGATAATGCCTCCGGAGTAGCGGCTATGCTGGCGCTGGCAGAACTGCTGAAAACTCAGCCTTGCCCTCATTACAGTTATCTTTTTGTCGCCACTGATGCAGAAGAGTCGGGACTTTATGGTGCAAAAGCTTTTGTCGCCTCGCCGCCGGTAGCCTTGCAGCACATAGCGTTAAATCTCAATCTGGATATGCTCAGTCGGGGAGAGCGGGCTAATCAGTTGTATCTGTATGGTGCATTTTCTTTACCTGGTGTGGCGGACTATTTAAACACTCAAGAGTTTTCGGTGAAGCTGAAATTGCGTAAAAGAGGCAAAGGATTAAGAGGGCAGCATCAGTTAGACTGGGCTAACGCCAGCGACCATGCTCCCTTTCGGCGCTCTGGCATCCCATTTTTGTTTTTTGGTGTCGACTCGCACAAAGACTATCATACGCCGCAGGATGACTGGCAGAGAATTAATCCTGCTTATTTGCAACGGATGTTTGACAGCCTGAGTCGGGTGGTACTCTGGTTAGACAAACAACCGCCTGAATGGTATCAGGCGGCACGAAAAACTAAATAACTTCTGACTCTGACAGAGGCTAAGGGGCAGGGATCCATTCCGGATCGTCAGCCAAACGAGGGAAAACACCGCTGTTCCACTCTTCTTTAGCCTGGACTAAACGCTCCGGACTACGAGCGACAAAGTTCCAGTTTAGCAGTACAGGATCTTCTACTTCATCGCCTCCCAACACCATAAAATGTGCTCCATCATCACCAGCGACCACTGTTAAATCTTCGGTCATCACCAGCATTTGGCCTGCATTCAGTACAGGTTCTTTCAATGAACCTGCAGCCAGATAAATGGCCAGCTGTTGCTCAGATTTAGGCAAATTCAGGCTGCTGCATGGCGTCAGTTTCAGTTCGGCATAACAGCAACGGGCTGGAAAACTTACGACTGAGGTCTGGGAAAAATAGTCACCTAAAAGTACACGTATCTCGCTGCCTGGCACCTGAATAGCCGGAAACAATGCGGCTGGGTAATGCTGGAAATCAGGTTCAGATTCTGCTTCGTCTTCTGGCAAGACTAACCAGATTTGCATGCCTTCCACTTTCACTTGTTCAGCACGAATATCGGCAGGTATGCGTTCGGAGTGGGCAATGCCCCGGCCAGCACGCATCAGGTTAACTGCGCCTGGTTCAATCCGCTGATTATTGCCAAGAGTGTCTCTATGCTGCATAGCGCCTGAAAACAAGTAGGTCACAGTTGCCAGACCAATATGTGGATGCTGCCGCACATCACCTTCGGTGCTGTCTGGGGTAAAAGTAGCAGGGCCCATATGATCCACAAAAATAAAGGGTCCAACACGGCGTTGTGCTTTGGCTGGCAACAAACGTTTGATGATAAAACCAATATCACGTTCTTGTGGTTGAATGATCAGAGGTTCGGTCTGATTTGTAGATACGGGTTCAGCTTTCAGGCTGGTGTGCACTTGTACTTCGGTTTGAGTCATCAGTTTGTGAACAGGGCATTTGTCAGCAATGGCCAGTAATTGCTCGCGCTGCTCTGTGGTTAAATCGCCAATTAACTCCAGACGGACATGCAACTGATACAAACCTTTTGCTTCAGCACTGTCATCCCGACTGATTTCAACTTTTACTTCTTGCAGCGGGATATTTTTGCGTTTGGCATAAAGCTGTAACGTCATGGCCTTGCAAGTGGCGAGCGCAGCATCAAATAAATCATGCGGATCTGGCCCTGTCGCTGAGCCTCCGGCTGCTTCTGATGCATCTGCATTCAATTGGTGGCTGCTGATTTGAATGGTCTGACGTAATTGACCCGGTGTATGTTGGCTGACAGTGATGGTCATAAATAAATCCTTTTTGAGGTAACTGAACCCAGCATAACTTAAATAGACTTGTATAAGTTCTATTCGTTCAGATCTAAGCTTAGCTGTCCTGTTGAGCTTGCCGATTTAACGCTAGGCCGTGACGGCCTTTTCCGGCTGGCATGGCGTTGCACTACCTGATGTTTTTGCTCACGCCACCAGTCTGGGTCCTGCTGTTGTTTGCATTCAGTGATGCGCTGTTTAGCCAGCCGCATTGCCTGTTGCAAGTCCACCACTGGCATAGGGTAGTCAGTGCCTAAAATACAGCCATACTGACGCTGCAACGACAATGGCATCAGCCAGGGCTGATGCAGCCAGCTGTCTGGCAACAACCGTAATTCAGGGCACCAGCGTCTGATAAAATGCCCTTGTGGATCTTTTTGCTGACTTTGCAGCACAGGGTTGTACATCCGGTTTGGATTGATGCCCGTGGTACCGGCTTGCATCTGAATTTGTGGATAATGAATGCCGGGTTCGTAATCAACAAAACATTGAGCCAGATGCAAAGCCACGGGGCGCCAGTCCAGCCATAAGTGGTAGCAGGCGAAAGCCACTAACATGGCTCTTGCTCGAAAATGTAACCATCCTGTCGCCAACAAAGCCCTCATACAGGCATCAATTAAGGGGTAGCCTGTGTAGCCGTTAGACCAGGCCCAAAACCAATCTGAATTAAAGTCCTGCTTACGCAAGCGGGCGTAGCCGGGATGCAAAGCCTCTGTTTCAATTAACGGGTCGGATTCAAGCTTCTGAATAAAATGACAATGCCAGCGTAACCTGCTGTAAAAAGATGACAAACCAAAGCTCAGCGCGGCTTGTTGTTTGATCTGCCTTAAGGTTTGCTGCTGCAAGGCTCTTAAACTGAGTTGTCCATAAGCCAGATAAGGGCTGAGGCGAGAACTGCTGTGTTGTGCTTTGTCGGGTAACGAAATATGCCGGCTATAGTCTTTGGCTCTGTAATTAAAAAAGCTTTGTAATGTATCGGGCAAAACAAAGGCAGTCTGAGCCGAACTACAGGGAATCAAATCCAAAGCTCTGTGCGGTCGAAAAGGCTGCAGCGGCTGACGGCCATGACAAATAAAGGGCAAGGCTGTTGGTTTTGGATACAAAGTACCTGATAAATAAGCATCAGCTTGTCCAGCCCACAGATCCCGGTTTTTAAGTGCCCGAAATACAGCATGCTGTTGATACTGCTGCCATGGAATAGCCAGTTCTTTGAGTAGTTGCTTTACCGCCAAATCCCGCTGAAAAGTCCACAAATTGCCCGTTTCTTCGTGGCTGAGTACTTGTGCTATAGGAAACTCCTGGCAGAGCTGTCGCAGTACTTGGGTTGCAGGGCCTTTCAGTACCAATAGTGGCTGGCCTAAAGCCGTTAACTGTTGATCCAAAAGTTGTAAGCTTTGTTCGATAAAAAGCCATTGCCGAACTGAGGTGTCGGGCTGCTGCCAATAATCAGGTTCAATAATATAAACAGGTAATACAGCACCTTTTCTGGCCGCCTCTGCCAGAGGGCCATGGTCGTCAATCCGCAAATCCCGTTTAAACCAAACCAGACTGATCATAAGCTGACTTTCAGTTGTTGCAAAAAGGGCAACCAAAACTCTTGAATAGGTACCTGGGGCTCTGGTTGATGTACTGAGGAGCCAGTTGCCATTTTTCCCGGTAACCAATGCCGGACAAAATCGCCGTCAGGATCATAAGTAAGGGCTTGTTTAATCTGATTAAATTGCCGGGCGCTGCTATTGCCGACTCCGGCGATATAAGCCCAGTTGCACCAGTTGCTGGCACAGTCATAATCCAATAAGTGCTGTTCAAAAAAGGCGGCTCCTAAACGCCAGTCTTGCTGCAATTCAAAAATAAGGTAGCTGGCTACATTTTGTCGGCCACGGTTTGACATCCAACCCGTGTGCAACAGCATCCTGAGATTGGCATCGACAAAAGGCAGGCCAGTTTCACCTTTGCACCAGAGTTCAAAGCGCGGATCAGCCTGAGGCGACGAGAAATCAAGGGGAGGACGAAAGGCGTTTTTGCTAAACCAGGCCCGGCCATGCTGGCGCATTTGCCAGCGGAAATACTCTCGCCACAACAATTCAAAGCGAAGCCAGTAGGTGGATTCATTAGCGACCTGTTTTTGTTCAAACACCAGTACTTGTTGCCAGGTATAGCAAGGGGATAAAGTGCCATTGGCCAGATAAAAAGACCACAAACTGCTGTTCCAGTCCCCATCCAGTGCATTACGGTTTTGCTTATAATCAATGACGGCTTGGTGATGCCAGATAAATTGCATCAAGCGCTCTAAGCCGGCAGCTTCGTTAAAAAGTGCTGCTGTTGGCTGATGATAACGGTTGATAAAATCCAACGCTGTGGTATCAACAGCCAGGCTGGGGTCAGCATGAAATTGTGTAGTAACTGCATGCTGTTCTGGTGGCTGTACCCAAAGATCCGGTTCACGTTCTCGTCTGAATGCCGAAAAGCTTTTTGGCAGCGTTGCTAAATCAGGCCTGAGCTGATGCTGCAATAAAGAGTTGATATCAAAAAGTTTCAGCTTCAGGCCTGACTGCAGTAGCTGTTGGTACTGCTCTGGTGCTGTGGGTTCTGCCGCTATTAAAGTGTCTGCTCCGTACAGCTGTGCCAGTTGCTGCAGGCAAAGGTCCGTTGGACCAATACGAATATGCAATACCTGTTGTTTTTGCTGCCACTGCTGTTGCCAGTTCAGCAGCAGTTTTAACTGAGCTTGCAAGCGCTGGATGCTGGCACGCTGTATGCCATATTGTCTGCCTAAATAGTCATCAGGATTTAATACGACCACTGCTATCAGTTGATCAAATTCTGCCTGTTCAGATAACAACAGATTGTCGTGCCAGCGCATGGCTTGGTTAAAGAGCACCAAAGCCCGTCTCATAGTTGCTCCAGATGGATCAGCAACTGCTGAGCTTTTTCAGTAATTAGTAAACGTTCTTCATCCGATTTACGAAACCAGTTCTGATAACTCAGCTGCATTCTGGCGTTGCCGGATAGCAGCGCCTGATTCCGCTCAAGAAAATTCCAGTACAAAGCATTAAAAGGGCAAGCCATGGGGCTTGTGGTTTCACTGACGTCGTAGACACAACTTTTGCAGTAATTGCTCATGCGCTGAATGTATTTACCGCTGGCGGCATAAGGTTTGGATGCCAACACGCCTTGGTCCGCAAAAAGCGCCATGCCCAGAGTGTTTGGCAATTCCACCCATTCATAGGCGTCGGCATAAACAGCCAGATACCAGTTACAAATCTCATCTACCGACAAGCCTGCCAATAGTGCAAAATTGCCAGTGATCATCAGCCGCTGAATATGATGCGAGTAGGCATATTTTATGGTGTGGCCAATGGCTTGTTGCATGCAGCGCATTTTGGTGTCGCCTGTCCAATAAAAGGACGGCAAAGGGGTGTGCGCTTGCAAGAAGTTACGATTTTTGTAGTCTGGCATCAGTAACCAGTACAAACCCCGCACATACTCGCGCCAGCCAATCAACTGGCGGATAAAACCTTCGGCGGCATTCAGTGGGACTTTGCCTTCTTTGTAAGCCAGCTCCACCTTTTGACAGACCCAGCGCACATCTAAAAGCCCACAGTTTAAGTACATAGAGCAAATGCTATGAAACAGATAAGGTTCATCCAGTTGCATTGCATCCTGATAGTCGCCAAAAAGTGGCAACTGATGCTCAACAAAATGCAAAAAAGCCTGTCGCGCCTGCTTGCCGGTGACAGCGTAATTAAAGCTGCCTGCATCACCCATATTGGCCGGGAATTGCTGTTTAACTAAAGCTATGACTGCTAAGGTGATGTCGTCCGGCTCAAACTTCAGTATGTCTGGTAACTGTTGTTTCTTCGACAGGGCCTTTCTGTTGTTGGCATCAAAATTCCACTGACCGCCCACAGGCTGATTGTTGTGCATCAAAAGGCCAGTGTAGCGGCGCATTTCGCGATAAAAATACTCCATTCTGTATTGGGTTCTGCCTTGAGCCCAGTGCTGAAACATGGCTTTTGTGGCAATAAATCTGTCGTCTTCCAACAGCAGTAAAGGGCGCTGGAACTGTTGTTGCCAGCCTAGAATTTCCTGTTCTAACCTGTATTCGCCACATTCAGTGACACAAATCTGATCTAGCTGTGGATAGCGCGCCAGTTCAATGGCGACAGCTTCGGTCAGGCTGATGACTTTTTGCTGGTAATCTATATAGCTTACATTGATGCCTTGTTGCTGCAGTACCGCAGCGAAATGGCGCATAGCACTGAAGATCAGGATGATTTTTTGTTTGTGGTGAGGGCTGTAACTGGCTTCACTGGCTACTTCAGCCATTAAAACCCTGTCTTGCGGTTGCAGGTCACGTAAAGAAGACAGTGCAGGGCTGAGCTGATCTCCCAATACCAGTATTAACTTCGCCATAGACTTTGCCATTTAGTTTGCTTTTTGATACGGCAGGGGCTGTCAATCAGATCAATGAGTGTTATAAAACGCTGATACCGTTGGATGAACAAAAAGCTGCGGCGAAAAGCCAGTTCAGACCGCTAATACCGGCGTTGCTGCGGTTATGATAAAACAGAATTTTTTGCTTCGGAGTGGGCTGTGATGACATCAAAAATCGTAAATACAAAAACAATCTTATCAGGGCTGTTTCTCGCCAGCAGTCTGTTTGCCGCTGCAACTTCAGCGCAGGAACATCATCATGAAGAACACGGCAGCCATACTCACGGCCAGGCTACTCTGACTTTTGTATTGGAAGGCAATGAAGCTGAGTTGGCTTTTGCCACTCCAACGGCGAACCTTGTAGGTTTTGAACATCAGGCTAAAGATGATACGCAGCGACAACTGGTGCAAAAAATGATTGCTGACTTTACCGCAGCCACCTGGTTTAGTTTTGATGCGCAAGCCCATTGCACAGTAACGGGCACAGACATCAGCTCAGATTTAACAGCAGAACGCACCACTAAACCGCAGCACGCAGATTTAAATGCCAATTACACTCTGGTTTGCCAGAACCCCGCCCGTTTACAGTCATTGACACTCGACTTAGCCACTATCGCTGCTGGTGTGGAAAAAGTAACAGTGCAGTGGATACTGAACGGTGAACAAGGGGCCGCCGACTGGGTTCAGGGCAATGAAGGCGTTCAGTTCAAATAAATCAATCTGTCACAGAACGGTTGTCACTTTATGTGACGCCATTCTGCTGCAGAGTTTTTCGTTTTTTCATCCCTCACTTTCACCCGCCCGGCACATTATTAGATAAATCTTAAGCATTCATTTTTGATTCAGGTTTTCAAACCCCATTTGTTTTGGTAAGGTCATTCTGTGTGCAGATTTACTGCTACAAATTAATACAAAAAATATAACAACCTATCCAGGGAAATATAAAATGACACTACCACAACAGAGAGTAAAAACTCGCTTAGCTATTGCTATGGGTTGTCTGTTTGCCACAACGGCATTTGGCCTTCAGGCTCAGCAGGAAATCGTAGAACAAGAAAAAGTTGAAGAGGAACAGGCTGCGGAACGAATTTCCGTCGTAGGCTCCCGTATCCGCACAGGCGGGTTTGATAATGCTGCACCTGTTTCTGTTATAAATGCGCAACAAGCTTTAAGCCAGGGCTTAGGTAATTTAGGTGAATTGTTACGTAGCTCCACTTTGGCCGCAGGTTCAAACCAGGTCACTTCAGCTTCTTCAACAGCTTTTGTTGAATCTGGTGGTACTGGTGCAGAAACTCTGTCGCTGCGTGGTTTAGGTGCCAACCGAACTTTAGTTTTATTAAATGGTCGTCGCGCAGGTCCTGCAGGAACCCGCGGAGAAGTGGCTTCTTTTGATATGAACGTTATTCCTCTTGAAGCTATTGACCGGGTTGAAATTCTGAAAGACGGTGCGTCGTCACTTTATGGCTCTGATGCAGTTGCAGGTGTTATCAACATTATCACCAAAAAAGGCGATGACAGTTCAATTAACTTTAATACTTCTCAACCGTTTGACAGCGGCGGCGAGACTATGAGCGGTAATGCCACTTTTGGTCGTAGCACTGAAAACGGTTCATTCCGTCTTTTAGCTGATTACAAGCTGGACAAGGAATTAGCCAAAGGCCAACGCGACTTTTATAACTGCGGTGAACGTTATGTGTTTAATCCGACCACTGGTGAGCGTGCAGATTTAATAGATCCAAGAACAGGCTCATACCATTGCAACGATTTGCCTTGGGGACAGGTCTGGATTTATGACTATCAGGACGAAGGTGGTAATGTTCGCCCTGGTACTAAAATGCAATATGATTATGCTGGCAACCTGGGGGGCTATATTCCTGGTTTAGCTACAGATCCAAGCAACCCTGGTTTTATGCAGGCACCTGCTGGCTGGTTCCCTGTAGGGTATGACAATGCTTCTGATGCGGTATTAAATGCCGATCACCCGTTCCAGGATTTGGAATCTTTAATCCCACGTAAAGAAACCATCACTTTATATGGCCAGGGTGATTATTCACTAACAGACGATATCACTGTATACGGTGAAGCGCTGTTAAACCGCCGTGAAACCAATACCAATGGTTACCGCCAGTTCTGGACTTATACCCTCAATGAAACCTATGAAGCCTTTGGTATTGGAACTAACCCAACCTCAGTAGGCTGGAGTGGTGATCAGTGGTTAAGTCCAACCCCTATTACTGACCATTCAGGCTCAGATATTACTGTGGATTACCGCCGTTTTGTGGTGGGTGCCAATGGTTCTCTTGGTGATTGGTTTTGGGATGTGTCTTATCAGGACAGTCATAGCGACGGTACATACACCAGCGCTATTATTTTTGAAGATGCGGTGGCCATTTCTGAATTTGCGACTGGTTCTTGTGTAGGTGAAACTACTGCAGTCCGTGGTGTAGCTTGTATTGATGTGCCTTGGCTGGACCCACAGTTCCTGGCAGGTAATATCAGTCAGCAACACAAAGACTTCCTGTTTGGTTATGACACAGGCAATACAGTGTATAAGCAACAATCATTGGAAGGCTTTATCACTGGTGATCTGATGGATTTACCTGGTGGTCCTTTAGGTTCTGCTTTTGGTTTTGCTTATCAGCGTGACTCTCTGAACGATACACCGGGTGAACATACTTTAGCCCGTAACGTCTGGGGGGCTTCAGCTGCTGGTATCACTCAAGGTAAAGACAACTCTAAAGCTATATTTGCTGAGTTTCAGATCCCGTTATTAAGTGATCTGACGATGATTGAAGCTTTGGATTTCACCACTTCAGCTCGTTACACTGATGTGGCTTCTTATGGCAACGATACCACTTATAAAGTTGGCCTGAACTGGACCCTGGTAGATGGTTTCCGTTTCCGTGCTTCACAAGGCACGTCATTCCGCTCACCAGCCTTGTACGAGTTGTATTTAAACGATCAAACCAGCTTTGTTGGTCAGCGTACTGTAGACCCATGTATTAATTGGGGGACAGCACTGGAGGGTGGTACTATCAGCCAGCGTTTAGCTGATAACTGTGCTGCGGATGGTATAGCACCTGATTATGTTGGTGGAGCAAGTTCTGCCACTGTTATTTCGGGTGGTGGTGCAGGCAATCTTGAAGCTGAAACTTCAATTTCCAAGACTTATGGTTTTGTCTGGACTCCTGACTTTATCAACTTCAGTGCTTCTATCGATTATTTTGATATCGAAATTGATTCAGAAGTGACCGAGTTGACAGGTCCTCAGATAGTGCGTCAGTGTTATCTGTCAGAAAACTTTGCGACAGACCCATTGTGTGACCAGTTCGACCGTGCAACAGTCGACCAGCGTATCGAAACAGTACGTAGTGGTTTCCTGAACATAGCTTCTCAGCGCAACCGCGGTGTGGATATTGAAACTGCGTACGATATCGATACTGAATACGGCACTTTTGTTGCCAGTTATGAACACACCATTCAGTTAGAAGCCAGTCGAGTGTTATTTGCAAGCAGCGCACCTGAAGATTTTACAGGCGATTTGGGTAGCCCTAAGCATGTAGGTAACTTTAGACTGGGCTGGAGTAAAGGTGATTGGAATATCGATTATTCCGCACGTTATGTGGGCTCTGCAGAAAATTACACAAGCTATGGTGAAGGGGAATTCCTGAATACAACGACGATCCGTGGTCAGGAAGTTCGTCTGGTCCTGGATTCTGATGCAGTGATTTATCACTCTTTGTCTGTGACTAACACACTGAAAGACTATGGTTTAACCACCACTTTGGGTGTAGCTAACTTATTGGATGAAGAGCCGCCACGCATTAGTTTCCGTGGTGACCGCAGATTGCGTCGTGAAGGTAACTCTGCTTTTTATAGTCAATATGACTCACTGGGACGTCGTGTCTTCCTGAACTTGTCTTATCAGTTCTGATTGGTAATACACTGAATAAAAATGCCGGCCTAGTCCGGCATTTTCTTTTACTTTTAAATTGAACTGGGATAAGTTCAGTTTTGTCTGTTTTCCGCTTTGGGCGGAAGATGCTATTTCAGAACCATAATAAGAGAGCCTGCAATGCCAAGGGTAATAGCTAAACCTGATACCTTAAATGAATTGAACTCAAACTTTGTGCAAACCCCATTGCAGCAACCTGTGTTCTTAAATTCAGTGCCAAAATGTGGCACTCATTTGATCCGCAATATTTTCCGTATGTTTGTGCCAGTGGCGCAGCAATACCATCAGACTTTTATTCAAATCCCTATTTTACATCAGCATCTTGCTGCTTTTGCCCCGCAGAAGCCTATGTTGAGCTGGGGTCATTTATTGTTCTCTGACGATTCAGCTATTGCTTTGCGTCATGTGCCACAGATAGTGGTGGTACGAGACCCTTACGACTGGGTGTTAGCTCGTGCCCGTTTTTTCTTATCTGATACTTTTCAGGGCTCTTTGGAGCATTTAAAAGGCGGTAAAGTCTCCATTGAAGAAATGCTGAATATGATGATTTTTGGTATTTACCAAAAAGCCCCAACCTTAAACGAAATTTTTACCCATAACGCTGTGGCTTGGTTAGGCACAGGGGTGAAGCTGGTGCGTTATGAAGACATAGTTAAACATCTAAAAGCCATGGATAAACCTGAAGCCGAAGCTTTTTTCCGTGACTTATTGAGTGTACTGAATTTGCCAGAATGGCCAGAAGACTGGAAAACACGAGTACTTACAGGCTCAGACCGTAAACAAAGTGGTACCTACAGAGAAAACTTAGTAGGGCTTGAAGCCGAAATACCGGATGAATTGCCCTTGGTACAAAAGCAACTGGTGGAATATGCTGCACCAGGGTTACGTCATTTGTTAGGTTATTATTGACTGCTCTGAATAAAAAAACCGGCGATGCCGGTTTTTTTATTCAGAGACAAAGGTTACGCCAAAGAAAACTATTACTCGTAGCTGTATTCTTCAATTTTATCGGCTTTCATTGAATAGGCAGATTTTGCCAAATCGTGACTCATGGTTTCAGTGGTTAAAGTACCGCTGATCCAGAAAGGCGAATAAATCATGTCACCCTGAATTTTTTGCTTATTAGTGACAAAAATAATCTGGTTGGGTGGTGGTGGTGGCACGTGAATACAAGCGCCAAAATAAGGCACTAGGAAGAAGGCTGTGACGTTTTGGTCTGCATCGTATTCCACTGGTACTATAAAACCAGGAACCCTCACTTTTTTGTTATTCAGCTCGCCCTTTACATTGGCTGACATCAGCACTTCATTCCATGCTGCTGCGGCCGGATCCTGATTAGCATAAGCCTGATTTAATGGACTACCCGCTGGAACTTCACCACCTTCATGGCTGATTTCCGGCAGTTGTTCCATCTTTTTCAGATCTTCTTCCGGCAATAAATCTGTCCATTCCAATGTCTTGTAGTCTTCAGCTTTTGCCGGTAACGCAGTAAATGCGACCAAAGTCAGAATTAACGCCATGTATAACGATTTAACCATTGGAGCCTCAGCCTCTGCTTATGTTATAAGGTCTCAAAAGAAGCCGTATCATAACATGAGCATTGTAATGTCAGCGCACACAGACCTGAAAATTCCGGCACTTGAACTCAAATCTTTGGTGTTCAGTTGGCCGGGCCAAGCCGCTTTATTGGATATACCACAACTGAAATTAGAGCAGGGCCAGCATTTATTTATTTATGGTTCATCCGGCTCTGGTAAAACCACCTTATTGAATTTGCTGGCCGGAATTTACCCTTGTAAGTACGGTGATATTTTGATTGCCGGTCAGTCTATGGCTGCGTCATCAGCCGCAAAAAGAGATCAATTACGCGCCTCTTCTATAGGGGTGGTGTTTCAGCAACTGAACTTAATTCCTTATTTGTCGGTATTGCAAAACGTCTTGCTGGTCAGTGCTTTTGCTAAAAAAATACCGCAGGCAGAACAACGGGCCCGTTACTTGTTGCAAAAGCTGGGCTTAGAGCAACAGTTGTGGCAAGCGCCCGCCAATCAGTTAAGTGTTGGTCAGCAACAGAGGGTGGCGATAGCCAGGGCTTTATTAAGTCAGCCTGCTTTATTGATTGCAGATGAGCCTACTTCAGCTTTGGATCATAAACACAGAGACGGCTTTATGCAGCTGATGCTTGCTGAAGCTGAGCTTTGTGGCACTACAGTCGTATTTGTCAGTCACGACCCTGCTTTGCGTTCGTATTTTAAGTTTGAACTGGATATGGAACAGTTACATAAAGGAGTTCAGCCATGTTAATGCAGTTGGCAAGAGCCAGTTTATGGAACCGCAAAGGCACAGTGCTGATGACGGTTATTTCGTTAACTATCAGTATCGCCTTGTTATTGGGCATCGATCATATTCGACATGAAGCTAAAAGCAGTTTCACCAGCACAGTATCAGGCACTGATTTGATTGTTGGCGCCCGTTCCAGCCAACTGAACTTATTGTTGTATTCAGTGTTTCGTATTGGTAATGCCACCAATAATATCGGCTGGAAGAATTATCAGCAGGTAAAAACTCATCCGCAGGTGGCCTGGAGTATTCCGCTTTCCTTAGGGGATTCTCACCGTGGTTATAGAGTGATAGGCACCAACGAAGATTACTTTAAGTTTTATCAGTATGGCGAAAAACAGCCACTGAAACTGGCAGAGGGTAAAGTTTTTGCTGGCGTGTATCAGGCGGTTTTAGGTTCTGTGGTTGCGCAAAAACTCGGTTATACATTGGGCGAACAAATCATTTTGTCGCATGGTGTTGGTAGCGTCAGTTTTGCGCAGCACAAAGACAAGCCTTTTGAAGTGGTAGGTATTCTTGCTCCCACTGGCACTCCTGTGGATCAGAGTGTGCATATACCACTTGAAGGCATTGAAGCTATTCATTTGGGCTGGCAAGGTGGTGGTATGCCTGCGCCAGGCCGCAGTGTCAGTGCTGAACAAAGCCTGGCTATGGATTTGGAACCTAAAGTCATTACCGCTTATATGCTGGGGCTAAAATCTAAAATGGCAACTTTTGCGGTACAACGCCAGTTGAATGAATTTAAAGGCGAGCCACTGTCCGCCATTTTACCTGGCGTTGCATTAGCAGAGCTGTGGCAAATGCTCAGCATGGTGGAGAATATGCTGTTGCTGATCACTGTGTTAGTGATAGTGGCGACTCTGGTGGGTATAGTTACAACCTTGCTGGCGGGGTTAAAAGAACGTCAGCGTGAAATGGCGATATTACGTGCTGTAGGTGCTCCGGCTGCCACGGTATTTTTGCTGATCGAGTTGGAATTGTTGCTGATGGCGTTATTATCCATTGGCTCTGCTTTTGTGATTTTGGTGGCTGGCCTCTGGGGATTCCGCGAATTATTAGCCAGTCAGTACGGGCTTTTTATCAGCATCAATCCGTGGCATGACCAAACCGCATTGTTACTGGCAGCTGTGCTTGGCCTGACCTTATTGTTGGGGGCTATTCCGGCCTTTTTAGCGTATCGCAGAGCTTTAGCTTCAGGACTGATGGTCAGGTTATAACTGTTTTGGGCATATCCGTTTTGGTTTATGCCCAATTTCTGTTGTTGTTTTAATCACATAGCGTACAAATTTTCTGGCAAATTTGTATTTCTCACTGGGATTTGTTTAATCATTTGTTATAGTAGAACTGCATCTACAATAGAACAATGACTGAGCATGACTGCAGAGCAATCCAAATTAGAGCAACAACTGGCCAAGCTTCACCATCAATATATGGAGCGGTTACAAGCCGATATCCCTGTTTTAGCCTCTCAGGTTGGAACTCTGGTGACCTTATCTGCTCAATCAGACTGGCGTTCAGTAGTACTTCCACTTAAGCATAAATTTCATACCCTGGCTGGTTCTGCTGGTACTTTTGGCTTGCCGCAGTTAGGCAAACTGGCAAAAAAGCTGGAATTACAGCTAAAAGACTGGATGGCTGCGGAGTTTCCGCCTGAATTGTCAGAAATTAACAGTTTTATGGCGATTTTCCAGCAAGTGCAATACGCCCATCAAAGTGGACACCAGGTGATGAGTTTGACGTCTGCCAGACTCGATCTGATACATGATCAGCAAGCCTTGATTTATGTTTTAGAAGATGACGAAGAAACAGCACAACATCTGACCTTGACCTTAGCGACTTTTGGTTATCAGATCCAAAGTTACAGGCGCATTGCTGAATTAGATCAAGCGCTGAAAACGAAGTTGCCTGAAGCATTAATTCTGGATATCACCTTGCCAGATGAAGAGCAAACGGGTCTGGATTATATTGCTGAATTTCAACAGAGTTTAGATGAAGCTTTACCTGTGCTGGTATTAACCAGTCATGACAGCTTTGAGCATCACCTGCAGGCTGTGCGTATCGGCGCTCAGGGCTACTTTGTGAAGCCTTTAAATACCACAGCGCTGGAAGCCCGTTTACAGCGTTTGTTGGCTGTAAGGCGGCGTGAAGCCTTCAGAGTACTGATAGTGGATGATGATCAACTGTTGGCTGAACATTATGCTTTAGTGCTGCAAGGCGCTGGCCTGCGGGCTGAGATTTTGCTGGACCCTTCACAAATTTATGATGGCCTGAGTCGTTTCCGTCCTGATGTTATTTTGCTGGATGTACTGATGCCGGGTTGTTCAGGCCCTGAACTGGCTCAGTTGATCCGTTTACAGGATGAATGGCTTAGTGTGCCTATTATTTATTTATCCTCAGAAACAGATGGTGAACGCCAACTGGCGGCTTTAGTGAAAGGGGGCGATGATTTCCTGACTAAACCTATCACAGACACTGCGTTAATAGTGGCTGTTTTTGCCAGAGCACAACGGGCCAGGCAACTGGCCGATATGATGACAAAAGACAGCTTAACCGGCTTATTACAACACGCCAGAGTAAAAGAACGATTGAGCCATGAGTTGCAACGCAGTGAACGTACCGGTGAGCCTTTAAGTGTGGTGATGCTGGATATCGACCACTTTAAAAAGGTGAATGATAACTATGGTCATCTAACTGGTGATCAGGTGATCAGCAGTTTAGCCAACTTACTGAAGCAGCAACTGCGTAAAACAGACATTATTGGCCGTTATGGCGGCGAAGAGTTTTTATTAATTTTACCTGACTGTAATCAGAATCAAGCTTTTGGTCTGGTTGAGCAACTACGACAGTCTTTTGCCAGCTTGCCTTTTAGTTTTGACTATCAGAATTTCCACTGTACTTTCAGTGCTGGTATTTGCCAGGCGACAGCCACAGATCAGACTGATCAACTGATCGATCAGGCCGATAAAGCCTTGTACGCTTCTAAACATGCAGGGCGAAATCAAACCCAGTTGTATCAGCCTCCAGCCTGACACCAGCCAGGCAGCTTGCCGGAGCTTTCTTCTCCATAAATTGCTTGTTTCAGCTCTAAGCTACTACTGAGCTGGAGGCAGTAAGTTTTTTAGCTGCTGTAATAAGGCGGGTAAGTCGATTCTGCTTTTCGCTAAAACTAAGTCCACCTGATGCCGCTGAGCCTGATTTAACTCCTGAGCCGACCAAATCACCACTGGGGTTTGTGGCTGTCGAACAGCTAATTCAGGCAGCAATTCCAGTCCTGAGCCATCTGGTAAACCTATATCCAGTATGACTAAATCAAATCTTTGACTGTTCAGCAGTTGTAAGGCTGATTTAACACTGGTAGCTTGCACAGAGGACGCAAAATCAGCCAGGTGTACTGCCAGAATCTGGCCTAAGTGCGGATCATCTTCCACATGTAAAATCCGGGTACTGTGTTTTTTATCCGCTCCTAATAATAATTCCAGTTTTCCAAGCAATGAGGAAGGCGACACTGGTTTATCCAGCCAATCCAGCGCATGTATGCCACCTAATAACTGAGTATGGTTGTCTTTTGATTCTGAACTGACGATCAACACAGGAGTGGTTTGATACTGGCTACGACTGCGCAGTTCAGCAAACAGAGCTGAACCATGGCCATCGGGCAGATTAAGATCCAGCGTAATGGCCTGATACTGGTCCTGATCCAAAGCCGCTATTGCTTCTTTCAGGGTTGCAGCACAACGGCTCTGATAACCCTGACTGTGAAGCAGTTGCATAATAAATCCAGCGACATGGGGGTCATCTTCCACCACCAGTATTTTCGGCTGATTCAGGCTGGCTTGTCTGGCTTGTGCAAAGCTCAGATAGAAGCAACTGCCTTTTGGATTCAGGTTATAAAAGCCCACTTTGCCATCCATATGTTCGGTCAGCTCTTTGACTATGGATAAACCCAGACCAGTGCCTTCGCTTTGTCGGCTGTCTGCACCATCAGCTTGTGAAAACTTCTCAAAAATAAAAGCTTTAAATTCATCGGAGATGCCCGGCCCCTGGTCTTCTACCTCAATCCGAACCTGACCTTCGTCCAGTATGGACCGTACTTTAACAACTGAACCTGTCGGGGAAAATTTGGCTGCGTTAGACAATAAATTCGCCATGATCTGCTGAAATCTCATCGCATCCACCATTACCAGGGCGTCCTGCGTTTCAGATAGTTGGAGTTGAACCTCGTATTTAGCAGCATAAGGCTGATTACTTTGTACCGCCTTATCGAGCAGATCAGAAATCAGGCAAAGACTCATATCAAAATGCATTTTGCCTGCCACCAGTTTATCTATATCCAGCAAGTCGTTAATCAACTGACTAAGTCTGGCACTGTTATCTTTAGCTATATCCAGCATAGAGACCATAGCTGTGGGCACAGGGCCCAGTACACCGCCAGTGACCAACGCCAGAGAGCCGGAAATAGAGGTCAGTGGGGTGCGTAGTTCATGGCTTACCATAGAGACAAACTGGTTTTTCATTTGCTCAATACGGCGACGCTCAGTGATATCCTGAATAATGGACCATATTTGTTGTTCACCTTCATGGTTTTGGATCAGCACTCCGGTGACAGACACTGGCACTAAATGCCCGTCATAGTGCAATAATTCATGTTCCTGCGGCCCATAACGGCCATAATGCTGCAGCTGCGCTATATGTTCACTTGCCAGAGTGGCATAGTCGACAAATGATGGCTTCTGAGCACAGTCCCCCATAGTCTGGTAACCCAGCATGTGATAGAACTCAGGGTTTGCTTCAAGAAAAACACCATCTGTAAAACGGTTCAGCACTATAGCCAGTGGTGCCATCTGATACAAAGAAGATAACTTTTGCTGGCTTGAGCTTAAGGCTTGTAAGGCTTCGTGTTGCGAAGACACATCCCAGATAAAGCCATCTATATATAGCAGCTCACCCTGTTCATCAAAAACACCCTGACCCAGCTCCTGTACCCAGCGCAAGCTGCCATCTTTATGATAGAGCCGGTATTCCACACTAAAACGCTGCTTATTAGCCAAAGCCTGCTGCACAGAATGGTTGGCTTGTTCGGCATCGTCCGGATGATAAAGTTTGCCAAAATTCATCTCTTTGCTTCGGATGAGCTGCTGGGCTTTATAACCCGTGAGTGCAAATACTTCGTCACTGATAAAAAGCATGGTCCAGTTGGCGTCGTTACGGCATCTGTAGACCACTCCAGGCAAGTGATCCAACATAGACCTGTATCGTTGCTCACTCATCAGCAGGGCATGATTTAAGTGCTCCAACTGAGTCACATCAATAGCGACACCTAAAAAACCAAGGATATTGTTTTGTTCGTCGCGCATGGCCGACACACTTAACCGTACTTGTTTTCGTTCGCCATTTTTGCAAATGTAGGTCCATTGTCTGGTTTCGCTTTGACCTTGTCTGGCCTGGTATACAAAAACGTCGAAGCCTTGAATGCTTTGCTGATGATTTTTACTCAGCAGTTGGCCCTGAGCGTCAACTTCTGCGGGGTCGTGAAATAAGGCAGGGCTATGCAGACCAACCAGTTCGTCTGCGCTGTAGCCCAGCATACGTTCCGCCCCTGTATTAAATAGCTTGATGGTGCCTGTTGGGTCTACCGAAATCAAAGCTACTTCAGTGGAGGAGTCAATAATGGCTTGCAACCAGGAGCGGGTTTGCAGAATTTCGGTTTCTTTTTCCAAAGCTTGTGTCACGTCTGCGTGAACTCCAAACATCAGCAGTGGTTTCCCCTCACTGGTCCAGCTCATTACTTTGCCTATGGCATGGATCCATACCCAATGCCCATCCTTATGTTTCATGCGAAAAGTGCTGTCGTAGTAGGGAGAGAGCTGAGAAAAATGCTGCTCCAGCAGTTTCCTTGATGTCACTAGATCATCCGGATGAGCGAGCTCAGCCCAGAGGTCAACAGAAGTGTATTGCTGTGCTGTGAGTCCAATCAGAGTAAACCAGCGTTCGTTATACACTGTAGTTCCTGTTTGAACATTCCATTCCCAAGTGCCCAAATTAGAGCCATTGATAATGGCATCCATCCTGTCATGTTCCTGCTTAATTTGAGCTTGCTGTTGATGTACTTCTGTCACATTGGCAGCGATGATAACGATACTCTCCACCTCGCCTTTCTGATTTTTTTGCGGCACAAAGTTGATATCAAAAACCTGTCCGTTTGCCGGAGCTGAGTGGAAATGTGCTGCGGTTCCAGTCAAACAAAGCTGGAGTGACGGCAACGCCTCTTCAAAGGCTCTGTCACCAAATACTTGCTGAATAGTTTTGCCTACCGCCAACTTCGGTTCCACTCCAAACCACTCAGCATATTTATGGTTACAAAATATGTAGCGAAAGTGAGTGTCGACCTGACCCAGTAACAAAGGGGCATGTTCAATGACTGTGGTTAAAGTACGTTGTTGCTGATAATAAAGTTCAGCCTTTTGCCGTGCTTCCAATAACTGCACTGCCTGCATGCCAAGTAATGTCAGACTTTGTTGTTGCTCAGGCGTCAGTTCCCTTACTTTGGTGTCCACCACACACAAAGTTCCAAGCACAGCTCCATTACTTAAGGTCAGTGGGGTGCCAGCATATAAACGTATGCCTTCAGCTTTTACTACATCAGGATTATCGGCAAAGCGAGGGTCAGCGCTGGCATCTGAGACATAAGTCAGGGTATTGGGCTCTAAGATGCTGTGCGCACAAAAAGAGACGTCTCTGGAGGTTTGATGATGATCAAAACCAATTTTGGCTTTAAACCATTGCCTGTCTTTATCCACCAATGTCAGCACAGCATAAGGGGTCTGGCAAATATGACTGGCTAATTGTACCAGTGCATCAAATGCCGCCTCAGGCGCTGTATCAAGAATGTTCAACGAATGCAGAGTGGTTAAACGTTGTATTTCATTGGGTGGAAAAGCTGCCCGCATACCAAATTCCAGACAATAGATATGAATTGAGTGTAACTGTAAATTTAGAAGCTTTTAAACAAAAAGAAGAAACAAAGCATGTATTTAGTAATTTAATACTGTAACAGGGGTAAAACTGTGTTCCGTCTGCCAGGGGGTAAGCTGGCTTGTTGTAATTCAGGACAAATCGACAGTTTTTATGAAAATCGATGCGCGGCTATTGTTTCAGTCTCTGAGAAGAGGTGAGTCTGCATATAACTCAGTTTGCAGTGGCTTTGGCTGAAAATTCGACAAAGTGACATGACAAAAACAACAAAGTCGACGAGCATGAGGTTTGAAGGCAAGGAATTGAGGCGGCTTACAGAGCTCGCTATTCTGGAAAGGTCATTACCAAAGGGAGTTTTTATGTTCTGCAAAATTCTATTTTTATGTCTGATGTTGTTGGTAAATGTTGCCGAAGCGTCAGAAGCGCAGCTGTTAAGGCAAGATTATCAAAGCACAGTAGATGATTTAAAGCGGCAATATTTTGTTTATTTACCAGTGGGTTATGACCAAAAAGCTGAACAAAAATGGCCTGTACTATTGTTTCTGCATGGCAATGGTGAAAGGGGCAATGGCCTGGATGAGCTGGATTACACTATGGTTCACGGCCCTTTATACGAGGCTTGGGTGCAAAAACGTGACCTGCCTTTTATTATGATTGTTCCGCAACTGCATATGTTTGATATGGGCAAGCTGCCTTATATTGCCAACCGCAGTAAAGCGGATATTCCGAAGCGCCTTTTGGATGGCGTACCCTCTCGTCCTGTGATGTTCGCATCCGATAAAGCTATAGAACCGGCAAAGCTGGTGCCTGATATCTCTAAAGTACCGGTGTTATTACCAGATGGCTGGGAGAGAGCTGAGCAGGATTTGCTGGCTATGCTTGCGACTGTGCAGAAAAATTACAACACAGATGCTAAACGTCTTTATATCTCAGGCATCAGCTACGGTGGTTTTGGCACCTGGTATATGGCCAGCAAGCACCCACAGTTATTCGCTGCCGCTGCTCCTGTGGTGGCTTGGGGTCACCCGGATTTAATGCCACCTATAGCAGCAGCTAAGCTACCACTCTGGGTGATAGCTGCAGGCCGGGATTCGGCTATCAATAAAGATAATATCTACCCAGGCATAGAGACATTG
>NZ_AFHI01000008.1 GCF_000217935.1 Rheinheimera sp. A13L
CGAATACCGGACGTTAACGCTTCAAGAAGGGGCGCGAACATGTGAGCTCGCCGCAACAGAAGGCCTCAAGTGACGCGGCTTGTTATGTTTTATGCTGCAGTTCACAAACGATTACTCTTTGCTAAAGACTTTAGTAAGCGCCACTTTGTTACAAGGAAAAATGGCTGTAAAAAAACGAATGTAAACAACCAGACCTTAAACGAGACCCAAAGATCGTACTGAAACAAATGGATTACCCCTAAAAACAGACATAAAACAAAAGGGGGCATTTCAATCCAAATCAAAGCTTAGAAAAACTGTTTGCTAAACAATTGCCCCTCTCAAACATAACGATTACGCTAAGGGGCTGGCTTTTGCCTGTCCCCGCGAGTAAAACGTGAGACTTCAGCGCCTTGTTAGCGCTACATGCGAGGCCCACCTGGGCCATCATTACGAGGTTCAGTCTTAACAGCAGGCCCAGGCTCGTTAGGTGTTGTCAGTCTTTCATAAAGATTTTTATTTATAAATGAGTTATCGATCTTTGGCTCTAGGGTTTTCATTTTGGCAACCGCGGCATTTATAATAATTAATGGTCTATCTACGCCGTGTGACAATTTTTTTATTTCATCGACTGATTCTTTTCTAAAATCCAAATGCATGCCGAGTAAATTATTACCTAAAGATTTTACCCAGAGATCACCATAGTGGTGCAGCACTCGCCCTGAATTTGATGCTAATTTAGCTTTTTCCAATTCGTCGACAAGTGCAGTTGGGACTGCAGAGGCACACGCTTTTTGCTCTTCAAGATCTACATCATAAAGCAATACATTGCTAGCGTGTGTCTTTGAAATTATGTTGGCAAGTTGTTCTTGCTTGATTGATGTAAAACCTTTCGGGTTCCATTTGTCATCAAAAAACTGTCTCTTAGCTTCGTAAAATGCAACTCCCTCAACAAAGCGGTCACTTGTAACCCAAACTTTTACTATTACTGCTATATCACCAAAACTTGTTTCCGGCGTGCCTTTTAGTTTAAAGCCTTCCCACCGTACTTTTTGAGCCTTGTCAATCCAATCTATTTCTAGGCCTAAGCTTTCAATGGCTTCCATGACTTTAGTCGTTATATGATTCTCATTCCATCCGCCGAGGTGCTGGCTATTGAAGCAACTAACTAGCGCTTCATTTATTTTGCTATTTGCCTCATTCAACCAGTCTTGATATTTCATGTCAGCCTTATGCAATAGTTTGAGGGTGCTAACCCTAACGCCAAGTTAACCGGCAGAACGGAGCCGGCCTGCCGGCGGAGTGGTTTGCAGCGGGGTGTAAAATTTGCGAAGCAAATGCCCCGCTGCAAACTGTCCGCGTTGAACGCCTGGTTAGGCATTACGAACATCGCTAGAAAGCAGCTCTATCAGTTCTGCCCAAACCGGCTGAGACCAGTGAGATACATCGACATCTTTGAAAGCTATTTCGGCAGCCCTCAAAAACGTCACGAATTCGTCTTTAGGTGAATCGATAAGGCTAATGAACATCATGCCTTCATGATCGTACGGACGATAGATATTTTCCATGAATGAAGAATCTCTATCGCGAAATCTTTTTCGAATCTCTTCAATGATGAATTCAAAGCCTCCGCTACTAAGCGGCACCCCGGTCTTTTCAGATATTAAAATTGTACCAGCCATACTAATTGCCTAACAATTTAATAGAAGGGTTTCTGCCCGCAAGTCGAACATTTTTACGCCTTCTTTCCTGAATTCAGCTCATACCACGCTAAAGCTAATGTACCTAAATTTCAATAGATTTTTCTGATATCACTAAATTTGCGTGCGAAAAAATTTATACAGGCAGTAAGCTAGCAGTTCTCGAATTTACTCAAGCTGGATAATTGGAAATTTATCCAGTGGTTTGGGCTAATAAATGGACGGACTATATAGGGATTTAACACAACACCGAATTTCCGCTTTTGGCACAAAACAACTCTAATTATCAGCTACCTGACTCTGGGTAGAGCATTCCAACTAGTGGTAAAAGCAGGCGACAACAGCTCTCGCTTCATTCCCCAGGACTGTTTGGTGCCTTTGCTAGCGAAGTACAGAGAGTTGGGCATTTGCTCGTTGATTTGGTCCATTAGCCCCATTAATGCAGAGTTACCCCGCACTGTGTCGCTGGTGGCGAATAAGTCTTGCTGGCATACACCATGGGCATAGAAGTCTGAAAGCATGACTCCCGCCTTGGCATACCGAAAACCGTCTTTCCAAATGGCATCCAAAAGCTTACTGGCTGCATGCAGAAAATCGCGGGTATCGTCGGATGGGTAGCTTAGTTCTGCACTGCGGCTATTTGAGTAGTAAGGGTCTAGCTGATGATCACTAAAGGGGCTAGTTCTTAAAAAGACACTGATACGTTTCGCCTGGCAGCGCTCTTGCCTTAGTTTTTTACAGGCCCTATGCACGTATTCAGATATGGCTTCGTGCATTGCAGCCAGCTCTGTGACTCGCTCACCAAAGGCTCTTGAGCTGACAATCTCTTTTTTTGTCGGCGGTATGTCTTCAAGCTCAATACAGGATTCACCGTTCAACTCCATCACTGTGCGTTCGACCACCACTGAAAATTGCTGGCGTATCAGTTTTGTCGGTGCATCAGCCAAATCCAGTGCCGTATGAATACCCATCACTTCCAGCCGCTTAGTGAGCCTGCCACCAATACCCCACACTTCGTTGACAGGCAATAAGGCCATCAACTTGCGTTGCCGTTCCTTACTGGTTAAGTCCACCACACCACCCGTTTTAGGCCATGATTTAGCGCCATGGTTAGCAAGCTTTGCCAAGGTCTTAGTTGGCGCTATCCCTACACAAACACTAATCCCTATCCACTGCTGAACACGCTGACGAATCTGATGACCAAAGTCTGTCAGGTTGAGTGCACTGGCTATCCCTGATAAATCCAGAAAAGCCTCGTCTATGCTATACACTTCAACAGCCGGAGCCATTTCTTCTAAAGTGCGCATCACCCGAGCTGACATGTCGGCATAAAGTGCATAGTTAGACGAAAAAGCCACCACATTGTTTTTCTCTAACAGCTCCCTGATCTGAAACACCGGAACACCCATTTTTATGCCCATAGCCTTGGCTTCTTTTGACCGAGCTACTACACACCCATCGTTATTAGACAGCACCACCACAGCGCGGTTAATCAAATCAGGGCGGAACAGCTTTTCGCATGACGCATAAAAGTTGTTGCAGTCCACCAAAGCAAATACACGACTCATACTACTGCGCTCTTTTTGAACGGGTCATCTGCCTGACAATGTTGGTGACTACACCGAATAGTGCCAACTCAGCATCATCAGTAAAGGTGATAGGTGGGTAGGCTTTATTGCGTGGTATTAATTGCACTTCAGGCGTCAATGCCAGTTCTTTCACTGTAAATTCGCCATTAACCTGAGCGATCACAATATCGCCATGCTGTGGTGTGACCGAGCGGTCTACCACCAGGATATCGTCAGGATGAATACCCGCATCAATCATTGAATCCCCTTCAACCCGAACAAAGTAGGTTGCTGCAGGTCGCTTAATGCAAAGCTCGTTTAAATCCAGCGTTTGCTCTACATAGTCCTGTGCAGGCGAAGGGAAGCCAGCAGGGATTTTGCTCTGGTATAGGGGAATGCTGTAGTGGGTAGTAGGTTCTGCGAACCCTATAAACTGAATTGTCATAACACCAAAATACTGTATATAAACACAGTTAATGATCGCTGATTTTTACGGAATGTCAATCGTGGTTGCTAAGCCTTAGAAAAGCGAAGGCCGCCAACGTACACTTTGCCACTTCCTGCCAGAAAACAAAGGTTATCACTGACGGCCCACACTCATTGAGATTATTCAGATATTTATTAACTAATCAACGGATCCATCTCAACGCTCATGAATCATGCAGTCAGTAAAATTCACTGCTTGCAGGTTCCGGCTGGCTTGGGGTTTTTACGTCAGCTCCTGTAAGGGAAGCATATTAATGTGGATTTAGCAGAGGTCTTAATTTTGTCGAGATCAGAGATTGGAGTAAGCCAGGCATCGGTATAGGCCTGAAGAAACGTTAAACCCCGTAGTGAAATAATGTATAAAGGCTGGCATAGCTATCTCTCGGTGTTTATGCCAGTTTTTATCTAATCCCCGTAACAGTTGACTTTTTTGAGGGAAATACGCCAATACATATTTATTAAATATCTCATTTAGTAAATTAATAAGCTGAGTATTCTTCCCTTCATCCAAGGTTTTTGGTTCACTTGGTTCAGCTTGAATGCAAGCGATTCCAAGTAGATACATGCCCTGCCTTAAGGGGGAACTTAAGTGAACTTTATCTAAATAACTGTTCCGTTTAATAGATCACTTGCGGAAGGGAACTCAATGCGGTTTACGCGATCTGATCAGTCGCCAAACAAAACCAAAGACACCAACCGCATTGAGTATGAATACGTTACCATTTTTTACACCACAGACGCTGTACCGCCTGAAAAAAATAGTGCAATGGAACCCAAACAGGCCACTGGCTCGCAGAGCAAACGCCATTTTGTTGTGGGCTCAGGGGAAACCCAAAGCTGAGATTGCCAGATTGCTACAGGCTGCAAGATCCAGTGTAAATCGTTGGATTAAGTGGTATCTCGCTGATGACCTTGATGGGTTACAAGCAGATATGCCTGGGAAGAAAGTGCGTTTTCCACCGACATTTATCGGTGAGTTACTTAAGCTACTTATCAGTTTCAGGCCACAGAATTTTGGCTACCAGCGTTCACGCTGGAGCAGTGAATTGCTCAGTATCGTTATTCGTGAGGCGCTGAACATTGTGGTTCATAGCTCGACTATCCGGCGCTGGCTACCCAAGCACGGAATTGTCTGGCGACGTGCTGCACCGACATTGCAGATAAAAGACCCGGATAAAGAGACAAAATTAGCAGCGATAAAACAGGCACTTGCAGCCTGTGACGCGGAAAATCCAGTCTTCTATGAAGATGAAGTGGATATCCATCTAAATCCGAAAATTGGTGCTGATTGGGGATTGCGGGGCCAACAACGCAAAGTCGTCACACCGGGACAGAACAAGAAACACTTCCTGGCAGGTGCGCTGCACAGCAGTTCAGGCCAGGTGACCTATGTGGGCTCAACGTCTAAAAATACAGTGCTGTTTATCGACTTACTCAGAGCACTGCGCAGGCGCTACAGAAGTGCCAAAACCATTACGTTGATTGTTGATAACTACATCATTCACAAAAGTAAAATCGCAGAGAAATGGCTGAAGAATAACCCGAAATTCAAGCTCTTGTTTTTGCCTGTCTATAGCCCGTGGCACAACAAAATCGAGCTGCTGTGGCATTCGTTGCATGAAACCATCACCCGGAATCATACGTGCCGGTCGATGGATGAATTAATGGAACGGGTAGAGCATTTTATGGACACGGTTTCACCCTTCCCGGGTGGTGGGCATGGGAGCAAGCGGGTGTAGCATTATTAGGATCAGTTATTTAGTTGGTTGTGGTTAAACTTATGTTGTTGCATCCAGACAAAATTAACAAGACTTTCTAATGAAAGCTCTTGAGTAACTCTTTTTAACTTTGCAATTTGTGCCAACAATTCTTTATGGAGAGTAGTATGCATAAATCCCTTTGATGACAGTATTCTTGGTAGGCCTAACGCCCGCAGCATGCGGGGCTTTGCAGTGATGGCGAAGCCGCAACGAAAAAGCCGTCGCTATGGCTGCGATTGTTAACTGTATATTGCACGTTCTTTTGCATCTCTTTCTGTATCAGGGTCTTCCTTGCTCTTTGTAGCTGACAAGGTATCTAGGTAGTCTGCTGGAACCCCTGTTTCTTTCGCACCATATATAACGTGATATAGATACCAAGAGTAAGGCAGCAAAGAAGAATCCGTATTTGTTGCATAGTATGTAACAGCTTCTGCGGCATTGCCCTGAGCATCATTTACCAAGACCTGTTTTTGCTGATACCCATAACCCAATCCTTCAGCTCTATCGAGCGCGCCTTTATCGTAGTTTGATATTTCGAACAGTGCGCCAACTATATAATCACTGGGATTTCTGGTGAATAGCGCATCGCATTTCCCCGATCCATCTTTTTTACTCACCTTATGGAACCGGAGCGAATGTTCAGAAAGCTTAAACACACCTATTCGCACAGCACTTGGGACCCTTTCTTTAAGCCTTGGCAGTGACATATTTGATCCGTAAGCAAAATATTTCACGGTGTCTCCATACAGTTAACGTCCCGCGCATGCGCGCGAACTTGTGAGCATCGCAGCAGCCGAAGGCTGCAAATGGCGCGGCTTGTTATGTTTTATGGTGTAGCTCACAAACGATTACCCTTTGCTAAAGATTTTAACAAGCGCCACTTTGGTACAAGGAAGAATGGCTGTAAAAAAACGAATGTAAACAACCAGACCTTAAACGAGACCCAAAGATCGTACTGAAACAAATGGATTACGCCTAAAAATAGACATAAAACAAAAGGAGTCATTTCAATCCAAATCAAAGCTTGGAAAAACTGTTTGCTAAACAAAGGCACCTCTCAAACATAACGCCCAAAGCAGCTGCGCGGTAGGCGTCGGCCGCCTTTGTTTGTTATACCAATTTACATGTTGTAATACTTGGTTCCAAAGCTCACCGAAAGTGGAGCTCCGTCATACAAGCAGCTAGCAGTAACCTTTATTCTCTTTTTGTGATCATAATAAGTATGGAAATCAGTTTTTTTCCTAACGAGTTCTAATTCATGAACCCCTATACTTAAAGCGCCTAATAAAGCTTCACTGTTGAATTCTGTACTTTGAGAGTGTGGTGCAGTTTTCAATAAATCCACCTCAACGAAACTTACAAAATTTCCTTCACCCCAAAGAACCATTTTGCAATGTTCACTTTCAACAATTATGTTCCGTGCTTCATTTGCTTTTACACCAACAACTTTTTCCACGTCAGGTATGGTCATGCCAAGATATTGATAAGGCCTATGGAATGGTGCCGACATAATTGGCAAGCCGACCATATTTGCTGAGTCTAAAGATCGTCCTAAGCTAGAACCGTCTCTAGGTGATACAACATTTTTATTAAAAACTATACCCATACTGGTAATAAGTCTTTTTAATTCAATGTTGTATGATCCAATTTTTGAAAAATTACTATATAGCTTACCTATCAAGAAACTAGGCAGCTCAACCTCTTCAAGAATTATGGGCAGTATTTTTATTTTTCCTGCAATCTGATAATTCATTGCAACGTCAAGTTCATTTTCTACCCAAGGTGCTTTAACTGAATTATTTGAAAGAATTACAGCAAAATAATCAACGTTATCAATCCCCTCTCTAATTTTTTGAATTAGGGAATCGCCAATCTTCATTTCCGCTTCATCTAACCAAACCCTAATTCCATGACTTTCAATATCAGAGGCCAGTCTTCTAACAAAATCCTTATCTTTGTGGTTATGGCTTAGAAATACACTAATGCTCATAGACACTCCTTATTGGTATAACGCCTCAATAACCGGCGCAGCTTTGCTGCGTCCGGCGCCTGAAAGGCGCGTAGTTGATTGACTTGTTAGGAGTATAAGCCTGACTCATTTCTATATTTAACAGTAATCATTGATGCTGGAATTGTACCTCGGTAAAAATACCAGTGAGGAGCAATAGGCTGGTTACTGTTAATTATCCTTTTTGCTTCTGCGTCTTGAGCATCATTCGGCCCCCCAATTGGAAATCTTGCACTAGCTAAGCCAGCTGCTTTGAACAAGACTTTTTTTGTTTGATTGTGCTTAAGTCGTTCTAGAGCAAGATCTATAAAAGAATCGTAGTCCATCAAATTAGGATCATGCTGATCGATTTCTATCTCCAGAGCTACTTCGGTTTGATCGAATAACTGCAATTCTCTGCAGGGGGCTAATCCTGAGATTAAATTGGGATAATGGCCTGCCATAAAATCAAACTGAGGCGAGATATTTTCAACAAGCTTTTGCCCAGTTATTAGTCCGTTATCGTTTGGATCTAACAATGAAGTTAATGAAACAAAAATATTATTTAATCCAAATGGGGCGATCCCTGCCAAAATGCCTTGCTTGAGAATGCCATCTACGGCGCCCCTTCGTGTAAAGTGATAAAACTTCATGAAACTCCTAACAATTTAATAGAAGGTTTTTCGCCCACAAGTCGAACATTTTTCTGCCTTCTTTCCTGATTTCTACTCATACCAAACTAACGCTGATGTACTTCTATTTCAACAGGTTTTTCTGAAATCAGTAAATTTGAGTCCGACAAAATTTATACAGTCAGTACACTAATTGTTCTTGAATATACTCAAGCTAGACACTTGGGAATTTATCCAGCGGTTTATGATAGTAAAAGAAGTGATGATCAGGTATTTACTACAACGCCGAATGTCAGCTATTGGCAGATAACGCCGTTTTGTTTGAGATTAATTTCTGTGACGCATAGAGTTATGAAAGTCGAGTTGAGGATGGAAAGAAAAGCATCGTTGCCAATTCGTGTATGCAATCCTACAGCAAGTCGAAATCACTCAAAAAGTCATCATCATGTATAATCAATTCATACTTTTGGTAGCAGGCCTTGGCATCGCTTTTCGAGGACTTATGAGTAAAGATAATGTTGATTCGGTTCGCCTGGACAGTTGGGTGTGGGCAGCGAGATTCTATAAAACCCGGACTTTGGCAAAAAGCATGATTGAGGGTGGTAAGGTCCAATATAATGGGCAGCGCTGCAAAGCGAGCAGAATGGTTGAAGTTGGCGCGATCATTAGACTCACACAGGGTACTGATGAAAAAACAATTATTGTAAAAGGTTTATCAGACAAACGGCTTGCTGCCCCCCTCGCTCAGGCGTTATACGAGGAAACCAGCGAAAGCCAAACTTTACGTTTGGAGCGGGCCGAACTTCGAAAAATGAACAACCTTTTCGCTCCACATCCTGATACCAAGCCTGACAAAAAAATGCGGCGACAATTGTTGTTACTTAAATCGCAGCAATCATAATCGGCTTCAATTTCAGATGTGATGGGTTTTGAGCTTTTTTGGACCTTTGGTCTGGAAAATCACTTTGAGTCCAAGGCATAAAAACGCGAATTTTGTATCCTTAATGCTGGAATACCTACTCAACAACGCTTGAAATAAATGTATCCTAAAAAATGTATCCATTTTTTATCTGTAATGCGTCGATTAACGTTAATATTTACTTAACTTTTGGCTTTACAGGTCTTTAAGTGGATACATAATTAGAAACATATAAGTGGTGGGCTTGTCGCTTTTACAAAACCAGAGCCCTGGCAAAAGACATGATCGAAGGCGGAAAAGTTCATTATAATGGCCAGCGCTGTAAAGCCAGCAGAACAGTGGAAGTTGGAGCAAGCATTAAACTGACACAAGGCACAGACGAAAGAACTGTGATTGTGATGGCCTTGTCTGAAAAAAGGCTGGCTGCGCCTTTGGCACAAGCTCTGTATCAGGAAACAGAAGAAAGTCAGAAGCTGAAACTGGAACGAGCTGAATTGCGTAAAATGAATTTGCTGTTTGCGCCTCATCCGGACACCAAACCTGACAAAAAAATGCGTCGGCAGTTGCTGCTGATTAAATCACAGCAATCCTAGGCCCTAAGGTAATGTTATGAATCAAGATGTTTTAGTACGTTTTTTATTTAATCAACGCGATATGCGCGGCGAAATCGCCTATGTTTCTGACAGTTTGCAACAAATGCTGCAAAACCATGATTACCCTTACCCGGTGAAACAATTGCTGGCTGAACTGGTGGTTGCAACCAGTTTACTGACCGCCACCTTAAAACTGGACGGCGATATAGCTGTGCAGTTGCAAGGGGATGGCCCTGTACGTTTTGCGGCGGTGAATGGCAGTGCAGAGCAGGAATTCCGCGGTGTAGCGCGGCTGCAAGCGGAAATTGGTGCCACAGGTTTTCGTGATCTGATAGGTGAAGGTTATATGCTGGTGACTATTACGCCTAAACAAGGCGAACGTTATCAGGGCATTATCCCTCTGACCGGCGACAGCCTGACCGACACCTTAGAAGCTTATTTTGCGCAGTCTGAACAACTGCCCACCCGTTTATATCTGTTCACTGATCTGACCGAAAATCAAAGCCGCGCTGCTGGTTTGTTGCTGCAGGTGTTGCCTGTTGATCCGGAAAAAGCCAAACAGGACTTCAGCGATCTGGTGATAGTAACAGACACCATCACAGCCAATGAATTGCTGAACTTACCTACAGAACAAATGCTGCACCGTTTGTATCATGATGAAGAAGTCGAAGTATTTCCGCATCAGGCGATACGTTTTGTCTGTGGTTGTTCACGCGAAAAATGTGAATCAGCCATCATTAGTCTGGGCAAAACAGCCATCGAAGAGCATATAGCAGAAGGCAAACTGGAGATCAGTTGTGACTACTGCAACAGCACTTATCAATTTGACAGCGCTGAATTATCCTTATTATTGAATAAGTTTTAGTAAAAAGCTTGCAGTAGGGCAGAGTGCATCTCTGCCCTACTGTGGCTAAAACATTTCTGTAACCCATCTCGTAACCTTTCATTTTTCCATGAAATTTCCAACAAAAGCCGTTATTGCTGGATGTTTTGGCCATCCAAATGGAGTACAATCGGGCTGAACCCTATTAAAAACCATAAATTTACTGACCTACGTACCTCAAGGAGTCACCCTACAATGACCTCTACAATCACCCGCCACATTGATTTAACAGTGGCCGATTTAGTTGAACACGCTATTCGTCGCAACGAAGGTGTATTAGCGGATAACGGCGCTTTGGTGGTTAAAACCGGTCACAGAACTGGTCGCTCACCTACTGATCGTTTTATCGTTAAAGAAGCCAGCACAGAGCAGGATATTCAATGGGGCAACGTTAACCGTCCTTTTGATCCGGTGCAGTTTTCTGCGCTTTGGGCTCGTGTCAGCGATTTTATTGCGACCAAAGAACATTTTGTCTCTCACCTTGAAGTAGGTGCAGACCCGGAACACTACATTCCGATGACAGTGACCACTGAAACCGCATGGCAGCATATTTTTGCCAAAAACATGTTTATTACTCCTGCTCAGTGGAACACATCAGGCAAAGAAACCTGGCAAATTCTGAACGTACCTTCGTTTGAATGTAACCCTGAACGTGACGGCACCAACAGTGACGGTACTGTGATGATCAACTTTGCAGAGCGCAAAGTGTTATTAGCTGGCATGCGTTATGCCGGTGAAATGAAAAAAGCCATGTTCTCAGTACAAAACTTCCTGTTGCCAGCCAAAGGCGTATTGCCAATGCACTGTTCGGCCAACGTAGGCGAAGCTGGCGACACCACCTTATTCTTTGGTTTGTCAGGCACTGGTAAAACAACCTTGTCTGCTGACCCTAAACGTTTCCTGATTGGTGATGACGAACACGGCTGGGCACCAAACTCTGTGTTTAACATCGAAGGCGGTTGCTACGCTAAATGTATCGACCTGTCGAAGAAAAACGAGCCTGTGATTTGGGATGCGATCCGCTTCGGTACTATTCTGGAAAACGTAGTATTAGATGCTAACCGTACTCCGGATTACAAAGACGCCAGCCTGACGCAAAACAGCCGCGCTGCTTATCCGTTAGCTCATGTGGAAAAACGTGTGCTGGAAAACCGTGCCGGTGAACCTAAAGCTGTTGTTTTCCTGACCTGTGACGTCAGTGGTGTATTACCACCTGTCTCTATACTGTCAGAAGAAGCTGCTGCTTATCACTTCTTAAGTGGTTACACAGCCAAAGTAGGTTCAACCGAGATTGGTTCAACATCTGCTATTGAATCTACTTTCTCTACCTGTTTTGGTGCGCCGTTTTTCCCACGCCCAGCTGGTGTATATGCAGAACTGTTGATCAAACGTGTACGTGAGTTCGGCAGCAAAGTGTATTTAGTTAACACAGGCTGGACAGGTGGTCCACATGGTGTTGGTACACGTTTTGATATCCCAACAACACGCGGCATTATCGACGCTATTGTTTCAGGCGAATTAGCCACTGCTGAAACTGTGCACTTGCCAGAGTTAAACCTGAATGTGCCGTTGAAAGTAACAGGTGTGGACAGCAACTTGCTGAACCCAAGAGACACCTGGGCTGATAAAGCGGCTTATGATGAATATGCCACTAAACTGGCTACTGAGTTTGCTAACAACTTTAAGAAATACGATGTATCTGATGCAATTCGCAACGCAGGTCCAAAAGTAGCTTAATGCTTTGATTTGATTTGATTAAAAAGGCTCCCAATGGGAGCCTTTTTTATGCAGTTTTAGTTTGATTCACCGGTAAATACACTGTCACTACCAAGCCACCATAAGCATGGTTATGCATACTGATTTGACCATGGTGCATATCCACAATCTTTTTGATAATAGCTAAACCTAAACCTGAACCTCCGCTGCCGCGGGCTGTATCCCCTTGGGCAAAAGGCTCAAACATACGCTGCATTTCATGTTCAGGAATACCAGGGCCATGATCCCGCACCTGCACATAGACCTTACGGCTGGCACGTTCTACACCAGTACTGACCTCAATCACACCTTCTGAATACTTCAGTGCGTTTTCTATCAGGTTATTCAGCACCCGTTTGATGGCAATACGGCGCAGCGGCACCAGCGGTATTTGCTCATTCAGGTTGGCAATAATCTCACGTTTTTGCAGCCGATCAGCGCTGATCTGCTCCTGCACCAACAGATTTAAATCTTCTTCATCCAGCGCTTCTTCTTTGTGATGGCGAATGTAGTCAATAAACTGATCGATAATAGCGTTCATATCTTCGATATCACTGACAATACCGTCTTTGATCCAGCTGTCCTGCTCACTGACCATCTCGCTGGCTAAACGAATACGGGTTAACGGAGTGCGTAAGTCGTGCGACACCCCAGCCATTAACAAAGCCCGGTCTTTTTCCAGTTGACTGATACCCTTGGCCATACGGTTAAAAGCCTGAGTTACAGCGATAATTTCGGTAGAGCCGTGCTCAGGCAGAGGGTCTGGCATTTCGCCCCGCCCTACTTTGAGAGCCGCCTGCTGTAAACCCTGCAAAGGCCTGTTCAGTTGCCGCGCAAATAACCAGCCGCCAGCCACACTTAAAAAGCCGATCACAAAAACATAGATCTTCAGCGGAGAAAAATCGGTTTCGTCCAGGCCACTTAAAGGTACTTTGACCCAATACTGCGGAGCCTGCGGTGGCTTCACCCAAAAGGCATAACTGCTTTGCTGAGCAATACGTACTTCTGCAGGACCTCCCAGTTCCAGTGACATTTCCTCAGAAAAATACTGGTAAAAGCTGGCTTCGTTTAAGCCATGTAAAGGCGCAGTCGCATCGGTATAAACTTCTATGCCTGTGGCTTGCTGGAATCTTCTGGTCAACTCTTCCGACAGCAGCACCTCGTTGTGCTCCACGTCGATAAACACCACTTTAATTTGCTTGGCGATCAGATGGTTAATTTGCTGATAGCTGGGCTTAATCACGTAATAAACCACGGATAAATAAGACACCAACTGATTAATCAGCAATAAAATACCAATCAGAAATACTGTCTGACCAAAAGCGCTGCGCGGAAACAAACGCATTTAGCTAACAGCACCATCAGGCACAAACACATAACCCAAACCCCAGACGGTTTGAATATAACGAGGGTTAGTCGGGTCGTCTTCCAGCATACGGCGCAGGCGCGATACCTGAACATCAATGCTGCGTTCCATGGCTGAATAATCACGGCCCCTGGCCATGTTCATTAATTTATCACGCGACAAAGGTTCACGGGCATGACTGACCAGCACTTTAAGTACAGCAAATTCACCACTGGTTAAAGGCATCAGCTCTTCACCTTTGCGCATTTCACGGGTCGCCAGGTTAAATACAAAAGGACCAAACTTCACCTGACTTTCCTCAACTGATGGCGCGCCAGGTAACTCTTTAGATTTACGGCGTAATACAGCACGAATACGGGCTAACAATTCACGAGGATTAAAAGGTTTAGGCAGATAATCGTCAGCGCCCATTTCCAGACCAATAATACGGTCCACTTCATCGCCTTTAGCTGTCAACATAATGATGGGGATTTCGTTTTCCTGCTGGCGCAGTTTACGGCAAATGGATAAACCATCTTCGCCCGGCAACATCAGATCCAGCACCACCAAATGGAAGTTTTCGCGTTCCATTAAACGTTGCATCTGTTCAAAGTTGGCGGAGGTACGGACAATATAACCTTGCTCTACCAGATAACGCTCTAATAACGAACGTAATCTCATATCGTCATCTACTACTAAAATTTTTGTTGTTTCTTGTCCGAGCATATAAATCCCTCCACAAAATGAAGAGCACTATAAACGAAAAACCCGGAGCATGGAGGGCATGCGCCGGGTTCAGTTGTTACAAAGTTTGTCTGATTCGATTTAGGCAACTTATTCAGGTTGCACCTTCTCTACTTTGCGCAGTGGTGGGTTCATCCAGACCACATGGCCGGTATGAGCACCCAAACGGGTTGAATTTTCCTGTTTTTCTAAGGTCTTCTGATCAATCACATAAGCGTAATCTGGTGTAGAGCTGCACCCTGTCATCACAAGAGCCATAGCAAGGACTATCAGACCTGTTAATTTTGCTTTCATTGTTGGCCTCCTTTATTAAGCACATTTTCACTATAGTTGGCCCAGCCAAAATCGCCTAGCATATTTTTGTTACATCTAAATGACAGTGAATAAATATTTTGAATTATTTTTAGATTAATATGCAAATGATTGATTTAAATATATTTTTAATTTTTAATTTTGTTTCGGGGAAAAGTGAACATTTTTAAGCATCTGAGTAATCTGTTGAAATTCATGGCCTTCTCTTTCCACTTCGCCGTTAAATGGTTATAAAGTCGAACCAGAACAGAGATCCTTATTCTTACAATCAACACCGGATAGCATGAGTAAAACAGAATTAGTCACCCGCGAAGGTTATGAAGCCTTGCAACAGGAATTAAACCATTTATGGCGGGAAAAACGCCCCGATACCACAGCTAAAGTGTCATGGGCGGCCAGCCTGGGCGATAGATCGGAGAACGCAGACTACAAATACAACAAACAGCTTCTGCGTGAAATAGACAGAAGGATCAGATACTTACGCAAGCGCCTTGAAGTTATTAAAGTGGTGGATTATGCGCCCCAGCAGGAAGGGCGTGTGTTTTTTGGTGCCTGGGTCGAGATTGAAAATAATGAAGGCGAGCAACTGACCTTCCGGATAGTCGGGCCTGATGAAATTTATGGTCGCAATGACTATATCTCTATCGATGCGCCTATGGCCCGTGCTTTGATCAAAAAACAAGCAGATGATGAAGTGCAAGTGCCCACTCCCACTGGTATAAAAGAATGGTGGATTAACAAAATCTGGTATCCGCAAGCCAAAGGCTAAGGTGTGTTATGTATCAAGAGCTATTAAGTCAACAACAAGAGTTTTTTGCCAGCGGCGTAACTAAAAGCCTGAGTTGGCGCAAGCAGCAATTAAAGCAAATGCAGTTGTTACTGACTACACACGAAACTGAGTTATTGCAGGCGTTGCAGCAGGATTTAGCCAAACCAGCCTTTGAAGCGCTGTTGAGTGAAATCAACTATCTGCACAGCGATATCAAACATTGCCTGAAAAAACTAAACAGCTGGGCTAAGCCACGCCGGGTCAGCACAGGATTGCGAACCTTCCCTTCTATGGCTTTCATTCAGCCAGAACCTTATGGTTCTGTACTGATTATCAGCGCATGGAATTATCCGCTGCAACTGACCTTAGCCCCTTTAGTGGCTGTATTATCAGCTGGTAATTGCGCTGTAGTAAAACCCTCTGAATTAGCCCCAGCTACATCGGCCATTGTGGCCCGTTTGCTGCCTTTGTATTTAGATAAAGAAGCTGTGGTTGTAGTGGAAGGTGGCGTGCCTGAAACCACGGAACTGTTGAAGCTGCCTTTTGATCATATTATGTACACGGGCAATGGCCAGGTTGGCAAAATTGTATTGCGTGCCGCAGCCGAACATTTAACGCCAGTAACTTTAGAACTGGGTGGAAAAAGCCCGGTTTATGTCGACAGCAGTGCAGATTTAAAGCTGACAGCACAACGTATTGCCTGGGGTAAATGGTTGAATGCAGGCCAAACCTGTATAGCGCCGGATTATATTCTGGCGCACAAAGATATTTGTCAGGCGCTGGCTGAAGAAATTAAAACGCAGTTGCAACAGATGTATGGCGCGGATCCAAAGCTCAGCCCGGATTATGGCCGCATCATTAATCAACGTCATTTACAGCGGGTGCAAAGTTATCTGGATGGTGTATCAGTGTATTGTGGTGGTGTAACTGATGCAGAGCAGCTGTATTTCAGCCCTACTCTGGTGTTGGACCCGCCGCTTGAGAGCCGCCTGATGACAGAGGAAATTTTTGGCCCTGTTTTGCCGATACTTTCTATCAATAGCTTTGACGCTGCAGTGCGTTTTGTGCAAAAACGCGATAAGCCACTGTCTGCTTATTTGTTTAGTAATAACAGCTCACAGCAACAGCAGTGGGTAGAACAAATCAGCAGTGGCAGTCAGTGTATTAACGATGTACTGATGTTTATGGCGGTGTCTGAACTTCCCTTTGGTGGCGTAGGTCCCAGTGGCATGGGGCAATATTCAGGCAAAGCAGGTTTTGAGCAGTTCAGTCATCTGAAGTCGGTGCTGAAACGCCCGCTTTGGCCTGAACCTCCGGTACGTTTTGCCCCTTACGCAGAGTGGAAACGTAAGGTGTTGGGCTGGCTAAGTTAAGCGCTCAGCGTTTTGCTATTGGATTTTTTGGCCCTAACAGTGGACAATTGCCGCAATTGATAAGAACCAGTCTGGCTTTTACTTAAGGTAAAGCCGCCAGCTGCTAAGGAAGCTTTAAGTTATGTCTATGATCATTAAACAAATTGCTCTGGAAATTTCAGCACGCCCTGAGCAGGTTGCCGCCGCTATTCAACTGATGGACGAAGGTGCTACTGTGCCTTTTATCGCCCGATACCGTAAAGAAGTGACAGGTGGCCTGGATGATACCCAGTTGCGTAACCTGGATGTACGTTTAACTTATTTACGTGAACTGGAAGACAGACGTCAGGTGATTATCAAAACCATAGACGAACAAGGCAAACTGACACCGGAACTGAAGCAGGAATTATTAGCAGCGGACAATAAAACCCGTTTAGAAGATTTGTATTTACCTTACAAAGCCAAACGCCGCACCAAAGGTCAAATTGCCATTGAAGCAGGTTTAGAGCCTTTAGCTGACGCTTTATTTAACGACCCAAACTTAGTACCAGAACAACAAGCCGCCAGTTACTTTAATGCCGAAGCAGGTTTCGCTGACACTAAAACAGTGCTGGATGGCGTGAAATACATTCTGATGGAACGTTTTGCAGAAGATGCTGCTTTGCTGGCCAAGTTACGCCGTCATTTAAGCCAAAACGCTGTATTGAAAAGCAGCATGGTGGCAGGCAAAGAGCAGGAAGGCGCTAAGTTCCGCGATTATTTTGAACACAAAGAATCCTTTAAAACAGTACCATCACACCGCGCCCTGGCGATGTTCCGTGGTCGTAACGAAGGTATTTTAAACCTGCAATTACAGCCAGATGCCGACGATGCTTCAGCTCATGCAGTCTGTGAGCAAATGATTGCCAATCATTTTGATGTACGTCAGCAAGGCCGCGCAGCCGACGATTTCCTGCGTACCGCTGTGCAGTGGACCTGGAAAGTAAAATTACACCTGCATTTAGAAAACGATTTATTAGGCGAATTACGGGAGCAGGCTGAAGAAGAAGCCATAAAGGTATTTGCCCGTAACTTAAAAGATTTATTAATGGCCGCCCCTGCCGGTATGCGCGCGACGTTAGCGCTGGACCCTGGCTTACGCACTGGTGTGAAAGTGACGGCTATTGATGAAACCGGCAAGTTGGTGGATCAAACCACTATATTCCCACATGCGCCACAAAATCACTGGGACAAGTCAGTCCGCACTTTAGCGGCTTTAGCCAAACAACATAAAATTGAGCTGATTGCTATTGGTAACGGCACGGCTTCGCGCGAAACCGATAAGTTAGCGGCCGATGTGATCAAACTGCTGCCAGAACAAAACATCAGCAAAATTATGGTGTCTGAAGCTGGCGCTTCAGTCTATTCAGCCTCTGAATTAGCGTCTTTAGAGTTCCCGGATCTGGATGTGTCTTTACGTGGTGCTGTGTCTATAGGCCGCCGTTTACAAGACCCTTTAGCTGAACTGGTGAAAGTTGAGCCTAAAGCTATAGGTGTGGGCCAGTACCAACACGACGTCAACCAAAGCTTGCTGGCCAAGTCACTGGATGCGGTAGTGGAAGATTGTGTAAACGCCGTGGGTGTGGATTTAAATATGGCTTCAGTGCCTTTATTGTCCCGCGTCGCTGGTTTAAACAAGACTCTGGCACAAAACATCGTGGTGTACCGTGATACACATGGTCGTTTCCAGCAACGTAAAGATTTACTCAAAGTAGCCAGGTTAGGCCCTAAAGCCTATGAACAGGCCGCCGGTTTCCTGCGCATTAACAAAGGTTCTGATCCGCTGGATTCGTCTTCTGTTCACCCTGAAGCTTATCCTTTAGTGGAAAAAATTCTGGCGAAATTTGGCCAGCCTATAGAGCAACTACTGGGCAACAGCGCTTTCTTAAAAGGTCTGAACCCGGCTGAGTTTGTCGACGAACATTTTGGTTTGCCTACAGTAGAAGACGTCATTAAAGAGCTGGATAAACCAGGTCGTGACCCTCGCCCTGAATTTAAAACAGCTGTATTTAAAGATGGCGTTGAAACCATGGCCGATTTAAAACCAGGCATGTTACTGGAAGGTGTGGTCACTAACGTCACCAACTTTGGTGCTTTTGTTGATATAGGTGTGCATCAGGATGGTTTAGTGCATATTTCCTCTTTAACCGACAAGTTTGTCTCAGACCCGCATCAGGTGGTCAAAGCAGGCGATATTGTCAAAGTCAAAGTGCTGGAAGTAGAACTGGACCGTAAACGTATTGCGCTGACGATGCGGATGGACGAACAACCTGCGGTGAAAGGCGCTGGTGGAGCGGGTAAAGAGGCGTCACGTTCTTCAGGCTCATCTCAGTCTAAAGCGGCTAAGCCAGCTAAAACAGCTGAAGTGCCGAATGCAGCTATGGGTGATGCTTTTGCTCAGGCTTTTGCCAAGTTTAAAAAGTAATACTTTTTAACGAGATAAAATAAAGGCCAGGAAATTCCTGGCCTTTATTCTTTCATAACCTGTGCTTTAGGCCATTTGTAATAAAGGCCGCTCTGCCGGCATAGTGGCTTTGGCATAAAAACCTGAAATCACATCCGATCTTAATGTCATCAGCGGATCACGTTGCAAAGACTCAAACTGGGGCACAGCGAAGTCATTGGACTCATTATTCGCCAAAGCTTCAAAATGCTCCCATTCAGCGCCCGACAACACCGAACTTTGAGATACCTGCTCTGATCTCGTTCTGACCATTTCTGCAATTTCTGCGGTCAACTCAGCCTGAGCTTCCATTAAAGTCCGGCTGGCCTGTGCTGCCACAGACCGATCTGCACCTGAAGGTTCAGCTGGCGCCAAAGCTGCGGCTTTGACTTGCTGCATTTTCTGGATGGTAGCGCGGGGGTCATTCGGAATTTCGGAGATATCAATACGGACTTCACCGCCTACCGCATACTGTTGGCCATCAGGGCCTGTTTCGTATTCGTAGCTTGGAGCACTGGCATACTGACCACCAATAGCAGCATGCGCCTGTTCATGAATTTTCACTTCCCGATCACGGGCTTTTAATTCAGCAATACGTTTTTGTTCAGCCTGTTCTTCTTTTTGCTGCTGTGGGTCATCTTCTTGCTGGTCAGAAGAACTTTGTTTGTTTTGTTCTGAATCAGACTGTGCTTCTTTTTCCACTACCGCCTGACGGTACTCCAGGCCTTTGGTTTTAACGTCTTCATAAGTAGAAGTGTTGCCATTGCGGCTTTTTTCATCCGCCATCAGGCCTTTTTCAGCAGCAGAACGTTCCATAGCGGCTACGGGTTCTATCACTTCACGGCGCAGGTTATCGCGCCGAGCCATTTCCATAGCCGGATTACCAGTGTGCAATGGCACATTTGGGTAATTCGAAGTGAGTAACATAAAAGCCTTTTACACCCTTAAATCAATAATGGAACCCAACATCTCGTCGGCGGTTTTTACCGACTTCAGATTGGCTTCAGCGTTAATTTGTTCATTACCTAAGGTCACCAGACTTTGCTCTATCGATGGGCCAGTAGTTGGCTCAACCGGAGTTTCCAGTGCCCGCTGATTGCTGCTTTGGGCAGCTTGCTGATTTATATTGACGGTTGCTTCAGTCACAGCGTCAGATGCACGCTGAAAGCCCTGAAAACCGCTCGCAAAGGCAGAACTGATTTCCATCATGACCTCGTTGACTAATTGAACTGAGTAATTATTAGCCATTTTTTGGAAAAACGAAAGTCCGGCGGCAAGTATTTGCCGCCAAAATGCAGTTTTTTCTAATTTAGTGAAGAATTAGGCCAATATATGTGGTGATAACAGGGAAAAAAACTCATGTTGATGCGAAATAAAAGGCGCGTGTGAGGCTTTTTGTAGGATCTCCAGCTGCAATCCTGGCCGCAAATTTTGCAATAAAGGGGCTATAGCAACAGGCACTAACGAGTCTAAACGGCCCAAAATGATAAAAACAGACTGAGTTAAGGCGGCAAATTCCTGCCGCAAATCTAAACTCGCCAATAATTCCAAGCCGCCTTGCAAAGCGAAGGCTGATGGCAAAGGCACACTCAGCACAGCCTGTTTTAACAGCTTAATGTCGTGTCGTGCCGTACTGCTGCCCATTGCCTGAATAGCCAGAAAACGCTCCACTGTTAAAGCCAGATCCTGCTGCAATTGCACGGAAAACTGCTGCATCACCCTGCTTTCCATGCCTGGCCAATTGTCTTTGGCCATAAAACAAGGCGAACTGGCTATTAAGCCCAGCTTTTTCACTTTATGCGGGTATCGGCTGGCTAAAGCTATAGCCAGCAACCCACCTAAAGACCAGCCGATGACGATACTTTGATCCGGAATTTGGTCGGCCAGCACAGCTAAAACAGTGTCGAGATCATAAGAGGCAGGGCAAGGTGATAAACCAAAACCAGGTAAATCCGGCGTGTGAACAGCAAGATCGTTCGGCAAAGCCTGCAGTAACTGAGACCAGACCTGATGGTTTAAACCCCAGCCATGCAATAACACCAGCGGGTTTTGGGTAAATTTTGTTTGTTCTGTCATCAGCTCGGCCATACTTAGTGTTATGTCTGGCCTTTTATCAAAGCAGGGATGCAGATGCAAGCGACTTTATTGCAGCAGTTGGTGCATCTGCTGGCTCCCAGCTGTTGTTTATGGTGCCAGATGCAGGTGCAGCAAGCACAAGCTCAGCTCTGTGACCATTGCCACGGCCATTTACCCCAGCTGGATTTAAGCTGGGTGGATCACAATGCCTTGTTATTGCCTGATGTCGCCAAAGGTTTGCCCAGAGTAAAGTTTGACAGACTCTATAGCCTGAGCTGGTACAAACAACCTTACAAACACTGGATCAGCAGCTGGAAATTTCAGCAACAGCATGCTGCTGGTGAATTGTTGCGCCAGCTGTTTTATCAACAGGCACAGCGTTATCAACAACAAGGTGGGGACTTACCGGATTGCATCAGCTATACCCCTATCTCGGTAAAAAGGTTGCAGGAGAGGGGCTTTAATCAGGCAAAGTTATTGGCATTGGAACTGGCCGAAGCCTGGCAGATACCTTGCCTGAGTTTGTTTCAAAGCCCTGATTTAGTGCCTCATCAGACAGGATTAAACCGCAGGCAACGACTGGATAACTTAAAAGGGAAAATTCAGCTACAGCAAGCGGTTTTACCCAGGCATGTAGTATTGGTGGACGATGTGATCACCACAGGAGCCACGCTGGATTATCTAAGCAGTTTGCTCAAAGCCAAAGGAGTCCAGACCGTTAGTGTCTGGACTCTGGCTATTACCAGGGCCTTTTAGTGGGCTTCTTCTTCGTCGCTATTTGCCTCTTCACCTTCGCCATCGGACGATTCGGCACTGAACATTTTGCCAAAAAACAAAGCATTGACTAACAAACGACTGGAACCGACAAAATAGCCACGAAACACCGGATTATCTGTCATACCAATCACTCTGCCATCCCCGTGATTATGTGCCATTAAGGCTGCACCTTCAGCGATGCGACTGACATATTCAGGTGCTGTGTAACCTGCTAATTGAGGTTTATCTGTATACAAAGCCACGTTGATAAAGGGCTCTCCACTGGGGGCCAGTAAGAAAGTGCCATTTTTAAACACAGCTAAGTCTTTGCGGTTGATACCAAAAGTTAAAGGATGGCTTAAATCCAGTTCGGTCTGGTAGATAGCACCGGCAATACGGCGCTGACCAGCCAGACTTTCTTTATCGGCATAACTTAATTGCTGATCTGAAATCAGCATCGCCATGTCAGCCGAAGTCCAGGCTTTTGCTTTGAGCAAACCTGCTCGCACCAGGAATGCGGCGCCCCCTTTATGGCCCCACAATACGCCGCCTTTTTTCGCCCACTGATTGAGCTGCTGTTGCTCTTTTTGCTGCAGGCTGTTGTAGCTGCCGTCCGGCAGAATAATGTGGGTGTAACGGGATAAATCGACCCGACCTAAACGTTGAGGCTCAATCAAGCTAGGGGAAATGCCCGCCAGTTTTTCCAGATTAAACCAGACTTCACCCGCTTCGGTGGAATTCACATCAGGACCGGCCACCAATAATACATTCGGCTTAGTGACAGGTACAAAACCATTGCTGCCTAAATCCTGCCCCTTAGCCGTTAAACCAGAAGTTAAAGCTGTGATACTTAAACCCACCTGCTGCTGGGCTTTGCCCAGTCGTTCAAACCAGTTGTTGTGTTGTTGCAAGCCAGCAGCAATAACAATAGCTCCGGCACTAAAAGCCTGTTCACCATTCGCAGTTTTAGCAAAAAAAGGCTTGCTGGCAGCTCGTAATACCACACCTTGCTCTAACAGCGCCTGAGTTAACAAAGGTGCTTTTTGATCGGTCCAGTCAAAAGCGTAAGCATAAGCACCAGCAGATGGCATCAGCGCTGATTCGGATTGAGGTAGCCATGGCTCGTTAGCCACTCCTGTTGGTTTACGGGCTACAGCACTGAATTCAATATTAAAAGCATAAGGCAAAGTCCAGGCTGAAACGTCATAAAAGGTGTTGTCCTGGAAGTTGGTCTGGGTGCTGAACGCCGCTTTTAATAACAAATACTGGCTCTGTTGCAACGGAATATAATAAGCCTGACCTTTTTGATAGGTCTGGCCTTTATGTTGCCAGCGTTCATTGATTGGATAGGCTTTGATCTGATGCTGTTTTAATAAGTTTAATAAGCCAGCTAATCTGGTTTTATCTTCATCCTCTGCAATCACATAACCAGCTACAGAGTCATCCGCAGCCAAACGTTGTGACTCCTGCACAAAAGCTTTCTGGTAACTTTGCAGTGCTTTTTTGTGAGCCACTGAACCACGAAGCGTAGATAACGACACAATATATTGGTTTTCAATGGTTTTACTAAAAGACAAAGGACCATTGATACTGTCCTGCAGGTGACCGCGACTACTGGCTTGTTCAAATAAAATACCCACACTGGCATTGACGTCAGGGTAAGTAGAGCCTTTGCCTACATAAAAATCATCAAAACTTTCTTCGGTGTAATACAGACGGCCTTTTTTATCTAAAGCTGCAGCATGGTAATCGGCAATTTTGGCAGTCAGTTGCTGATTGGCTTTTGGCGTTAAAGGATAAGTACGGGTCGGAATACCGGGTTGGAAGAAAAAGGTGGTGTTAGGCCCCATCTCATGAAAATCACCCACTACAGCCGGACGCCATTTATAAAACTGGCTGATACGGGCCTGGCTTTCAGGGTGCTCCAGCGGTAACCAGTCCCGGTTTAAATCAAACCAATAATGGTTAGGACGGCCATTTGGCCAGGGCTCTATATGTTCACGGCTTTGTGGATCAGCCACAGGCGCTTTGCCTTTGTGCATATTGGCCCAATTGGCAAAACGATCTAAACCATCCGGGTTTAAGCTGGGTTGGATCAGAATCACTGTGTTTTTCAGCCAGTCCTGTACTTCGGCATCTGTACTGGTTAAGAGATGATGGGCAACCTGCGCTGAAGCGTTAGGACCACTGGATTCATTGCCATGTACGCCATAACCTAACCAAATCACCAGAGGCAGCTCGTCTGTCAGTTCAGTGCCCATAGACAACTGCGCCAGATGCTGTACGCGGATTTGTTCCAGTTTTTTTAAGTTTTCAGCAGACGAAATAATAAGCTGCAATACAGGTTTCTGTTCATGGGTATAGCCTATAACTTCCAGTTGGGCTTTATCTGAAGTTGCGGCCAGTTGCTGGAAATACATTTGAATTTGATCATGGCGCAAATGCCACTCGCCCACCGGATAACCAAAAAATTGTTGTGGGCTTTGTGGTGTTGCCATTGAGAACTGGCTGCACAACCCCAATACTAAAGCACTGATGATAGTTGTTATTTTGTACATTGTTTGTCTCCCTTTCTGGCAGCTACCTTAGCAATAAAAAGTCAGGCCCGACAAGCGGGGCTGGCAAGGTACAGGAAGTCAGAGTATCATAGCCATTAACCTAGTAATTTAGTCAGGTACTACCACATGATTACCATTTCAGAACAGGCGCAGAGCCATTTTCGTAAACTGCTGGAAAAACAGGCCGCCGGTACTCATATCCGCGTATTTGTGGTCAACCCGGGCACTGTTTCTGCGGAATGTGGTGTGTCTTACTGCCCTGCCGATGCGGTAGAAAGCACAGATTTAGAGCTGCCATTTGAAGGCTTTATGGCGATAGTAGATGCCGAAAGCAAACCTTTTTTAGTGGACGCCGAAATCGATTTTGTTACCGATCAGATGGGTTCTCAGCTGACGTTAAAAGCGCCAAACGCCAAAGTGCGTAAGGTGAACGACGACGCTTCACTGAAGGAAAAAGTGCAATACGTGATAGATGCAGAAATTAATCCTCAGTTAGCTAACCATGGTGGTCGTGTTTCAGTGGTTGAACTGACAGAGGATGGTGTTGCAGTACTGCAATTTGGTGGTGGTTGTAACGGCTGTTCCCAGGTTGATTTAACCTTAAAAGAAGGTATCGAAAAAGAACTGCTGCAACGTTTTGCCGGTGAACTAACAGCGGTACGTGATGTGACTGATCACCAACGTGGTGAGCATTCTTATTACTGATCTATGCTATAGACAAGCTAAAGAGGCCACTTGATGTGGCCTTTATTGTATTCAAAAGGAGTTCACAGATGAGATTTCTGGCCTGTTTGTTGGTTTTACTGAGCTTTCCAAGCTTCGCCGCTGTTATTTTGCAGTACCACCATGTCAGCACTCAGACTCCCCGCTCCACCAGCGTCACACCTGCAGAATTCCGCACTCATTTGCAGTATTTAAAAGACCACAAGTATCAGGTTATTGGCCTCGATACCTTGTTGGACCAATTGCAACAAGGCAAAGAGCCGGCCGACAATGCTGTAGTGATCACATTTGATGATGGTTTTGACAATATTTACCATCAGGCTCACCCTATTTTGCAGGAGTTTGATTTTCCTTATACCGTGTTTTTAAGCCCGGCTTTAATAGACCGCAAAGAAGGCCCTGTATTAAGCTGGCCGCAGATCAAACAACTGCATGATGATGGTGTGATCATCGCCAACCACAGCTCTTACCATGCACATCTGGCGAAACCCAATAAAGGCGAAAGCAAAGCAGAGTGGCTGAAACGGGTGAAAACCGATATTTTGCTGGCGCAAACTCAGTTAGAACAACAGCTGGGCATCAAACACAAGTGGCTGGCTTACCCATATGGCGACTTTAGTGTTGAGCTCGAGCAGATGGTTGAAGACCTGGGCTTTATTGGCATAGGCCAGCAATCCGGCGCTGTGGGTCTGAACAGCCTGATGACCCGCCTGCCGCGGTATCCGTCTTCCAGTCAGTATGCAGCCTTAAAACACTTTATACCTAAGTTAAAAACTCTGGCTTTGCCGGTGAAAAACTATATAGCAGCAGACCCGGTTAAAGGCCCGAATCCACCCACTTTGACATTACAAATCGACAGCTCAGATTTTAAAACCAGTCAGCTGAATTGTTTTAGCAATGGTCAGCCTATCGAAGTGACCTGGCTAAAACCCGATACCTTCAGCGCAAAGGCAGGTGAAAAGCTAAAAACCAGCCATAAACGCTATAACTGCACAGCCCCTTCGTTAAGTAAAAAGGGCTATTTCTACTGGTATTCCCAGCCTTGGGTTATGGATTAGTGGCTTCGATTACACAGCGTTGTAATGCCTTCGGCGATTACAACCTACAAACGTAGGATGCATTCGCCCGAAGGGCAATGCATCTTGCATCTGAGATTGTTCCGATCTACACCTATAACTTCCTTCCCCAACGTTGCTTTTGCTTTATGGACTATCGCCGTTTGTGGTGCAAAGGCGGCACCTACTTTTTCACTGTCAACCTGCAGCAAAGACACAATAACCATCTGCTGACGGAGCATATAGATCTGTTACGTCATGCAGTACGACAGGTTAAAGATGCCCATCCTTTTATCATTCACGCTTGGGTAATTTTGCCTGAACATATGCATTGCATTATTGAATTGCCAGAAGGTGATGCGAATTTCGCTCTACGCTGGCGACTAATTAAATTGATATTTTCCAGAGCCTTGCCTGCTACAGAGTCTCGCTGCTCCAGCAGACAAAAACGCAAAGAACGGGGTATATGGCAACGCAGATACTGGGAACACCTGATCCGTGACCAAACAGACTTTAACGCTCATATGGACTATGTGCATTTTAATCCCGTGAAGCATGGTTGGGTACATCAGGTATCAGATTGGCCTTACTCAACCTTCCATTTGCTGGTTAAGCAAGGCGTCTATTCTGCAGATTGGGCTGGTGGGGGAAATGACGGATTGTATTCGGACTGAAATGAGCCTGAACTGATTACACAACGTTGTAATGCCTTCGATTACACAGCGTTGTAATGCCTTCGGCGATTACAACCTACGAAAAAACGTAGGATGCAGTCGCCCAAAGGGCTCTGCATCCATTGCTATTCAGCTGCAGCAGCTATCACTAAAGGATAATCTGCCAAAAACTGCTGGTTATTAATCAGTGGCACTGCGCCTGGTTTCATTTCTGGTTTAAACATGGCCACTACTGCGCCTTGTGGATTGGGCAGGGCTAAGCTGGCGCTATGATCCACAGTGTAACGATCTTCTGTACCTTCATTAATGGCGTACATCAAACCCAGCTGGCGGATAAAAGGGAATAAGTCTTTGTGTTTGGCGGTTCTGGCTTTCATAGGCGCCTGGTTAAAATAGCTGATGTACTGGGCTAGTTGCTCAGGCGTGTCGCGTTTTGGGTCGACAGACACAAACCAGATTTCCAGCGGTTCCGGTGTCAGTTTGACTAAATCCTGATACATACCAGCCAACTTCGCCATGGTCATAGGGCAAATATCAGGGCAATGTATAACCCGTTGATTATTTTGACGTATTTGGTCGGCCTCTATTTTTTGATTGCTCTCGAATCCACAGATTCGAAACCTAATTCTTCTGAATATAGAAATAGCACACACATAGACCCGGCTGAAAGCGATAAACAAATAACGAATAATAAAAACGCTCTTCCATCCAGTTTTTTATCGTAGTAAATTTTCCCGAAAAAATTCAAATAGAATTTAATGGCAAAAACAAAAGAAACCCCAAAAACGATGAAAAATATAAATCCAAAATTCACTTATCCGACACCTAAAAATTGATAGCGATCTTCATTACTATGGCTTGCAAAGCTCCGTAATTCTGTTTGTTGTACAGCCTACAGATTATCGGGCTGCAGCCGCTATCACCAAAGGATAATCCGCCAAAAACTGTTGGTTGTTAATCAGTGGCACAGCGCCTGGTTTCATTTCTGGTTTAAACATGGCCACTACTGCGCCTTGTGGATTGAGCAGCGCTAAGCTGGCACTGTGATCAACGGTATAACGATCTTCTGTACCTTCATTAATGGCGTACATCAAACCCAGCTGGCGGATAAAAGGGAATAAGTCTTTGTGTTCGGCGGTTCTGGCTTTCATAGGCGCCTGGTTAAAATAGCTGATGTACTGGGCCAGTTGCTCAGGCGTGTCCCGCTTTGGGTCGACTGATACAAACCAGATTTCCAGCGGTTCCGGTGTCAGTTTGACTAAATCCTGATACATACCAGCTAACTTCGCCATGGTCATAGGGCAAATATCAGGACAATGGGTGTAGCCGACAAAAATCAGCGTCCAGTGCCCCTGCAAATCCTTTAACCCCACTGGCTGATTTTGCTCATCCAGCAAATTAAAGTCAGTTAAGGCTCGTGGGCTTGGGTAGACCAAAGCAGCCACAGGATCCGCCGTAGTGGATTTAAAACTGGCAGATAACCAAACACCCGCCGCCAACGCTATTACCGCTACCAGACCCCATAACCACTTCTGCATACAATCCTCTTTTTGTTAAAGCGCTGATATAAACCAATAATGATCCAGCAACAATACCAAAAATAATACCATCAGATGCCAAATCGAAAATTTAAAAGTGGCCATAGCGGTTTCAGGTTTGGCATTAAACTTCAGTTGCCAGGCGTACCAGATAAAACCTAAATTCAGCACTGTACTGGCCACCAGATAAACTGCTCCTGTCATACCCACTAAATAAGGTAATAAGCACACCAGAAACAGCACCAGGGTATAAAGGAAAATGGCACTTTTGGTGAACTCAATACCGTGAGTCACAGGCAACATTGGCATATTTACTTTGGCATAGTCATCACGACGATGAATGGCCAATGCCCAGAAATGCGGTGGCGTCCAGGTGAAGATAATCATCACTAATAACAGGGCATGTGCATGCACTTCAGCTGTCATAGCTGTCCATCCCAGCAGCGGCGGCATAGCACCAGCTAAACCTCCAATTACAATATTCTGCGGCGTCGCTCTTTTTAGAAACATGGTGTAGACCACGGCATAACCAAACAAGCTGGCGAGAGTCAGCCAGGCTGTCAGCGGATTCACTGCAATAAACAGCAGCAGAAAACCAGCACCAGCTAACAAGAGTGAAAACTTGATTGCCTGAGTTGTGGATAAACGGCCACGGGCTACGGGTCTGTTATAGGTGCGGGCCATTTGTGCATCAATACGCTGATCCACTATATGATTCATGGCTGCAGCTGCAGCTGACAATAAGCCTATACCTATAGTTGCCGCTATCATCAGGCCTAACTTAGGTAAACCGGGCTGTGCCAGCATCATACCTACCCAGGCAGTCAGCACTAACAGCGCCACCACTTTAGGTTTGGTCAGTTGGTAATAATCACGCCATTGCTGACTGTAGTGTTGGGGTAACGCCAGAACTTTAAGCATAAGCAGACTCCTTGTTTCTGTGCAGTTGATACCCAATGACCACCAGACACATGACTAAATTGGCCGCCACAAAGTTATGTGCCACCGCATTACCCAAAGGCAAATGCAGTACTACATTGGCAAGCCCTAAACTAAATTGCAGCACTAAAAGTGCCAGTACAGCTAAAGCTAATTTTTTCAGCACACCTGAACTGCTGCGCCATAAAGCTATGGCATAAGCAGCCACCACCACCAGGGTGATCACAGCCCCTACGCGGTGCATCACATGCACTGTAGCGCGCGCACTTTGGCTCATCACGCCGTATTCGTAGTTGTCATAACCCAGATGCAAAGAAAAGGCTTCATCGAAATTAAGCTGATTGGTCCAGCCTGGCTCACAGACAGGTAACTGAATACAGGACAAAGCGGCATAATTAGCTGCAGTCCAGCCGCCCAACGCAATTTGTGCAACCAGCACCAACAAAACGGGCCAAAACATTAGTTTCAGGCTTTGTTTAACTACTATTAAAGGAGCGGGTTGTAATTGCCACCAATACACTGCCAACAAAGACAATAAGGTAAAACCACCCAATAAATGCCCCATCACTATTACGGGATGCAAAGCTAAAGTGACAGTCCACATGCCTAAGGCAGCCTGAAAAACCACCAAAGCTAATATTAAGGACGGTAACACCACACGTTTGTGCTTCAGACTGAACAGGAAAATCGCCAGAATAAGTAAGCCCAAAGTACCGGCAAAATAGCGGTGGATCATTTCATTCCAGGCTTTATGGCTTTCCAGCGGTCGTTCCGGGAACAAAGCCTGAGCTTGTTCAATATGATGAGCCTGCTGTGGCACCTTTAAAAAACCGTAACAGCCAGGCCAGTCAGGGCAACCTAAACCTGCATCGGTCAGGCGGGTATAAGCACCAAGGATAATAACCAGCATGGTCAATACTATGGAGCTGGTGACAAGATGTTTCAGGGCTTTCATTACAGCCCCCTGTCGTATTTCAGCAACTTGTTTAAATCGGTCAGAATAGCTTTGCCTGTTTGCACCATCTGAGTTTTATCTTCCACCACCGGATAAGTCATTAATGCCAGACCATGCATATCTACCAGCACAAGCTGTTGCTGCAGGCTATCTACACCAGTTGGCAGAGGCTGCCACTGCAACACTTGAGGTTTGTTACCTCCTGTTTGCCATAAATCCAGATGCTGCTGCTTACGGCCAAGGGCTGTATACACTTGCTGCATGCCATAATGTGCGTTTTGACAAAGGATGGTGCACTCTGTTTCATTGGTGACATACACCAGTCGCCAGTGCACATCACCGCTGGCTGCTGGTAACAGTATAATTTCTTCCTTCAGCCACTGGCCTTTGTTGGTTGTGGCACTGCCAAACCAACCCAAAGATAAAAACGCCTGAGCAAAAGCCAAAGGCAATAAAGAACACAACAAAAACAGCACTAAAAACTTCTTCTTGGCCATTTAAAGCTCCTTTTTCGACATAAACCAGGCCACAACTACAACTGCTATAGCCAGTAATAACCATTGCAATGCATAAGCCCGGTGTTTTTCCGGTGGCATCACTACTGCTTTGTAGTGATACAGATAAGGGGATTTGTATTGATAAAGCAAAGCAGGATACAGCTCCTGGCCTAACACTCTGGATAATTCGACAGGTTCTACTTGTTGCATACGTTGCGGCCAAAGACCGGTTTCTTCCAGATTCAGGCCCAGCCTGAAGCCTTTTAATTCGGTACGTAACAATCCGTTCATCTCAAATTCGGTGGGAATATCCAGTTCAGGCAACTGATCGCGGCTCATGGGGGCTTCAATCCAACCTAAATTCACCAACAAAGCTGGCCCCTGATTGGATACCAGCACAGGGATCACCACGTCATAGCCCGGTTTGCCCTGGATCAGTTGATTGTCTAACAACCAGATCGCAGGTTTTAACCAAACCGCTTTGCCTTGCAGTTCCAGACCATCCAGTTGTTCTATTGGCATTGCCGGCAAGTCAGTCCAACGAACCGGGCCCTGCTGCTGCGCGCTATGCAATTGATCCAACTGGCTTTGTTTATATTCGGCTCGTTGCCATTGCCAGTAACTTAACTTGATCAATAACGCAAAAGCAGCCAGAGTACACAAAGCCAGCAGCCAGTGTCGGGATAAATGGGCAAACGGCTGAGCTTGCATCTTACAACCAGCCTTCGTGAGGTTTTATGTGGATTAAACTTTTACTCATTGCACTACTGCTCTTTATTGTTTTTAATTTATTTCGTGCTTTATATCTGATGCTGAAAAATGATGAAAATCAGCCCAGTATGTCTAAATTTTTAGGTCGCCGCGTCATGTGGTCGGCCGTTGTGTTAATAGCTGTGATCCTTGCCTTGCAATTTGGTTTGATTACTCCCCACGACAGACCTTACTAGAGGCAATAAAGCGGGCCATTCCATCAGGCCCGCCATCTATTTAAAGCACGTACACAAAAATAAACAAGCATAACCAGACTACATCCACAAAGTGCCAGTACCAGGCTGCAGCCTGAAAGGCAAAGTGCTTGTGCGCGGTAAAGTGATTTTTCAGCACAATACGCAGAAACATCACCAGTAAAAACACTGCACCTAAAGTGACATGTAAACCATGGAAGCCCGTTAGCAAAAAGAAGGTATTGCCATAAATGCCTGAGTCCAGCTTTAAACCCAAATCCTGATAAGCATGGATGTACTCAACGACCTGCAAATAAAGAAAACCAACGCCCAACAAGATAGTAAGTCCTAACATCAGCTTCAATTGGCCTCTTTTGTTTTGCTCTAAACCTGTATGAGCAAAATGCAGAGTGACAGAAGAAATTAATAAGATGATGGTGTTGTATAAAGGTAAACCCTGCCATGGCATAGCCTGAGTTTCAGTGCCTCCCGGGGTTTTCAGCAAAGGCCACGCCGCTTCAAATGCCGGCCATAACACTGCTGCTGTACTGGCGTTATTGCCTGCGCCATCCAGCCAAGGAATAGCGATAATACGGGCATAAAACAAAGCGCCAAAAAAGGCGGCAAAAAACATTACTTCGGAAAAGATAAACCAGCTCATACATTGCCGGAACGATCTGTCCATTTGTTTGCTGTATAAGCCGTTCATCGACTCATCAATCACATTACGAAACCAGCCCACTAACATAAAAATTAAGGTTGCGATGCCAGCCAGTAATAAATAACCGCCATAACCCGGCTGGTCTTTCGTGACTTCGTTCACATAATTGCCAGCACCAAAAGCAATCATAAACAGAGCCACAGCCCCCACTATCGGCCAGGGACTTTGCTCTGGCACATAATAATGTTCATATTTGTCACTCATTGTTGTCCCCTGTTGCTGTCTCTGCAGTGACCGGGGCTACAGCATCCACTTCATACAAGGTGTAGGACAAAGTGATGGTGCTGAATTGTTCCGGTAATGCGGGATCGACATAAAATTGCAACGGCATCAATAACTGCTGACCTGCCGTCAGATGTTGTTGGGTAAAACAGAAACATTCCATTTTATTAAAATACAAAGCAGCCTGACCCGGTGATACCGAAGGCACAGCCTGCGCTGTCATGGAACGCCCTGTAATATTATGGGCCAGATAATCTATACGATGGATTTCGCCAGGATGGACCCGCATTTTATGCACTACAGGCTCAAAGACCCATGGCATATTGTTATTCGGACGGGCGATAAACTCGACCAACACTTCACGTTGTTTATCCGGAATTGCGGCTTCTGCTGTAGCCGCCATGGTGGAGGTTTTACCGTTAAGGCCCGTTAAATCACAAAATACATCGTACAAAGGCACCAAAGCATAACCAAAGCCAAACATGGCTGCGGTCAGCAGGCAAAGTTTAATCACAACAGGTTGATGCTTCAGTGCCATAGGTCCTCCTACTTAATTTCAGGTGGAGTGGTAAAGCTGTGATAAGGCGCTGGAGAAGCAATAGTCCATTCCAGCCCTTCAGCCCCTTCCCATACCTGATCTGTAGCTTTTTCACCGCCTTTAATACATTTCACCACCAGCCAGACAAACAACAACTGGGATAAACCAAAGGCAAAACCACCTATGCTTATCAAGGCATTAAAGTCAGCAAATTGCAGGGCGTAATCCGGGATCCGTCTTGGCATACCAGCTAAGCCGACAAAATGCATAGGAAAAAACAGCACATTGACCGAAATCAGCGAACACCAGAAATGCCACTGGCCTAAGGTTTCATCGTACATATGACCTGTCCACTTCGGCAGCCAATAATAAGCAGCAGCCATAATGGAGAAGACAGCACCTGTCACCAGTACATAATGGAAATGTGCGACAACAAAGTAGGTGTCATGGTATTGGAAATCGGCAGGCGTAATAGCCAGCATCAAGCCTGAGAAGCCACCTATGGTAAAGAGCACAATAAAGGCCAAAGAAAACATCATTGGCACTTCAAAGGTCATGGCCCCTCGCCACATAGTCGCCACCCAGTTAAATACTTTTACCCCGGTCGGCACCGCTATCAGCATGGTGCAGTACATAAAAAACAGTTCTGCGGCGACGGGCATGCCGGTGGTAAACATATGGTGCGCCCAGACCAAAAAGGACAGCAGCGCAATACTGGAGGTTGCATACACCATAGAGGCATAACCAAACAGTGGTTTGCGTGAGAAGGTGGGTACTATGCTGGAGATAATGCCAAAAGCCGGCAATATCATAATGTAAACTTCAGGGTGACCAAAAAACCAGAAAATATGCTGGAACAACACAGGATCGCCGCCCCCTGCTGCATCAAAGAAACTGGTCCCAAAGTACTTATCGGTCAGCACCATAGTGACAACACCAGCCAGTACAGGCATAACGGCAATCAGCAGGTAAGCTGTGATAAACCAGGTCCAGACAAACAATGGCATTTTCATATAGGTCATGCCAGGTGCACGCAGGTTCATAATAGTCACTATGACGTTAATAGCGCCCATAATGGACGATATGCCCATAATATGAACTGAGAACACAAAAAGTGCAGTGCTGTCATTACTGTAGGTGGTAGAGAGTGGTGCATAAAAAGTCCAGCCAAAACTTGGTCCGCCACCTTCCATAAAGAGTGAGGCTAACAAGATGCTAAAGGCAAAAGGCAGGATCCAAAAACTCCAGTTGTTCATCCGTGGTAATGCCATATCTGGCGCCCCTATCATCATAGGGATCAACCAGTTAGCCAGACCAGTAAAGGCAGGCATTACGGCGCCAAACACCATAATCAGACCATGTACTGTGGTCATTTGATTAAAGAAGTTCGGGTCGACAATTTGCAATCCGGGCTGAAACAATTCGGCCCGGATCACCATAGCCATAGCACCACCGATAAAAAACATCAGCAGTGAAAACAGCAAATACAAAGTACCAATGTCTTTGTGGTTGGTGGTGTAGAGCCAGCGTTTTAACCCTTTGGCCGGCCCATGATGTTCATGCTCAGCATGAGCATGCGGATCTGTAGTAACAGTACTCATCTGCGCCCCCTATTTCGACTGTGCTTTGGCGATATCTGCAGCTTGCACCAGATCACCAGTATTATTGTCCCAGGCGTTGCGCTCGTAAGTCACCACAGCCGCAATTTCGCTTAATGTCAGTTGTTTATCAAAAGCCTGCATTGAAGTGCCTGTTTTACCATTGAGCACTATGTCGATATGAGCAGGTAGATCTTCCAGTGCCATTTTGCTGCCTTTCAGCGCAGGAAACACACCTGGAATACCCATGCCATTTGGCTGATGGCAAGCAGCGCAATAACCCATGTAGACTTTTTCGCCTAAGGTCATCAGCTCTTCTTTGCTCATATTCATTGCCAGCAGTTTTAATTCAGCTTCTTTGGCTGCCGCCTGAGTTGCTGCTTCCTGAGCTATCCACTGATCAAAATCAGACTGCTCTTTGGCAATCACTACCACAGGCATAAAACCATGGTCTTTACCACAAAGCTCAGCGCACTGGCCGCGATAAATGCCCGGATGGTCCACACGGGTCCATGCTTCATTGATGAAGCCCGGGTTCGCATCTTTTTTCACTGCAAAAGCTGGCACCCACCAGGAATGGATCACGTCATCTGAGGTCACTAAAAAGCGGACTTTTTTACCTGTGGGGATCACTAAAGGCCGGTCTACTTCTAACAGGTAGTTTTCACCTTTACTGAGTTTATTGTCGATTTGCTGACGGGGCGTGGCCAATAAAGAGAAATACTCCACTTTATGGTCCATGTACTTGTAATGCCACTTCCACTGCGATCCTGTGATTAACACTGTGATATCAGCTTCCGAGGTGTCTTCCATCGCTATCAGAGTTTGGGTGGCGGGAATTGCCATCATAATAAGGATAATTACAGGCATGGCAGTCCAAAGCAGCTCTACTTTGGTGCTCTCGTGGAATTGGGCTGGTTCAACGCCCTTTGATTTACGATGATGAATGATGGACCAAAACATCACCCCAAATACCGCTATCCCTATTGCACAGCAAATGTAAAAAATCTTCATATGCAGGTCGTAGACCTGCTGACTGATTTCTGTAACCCCTTGAGTCATGTTCAAAGGCATTTCTGCAGACTGCGTTGAAAACGCAAGCAAAAAGGTTAGCAGCGACCAACACAGATAACTGGTTCTCGCCACGTGACTTCTCCTCTGTCTTTGCACAAAGCAAATTGCAGATCAAAGACACGAATTACCTACTGCAGCGTCTTTTCCCACAATTGCCATTATTATTATTGTCCCGACTTAACTTGCATAAATCGGTGCACTGATTTTTTGTTTTGTTATCAGTTGCATATAACAAGTAGTCAAGGAACAGACAGAAGTAAACCCGGAAAACGAAAAAGCACCAATAAAACCTAATGGTCGTACCAGTGCTTCATATTAGCAAACTATTGAGAATAGGCAGATTTTTTACCAGCTGCTGGTTCGGATCACCCCAACGGCAAGGCCTTCAATAGCAAAATGCTGCTGACTTAAGTCGACTTTAATCACATCAAAATCACCATTTTCCGGATGCAGGTACACCATCTGTCCTTCACGGCGAAAACGTTTGACTGTGACTTCGTCTTCCACCCGCGCAACCACAATCTGCCCTTGCCGGGCTTCCGTTGTTTTATGCACGGCCAATAAGTCACCATCCAGAATGCCGATGTCTTTCATACTCATGCCCTGCACTTTTAATAAAAAGTCAGCATTGGGTTTAAATAAGCTGGCATCGAGCTGATAGCGCTGCTGAATATGCTCTGCCGCCAGAATAGGCTGACCAGCAGCCACTTTACCAATCAGGGGCAAACCTGGTTCTTCTGCTTCAACATCATTGGCTGCATCATCTTCAACCAGACGAATACCGCGGGAGGTACCTGGCATCATTTCGATAAAACCTTTTTTCGCCAGCGCTTTTAAATGCTCTTCAGCAGCATTGGCTGACTTAAACCCCAGCTGAGTCGCAATTTCAGCACGGGTTGGCGGCATACCTGAGGCTGCCTGATAATCTTTAAGCAGTTGCAGAATTTCGGCTTGTCTTGGTGTTAATGGACGCATAATGCTGAATACCTATACAGTGGATACTGTGAGTATATACAGCCTTTTGTAGTCTGCCAAGTCGTAGACTCAATTTTGCTGCTCAGATCTTCCATGCTATTCTGGCGGCTGTTTATAAGTACGGATTTGATATGTTAAAACCAATGACATGGTTAGCCAAAGTGCTGTACTGGCCACTCAAACCTTTGGTCAGATGCAAAATAGTGCCAGAACCTGTAGCAGAAAATCTGGCGCTTGATCCCAAACAACCCGTGTTCTACATCAGCAGAACAGCTTCGGCCAGCGACTTAGCCACTTTAGCCCGCGTCTGCCATAAGCTGGGTTTGCCCGATCCTATGGAACCAGTGCTCATTGGCAATCAAAGCCTGTCCCGTATTATTTTTCTTGAGCAGCCGAGAGTGCTTTGGGGAAGTCGTGCTTCAACCGACGCCTTACAGCAGGGCTTGGCTTTGCTACAGGCTCATTTGCAGGATCCACACTTTTCCGCCCAACTACTGCCAGTTTCTGTACTTTGGGGCCGTGCTCCAGGCAAAGAAAACAGTGTGAAGTCCATACTGGGTGAATCTGAATCCCCAAGCTGGCTGGCCAAGTTATTTATCGTATTGATCTCAGGCCGTCATACCTTAGTGCGGTTCAGCAAAGCGGTTTCTGTGCGCCAAATTATAGAAAACTCCACTGTCAACGAAGAGACAGCCCACAAGTTATTAAGAGTGGCCCGGTTTCACTTTTATCGCCAACGTCTGGCCGCTACAGGTCCAAAGCTGCCCAACAGAGCGGCTTTATTTAACTCCCTGCTCGCTTCAGATGTCTTAAAAAAAGCCATAGAAGACGAAGCAACAAGCAAAAAAATCAGTATCAAAGAAGCCCGTGCTGAAGCGTTAAAACTGCTGGAGGAAATAGCAGCAGATTACCGCGAGTCAACCTTAAGAGTAGGCGACCGCTTCCTCGGCTGGTTATGGAAAAAGCTGTACTCGGGTTTAAAAATCAACAATGGTCAGGTGCTGACTGATCTGGTGCAAAAAGGCCATGAAATTGTTTATGTGCCTTGTCATCGCAGTCATATGGACTACCTGCTGTTGAGTTATGTGATTTACCATCAGGGCCTGGCGCCGCCTCATATAGCTGCTGGTATTAACCTGAATTTCTGGCCTGTGGGTACTTTTTTTCGCCGTGGTGGTGCCTTTTTTATTCGTCGTAGTTTCAGTGGCGATAAGCTGTACTCTGCTGTCTTTCGTGAATACTTAAGCAAGCTGTTCAGCAAAGGTTATCCGGTCAAGTATTACTCCGAAGGCGGCCGCAGCCGCACTGGCCGTTTATTACAGCCTAAAACCGGTATGCTGGCCATGACAGTGCAAGCCTTGCTGCGCGGTATAGACAGACCTATCAGTCTGGTGCCGGTTTATCTGGGCTATGAGCATGTGATGGAAGTGAATACTTACCTGACTGAACTCAAAGGCTCCAGCAAGAAAAAAGAATCTATAGGCGGTGTTTTCAGTGCTGTACGGAAACTGCGGGACTACGGTTATGGTTACGTTAACTTTGGTCAGCCTATCTCGTTAAACAGCTTTTTAACTCAGCAAGTGCCTGACTGGCGTGCTGCGGCAGAAACCGCAGATACACAAAAACCAATCTGGCTGAATCCAACGGTAGCCACGCTCTCCACTGTGATTATGCAGCGTATTAACCAGGCGGCGGCGCTGAACAGCATCAACCTGATTGCCACTTGTTTACTGGCAACCCGACAGCATTCTCTGACCCGGCAGGAGCTGACCACTCAACTGGAGTTTTACCGCAATTTACAACACTATGCGCCTTATCACAGTGGTGTGACTCTGCCTGAAGGTTCCGTCAGCCAGTGGATTGACCATGCGATTCGCCTGAAAAAAGTGGAAGTATCCCAGGACAGCTTTGGTCAGATCATCCAGTTAACGCCGGAAAATGCGATTTTATTAAGTTACTATCGCAACAATGTCTGCCATTTGTTTATGCTGCCTGCCATTCTGGCGACTGCTTTGTTGCAGCATGCACAATTAAGCAAAGTGCAGCTGATCAATATCTGTCAGTTGTTACAACCTTTGCTGCAACACGAGTTGTTTTTGCAACTGGATCAGTTTAACGCTTACATAGAACAGGTGTTGGAACAATTGCAGCAGCATCAGTTAGTGGAAGCTAAAGGCCAGTCTTTACAGGCAGCACCTGTTCAGCAGGTCGGGCATTTTATGCTGGAACTGCTGGCTTTTAATGCGCAGGACGTGCTGCAACGTTATGCGGTGGTGCTGAACTTGCTGCAATTACACAGCCCTTTGACGCGCGCTGATCTAGAGCAGCAAAGCCATGAACTGGCGCAACGTTTAAGTACTTTGCATGGCATCAGCTCGCCTGAATACCATGATAAGCAGCTGTTTGCGACCTTAATTAATGCTTTGCGCGAAGCAGGTTATTGTCATAGCAATGAACAAAACGAGCTGGAAGCCACAGCCATTTTGTTGCCATTGCAGCAAACAGTGAACGGCTTATTAAGAGCGGACGTACTACAAACTGTGCTCAGCATAGTGAAAAAGAAGACTGAATAAGGCTGGCGAGCTCTCGTAGCTGAATTTCATCCATAAAAAAACCACCTCAATTGCAGGTGGTTTTTTTAAGCCAAAGCTCAGTTATACACGGGCTTTGTCGTAGCTGCGGATCACACCTTCTTGTATGGTAGACGCGACCAGCATGCCTTCTCTGTTGAAGAATTGCCCCCGCACCAAACCCCGGGCTCCTGAAGCACTTGGACTGTCTACTGCGTACAACAACCAGTCATCAAAACGGAAATCGTGATGGAACCACATGGCGTGATCTATAGTGGCAACCTGCATATTAGGCGCCATAAAAGACTTACCATGGGGCTGCAAAGCTGTTGGCAGGAAGTTAAAGTCTGAAGCATAAGCCAGCAGGTATTTATGCACCCGTAAATCATCCGGCATCACGCCATTGGCTTTAAACCAGACATAACGTTTCGCCTGGCTGATCTGCGGATTAAAAGGGTTATGAAAAGCCACAGGCCGCATTTCAATAGGTTTTTCGCAGATAAACTTGCTACGCAATGATTCAGGAATTAAATGGGCATGCTCGCGGTAGAACTCTAAATCAGAGGCCAGCTCTTCAGGCGCAGGCACTCGGGGCATCAGTTCCTGATGTTCAAAGCCTTGCTCTTCGGCCTGAAAAGACGCCGTCATATAAAAAATAGGTTTACCAAACTGAATAGCGCTGACTCTTCTGGTGCTGAAGCTTTTGCCATCACGAATATTTTCCACTTCGTAGACTATAGGTTTACTGGCATCACCTGGACGCAAAAAATAAGAGTGGAACGAATGCACTTTACGATCAGCTTCTACCGTTTCTTTGGACGCAGACAAGGCCTGCCCCATCACCTGACCACCAAATACAGCTTTAAACCCCAGATCCTGACTTTGACCTCTGTACAAACCTTGTTCTATGGTTTCCAGTTTTAAAAGGGATAATAAGTCGGACAAAACCTGACTCATGAGCAGCTCCTGAAAAATAGTGATAGCTCTATTGTGCAGCATGCCAGAGCAGAGTGCAAAATTGGCTGGTTTAGCCCTAGAGCGTGTTGACGTTTCGAGATTAAATTTTGTTCGTTCTGGCGCCGCTTTGAGCGCGAAAGGAGGAGCGAAGTTTAGTTATTCTAAATGAGCGACGAGTGACAAAGCTCAGGGCGCCGCCAGACGAACCCGAAGGGCAGCGCCTGGCCGGCCTTTCTGCTGCGTTAGCACTCGTTTATGTAGAATAACTACACTGCACTCGCGCTGCCTTGCATAAAAACCGGCCAGACTGCTGCAAAAATAACCCTGAAACGTCAACACGCTCTAGTAATTCAGGCTAAAGTAGTTTGCCCGCGCCCTTACCTCAGACGGCAGAGTATAAACAGATGAACTATTGGTTATTTAAAACTGAGCCTGAAGAATGCAGTATTGATGATTTTGCCAAAGCACCGGACAAAGCCATTGTCTGGGAAGGGGTGCGCAACTATCAGGCGCGTAACTTTTTACGGGATCAGGTAAAAACCGGCGATCTGGTGTTTATTTATCATTCCAGTTGCAAAGATATTGGGATAGCGGGTCTGGCGAAAGTGGTACAAAGCAGTTACCCCGATCCAAGCCAGTTTAACTCATTAAGTCCTTATTTTGATGCGAAATCCAGTGGCACTAAGGCGCCGTGGGTTGCTGTGGATCTGCAATTTGTCGAAAAATTTCCCCAACTTCTGTCACTCGACAAACTCAAACAGTCAACTAAGCTAGAGCAATTAGCACTGGTGAAAAAGGGCAACAGATTATCTGTAATGCCTGTCAGTTCAGCAGAATGGCAGCATATACTCACAATGAGTAAAAATCAGGGGGCAGCGTAGATGAAACAGGAAAGGCGACGTGAACCACGGGACTTAAACTACTTTTGGGAAATGCTTAGCATGGCTCAGAAGTTTTCTGTTTCTGAACTGCAACGTTTTGGTTATGAATTGTCTTTTGTACGACAGCAGGAACAACAAAAAGTGGCGGTACTCAAGGCCGGGCCTAAAATGGCCTCTATTGATGAAGACGGCCAAATTAATACAGCACCAGAAGTTTTCCTGCGCGACTAAGCCCTGCCTTCAAAACGGAACACCGATCAGCCAGCCAGACGATCAGAATGCACAGGCTGGTAATCCTGCAACATCTCCACAGCACGTTGACACATTTTCAAGTAAGACGTCAGGGTATTGCTTTGCCAGAATTCGGTCAGTACCGGGTGATGGCGGATAAAGTTTTCCATCTCATTAAAACTCAGCTGATTCTGTTGTTTCAGAAATTTGGCAACGGCCTGACGTGGCAAGGTACTGTGATTCGCCTGCTCTTTACACAATACCGGAATAGCTTTGCACAATAACTCAGTGTGCAGGTACCAGACAGGAGCTTTGGTATGAGCGCGGCCTGCCTGATGTACTTTAGCCAACAGTTGCTGGCTTTGCTCTTCAGCCAGCCAAAATGCCAGATGCTCTAATTGCACAGATTGTTGCTCAGCAAAATGCAGTTGCACTTTTAACCTGTTTTGCATTTTGCTCAACTGATCCAGCTTCATCGCCAAAAATACAATAGGCGCCACTGCGATCAGCATTAACAACATCCACATCTGAACTTCACTCCCTTTTACTGCAAAAGCGCAGCCAAAAACAGCGGCACTTTAACAGAGCCGGGGGCGGAATCCTATTACAGAATCACTACAAAACACCCCCCCGGATCAGAAATTTCTACAGCTGTTTTTTCTGCTGAATATAGTGGGCCACTTGTTGCTCTAAAATAGCCAAAGGCACACTGCCATTACGCAATACCACTTCGTGGAACTCACGCACATCAAAGTTGTTGCCTAATTGCTGTTCCGCTTCTTTACGTAACTTTTTAATGGTCAGTTCACCCAGCTTGTAAGACAAAGCCTGAGCAGGCCAACTGATATAACGATCAATTTCTGTGGTGACGTTGTGCATAGACAAAGCCGTATTGCTGGCAAGGAAATCAATAGCCTGCTGACGACTCCAGCCCATGGTATGCATACCTGTATCTACCACTAAACGGGCAGCACGCCACATTTCATACGTCAGGCGACCAAAGTCACTGTAGGGGTCCTGATAAAAGCCCATTTCAATACCCAGGTATTCAGCATACAAACCCCAGCCCTCACCAAAAGCTGAGGTATAAAAATTACGGCGATACTCAGGTAATGAGGCTTGTTCACGTGCCAATGCGATTTGTAAATGATGGCCAGGCACAGCTTCATGCAAAGTTAAGGCTTCCATCTCATACAAAGGACGACGGTCTAAAGCATAAGTATTCACCCAATAAAAACCTGCTCTGTCATCACGACTGGTACCTGAATAGCGGCCAGTGGTGTACTTAGGTGCGATCTCTGCAGGCACAGGTACTACACCAAAAGGGGTGCGGGGTAAAGTTTTGAAATACTTAGGTGATTCGGCATCTACTTTTTTTGCAATAAAAGCGGCTTCTTTTAGCAAGTCAGTTGGTGTTTTGGCATAAAACTGAGGGTCGGTACGTAAAAACTGAATAAAGTCAGCAAAACTGCCTTTAAAACCTACCTGATTGATGATGCCTTGCATTTCTGCACGGATACGGGCCACTTCATCCAGACCTGTCTGATGGACTTGTTCCGGCGTCAGTTTTAATGTGGTGTAGTGCTCCAGCCGGTTCTGATAATACTCCCGGCCTTGTGGCCATTCGCTGGCAGCAATGCTGTCGCGTGCCCCCGGTAAATACTGCTGCACCATAAACTGATAAAACTGCTGATAAGCCGGATTCAGTTGCTGTTCTACTATCTGTTTCGCTTCGGTCTGCATAGTTGCCCAACTGCCAGCATCAACAAATTCAGGTTTTTGGGTAAAAGGCCGGTAAAACACATTTTGCTCCGGTGTTTTACTGATAAAAGCCAGAATACCTTGGTCAAAACCAGCCAGTACAACTTTAGGCTGTGTCATACCTGTTGCCAGACCTTGTTTCATCCAGTCAGTTTGTTGTTGCATATAAGCTGGAATGGTTTTTAACTTGGTCAGGTAATCCTGATAATCCTGTGACGTTTTGAATTCAGTGCCAGATACCATAAAAGCCAGATTACTGTGAAAACCCGATTCTGCAGTTAAAGGGATCAGGTGCGCACCATACTGATACTCTGAAATAGCGTCTTTGAGAATGTAATGCAAAATGGCGTGGTTAATTTGTTGCTGTTCAGTCAAAGTGGCTACATCCACCTGTTCCAGCTTGTTCAGCCACTCTTGTCTTTGTTGATGGGCTGCAGAGAGTGTTTCAGCCGACATATCAGGCAAACTGGTTTTACTGCGGTTATCTAATTCTTTTTCGGCTTGCCATAACTGATTGGCGAATTGATCAAAATCTGTTGGTTTCACCGACGAGCTGCTACAGCCTGTGATCAACAAGGCTATACAAAAAAACATAAACTTCTGACGCATTTTATCTTCCCCGACCTTTTTCTTTGATTCTACTCTGTTCAGCTCTGACAGCCAGTGCAACGAGCGGTACTTTTTGGAGACTGGCCGCAATAAAGCAACTGAAAGGGTTAAAAAAGCTGTTTTTTAGGCAGCAATCTGCGTTTTTTTAAACAATAAGAAAAAAAAGTTAAAAAATAAGTCATTAATAAAGCAGGAGATGCAGACTTTTTCTATTAGATATGTCAGCTTAACCATATCAGTCTGTTTGCCTCAAGGTAAGTTTCGCGTAACATTACGCTTTGAAGGCTAAATTAGCAGTAGTATTTAGTGGAGTTGTGTTTGGCATGAAATATCAGGACTCAATCGAGCAGGCAAGTGAAAAGGCAGCGCTGACCGCAGCTTTTTTGCAGCGGCATCGTTTAGCAGCCCATCCGGTCAATTACACAGTGATCTATGAGTATATCAATGGTCAAAATGCCGGGTTATGTCAGGCCATAGAACAAAAGCTGGCGGTGCAGAGTAGTTTTGACGACTTTGTTTTGGCTGAGCTTTACAGTCAGTGGTTAAGCCCGCAACATCAACGTCAGGAAGAGCTAAGCCAACAAGTCACCACTATGTTGGGCAAGTTATCCGGCACTACAGATATCGCCAGTGAAGCTGTACAGCATTATTTAGATGTGCTGGATCAGGCGCTGTTAGGTTTTGACCCCAACAATGCCAACCGCAGCCGCGAAAGCGTCAATAAAGTGATCAGCGCTACTTACTCCATTAAAGCCAGCCAGCAGAAGCTCAAAGATCAACTCGACTTTTCCAATGAGCAATGTCATGCATTACGCTCTGAACTGGAGCATCTGAAAAAAGAACGCCAACTGGACCCTTTAACAGGCTTATACAACCGACTGGCGATGCAGGAACATCTGGATTTATGGCTGACCGAAAACCCCGGACGTCGTATTGCCGCTATAGCCGTGAATTTAGATCATTTTTCTCAGTTTAATCAGGACTATGGTTTTGGTGTCGGTGATGTGATTTTAAGCAAGGTAGCCCGCAAAATTGCCAGTTATGTGCAGGAAAGTGGCTTGCCTGTGCGTTCTGGTGGCGAAGAATTCCTGATTTTATTACCCGACGTTGATTTACGCACCGCAGGTGAAATCGCTGAACAAGTGCGTAAAGGGGTAGAAAAGCTGCGGTTTGTTTCAGCCAAAAGTAAAACAACCTTACCTAAAGTCACTATTTCTTTAGGTGTCAGCATCTATAACTCTGCAGAAAACTGGCATCAGTTTTTATCCCGCAGCAGCAAAGTGTTACAGGAAGCCAAAGTACGTGGCCGCAATCAGGTCGCTACTGAGTTAATGCTGGCCACCTGATATGGCCACTTTACTCAAAGAATTATTTAGTCAGGCATTTTTGCAACAGCTGGCGAGCTTATGCCAGCAGCATTGTCCTGCCTTTAATCAGGCGGAGTTTCAGCAGCAGACTCAGGGCCCTGATTGGGAGCAACTGGAACTCAAAGCCAGAGTGCGTCAGATCAGTCACTCTTTACACCACAGCCTGAATTTAGCTTACCCAGATGCCATTGCAGTTCTGATGCCGGTCAGCAGTCACTTTTCAGGAGTGCCGGCTTTCGTTTTTTCAGATTATGTTGAAGTTTATGGTCTGGAAGATCCGGAGATCTCGTTTCGCGCTTTGGCGCATTTTACCTGTTTCTCCACAGCTGAATTTGCCATCCGGCCTTTTTTACAGCGTTACCCTGAGCAAACTCTGGCTCAAATGAAAACATGGGCCCATTCTGACAATTTGCATTTACGCCGTCTGGCCAGCGAAGGTACAAGACCCCGTTTGCCCTGGGGTATGGCACTTAAAGCGTATAAAAAAGACCCAAGCCCTTTATTGCCCATTTTAGAGCAGCTTAAAACAGACACTGAACCTTATGTGCAGCGCAGTGTGGCCAACCATTTAAATGATATCAGTAAAGACCATCCGGAACTGGTGGTGGCTCTGGCGCAGCGTTGGTTTGGTCAGCACTCTGTCACCGACTGGATTATTAAACATGGGTTACGGGGTTTATTAAAACAGGCGCATCCGGGAGCCTTAGCTTTGTTTGGTTTGCAGCAATTACCCTTGCAGGTTCAGCTGGAAATGCACAATGCCAAAGTATCAGCGCAGCAGCCGCTGCATTTTCGTATCACCTTATCAGGCCCTGCAGAGCCTGAAGCCAGATTAAGGCTGGAATACAAAATTGGTTACCGGAAAAAATCCGGCCAGTTAAATTACAAAGTGTTTCAGTTGAGTAATAAAACCTGGTCAGGCCAAAACCTGAGTTTTGAACGCCGCCAGTCTTTTATTGATTTAACCACCCGCAAACATTATCCGGGCCAGCACCATCTGCAAATTATGCTCAACGGCCATTGTTATGCTGAAAGTTTTTTTGAGTTGATCTAGAAGCATAAAACGACAGGATAAGTTGGCGTAAGCCGCCGAATCTTTTACACTAGCGCCACTTTAGTTCACCACGAACAGCCAAAGGCTTTTTTATGACTGACCAGCAACCTGATAGCACTCATTTTGGCTTTAAAACCGTAAAGCAGACTGAAAAAGTTTCGCTTGTAGCCAATGTATTTCATTCTGTTGCGGCCAAATACGACCTGATGAACGATGTGATGTCTATGGGTATTCACCGGTTGTGGAAAAGGTTCACTATCGACTGCAGCGGCGTGCGCCCTGGTCATCAGGTATTGGATTTAGCAGGTGGTACTGGTGATATCACCGCTTTGTTCTCCAAAAGAGTAGGCCCTACCGGCAAAGTTATTCTGGCCGATATTAACGAATCTATGCTCAATGTGGGCCGCGATAAGTTGCGCGATTTAGGTTTAGTCAACAATATAGATTACGTACAAGCCAACGCAGAAGCCTTGCCTTTTGCCGACAACAGCTTTGATATCATCAGCATAGGTTTTGGTTTACGTAATGTCACAGACAAAGACGCTGCGCTGTGTTCTATGTTCAGAGTACTGAAACCTGGTGGTCGTTTATTAGTGCTGGAGTTTTCCAAACCTGAATACGAGTGGCTGAGTAAAGTCTACGATCTGTATTCTTTTAAGTTACTGCCGGCTATAGGCGGCTTAGTGGCTAATGATAAAGAAAGTTATCAGTACCTGGCCGAATCTATCCGTATGCATCCTGATCAGGATACGCTGAAACAGATGATGGAAACCGCTGGTTTTGAACATGTCAGCTATCACAATCTGACTGGCGGTATAGTGGCTTTACACAAAGGCTATAAATTCTGATGTTAAGTTTAGTGCCACAACTGATCTGCGCTACTTTGGAAGAAGTGTTGCACAAGGTTGTGGCTATGGATCCCGCATCGCCCGCTTTATTACAAAAAGTGCAGGGCAAACAGCTGGCTTTGCAGTTACAGGAATTGCCATGGCGTTTTGTGTTGTCAGCCACAGCGGACTCTTTATTGCTGAATCAGCATAATGAAAAAGTCGATTGTGTGATTGCCACCGATCTGGCGACCTTGCAAAAACTGAATGATCCGAGCCAGCTGACCCGTTTAATTAAACAGGACAAACTGCAGATTGAAGGCGATCTTCAGGTCGCTCAACAATTTAGCAGCCTGCTGCAGCAACTGGATCCGGACTGGGAGCAGCATCTATCCGGTTGGCTGGGTGATGCTTTAGCTCATAAAGTGGCGACTGCCATTAAGCAATTACAGCTTTATATCCAGACACAGTTGCAGCAACTGGAACAAGCCAGTGTTGAATTGGCGCAGGACGAACTGGCATTAAGCCCAACACAAGCAGAAATGAACCAGTTCAGCCGCGACGTCAGTCAGCTGCAAGCCAGACTGGAGCAATTAAGTCGCCACAACGCCTTCAGGCAGGAGTAATTTTGGGTCTGCGCCGTTTTTACCACATATTAAAAACTTTGCTGCAGTACGGACTGGATCAATTGATCCCACAGCAATGGCAACCCTGGTATTTCCGGGCCGCCCGTAGTTCTGCGTTCTGGCTGAAAAACAAACACCCTGAAAAAACCGAAGGTGAACGTTTACGTTTAGCTTTGCAGCAACTGGGGCCGGTGTGGGTTAAGTTTGGCCAGATGTTGTCCACCCGTCGTGATTTATTTCCCGGCCAATGGGTCGATGAGCTGGCCAAATTACAAGACAAGGTCGAAGCCTTTCCTGGCGATCAGGCCAGACAGCTGATTATTCAGCAACTGGGCTTACAACAGATTGATGACTTATTTGAGCAGTTTGACGAAAAACCTCTGGCATCGGCCTCTATTGCTCAGGTTCATACTGCGCAGCTCAAACAAGCTGATGGCAGCCTGGCCGATGTAGTCATTAAAGTGATACGCCCGGACATCAGGCCACAAATTCTGGCTGATTTAGAGCTGATGGACGCCATGGCAGCTTTAGTGGCGCGTTACCTGCCTGACGGTAAGAGATTACGCACTAAAGAAGTAGTGGCTGAGTATCGCAAAACTATTCTTGATGAACTGGATTTACAACGCGAAGCGGCCAATGCCATTCAGTTAAAGCGTAATTTTGAAGGTTCAGATTCACTTTATGTGCCTTATGTCTATGCTGACCACAGCAGACCCAGTGTGATGGTAATGGAGCGGATTTACGGCATCCCTGTGTCGGATTTGGCCGCGCTGCGTGCTCAGGGTACTAATCTGGAATTACTGGCTAAGCGAGGCGTAGAAGTATTTTTCACTCAGGTATTTCGCGACAGCTTTTTCCATGCCGATATGCACCCGGGCAATATATTTGTGTCTTTTGAAACGCCGGAAAATCCTAAATACATTGGGATAGACTGCGGCATAGTCGGCACTTTAAATAAAGAAGATAAACGTTATCTGGCCGAAAACTTTGTCGCTTTTTTTAACCGCGATTACTTAAGAGTGGCACAACTGCATGTGGATTCAGGCTGGGTGCCAGCCGATACCAGTGTCGAAGAATTTGAAAGTGCAATACGCACTGTCTGTGAGCCTATCTTCCAAAAGCCGCTGCAGGACATCTCTTTTGGTCAAGTGTTGTTTAATCTGTTTAACACAGCCCGTCGTTTTAATATGCAGGTTCAGCCGCAACTGGTATTGTTGCAAAAAACCCTGCTGTATATTGAAGGCTTAGGACGCCAGTTGTACCCACAACTGGATTTATGGCAAACCGCCAAACCTTTTCTGGAAAACTGGGTCCAACAGCAAATGGGGCCAGCCGCCTTGTGGCGGGAAATCAAAGCAAACTTACCCTTTTGGGCAGAAAAAATGCCGGAAATGCCGGGATTGTTGCACCATTATTTGCAACAAGGCCCTCGACAACAGGCCAATTTGTTAGCCCAATTGCAGCTGGTACAGCTGCAGCAGCAAAACCAGACGAAAAAACTGGCCAATGCGGTGCTGGCAGGTTGCAGTTTATTAGCAGCTGTCTTATTACTGACATCTGGCTGGTCTATAACAGCGGCGGGACTTGCACTGGTAGCCTTGGGCTTTGCCCTGAAAATTAACTGACGAGCCAGCAGGTTCGTTTAAGCAGTATAAAAACCGAAGGAGAATAACATGGGTTTTGGCGGCATTAGTATTTGGCAGTTATTGATCATCCTGGTGATTATTGTCCTGCTGTTTGGCACTAAGCGTTTGCGTGGTATAGGCTCTGATTTGGGTTCTGCTATTAAAGGGTTCCGCAATTCAGTCAAAGATCCGGAAGAGACTGCTGAACCTGCAGCTCCTGCGGTTCAACCACAGCAGCCACAAATCAAAGCTGAAGTGAAAGAGCCTGCCCCAGCCAGCACTGAAGCAACAAAAACACCTGAACAACGCTAAATGAGTTTTTGGGAATTAGTCATCATCGCTGTGGTTGCTCTGCTGGTGTTAGGCCCGGAGCGATTACCTGGCGCTATTCGCAGCGTCAGCGGTTTTGTTCGCAGCATCAAACAATTTGGTCAGCAAATGCAGGCTGAATTAAATGATGAACTGCGGGTGCAAGAGTTACACGACAAGTTAAAACAGGCTGAAGAAAAAGGCTTGTTAAACCTGACCACTGAAGAGATGCAGGCAATGACCGAATTGCGTCAGGCAGCTGCAGATGTGACTAGCCCTTATGCCAAAAGCAGCACAACTGAGCCACAAACAACAGCAGCGGACGCTGTACCTCCCCTTCCTTCGGTTACACCGGATCCAGTAGTTACAGATGACAAAAACCACAAATCCTAACAGCCTGTTAGGGCACCTGATAGAACTACGCCGCCGCCTGTTAAACACAGTCATAGCTGTGCTGTTGGTGTTTATCAGTCTGGCTTATTTTGCCGCCGATATTTATCACCTGATGGCCTCGCCTTTAATGGCGGTATTGCCCGCTGGCGCATCCATGATAGCGACAGACGTGGCCGCCCCGTTTTTTGCGCCTTTTAAATTAACTTTTATAGTCGCACTTTGCCTGACAGTACCTTATATGCTGTGGCAAATCTGGTTGTTTGTAGCCCCTGCATTGTACAAAAAAGAAAAACATCTGGTCGCACCGCTGATTATCTCCAGCACAGTACTGTTTTACTGCGGTATCGCTTTTGCGTATTACATCGTCTTTCCAATCGTCTTTGGCTTTTTCACCAGCGTTGCCCCTGAAGGGGTCACCATAGCGACTGATATCAGCAGTTATCTGGATTTTGTGTTAAAACTTTTTTTCGCTTTTGGTTTATCTTTTGAAATTCCGGTCGCTGTATTGTTATTAGTCTGGACAGGCGCAGTGACCCGCCAACAATTAACTGAAAAACGGCCTTATTTTGTCGTATTTGCTTTTATTATAGGTATGCTGCTGACACCACCTGACGTACTTTCACAGGTATTGCTGGCTGTACCTATGTGTTTATTGTATGAGTTGGGCATATGGCTCAGCCGTTTTTATGTGCCTGTTGACTCAGACCAAGCCAGTTCTTATGAGGAAAAATAGAATGAAAAAAGCGCTCGCCTTATTTGCATTGTTTGCCCCTGCTTTGTATGCCGCCGACTTGTCAGTGCAACTGACCCAGTGCCGCAGCATCAGTAATGATCTGCAGCGATTAGTTTGTTACGACAAAATGAATACAGCCTCTGCTGCAGCTTATGCTAAAACCACAAGCACTGCAGACCGCGCGATCAGCACTCAAACTGCTGTGGTCGCAAACTCAGCGGACGACTTTGGTCTTGAACGTAAAATTCAGGAAGCTAAAGCTGAAACCTCAGCCGATACAATGTCACTGGTGCTGCAAAAAGTAACTACCAACAAACAAGGCCTGATGGTGTTTACCTTTGAAAATGGCCAGGTGTGGCGCCAAACCTCCAAAGATGTTTTTCAGGCATCTGAAGGCAGCGTTTATATAGTGGAACGAGGCATGCTGAATTCATTTTTTATGAACAAAGAAGGCACCAACCGCAAAACCAGAGTGATACGTGAAAAATAATATGCCGCTCTGGTTTGATGCCGGCGTCAATTTATTCAGCGACCGCTTTAACAGTGATCGTGACGCTGTAGTGCAACACGCCAGAAACAGCCAGGTATCAGAGTTGTTATTGATCAGCAGCGATGTTGCTGAAAGCACTCTGAATACAGACTATTGCCTGAATCATCCAGCTCTCTATTGCACAGCTGGTGTTCATCCTCATTATGCCGGAGCGGTCTGCTCTGACTGGCAAGAACAAATTGAAGTCTTGTTGCGATCACCTGCAGTAGTAGCTATAGGTGAATGTGGTTTAGATTTCGATCGGAACTTTTCAACACCAGAACAACAAATTCAGGTGTTTGAGACTCAGCTGCAACTGGCAAGCCAGCACCAAAAACCTGTTTATTTGCATGAGCGTGCGGCCTTCTCCAGCCAAATTGCGTTGTTGCAACAGTATGCAGGTTTAACTGGCATAGCCCATTGTTTTACTGGCGATACCAGCCAGTTAAAGGCTTATCTGGATTTAGGTCTTTATATCGGTATTACCGGCTGGTTATGCGACAACAACAGAGGGCAATCCTTGATGGAGGCCGTCAGCTACCTGCCGCTGGACAGGTTAATACTGGAAACTGACGCTCCTTTTTTATTGCCTAAAACTATGACCAACAAACCTAAATCCCGCCGGAATGAACCGGCTTTTTTAGCTGAAATTGCCGCTCAGCTTTCCAGTCTGACAGGACATAGCCTTGAGGATATAGCCCTGCACAGCAGAAAAAATTGCCTGAAGCTGTTTCAGATCACAGCAGGCGAGCATTTCCTATGATGCAATGGCTACAGCTGAACTGGCAGCAGTTACTGATCGGATTCAGCGGTGGCGTGGTGTTGACTGCTCTATTCGCATGGTTGATGTTTTACCTGCAGCAGAAAAAATGGCAGCTCAATGTTGCCGATCAACTGGAAGACAGTATTCAGCAGCGCACTCTTGAGCTGCAGATCACCCTGACAGAGCTGGCTGATAAAAATAAACAGCTGGAACAGCAAAATACACGCGATGCCTTAACTGGTGTTCGCAACAGAGCCTTTTTTGATCAAAAGCTCAGTGCCGAAATTAAACGCAGCCGCCGCGAACGCAGCACTTTAGGCTTACTGATGATCGACATTGATCATTTTAAAGCCATCAATGACAACCACGGCCATCTGGTGGGTGATTTAGTCATTAAAGAAGTGGCCAACTGCCTGCAACAAGAACTCAAACGCAGCACCGATCATTTATGCCGTTATGGCGGCGAAGAGTTTGCCATTATTTTACCCAATACCGATAACGAAGGTGCCATGGTACTGGCAGAGCAAGTACGGCTTTGTCTGGCGAATCAGCACATTCAATACGAAGACCTGGAACTGTCTGTCACCGTCAGTATTGGCTGTTACGCTGCAGTGGCTGAGATTAACAGCAGCAGTGCTGATTATATTCAAGCGGCAGATACCGCACTTTATCAGGCAAAAAATGAAGGTCGAAACAAGGTGGTATGCTCTGCCTTGAGTCAGTCAGTGATCTCAGAACAGGAAACTCCAGATGAGTCAGTTTAACGAATATTTCCCTGCCAGCCGGTTACGCCGTATGCGCCAGTCCGATTTCAGTCGCCGTTTAATGGCAGAAAACCGGGTTACTGTAGATGATTTAATTTATCCAATGTTTATTGTTGAAGGCGAAAATCAACGCCAGGCCATTGCTTCGATGCCGGGCATTGAACGTTTATCTTTGGATTTATTGCTGGAAGAAGCAAAAGAACTGGTCGCCTTAGGCATTCCTGCTATCGCCCTTTTTCCTGTCACTGCGGCTGAAAAAAAATCGCTGATGGCAGAAGAAGCTTACAACCCTGAAGCTCTGGCACAACGCGCTGTACGAATGTTAAAACACCATCTGCCTGAACTGGGTGTGATCACAGATGTCGCCTTAGACCCTTTTACCACTCATGGTCAGGACGGCATTATTGATGACGAAGGTTATGTACTGAACGACCTGACCACAGATATTCTGGTGAAGCAGGCCTTGTCCCATGCCGAAGCAGGTGCAGACATAGTTGCACCCTCTGACATGATGGATGGCCGTATTGGCGCTATCCGCTCAGCCTTGGAAGCCGAAGGTTATGTGAATACTAAAATCATGGCCTACTCAGCCAAATACGCTTCGGCTTATTACGGCCCTTTCCGCGATGCAGTAGGCTCTGCCGGTAATTTAAAAGGCGGCAATAAAAAGTCGTACCAGATGGACCCGGCCAACAGTGACGAAGCCTTACGTGAAGTAGCCCTGGATCTGGAAGAAGGCGCCGATATGGTGATGGTAAAACCTGGTATGCCTTATTTGGACATAGTGCGTCGGGTTAAAGACGAATTTGGTGTACCTACTTTTGCTTATCAGGTCAGCGGCGAATATGCCATGCATATGGCAGCGATTCAAAACGGCTGGCTGGCTGAAGAAGCCATAGTGATGGAGTCGTTATTGGCGTTTAAACGTGCGGGTGCAGATGGCATTCTGACGTACTTTGCGAAAAAAGCTGCTATTTGGTTACAGCAATAACACCAACAGGGTCAGGGCCAAAACTCTGACCCTCTATTCGATAGTCAGCTGCCAACCTGCCTGCTGCTGATACAAGACTTCCTGTTCCAGCTCAGCGCGCATCAACGGATGATGATCCAACCAGCCTGCCGGCAAAGTTAAAGTCAAAGCTTCAGCCTGAGCCGTGATTTGTACTTCAGGTAATACTTCGTGACGGCGGCGCATCGACAAAATCACCGACAAGCGTAATAAACGGGTTAACCGAACCGCCAGCAAAACTGAGGTCATGGTTTGTTTTGACAGAATTTCTTTGTGAATATCAGCCCTGTGGTTATATACCAGGGCCATCAGCAGTTGTTGTTGAGCACGGGTAAAACCCGGCAGTTCGGCGTGGCTGATCACATAAGCACCATGATGATGATGGTTTTTGTATTCGATCAACAAGCCCAGTTCATGCAATAAAGCGCCTGAGCGTAACATGGCTAGGCCTTCAAAATTAGACAAATTCCACTGCTGATGCAGCTGGTCTGCCAAAGTAGCAGCCATATCTGCCACCCGCTCAGCATGTTGCTGATCTATGTAATAACGCACCATCATGCTTTGCATAGTACGGGCACGCACATCCTGATGCTGCAGCTGAGGTAACATGCTATACAACACGCCTTCACGCAAAGCACCGCCGGATAAAGTCATGCCACTGATATTCAGCACCCTGAATAATGCTATTAAAATGGCGACTCCGGAGGGGAAGACTTGTTTACGTTCCTGCGCCAAACCTGGCAAATTCAGCTGATCCATATGACCACAGGCCAAAGCCTGCTGCATAATGGCTTCCAGTCGCGGCAAAGTGATGACCTCATCTTTACCCTGACCTACTAAAATTTCCTGCATTGCCTGCACTGTGCCGGAAGCCCCAACAGCATTTTGCCAGCCCTGAGCCAGATATTGCGCGCTGATAGTGCGGATTTCATGTTCCGCTGCGGCAATAGCAGCATTAAAGTTGGCTTCACTTAATTCGTTATTTTCAAAATAACGCTCAAGAAAAGTCACGCAGCCCATATGCAGGCTGGATAATAAAATCGGCTGAAAGCCCTGCCCAACTACAACTTCAGTTGAAGCCCCACCTATGTCGATCACCAGACGGTTCGAATCACAGTTGGAAGTATGAGCCACACCCTGATAAATAATACGGGCTTCGTCTTCGCCTGAGATCACTTCAATAGGCTGGCCTAAAATAGCTTCAGCTTCGGTCAAAAAGGTTTTGACGTTACGGGCCAGACGCAGTGTGGCAGTACCGACGATACGGATATTAGCAGAGGGGATATCTTGCAGACGTTCAGCAAACAAAGCCAGACATTCCCAACCGCGGGTCATGGCTTGTTTGCTTAAGACTAAACTATCATTTAAACCTGCGGCCAGGCGCACTTTACGTTTGACCCGGCCTATCACCTGGACGCTGCCTCCAACCACTTTCACCATCAACATGTGAAAGCTATTGGAGCCAAGATCAATCACAGCATAAATATCATTATGCTGTGTCGGTTTTCCTGCGCCGTCCATAGACTTAGCGCGGGCGGCTACGTGGGTTTCTTGGCCCATTCTGATTCGGTCGTCCACCACTGCGGGCTTGTCCCGGACGACGTCTGACCCGTGGTTTTGGCACAGTCAAATCTTCCAGCAAGGCAGTAGTATCGTATTGAGTCACTGGGATCACATGACGAATATAGTCTTCGATAGCCGTCAGATTCAGTGCATAACGCTCGCAGGCAAAACTAATAGCTTTACCACTTTCACCGGCACGGCCGGTACGACCAATACGGTGCACATAGTCTTCACAGTCGTCTGGTAAGTCGTAGTTAAAGACATGACTGACCATAGGAATATGCAAACCACGGGCAGCAACGTCTGTTGCAACCAGGATATCCAGTTTACCGCTGGTGAAATCTTCCAGAATACGTAAACGTTTTTTCTGGATCACATCACCTGTGAGCAAACCAACACGGTGGCCATCCGCTTCCAGCCAGGCGTGAATATCTTCACAACAGTGTTTGGTATTGGCAAAAACAATAGCTTTATCCGGCCATTCTTCTTCCATCAGCGTCAGCAACAGTTTCATTTTGTGTTCGTCTGATGGATAAAATAATTCTTCGGAAATACGTGAGCCGGTCATTTGTTCAGGCGCCACGTGAATATGCACGGGCTGGTTCATCTGTTCAAACGCCAGTTCCTGCACCTTGTAAGACAAAGTCGCAGAGAACAATAAACTCAAACGTTCAGTCACAGGCGGCATACGACGGAACATAAAACGAATATCTTTAATAAAGCCCAAATCGAACATACGATCGGCTTCATCGAGCACCACCACCTGAATTTGTGACAGGTCGTACAGGCCTTGTTTTAAGTAATCAATCAGGCGACCTGTGGTGCCTATTAAAATATCCGGGCCTTGTTCCAATAATTGGCGTTGAGAATCATAACCCTCGCCCCCATAAATCAAAGCAAGTTTAAAACCTGAGGTTTTAGCTAAAGCCTGAGCGTCGTGATGGATCTGAACCGCCAGTTCGCGCGTAGGGGCCATAATGATGGCACGAGGTTGACCTTTGGCTTTAGGCTCGTGAGTTAACAAATGATGGAAAGTTGCCGTCAGAAAGGCGAGCGTTTTACCTGTACCGGTTTGAGCCTGGCCCGCAATATCTTTGCCAGCTAACGCAAGAGGCAAACATTGAGCCTGGATTGGGGTACAATGGTCATAACCTTGCGCGGCCAAAGCGGCAAGAACCTGTGGAGCCAATGCGAAATCGGCAAATTTATGCTGAGTTAAGTGTGTTTTATTCATACGCGCTTAGCATAACCGTTACGCTTGCAATAAGAAACAGTCCGGATAAAATTGACAATACTTTTTTATAGTTACGCCCAAAGCAATTGGAGAATGAAATGAGTGAACATATTCTGCAGGTGTCAGACGACAGCTTCGAAACCGACGTGTTAAAAGCTGCTGAGCCTGTTCTGGTCGATTTTTGGGCTGAGTGGTGTGGTCCGTGCAAAATGATTGCACCTATCCTCAACGAAGTAGCGCAAGAATACGCAGGTAAAGTAACAGTGGCTAAGGTTAATATTGACCATAACCCTGGCACACCACCAAAATTTGGTATTCGTGGTATCCCAACTTTACTGTTATTTAAAAATGGTCAGGTTGCAGCGACGAAAGTAGGTGCTCTGTCCAAAACTCAGTTAAAAGAGTTTTTAGACAGCAATATCTAGGCTTGTAACAAAAAGGCGTATTTTTTATACGCCTTTTTGTTTTTTACGGCTGGACGACTGAAAATTATCCTGCTAATGTGTAACGCAGCAACAAATCCCTGTAACCACGCTTTTCCGTTGACTAAACCTAAGCCTACTTCCTTTTAATCAGCGGCAAGCAATTTAATTCTGTTTGACCAACAAGAACCCATCATATGCATTTAACCGAACTAAAACTGAAGCCTATTAACGAGCTGGTTGATTTAGCCGAGTCTATGGGCCTGGAAAACATGGCCCGCTTGCGTAAGCAAGACATTATTTTCGCTATCCTGAAATCCCACGCCAAAAACGGCGAAGAGATTTTTGGCGACGGCGTTGTTGAAATCCTGACCGATGGCTTCGGTTTCCTGCGTTCTTCAGACAGCTCCTATTTGGCTGGCCCGGACGACATTTACGTCTCACCAAGCCAAATCAGACGCTTTAACCTGCGTACTGGTGACACCATTTCTGGCTTAATTCGCCCGCCAAAAGAAGGCGAACGTTATTTTGCATTGCTAAAAGTGAACGAAGTGAACTTCGGTCGCCCTGAGCAGGCACGTAACAAAATTCTGTTTGAAAACTTAACGCCGCTGCACGCCAATTCCCGTTTACGGATGGAACGTGGTAACGGCAGTAAAGAAGACATCACAGCACGCGTATTAGATTTGGCTTCGCCTATTGGCCGTGGTCAACGTGGTTTGATTGTGGCACCGCCAAAAGCTGGTAAAACTATACTGTTGCAAAACATTGCCCAGTCTATTGCAGCCAATCACCCTGAATGTGTGCTGATGGTATTGTTGATTGACGAACGTCCGGAAGAAGTCACCGAGATGCAGCGTCTGGTTAAAGGTGAAGTGGTTGCTTCTACCTTCGACGAACCAGCCAGCCGCCACGTTCAGGTTGCTGAGATGGTGATTGAAAAAGCCAAGCGTTTAGTTGAACACAAAAAAGACGTGATCATTTTACTCGACTCCATCACTCGTTTAGCCCGTGCTTACAATACTGTGATCCCAAGCTCAGGCAAGGTGTTAACAGGTGGTGTGGATGCCAACGCCTTACACAAACCAAAACGCTTTTTTGGTGCGGCCCGTAACGTGGAAGAAGGTGGCAGCTTAACCATTATCGCTACTGCTTTGGTCGATACCGGCTCGAAGATGGACGAAGTGATTTACGAAGAATTTAAAGGTACAGGTAATATGGAATTACACCTGTCCCGTAAAATTGCTGAACGTCGTATTTTCCCGGCTATTGAATTTAACCGTTCAGGCACCCGTCGTGAAGAACTGCTGGCGTCGCCGGAAGAGCTGCAAAAAATGTGGATCCTGCGCAAAATTCTGCATCCAATGGATGAAACAGATTGCATGGAATTCCTGATCGATAAACTGTCGATGACCAAAACCAACGACGAGTTTTTTGATTCGATGAAACGGCAAAAAAATAGTTAATCCCCAGAAAACCGGCCTCGTTGCCGGTTTTTTTTATGTGAGAATACAGAGATGATAAGCCCGCAGATCGTAGTCATTGGTGGTGGTGCCGGTGGACTGGAATTGGCAACCCGCCTTGGTAATAAATTTGGCCGCAAGGGCAAAGCAACTATTACCCTTATCGACAGAAACTCCACTCATATCTGGAAACCTTTATTACACGAAGTCGCTACCGGTACTCTGGATGTGGATATTGATCAGGTGACTTACCGTGCTCATGCCAGAGCTCATGGTTTTGACTTTCAGCTGGGCACCTTTACCGGATTAGACAGAGCACAACGTCAGGTTACCTTAGCCCCTGTGCTGGATGAAGCTGGCGAAGTTGTGCTGGAAGAGCGCCGTATTCATTACGATTATCTGGTGCTGGCGATTGGTAGTATCTCTAATCACTTCAATACCCCAGGTGTGCAGGAACATTGTATTTTCCTCGACAGCCCGGCTCAGGCCAACCGTTTCCACCGCCGCTTGCTTGAGGCCTATTTAAAACTGAACTCGCCTTTGCATCCGAAAGACAACCTGAATATCGCCATAGTTGGCGCAGGCGCTACTGGCGTTGAACTGGCAGCAGAGTTGCATCATGCCGCTGCCGAGTTGAATTTGTACGGCTTTAACGATATGAAACGTGACCGCTTAAAAATCTCAGTGATTGAAGCCGGCCCTCGTATTTTACCTGCTCTGCCGGAACGTATAGCCGCAGCAGCGCACAAAGAATTACTCAAATTGGGTGTGGATGTTCGGGTCAATACCAAAGTTACAGCAGCGGATGAAAATGGTTTGCAGCTGGGTGACGAACATCTACCAGCTGAGCTGATGGTCTGGGCTGCTGGTATTAAAGCGCCGGATTTCTTAAAAGACTTAGATGGTTTAGAAACCAACCGTATTAATCAACTGATGGTATTGCCTACACTACAAAGCAGCATAGACAGTCAGATTTATGTGATAGGTGACTGTGCCGGTTGTCCGTTGCCGGATAACAAATGGGTGCCACCACGTGCTCAGTCTGCGCACCAAATGGCCAGCCATGTCGCCAAAAACCTGACTGCAGCCTTAAGCGGTAAAGCCCAATCGGCTTACCACTACCGAGATCACGGCTCACTGATTTCGTTGAGCCGTTTTGGTACTGTGGGCAATCTGATGGGAAATCTGGTGGGTGGCGCCATGATGATAGAAGGCCGTATTGCCCGGCTGGCTTATATCTCCCTCTATCGTATGCACCAGGTGGCCTTGCACGGCTGGTTCCGTACTATAGTGATTTCGGTGATAGGTAAAATCAACAAAATCATCAGACCACGATTAAAGCTGCATTAATACCTGATTACCTTTCACTAAAGCGGGTTTCAGCTTGCTCAGGTACAAAATGCCTGTTTTGCTGAAATCCGTTATAGTGAGGTTCCAACAGCTGCTGTTCCTGCTCCGAAAACCAACGGTACATGGCATTTTTGTATTCGGTTTTTTGTTTTAATTCGCTCAGTGCCTGATCAATATCTGTAATCCAGCCTTTGCCTGTTGCCGATTTTGAACAACTGACATAGGTGTAAGAAAAGCCCGGAATGTCAGCTATAGGTTTGAATTCAAGTTGGAGGTCCTGCCCTGCTTCTATACTGAAAAAACGTAAACGGTTTGGATAATCCACTACATAATCAACTCTTTTTGCAGCCAATAACTGAGCCGGATTCATGGTGGTCATGGAACTGCTGCCCAGATTACTGCCTTCTTTATTAATCTGCTCAGCAATAACAACAGGATAAGCTCTGTCATTTTCAATCAGACCCAACAGATCCGCATCCTTCACCAGTGTTTCCATCTGTACAGACTGAACTGAGTTCAGCCTGTTAAGCTTGCGCTGATTGGGTAAAATATTGATGGCCAGGTTAGGTAACATGCCGGCAGGCTGAGAAAAATAAGTGCGTTTATCCCGCTCTGGCGTATAACGTAAGCCAAAGGTGCAATGATTTTCGCTGGTAGTGGCCGACACTTTAACGATACGGGCCTGATGGATTTGATTGATCTGATGCTGATACTGCGGCAACGCTTTAATCAATTGACTCAACATCAAATCAAAAGAACCTTGTCCGGCATAAGGTCCTTCACTGATACGATAAGGTGGCCAATGGCTGGTGTACCAGACCATTGAGGGTTGAGCAGAGGCAAAGAATGCCCATAACATCAATACGATACAACCACTTAACTTCTTCATCCAGCCTCCCTGCAAAGAAGCCAGTACATTAACAAATGCTTTGATCAGCAACAAGGCCACTCGTCGCAAGCCCAACAGCAAAAAAGCCACATCAAGTGGCTTTTTTATAAACAAAAACGCTGATGATTAATCAATCACTAAATGAATAATTGGATCAATAGTCGCTGCTGTTGTTTCAATGGTTAAGGCCGCCAGGTATTCAGCTTTGGCATGTTCTGCGGCTTCGGTTGTATCGGCATGAACCCTGGCCAACAGGTCGCCTGCGACCACTTTTGCGCCCAAAGCTTTGACGTCGCTGAAACCCACAGCCATATTGATCACCTGATCCGGGTGAGCACGGCCACCGCCTAAACGCACCACAGCCATACCAATAGCAGTGGTGTCGGCTTTGTTCAGATAACCAGCTACAGGTGACGTGATATCCAGCACCACTTTGGCTTTGGCCAGATACAGCTCCGGTTTTTCCAGTAAGTCTGCTGGTCCGCCCTGAGCCGCCACCATTTTGCTGAAAATCTCCGCTGCTTTACCTGAAGTTAAGCTCTGCTCCAAAGCAGCTATAGCGCTGGCTTTATCTTTAAACAAGCCGCCTAATTGCAACATGCTAGCACCCAGTTCTAAGGTCACCTGATGCAAACGAGACTCACGGTATTTGCCGGTCAAATAATCCAGAGTTTCCAGTATTTCCAGCGCATTACCAGCGGTAGCACCCAAGGTCTGGTTCATATCTGTGAGTAAAGCCTGAGTGGGTACACCAGCGCCTTTGGCCGTGTTCACTATGCTTTTTGCCAAAGCTGAAGCATCGGCAACATTTTTCATAATAGCGCCAGAGCCAATCTTCACATCCATTGTCAGCGCTTGCAGGCCAGCGGCCAGTTTTTTCGACAAAATAGAAGCGGTGATCAAAGGAATAGATTCGACAGTGGCAGTAACATCACGGATCAAATACAAACGCCGGTCAGCAGGAGCCAGCTCGCCACTTTGCGACACGATAACGCAACCTTGTTGTTTCACTAACTGCTGAATTTTATCCAGCGGTTGCTGGCACTGATAACCCGGAATAGCTTCCAGTTTGTCGATAGTACCACCGGTATGGCCTAAGCCACGACCTGCAATCATAGGCACATAAGCGCCACAGGCTGCAATCATAGGTGCCAGCATTAAACTGACTTTATCACCCACACCGCCTGTACTGTGTTTATCCACCACTGGGCCATCCAGCATCTCTGTCCAGTTCATCACTGCACCTGAATGCTGCATAGCACGGGTTAAAGCCACAGTTTCCGCTGTGCTCATGCCGTTCAGATAAATCGCCATAGCCAATGCTGCGGTCTGGCCTTCACTGAAGCTCTGGTCCGTTAGGCCACGGACAAATTGCTGTATAGCCGCTTCTGTCAAAGCGCCACCATTACGTTTTTGTTTAATAATTTCCTGAGGTAATAACACTATGCACTCCAGAGTCAGATTTTTTTGCTATTGGCCAGAAACAAAGGGGTAAAAGCGCTGGGTAACAATTGTTCCAGCGTCCATTCCTGCTGTTGTTCTAAATGATTGCAGCTGCGTACCGGACTGTCCGGCGTAAAAAACTCAGCGATCACCTGACGACAAATGCCACAAGGCGGGGTGAGCTGATCTTGTGGTGTGTAGACCATCAGGCCAACAAACTGACGCTCACCGGCCACTACAGCAGCAGCTATAGCATTACGTTCGGCACAAATAGTGCCGCCATAAGACGCGTTTTCAACATTACAACCAGAATAGATTTTGCCACTGCTGGCTTGTACTGCGACACCTACCGGAAATTTGCTGTAAGGCGCATAGGCCTGTTCGGATGCTGCTTTGGCAGCGAGGGCTAATTCAGCCCATTGAATACTTGTAGTCATAGTTTAAATTTTTGCAGGTCATACGGCCTTAGGTTATGCGCCTAAAGCCGCTCAGAATCAAGAGCCAGCTGGTGATAAAACCAACAAATGCAGCAAAAAAGTTAAACTTGTACTGCTTGCGTATGTTTTTTATGCAACAAATAGCTGAAATAACTGACAGTGCCCAAAAGCCAGACGGCCAGTATAGGGATCAGCCAATAGGCTGTGGCGATGCCCACTTGCTGAGCCGCTAAACCTGTGCCCAAAGCTGCCGCCTGATAACCAATGGCACCGCCAATATTGGCAAGACCAGACAATACAGGACCGTTGTCACTGTCCAGATCCATAGCGGCCGTTAACATCAGCGGGAATATTGCGCCTAAACCAAAACCCAAAGCAAAGTTACCTAATTGCAATAAAGCGGGTACAGCGGTGATTTTTACTAAAACAGCACCACAAAAGGCACAAATCACCAGCATCATCAGCAACTGCGCGCTGCTAAACCAACGTAAAAATAATGAAAAACTTAACCGGCTCAGCACCATACCGCCGGTAAAAAAGGCAAAAATTAAGCGCGACTGCTCAGTACTTAAAGCTAAACCCTGGCTGGCATAAGTGACAAACCAATTGCCATGGCCCCACTCCACTGCACCATAACCAAACATCATTAAAGCCAAAGCAAAAAATACCGGTTTTTTCATCACCTGACGGTACGACAAACTGCCTTTGGTGTACGTCATATGAGCAGGACTTTGATGGGTACGGCCCAGATACCAGGCATAAGCTGCTGTACCTGCCAGCATCAGGGCTAATAAACGCAGCGGCCAGCGCCAGTCTTCAATACCCCAATACAACACCACCACATACAAAGGTGCAGCTAAAGTGCCTAAGCTGAACATAAAATCCATAAAACCCATCATACGAGCGCGTTTTGCCACATAAAGCCGGGCGATCAGGGTATGACCTATAGTAAAGAGGCCTGAACAGGTCAAACCCAAAGCAAAGACAAAAACCAATAACAAAGGCCAGAACTGCACCAGAGACGCACCGATAATCAGCACCACCAGCGTCAGTAACAACACGGCAAACAAGGGCACAAATTCAAATTTTTGCACATATTTTCCGCCTAAAAAGGCACCGGTAATAGAACCCATCGACAGACAGGCAAAAAACAACCCACTGGCAGCGGGCGACATCTGCAGTTGCTTCATCATATCGGGCAACAAAATGCCCCATAAAATACTGAGTAAACCCAATAACATAAAACTTAAATACACCAGTACCGTCACCTGCCGCTGATACATGGGTTCTCCCTAAAATGAAGGCGTGAATACAAAAGAGTCTGCGTCCAGATAAGCTGGAAATTTCTGTTTAAATTGCTGCAAGGCGGTTAAATCCAGTTGTGCAAGCACTACACCATTTTGGCTGATGGGCAGCTCAGCCTGAATTTGACCAAAATAATCCACCACCATGCTGTCACCGCTGTAACTTAAGCCGTTGTCATCTGAACCAATACGGTTACAACCCAATACATAAGCCTGATTTTCAATAGCCCGGGCTTGCAATAAAGTGCGCCAGACCTGACGCCGTGGTTCGGGCCAGTTCGCCACATAAATCAGCACATCGTAATCCTGCTGATTACGGGCAAAAACCGGAAAACGTAAGTCGTAACAAACCTGCAAACAAAACCGAAAGCCAAGGTAAGAGACGATCACCCGCTCTGTACCCGCCTGATAATGTTGTGGCTCGCCCCCCATCCGGAATAAATGGCGTTTATCGTAAAACTGCACTGCGCCGTCAGGGCTAACAAACAAAAATCTGTTAAAAATCTGGCCTTGTGCAGCAATAGCCACAGAACCACAAATAGCAGCAGCTGATAACTTAGCTTGCTGCTGCATCCATTGCACTGTAAGCCCTTCCATAGCTTCAGCAATAAGAGTTGAATCCATGCTAAAACCTGAATTAAACATCTCTGGCAGGATAAAAAGCTGCACATCTTTATGCTTTTGGATCTGCTGCTCAAAGTACTTTTGGTTTGCAGCACTGTTCTGCCAAACCAGTTCGGACTGAATTAACGCAACCTGGATAACTGACATAAAATCTCCGTCGCCAAAGTTAAAGTCTGAGGCTCTTTGGCAAAACAAAAACGAATTATACGCTGACTGGGTGGTTGTCGGTAAAACACCGACAACGGAATAGCGGCCACTTTATGCTCGCGGGTTAACCAGTGACAAAATGCCACATCATCTAAATCGCTGAATGCACTGTAATCCGCCAGTTGAAAATAACTGCCACGACAAGGTAATAAACTCCAGGCCGAATTCGCTAAGCCCAGCCGGAACTGATCACGTTTTTGTTGATAAAAAGCGGCCAGCCCTTTCACCTCATCTGGCTGTTCAGTCAGTAATTGGGCTATCGCATGCTGAGCTGGTGTAAAGCTGGAGAAAGTGACGTACTGATGAATTTTACGAAATTCCGTAGTCAGCTCAACCGGAGCTACGGCATAACCTAGCTTCCAGCCGGTGACATGAAAGGTTTTACCAAAAGACGAAACTATCACTGTGCGATCAGCCAGTTCAGGGTACTGATTGGCACTGTGTTGCGGCTGACCATCAAATACCAGATGCTCATACACTTCGTCGCTGATGCAATACAAACGGTGTTTTAACACCAGCGCCTGCAACGCTAACCAATCCTGATGACTGAATACCGCCCCTGTTGGGTTATGCGGGCTGTTGACTATAATCAACCGAGTTTTTTTGCTGATTTGTTTTTCCAGCTGAGCCCAATCCACCTGGTACAAAGGCGGCAGCAAAGGCACATGCACAGTAAAACCGCCCGCCAGCTCCACAGCAGGTTGATAACTGTCATATGCAGGATCAAAGACGATCACTTCATCACCGGCACGAACCAAAGCCTGAATAGCCACAAATAAAGCTTCAGTGGCACCACTGGTGACTGTAATTTGCTGCTCAGCACAAAGCTCCCGTTGATAACAGCTTTGCACCAAAGCAGCGATTTGTTGTCGCAGCGCCAGAACACCGGGCATGGGCGCATACTGATTCAGGCCTGCCTGAGCTGATGCCGTCAATAACTCGATCAGTCGAGGGTTGGATGGAAAATCAGGAAAACCCTGAGATAAATTAATAGCCTGATGCTCTGCTGCCAACTGCGACATTTGGCTGAAAATAGTGGTACCTAAGGCGGGTAATTTACTTTGTAACTTCATAAGTTAATCTCAAAACAGCACAAAAACAGTACAAAACTGACTGGCCTGACAATGGAACGAATGCTATCATCCAGACAGTTTCATGTGTAGACGTCTAAACATCAAGATGAATCAATCTCTGCAAACACATCAATTAAACCCTTATGCGATCCAGCTTTGTACTTTAGGCCGCTGGATAACACAGCGCCAATGGTTGCCTTGTGGCAGCGGACTTTTTTCTGTTCGCACCTCAGAGCATAGCGCGCTTTTCACTGCGGCTGATAAAGATAAAAGCGAGTTAAGCCCTGCTGATTTAGTGTCGTACCATTGGGCAAACCCAAACGAAAGGGATACCGCAACAGCTATCCATCAGTTTTTGTATCAGTTAAAGCCTCAACATAAAGTAGTGCTGCAAACTCATGATCTGCAAGCGACGGTGTTCTCCCGCTTAATCAAAGCAGACCAGCATCTGTTTGTAGGCTACGAATTGCAGCAGCAAGTAGCGGCCACTGCAGCACAACGCAGCTGTTGCCCTCTGGCTATTTTGGATCCACAAAGTACCGAGCTTACTTTGCAGGAATTGCACCAACGCTTTGAGCGCGAAACTTTAGCTTATGCCTTTTTGATCCGTGGCCATGGCCTTTATGTCTGGGGAGACAGTATTGACAGCGCGAAGCGGCATCTGGAAACATGGCAATTTTTAATTGCCTGCGAATTGGAACGCATTAAAGCGAGCGCTTTGTTGAATTAATCACCACCACAAGCTGCCGGCAATTTATAGCTGCACTGACTACATTGCTTCATTTTGGTGCACCACTGACCGCAGCAGGGTCAGCCCCTGCGCGACAGGGTAAAAAACTTATTGGTAATCAAAGGTATGCACTTGTGGTTCCATTTTTGCTTAAGTTCTGCGTCTTTGGTAACAATTGTGAATCCCTATGGCCATCCATAGCTCGATGCGCGGCCTGCGCTGTTTTTGTGTCGCCGCCGACTGTTTAAGTTTTAAAGAAACCGCCCGCCAGCTGTATCTGACCCCTTCTGCGGTCAGCCATCAAATTAAACAGCTGGAATCTGAGCTTGGGCTGGACTTGTTTTTGCGGCAAACCCGGTCAGTAGAGCTGACAGCTCAAGGTAAAGCCTTTTATCAGGCATTGCTGCCTTTGATGCGGGAGCTGGAACAAACCTTACGTACTTTTAGCCAGCAGAAAAACCCGACTGAAATCAGCATTTCGATGCCGGAGTTTTTTGCCAGTGAGCTGTTTGTGCCACGTTTAGTCGGCTGGTCAGAACAACATCCGGATATCAACCTGAAAGTTGAAACCATTAAATCGCGGCAGGATCCGGCTAAACATACCGATCTGCAAATTTTATTGGCCAGCAGTAAACCCAGCGACAAAATAGCCTACGAGTTATTTCCGATAAGCTATGTCCCGGCCTGTAACCCGGCTTTATATCAGCAACTCAGCAGTTTGGGTTTTGAGGCTTTAACCAAAGTGCCTTGTCTGGTGCACCAGGCCAGACCCTGGTCCTGGCATCAATGGGCTGAACAGTTGGAAATGGAAGTATTTACCCCTAAACAGGTGATCCAGCTCGACAGTATGTTCAGCGTAGCGCGGGCAGCTCAGCAAGGATTAGGTATAGCTCTGGTGCCCTGGCCTATCAGTCATTCCTGGTTTGCCAGCGGCAGCTTAAAGCGTTTGTTTAGTGAAGAACTGGAAAGCCGCGATAAATATTATCTGGTGCAACACGAAACCGATCCAAATAAACCACAAATCCAGTTGCTGGTGGATTGGATTTTACAAAGTTTCCAGCGCACTGGCTGAGCCAGACTACTGCTAATCAGAGCTTTTGCGGCCTACAGGGATGTAAGCCTGCAGCAGCCCGTCTGTTGCTAAATTTCAATTTTAATTCCTGTCCAACAGCTTGTTTTAACCACAGAGCCAACCCAATCATGCCTTCCGAAAACCGGACAGATGAATTTTGCTCACCTGTCAGGTGGATTTATATCCTTTGTCAGTTCGCCAGTAACTTTCTAAAGTAAGCACAGTGCAGTGAACAACCTGCACTTTAAAATGAAATTACTGGAGAGTGAATTATGAAAGCGACATCCTTTAGCTTTGGCAAAAAAGTAGCAGTGATGCTGTTGGCCTCAAGTTCTTTTGTCGCCACAGCAACCACCGGCGGTTTCAAAATGGTGTTAATTGAAGACACCCCGGGCGTTAGCAAAATTAAAGCTGGTCTGTATCAGGAAGGTGTTGCAGAAGCAGCAGCAGCTACAGAAAAGCAGGCTGATGCATTCAGCAAACATATGAGCTTATGTGTGGCATACACTCATATGGCGGAGTTTAAACAGGCAGAGCAAGCATGCAGTTCAGCCATTTATGCCGCCCGTCGCGCCGAAGGCACAGACAGCAGCTACAAACGCGAAATGCGCTCTTTTGCTCACACTAACCGTGGTGTGGCCCGTTTGATGGGTCAGGATCCTGTTGCAGCTTTAGCTGATTTTCAACAGGCCACCACATTAGAGCAAAGCGAAATCAATCAGCACAACCTGGCGCTTTTAAATGAAAAGATTAAAGCCGTCAGCCCTGTGTACACAGCGTCAACCTTAAAAGTGACAGACTGAAAAGGTATTGTCATCTAAAGACACTAAACTGGGCGCCGTTCACTTAAGCGCCCGGGTTTAGAAGGAGACTGATATGTCATTCCATATACCGCAAGATCATGATGTTTATGAGCATTGGTTAAATTGGTTGTTACAGCACTGGTCTTTTTACCGACAGCTTTCGGTAAGCCAGTGGGATATCGAAAACGAAGATTTTCAGCAGTAAAAGACTGTGATTGCAATTCGCGTGGCTCCCCGGCCTGAATTGAAGTTGCTGTCTGAAATCACTGTGAGCAGACAAACCGCCCCCCTGTCAGGTTTGTCTGCTTTTTTATTATACCCGTCGTACTTGCAGCCGCAGCGTTGTTGACTGCGTGCTTTCGCCCAAGTCGCATAGTGGACTATGCTCCCCGGGTCTCAATCCCTTGTCGCCTAGCTGCAACAGCAATTACTTAGGGTTTATCCCCGCCCGTACATTTGGCATTGGTTTGAACGCGCGACGGGCGGGGACAAGCCCGCGCCCTACAGCAGCCACACAGGCGAGATAAACCTGCGCCCCTACAATTGGCATTGGTTTGAACCCCAAACATTTGGCTATAGTTTTTCCTTATTAAGCTGTCATAATATCCCCAACTTGAGTTAGTCAGAGAAATCCTTATGCGCGTTTGTGGTGTTGAAATGAAAGGCAGTGAAGCCATTTTGTGTTTATTGGCTGTAGATAGCGGTCTGTTTGATATTCCGGATTGCCGCACTGTGCGTTTGCCGCTGTTAAAAGATCAGGACAGCGAGCAGATGAAAAAATTTCAGTTTGTCTTTGCCAAGCTGGCAGAAGACTACAAAATCGACACTTTTGTGATCCGTGAACGGCCACAAAAAGGCAAGTTTGCCGGTGGTGCTATAGGCTTTAAAATGGAAGCAGCGCTGCAGTTGTTGCCTGATGTGAACACCGAAATTCTGACCAGCTCTTTTATTAAAGAGCAACTGGCGCGTCATCCTGTGCCTATCGTATTTAAAGAAACGGGTTTAAAAGGTTTTCAGGAAACGGCTTTTATTACAGCCTACGCTTACCTCGCTAAGTAAGATCCGGCTTTAAACAAAAAGGCAGCAATCTCTTGCTGCCTTTTTCGTTTTAGAGCTTTGTGCTTCAGCGCTTATGTTTTAACCCTTATGTTTTAAAAGGTAGGCTTTTAAATCCTGCTTCACTTCCGGCAATAACAAATACAAGGCCAGAATATTGGGCACTGCCATTAAAAAAATCATTGAGTCGATAAAATCAAACACGGCCAGCATATTAGGCACAGCGCCAATAGCCACGACTGAACAAAACAGCACTTTAAAACTGCGCTGGGTAAAATCGCTGTGACCAAAGAGGTAAGTCCAGGACTTTAAGCCATAAAAAGACCAGCTCACCACAGTGGAATAGCCAAATAACAATAGCGCCACCATCAGCACCAGCGGGAACCAGTCAAACACAGAGCCAAAAGCAGCGGAAGTCATTTGCACCCCATCTAAACCTGGCTGCAAATACACACCACTGACCACTATCACCAGTGCCGATATAGTACAAATCACCACTGTGTCGATAAAAGGCTCCAGCAAACCAACAAAACCTTCAGACACAGGATCTTTAGTACGGGCCGCCGAATGCGCTATAGGGGATGAACCTATACCGGCTTCGTTGGAATAAGCAGCACGACGAAAGCCCTGAATAATTACACCTATCACACCACCATAAGCAGCTTCGGGTGCAAAAGCACTGTGTAATATGGTCCAGACTGCAGCAGGAATAGCATCAAAGTGCAGCACCAAAAATACAAAAGCGGCCGACAAATAAATAGCGCACATCAAAGGCACTAATTTACTGGTAACACGGGCAATACTTTGAATACCACCTACGATCACCAGCCCCACTAAAAACGAATACACCAGGCCAAACACCCAGGCATTGTTGAAACCTGTCACTAATTTAACCTGAGAAAAGCCCTGATTCACATGGACAAAACCAGCAGAGCCAAAGACGCAGGCAATAGCAAAAAAAGCAGCTAAAAAACTGCCCAGCCGTGGCAGGCCATATTTATCCAACGCCGCTTTGATGTAATACATAGGGCCACCAGAGGTCGAACCATCAGCGTTATAAACCCTGTATTTCACCGCCAGCGTGCATTCCACAAACTTAGTGGTCATGCCCAAAAAGCCCGCCACTATCATCCAGAAGGTAGCGCCAGGTCCGCCCAAAGCAATGGCCACAGCCACGCCAGCAATATTGCCTGTGCCCACTGTGCCGGATAAAGCCGCTGACAACGCCTGAAACTGGGTGATCTCACCTTTAGCGGTTTTATCGGCGTAATCCCCCCGCAGTACACGGATGGCATGGCGAAAACCGCGGATATTGATAAAACCTAAATAACAGGTAAAGACCACAGCGCCCAGCACCAGCCACAACACAGTGACAGGCAAAGCAGCACCATTAACAGGAATGGCATAAAACACTAGTGAGGCTATGGCAGAACTCAGCCATTCAAAGGCCTGCTGAAAACTAAAATCGGACATACACACGCACCTTGGATAAAGGCCCTTCAGGGCTTATGACCGCCTGATATACATCCAGACGGCTATTTTTATAGAGGACTATCTTCAGCGCTGAACAGAAGCAACGCAAGCTTTTTTAACCTCGCCAACCATCCTGTCACCGAATTGCCATGGCTTTAAAGCTTTATTGTCATCTTCTGCTGGCAGTATCAGCCCCAATCCACTGCTGTTGGGGGCTTACTGATGAAGTTAAACTGGCTTATCGGCTTGTTGGTCCTGTTACCTCTTAGTGTAAAAGCAGAACCTAAAGTAGTACTGGTGAGTATAGATGGTGTGCGCTGGCAGGAAGTCTTTGCCGGAGCAGACCCAAAACTTTATCAGCAGCCAGAGTGGGTCAAAACACCAGAACTGATCCGCCCTTTTACACCAGGCAAAGCAGAGCTGTTAATGCCCTTCTTGCATAACACAGTCAAGCAACAAGGCATTACAGTAGGCGACCGTACTCAGGGTTCACAGATCAATGTGAGCAACTCGTATCAGATTTCTTACCCTGGTTATCAGGAATTACTGGCCGGTTTTGCCGACCCCGCTATTCGCAGCAACCACAAAATAGCTAACCCCAATGTCACAGTGCTCGAATGGCTAAATCAACAGCCACAACTACAGCATAAAGTGGCAGCTTTTGGTTCATGGGAGTTATTCCCTTATATTTTGAATACAGAGCGTTCAGGCCTGACGGTCAATGCCGGTTTTATGCCAGAGCAAGGCAAACTCAGCGAAAAACAACAGTACCTGAACCAGTTGCAGGCCAAAACGCCCAGCCCTTTTGCGACTGTGCGGCTGGATGTTTTTACTCAGGAATTTGCACTGGAGCATATGCGCTTACATAAACCTAAATTGCTGTATATAGCCCTGGGCGAAGCCGACGATTTTGCCCATTTAGGCCAATACGATCAGTATCTGGCGGCTATTCACCGCAGCGATCAGTTTATTGCCGACTTATGGCAGGAATTACAAAACGACCCTTATTACCGTGACCAAACCACTTTATTGATCAGCACTGATCATGGTCGTGGTGAAGCAGCCCAGTGGCGATCTCATGGTAAAGCTGCTGCAGTACCGGGTTACAAAGGCCCAAAACCTCAAATTGCAGGTTCAGAACAGGTGTGGCTGGCGGCTATAGGGCCAGGCATTCCGGCCGCAGGTTTAATACGTACAACACAAAGCTGGCAACAAGGCCAGATGGCCGCAACTATGGCGGCGGCTCTGGGTTTTGATTATCAGGCAGTACAACCTAAAGCTGCACCTGCTTTTGAGTTTAACGCCTCAGCTCAGCTGGCAGTATCTGATATAACTCCAGCGGCAAACCGTCAGGGTCTTTAAAAAAGGTATAAGCACGCTCTGTGTAAGGGTCTATCCGTACTGGCTCTACTGCAATGCCATGCTGTTCTAAATACGTGACCACCTGAGCTACATCCAGCACCTGAAAGGCCAGATGGCGTAAACCCTGAGCTTCAGGTGTGCTGGGCCGAGGCTGTGGATTGGGAAAAGAAAATAACTCGAGCTGACAACCATCAGGCAGCTGCAAGTCCAATTTGTAAGACAAACGTTCAGCCCTGTAGTGTTCAGCCAAAACTGTCAGACCCAGAATTTCAGTGTAAAAATGTTTTGAGCGCTGATAGTCACTACAAATCAGCGCCACATGGTGAATACCGGCCAGCATGCTTTTAGTCTCTGGCAATAATACTACTTGCCAGTGTGCCAGTTGAAGAAGGGATCAGCCAGCTTAAAACTTCGATAAAAACTCAGAACGTGTTCCGGCATTGGTTTTAAAGGTTCCACCCAAAGCCATAGTTTTAGTGCTGGAACTGGTATCCATAACACCACGGGATTTCACACAATAATGCACAGCATCAATACTGACAGCCACATCCTTCACACCCAACAAAGCTTGTAACGACACCTGAATTTGCTGAGTTAAACGCTCCTGCACCTGCGGCCGCTGCGCAAAAAACCGCACTATACGGTTCAGCTTCGACAAACCAATAATTTTCTGGCCCGGTATATAAGCCACAGTAGCAGTGCCATCTATAGTGACAAAATGATGCTCGCAGGTGCTGGTAAAACTAATGTTTTGCACCTTCACCATTTCTTCAGTGCGCATCTTATTGTCGATCATCGAAATCTTCGGAAAAGTGCTGTAATCCAAACCAGAAAACACTTCATCCACATACATTTTGGCAATACGGGCAGGCGTTTCCGCCAGACTATCATCTGTTAAATCCAGCCCAAGGGTATGCACCACCTGCGTCATCAATTCAGTTAAACGCTGTTTTTTCTGATCATTCGACAGACCATTATCCAGCATAGGCGTTTCCAGCCCAGCAGCTTCCAGAGCGCTGCGCACCACTAAAGCAGATTCAGTTAACATAAAAGCTCTCGCCGCTTGTTATCAATAGTCAATATTATACGCAGACCACAGAGTATTGGTTTAGTTTGGTGAATAAGTTGTTAAAGCGGGATGATGTGCCGCCTCTGATATCTGGAAAACAGGGCTTCAGTCGTCTAAAACCTTAGACAATAACTGGTTAAATCTTCAGCTGTGGCGCTTGAGTGAATTGAAGCACAACTTGCGTATGGCCTTTATAAACTTTGTCAGAATCCATTTAGCGGGGTTTAGAAAAAAACATTGAACAACAGGTACATTGGCGCTAGTTTGATATAAGTAAAAATCAGGAAAGAAGGCAAATAAATGTTCGGCTTGTGGGCGCGGAGCCTTCCGGTAAGCATTATTCCTACAACCCATTAAATCGAGATAACTGAATGGATAGTAGCAAGTTCCCCCAAGACTACCGACCAGCGGGATGCCTTAGGTTTTGGGAGGAGGATTACAGGCAAAATATAGCTCATTCAACATTACTACAATTGACTATGTGATGAGGTCGTAACATGAGTGATTCTTTTGATAAGCTTCCCAAACGCCCGCAACAACACAAAACGGAAAGCAGAGCGGTCAACGCGTTACGATTACAATTAAGCGATCAATTGTTTTTGGAGCAAAGTTGTTCCGATGAAAAAGATTACGGTACAGATATTCACATTGAAGCCATGACCTCGGACAGTGCAACCAATATCCGCATTCACACCCAAGTAAAAGGAACAGAAAGTAACTTAAATAATGATGGATCTCTCAGTATCTCGGATATTGATATCGCTAACGTTAATTACTTATTCCGGCAACCGCATTCTTTATACATTGGCTACCATGTTCCTTCGGGACAATTATTTTTTAAGGTGGTTGAAGATCTTATTCGAGATTTGGAGCACACTAATCCTGCATGGCGTCAGCAGGACACCATTACGGTTCGGTTTCGGGACCTGTTTACACCAGAGGCACAAACCTGTTTTCACAAACGCGTCATTGCTAGCGCAAAAATACGGGACCAAGACAGGCTGAATTTACTCAATACGCCCCCAGAACATTTATTGAGGGTTATGGAAGAATATGTTCCTAACATTGACGTTCCAAACGATAAACAGCTAGCTCTTACCTATCTTCGCGAATTATATGATAAAGGGCACGATGCCATCATAAGTAAGGCACATAATCAATTTTCAGCGATATTAGATTCAGGAGATATCCAAGAATTTGGTTTAGTCTATTTAGCAGAAATCAACTTGGCGGTATGCCACCGGCCGTATTCTAACGACATTATTCGACAAGCAATTCCCGTTCTTGAGTCAAACAATACCAACCCCAAAATAAATCTTGCAGGCAATTATTACAATTTAGGTAATGCCTACTTAGGATTGAAAGACTACCCAAAAGCCCGACGTAATTTTATTATCTCACTTAGGAAATTTGGTGAAAGAAAAGCTTTTAAAGCACAGTGCCACAAAAACCTTGGTGGCTGTTATCAGGAAATGGGCAGACCAAAAAAAGCCTTTCGGCACTACCAGCAAGCAATAGCTTTATCACCTCAGTTAGTTGAAGCTCATTTTTCTCTTGGTATGTGGCATCTTCGCGAAAATAATTTTGCTGAAGCGCTCGATCATCTGGACAGAGTCACGATCTCTGATAACAAACACGTTAAAACTGCGACCCTTCAAGGTTGGCGAGCTGACGTACTGTTCAATCTAGGAGAATATAGATCGGCTTTCCGTGAGGTCAACGCACTATTGCTCGAAGCGGATAAAGAGCAATGGATTTGGCCTTGGTGTTACCAGCTAATTCTAAAACATCGATCCGAAGACACATACTATTATCAATACGCGCTGACGTTTTGGGAAAAATTTATCGAATGCTTCCCTAGCAGATTTCAAGGTCATTATTACAAAATACTTACTATCTTTCGTCTGAAGCAGCTAGGTGTTTCCAATCAATATACCTTTGATTCTTTTAAAGAATTGATAACGGTATATGCTTCAGAACATATGGAAAATGTGAGCTTCCTGTGGGATCGTGCTGGCCATTGGGCTCAGTATGACGGTGATTGGCTCAATGCTTTAAAGTGCTATCAAAAGGCCTATGAAAAAGAGCCCAGCAAATACGGTTATTGCCTTGCCGTGTCCCTAATTAATACCGAAAAATATCAGGAGGCTATTGATATCCTTGAAAATCCAAGTCTGGATCACGAAATAGATGGTTTATATTTCAATCAGCTAGCCTCCGCTAAAATACAAATCGGTGACCTTGAAGGTGCAATAGGGAATTATCGCCAAAGTATTGAGATTGAGTCAGACTATCACTTGCCTTGGTTTGAGCTAGCAGGTTGTTATTGTAATGCTAGACAATACCCGGAGGCTAAGCACTACTTTGAATACGCCATAACCAACTTCCCTAATGAAACTGAATATGTAGATCGCGCAAATATGGCTTTAGAATTTATAGCGTCAATGGGCTACTAGAAACCTTCATGGTCTAGTATTTTCCCGTACCCTGAATTTAAAGTGATTTAGTTTTTTACTATAAATGTCTGTTTAAGCGTATGCTTTTTAAGTAGTTACAACGTTAGCAACGTCTCTTACTGAGATGAATTACATACTCAAATCTCGAGCGTATTTCGGGCATTTGCCATGTTGACGTTTCTTAGGGCAAGGGCACGACTTGACCCTATGGGGTGAGCCCATTAGGCAAACAATGGAGAGTATATTGAAAATCGTAATTTTTATTATGGCAATTTGTCTATTTTGCTGTGGAGCGTATTTTAGTTTGATTGATCAAGTCGCCGCAGCCACTGCTACATACGGCGCTGCGATATTAGCTTTAATATTCGCATTTTTGACGGAATTCAAAACTTTTAAAGGGCTTGGTATTGAGGCAGAGCTTTTAGATAGAAAAATAGAAGAAGCAGATGACCTAATTAGTCGACTGAGAGGCATAACAATCCCAATTGCTGAAATGTTGCTTTCATCAACAGCAAGGATGGGGCGTTTAGGAACCATAATGCCTCGCAGACAACGATACGGATTGCTGAATCAAATTGAACGTGAACTTCAGAAGTGTGGTGTCTCTTTAGAACAACTTGAAGCGGCTAAAGTTGACTGGCATTTTTTCAATACTTTTGATTTAGCTACACCGATCTTTCAGCAATTAATCAAAGTACTCAAAAATCGTCAAAGCGAGCATCAAGAAAAATTCAAAGGTTTTGGCACAATCACCCCAGACAAATATGAAGCACATGAGGCATTGTGTAAAAGAAATGGAGAGATCCATAAAGAAATAGAATTTATCAAAGACATGTGGCAACAAAGAGACCAAACCAAAATGGTCGAATCAGTTAAAAACTTTATAGTTAGCTCCACTGTACTGCTAGATAGTGACAGGGCTGAACTTAGTGGGGCGCTTAAAGAAGAGCTTTTAGATCTCGAACATTACATCCAGTCGAAACAGTTTCGTCGTCCAGATGTTTGGTTTGAAAGTGACGATTCACTTTAAATAAGTATGTATAACAAGCAGTTAAAATGGGATTGGCAACGCGTTTTTTTTCCAAATGAGAAATTGTGCTTAAGATTGTTATGGTTGAGTTTAGCTAGTTTACGTTGTCGGATCCCGTTAATATCGGGAAATATTTGACAGCAACGTTTGCGACCAATTATTTCCAACTACTGGCACCAAATCCCCATTGGGTCGCGTTTTATGAATTGCATCCCTGCAATTCACCCTGCGGGCCAGCCTTCGGCTGTTAGAAAGTGCTTCCTGCACTTTCTTGCTTTGGATACTTTCTTTTGGCTACGCAAAAGAAAGCGGCTCGCCAAAGGCGAAAGCTTTGAAGTCAATGCTTTATCTGAATTGTTGCTGCACGTTGCCCTGTTGTACTGCCGCTTCGCGTCGAGTACAACCTACAGCTTCGAGGCGATTAGAACCTACGCCGTTCAACACAAGCCTTTATGCTTTCCCCAGCTTCTCCTGCCTCTTCACCCTCTCCCACAACCCATCCATTTCTACCAGATTACTCTGCGCCGGACTAGAGCCTTGATCCACTAAAGCCTGCTCCACCTGCCGGAAACGTCGTTCAAACTTCTGATTGGCCTGACGCATTACTTTTTCCGGATCAAAACCTTGTTTACGCACTACATTCACCAGCGCAAACATCAAATCACCCAACTCTTCTTCCAGTTCAGCTGCTCCTGCAGGTAATTCAGCCACTTCCTGAATTTCTTCCTGCACTTTATCCCATGCACCTTGTACATCAGGCCAGTCAAAACCCACCTGGGCACAACGTTTTTGCAGTTTGTAAGCACGGCTTAAAGCAGGCATGGCGAGTGGAATATTATCCAGCACAGAGGTTTTGCCAGAGGCAGTGCGTTCTGTGGTTTTGATGGCCTCCCAGTTTTGCAGCACAGCTTTGCTGCTGTCTAAATTCATATCGGCAAAGACATGAGGGTGGCGGCGGATCAGCTTGTCGTTAATGGCGGCAGCGCAATCGTCAAACTCAAAACGACCTTCTTCTTTGGCTATCTGAGCGTAAAACACCACCTGGAATAATAAGTCGCCCAGCTCGTCTTTAAGCTCAGCATAGTCTTCACGGGCTATAGCGTCAGCCACTTCATAGGCTTCTTCCAGCGTATAAGGCACTATGGTCTGGTAGCTTTGTTCTTTGTCCCATGGGCAGCCGTTTTGTGGGTCCCGAAGTCTGGCCATGATGGTTAATAATTGCTGAAGTGGTTGTGACACAGTTTGTCCTGCAGAAGAAGCAACCGGAGCTAAAACTCCGGTGCTGTTGGTTGTTCAATTCATCAGTTAATGGAAACGTTTGGCTTCTATTACATCATCAATCTGGCTGACTTTGGTCAGCAGTTTGTTCAGTGAATCCAGGTTATACAGCTCCATCGTCATAATGATAGTGGCGGTTTGCTGAGAGATATCCGAGTTACTGCTCATACGCAGCACGTTGGCTTTTTCATTGGCCAGAATGCTGGTGATATCCCGTAATAAGCCGTTGCGGTCATGCGCCACAATGCGAATAGTCACTTCATACCCTGAAGCGTATTTATCGCCCCAGGTGGCTTCAACCACACGCTCACGATGCGCTTCCTGCAAGGTTTTAAACTGGTCGCAGTCGTCGCGGTGCACAGCTATACCACGGCCCTGAGTGATATAACCCACTATGGCATCACCAGGCAAAGGCTGACAGCAACCGGCCATATGAGTCAATAAGTTACCTACGCCCTGCACCACCACATGGCTTTTCGGCTGAGTGGAAATAGGCTTGCTGATCAGGCGTGGATCAATCTCTGGTTGTTGCAATTTACCCGACTGACTTTGCACATAATGCACCACTTGCGTGACTTTAATTTCACCGCCACCAATACCGGCTAGCAACTCTTCCATGCTGTTGACGTTAAAACGCGCCAGCACTTTAGGCAGGCTGTCGATGCTCAAATTCAGCCGGTTTAATTCGGTATCCAGCAGATCTTTACCTGCCGCTATGTTTTTATCTCTGTCCTGCAGGCGGAACCAGTACTGCACCTTGGAGCGGGCACGGCTGGATTTTAAATAACCTGAGTTTGGGTTTAACCAGTCGCGGCTTGGGTTAGGTTCGCGGCCTGTTAATATTTCAATTTGATCGCCGGTTTTCAGCTGATAGGTAAAAGGCACTATACGGCCGGAAATTTTAGCGCCTATGCAGCGGTGGCCTACGTTGGAATGCACATAATATGCAAAATCCAGTGGCGTGGAGCCGACTGGCAAGTCAACAATATCGCCTTTAGGGGTAAAGACATAAACCCTGTCTTCGGTGACCTGATTTTTTAACTCTTCGGCTAAATCAGAGCCATCCACCAGCTCTTCCTGCCAGGCCAGCAGTTTACGTAACCAGCTGATTTTTTCATCCAGTTGGCCTTCTTTAGCCGCATGGCCGGCCCCTTCTTTATAACGCCAGTGTGCAGCAACCCCGAGTTCGGCATCGTCGTGCATCTGATGAGTACGAATTTGAATTTCCACAGGGCGTCCGGCAGGGCCAAGTACCACTGTATGAATAGACTGATAGCCATTTTGTTTTGGCGTGGCTATATAGTCGTCGAATTCTTTGGGCAGATGGCGCCAGGAGGTATGCACTATACCCAAAGCGGCATAGCAGTCCTGCACTTTGGTGGTAACAATACGCACGGCACGAATGTCGTACAGTTGATCAAAAGCCAGCTGTTTTTTCTGCATCTTTTTCCAGATACTGAAAATATGTTTAGGCCTGCCGTACACTTCCACCGAAATAGCAGCGTCCTGCATTTTTTGCCGCACTGAGCCGACAAAATCCTGCATATATTGTTCACGGTCTAAACGTTTTTCTTCCAGCAAACTGGCAATTTGTTTATAGGTTTGTGGGTGCAGATAACGAAAAGCTAAATCTTCCAGCTCCCATTTGATCTGGCCTATGCCCAGGCGGTTAGCGAGTGGGCCAAAAATAGCATTGGTTTCTTTGGCCGCCAAAACCCGGGTTTCTTCGTCGGCGTTTTTTACGCCCCGCAGGTAACAAATTTGTGCCGCGAGCTTTAACACCACAGCGCGCACATCTTCCACCATGGCCAATAACATACGACGCAGGTTATCGGCTTGTTGTGGGTTACTGCTTTGATTTGGCCCTACAGGAATAGAACGAATGGCTTCCATCTGGCGCACTGCATTTAACATCGTCAGCACTGCAGGGCAAAATTGTGCTTCCACCTGCTCTAAATCCAGCAACTTTGCTTCGACCAAAGGGAATAACAAGGCAGCAGTTAAGGCATCTTTGTCCATACGCAAATCAGCCAGAATTTCGACCATTTCCCAGCCCGTTTGTACTTCGGGTTCCTGGTCGGTTAAATTCTGTTGATGTAACCAGAGCTCAGCATCCAGCAGCGCATTAATTTTTGCTTCTGGCAAACCTAATGCACTTAACCAGCTTTGAGTGCCGCCTGGGTGGTATTCGGCGCTATGTGATTGCCTTACCGTTACCATTCGCTACTTTCTCCTTTGAAACAACGCCATCAACTCCAGATGGCTGGTTTGTGGAAACATGTCCATCACACTGATTTTATCCAGCTGATAACCACAAGCCAGTAAAACTTTTGCATCACGGGCAAAAGTGACCGGATAGCAGGACACGTACAATATCTGTGCCGGACTTAAAGCCGCTATTTGCTCTACTGCCCCCACAGCACCGGCCCGGGCTGGATCGAGCAGTACTTTTTGATACTGCGGCTTATTCCAGTCGGCTTTGGGCCAGGGCAAATGCAAATCTGCCTGACTAAAACTCAGGTTGGTCAGGCCATTCAATACCGCATTGCTTTCTGCCCTTTGCACCATAGTGGTGACACCTTCCAGCGCATGCACCCATTTGGCGCGCTGCGCTAAAGCCAGACTGAAATTGCCTATACCGGAATAAAGCTCCAGCACCTGATCCTGAGGTTGCGGATTGAGCCAATCCAGTGCCTGCTGCACCATTTGCTGATTGATACCCTGATTCACCTGAATAAAATCAGCGGCAGAAAACTTCAGCTTTAAACCCAATGCTGGCAACTCATAACAAGGTTCTGCTGTTCCGACTTGCCAATGCTGATAAAGTTCAGGCTCTGCTTCGCCTATCCATATGGCTTCAGGCCAGGCCTGGATCAGTGCTTGTTGATCAGATTCTGGCAAGGGCCGGATATGCCGCACTATTAAATACACCTGCCCATCGGCATCCAGCGCTTCCACATGAGTAATAGCAGAGCCTTGTTGCAGTTTTGGCAGTTGCTGTTGTAACAGAGTAAAGACTGAAGCCAAAGCCGGGCTTAGCACTAAACAGTGCTCAATAGAGGTAATGACTTTGTCGTTAGCTTTGCGAAAACCTACAGTAAACTGCTGCGTTTTTTTGTCAAACCAGACGCCAATACGGGCTTTACGGCGGTAACCTTCACCAGCGCTTTTTAGCGCTGCCTGCCAGGGTAAACTGGTTAAGCCGGTTTGATGGCGGATCAACTGATCCACACCCTGCTGTTTTAATTCCAGCTGGTGTTCAACCGACAGATACTGCAGCTGACAACCACCGCAGTCGGCAAAATGCTTACATAGCGGAGCCTGACGCAATGGCGAAGCCTGCAGCACTTTCACCACTTTGGCTTTGGCCGATTTATCTTTTTGTTCAGTAAGCTGCACTTTCACCCGCTCTCCGGGTAAAGCGCCGCTGACAAACACAATACGCTTTTGCTCAAAGCCAATGCCCTGAGCTTCGTGATCCAGACGTTCGATCTGTATTTCGATTTGTTTTAACTGTTGAGGTTTATCTCTGGTGCCTTTGGCAGCCTGATAAATTTTGACCATCTGGACTTAGTACCTGTGGTGGGCTTTTGGTAAGCCTTGTGTCATTATAAATTCGCTCCGGACTATTCTATCAAGCAGCGCTACAGATGACGAAAATTGGTTTAAGAGATTGGGTCTTATTGACCACCCTGGTACCGACCTTGTTGGTCAGTTTATTCCTTGGGGGTTATTTTAGCTATGCCCGCCATCATGATTTGGCCCAGTATCTGGAAGATCAGGCTGAAAACATTGCTGTGCCTTTAGCTATTGCCAGTGAACATGCCTTATTACACAACAGCAGACAAGACGTCAAACGTTTGCTGGATGTCAGCCACAGAAAAAACTCAGCGCTGGTAAAAAGTATCGCCATTTTTAACGCCGACCACGAGCTCTTTGTCACCACCAATTATCATAAAGATTTTGCCATGCTGAAATATGCGCCAGACAGCGCTATTCCACAGCAAAGTACCATCACCGATCTTGGCGACTGGCTGGTGATCCGCACTCCTATTTTGCCGGAACAGGCGGATTTCAGCACAGATCCGGCCGACCAGCCTTTGGGTTATATCTCAGTGCAGGTAGCCAAAGACAAAGTCATGCTGGCGCAACAAACCTCTTTACTGAGCAGCCTGCTGATTATTTTGGCAGGGCTTGGCGCTTGTGTGTATTTCAGCTTGCGCCTGATCAAAAGAGTCAGCCAGCCTTTGCAGCAAATGGGTGATGTGATTGATCAACTACGCGAAGGTCAGTATCAAAGCCAATTGCAGCAACCTTTTTTAGGTGAGCTGGAACAATTACGTTCTGGTATTAATGCACTGGCGACAGCACTGAAAACCCATGACGAAGAAATGCAGCAAAGCATTGAACAGGCCACCAGCGACTTGCAACAAAGTATGGAACAGCTGGAGATGCAGAATATCGAGCTGGATCTGTCCCGTAAAAAAGCCATGGAAGATAACCGCAGCAAATCTGACTTCCTCGCCAAAATGAGCCACGAATTACGCACACCGCTGAATGCCGTTATTGGTTTTGCCCGCCAGTTGCTGAAAACCAATCTGACCCATAACCAGCAGGATTATCTGGCCACTATTCAAAAATCAGCCAACAGTTTACTCAGCCTGGTCAATGACGTGTTGGATTACGCCAAACTGGAAGAAGGCCGGATGCCAATTAACCCAGAGCCTTTTTCATTACGCGATTTATTAAACGATTCGGTGGAATTGCTGGCGTCCAATGCCTTTGATAAACAGCTGGAATTAGTTTTGCTGATTGAAAACAGCTGTCCGGACGATTTAATAGCAGACCCTATGCGGATTAACCAAATTCTGACCAATATTGCCGGCAATGCGATTAAATTTACCGAACAAGGCAGTGTAGTGATCCGTGTTAGTTGTCGCCCTATGCCGGATGAACAATGGCAACTGCGTTTTTCAGTGCAGGATACCGGCATTGGTATTCATGAAGATCAGCAAAAAAGTTTATTTGGCGGTTTTGCTCAGGCCGACAACAGCATAGGCCGCCGTTATGGGGGCACAGGCTTAGGTTTAGTGATTTCACAGCGTTTAGTTTCGGCTATGGGCGGCAAAATTGGCTTTGACAGTAAAGCAGGTGAAGGTTCAACCTTCTGGTTTACCCTGATGTGCAAACGCCACCATTTATCCATAGCTGAGCCTTTGCCTCTGGCCGAGCTGAAACAAAAAACTGTGTTGTATTTTGAACCTCAACAGTATTCCCGCGAGGCCATGCTGGCCCAGCTGGATCATTGGGGGCTCAATATTATCAGTTGCAGCAATATGAGCCAGCTTAGCCAAACCCTGGCTTTACAGCCACAAATTGATATGGCCTTGATTGGCCGCTCTATTTCACTGAATCAGGTGAATCAGGTGATTGAATTGCTGCAGCAGTTACAGCTGCACAGCGAACAGCTGTATTTACTGGTCAACACTTTATCGCCGAATTTACGTGAAGTATTACAGGCCTCAGGCGCCAAAGCTGTGTTATCCAAACCCGCGCATTACCGCAAACTGGCGATGACGCTGGCTCAGCCTTATTTAGATTTCCCTGAACAAAACCCATTGCAGGACAAACCCAAAGCCCGCTTACGGGTGTTGTCAGTGGACGATAACGAAGCCAACTTAAAACTGATTAATACCTTGTTGTCTGAAATGGTCGAGCAGGTCGATTCAGCCCGTAATGGTGCTGAAGCATGGCAAAAAGCCAATCAGCAACATTACGATCTGATTTTTATGGATATTAATATGCCGGTGATGGACGGCATTCAGGCTTGTCAGCGTATTCAGCAAAGTTCGTTAAACGAAGCTACCCCTATTATTGCTGTAACAGCTCATGCCTTAGACGGCGAAAGAGACCGGCTGTTAGCTTTAGGTTTTTGTGAGTTTTTAACCAAACCTCTGGATGAAAAACTACTGCATTACACTTTGCGTGAATGCTGCCCGGATTTTCAGCAGGCTTTAGCTGCTTCTGTTGGCGAAAACCAACTGCCCCAAAGCAAACAACTGGACTGGACCTTGGCCTTGCAAAGAGCAGGCGGCAAACTGGATTTAGCCAAAGAGATGTTATGGATGCTGGTGCAGTCTTTACCTGAAAGCCTGGCCTTAATTCAGCAGGCCATGCAACAACAGGATGCAGAACAGCTGCTGCAACATATCCATAAATTACATGGTGCCAGCTGCTACACCGGCTTGCCCGTACTCAAACAACTGACAGAACTGATTGAAACTGAACTGAAAAAAGGCAAACAACCGCTGCAACTGGAGCCTGAGTTATTTGAATTACAAGACAGGGTTCAGTCCTTGCTGCAGGACGCTAAAAGCTGGCCTGTGTTGGTGACAGAGCAAGCAGAGACAAAAGTGCCGGGCTAATCCTGCTGCAGTTTAATCTCTGCGGTAACTGCGGCGTTTTTCCAGAATAGCCTCTATTTGTTCCACTGTGGTATCTGGTTTACAAGGGATGCCGGTATGTAACCAGATAGCGTCTTTACGCGATTCAGGCGGAGGTACTTTCCAGCAACCTGGATTGGTATCAATTAATGCACTGCCGTCGGCAAAAGTTTTTACTTTTCTACCCACCTCTGGTTTTTGTTCGCTTTTTGTTGCAGTAATTTCCAGCGCCAGCTGTTTTTGTTTTTCTTTCCAGGTTGCAGAACCTGAAGCGTCTCCTTGTCTGGCCGCTCGTAGCGCGCTGTTTGCCATGCTTTTGCGTTGATCCAGGCTGGCAGCAACTGCATTTGACGCCGCTTTCTGTTCCACTGTATTGATATCAGCAGCAGTGCTTGCTACCCCGGCTGACCTGGGTTCAGGGATCACAGCTGCTGGTTTAGGCGCAGGCAACGGCTTAGCCGCTACCACTTCAACGGGTAGGGGTGCAGGCAAAGGCTTAGCCGCTACTACTTCAACTGGTTTTGGCACAGGTGCAGGCAAAGCCTTGGCTGCTACTACTTCAACTGGTTTGGGCACAGGTGCAGGCAAAGGCTTAGCTGCTACTACTTCAGCTGGTTTGGGCACAGGCGCAGGCAAAGGCTTAGCTGCAACTACTTCAACGGGTTTGGGCACAGGTGCAGGCTTAGCTGCTACTACTTCAGCTGGTAGGGGTGCGGGCAAAGGCTTAGCCGCTATTACTTCAGCTGGTTTTGGCATGGGCTTGGGCGCTGGTACAGGTTTTGCTGCTACAGGCATAGGCTTGACCATAGCAGGCTTACGCACAGGCACAAAAGGTTTACGTGGCGGCGGCTGAACAACTGCTGTTTTGGCTTTGGCTGGGGCAGGTTTTGTTTTGGCTTGAGGTTTAGCCTTTACAGCTGGCTTTTTCTCCGGTGGTTTTTTCGCTGGCGGCTTCTTAACTACAGCCTTTTTAACGGCTGCTTTTGCTGGTGTTTTTTGCACGGGCTTCACAGCGGGTTTTGCTGCAGTTACTTTGGCAGGAACAGCTACAGGCGTTGCTACTACAGGAGCAGGTTTGGCTTTCACTGGCTGATAAGCGTAAGCCAGAATAGGAGGTTCTGCTGTTACTTTTGCGGCATCATCCGGCGCAAAATGATGATAGGTCAGCAAACCTAACAGCACTATGTGCAAACACAATGACCACAAAAATGCTTTCAACACATCTCCCTATTCATTCAGCAGGATTTTTGCCGATCCAAAGTAGCCAGCCCCCAAACTGCACAAAAGTCACCATAAACAGACAAACTTAGCCCTGGAAAAAATGCACCCTGTTGCGACCCAACTGCTTAGCCTGATACATGGCGGTGTCTGCATCCTCAATCAGTTTGGTTAAATGGTAACCGGAGATCTCTGCCGAAGTAACACCAAAACTGGCGCTTAACTTAAACTCATAACCCGAAGCTGCAGTATCGATACTGTAAATAGCATCCCGACAAATATCGGCCAGTAAGTGGGCTTTATCGCTTTGGCAACCAGGCAACAAAATGGAAAACTCTTCACCACCAATACGGCCAAATACGTCGTTATTCCGCATAAAATTGCGACAGGTATCCACAGTCTGGCGCAAAGCCCAGTCGCCTGCCGCATGACCATACTGGTCGTTAATTTGCTTAAAATGGTCTAAATCAAACACTATAAGGGCGGCAGGTAATTGGCCCTTTTCGCATAAAGTCAGCGCTTCTTTGGCCGAAGCTGAAAAGTGATATCTGTTGCTGATAGCGGTTAAATCGTCGTACTCAGCCAAAGCTTTAAAACGCTGACGGGCAATAAAACTGCGATAAGCCAAAAAGGCCAGCCCCAGCACCAGCGCCACTAAAGCTGCGATCATCAGCTTATTAAAAGCAGCCTGATGCTTAAGCGCTTCCTGCTCCAGTTGCAACAGTCGATTGTCTTTATCCAGCAAAGATATTTTTTGATTTTGCGCCAGAATTTCCGAGTGAGCCGTATGGTAAGCCATCTGTTGCGCCGATTTATCATCCATATAAGCGGTAAAAGCGGCCATATAGTGCTCGTGGTACTCCAGAGCTTGTTGGTAGTTTTTTTCGGTTTTGGCTATTTGATGCAATACCGCAAATGTTTCCACTGCGACCAAGCTAACTCTGTCTTGTTTTGCAGCACCTATAACTTTCAAAGCATTTTCTTTTGCTAAAGAAAAGTCACCAAGACCGTAGTAGCTTTGTGCAAGAATACTATTAAATTTCAGTATCAATGAGTTATAGCGAGTAGATTCAACTTGATTATTATGAGACTGCAGCAAACTGACCGCACCTTGGTAATCCTTCTCGTCCATCATATTCTGAGCGATAAGCGACACTATTATATTAGCCCACAAAGGCTCATTATGTTGTGTGCAGTAGCCCAGTCCTTCAACAGACTTCAATTTAAAATCATCTGTCCGACCAGATAAATAAAGCGCTTCTGCTCTGAGTTGATGTGCAGCACACACAGCATTTGAACTTGGACTTTCATCAATTAACTGTTCAATAAAACTTAATGAAAAATCATATTTACCAATCAGATTATACATCAGCGCAATGACTCGCAGCCCTTGCTCACGCGCTTCTGGCTGAGACACCTTGTTTAACTGAGTGATCAGTTGTTCAAGATAAACAAAGGCATCAAGATATCGGCGAGCTACCACCAGGCTGTTGATCGCCAAAGCTTTTGCTCTGAATGAAATCACAAGATCGGAGTTTTCAATTAATGGGGTTAAAATCGAAAGTGTTGATTGGGTATTGCCTCTATATGCTTCCCTATAGGCTTTCATAAGGGTTAAGTAGTCTTGCTCAAAGTCTGACAACTTATTTTCTTCGGCTATCAGCTCATCTAGTTTTATCGAAAAGCTATTGAAGTCACTGCTCTTCAATTTATCTAAATGCAAGAGGCTATCGACCCAAACTGTAGCAAAGGCATTTACGGGAGACAGCATAAAAATGAGCGGAATCAAAATGACCCGCCCAACTTTAATCAACACTGTATTTGCCCTTGCAAACAAAGTTTAGCCCACATTCAAAAAGCTGATTTTTTCTTGCTCTGGCTCTTGCTCAGGTTCAGCAGGTTCATCCTGCTCAGGCTGATCAGCCGGATGAATTCCACACACCACATTAGTTCTGGCTCCTAACAGCGTTTCAATAGCATGCTGATCGCCTGCACTAACAGCTGCAATTAATGCAGGATCTGTATCCGCCATTAGCTTTGCTAATTGCTCTGCATCGGCATAACGCAACTCTGAACTCTGACCCATTTTTTCTAATAACTGAATAATAACAGACATAGGTACTCCCCTGAATTTAAGCAAAACATCTGCGACTTACCGCAGACAGGCTCAACAACTGAAACCACTGTAAAACGATAAAATTAAAAGTACAAGAGCGGAAGATTATCCTGGTTCATTTATCGCTACATTCAAAGCTAATTTAGTCTGGCTTAAACCAAAATATACCGGATTGAATGGGATCAGCCTGATAACCTGCTGTGATATTCGACTGAACTGCGGCTTTGTTATTTGGGTTGGTTTGAGTCCAGACTTGCCCCCCGCTAAAGAGCTGTTGCACTTTTTGACTTAATGCCAGCTTGGCTTCTGTACCGTAACCCTGACCTTGCCAGGCGGGCAATAACATCAACCCCACTTCAACAGTGGCCAACTGGGCACTCCATTGGTTAATAGCACACAACCCTATGGGCTGGTTATCACGGCATATCGCCAAAAATAAGCGCTTAAAAGGTACTTTGGCATTGAGGCGCAACGCAATCTGAAAGCTGTTTTTGGCTTTTTCCAACTGCAGCGGCGGGCCAATAAAGGCCATCACAGCTGTGCTGGTGTATAAATCCAGATAGAGTTGCTGGTCCTGCGTAGTTAAAGGCCTGATCAGTAAACGGCTGGTCTGGATCATAAAGTGATCTGCAACAGCAACTTTGGTCCAGTCCGCTGTCATAGCTGGCCTTCTTGCGCCACCACAGCTTTTAGTTTATCCAAAACCAGCTGATTGGCTTTAGCTACAGTGGCCGGCGGTATAACTAAGGTAGTTTTTAAATCCATTTGTGCTTTAGGTAAGTCAGATAAAGCCAACCGCTCAATCCGGGGTTGCTGAATAGGTAAAGTCACGGCTTCGTATAAAATCACCTGATGATCCAGCGGATACCATTGGCTTAACAACTCTACCAAGACGTCGCGATAGGCGCTGCCTGTAGTGAATTTAGCCAGCGACTTATCACCAGCTACTCCTATTTGCCATAAAATCAGATAAGCGGCAGTGTCTATAGTACGCTGATAAAACATCAGGTTGCTGGCTTCATAATGCTGGCAACCATAAGTGCCGGGGTCTAACCCCAAATCGGCATATAAACAGTCTTCAGCTGAAATACCTGGTTCCATATGAGCCATATAACCTTCAGCTACCGCTTCTTTAATAGCCTGATGCGGCACCCAGGCAAAGACGCCGGGATGGCCATAAAAAGCACCACAAACTTTTTTGCCTGCATGCACTTCAGCCAGCATAGCAGCCACCATTTGTTTATAGGTGATCATACGGGATTGGCCTTCAGAATAATAAGGCTGCAAGCTACGCACATCGGCATTCATGCCCTGGATCCACAGCTCAGTAGTGCCATCTGCCATTAATACAAAAACCACATCGGCTTGTTCTATATAACTGCGGGATAAAGGGCTGATATGAGAACCCAAAGTCATACCAGTGCCTACACACACCAAACTACCTTTTTGCATTAATTTCTCCTGCTGCCACAGTTGCGAAAAAGCTGCCCGCAGGCAGCTTTGATACCAGATTAGCCAACTTTGGCCAATGATGTAATTTCTTCCTGCTCGTCAGTTTCTTCTGCTGCATATACACCGCAGACTACGTTAGTGCGGGCGCCTAAAACTGCAGCCAGTTGCTCCTGAGAGCCAGCCAGAATAGCAGCGGCTAAAGCCGGGTCTAACTCTGCTGTCACTGTGGTTTTATCGGCATAACGTAAATTGGCGTCCTGGCCCATTTTTTCCAATAAGCTGATCACTGTAGACATTTGAATTTCCTTAATAAATAAGCTCATTACGGGGCATAAATAATATAGCCCGTTCAGGCAACTCTAATGTGCCCGTTTCGATACTAACGCTGAGTCTGTACTTTTGACCAGTTTTATTATGTCTGGTTGGGCCGCGGCTTTATCCCCGCCCGCAAAAATCAGGATTCGAGAATAACGGTAGCACAGGCATAAGCCTGTTCGTCGCTGATGGAGAGCCAGACCGAACGCACTTGCATTGAGTCAGCCAGCTCTTTGGCCGGGCCTGTCAATTCAAGTTGAGGGCGACCTGAAGGGTCGTTGCTGACAATAAAATGCTGGAAGGAGATACCACGGCCTATGCCAGTACCAAGGGCTTTAGCCGCTGCTTCTTTGGCGGCAAAACGTTTGGCGAAATAACGGGCTGGCTGGCCATGAACAGCTAAAATTTGCTGCTCCGATTCAGTCAATACCCTTTGTACTAAACGGGGTGAACGCGCCAGGCTTTGCTCTATGCGCGCAATTTCGATGATGTCGGTGCCTAAACCAACAATAGCCATTAACGGCGTGCCTCCACCATCAGGCGTTTCATTTCAGCCACAGCAGGGCCTAAGCCAGAGAAAATGGCGCGGGCCACAATAGCATGACCAATATTCAGCTCGTACATTTGAGGAATAGCGGCTATAGGCTGCACATTATGGTAATGCAGGCCATGACCAGCATTCACTGTTAAACCCAAAGAGGCGGCATAAGCAGCGGCTTCAGTAATGCGATCCAGCTCTACTTTTTGCTTTTTCGGATCCGTCGCTTCTGCATACTGGCCTGTATGAATTTCAATATAAGGAGCACCAGCTTTAGCTGCTGCTGCTATTTGTTTTTCATCGGCGTCGATAAACAACGAGACTAAAATATTGTCCTGCTGCAGGCGTAACACAGCATCCTGAATTTTATCGAACTGGCCTGCCACTTCTAAGCCACCTTCTGTGGTCAGTTCCTGGCGTTTTTCCGGCACTAAACAGCAGAATTCAGGTTTTAACTGAGCGGCAATACCTAACATTTCTTCAGTCACTGCCATTTCAAAATTTAAGCGGGTGGCAATAGTTTCGCGCAATACAAATAAATCGCGGTCCTGAATATGGCGGCGGTCTTCGCGTAAATGCACAGTAATACCATCAGCGCCAAATTGCTCAGCCAATAAAGCCGCATGCACAGGTTCAGGGTAATAAGTGCCACGGGCCTGACGTAAAGTGGCGACGTGATCGATATTGATACCTAAATAAATGGCGCTCATAACTAGTTCCTGATCGGTTGAAATAATGCTCTGCTGGTTAAAGGTTTGCTGCCAAGCAAAGGGGCTAATAATAAGCGGCTTAACTGTTTGGCGGTTTTTAATACGTCGTGCTGTTGCCAGTGCTGTTGGCCTATGGCTTTGAGCACCTCGCCTTTCCAACCTTTGCCAGCAATTTGCCAGCCTTGCTCGGGCCACCACTGATACAAAGCGCCGTCCTGTAAAGCTTCACCTTGTGAATCGTAATCCCAGTCCACCGGCTGCCCTAATTCGGTCAGTAATGAAAACTCAAACTGACGTAAACAAGGCTCCAGATCGTTAGTTAACAGTTGCTGCAAGGTCTGCTGGTAAAACTCAAATAAAGCGTCGGAACCAACGTTTTCTGGCCACAAGCGGCAAATCAGCTCGTTTAAGTACATGGCACCAAACAGCTTTTCACCTTGCAGCAAAAAGGCTGGGCCTGCTTCTTCAGCTTTACTGACAGTTTTTAATTCAGAACGACCCAGCAGTTCCAGCTGCAATAACTGGAAAGGCTGCAATGACAAACGTTGTTGTTTTTTACTGCTGGATTTGCGGATCACAGCGCTGACCCGACCCAGTTCAGGTACCAGCAGCTGCAATAACAACTGCTGTTCCTTAAAAGCGCGGCTGTGCAGAATAAAAGCTGGCCAGCTGCGATTGTCCATTTTAGTCTTCGCCGTAACCTAAGCTGCGTAAAGCGCGCTCGTCATCAGCCCAACCTGATTTCACTTTCACCCATACCTGCAAAAATACCGGCTGTTCAAACAGGGTTTCCATATCTTTACGGGCTTCCGTAGCTATGGTTTTTATCCGTTCGCCTTTTTTACCTATCACCATCTGCTTTTGTGTGTCACGTTCAACCAGCACTAAAGCGGCGATATGGTAATGTTTTTCTTCCCATTTAAAGCGTTCAATTTCAACTGTCACTGCATAAGGCAATTCATCGCCAAGGAAACGCATCAGCTTTTCGCGCACTATTTCCGAGGCCATAAAGCGGCTGCTGCGGTCAGTCACATATTCTTCAGGGAAGAAAAATTCACAAGGGGGTAATTGTTTTTGCACCAGTTCGCGTAATGTCTGCACATTGGTGCCCTTCTCCGCGGATAAAGGGATGATTTGTTGAAACTCAAGCTGACTGCCAAGCCACTGTAAATGGGGCAGCAAGTCTTCTTTGTCTTTGTATAAATCGACTTTATTCACCACCAACAGCACTGGTTTTTTTGCCGCGATCAAACGGTTTAATACCATCTGATCGTCGTCCGTCCAGCGTGTGCCTTCAACGACAAAAATAATCAGCTCTACATCCAGTATGGTGCTGGCGGCAGCTTTATTCATCAGACGGTTAATGGCGCGCTTTTCTTCGATATGTAAACCTGGGGTGTCGACATACACAGTCTGGTAATTATCCTGTGTGTCTATACCAACAATACGGTGGCGGGTGGTCTGTGGTTTACGCGATGTAATACTGACCTTCTGACCCACCAACTGGTTTAATAGAGTGGATTTACCCACGTTCGGACGGCCAACTATGGCAACCAATCCTGCAAAAGTCTCAGAGGTCATTTTTTACTTGTTCCAACAAAATCCGCGCTGAATCCTGTTCAGCTTTACGTCTGGAGTTGCCAGACGCGGTAACAGGCGCTCTGCCCTGCACAGTACAACGCACGGTAAATATTTGATCGTGATCGTCGCCTTGCGTATCTATCACTTCATACAAAGGTAAAGGCAAACGACGCCCTTGCAGATATTCCTGCAACTGGGTTTTACTGTCCTTATGCACACCGGGCTGAATCACAGTTAAACGGCTGCCATACCAGCTTAATATCCGCTCTTTACAGGCTTCAATGCCAGCATCTAAAAAGATAGCACCTAAAATGGCTTCCACTGCGTCGGCCTGAATGGATTCACGGCGTAAGCCACCGCTTTTCATTTCACCAGGGCCTAAGCGCAGGAATTCGGCCAGCTCCAGTTCTTTGGCAATTTCAGCCAGAGTCACGCCTTTCACTAAAGACGAACGCATGCGGGTTAAGTCGCCTTCGCGGGCTTTCGGAAAATGGATATACAAGGCTTCGGCAATCACCATACTTAATATGGCGTCGCCTAAAAATTCCAGCCGCTCGTTGTGCTCACCTTTGCAGCTGCGGTGAGTCAGGGCTTGTTCGAGTAACGCGACCTGCTGAAACTGGTAACCCAGTTTTTTCATCAGGCCGCTAACAGGTTTTTGCATTAATTAATTTTGCCTAAACGTTCAAAACGCACGCCAACAGGCACCCATGAAGGCAACCAGTTGTCCGGGTCTTCACTAAATTCAAAACTCATCCAGATAAATACAGCTTTACCCACCAGATTTTCTTCAGGCACAAAACCCCAGGCACGGCTGTCACGGCTGTTATCGCGGTTATCGCCCATCGCAAAATAGTGGCCTTCAGGCACAATAAACTCTTCGATGGCAGTCCCTGGCTGTTTGTAGTACTGCATTAAATCTTCGGCTTTAAACGGATGCTGCAGTATGTGGTGTGTATGCTCGCCAAATTGCTCAGAGTAGCGTTTGGTTGGCAGTTCGCCATCCATAAACTCGCCTTCGGCCTGCAAGGTTAAAGGCACTGCTTCTAAACCAGGGCAGGTACTTTTGTCAGCTGCGGTACAAGCAGGCTGAATAAACAGCTGCTTGTTTTTGTAGATAATGCGATCACCAGGTAAACCTACAGTACGCTTGATAAAATCAATAGTAGGTTGTTCCGGGTATTTAAATACAATCACATCACCCCGTTCTGGCCGGCCTGTGGTGATCAGCGGCTTACGCCAGACTGGATCCTTCACGTCGTAGGAGTACTTTTCCACCAGAATAAAGTCGCCGACCAATAAGGTAGGCATCATAGAACCTGATGGGATCTGGAAGGGCTCGTATAAAAACGAACGGATAATGGTAATGGCTAAAATCAGCGGGAAAATTTCTTTGGCAGTTTCTGCCAGATAAGAAGGTTTTTCCAGCTCTTCAATAGCGCTTAATGGCAGGCCACCCGCTGCAGCCGCCTGAGCGGTCGCAACTTTAACTTTACGTTTTGGAGCAAATACCAGTATATCAATCAGCCAGATCAAACCACTGACTAAGGTCAATACTACGAGGAAAATTGCAAAATAACCTGCCATAACTACCCTTGTTGTTATTTACCGACTTTCAGAATGGCAAGGAAGGCTTCCTGTGGAACTTCCACATTACCTACCTGCTTCATACGTTTTTTACCGTCTTTCTGTTTCTGCAACAGCTTTTTCTTCCGGCTGATATCGCCGCCATAACATTTGGCTAATACGTTTTTACGTAATTGTTTTACCGTAGTACGGGCAATCACGTGTGCACCTATAGCAGCCTGAATAGCGATATCAAACATCTGACGAGGGATCAGCTCTTTCAGTTTTTCAGCCAGCTCACGACCACGGCCCTGAGCAAAGTCTTTATGGCTGATAATAGCCAAAGCATCTACCCGCTCACCGTTGATCAGAATATCAACCCGTGACATTTCTGAGGTCTGGAAACGTTTAAAGGCATAATCCAGCGACGCATAACCGCGGCTGGTCGACTTTAAGCGGTCGAAGAAGTCCATCACCACTTCAGCCATTGGCAGTTCATAGACCACTGCCACCTGACGACCATGGTAGGTCATATTCATCTGCACACCACGTTTTTCAATACAAAGGTTAATGACGTTACCTAAGTATTCTTGTGGCACCAGAATATGAGCTTCAACTATAGGCTCACGAATTTCATCAATATTACCCACTGGCGGTAATGCACTTGGGTTATCGACCATCACTGTTTCACCATTTTTGGTGATCACTTCATACACTACGGTCGGCGCTGTAGTGATTAAATCCAGATCGTATTCACGCTCTAAACGTTCCTGAATGATTTCCATATGTAACATACCAAGGAAACCAATACGGAAACCAAAACCTAAAGCGCCTGAGCTTTCTGGTTCATAAAACAGTGAAGAGTCGTTTAAGCTGAGTTTTTCCAGCGCATCACGGAAATCTTCGTAGTCGTCTGAAGAGACAGGGAATACACCTGCATATACCTGAGGCTTAATACGTTTAAAACCAGGTAAAGGCTCAGTGGCTGAGTTTTTCGACAGCGTTAACGTATCGCCAACTGGCGCGCCTTTAATTTCTTTAATACCACAGATGACAAAACCTACTTCACCTGTATTTAAAATACCTGTGTTGTTGGCTTTAGGGGTAAATACACCCACTTTGTCCACTTCGTAGACCATGCCAGTCGACATGACTTTGATTTTGTCTTTTAACTGAATTTTGCCGTGTTTTACACGTACCAGCGACACAACGCCCTGGTAAGGGTCAAACCAGGAATCGATAATCAGCGCCTGAGTTGGGCCATCCGGATTACCTTCAGGGCATGGAATATTGGCGACTATAGTCTCCAGTACATCTTCGATACCTAAACCGGTTTTGGCAGAACACTGCACTGCGCCTATGGCTTCGATACCAATAATGTCTTCAATTTCTTCGGCAACACGATCCGGATCGGCTTGAGGTAAGTCGATTTTATTCAGAATTGGCAAGACTTCGAGGTTCATTTCCAAGGCTGTGTAGCAGTTGGCTACGGTTTGAGCTTCAACGCCCTGCCCCGCATCAACTACCAATAAAGCACCTTCGCAGGCAGCTAAAGAACGACTGACTTCATAGGTAAAGTCAACGTGGCCCGGCGTATCGATAAAGTTCAGCTGGTAAGTTTCACCGTCTTTGGCTTTGTAATGCAAAGTTACGCTTTGCGCTTTAATGGTGATACCACGCTCACGTTCCAGATCCATTGAATCTAAAACCTGCGCCTGCATTTCACGATCGGTTAAACCACCACAAAACTGGATCAGACGATCCGACAGCGTAGATTTGCCGTGGTCTATGTGGGCTATGACTGAAAAGTTACGAATATGAGTAATTTTTGGCATTTTTTCCGCTAAAGCTGCTATCAGGTGGCCCCACTCTGACCCTTATGGTCACAAACCGGGCGAACACCAAAGTTGATTCAGATAAATTTGCCGCGAATTGTACTCGATCTCGGCATTGGTTGCTATGTGTTCAGATGTTACAGCGGATTTCAGCAGAGGATTAATCTGTAATGCGGACATGTTGCACAGCCAGTTCTGGCAATACCGCAAGGATCTCAATCTGTTCCTGCTGTGCTGATGGGCCACTTATCAGTCGCGCCACGGCAAAACCAGCAGCTAAAGCAGTGAAAGAACCCAGTACTATAGCCGTCTCAGCCAGCTGCAGCCGGCTTAATAAAGCAGCCACAGCAATCAGGCAAAACAAGGGGAATAAATACAATAAAGCCGCAGCAGACAACAGATGTTGTTCGCTGACGGCAATTTTAACTTTTTGCCCTTCCAGCAACTGCAATGGGCTTTTGACAAAAAACAGATTTTCACGTGGGGTTAAAGCTTTAGCCACCACACCGGTACCACAGTCGTTATTCGACTGACAGGCGTTGCAGCTGCTGACACTTTGAGTTTTCAGCCAGACACCATCGCTTTGGCTTTTCATCACAGTGGCTATTTCTTCCAGCATTTAACGCACCGATTCAGCTATTTGTCTGGCCGTCTCAATAGACACAGGGCCTATGACTGTGACATCAAACTGGTTGTTTGGCATAACAAAAATAGTGGTCGCGCCATCGCGGAAGGCCTGAGCCGGCAAACTGGCACTGTGCTGCACAAAAACGGACACCTGATGCAACCCATCGGACAACAACCATTGCTCCAACACCTGCTGTGGCACCATGGCAGAAGTTACAGAAACCTCCTGATAACCTTCCGGCAACCAGGACAATTCCAGCGGAGTTTCAGGCAAAGCTACTGCCGGCATTGTTTCTGCAGCTGCTGGCAATTCAGCGCTCGCTGCAACATTTAATGCTTCAGGTAAAGTGGCATGGGGCAAAATATGGGTGATAACCCAACGCTCCAGCACTTCATTCTGAACCGTTAAGGTATCTATTTTCAGCGGAAAACCTGTCTGGCTGTCTAACCACAACCAATAACCTGGCCGGCCATTTTGCAGTGGCGTTAAACGCAACAATTGCGCAGACCGACCCGATAGTTGCGTCGCTCCACCTGGCACTGCATCGTACAAGCTTTTGATCGACTCAATATCACGGTACAACAGCGCTGGTAATTCTTTGATGGTACTGCTGCTGGTCGCCAAGGGTGTTTTTTCAGGTGCTATGTAATACACCATCTGATCACGACGCAAAATTTCGACGCCACTTTGCTCCAGCGGCATCAGTTGTTCTATTTCTGAATCATCCTGTACACCATGGATCCAACGGTAGCTATCCACCTGATTGGGTTTAATAACAACAAAAGAGGCTTCGAAATTATATTGACGAACTGAACTCTGACTTCGCTCAAACCACTCCCACCCCGAGACTTCGGCGAAGCTCAGGCTGGAGTAACACAAGATGATCAAGGCACTGCTTAAGCCTTTCCAACCCATATTTATTGCTCTTGTCTTGGTTTCTCAGCTGGGGTTTCCGGGGCTTTCTGCTGTGCAGTGTCCATCACCCTGATTTGCTGACGATGTGCCTGCAGTAATTGCTGCAAACGTTGTTGCTGTTCCAGCATAGCCTGACGTTGTTCCTGTTCAAAACGGGAATTTACCGAAGTCTGGCTTAAGCTGACCGGAGTGGCAAAACCAGCCACTGGCTGAGTTTGTAACACAGGTAAAGGTGAATTCAGATCTGCATCCTGACCAGCACCCTGGAACTGTTGCACACCCAACACAGCAACTAATGCCACGCTGGCCGCGACAGTGCCCTGAAAACCTGTTTTAAACCAGCCCGTATTGGCTGCTTCGCCCAGTTTTGTCCAGAACGACACTGGCGCTTTTTGATGGTGCACTACAGGGCTGCTTTCTAACTGATAAGCAGGCTCCTGATCCAACAGGCTGGCAAAGTTATCTGCAAACTGCATATCAAGCTTGGCCGGTAACTCATTGCGAATGGCAGCGCCAATCAAATGATAACGCGCAAAACTTTGCTGTACTTCAGCATCTTGCAGTAATCTGTCTAATTGTTCAGGGCTAATTGCTTGGTTATCACTAGCAGCCGAGATCCAATCTGATTTTTCTGACGACATACCGATTCCTGTATAGTAGAGGTTCAGCTAATGAGCGGTTTTAACTGCGCATCAATAGCTTCACGTGCACGGAAAATCCGACTTCTTACTGTCCCTATAGGACAGCCCATCACTTCCGCAATCTCTTCGTAACTTAAGCCATCCAATTCACGCAAAGTAATAGCAGTGCGTAATTCGTCCGGCAACTTTTCAATGGTATCGAACACTACGTTACGGATTTCATCGGATAACAAAAGTTTCTCCGGAGAATCCTGCTCTTTTAACGCATCGCTACCGTCATAAAACTCGGCATCGTCCGCATCTACGTCTGTAGATGGCGGCTTGCGTCCTGTCGCTACCAGGTAATTTTTAGCGCTGTTCACAGCTATACGGTACAACCAGGTGTAAAATGCACTCTCGCCACGAAAGCCGGGAATAGCACGGTAAGCTTTAATAAAGGCTTCCTGAGCTACATCCGCCACATCGCCATGGTTAGAGACATAACGCGAGATTAAGTTCGCAATACGATGCTGGTATTTTTTTACCAACACATTAAAGGCTGCTTTATCCCCTTGTTGTACCCGCTGGACAATTTGCCAATCCAATTCTTGCTCGCTCATCCGAGCCTTTCCCCTAATGCTAAATACTACTTTCTTTTTGCAACTGGCGCTCGTCAAGCGTACCCTTATGACTGGAAGCTATATGAATAGTTCTTGGAATAAGTAAAAAAAGTTACAATTTGCCGCAAATAGCACGGCCAGCTGCCAGAAAGTAGCGTATAAAGACCCAAATTACAGACATTTATGTGTTTTTGACTGAATAAGTGTATCCCATGCAACAACAAAAAAAACATCTTTGTGACGTATTAATTATAGGCAGTGGCGCTGCAGGTTTATCGCTGGCTTTACATCTGGCGGACAGTGCTAAAGTGATAGTGCTGAGCAAAGGTCCTTTGCGTGAAGGCTCTACCCTATATGCTCAGGGTGGCATAGCTGCCGTATTTGATGAAAACGACAGTATTGCCTCTCATGTCGACGACACTTTAATTGCAGGTGCTGGCTTATGTGAAGCCGCAGCAGTGCAGTTTACCGCTGAACATGCCAAAGACGCGATGGAATGGTTAATTGCTCAGGGTGTGCCTTTTGATCAGTACAAAGACGAAGACGGTGTACTGAAATATCACCTGACCCGGGAAGGCGGTCATAGCCACAGACGTATTTTGCATGCAGCTGATGCGACAGGCCGGGCTGTGCAAATAACCTTGGTAGAACAAGTCAAAGGCCACCCGAATATTCAATTGTTGGAAAACTACAACGCTATTGATTTGATCACCTCCAGCAAGCTGGGCTTAGCTGAACAAAAATGCCATGGCGCTTATGTCTGGAACCGTGAAGAAGAACATGTGGAAGTGATAGGTGCTAAATGTATTGCACTTGCCACAGGCGGAGCCAGTAAAGTTTATCTCTATACCAGCAATCCTGATGTCGCCAGCGGTGACGGTATTGCTATGGCGTGGCGCGCAGGTTGTAGTGTGGCCAATATGGAATTTAATCAATTCCACCCCACCAGTTTGTATCACCCTGAAGCGCAGAATTACCTGATCACTGAGGCCATGCGGGGTGAAGGTGCTTATTTAAAACGGCCGGATGGCAGCCGTTTTATGCCGGATTTTGACGAGCGCGCCGAATTAGCACCGCGCGACATAGTCGCCCGTGCTATCGACTATGAAATGAAAAAGCTCGGCGCTCAGTGTGTGTATCTGGACATCAGCCACAAACCAAAAGACTTTATCATCGAGCATTTCCCCACCATTTATGCCAAATGTTTAAGTGTGGGTATCGACATCACCAGACAACCTATTCCAGTGGTGCCAGCTGCGCATTACACTTGTGGTGGCGTGGTGACCAATTTAAATGGCCAAACCGATATTTCTAATCTTTATGCTATTGGTGAAGTGGCTTATACAGGACTGCATGGCGCTAACCGTATGGCCAGCAATTCCTTGTTAGAATGTGTGGTTTTTGCTCAATCGGCAGCCCGGCATATTAAACAGCAACTGGAGTCAGCCCGCTTAGTCACTGAACTGCCTTGCTGGGATGAAAGCCGTGTCATTGATTCAGATGAAGAGGTAGTGATTACTCACAACTGGCACGAATTACGGCTTTTTATGTGGGATTATGTCGGTATAGTTCGCACTGAAAAACGCTTAGAGCGCGCTTTACACAGAGTAGAATTATTGCAACGTGAAATTCAGGATTATTACCGCAACTTCCGTGTCAGCAATAATTTGCTGGAACTGCGCAATTTAACCATGGTGGCTGAACTGATTATCCGCAGTGCCATGGAGCGTAAAGAAAGCCGTGGTCTGCATTATAATCTGGATTATCCGGATCAACTGGCAGAGCCTACGCCAACCATATTGAAGCCCTAACGCCGGTTGACAGAACCGGCTTGCTGCTGCCATTTTACGGTCTGGCATACCCGTGCCAGACTGCGAAAATGCTCTTCAGATAAATTATCCCGGTAGACCCATAATTGCCTGGGTTGTTGTGTTGTATCCTGCCAGCGTAACCAAATTCCCAGTTGTGACACCAAAGATCCTGCCGACAACTGCCCTGCCGGCAGTTCATCCTGCCACCATTTCAGCTGGCCTTTTTCAGTTAAAAACAATAAACGCGCTTTGACAGGTTGTTGCCACTGTCGTAACAGCTGATAAAAGCAGAAAAACAGCCAGGGCCAAAGCAACAGCCACCACAGCGCATAAAAAGGCTGAAGTAAAAAAATAAGCAGGATCAATAAGCTTTGCGCCAGATAGACAATCCGGCGCATGCGGGATGGCACAAAACTAAGGTTATACCCGTACTCTGTTAACAATGATATTCACCATTGCCTGCAGCTCTGGATCAGTTGACTTACCATGCCCCATAAACCATGCGAACAAATCCGGGTCGTCACAGGCTAATAAAGCTTCGAAGGTGTATTTTTGTGTATCTGTTAAAGCGTCATAGCCTTCTTCAACAAAAGGCGCCAACAAAACATCCAGCTCCAGCATGCCACGACGGCAGGCCCAACGCAGACGGGGTTTGCCCATTAATTCAGTCATATACTGCTTTCCTTTTGATGATACTGGCCGGATTCTAACAAAAAAACCATAGAGGGGTTGAGCTTTTGGCCAATTCCCCCAATGATCATCTTAGTATTCTAAGAGACTTACCTATATGCAAGCATCCTGGATCAGTGCCGATCAACTCGCCGCTTTATCAACTTCAGTCCAAGGCGCCTTTATCAGCCCCTTACCCGGCTTTGAAAGCCTGATTATTGCGGGTCCGGACAGCCGTAAATACCTGCAGGGTCAGGTGACCGCAGATCTGAATACGTTGACAGCGGAAAATTTTCTGCGTGGCGCACATTGTGATGCCAAGGGTAAAATGTGGGCTCAGTTTCATTTATGTGCCGAAGGCGAAAACTTATGGTACATCGGCTTTCGTGACGAACTACAAGCCTCGGCCACTCAACTGAAAAAGTTTGGCGTCTTTTCCAAAGTCAGTTTTGAAGCAGGTCATGACAGTCTGGCGATTTTAGGTATCAGTGGTCCTGATACTGCAGCTTTACTGAATAAATTAGGTTATGCACAGCCTGCCTCTGTGGGTCAGTTAAGTTCAGTGCCCGGCGGTAAGCTGATGCGTTTGGCGGACGAGCATTACCTGTTAGTGCTGGATTTTGGCCACGCCCGACAACTTTTAGCGGAACAATCAGCGTTTTTGGCGGCTCCAACCTTATGGTTAGCCCGGCATATTCAGCAAGGCTTGTCCTGTTTAGAGCAGGCCGTGATTGGCGAATACGTACCACAGATGCTGAATTTACAGGCTCTGGATGCCATTAGTTTTACCAAAGGCTGTTACATAGGGCAGGAAACTGTGGCCCGAATGAAATATCTGGGTAAAAATAAAAGAGCTGCGTACATCCTTAAAGGTCAAACTGAGGAAACTCCGGCCAGCGGCACAGATATTGAAGTACAATGGTCGGAAAACTGGCGTCGGGTTGGCCAGGTCATTAATGCGGTGAATATTCAGGGGCAACTTTGGGTGTTGGCGGTGTTACCGAACGATATCAACCCAGCTGATCCACTGCGATTAGCAACTCCGGATGCATCGGTTGTAGTTATATCACCTTTGCCCTATTCACTCGCGTAACTGAGGTTTGCATGAGCATACAAGCAGAAAAAGTAGTCGCCATTCATTACACTGTGGCAGACAAAGCAGGCAACGAATTAGATAGTTCAGCTGGCGGAGAACCGCTGGTATTTATTTTTGGTACGGGCGCTTTAATTCACGGTTTAGAGCAGGCTTTATTAGGTAAAGCTGTCGGCGACAAATTCAAAGCTGAAGTACCAGCAGCAGAAGCGTACGGCGAGCGTCATGATGAATTAACTCAGGCGGTGCCACGTAATTTATTCGAAGGCATGGATGTACAGGTTGGCATGCGTTTTCGCGCTGCAGGCCCGGACGGCCGTGAGCAATCTGTAATTGTTTTAGACGTTACAGAAGACGAAGTAGTTGTAGACGGTAATCACCCACTGTCAGGTATTGATCTGACGTTTGATGTGGAAGTGATTTTAGTCCGCGATGCGACAGACGAAGAACTGGCCCATGGCCATGTGCATGGTTTAGACGGCCACGCTGGTCACTAAACAGAATCAAACGGAGTCGCAAGACTCCGTTTTGTTATCAAGGCTAAAAAGGATGATATGACTATGAAAAAATGGCTTTTGGTTTTTACCGCTTTGGGCCTGGTGGCCTGTTCTGACAAAGAAGTAGCAGATGTCAGTTTAGGTTTATTTACCACCAAAGACATTAAAGTACAGACCTTTGACGACCCGAAAATTCCCGGTGTCACTTGCCATATCAGCCATGTTGAAGCCAATCTGGATTTTGCAGACCCGTCCGATATGTCTATTGCCTGTCGTCAAACCGGTGAAATCACAGCAGCTATGCTGAAGGACATCGATCGTTCTAAAAACGGCGAAGTGATTTTCAGCACATCCAAAAGCATTTTATTTAAGAACTTAAAAATTCGCCGTATTCTGGACAGCAGCAGTCAGACTTTGTTGTACTTGTCTTACTCCACCAAAGAAACGACTGGCAGCTACAAACATTCGCTGACCAGCGTGCCACTTTGGGGCACAGCGGCCTGGCAAGCTCCTGCAGTAAAAACACCTTAGGTTTTTACCGGAAACTCCTGATCGGTCAGCACCTTAACTTTGTCGCCCTGGGTTAAGGTGTCGCCACCTCGTATCACGATTTGTTCACCAGCCGACAGCTCTGCATCTACAGCTATCAGTTTGCCCATGCCCTGTCCTAACAGCACAGCCTTTTGCTGAGCTTTTTGTTCGTTATCCACCACAAACACAAACTGACCTTCACTTTTCACCACCACAGCATCCCGTGGCACTAACAACTGCTGACGGGCTAAAGCCGTGGGTACTGCGACAGAAACAAGTTGTCCAACCTGAAAGTTCGCCAGTAATTGTTCCGGCACTTTAATCCGGGCTTCAAAGGTTTGCGAACGCATATCGGACACAGGGATCAGATTACGTACTGGCAACTGACTTTCACCTCCACTGTGAAATACCTGCAGCAACTGATTGTGCTGTAAAAATGCGGCATATTTCAGCGGAGCAAACACCACAACTTCCAGATCATTTAAATTCACCAACCGCACTAAAGCGTCGGTTCTGCTGATATCTTCTCCGTGCTGATGAAAACGTTGCGCCACCACTCCGGCAAAAGGTGCTTTGACTGAGCTGCGGTTGATTTGATCCTGCAGTTGCGCCAGTTGAGCCCGTAGTAATTTCAGTTCAGCTTCAGCGCTGTCGCGGTCAGCACTGATTTGATCCAGTTGAGTTAGAGCCACACTATTGTTTTTGCTCAGCTCTAACAGCCGGGCTGTGTCTTTTTGCAAACGCCGCCACTGAATATCAGCCCTGCTGATACGGGCATTCATTTCATCAACCCGCAATTGCAAAGGGGTGATGTCCAGCCTGGCTATAACTTCATCCTGTTTAATCTGAGTGCCGGGTTCAGCCAACCACAATAAACGCCCCTCAACCCCTGCAGTCACATCGGCCTGATAACGGCTTTGCACCTGAGCTGTCACCATAGTATGAGGCAACATCACCTGTTGTTGCACTTGCGCTACACTGACCACTTTTTCTGATGGCGTTTGCGCCACAAGAGCAGTGGAGTACAACAAAACTGCGGTTAAAACTAGTGTATTAAGCTGCATCAGAGATCTCCAAAGAAGGGGCTGTCCGTTCAGTGTGCTGAACTGTCGAGGTCAAACGTAACAACGCCGGGATCAACACCAGACTGAACAACATACTAAAAGTCATACCGCCCACTATGACCGCAGCTAAACCCCGGTAAATTTCGGAGCCAACACCTGGTACCAGTACCAGCGGTAGCATGCCAAAGATACTGGTTAAGGTGCTCATAAATATGGGCCTGGCTCGGGTTAAAATGGCCTGATACAAGGCTTGATCCACAGAGTATCCTTCCCTTTGGCTTTGCCGGCACTGGTCCACTAATAAAATAGCGTTGTTCACCACCAATCCAAGCAGAATGACAAAACCAATCATGGTCAGCAGGTCCAGCGACTGAAAAGTCACCAGATTTAATAAACGTAGCGCTACTACACCACCCAGAATGGCCATAGGCATAGCCAGAACCACCAGTAAACTGTCTTTGGCTGAGCGAAACAAAGCGGCCATCAGCAGGAACAGAATAAACACTGCCACCGCAAAGTTTTTGCCCATTTCTGTCATGGCATGAGACAACCGATCGGCATTACCACGGAATTGCACTGAACTCTGAGCTGGCATTGATTCACGTAATGCCGTCATCAAGTCGCGCTGCAGAATCTGCATTGCTTCATCCAATGCCATAGTCGCAGGTGGTGTCACTTGCAGACTGATGGTGCGCAGGCCATTGATCCGCTGCAAGGAAGTGGGGCCTGTGGTGTAAGTCAGCTCACTGAGCTGGCCCAGAGTCTGACCACCAGCACCAGGTGTATATAAAGGTGTTGCAGTTAATTGCTCAGGAGTCTGCCAGCCCTGACCTTTAAGAATAATGTCCATCCGTTCGTTGCCATCAAAGTATTCACCTATGTAAATACCGTCTGTGACTGCACGCACCATATTGGCTACAGTAAAACGATCCACGCCACTTTGAGCTATACGGTTTTCATCAGGAGTTAAACGTAATTCAGGCTGAGCTAATGCTAAATCAGGCACGGGCCGCACTGTAGCGCCAGGCAATAATTTTTCTATTTTTGGCATGGCGGCTGCGGCTTGTTCCATCAACTGCGGCACATCAGGCCCCTGGAAATCCAGATTTAACTCACGGCCACTGCCAAATCCAAAGTTAAACAACGACCCCTGCACACTAAAAGAACGGGTGTCAGGCAGCCCCACCAGGATCTCTTCGCGCAGCAGTTTAATCATATCGTCGATACTGTCCGGATCTTCTGCATAAACAAACAAGACATTAAAACCTCTGTTGATCGACAAGTTATAGCCTTTGATTGCCGGGTATTTTTTGTCCTGATAATAAGGCCGCAGACGAGCCACCAGCAGATCACCAATTTCTTGCTCCAATACCTGCATATTGGCACCTGGAGGTAAGGAGAAACCCGAAAATACCGTATCAATAGAAGCCTGGGGCAAAAAGTCGGCTTTAGGTAACAATAAGGCTGCCAGTAACACAGCTCCGGGCACAAAAAAGAGCACCCAGCCTGATGCCAGCCTGCGATTCTGAGTGAAACGGCAAAAACGTCTGGCTAGTTTTTGCCAGAAAAAAGCGGAGGTCACAGCGCTGGCTTGTGGTTTTAACCAGAATAATGAGGCAACAGGCAATACAGTTAAGGCCACCAGCAAAGAGGCCATCACAGCCACCGCCAGCGTAAGCGCCAAATCGTAAAACAGCTGACCTTCCACACCTTGCATAAACAGAACTGGTACAAAAATAGCGACTGTAGTGGCTGTGGAAGCCCAAAGTGCGCTGCTGACCTGAGCTGTGCCTTTTTTCACAGCGTGCTGCAGTGCCAGCCCCTGCTGTAACAACCGCACTATGTTTTCCTGCACTATGATGGCAGCGTCCAACACCATACCTACCGCAAAAGCCAGGCCAGCCAAAGATACTACATTCAGTGAACGGCCAAATAAATCCAGCGCCATAATGGACATCATCAGCGACACAGGGATGGTCAGGCCGATCAGCAAAGTGGCCTGCCAGCCGCGTAAAAACAGATAGAGAATAACCAGCGCCAGCACTATACCTAACACCAGATTGCCATTCACCAGCTCTATAGCTCTTTTGATATGTACTGAAGCATCAAAACTCAGCACTATTTCAATGCCTTTATTTTTCAGTTCATGTTGATTTAAATCAGCGATTTCTCTGTTCACACTGTCAAGAATTTCGACTGTATTGGAACCTGCTGCACGCTGTAACGTCAGATAAAATGCCGGAAAACCATTACGTTTGGTAAAACCTGCCTGTTCGGCGTATTCAACCCGCACTTCGGCCACTTCATGCAAATACACTGGCCTGTCGTTCTGATAGGCCACCACCATTTGCTCGTATTGGGCAGGCTCGTACTGGCCGACAAAACGCACTGTGTATTCACGCCGCCCCACTTCTGCAAAGCCCCCTGTCACATTACCAGCCCTGCCAATGCGGGAACTTAATTGATCGACAGACAACCCCATAGCCGCCAGCCGATAAGGGTCAAATACTATATGTAGCTCTTTTGCCCTGCGGCTGGCTAAATCAACCTGTGATACACCAGCTATAGCTTTTAACCTCGGATAAACCACATCATCAATCACAGGTTGCAAGGCGGTAAAATCAGCATCAGCGTCTTCATTTAACTTACGGATCAACAAACTGGCGACAGGACCTGTACCACTGTTCAGCGAGACAACTGGTTCAGCAGCTTCCCTTGGACGAGGCGGTGCCTGATTCAGCGCATTGATCACATTCAGCATGGCCTGCTGCATATCCTGCCCCACATCAAAGGTCAGGGTAATAAAACCAAAACCAGCACCAATAAAGCTGCTGCTTTCCGTTACACCAGGCACAGTGCGAAGCGCCGCTTCCTGCGGTTCAATAATAGTGGATTCCATTTCTTCAGGTGCTGCCGCACGCCAGCCATTCTGGATAAAAATTTGTGGTTGCTCTATGGAAGGCAAAAGCTGAACGGGCAATTTAGCCACAGCAAGCAAACCAAATAACACCATAATCAGGCTGACCACTACAATGGCCGCAGGATTTTTTATACTGGCTCGGGTTAAGTTCATTCCGCTGCTCTGCTTTTTATGGATAAGATAGCAATTCACTAAAAGTCTAACAGTGTCCTAAATGCACTCCAGCCTGCTGTGACCAGTGGTTGTGAATATAGGTTGAGGCTGCTTTTTTCCGGTTAATTCAGTTTTGGTAAAGCCCAACACCTTTAAACTGCTGCGAAATGCAAAGATTTGTATCACCAGAAACAAGGAGATTTTTTATGTCTAAACCCCTGATCTTGTGCCTGACCGCCTGGTTAGTATTAGCAGCGTGCGGACCTGCACCCACAGAGCAGTCAGCAACAACACCTGCTGAACCAGCAAAAACAGAAACTCAGGTCGATCAGCATAACAGCCAGAATTCTCTGGACTGGGCAGGAACATACAGAGGTGTAGTACCTTGTGCCGACTGCGAAGGTATCGACACCCTGTTAACACTGAATATGGATAACAGCTATCTGCTCAGTACTACTTATCTGGGTAAAGAAGGCGATGCTATACAGCAACAAGGTACCTTTGAATGGGATGCTAAGGGTTCAGTGATTCAGTTGCTGAACCAGAAAGAGGGTCCGGCTTTGTATAAAGTGGGAGAAAATCAGCTGTTTCAATTGGATATGGCTGGTCAGGTCATCACTGGTGATTTAGCGGAAAATTACAAACTGAACAAGCAAGCTCAGCAAGCGCAAGTCCAACTGACAGGAGTTCGCTGGAAACTCACCGAATTAATGGGGCAACCGGTTCCGGCGACAGAACCCGATATGACGCCTTATCTGGAGTTTACAGCAGATAACAGAGTCAGTGGTTTTGCAGGCTGTAACCAGTTTACTGGTGCTTACGAGACTGAAGGTTTAGGTTTACAGTTTAAACCTATGGCCACCACACAAAAAGCCTGTCTGAATGGCTCTGTAGAAGATCAATTTCTCAGCACCATTCAGGGCATAGACAATTACAGTCTGAGTGACTCAGGTTTGGCGTTTTATAAAGCCCGTACAGCAGCTTTGGCACGTTTTACTGCAGTACAAGTGCAGCCTTAAACCCCATCGCCATAAACTGACGTTCAGCAGTACAAAAAGGCCATTGTGCTACCCAAAGGGGTTTGCGATGATGGCCTTTTGCTTTTTTATGGATCTTTTATCTGATGCCTTACCACGTATTAACCCCAAAAGAAGCTGCATTATTCGCTGACAAATACAGCGATTTGTTTGGTGACCATAGTCAATTAACCACTGAGCTACTGAAAAACGATGGCCTGAATCAGGTGTTCAGGGTAAAAAATAACAGAGGCACCAGCCTTATTGTTAAACAGGCTTTACCTGAACCTTCAGATTTGACCCAACACTGGCTTGTCAGCTTAGACAGGGCAAAAATTGAAGCGGACGTATTAAAACACCATGCCAAAGTATGTCCGGATTATCTGGTGGAAGTCTTATTTTATGATGCAGAGTTGTGTGCATTATTACTGGAAGATTTATCTGATTGCATGAGTTTGAGAGATGCCATCAGGACAGGGGTATTACCACAGGATACCGGACTGCATCTGGGTCGTTATCTGGCCAATACCAGTTTTTACAGTAGTGACTTTGTCTTAACAGGCCCAGTGAAAAAATCCAGGCAGCTGCAGTTTAATAATCCGGAACTGTGTTTAGTGCTTGAGGATTTGGTATTTACCGACCCCTACTGTAACCATGAGCGTAACAGCCTGAGTTTAGCGCAACTGCCACAAGTCCGGGATTTATGGCGCAATGAAGCCCTGCAAGCCGAAGTGGCCCAGCTGAAAGCCGGTTTTCTGACAAAACCTCAGGCCTTGCTGCATGGAGATTTGCAGTGTGGCAATGTGTTAGTGAATCATCAGCAGCATAAAATAATAGGCGCCGAATTCGGCTGCTACGGCCCTATAGGTTTTGATACCGGAACTTTTTTGGCAAGTGTTATTTTAAACCTGCTGACTCAGGAGCAAACCGAAGCAAGCTCCCGGCGCCACTACTTATTAAGCCAAATCGAAGTGTTCTGGCATGAATTCTCCACTGTTTTCAGCAACCTGATGCAAAAGCAAACCACAGATCAGAGCTTTCAGAATGAATCATACCAAGACTGGTACCTGCAGCAATTGTGGCAGGATACCTTAGGCTACGCAGGCTGTGAACTGATCCGCCGCACTATCGGCTGGGCAGCAGCAGAAGAATTAACACAGCTAAAAGACGGCCCTTTTAAACAGCAGGCTCAGCAGCAAATACTGGCATTAGGCCAATCTTTAATCACAGAGCGTAAGCATATGACTTTGCAGGATTTATTATCAAAAACTGCAGAATAACAGAGGTGATTTATGCAAAAAGTAACAGGCATTGGCGGAGTCTTTATCCGGGCCAAAGACCCGCAGGCGCTGGCACTTTGGTATCAGCAGCATTTAGGCATTCCACTTTGCCCTGAGGCTCCTTATGGCAGTTTTATAGCTAAAACTGGAGATGAAACTGTCTGGTCGGCCTTTGCTGCCGACACTGCTTATTTTGGCTCAGCGAACCAGCAAAGTATGATCAATTACAGGGTGACTGATTTAGAGGCTATGTTAAAGCAACTCAAGGCAGCTGATGTCTGGGTTGATGATCAGATTGAAGATGGCGATTATGGAAAATTTGGCTGGGCTATGGACCCAGAAGGCAACAGATTTGAACTCTGGCAACCCAAAACCTAAAGCTCCTGTCCATGGAGAATCGGCTTCGCTGACCTATGCAGCTGACGAAACTCGCAGCTGATATCAGTCAGTTGCCCTTGCTGCAACAACAGGATCCGATCTGCAGTTAAAATACTGTCAGGCCTATGCGCCACTATAATGCGGGCTATCTGTAGCTGCCGGATAGCCTGATTAACCCTGACTTCCAGCGCCAGATCCAGATGACTGGTCGCTTCGTCCAACAGCAATACCCTGGGCTTGTGGTATAAAGCTCTGGCGATCAGTAAACGTTGTTTTTGCCCGCCAGACAAGGCCGATCCCATATCTCCAATTAAGGTGTTGTAGCCCATAGGCATGGCAATAATATCCTGATGAATGGCTGCAAGCTCTGCACAATGCATCAGATGCTGCACATCAGGTTTAGGACTAAAAAAACTGATATTGTCCATCACAGAACCGGATAACAACTGATCATTTTGCATCACTGCGGCAATCTGACTGCGATAATGCTGCAGACCAAAGCTGCTCAGTTCCATACCATCTATCAGTACTTTGCCTTGTTGTGCTGTTGCCAGTCCAAGCATAATTTTTAACAGGCTGGTTTTGCCACAACCGGATGGCCCTACAATAGCCACGCTTTCACCGGGAGATAATCTGAAACTCAGTTGATGAAACAGCCAGGGGTCCTGTGCTGTCTGCTGAAAGCTCAGATCACGTAATTCAATATGACCTTGCAGCTGTAAATAAGTCTGACTTTCTCCTAAGTTCTCTGTATCGGTCAGAGCAATATCCGCCAGACGTTGCAGGTGTAGCTCAAGCATGCGGAATTCAATCCAGTGATCAATAAAAGCGGCAGCTCTTTGGGTAAACTGGCTTTTGTAACTGGCAAAAGCAAATAACATTCCGACACTAAAGGCATTATCTATTACGGCCAAAGCCGCCAGATAAATCACTACTATATGCTCAATACCAAATAACAGTTGATGCACAGCCTGCAATGATAAGTGCCAGCGTCCCAGCCTGAACTGCTGATCCACAGCATCTGAGTACTGATTTTGCCACAGGCTTAACCTTTGGCTTTGTTTTGAGAACAGCTGCAAACATTGGATGGCACGAACACTTTCCATAAAACCGGATTGTTCTTTAGCCTGAGCCACTATGCCTTGCTCAGTACATTGCTTCAGTGGTGAGTAAAAAATATATCGTAGCAGCGCGTAAAGCAGTACAGCCGCCAGCACAACAGCGGCTAACACCGGATGATAAACAAATAACAGCACCAGCACAGTACAAGCCATAAGACCATCGATCAGCGCTTCAATCAGGCTATTGGTCAACAAGTCCCGCAACTGCTGCAAAGAACCAAAACGCGACACAATATCGCCCATATGACGTTTCTCAAAAAAACTCATAGGCAAATGCAATAAATGCCGGAACAGATTAGTAGCCAACTGCAGATTTAATACCGACCCTAAATGCAGTACCAGCCAGCTGCGCAGAATATTGGTCAGAATTTGCAACAACAGCAATAAGGCAAAACCTATGGCCAGCACATGCAATAAATCCAGGTCTCTGCTTACCAGCACTTCATCAACCACCAATTGCATGTAATAAGGTGCCACCAGTAAGAAAAACTGCAGCACCAGCGACATCAACAGTATTCTGAATAATGCAGACCATAAACCTGACGCCGAAGACCAAAACTGCCGCACACTTAACTTTTGCCGTTGATCTTGTTTTTTAAACTCAGTGGTAGGACTCAGCTCAAGGGCAATACCGGTAAAACACTGATCAACGTCGGCAAAGCTCAGCTCTCGTTTACCAAAAGCAGGGTCATGGATCTGAATTTTTTGCCCTTTCACTTTAACCAGCACAACAAAGTGGCTCATTTGCCAATGCAAAATACAGGGTAACTTCAACTGAGCCAGCTCTTCAGGCTCCAGTCGTAAAGCCCGGCCCGCCAGCCCCAGATTATCAGCCAGTTGCATCAGATGTTGCAAAGTTAAGCCTTTAAGCGACAAAGGATAACGTTGACGCAAATTGGCCATATCGGTTTTATAACCATAAGCACCAGCCACCATAGCCAGACAGGCTAATCCGCATTCAGCAGCTTCGGATTGGTAGATAGTTTGCATCGCAGCATTCCCGCTTATACAAAATAAACCGGGCCCAACAGCCCGGCAATCCATAGCAGCTGACCGATCCACAGCAACAATGCAGGAATAACTTCCAATTCAAACCTGAGTTGCAACAGTTGCTTAAGTGACGAAACCGGAGCGTCCATCAAATCACTGTGAAAATAGCTGGTGGTAAAAAACAGCAGCATCCCGCTCCACGACAGAAAGCCCCACAGATCATCAACAAAGATTGAATGAACAAATCCAAGCATGGAGACAAACACAAAAACGCTCAGCCCCTGCCGTCCGCTAATCCTTTTCATTGGCCCTCCTTCATCGCTATAGCTATCTAATTTAAACCCTGATGGTCAGCGACTTTAGTTCCATCGGTGATCACTACTAAGCTGAGATTCTCGCCCGGCAGCCACCCGAAGTAATGTATCTGTTGCTACAGAGCCTGATTCAAATCTGAAAACGCCCTCTTAGGCTAACTAAAGGTTCCAGCAACCAACTCAGCACCGATCTTTGTTCCAGCACTATGTCTGCACTTAGCAGCATGCCAGCCTGCAGCGGCATTTGCTCACCATAAGCCTCTATAAATTGCTGATTTAGCTGCACTTGTACCTGATACACAGGTTCCTGAATTTGCACTGGGCTGTCGGGGTCTTGTGCCATTAATACAGCTTTTGAAAGCTGGCTGATTTCGCCCTGATACAAACCAAAGCGCTGGTAAGGAAAAGCATCAAAACGCAGCCAGGTCGTCTGGCCTGGCTGAATAAAACCAAAAGCCCGGGTCGGAACTAATAATTGAGCGTATAAAAATCCTGATTCGGGCAGCAATTGCATCAAGACCTGGCTGCCCTGCAGATGCTGGCCTGTGCTCACCACTAAATTTGTCACTCTGCCTGCAACAGGAGCTGTCAGTACAACCTCTTTACGAGCCAGCAGTTCAGTTTTTTGTTGCTCAAAACTAAGCCGCTCGGCCTGTAATTGCTGCAGCTGACGTTGCTGTTCAAGGGGTAACGCCTGAAGTTGATTGTCCCACTGGATCTGTTGCTGAAGGATGGATTGAGCCAGAGTTTGCACCTCAGCTAACTGTTGCAGCAACATCAGGTGCTGATCTTGCTGCTGCTCCAGTTGTAGTTTTGGCACATGGCCTTTTAGTGCCAGTTCCTGCTGAGACAACAGGCGTTGATTTTGTATATCAATACGCTGAGACAATAGCTGCTGCTGGCGTTGATTCTCTGCCAGTTGTCGTTTGACATTAGTAATTTGCGCTGACAATTGTTCACGCTGCTGAGCAAAACTCTGTAAAAGTTCATGCTGTTTCTGAGAGTTTAATGCCAATTGAAGTGCAAGGCTGCTTTGCAGGTGATCGGTCAGACTTTCGCCTGCAGCAAGATATTCGTCACTGCTGAGTAAAGCCAGCTTTTGACCCGCCTGAACCAAAGTGCCATCCTGAATATAAAGTTGTTTAAGCACAGCCGGACGCTGGCTATGGATACGAACTACGCCGCTGGAAGGTTTCAGGTAACCTGACACTGTTTCTTTACGGGAAAAACTGGCCTGATGCAGAAGCAGCAGTAAACTGAAGAGGATGAAGACTAAACAAAAGCACAACACTGAGCTGCTGACAGGCTGAACAATACTAACCTGCCCTTCCAGGCGTTGTTGTTGTGCCTGCAATGCTTTAGGTCTGAATAAACTCTGCTCTGTCGTCATAGTGAAACTCCATGCAGTTTTGTACACTGCAAAAAGACTTTCCACTTTGTGCCGACAGGCATAAACCCGACACACTTAAAAAAGTTGTTGCTGAAGTAACAACAAGTGTAGTTCAAACATAAAAACACACAAATAATTAACAATAAAAACACAAACTGGCGCAGCTCTATGTCCAATCTAACGACAGAACAAACCACAACAGCCATAGAACTGCTTTGGGTTCAGCGGGCATGGAAAGCAGGAAAACATAATGCTTTTACTGACTTATGTTACTTCCACCAGCGCTATTATCTGGTGTTCCGTCAGGCATCCACGCACCACTCCAAAGATGGGGTGCTGAGGATCATGAGTTCAGTGCAGGGCAAAAAATGGCGCACTGTGGCTGTACTGCACAACCCTGTTGCTGATTTAAGAGATGGTAAGCTAAGTGTAACTCCATGTGGAAAACTGCAACTACTGGCTGCTGCAGCTTTTCACGACAAAACAAAGCAGGCCTATCAATCTTATCTTTGGTCTTCCACAGATGGTAAAAACTGGTCTGAACCTCAGGCTGTGGGTGAAGCTGATTATTGGTTATGGCGTTTAAGCTGGCTAGGCAATCAGGCTTATGCTGTTGCCTATAAATGTGGTGCCGATCGGCATATTCGTTTGTATCAGCAAAATGCTGCAGGCCAGTTTGACGTTGCGGCTGCCAGAATCTATGCGGAAGGTTATGCCAATGAAACTGCCTTGTTGTTTGATCATAAAGACACAGCCTGGTGTTTATTGCGCAAAGATCCAGACCATGGCCAACTAGGCTACGCCTTTGCGCCTTATCATCACTGGAACTGGCTGGATATTGGCTGTCGCATAGGAGGCCCGCAAGCCCTATTTACCCCATCAGGTCAAATGCTGGCCGTGGTACGGCTTTATGATCAAAAAGTGCGCACCAGTCTGGTTTCATTAGATCAGTCCACAGGCAAGCTGACAGAGATACTGGTTCTGCCCTCAGGCGGAGATTGCAGTTACGCCGGTATGGTATTGCAGCAAAACAGATTGTTGATCAGCTACTACTCGTCTCACCAGGGCCGCACTTCAATTTATACAGCGCTGGTGAGCATTAGTACCCCAGCTACAGTAATCTGCGACAGATAGAATAAATTTCACTTAAGTAGAAGTTGCTCATATAAACATCAGCAAGCTGGCTATTTTTAGCTCTTTTATCCACCAGATCGGCAAAAGTAGCTGCAAAATGCTATAGTAGCCACAAGTTATCAGAGCAAACGCTGTGGTCACTCCAGAGTTTGTAGGGTTCGCTTTGATAATAGATCCGCAGGACGCACCAGAATATATAACAGCCTAAAAAATAAGGTAAAAAATTGATGAAAACATGCAAAAAGTCTGTTCTGGCATTGAGCATTCAGGCCAGTCTGCTCGCTGCAGCCATGGGTCTTTCTCCTGCTTTATTCGCGCAGGAAAGTGACAAAGATCAGGCTGCTGAAGAGACAAAATTGGAACGCATTATGGTGACTGCGCAAAAACGTGTGCAAAGTACCCAGGAAGTTCCTATCTCTATTGCAACCTTAAGCGGTGAAAAATTCGACGCTTTATTTGCAGGTGGCGAGGATATCCAGGCTTTATCTGGCAAAATTCCAGGTTTATACGCTGAATCATCAAACGGCCGTGCTGCACCACGTTTTTATATTCGTGGTTTAGGCAACACAGACTTTGATCTGGCCGCATCTCAGCCAGTTTCTGTGATTATGGATGAGGTGGTGATGGAAAACGTGATCCTCAAAAGCTTCCCGTTATTTGACGTGGCGCAAGCAGAAGTGATCCGTGGCCCACAAGGTACCTTGTTTGGCCGTAACACCACAGCAGGTATAGTTAAATTTACCTCTGTAAAGCCAACTCAGGACTTTGAAGCCTACACCAAAGCAACAGTAGGCAGCTTCGGTACCATTAATGTGGAAGGTGCGGCAGGTGGTGGTTTAACTGATGAATTATCAGCCCGTATTTCCTTGATGAACCAGAACCGTGACGATTATGTTGACAACGGTTTTACCGATGAAAAAGATTTTACCGGTGGTCATGATGAGAAGGCAGGTCGTCTGCAGTTTTTGTACGACACAGATAGTTTCTCAGCTTTGTTAAATGTACATGGCCGCAAACTGGATGGCACCTCCTCTCTGTTTCGCCGTAACATTCTGACTGCTGGCAGTAACGAGCTGAATGAGAACTACGACCGCGATACAGTTTATTACGATGCTGGTGATGGTAACTTCCAGAAATATGACAACTTTGGTGCTTCGTTAACACTGGAATTTGATCTGGATGGTATGACGTTCACTTCTATTACTGCTCAGGAAAATGCTGATGGTAATGGTAAAGGTGATATCGACGGCGGCAGCGAAGCTGGTCCTGGACCATCCAACCCAAATTTTGCAGTCACTGAAGATCAGCTGAATGATTTGGAACAGTTTACTCAGGAAATCCGTTTAGCCAGCGATACTAATGAAGCTATAGAGTGGCAAGTTGGTGCTTTCTACTTTGATTCGTCATTTGGTGTGACCAGTGTTGATGGTTTTTTCGGTAAAACAGATGTTTATCATGAAAATACCAGCTGGGCTGTGTTTGGACAAAGCACTTATAACCTGAATGACCGCTGGGATATCACTGGCGGTATTCGTTACACTTACGATGAAAAGTACTTCTGGGTCGGTCAACAAAACGTTGAGGCTTTCGCATTAACTATTGGTGCTGCCAGTATTCAGGACTATGACCCGATCGATGTAGATGATGGTCAGGTGAGTTGGGAATTAAGCACAAACTACCGCTTAACGGATAAAACCAGTGTATTTGGTCGTATTGCGAATGGTTTCAGAGCTCAATCTATTCAAGGCCGTAATGTGGCATTTGAAGAAGATCCAACCACAGCAGAATCAGAAACTATTCAATCTATTGAAGTTGGAGCCAAGTCTGATCTGTTAGACGATTCTTTACGCTTGAACGGTGCTCTGTTTTATTACCAGATTGATGACATTCAGCTGTCAGCGATTGGCGGTGCGAACAACGGTAATACATTAGTGAATGCCGACAAAGGTACAGGCTACGGCTTTGAAGTGGATGCTGAATGGCGTGCCACAAAAAGCTTAGTCATAGGTGGTGGTTTCAGTTACAACAATACTGAACTGAAGGACAGCAACTTACTGGTCGGCACTTGTGCCGCCTGTACTGTCACAAGCCCAACTGTTACCTTACCTACAGCAACAGGTCCAAAGAAATTTGCTTATGTTGATGGTAATCCTTTCCCACAAGCTCCTGAAACTATTCTGACGATCAATGCTCGTTACGATATTCCAGTCAGCACAGGTGAGATTTATCTTTATGGCGATGTAGCACGTCAGGGTAAAACAAATCTGTTCCTGTACGAATCTATGGAATACAACACGAACGGTAATTTCGAGGCTGGCTTACGTATTGGTTATCTGAACTTTGAGAACGACTACGAAGTAGCTTTATTTGGCCGTAATATCACAGACGAAGACAACCTGAAAGGCGCGATAGACTTTGCCAACCTGACTGGTTTTGTTAACGAACCTCGTATTATTGGTGTTGAGTTTAAGAAAAGCTTTTTCTAAGTATTAACTCTTGAAGCAAAAAGAGGGCTCATTATTTTGAGCCCTCTTTTTTATCCACGTAAAATAAGCCGCTTAACCCGAGTTACGCATACCAGCAGCAATACCTGCGATAGTCACCATCAAAGCACGTTTAATGCTGTCATTGACCGTTTCAGGCTCATGCCTGACCCGATTTAACAACTCCACCTGCAGTATATGCAGCGGATCGACATAGGTATTACGCAGCATAATAGATTCACGGATCCAGGCCTCTTTCGCCATCAGCGTATCACTTTGGATCAGCTTTAACAGCAAAGCTGTATCTGCGGCCAGTTGATCACGTAATTGCTGACCTAAAGGCAACAAAGCCTCTGGCACCAGCTTTTCATCGTAGTAGGCCGCTATTTCAGCATCGGCTTTTAAATACACCATTTCCAGCATCGACAAGCGGGTCGCGAAAAACGGCCACTTCGCCCGCATTTGCGCCAGCAGTTCTGTTTTGCCCTGTTCCACAACAACAGCCAAAGCGCTGCCAGCACCTAACCAGGCTGGTAACATCAACCGATTTTGTGACCAGGCAAAAATCCATGGAATAGCGCGTAAACTCTCCACGCCACCATTTGGATTACGTTTTGGTGGACGACTGCCCAGTGGTAACTGCCCCAGTTCAAGCTCAGGAGTAGCAGCGCGGAAATAAGGCACAAAATCAGGATGATGCCGTACTACAGCCCTATAAGCTTCGCAGGAAACCGTAGCCAGTTGCTGCATTAGCTCACGCCAGCTTTGTTCCGGCACAGGCGGTGGCAATAACACACCTTCTAAAACCGCACTGGCATACAAAGCCAGACTGCGCTGTGCTAAACCATTTAAACCAAATTTAAAGCGGATCATCTCGCCTTGTTCTGTCACTCGCAAACCACCAGCAAGCGATCCTGGCGGCTGAGATAAAATAGCGGCGTGAGCAGGACCGCCGCCACGGCCTATAGTGCCGCCACGACCGTGGAATAAGGTCAACTGCACTTTAGCCTGCTGACAAATAGCCACTAAAGCTTCCTGCGCACTGTACTGAGCCCAGGCAGCGGCAAAAGCGCCAGCATCTTTGGCAGAATCCGAATAACCAATCATCACTTCCTGGCGACCATTGATATAGCCTCTGTACCAGTCAATGGCCAGCAGCTTGCTGATACATTCTGGTGCATTGGTTAAATCGGCCAGGGTTTCAAACAAAGGCGCGACAGGCATAGGGAAGCTAATGCCGGCGTCTTTCAGCAATAACTGCACGGCCAGCACATCTGAGGGTTTGCCTGCCATTGAAATCACATAAGTGGATAAAGCTTCTGCGCCATGACGAGCCACTATGTCGCAGGTATCCAGCACTTCTTTGACTTCAGGGCTGGGTTGCCAATTACGTGGGAACAATGGCCGCTTACTGCTCAGTTCATTCAGTAAAAAGGCCTGCCGGGCTGGTTCATCCCAATCGGCATAATCACCTATACCCAGATAACGGGTAAATTCGCTGAACACTGCGGTGTGGCGACCCGATTCCTGACGCACATCCAGCTTCAGCAAGGTTAAGCCAAAAGCATAAGCACGACGGATGGTGTCTTTCAGCAAACCTTCTGCCACCACCTGCATTTTGCAGTCGAGTAAGGACTGATAACACAGCAGCAAAGGTTCCAGCAGTTGCTCATTATGCCAAATCAGATCGTCAGGCCGTTGTAACCTGTCGTGTTTTAAGGCCTCCGTCAGCCAATCTCTGGTATGCAACAATTTATGGCGGAAGTCTTTTAGTAACTTACGATATGGCTCGGATGCATCTCCTACTACTGCACGCAAGGCATCATTGACCTGAACCATCGACAGTTCGTTGGCCAATACATCCAAATCACGACTGAATAAATCTGCCGCTTTCCAACGACTTAACAGCAAAACCTGACGAGTGACTTTGGCCGTAACAAAAGGATTACCGTCTCTGTCGCCTCCCATCCAGGATGAAAAACGAATAGGTGTGGCATCTAAAGCCAAACCATGGCCCAACACAGGGATCAGCGCCGTATCAAGTTCACGGATAAATTCTGGTACAGCGTCCCACAGTGAAGTTTCAATCACGGCAAAACCAGATTTAGCTTCATCCACTGGTGTAGGCCGCTGCTCACGGATTTCGTTGGTGTGCCAGGCCTGAGTGATCAGTTGATACAGCCGGTTTTCTGTTTTTTGCTGCTGTGAAGGTAATAAATCCTGCTCCAGCTCTGCTAAACAGGCGGCGATTTCCGTTAGTTTATGAATAAGGGTACGGCGGGTGACTTCGGTTGGGTGTGCAGTCAGCACCAGCTCTATGGATAAATCAGCAACGGCCTGCTCAATCTTCGCCTGGCTGACCTCTTTATCCTGCAAGAGTTGCAGTAATTCGGCCACTGGTTCTGGTTTTTCAATAGAAGCCCGGCCTGCTTTACTAATGGTATGGTGCTGCTCAGCTAAATTGGCCAGATTTAAAAACTGAGCAAAAGCACGGGCGACGGGCAGAATTTCCTGATCGGTTAAACTGGCCAGCACTTGTTTTAATTGCTGATCCTGCAGCTCTGTGCCCTGCCTTGCTTCTTTGGCTAAAGCCCGAATTTGTTCAATACGTTCTAAAACTGCATCACCTAACTGATTGCGTATGGTGTCACCCAGCTGGGTGCCCAACAATCCGACATTTGCCCTCAAGGCAGCATATTGCGACATCACCCACTCTCCTCGTTGCACTGCCTGCAGTTTGTTCTGCACTTTCTATACCCTTCGTACTTGAAGCTGCAGCTTTGTTGACTGCATGCTCTCGCCCCAGTCACATAGGTTAACTATGCTCCTGGGGTCTCACGCACTTGTCGCCTCTCTGCAACTCCAATTACTTTGGGTATATATGTAGTCTTCTGATCCACCCTAACGGGTATTTGTTTGGTGCTCAAGCCTGACAGATTACAAAACGACCAACAAAATAGAAAGCCAGAAGTGTAGAAGTCTGAAATATTTATGCAAAACTTTGTCACAAACCACAAAGCCCAAGGTACTTGGTAGAAGTGCTGCATAAATACGCAGCTTTACTAAACTTCAGGAGTGACCCTTATGTTTAAAAAGTACCTGTTTATTCTGCTGTGTTCCACAGCATTTATAGTCACAAGTCAAAGCCTTAAGGCTGATGAAATGCCTGAGCCAAGCTTTCAGGTTCAGGTAGAAGGCCAGGGCAAAGCTATTATTTTGATCCCGGGCCTGATGTCTGATCAGCGGGTATGGCATCAACTGGTTACAGAGCTTAAAGCGGATCACCAGTTACATCAAATCAACCTCGCAGGTTTTGCCGGAACTAAGGCTTTGACCAGCCCACTGAAACTAACACAAGTGACTCAGCAACTGGCAGCTTACATTCAGCAGCATCAGTTACAGAAACCTGTATTGATTGGCCATAGCATGGGAGCTTTTTTGGCCTTTCAACTCGCCAGCTCTTACCCACAACTTACGGGTAAGGTAATTGCAGTAGATGGCTTGCCTTATCTGGCGCCGGTTTTTAGCCGCGACAGCAACACCACTGTGGCGCAAATGCTGCCACAAGCTAAGATGATGCAGCAGTATTATCAGCAAATGACGGCGGCCCAACTGGCTGAAAGCACCAAACAAGGCATAGCAGTTCAGGTCAGCAGTACAGAACACGCCAAAATAATCACAGAAATGGCGGGGCAGTCCGATCCAGCCACAGTAGGTGCGGTCATAGCAGAACTACTCACCACAGATTTACGCGACGAAGTGCATAAAATTCAACAACCTGTGCTGCTGTTAGGAGCTGGTGGAGCTTTACCTTCGGAGGCTATGCGTCCTGCGGTTCAGGCCTTATATCAACAACAAATTAACACTATTGCACAGGCGAAGCTGGACTTTAACTGGCAGGCGCGGCATTTTATTATGTGGGATCAGCCGGAGTGGCTGTTGGCACAAATCACTGATTTTATAAAGGAATAATAAAAAATGTTAACTACAGTGGAACAGAAATTGTTACCTGATGTGATTGCAGCCACAGCAGGCGATCACATCGCCTTTGAACGCCTGATCAGCCAGTGTCGTCATACGGTCACAGGCATAGCTTTGGCGATAGTGAAAGATTTAGATGCCAGCGAAGAAGTAGCGCAAGAGGTGTTTATTTATATCTGGCACCAGTTAGCAACGCTACGTGAACCCGCCAGTTTTTTGCCCTGGGTTCGCCAAATGACCAGACACCGCAGTTACAACTACCTGCGGGATAACAAAGTAAAACAAAAAGTGCTGGGAGAAGAAGCGGAAAGCCTGTTGGAAAATTTCGCCGACCCGGCAGCTTCGATGCAAGATTTGCTGGAGCGAGAGCAGCAGCAAATTATTATGCAGGACTTTATCAGCCAGTTACCGGAAGACAGCCGTGAAATCGTTTTATTGTATTACCGTGAAGAACAATCCAGTCAGCAAGTGGCTGATTTATTGGGGTTAAGTGACGCCAACGTACGGAAAAAACTATCCAGAGTTCGTGAACAATTAAAAGACAGCTTACTGGCACGTTACGGCCAGTTGGTGCTCAGCACTGCACCAGGCTTAGGCTTCAGCACTATGATAGCCGCAGCTTTGACCAGCGTTGCACCTCCTGCAGCAGCAGCGACTTCTGTTTCTGTTGCAGCACAACAAAGTGGCTGGCTTGCCAAAATTGCAGTGCTGCTGGGTGGTGCCATGATCGGAGCTTTGGCCGCAGTGGCTGGCGTGATATTTGGTATGAGAGCTGTACTGAACAAAGCGGACAACGAGGATGAAAAAGCTGCATTAAAAGCGTTGCGGAACAAAACCATTGTTTGGGTATTGTTATCAGGACTGCTACTAACAGCGGCTTACGAGCTGACCAGCGGCGCCTGGGCTCCGGTCTCCGCTTTTGTGCTGTTGATAGCCGGACTGATCTATAGCCAACTGCGTTTACAGCAAATTATCAATCCACGGCTGCAGCGGCAGTACCCGGATGCAGCAGAGCATGCCAGAGTAAAACGAAAAAATGCACTTTGGTGTGTACTGGGCATGACTGCAGGTTTTAGTGCAGGTTTATTTGGTTTGATTTATGGGCTGATGCAAAGCGGCCGCTGGCACTGGTGATCACCAGCGCCAGAACTTAAATCTTTTTGGTTCGGCCTGCACCAGAGGTACAGCATCCTCTGGTTCGGGCGCATACAAAGCAGAAAGATCCACATCCACAGTGCCTTGCGCTTGCCATGGATGCTGTGGCTGGTTGCTTGCCAAAGCAGCCGATGCCTGAGCTTCTGTTTCTCCGGCCAACCGGAACGCATAAGACGCAATAGGCGGCCCTATGGTTTCAAACACAGTCACAGCCCCCAGCACTATGGCGCTGATCACAGCTGCATGTTCAGGCACTAATTGACTGGAGCTTTGCACTAAACCTATGGCAAGCCCCGCCATCGGAATAAGTAACAAACCGGAAGAGGCTCCGGTTCGCACTGTTTGACCTAATAATACGGAGCTGACACTGACACCAAACCATTTCGCCATACTGCGCGCCACGACCAGCACCATAATGACAGGAGCAAAGGCCACCAATTCAGCAAAATGTAAGTTGGCACCAGCAAACACAAACAATACAATAAAAAATAACTCAAAGGCGCTGCCAAATTCCAGCGCTGAGACCACTTCATCGCGCTCCATACTACGAACCACTATGCCGACAACCAAAGGTGCAAACAGCGCAGATAGTTTTAATTGTTGCGCCAACCCCAGACACAACATCAAAGCCCCCACAACCAGAGCCATTTTGTACTGCGCGGCCGTTTGAGTCCTGCTGGTTAAAAAATGCAGACCGTAAGCAATAGCCCCACCTAACAAAGCCGAACCCAACAGTAAGTACAAAGGCTGCAGCAAAATTTGTTGCCAGCTGGCATCCTGCTCCGCCAATAACACAGGCACTACAAAAGCAAAAGCGAGGAAAGACAGCAGATTATTCAGTGCAACTAAAGACTTAGCCGTTTCAGTCACAGGCCCTTTGGCTCCAACTTCATGAGCCACGTGCAATAACACGGCAGGAGAAGACGACACTAAAATAGCGGCAATTAAAGCGGCCAGTGCTAATGGGATCTGGAATAACCACAAGACGGTAAACACAGCACTGAAAGTTAAACTACTTTCCACCAGAGCAATCACCACCAAACGGGGTGACTGGCGTAAAAAACGCAAATCCAGTGAAGAACCCAGCCGGTATAAAATCAAAGCCAGGGTGATATCAATCAGGATCCGTGAGTCTTTTAATACTGACTCTGTCAGTAAACCTAAGCCGCTGGGCCCTACTAAAAAACCCACCAACATAAAACCTGTGATACTTGGCAACCAGGAAATACGATGTGCCAGATAGCCACCTAAACTACCAATCAATAGCAGCAAGCCGAAGGATGACAGTGGCGTAATAGTCAGTGGCCAGGCCGGTAAAAACTCCATCCAGAACTCTCCGTGGCAAAATAAAAAACCAAATCAGCCGATTAGCTTATCACAGCATTGTGACTACATTGAGTACTGATTTGGCCAAAAGCACCAAACTCAAGTTTGACTAAGGTATCAGCTGGTACCTGCATTACGCCAGCGTAAGAGCCAGTGATCACCCATTGACCTTGTTTTAAACCAATACCCTGCTGACTTAAATGGTTCACCAGCCAATACAGCGGCAATAAAGGGTCCAGATTTGGATGCTGAGCATCAAACTTCTGCTGCAGGCCTGAATACTCCAGCACCAGTTCAAACTTTTCTGATAAAGATTCTTCAGCTAAAGCCGGGCCTATATACAAACCCTGATTAAATAAACCAGCCGCCAGTTGGTCAAAAAATTCTGCACCAGCATCAGCTTTATAAGGCCGGATTATTAACTCCAGCGCCAGATGAGTGGCAGCAATGGCTGCTTTGATTTCAGCTTCGCTATAAGCTTCATTAAGGGCAGGTAAATCGGTCGACAGCAAAAATGCCAGTTCAGGCTCAATACTGTACTGCTCTGACTTTTGCTCAAACAGACAAAGTTCACCTTGTTGCACACTAGCTATAGGTGCCAACACCCATTTATCAGGCCCGGGCAGGCCGGCTTTCCAACCCACAACCGGCAAGTCCAATTCAATAAATAGCCATTGCTGGATAGCAAAAGCTTCAGCCAATGAACCAGGACGCAGCTCTGCCGGTAATAAAGGCGCGGCTTCACCACGGCGGCGATAATCCGCCAGCCAGGCCGCAGCCTGCTGAATTTGTTCTGGAGTCACAACATAAGTCCTTCAAGCATTGATACACAGCATCCACATGACTTTGTACTTTAAGCTGCAACGCGGCTGTAGTTCAATGGCAGAATGAAAGTTCGATTCCAGCCCCTCTCCAGCTTCGAGCCGCTTTAAACAGAAAAAGCACCCTAAGGTGCTTTTTTGCTGACAGACAACAGTATTAAATTTGCGACTGAATGTAGTTAGGTAAACCAATCAGCTTGATCAGGCGCAGCTGCTGTTCCAGCCAATGGGCATGATCGTTTTCAGTGTCGTCAAGCAAGGTCATCAGTAAATCGCGGGTGACGTAGTCCTGCACTGATTCACATAAGGCTATGGTCTTTTTCAGTAAGGCACCAACTGCATATTCAACATTTAAGTCATTCTGCAACATAGAAGGTACATCAGTACCAACCTGCAACGGATCACGTTTGGATAAATCCGGTGTGCCTTCTAAAAACAAAATACGTTCTATCAGTGCAGCAGCATGAGCTTTTTCGTCCGTCACTTCGTGGTCGATGCGCTCAAACAGTTTGTGTAATCCCCAGTCGTGATACATACGGGAATGAATAAAATACTGATCCATGGCGCTGAGTTCATTCGACAACAGCTCGTTTAAGGCTGCAATAACCTGTGTATTACCTTTCATTCTTAGTCTCCTGAACCCATTTGGCTTTGCAGGTAATTTTCCAGACCTACAAGCGTAATTTGTTGCTGTTGAGTGTCAATCCAGTCGACATGCTCTTCTTCGTGCTCCAGAATTTCCTGCAGCAATTCACGGCTGATGTAATCCTGATGCTGTTCGCATAATTTGATCGCGTCACGCAATAAAGGCAGCTGGTCGTACTGGAAATCCAGATCACACTGCAGCATCTCTTCGGTGTCTTCACCTATACGTAACTTGCCTAAAGCTTGCAGGTTAGGCAGGCCTTCCAGGAACAAAATGCGCTCAATCAGCTCGTCAGCCTGCTTCATATCTTTGATCGATTTTTTATAACAAACCGAATTCAGCTGAGCCAAACCCCAGTTTTTATAAATACGGGCATGTAAAAAATACTGGTTAATGGACGTTAACTCAGAGGTCAGCACCTCATTAAGTTTAGCGAGCACTAAAGGTTGGCCTTTCATAGCTGGTACCTGCAAATTCAAAAACTGTGCTTATTGTAGTCTAAAAACGGACAAACTCAATAAAAAACCAATAAAATCAATAAGATGCCATTGAGAATAGTTCGTTTTAGTGCCAGAGTTCTTGCTAAGCTTTTACAATGTTCAGCAAATCAGTAGTTTAGAGCTTTTGCTAATCTAGTCTGCAGCGCCAGACTTTCCATCGAGCCTGCAGCACTGTTCAGCGTGATACTGCGTAACAGCGGTTAAATCAGATATACTCGGGCAACAGTAAGCAGCGGTTATAATAAAACAGGCAGCATCGGTAGCATTTATGAGTCAGACAGAAAAGAAAAAGTCATCAGGTTTTTTAGTAAACCTGCTTTTTAACATCGTTATCCCTACGCTGATTTTAAGTAAACTCAGTGAAGAACATCAGCTCGGGCCTGTTTGGGCTTTAGTGGTCGCTTTGGCTTTCCCCTTGGGTTTTGGTTTGTGGGAATTACAGCAAAGCAAAAAGGTTAATTTTTTATCCGTGTTGGGTGTAGTCAGTGTATTGCTGACAGGCGGTATCAGCTTATTACAGCTCGACCCAGCTTACATAGCGATAAAAGAAGCTGCTGTACCAGGTCTTATTGCTTTGGCCGTTTTAATCAGTCAACGCAGCAAATACCCGTTGGTACAAAAGATCCTGTTAAATGACGAACTGATGGATTTAACCAAGCTGGAAGCCAGTTTAAAGGCGAATAATGCGGAACAACTTTTTGCCGCTAAATTGCAAAACTGTGCTTATCTGGTAGCAAGTTCTTTTGTGGTGTCGTCGATTCTGAACTATGGTTTGGCTAAATACTTGCTGGTTAGTGCACCAGGCACAGCGGCCTTTAACGAAGAACTGGCAAAAATGACTGCTCTTAGTTTTCCAGTGATTGCCTTGCCTTGCACCATCATGCTGATGATCGCCATTTGGTATCTGTTTAGCCAGATAGGTAAAGTGACAGGCGAAAGCATCGAATCTTTTTTACGGCAGTAACAATTAAAAACATCAGGTGCTGTAGTTACAGCGCCTGATGAAAACGCTCAAAGGCCGCAGTTAAATCCGCTATTAAATCTTCTGTATCTTCCAGGCCTATATGTAAACGAATTAAAGGCCCGCTGTACGACCAACTGCTGGCGGTTCTGAGCTTCTGAATACTTAAGTTTGGAATAATCAGGCTCTCGTAACCGCCCCAGGAAAAACCCATTTTAAAGTGCGCCATGCCTTCAATAAAAGCAGCTACAGCTTTCGCATCCCCCTGCTTCAGCACAAATGAAAACAAACCATTACTGCCGCTAAAATCACGTTGGAAAATGTCATGCCCTGGATTTTCAGGCAGAGCTGGATGACGCACGGTTTCCACTTCGGGCCGTTGCTGCAACCACGCCGCCACTTTTAATGCATTAGTCTCATGCTGGGCTAAACGCACTTTCAAGGTTCGCAGACCACGACTGGCTAAATAGGCATCGTCAGCCGAAGCACAATAGCCCATCAGATAACTATGTTCCCGCAGCTGCGGCCAGTGTTGTTCGTTGGCACTCGCAATACCCAGCATGGCATCCGAATGCCCCACTATGTATTTAGTCGCAGATTGGATGCAGACATCTATCCCGAGGCCATAGGCATCCAACAGCAAAGGGGTGCCCCAGGTATTGTCCAGCATCAGCACTATGTTATGTGCTTTCGCTACTGTGCTTATGGCAGGAATATCCTGCAGCTCCATAGTCAGCGAGCCTGGGGATTCTAAAAAAATCACTTTGGTATTGGGTTTTACTAAGGCGCTGATACCAGCACCAATTAATGGATCGTAGTAAGTAGTTTCAATACCTAAACCTGCCAGTAACTTGTCGCAAATAGCACGGGTTGGCTCGTATACAGTATCCACCATCAAGAGATGATCGCCCTGCTTTAAAAAGCTCAGTAAGGCAGCGTTAATGGCTGCAGCGCCACAAGGGTATAAAGCGCAGCCTGCCGAGCCTTCCAGATCGCAAATAGCATCCTGTAGCGCGAAATGAGTAGCGGTGCCACGACGGCCATAATAAGGCACTCTGTCGCCTCTGTGCACAGTGGCATGTTTTAATTCTGCCATAGTATCAAAAACTATAGTGGAAGCTCGTACCACAGGCGGGTTTACTGCAGAGCCTGTCCATTCTTTGCCACGACCAGCATGGATCAGTTGAGTTGCTTTTTTCATAAGGAACACCTTAGACATCCAGATGTCTGACAATCTACAGTTTTTTTCGGCTTAGCGCCAGCCGTTGATTTCTTTGTGAGTCAGCAGTTTTTCCAATTGAGGTTTGGCGAAGTAGTAGCCCTGGTACCAGTGAATACCAGCGTCGACCAGATAATCCAGTTCGGCTTTACTCTCAACGCCTTCAGCCAGCACCTTAGTGCCGAGTTCACAGCAAACGGTTAAGATGCCTTTCAGCACAGCTTGTTTGACGCTGTCCTGATCAATATCCCGTATTAAGCTCATATCCAGCTTTAATACCGCTGGCCGTAGCGAGGTTAACCAGGCTAAGCCAGCATAACCTGAGCCAAAGTCATCTATTGCTGTAATAAACCCCCGCTTGGCATAACTTTCAAAAATACGTTTCAGCTTGCCCTGATCAATAATCTGCTCCCCTTCGGTCACTTCAAACATAATTTGAGTGATATCAAAGCCAAACAAGTCGCCCGCTTCAATAGTCGCGCGGATACAGGTTTCAGGGTTATAAACAGCATTAGGTAAGAAATTGATACTTAGTAACTTTTTCAAACCTAATTTAGAGGCGGTTTCAATGGCTTTGACCCGGCAAGCCTGGTCAAAATAGTATTTGTTGTTGTCGTTAATTTGTTCAAAAACCCAGGCAGCACCCTGACCTTCTGGCCCCCGCACCAATGCTTCGTAGCCAATAATGTCTTGAACAGACCAGTCGATAATAGGTTGGAATGCCATGCGGATCTCAAAACCAAGTGACTGACCGCTTAAACAGTCCATACAACTTTGTTGTTTAATTTGTTCGGGAAACTCCATAAACCTCTCTCCACTATCGCCTTTATGTACCACATTAGATGACGAAGTGCGTAAAACGCAAGTCAGCTGCGGCCAGATGAACAGAACACCTGACGATATCAGAGTGGTCTTATCCGTCTTTTGCTTCGTATTGGTATTGGCGCACAGGCTGGTTTGCCTATACCAGCCATGTATAATAGCCCCCACACTAAGCAGAGCCAGAGCCTTATGAAATATAAAGACCTGCGTGACTTTATCAGTCAGCTGGAGCAACGTGGATTGCTCAAACGAATTTCGATGGAAATCGACCCTTATCTGGAAATGACCGAAATCGCTGACCGCACTTTACGTGCCGGTGGCCCTGCTTTGTTATTTGAAAACCCAAAAGGTTTTGATGTTCCGGTGCTGGCAAATTTATTTGGTACACCAGAGCGTGTTGCTTTAGGTATGGGCCAGACGGATGTCGCCGCTTTACGTGAAGTTGGCAAATTACTGGCCTTTTTGAAAGAACCAGAACCACCAAAAGGTTTAAAAGACGCCTTCAGCAAGTTTTCTATTTTCAAACAAGTGCTGAATATGCCTGCCAAAGAAGTCAAACGTGCGCCTTGTCAGCAAGTGGTACTCTCTGGCGATCAGGTCGATTTAACCAAAATTCCGGTGATGACCTGCTGGCCAGGGGACGCGGCACCTTTGATCACCTGGGGTTTAACTGTCACTAAAGGGCCGCATAAAGAGCGGCAGAATTTAGGGATTTACCGTCAGCAAGTGCTGGGTAAAAACAAAGTCATTATGCGCTGGTTATCCCATCGTGGTGGCGCTTTGGACTTTTTAGAATGGCAAAAAGCCAATCCGGGTCAGCGTTTTCCGGTCGCTGTTGCTTTAGGTGCCGACCCGGCCACCATTTTAGGGGCTGTTACTCCTGTGCCTGATACCTTATCTGAATACGCCTTTGCTGGCTTATTACGTGGCGATAATACCGAAGTCACACGCTGTATCAGCAATGATTTACAAGTACCAGCCACTGCTGAATATGTACTGGAAGGTTATATCGAACCGGGCGAAATGGCGCCTGAAGGTCCTTATGGTGATCACACCGGCTATTACAACGAAGTAGATTCCTTTCCTGTATTTACTGTGACTCATATCACCCACAGAGAAAATCCGATTTACCACAGCACTTACACAGGCCGTCCACCAGATGAGCCTGCGATTTTAGGTGTGGCGCTGAACGAAGTTTTTGTGCCTATTTTGCAAAAACAATTTCCGGAAATTGTCGACTTTTATCTGCCGCCTGAAGGTTGTTCATACCGCATGGCTGTAGTGACCATGAAGAAACAATATCCTGGCCATGCTAAACGCGTGATGATGGGAGTCTGGTCTTTCCTGCGCCAGTTTATGTACACCAAATTTGTCATTGTATGTGACGACGATATCAATGCCCGCGACTGGCAGGATGTAATCTGGGCTATAACCACCCGTATGGATCCGGCACGGGATACCACCTTAATAGAAAATACGCCTATCGATTATCTGGATTTTGCCTCGCCAGTGTCGGGCCTGGGCTCCAAAATGGGCTTAGACGCCACCAATAAATGGCCTGGCGAAACAACCCGTGAATGGGGTGAACCTATAGTGATGGACCCCGCAGTGAAAGCCAAAGTAGATAATATCTGGGCTGAGCTGGGCATAATGCCTGCAGAACAAGCAGTTCCTGCACTAAAAGTGCCGGGCCAAAAATGAGCCACCAGGTGACAATACAACCCAGTGGCCTGAGTTTTCAGGTCCAGAGCAACGAAACTATTCTCGAAGCGGCTTTGCGCCATGGCATCGACTTTCCTTTTCGTTGCAAACAGGGGGTTTGTACCTCCTGTGTTTGCCGCCTGCGCTCCGGCTCTGTGTCTTATCTGGCACCCGACCCTTTGTCTGATCTGGATAAAGAGCAAAAATTTACCTATTGTTGTCTGGCTTATGCCGAGTCAGATCTGACCTTACACCACCCTTTTATTCGTGGCTAAGCCGCAGGATTATTCATGACCAAAGTGATTTGCACCGTCGATAAAATTCAGCCCTTAACTTCAGGAGTGCACCAGATACTGCTGACTCCCCAACAGAAGGTTGAGTTTAAACCAGGCCAATATTTGCAGCTGTGCTTAACAGAGCAAGACAAAAGGCCTTTTTCTGTCGCTTCTATTCCGGTACAGGATCAGCTTGAATTGCATATTGGTGGCGCAGTGGCCGATCAATATTCAGGTCAGGCGCTAGCTCATTTGCAAAGCAACGATGAAGTGACGGTTGAGGTAGGTTTAGGTCAGGCATTCTGGCGTGAAGATAGTCACAACCCTATTTTATTGCTGGCAGGTGGTACAGGCTTTTCTTATATCTACAGCATTGCGCAGGCAATAGCGGCAGCAGGTGTGAAAAGACCAGTGTTTTTATACTGGGGTGTGCGCCACGAAGAAGCTTTGTACCATATGCCAGAATTACAGCAGTGGGCAGCCACTCATCATGATTACAGGTTGATGCCAGTAGTCCAGAGCCCAACAGATAACTGGCAAGGCCGATCTGGTTTAGTGCATCAGGCCGTGCTGGACGATTTTGTATCTCTGGATGCTTACGATATTTATATTGCAGGCCCTTTCCCTATGGTGGGTGTTGTGCGGGATGCTTTCCTTGATCAAGGTGCCAAACGCGAACAAATGTTTGCGGACGCTTTTGCTTATATCTGAGTAACCCCTCTAACAAAAGAAGGGCCGTTTTATTAAAGACGGCCCTTCTTTATTTCCTGTTAAAAATCTACTTTTTATATTTATTAAACCAGTAGGTGATGTAAGCAGGCTTGGCCATCATATTGCTGGGTCTGATATGAATACCATGCGAAGCGCCCGGGATCCGTACCATAGCAGTTTCAATACCCCGTAATTGCAGTGCCTGATAAAACTGTTCAGTCTCAGAAATCGGGGTTCTGTGATCTGCTTCGCCCGTCATCAGCATGGTTGGAGTTTTGACATTACCCACGTAGCTTATCGGTGAATGCTTCAGGTAATGCTCAGGTTTCTCCCATGGCATGCCTGGGAACCAGTACTGGCTGAAGTAGTTGTACATATCGGCATTCAGCACAAAACTAAACCAGTTAATCACAGGGTTTACTGCCACCGCAGCTTTAAACCTGTCGGTATGACCTACTATCCAACTGGTTAACAAACCGCCGCCACTGCCACCAGTCACAAACAGCTGATCCGGGTCGATAAACCCTTTAGCCACTGTAGCATCTACAACATCCATCAAATCATTGTAGTCTTCACTTGGGAATTTATGATGGATCAGATTGGCGAACTCCATACCATAGCTAGTGCTGCCACGAGGGTTGGTATACAACACTACATAACCCTGAGCAGCCATTAGCTGTAATTCCATCGCAAATACAGGACCATAAGCGGTATGAGGGCCACCGTGGATTTCAAGTATTAACGGGTACTTTTTGGCTTTATCGAAGTTCGGTGGCAATATCAGCCAGCTGTGTAACTTGCGCTGATCAACAGAAGATGTCACCCAAAACTCTTCCACTTCACCTATATCACGGGAGAGCTGCAAATCTTTATTCAGTTCGGTCAGCTGTTTCTTTTTACCACTCTGCCAGAAGCCGAGTTCAGCTGGCGCCTGAGTCGACATTTGGGTAAAGGCAATATCACCATTATCAGAAACGCTAAAGCTACCTCCTGTATAGGGGCGACTGTAAGAGCCTCCACCGACTTGCTCCACCAGTACTTTGCGTTTGCCGTTCAGAGGTTGTAAGGCTATTTTGCCCTGAGCATGGTCGTCGTACTGAATATAAAGCGCATCGCTGTCGCCATCCCAACTGAAATTATCTATAGCACGATCTAAATCTGCAGTCAGAGCTTTAATTTCACCAGACTGCAGATTTTTGACATAAAGCTGATTGGCTTGATGGGCCAGTTTTTTATCGTCATAGCCCAGATAAGCCAGCCATTTGCCGTCTGAAGATAAAGCGGGCGAGTGGTCTGGTCCAAAACGGTCTGTGACCTGAGTCAGGTTTTTATCAGCAATAGTTAACTTATAGACTTCACTATTCTGAGCCTGAGCTCTTTTGTCCGATTGACGATTGGCCGAAAAGTAAAACGCTTTACTGTCTTTTTGCCAACTGATATCACCACCATGGTCGAAATCACCGCTGGTCATTTGAATAGGGGTGCCGCCATCAGCAGCCATCAGATAAATATGTCGATAGCCTGCAGGTAAATAACCCCGGCCATCGGCTCTGTATTGCATAGTGTCTATATACACCGGCGCCTTAGCCCAGTCGTTTTTTTCAGGCTTGCCCGGCAAAGTCACAGGATTCACTGCTTTTTTCGGCGTAAACATCGAAAAAGCCAACCATTTCCCGTCAGGTGACCAGCTTAAACCTGATGGTGTTGCTGGCAGATGGCTGATTTGACCACTTTGACCATTGTCCATCCAGCGGATATGGATCTGAGGTTTACCCGAAGCAGATGAAATAAAAGCCAGTTTTTTGCCGTCTTCTGACCATAATGGCGAGTTGATATCTGCTTGTTCTGACACTAAAGGCCGCAACTGGCCTGTTTTAGTATCACTGAGCCATAAAGATCCGATGCGCTTATCCAGCACCTGATCAAAGCGGTTACGCACAAATACGACCTGATCACCATCACTGCTGATCTGAGGCTCTGACACAAACTCCAACTGGAATACATCTTCATATTGCAGCGGCTGTTGTGTTGCCATTGCTGTCAGACTAAGACCTGAAATCGCCGCAAAAATCGCAGTTTTAATAAATAAACGCACCTGAACCTCGTTATTCTGATTATGGGTTGTGCAGATACTAAGTTGGGTTTGATGACTATTGCCAGAGGGATGCGGTTAATGGGGGTATTTTGGGGTGTTTTGGGCTAAAGAGAAGGAAATGTAGGGTGCAATCGCCGGAGGCATTGCGCCGTTGGTGCAGTCACTGGTTAGTTTAAAAGCGGATTTGTTCTGAATTCGGGGG
>NZ_AFHI01000007.1 GCF_000217935.1 Rheinheimera sp. A13L
TTTTCCGGTAGCCCTCAGCGAGTTGTTATTTTCGGGTATGCAGTTTCATCCAGTCAAATACTTCGTTGTACCAGCGCTCTGCATTACGTGGTTTTAAGATCCAATGGTTTTCATCGGGGAAAATCACTAATTTGGATTCAATACCCTTACGTTGCAAGGTAGTAAAAGCGCTCAGGCCTTGTGCATAAGGCACACGATAGTCTTTTAAACCGTGGATCACCAACATAGGTGTTTTCCAGTTATCGACAAAAGCTGCAGGATTAAATTTCTGATAATCACTGTCTTTGTTCCAGACCGGGCCACCTAAATCATGTTCAGGGAACCATAACTCTTCAGTACTGCCGTAAAAGCTTGGCATATCAAATAACCCAGCATGATTGACTAAACATTTAAATGCTTCCGGCCAGTTGCCAGCAATCCAGTTCATCATGTAGCCGCCGTAAGAAGCACCTAAAGCACAGGCATTATTGCCATCCAGCCATTTTTCTTTTTCAGTAATAAAAGCCAGACCTTTTTGTAAATCAACCAATGGCTTACCCGCCCAATCACGGGCAATAGAATCAGTAAAAGCCTGGCCATAACCTGTAGAGCCGTGGAAGTCGATCATCACCACACCATAACCCTGAGCTGCCCATAATTGAGCATTCCAGCGGTAGTTAAACATATTGCCAAAGCTGCCTTGCGGGCCACCATGCACAATAAAAGCAATTGGGTATTTCTGGCCTTCTTTGAAATTGACAGGTTTCATCCAGTAGCCATGCACTGTTTCGTCATTGGCGCCCGGAAAATTAAACTGGGCAAACTGGGCGAACTGAATATCGGCCAGAGCGTCTTTATTGACCTGGGTTAAGGCCGTTGGCGCACCGGTTTCAGCTGTGATTTGGTAGATATCTGTTGGCTTGTCCAAGCTGTGATTGGTAAAAATCAGCTTATTACCAGCCACATTTAAGTAACCCGCTGTACCGTCAGCATAGACTTTGCTGATATCACCAAAACTGGTGTTAATAGCAAAAATACCATGCTGACCCGTGTCCTGAGCTGTAACGTAAATAGTTCTGTTGTCTGGACCAAATTTATAAGTGCTGATCGATCTGTCCCATTCAGGCGCCAGTTCTTTGCGTTGCCCTGTCACCATATCCAATAAGATCAGGCCAAAACGATCGGCTTCGTACACTGGTTTTTTCATGGCTAAATAGGCCATAAAACGACCATCACTGGAAAAGGAAGGTTTGGCATCCCATGCTGCATTGTCGCGGGTTAAGTTAATCTTTTCGCCGCCATTGACCGACACCTGAAAAATATCAAAGTTGGTATGCCAGGCTTGGTCTACTCCGGGGATTTTAGCGCTGAACACCAGATTTTTACCGTCTGGCGTAAAAGACACTTCTTTGATACCGGCTATATCTGTGTTCCATTCAGGCAATAAATCTTTCGCATCTGTGACTTTTTTGCCGTTTAAATCGCTGATATACAAATGGCTTCTGAATTCATCAGCCCAGGTATCCCAGTGGCGCACCATCAGTTGATCGTAGACCATAGCGCTGTCCTGCTGACCTGCTTTTACCTGCTTGGCTTCCACTGTACAGGATAAGGTTTCGCAGCCCGGCTTAGCGGCCATTTGCAGCACAATTTTGCTGTTGTCGGCTGAAACTAAAAAACCATCGACATCCAGTGGTAAATCTGTGATTTGTTGTGCTTCACCACCTGTCATCGGCAAACGCCAAACCTGAGAACTGCCAGAGCGGCCCGCCAGAAAATACAAGGCGCTGCCATCTTTGCTCCAGGCCACAGAGTGCTCTTTGTCCTCATTGTGGGTTAAACGACTGACTTTGTTGTTTTGCTGTAAGTCGATTAAATACAGATCTGCGCTGCTATCCGCAGGAGCCAGACCACCATTTTGTTGCCCATACACCAGATAACGGCCATCGGGGGAGACAACGACATCGTAGATTTTGTTTAATTTGTTCAGGTGTTCAATGGTCAGCGGGGTTTTAGCGACGGCGGCACTGCTGAGTAATGCAGTGGCGAGAAAGATCCAGGCTTTCATAATTTCTCCCAGTAGAAAAACGCCCTGTGGGTCAGGGCGTCGTTTTCATTATAATTTTATAGTCAGGCGCTTTGGTCAAGCTCAGCAATCTTCACTTTCCAAATAGCAGGCCCTTGTTTATGCACGTTATTTCCCTGACTGTCAACCGCCACTGTCACAGGCATGTCTTCTACGTCAAACTCGTAAATAGCTTCCATACCCAAGTCGGCAAAGGCCACAACACGGGACTTTTTAATGGCTTTGGAGACTAAATAAGCAGCCCCGCCTACCGCCATTAAATACACAGCTTTGTGCTCTTTAATGCTTTCAACAGTTTTGTCGCCCCGTTCTGACTTACCTATCATGCCAAGCAAACCCATCTGGCCTAACATCATGTCAGTGAATTTATCCATACGGGTGGCCGTTGTTGGGCCTGCAGGGCCAACCACTTCTGAACCTACGGCATCGACAGGGCCAACGTAATAGATAAAGCGGTTTTTAAAGTCAACGCCTTCTGGCAGCGCTTCGCCTTTGGCCATCATATCTGCAATACGTTTATGCGCAGCATCGCGGCCCGTCAGCATTTTGCCGGACAACAATACAGTTTCACCAGCTTTCCATTCCAGCACATCGGCAGGAGTGACAGTATCTAAATTGACACGGCGCACATTGTTACCCAGCTCCCAGGTCACTTCCGGCCAGTCTTCCAGCTTAGGAGGAGTGAGTACCGCAGGGCCTGAACCGTCTAAATGGAAATGCACGTGACGTGTGGCCGCACAGTTTGGGATCATCACTACAGGCTTAGATGCAGCGTGAGTGGCAACAGACTTAATTTTCACATCCACTACTGTGGTTAAACCACCTAAACCCTGAGCACCAATACCCAGTTTGTTCACTTTGTCGTACAGCTCAACCCGCAGTTTTTCGTCGGCCGTTTCAGCGCCTTTTTCCAGTAAGTCCTGAATATCCACAGGCTCCATCAAAGCTTCTTTGGCAAGCACCGCAGCTTTTTCAGCTGTACCACCAATACCTATGCCTAACATGCCTGGCGGACACCAGCCAGCACCCATTTTAGGCAGAGTTTCCAGCACCCACTCCACCACTGAGTCAGATGGGTTTAACATCACCATTTTGGTTTTGTTTTCAGAGCCACCACCTTTGGCAGCAATAGCCACTTCAACATGGTGACCTGCAATCATATCGATATGCACCACTGAAGGTGTGTTGTCCTGAGTATTTTTACGGGCACCTGCAGGGTCAGCCACAATGGAGGCGCGCAGCGGATTATGTGGGTTCAGATAAGCACGGCGTGTGCCTTCATCGACCATTTGCTGCACTGTCATATCGGTTTTATCCCATTTGACGTCCATACCAATTTTGACAAAACAGGTGACAATACCAGTGTCCTGACAAATAGGTCTGTTGCCTTCAGCCGACATACGGGAGTTGATCAGAATTTGGGCTATGGCGTCTTTGGCGGCCTGGTTTTGTTCTTTGTGATAGGCCTTTTCTAAAGCCTGGACAAAATCCAGCGGATGATAAAAAGAGATGTACTGCAACGCATCTTCAATGCTGTCGATAAAGTCTTGCTGGCGAATTACCGTCATAGTCTGCTTGCCCTTTTACGAATTGCTTATTGGGAATATGTTTAAATGTAAGCCCTCTGTCTGTTCTGCATTCAGGCCAGACGGCTTTTCCTGTATTCATAATGTCAGTTGGGCTGATATGATACAGCGCAACAGATCCAGCGGCTAGTCAACAAGCGTATTTTTGCCGGAATTAGCCCGTTTTATGAGACAACTTATGTCACAGTTTTTAAAGTTAGATGCCAAAGCACCGCATCTGTTGGACTATTTTTCAGCTATAGCAGCAGAACCCTGGGCCATGCTGCTCGACTCAGCTGCCAGCAGCCACGTCAATAGCCGCTTTGATATTCTGGTGGCTCGTCCTGTTGCCACTTTAGTGTTTCAACGGGGTGAATTAACCCAAACCGAACAAGGCCAAAGCCAATTGCTGCAAATGGACCCTTTTGGCGCTTTGCAGCACCTGATCAGCAGTTATTTTCCGGATAAACCAGAGTGTTCAGATCATACTGATTTACCTTTTGTCGGTGGTGCTTTAGGTTATTTTTCCTATGATTTAGGCACTGTGATTGAACCCGTACCACAAGCCGCAGATGCGGGTGCTTTGCTGCCGGATATGGCGGTGGGTATTTATCTGTGGGCTATTATTCTGGATAAACAACAGCAGCAGCTTTGGTATGTGGACTATCGTGGCAATGCGGCAACTCACTGGGCAGAAACTGCTCTGTTGTTTCACACCGCAGCAACCAGCAGCACCTTTGAACTCACCTCTGACTGGCAAGCCAATATGGATAAGGCCAGCTACAGCCAAAAGTTTGATCAGGTGCAAAACTATCTGCAAAGCGGCGACTGCTACCAGATTAATTTAGCCCAGCGTTTTGCAGCCAGTTACAAAGGCGATGAATGGCAGGCTTATTTAACGCTTCGCAGCAAAAATGCCGCACCTTTTTCAGCCTTTTTGCGTTTGCCCCAAGGCGCTGTTTTAAGTCTGTCGCCTGAGCGTTTTTTACAACTCAAAAACGGACAAGTGGAAACCAAACCTATTAAAGGCACCAGACCTCGTTTTGCAGACCCGGCGCTTGACGAGCAAAGTGCAGCACAGCTGCAAGCCTCGCCAAAAGACAGAGCCGAAAATGTGATGATTGTCGATTTATTGCGTAATGATTTAGGTAAACATTGTGTGCCAGGCACGGTCAAAGTGCCGGCTTTGTTTGCTATTGAATCCTTTCCGGCAGTACATCATCTGGTCAGTACCATCACAGGCAGCTTAAACCCCAATGCCGATGCCTGTGATTTATTGCGTGGCGCTTTTCCGGGCGGCTCTATTACCGGAGCACCTAAAGTACGGGCTATGCAAATTATTGCAGAGTTAGAACCTCATAGCCGCTCTGTGTATTGTGGCGCAGTGGGTTATATCAACAGCAACGGCGATATGGACACTAATATTGCCATCCGCACTTTAGTGATGGCACAAGGCCAGGCCTTTTGCTGGGCTGGCGGTGGCATAGTGGCTGACTCACAAGTCGATGCTGAATACGAAGAAACCTTTCATAAAGTAAATAAAATTTTGCCTTTGCTTGGCAATATAGAACGCCCGCCTTTGATGGCAAGGACAATGGAAGACTAACCAGATGAACCGGCAGCAGTTTTTACAACGTTTTTTCCTGCAACCCGGCAAGCAATCTATTTTGCTACAGGTTGAAAAAAGCAGAGCTGCTGCTGTGTTAGTGGTCCTGCGCGAACACGAAGGTGAACTGCAACTGCTGCTGACGAAGCGCAGCTCTGATTTACGGCATCACCCGGGCCAAATCAGTTTCCCCGGCGGCAAAATTGAAGCCAATGAAAGCAGCCGGCAAGCTGCTTTGCGTGAAACCCATGAGGAAACCGGCATAGCACCGGAGCAACTGCAGCTGATTGGCCAGTTGCCCAGTTATGCCACTGGCACTGGTTTTTTAATTCAGCCCTGGATTGCTTTTTTAACCGAAGAAGTGGAGCTCAAATTACAGGCCTCTGAAGTAGATTCTGCCTTTTGGCTGCCAATGCCTTTTGTATTCGAGCCACAAAATACTCACAGTGAATACTTTGCTATGCATGGCCAGTCTCATCTGGTGCATTTTATGCCCTACGGCCCCCACCTGATTTGGGGTGCTACAGCCGCTATCCTCTATTCCTTAAAACAACAGCTGCATTTTTAAACTCGTAGGGCGGGACAGCCTAATTGACATCGGATTGGAATTTGAGACGGGCGGGGACAAGCCCCGCCCCTACTACGGCTGCGTGTCTCGCTGTAATCAAATCAACACAGCACCGCAAGGAACTTTGCTGTAATAAGCACCGACCAGTTACAAGGTGAGTTACGAAATCCATCAGCTTCCGTTAGAATGGCGCCCAATTCCTATAACTAAAAGCAGGATCCGAATGATTATTAGTGCTTTTGATATGTTCAGTATTGGTATTGGCCCGTCCAGTTCTCACACAGTTGGCCCAATGCGTGCTGCCAAAAAATTCTGTGAAAACCTGCAAGCCATGGGCTTGTTTGATCAGGTCACCAGCGTGAAGGCTGAGCTGTTTGGCTCTTTAGGTCAAACAGGTATTGGTCACGGTACAGGCAAAGCTGTGATTTTAGGTTTATCCGGCTATTTACCAGAAAACATAGAACCTGATGCTATTCCTGGTTTATTGAAGAAAGTGGATGAAAGCCAGACTATACAGCTGGATCAGCAACGCTCTGTTGCCTTTCCACGGGAAGGCGCCATTGTATTTCACCGTCGAAAAACTTTAAAAGAACATTCCAACGGCATGGAACTGATAGCTTATGCGGGTCATGAAGTGCTGTTCAGCGAAATTTATTTTTCTATTGGTGGTGGCTTTATTGTAAAAGCCGAAGATTTTGCCAAAGAAAAAGAAGCCGCCAGTCAGTTTGCTGCTGACAATCCGCCACCTTTTCCTTTTGAAAGTGGCGCAGAGCTGATGAAGCTCTGTAAAGAAAACGGCTTATCCATTGCTGGTTTGATGATGGAAAACGAGAAGGTCCTGCGTAGCGAACAACAAATTCAGGACGAGCTGGGTAAAATCTGGTCGACTATGTATGACTGCGTGCAACGTGGCATTCGCACCGAAGGCATTTTACCGGGTGGCTTAAAAGTAAAACGCCGTGCCCCTGCCCTGCATAAACGTTTAATGGCGGAAAAAAGCTCGGATCCATTGCAAGTGATGGACTGGGTGAATTTATTCGCTTTAGCCGTCAATGAAGAAAATGCAGCTGGTGGCCGTGTAGTCACAGCCCCGACTAACGGTGCCGCTGGTATTATTCCGGCTGTATTGATGTATTACGATAAATACATTCAGCCTGTCACGCCGGATATCTACTGTCGTTATCTGTTAACTGCAGCAGCTATTGGTATTTTGTATAAAAAGAATGCCTCCATCTCCGGTGCCGAAGTCGGTTGTCAGGGCGAAGTGGGTGTAGCCTGTTCTATGGCGGCAGGCGCTTTAACTGAAATTTTAGGTGGCTCTGTTGACCATGTTGAAAACGCCGCTGAAATTGGCATGGAGCATAACTTAGGCTTAACTTGTGACCCTGTAGGTGGTTTAGTGCAGGTGCCTTGTATTGAACGTAACGCTATGGGCTCTATTAAAGCCATCAACGCGTCGCGTTTGGCTTTACGTGGTACGGGGGAACACAAGGTATCGCTGGATAAAGTGATTAAAACCATGTGGGACACAGGCCGCGATATGCAAAGCAAATACAAAGAAACGTCGCGTGGTGGGTTAGCCGTCAACATCATCGAATGTTAAATCCCCTGCGTCCTTGAAGCCGCAGCGTTGTTGACTGCGCTACTCGCCCCAGTCACATGTTTTAGCGGATGAACTTTGCCTTCTGGCGAGCATCCGCCTCAATCCTTAGACACATAGGACTACTATGCTCCTGGGGTCTCGCTCGCTTGTCGCCTAGCTGCAACATCAATTACTTTGGGGATTACCCTGCGTTCTTGAAGCCGCAGCTTCGTTGACTACATGCTCCATAAAAAAACCGCCTCCCGGCGTTTTTTTTGTCTTGTCACTATCACTTTTGCAGTGGTAACTCATCGGTTGGATACGTAGTCTCTTCAGAGCTTTTACTTCTGAACAAGCCTAAAAAGTCATCTAATATCACATACAACGATGGGATCAGCAGTAAGGTGATCACAGTCGCAAACAATATACCGTAGGCCAAAGACACGGCCATAGGCACTACAATTTGCGCCTGTAAGCTTTTTTCCAGCACTATAGGGGCCAGACCTAAGAAGGTTGTCACAGAGGTCAGCATAATAGGCCGAAAACGTCTGGTACCTGCCCCTACGACCGCTTCTTTTAATGGCATACCCTCACGGCGTGATTGATTGACAAAATCGACCATCACCAGTGAGTCGTTCACCACTACACCCGCCAAAGCAATCAAACCAAATAAGGACATAATGCTGACACTTAAGCCCAGCAGCATATGGCCTAAGATGGCGCCAATTAAACCAAAAGGGATCACCGACATAATGATCAATGGCTGAGTGTAGGATTTCAGCGGTATGGCCAGCAGCGCATAAATCACAAATAACGCCAACAGGAAACCCATGGCAAGATCAACCATTGCATCGGCTTCTTCCAGGCTAGCCCCTTCCAGCGCGGTTTCAATACCGTATTTTTGCGCAAGTTGTGGCAGTACTTTCTCCTGCAACTCTTTGGTGATTTTCATCGGCTCAGCCAGGGCTTTATCCACTGAAGCACTGATGGTGACAGAACGTTCGCCATCGACCCTGTTAATCGCCGAATAGCTTGGTTGTGCTTTGTATTCGGCCACCTGAGAAAATGGAACCTCGGCACCGGACGCAGTGCGTATTTTCATATTCTCCAGATTGCCTACAGAGCGGCGTTCTTCTTTTGGATAACGCACCATCACTTTCACTTCTTCGCCGTCGCGCTGAATACGCTGCGCTTCAGCACCATAAAAGCCCTGACGCACTTGTGTGGCTAAGTCGGATAAATTAATACCCAAAGCTTCAGCCTGAGGTTTGATTTTCAGTACTATTTCATCGTTACCGCCACTGATGCTGTCTTCGATATCAAAAACGCCCTGATATTCCAGCATGGCAGCTTTGAGCTCTTCAGTGGCTAAACGTAACTGTTCCAGTTCCTTACTTTTCAGTTGGAATGAAATATCACCACCGCCACCACCACTGGTTGACGAGAAAATCTGCAGTGTTTTGACCCCGGCGATTTCCGGTATTTGCTCACGCCACAAGCGCACAAATTCATTGGCATCAATGTTGCGGCCTTCGCTTTTTGCCAGCTCAATCACAAAACGGCCACTGGTGTCCGACTGAGTAAAGGTTAAGCGGTGTTTTACCAACCCTTCTTCACCTGAAGCAATGATCTGCTCGTTGGTTTTCACCAAAGCGCTTTCCAGTTGCTGCATGGCCTGCACTGTCGCTTTGCCGGATGAGCCTTCCATCATGGTTAAATTGGCGTTGATAAAGTCGCTTGGAATATCTGGTAAAAATACCCAGCGTACATGGCCTCCGGCCACCAAACCTATAGTTAACAACAACATTGCAAAGAAACTGGTGGCAGTGATATAACGGTATTCAATACAGCATTCAATAGCGCGTTTATAGCGGCCATAAACAAAACGGTCGGTCGCTCCCGAGACTTTTAGACGAACAAACTTTAAACCGTTACTACAGGCCCTGCCCATGCCATAAAACAGGCCTTTGCGCTGCTGGTCCCAGGGCTTGTCGTCCATCGCTATTAAATGCGCTGGTAAAATAAGCTTGGATTCCACCATAGAAAAAACTAAACATAAGATCACCACCCAGGCAATAGACTCCCAGATGGGGCCCTGAGGTCCACCGACCATCAACATGGGGATAAAAGCAGCTATAGTAGTCATGACACCAAAAGTAGCAGGCATGGCCACCCGTTGGGCGCCACGGATCACGGTTTCAGCCGACTTGCCATATTTTTCAATTTCGGTGTAGGCACTCTCCCCTATGATAATGGCATCATCGACCAGAATACCCAGCACAAGAATAAAACCAAACAAACTGATCATATTAATAGAGACATTAAACATCTCTAATGGCATCAGCGCTATGGTGCCGAGGAAACACACCGGAATACCGACCATCACCCAAAAGGCGACACGGAACTCAAGGAATAAAGTTAAGCTGATCAGCACCAATAAGGCACCAATCAGCATATTGTCGGTCATCAGATCAAGGCGGCCTTGCAGGTAATAACTGGAATCACCCCAGTAATCGATTTCCATACTGTCGGGCAAATCGGCTTTTTTCTTCTCCACATAGTTTTTTACTACAGCAGCAATTTTTAGGGTGTTGTCTTCACCCACAGCATCCACTTTAATAGAGACCGAAGGTTTGCCATTAAAGGTAGAATAAGACTCCATCTCGACAAAACCATCTTTGACTTGTGCAATGTCGCCTAACAACAAACGGGTGCCGTCCGCTCTGTTAATCAAGACGATGTCGGCAAAATCCTGCTGACGATAAGCCTGGCCTTTGGCACGCAATAAAATATTGCCGTTGTCGGCTTTAATAGAACCACCAGGCAGATCCACCGAACTGCCGCGTACAGCCGCCACCATTTGATCAAAGGTCAGGCCAAATTCACGTAATTTGTGCTCCGAGACTTCGATAGATACTTCGTAATCCAAAGCTCCGACCACTTCCACCTTACTGACACCTGGCAGCTTTTTCAGCTCGTCCCGCACGTCTTTAGCAAATTCTTTCAAGCCACGCTGATCGGTATCACCATACACAGACAACCACAGCACATTACTTTGGAATTTAGTGTTGTACACCACAGGACGTTCGGTTTGCTCAGGAAAAGACGAGATGGAATCCACCTGCATCTTAATTTCGTTCATCAGAGTCTGAATGTCATAACCGGACTGAATTTCTACTTGAACTGTCGCTAAACCTTCCACAGCGTTAGAGCGGATTTTTTTAATGCCATTCAGGCTTCGCAGCGATTCTTCAATCTTGTCGACTATACCCTCTTCCACTTCCTGCGGCGCAGCCCCCGGATAAGCCACCCGGATAGTGACTTGTTCCAGCTGAATTTCAGGAAAAGTCTGCTTTTTGATGGTCATTACACTGGCGATACCAGCCAGCAATAAAATAACCATCAATAAATTTGATGCCACGCTATTGCGGGCAAACCAGGCTAACCAGCCTTTATGGGTTTGGTCCAGCTGCTGCATCAGGGTTTTACTCCTGATTCAGTGGCGGCTATCGCTGTTTTTTCCTTTTCGGCGTCATCCACGACAGGATCAGCGGATGTACGCAGCGCCATACCTTCCAGCGGGTTCGCTATAGCAGTTAATACCAGTTGCTCGCCTGAGTCTAAACCTGCACTGACATAGGCATATTCTTCGTCCATCCGCTGCACTGTAACAGTACGGATGTGTAGCTTATTATCCTTGCCAATAGTCAGTACTTTTTGATCAGGTTTTAACAGATGCCGCTCAACCAGCACCAGATTTTCACCATTTTTGCCATCGATGCGGGCTTTGACAAAACGACCAAAACGCAGTGGGTTCAGGCCGCCGGCTTTTAAGCGATAGGGGTCTTTAATTTGTGCCACAGCGTAGATCACCCTGTTTTGATCATCCAGCATGCCTTCGGTGCGCACCAGACTGGCATTCCAGTTCAGTTGCTGACCTGCCACTTCTGCAGATAGCAGCACTTCAGGTTGTTGCTGCTCAGATGGCGTTAAACCAGGCATATTTAAATAACCCACATCGTTATCCGATAAAGGCAAGCGTACTTCAGCAACCTCTGTGCCATAGATAGTGCCAAGGTCAAAACCACGACTGATAAACTGTCCAATATTGGCGTTTTTGGCTTTGACTATGCCATCGTAAGGCGCCCGGATCTCAGTACGGATCAGGTTACGACGGGCGTTTTCAAGTTCAGCTTCGGCTGAGCGAACATTGGCTAATTCCTGTGCCAGCTGTGGACGGCGTAAACCTAATTCAGGTGCTTTACCTGCACTGAATTCACTCCACTCTTTAGCCGCCACTTTACCCCTGGCTTTTTCTTCTTCTAACAAAGCCTGAGCGCGAGCCAGACTGGCTTCGGCCAATTTGACCGCCGTTAAATAGTCAAATTGCTCAACCTGAATAAGCAAGTCTCCAGCGCGAAAAAAACCACCTTCAACAAAGTTATCAGCAACCTTGACTATCACACCATTGACTTCAGAGGTCAGGTTGGTAATCACTTTAGGTTGCACCGAACCTTGTGACCACACCTGATACGTCAGGTTTTGTCGATTGACAGCTTTAGCCTCGACGAATAAATCTTTGCGTGGCTCCTTTTTTTGTTCCGGAGGCTGTTTCGACGCTATAAATGCAATAGCGCCCACCACAGCGGCCACCACAATCAATACAGGAACCCCTGCTTTTACCCACTTGCCTGCCATTTTTAGTCCTTTGGTCACAAATTGATCTGACACTATCTTACAGCTCAGTAGGCTGTAACAGTATCTGCAGTTGTTAGCTTTTTTATCCGAAATGTGTCGAATAGAAAGACGGACCACTGTTGTTTTTTCTTCAGCCAGATGCAAAAGCCTTAACACACAGGCTTTGCAGCAGATCCAATCTTCCATAGTATGTACTCTTCTTCAGGAATACTGTGAAGTTCCGACATATTTAGTTACAACTTCAGTCGTTTAATAGCGAATTCATCTATCTACATTCCAGAAAGTTATTTTGGGGACCGCTTTGGCTTGGTTATGGTGAAGAGGACCAGAATCGGGTTGTTTTTTAGACACTTTATTGTCATCACACAGCGATACACTGTAGTTTTGTGCCAATTGCCGGGTTAATTGAAGAAGGACGCAGCTATGAGTATTAGTAAACAGTATTTAAAAACCAAACCAGTATGCAAAGTCACTTTCACTTTTGCAGGTCATCAGTACCCACAAGCTCAAAGTGTAGCTTTAGCGGGAGATTTTAATAACTGGGATCCACAGGCCGTTTTGATGAAAAAAACCAAAAGCGGCGACTTTACCGCCAGCTTAAATCTGGATAAAGAAAAGCAGTATCAGTTCAGATATGTAGTAGATGGCGCAACCTGGCTGAATGACGATGAAGCCGATGCTTATGTACCGACTCAGGTCAGCTACGATCAGAACTCAGTGGTTCAGCTGTAAACTGATTTATAGGACAGTTACAAAGTTTAGACTTTGTGACTGTCCTGAATTTAAGGTTCAGAGCCAAGGCTCTGACCTTATGTTAACGTTTTTCCAGTACCAGACAACCTACTGAGTAGCCTGCACCAAAGGAGCATAAAATGGCTTTTTCGCCGGATTGAATGCCTTCTTTGTTTTTATGAAACGCGATCACAGAACCTGCTGAGGCTGTATTAGCGTAAGTATCCAACACCAGCGGCGCTTCTTCTGGCAAAGGGTCACGGCCTAAGATCTTTTTCGCGGCAAACAGGTTCATATTGATATTGGCCTGGTGTAACCACAAACGTTTTAAATCATCTGGCGCCACAGCTAAACGCTGCATCTCGTTTAAAATGACGTCGGCCACTATAGGTAACAACTCTTTAAATACCTTACGGCCTTGCTGTTTAAAAAACGGCGCGTCAGGATCGCTTTCCGGATGGCAATGTTCGGTGTAACCAATATCACAGCGAATATTGTTGGAAAACTCAGTTTTTAAACTCATGCCCAAAATACGGTAAGCGTTGTTGGACGTCACAGTCTCTTCAGCTTCGATAATAGTGGCGGTACAGACATCACCAAAAATAAAATGGCTGTCTCTGTTGGTGTAATTCACCTGAGGGGAGGCAAATTCAGGATTGACCACCAACACCACTTTGGCCATACCACCACGAATAGCATTGACTGCATTGCTGATAGCAAAAGTGGCAGATGAACAGGCCACGTTCATATCAAAAGCATAACCCGAGGCACCTAATGCTTGTTGCAGTTCGATAGATAAGGCTGGATAAGGCCGTTGAATGTTAGAGGCAGCACAAATAATCAGATCGATATCAGCCGCAGTTTTGCCCGCTTGCGCCATGGCTTCCTGGGCTGCAACTATGGCCATTTCGACCATTTCAGGGTGTTCGTCTTCGCCACGTTTCGGAAACACAGGCATCATCACGGCCGGGTCTAAAATACCTTCTTTGTGCAATACATGGCGGGATTTAATACCAGAGGCTTTTTCTATAAACTCGCAGCTGGAATACTCCAAAGCGGCCAATTCACCGGCTTCAATATCAGCCGCATATTGCTCATTAAATAAATCGACATACTGATTAAAACTGGCGACTAACTCTTCGTTAGTCACAGTTTCGGTTGGAGTAAACAGGCCTGAGCCACTGATCAGCACATTTTTCATTCAGAATAACCTTGTCATAAGTGCAACTTCTTTTAACGAGTTGCTGAATTGGTCGCTATTCTAGCCTAATTTCGCTGAAATCAGCCACTACGAATATACCCAAACTAATTGGAGTTCCAGACAGGCGACTAGCGAATGAGCCCCAGGAGCATAGTAGTCCTATGTGCAATTGGATGGAAGCTAGAGTCAGCAAGCCATACCAAGCGGATAGTCCCCAAATAACTGGGGCGAGGACGCGCAGTCAACAACGCTGCGGCTTCAAGTAGGAAGGGTATATAGCACTACAGTGCTGGCGACTTTGTCTTGTATAGCCTGACGGTTTGGATCCCAGAGTATCTGCGCGAAACCAACCAGACCTGTCGCAAGACCAGCACCATAACCGCCCTGTCTGCTAAAGGAAGCCCAAAGGCTTAATGGCTGGTTATCCAATTGCACAACCCGAATACGGGTCAGCCGCTTGCCTATGGTCTGGCCATTATTCCAACTGGTGTAAAAGGTAAAATAAGCCATAGCCCAACCAAAACCTAAACCAAAGTCGGCCAGTATACCCTTCACCCATTTGATTAGGCTGTAATCAGAGTTTTTCAGTTTATCCAGCACTGAATAAGACTCTTCCTTCGCTGGCTTTGTAACAGGCGCAGTCGTCACTTGCTCTGCAACCACTTGTGGTTCAGCCACGTATTTATCCAGCAAGGCTCGTTTTTCAGCGCCTTTAAGTTCTGTGATATCCAACACACCATCGAGCAAATCGCGCTGATGTTCAGTGGTAACACCTGACTCCTGTAACTCAAGCGCCAGCGATTTTATTTTGTCTTCAACACAAACTTCATCACAAGCTTTGGCGGACAACTCTATCGACACTTTGGCCAGTTCAGCACCTGCATGCGGAGTTAAGTTCAAATCAGCGGATGAGGTTGTCTCTTTTTCCTGCAAAAGCTGTGGTGCCCAGTTCAGCGTAAGCAGCATACACAAGGTCGCCAGTACCATCAGCAGCAGATGATTTGTCTTTTTCGCTTTGTATCTGTTCCAACAGAGATACAGCATAGTGGGTAACACAAAAATCAGGCTGGCAGACGCGAGGCCACTGATAATAACCCCATCTATGCCTATAGCCAGACCACGGCGCAGAGGTTTAGCCAAAGGCTGACCTATCAATTCATCCGACACCACAAAAGCATGAGGTGTGACTATTTCCCGTACTTCTTTTTTGGTTAACTGGTGGCCGGTTTCGTCGACAAAGGTGTCAGGCGCTACTTCTCTTAGGTCCTGATGTTCTGGCTGTTCCTGCTGCATTAAAAGTCCTGTAAATGCTTGATTAATAAGCTTGATTGATAAATCACTTTAATCAGTTCACAGCACCTTTTCAATGCCGCTTTGATAAATTCCGGATAGCACCACTTAAACCGTCCAGCGTCATGCCATACATCTGGTTTTGCATCAGCTTTTGCATAATGGCAATGGAATGATAATGACCCCACCAGGCTTGAGGTTGGGGGTTGAGCCAGACCGCATTGGAAAAATGCGCCAACAGGCGTTTTAGCCAGACTTCTCCGGATTCGGGGTTAAAGTGCTCCACACTGCCGCCCGGATAAGTAATTTCATAAGGCCCCATAGTGGCGTCGCCAACAAAAATCACTTTGTAGTCACTGTGATACGTCTGCAAAAGCTGAGTTATAGAGACGGCATCAGCGGCACGCCTTTGATGAGTGCGCCATACCTGCTCGTAAGGGCAGTTATGAAAATAGAAAAACTCCAGATGTTTAAATTCAGTGCGGGCTGCAGCAAACAGCTGCTCGCACTCATGAATGTAATCATCCATGGAACCACCTATATCAAAAAACATCAGCACTTTAACCGCATTGTGCCGCTCTGGTTGAAACTGCAAATCCAGCCAGCCCGCTTGCTGAGCAGTGGCTTTTATAGTGCCGTTTAAATCCAGCTCTGTGGCTTGTCCGGTGCGGGCAAAACGACGTAGCTGGCGAAGCGCCAATTGCATAGCTCTGTGATTTAACTCTGCATTTTGATCAAAGTCTTTAAAATCACGTTTGTCCCATACTTTGACCGCTCGGCGCTGCCCACTGCCCTGCTGCCCAACTCTTATGCCTTCAGGGTGAAAACCATAAGCACCAAAAGGCGATGAGCCGCCCGTGCCTATCCATTTATTACCACCGGCGTGTTTTTCCTGTTGTTCTTTTAAACGCTGTTTAAATTGCTCCAGCAACTGCTCAAGCCCGCCTAAAGAAGCCAGTTTAGCTTTATCTTCCTCCGACAACTGACGAATAAGTCCTGGCAGCAGCCAGTGATCCGGAATAAGCGCAGCTAAATCCAGACTCTCGACCCCTTCAAAGTATTCTGCAAAAGCCCTGTCAAATTTGTCGTACTGGCTTTCATCTTTGACCAGACACAAACGGGCCAGCAGATAAAAATCATCTGTACTTGCAAAAATAAGTTGCTGCTGCAGCGCCTTAAGTAAATCCAGCAGCTCAGTGATGCTGGATTTCAGGCCGTATTTGCGTAAAGTTAAAAAAAACGAAATCAGCATATCAACGGCCAGCGCGACGAGCCATAAAGGCCAGTTTTTCCAGCAAAGCCACATCCTGCTCGTTTTTCAGTAATGCGCCATACAAAGGCATTAAACCGCCCTGATGCTGTTTATCTTGCAGCACAGATGGCGCTATTTGCTCAGCCAATAACAGTTTTAACCAATCCAGCAATTCAGAAGTCGAAGGTTTTTTCTTTAACGCATCCACTGCACGTAAATCAAAAAATACCTCCAGTGCTGCTGTCAGTAGATCGGCCTGCAAGGTCGGAAAATGCGCCAGCACTATTTGAGTTAAAGTGTCTTTGTCGGGAAAGCGGATGTAGTGAAAAAAACATCTGCGAAGAAAAGCGTCTGGTAGCTCTTTTTCGTTGTTTGAGGTAATAACCACTATAGGCCGCTGCTGTGCGCTGATGCGCTCACCTGTTTCGTACACATCAAAAGACATGCGATCCAGTTCGTGCAACAAGTCGTTTGGAAACTCGATATCGGCTTTGTCGATTTCGTCGATCAAAAGCACTGGGCGCTTTGCTGCGGTAAAGGCGGTCCAGAGTTTACCCGGCTTAATGTAGTTACTGATGTTCGCCACCCGCTCGCTGCCCAACTGACCATCCCGCAAGCGTGACACTGCATCGTATTCATACAAACCTTGCTGCGCTTTACTGGTGGATTTGATTTGCCAGTTAATCAAATCAGTGCCTAAACTTGCTGCCAGCTCCTCAGCTAAACGGGTTTTGCCCGTACCAGGCTCTCCTTTGATCAATAAAGGTTTTTCTAAGGTGACTGCGGCATTCACGGCCAGCGCCAGTTCAGGCGATAAAATATAGTGTTCTGTGCTTTGAAAAATCATCTGTACTGCTTCATTGTTGTTAGATGGGAATATCTTATATCAAATCTTTTCTTTCGTTTTAACTAAGCCCGAGTATTCTTATAACCATTCATCAGACCCTGAAGGTTTTTTATTATGTCAAAGATCTACGAAGATAACTCACTGTCTATTGGTAACACTCCTCTGGTGCGCTTGAAGCGCGTCACATCTGGTGCCAATGTATTTGCCAAAATTGAATCCCGTAACCCAAGCTTCTCTGTGAAATGCCGCTTAGGTGCCGCTTTGATTTGGGATGCTGAGAAAAAAGGTCTGTTAGGCCCTGGTAAAGAAATTATCGAACCTACTTCTGGTAACACAGGCATAGCTTTAGCTTTTGTTGCGGCAAGCCGTGGTTATGCTTTAACTCTGACCATGCCCGCGACCATGAGTTTAGAGCGCCGTAAGTTGCTTAAGGCCCTTGGCGCCAATTTAGTGCTGACCGAAGGCGCAAAAGGCATGAAAGGCGCTATTGAAAAAGCCAAAGAGATTCTGGCATCAGAGCCGGATAAATATGTGTTGCTGCAACAGTTTGAAAATCCGGCCAACCCACAAATCCATTTTGACACTACAGGTCCTGAGATTTGGAATGACACAGATGGCAACATCGATATCTTCGTGGCTGGTGTAGGTACTGGCGGTACTATTACTGGTGTTAGCCGTTATATTAAGCAAGAAAAAAAACACCCGCTGATCAGTGTGGCGGTAGAGCCGGTCGATTCACCTGTGATAAGCCAGGCCCGTGCTGGCCAGGAAATTAAACCTGGTCCACATAAAATTCAGGGCATAGGCGCTGGTTTTATTCCGGGCAACCTGGATTTATCCATTATTGATGCGGTAGAGACAGTGAGCAACGACGAAGCCATAGCTATGGCACACCGTCTGATGAAAGAAGAAGGTATTCTGGCTGGCATTTCTTCAGGTGCAGCCGTAGTTGCCGCCAAGCGCCTGGCTGAGCTGCCAGAAAATGCCGGTAAAAACATTGTGGTGATTATTCCAAGCTCAACAGAACGTTATTTATCCAGCGCTTTATTTGCTGACTTTTTTACAGAAAGCGAATTACAAGCTTAATCAATACCTTAGATTTAAACCGAGGCCACTTTTGTGGCCTTTTTCTTTACTTTTGCCCCAGATTTCCCCAGACTGTAAGCCGAACATCTACTTTGAGTAAGACGAATGCAAAAAATTTTAGTGCTGTTATTTTCGCTGCTGTTATTAGCTTGCTCTGAAGAAGCACCCAAAGTGAATGCGGACTTAGGTTCCCCTGAATTCGCTGCTGGCGAATTTTTTCATTCTTTATACACCACCAAAGATTTAGAGAGAGCCAAAGCACTAAGCACTAAATCCTATGCCCGTATTTTGGATGCATATGGCAATACCCGAGGCGTAGTGCGAACTTTGTATAACATGAGTTTTGATGAAGTAAATATCAGCATTGACCGTACCGGCAAAAATCTGCGGGAGCAATACGGCAATACAGCTGAAATTACCATGTTGTTTGAAGGCAAAAGCAATGGTAATAAGAAGATAGAACTGCGTGTGGTCAAAATGGTCAAAGAAGACGGCCAGTGGCTGGTGGAAGGGGTTAAATCGGATCCTTACTCCAGAACCGCAGTGTAGTAAGGTCTCGACATAGGATCGAATAAAAGACGGGCGGGCACAAAACCCGCCCTTTGTTTTTATCAGCTTAACGTTTAAAAAACTGCTGTATAACCTGTTGGCATTCAGGACCTTTGAGTAAACGACTAAAATCAGCCAATTCCAGTTCTATCGCCTGCTTCACTGCACTGCCGCTTTTCATCAGTTTTTTACTGCTTTGTACTGCATCTGCAGGTAAAGCAGACAGCTTTTTCGCTTTGTTAAGCGCAAACTCCAACAGATTTTCTTTGTCGACCAGCTGATTAACCAGACCCAAACGGTACGCTTCGTTGCCATCTATAGCTTCCGACAGCAATAACATACTGCTGGCTCGCTGATGCCCAATCAGTAAAGGTAATAACAGACTGGAACCTGCTTCCGGGCATAACCCCAACTGAGTAAAAGGCAGTTGGAAACGGCAATCGGACGTGCTGTAGACCAAATCACAATGCAGCAGCACTGTAGTTCCTATACCAATAGCCAGGCCTGCCACAGCAGCCACTACAGGCTTAGGAAACTTTGCCATTTCATACAAAAACATCACTGTAGGATGAGCGTCGTTGAGCTCACCACTTTGTAGAAAGTCGGCTAAATCATTGCCTGAAGAAAAGCACTCTGCTGAGCCTTGCAGCAACACGACCTTGATTTCATCATTTTGTGCTGCCTGCTGTAACTGCTGCACTAATTGCTGATACATCAGCTTGTTGAGCGCATTTTTTTTATCCGGTCTGTTCAGGCTAAGAGTTAAAACGCCCTGATCCAGTGCTACATCAATACTCATTTTTGTTCTGATCCTTTTAGGCTACTGGCCAGCTGCTATGCCTTCACGGCGTGGGTCGGCAGCACCTTCCAAATGGGTGTTTTTAATCTCAATGGCATGAATGCCGCTGTTTAAGTCGGCTAATTTAGGTTGGTATCCAAGTACCAGCAAGGCAGGAACCAACTGGCTTAAATTGGTATTTTGCTCCAGCACTAAGCCGTCATTTCTGTGAGTAAAACGCGGTAAATTGGCGGCTTGTTGGGCATCCAACTTCCAATCCAGTACAGCTACTAAATTATGGGCCACGTAATTGATAATACGGCTGCCCCCAGGTGAGCCTGTGATATAAATCAGTTTGCCTTTCTGGTCAAACACCATCACAGGAGCCATCGAAGAACGTGGTCTTTTGTTGGCTTCCACTCTGTTCGCCACCCAATAGCCATCTACTTTGGCCTGCAGCGAAAAGTCGGTCAGCTGATTGTTCAGCAGATAGCCATTGACCAATAAACCAGAACCAAAGGCGTTTTCAATACTACTGGTCATACTGACCGCGTTGCCTTTGCTATCGACTACAGATAAATGGCTGGTATTGGCAAACTCAATAGCGCTGCCTGACGCCAGAGGTTCTACACCTTCAGGTTCGCCGGCCACAGCAGGCCCGCCTTCTGGCGCAGTCAATAAGCCTGAGCGTTGTTTTAAATAATCAGCAGCCAATAAACCTTGCACCGGAACCTTCACAAAATCCGGATCGGCAGCAAAACGTTCACGGTCGGCAAAAGCCAGTTTGCCAGCCTGACTGATCAAGTGAATAGCTTCCACTGAGTTGGGTTTGAATCTTGCCATGGGCTGATGCGCCAGCATGCCCATCATTTGCAATACAGCCAAACCACCAGAACTGGGCGGTGCCATGCTGCAAATTTTAAACTGCCGGTAAGGGATGCAGATAGGCTCACGCTGTTTAGTCTGGTAAGAACTTAAATCTTTCAGGCTAATATTGCCTGCATTAACAGGAGCTTGCTGCACTGCAGCCACCAAAGCTTTGGCATTGTCCCCCTGATAAAACGCCTTGCTGCCCTCTTTGGCGATGCGCTTCAGTAAAGCCGCATAATCCGGATTTTTCCGGACAAAGCCTGCCTGCAGCCACTGGTCATCGGTTGTAAAATAAGTCGCAGTGTCAGGAAACTTAGTTAAACCCGGATTCCAGTTGGCTTTTAACAAACCAGCTAAACGGGGCGATACCACAAACCCCTGCTCTGCAGTTTGAATAGCGGGCGCAAAAAGCTCAGCCCATGGCAATACACCATGCTGCTGATGAGCCTGCTCCAGCGCTTTAATCACACCAGGAACCCCAACAGACTTGCCGCCAACAAAAGCATCACGCCAGCGCATCAACTGGCCTTGTTCAACAAACAAATCTGGCCCGGCTGAAGATGGTGCAGTTTCACGACCATCAATAGAAGTTAATTTGGCCTGCTGCTTGTTCCAGTGCAGCAAAAATAAACCACCACCAATACCTGAGCTTTGAGGCTCCACCAGCCCCAACATCAGTTGCATAGCAATAGCTGCATCCACTGCACTGCCACCTTTGGCAAGAATGTGCTCGCCCGCTTTGACCGCCAGTGGATTCGCGGCAGAAGCCATATAATGTTTGGCTGTGATCAGTTGTTTTTGTTCTATAGCCGTGGTGGCTTCAGGATCTGTTGTTGTAGCAAATAAAGCAGAACTGCTGAACAGCAATGCCGCTGTCAGGACCCGAAAATTAAACTTCAAGCCTAAGTAATTGATGTTGCAGCGCGGCGACCAGTGAGAGAGACCCCATGAACATAGCTTTCTTATGTGATTGGGGCGAGTGAGCGCAGTCAACAAAGCTGAGACTTCAAGTACGACGGGTTTAGTTGTTATCATTATTTTTCCTACCTCTTACAGACCTTCACCTTACCTAGTCGGGCCAGTTGGATCAATGACTGATCTCAGTTTTCACGTTAAAAGCCTTGACCTGAAGCGACGAATGCTTTTGCATAGCAGCATTTCTATACTGTGAATGATGATGTTGATGAATTTTCGCGCCTTTTCTTCTTTTCACTACGCTCTGCTGGTTTTTGCAGCCTCGCTGGTACTGCTGCATCTGCTGCCGGAGGCTGCCCGTTCAGTACTGGAATACCACAGAGCTCAGCCACAGCAAGTATGGCGCTCTTTCACCGGTCATTTACTGCACAGCAATCACTGGCATTTAGTGATGAATCTGGGCGCTTTGTTGCTGATGCTGATGTTGCATCAGCTGCATTACCAACTGAAATCTTTTGTGTTGTTGCTGCTGTCAGGTTGTCTGGGGATCAGCCTGCTTCTGTATCTGTTCAGCCCACAAATCCAGATTTATGTCGGTTTATCCGGCTGGTTGCACTGTTTTATTACCGTCGGTGCTTTGCTCGATATTCGACATAAAGTCCAGTCCGGCTGGCTTATTCTGCTGGGTGTGATAGCCAAAGTCACCTATGAGCAGTGGCAAGGACCAGACATGGAGCTGGCCGCCTTAATAGACGCCAATGTGGCCATAGACGCTCATTTGTATGGGGTGATTTGTGGTCTGCTGCTGGGGCTGCTGTATCTTGTCAGCACAAAGCCTGCAAAAAGTCAGGTTCAGCAGTAAAGCTCATCAAGAGCCCGCTTTGTGGGTGAGTAAATTCCAGTACAGTTGCATGCAATAGTAAACGGCTGCTTTGCTGTTGCTGCGCTTGGCTTGCATAAAATGGATCACCTAAAATGGCATGCCCTATGCTTTGCATATGCAGCCGTAATTGATGAGAGCGCCCTGTGACAGGCTCTAATTGCACTAAAGAGGCTTGCTGCTGTGGTAACAAGCTCAGCACTTTGTAGTGCGTTACAGAGGCTTTACCCTCTGCGCTGATTTTATACAAAGGCCTGTTGTCAGCGTCAGCCGCTATAGCTTTATCCACTGTACCTTCTGAAGGCTCTGGTACACCGGTCACCACAGCCTGATAAATCTTTTTTGTACCCCTGCTTTGAAACTCTTTGCTGATCGTCGTCAGCGCTTTTTTCGTCAGAGGTAACACCAATAAACCCGAAGTGTCATAATCCAATCGATGTACCACGGATGCAGAGGGGAATTCCAGTTGCACGCGGCTTATCAGGCAATCCTGATTTTGTGGATGCCGCCCCGGCACTGTTAATAAATGCGCAGGCTTATTCACCACCAGCAGATGTTCATCCTGATAGACTAACAGCCATTTTTCTGTGGTCGCGGGTAAAATTGCCAAATCATTTAACGTCATTGTCATTTTAAATAACTAGATACAAAGTTGGCGCTAGTATGCCAGAATTGACGTCATAACTGCAGTAGCTATATCTGTACTAACCATCTGTATTAATAAGAGTGAGTGGATGCAAAGGCCTTTTGTGTATAACCCACCAGCCGAACCCTGGCTGGATATTTTGTATCTGGATAAAGACATTCTGGTCGTGAATAAACCCAGTGGCTTATTAACCAATCCTGGCCGTGCTGAAGAGATGCAGGACTGCTTATTAAGCCGGGTGCAGCAGCAATTCCCACTCGCTCAATTAGTGCATCGCCTTGATATGAGCACTTCAGGTTTAGTGGTGTTTGCGCTGCGTCGTAAAGCGGAAGCAGCACTGAAACAACAGTTTGCCTCACGTTCAGTGAAAAAAATTTACCGCGCCAGAGTCTGGGGTGAAATTGCCGAACAAGGCATGGTGAATGCCCCGCTGATCGCAGATGCAGCCAAACCTCCTCTGCAAAAAATCTGTGAAAAAACCGGCAAAGCCGCTCTGACGCATTTTCAACGTTTAAGTTTTGATGGCCAAAGCAGTTTAGTGGAACTTCGTCCAGTGACGGGACGTTCGCATCAATTACGGGTGCATATGCAAAGCCTGGGACATCCCATTTTAGGCGATGCTTTTTATGCTCATGATGAAGCTTATGCCGCAGCACCACGATTGTTATTACAGGCTTTATGTTTAGAAGTGTACCAGCCGTATTCTTCGCAGCTGTTACGTTTTGAGTTGGAACCAGATTTTGAGTAGGGTCAGAGCAAAAGCTCTGACCCTGATCCTGTTAAAGCTCTTGTTCAAATAAGCGGAAGATACGTTTGTATTCATCCAGCCAGCTGCTTGGCTGACGGAAACCATGAGGTTCTACCGGATAAATCGCAGTCTCAAAGTTGGCATTTTCATGCTCAATCAAACGTTGCACTAAACGCACCACATCCTGGAAAAACACGTTGTCATCCACCATAGGCGCATTAATCAACAGCTTGCCTTTTAATCCTTCAGTGAAGTAAATCGGCGAACTACGACGATAAGCTATTGGGTCTACATCAGGGGTATTCAGAATGTTTGAGGTATAGCCATGGTTGTAATAGGCCCAGTCACTGACAGGACGTAAAGCCGCACCTGCTTTAAACAGATCAGGTTCAGTGAACAAGGCCATAAAGGTCATAAAGCCACCGTAAGAGCCACCATAAGTACCTACACGTTGTGGGTCAACATGAGCATTCGCCACCAGGTACTTCACACCATCAACTAAATCCTGAGTTTCAGGGGTACCCATCTGGCGGTAAATAGCTGTACGCCAGTCACGGCCATAACCTTTTGATGCACGGTAATCCATATCCAATACGACATAACCTTGCTGGATCAACAGATTGTGGAACAGGTATTCACGGAAATAACCAGACCAGCCCAAGTCACTGTTTTGCAGATAACCGGCACCATGGTTAAAAATTACAGCGCGGCGTTTTTCACCCTGCTGATAATCTTTTGGCAAATAAAGCTTAGAAAACACAGGCTGTTTACCATGGCTGGATGGCACAGCAACTACTTGTGGTGCAGCAAGGTTTAACGCCATCAGCTCTGCTGACACTGTATGAGTTAAACGGCTGACTTTGGCTTTAGGTTTGTTGTCCATCAGATATAACTCTGGTGGCGTTACAGTGTTGGACCAGGTCAGCAGCAGCTTGTTTTCATCCGGTGATAACTGATAGTCAGCCGAGCCTTTGAGCGCTGTCATTTGCTCCAGCTGGCCTGAAGCTAAATTGACACGATACACTTCGTAAATGCCAGGATGGCTGATATTGCCTTTGAAATACAGGTACTGATCGTTTTTAGTTAAACGCGGATTACTGACTTCAAAAGTACCGGCTGTCAGTTTTTTTGCAGTGCCATTGACGGGTTTAACATACAGATGGGCATAACCTGATTCTTCTGACAGGTAATACAAAGACTCTTTTTGGCTTAACCAGCCAAAGTCATTAAAGCTGTAGTTAATCCAGGCATCATCATGCAATCTGTGCTGATTCACCAGACGCTTCTTCGCAAAATCTACTGTCGCCAGCCAGCGGTCTTTGTTATCCCAGGCTTTGAGCATCACTGCCACTTGTGAACCTGAGCTGTGCCATTGAATAGCAGATTGATTCCAGCTCCAGTCATTGATCAGTTCAATAGCTCGAGGCGCTTTTTTCGACTGATAAGTTTTGCCCTGTGCTTTGGCATTTTCTGCTTTCACAGCCGCCAGCACATCTTCATCAAAACCAGGTAAGTCGTTGTATTTCAGCTCTGTTGCCTGCTGAGTTTTCACATCAACCAGAAACAACTGGTGCGATTGAGGTTTTTGATCCGCCACACGACGACGTACTTCTTCAGCTGCTATATCACCAGAAGCTGTGATGTAGTTGGGCATAATGTCAGTTTTATCACGCCATTCGCCTTTATCCGCTAACGCGACCAGCAACATATCGCCTTTTGGAGAGAGGCTGGCCGATGCAATGCGCTTGTCTTTATTCAGATAAACAGCCTGAATCGCCAGCGCATGGTTTTGCGCCGCCAGTAACTGCCGCTGTTCAAACTGTTCTGCTTTGTTTTTATGCGTCAAAGCAACAAAGTCGATGAGTTTGTGCTGTTCTTGCGCCAGATAGGAAGTTTCTACTTTAGGGGCCGCTGGTTTATCCGCATTTTTCAGGCTAACCAGTTCAGTGACAGCACCGCTGTTTAAATCCAGCACCTGATAAGTCCAGCCAGCACGGAATACCAAACGGCCATCCGCTAAAAACTGCACTTCGTCATAACGGGTTGAGCTTCGTGTCACTTGCGTTAACTTGCCCTGATGTTTAACAAACACATTGCCTTCAAACAAATAAGCCAGCGATTTGCCATCCTGACTGTACACAGTGCGCGCCGATCCCATTAAATGCCAGTCGGCCATAGGCACTGCTGTTGCCAAAGCGCCCTGCTCCGCTTTTAAGCTATACCAGTCCCGAATTTCTGAGCCCTGACGTTTTTGCTGAAAATACAACTGACTGTTGTTATCTGCCCAATAAGCCCCTTCAGCCGGACGACCTAACCAGTCCGGATGCGCCATAATTTGTTCCATAGTGAAAGGCGCATGGGCTGCATTTTCCGGCGCTTTTACACTGACAGGACTGAGCTGATAGGTTTGAGGTTCTGCAGCAACCGCAGAACCGATAAAACTTGCCGCGACAAAAGCCGCTACTAACCATGGTTTTGTTTTCATTGATATTCTTTTTTAGTGGTGGTTGTAAGCTCTTTATACAAAGAAATAAGCCAAAGACCAAGAGTTGTGTGAATAGCATAGGTTTAATGGCTGGTGGCAGGCGATAAATGGAAAAGCATCAGAGAAAAACAGCCTGCGAAATGACTTCGCAGGCCAGATACAACAAACAATCTTAATTCAGTTTGAACCACCAGAACACAGCACCAGCTAAAACCAGCAACAGGATCAGCAAAGTTCCCCAAGACCGTTTTTTCTCAGCAAAAGGATCGGCTAAGCTGCGTTTTGCGCCCGCAGGCAAACGAGCCAGTCCTGTTAAAGCAGCACCAAAAGGCACATTAATTTTAGCTCTGGTGTTCACCGCCCAGCCATTCGCATCCAGCAATGGCCCCAAATTACGCCGACGCAAGGTTAAAAAAGCCATCAACATCGAAGGCCCTGAGATCAGTATGAACACAGCAGCTATCACCAGCGGAATTTGCCACCAGACCAGCGAAAAAAGCCCGGCTATCATCGCAGCCAAAGCAGTACCAATAGCTCCTACGGCTAAACCCATAGCCGCAAAAATACCGGCAAACTTAGCAATATCAAAACCAGCGGCAGCAGGTGTTGCCGGCGCTGGAGCTGCGGCAACTGCAGTGACACCAGTGTTGGTTTTGGTTTCAATATCTTTATCGCGTGAGGCAGCAAACTTTTGTATCTGGCTTTCGATAAATGCAGCCACCCTTTTGTAAGGAGACCAGAATGCCTGACCAATACTGACAGGCTGAGCCACCACTTTAGTCACCATGGCCCGCCAGTCCCGGCCTTGTCTGTCGTAAAACACACCGTTCCGGCCTGGTACCATTAATTCGTCTACATCTCCTCCGGTCAAAGCCGCTACTATCTGCAACGGGGCTTCACCTTTTCGCTCACAGGTACAATACACCAGATAACAACCGCTAAAAGGTGCCATAGTGGCATGACGCGCCATATCAGACACTTTGAGTACCAGCTCACAGCTGCGCTGATCCAGATACAAGGTTCCTATCTGAAAAATAGCTTTGTTTTTACTTTGATAAAAATCACTTAAAGACACAAAGTTACGTAACAAGGTGACTAAATCACGTTGATATCGCACTAAACGTTCGACGGCGTCGACGTTATCAGCAAATACCGATGCAGAACGATCCTGAGCAATTAAGGCTTCAAGCCTGGCTTTGCCATCGCCAGCCACTATAGCCTGCAAACGCTCCGCAGCCAGTTGATGCAAGCTGGTATCAGGTTTAGCTGCTTGCCACAGACGCCACGGCTCTAACTGCTGGCAAATACTTTTCCACTGCTCCGCTGTTAAATGAGCGGCTTTCGTTTTACTTTTGCTCCCCAGCAAAGGGTCAACGACCAGGAGTTTAAATTGGCTCATCGCACTGGCCCAGGCCGGATTAATGCCTTCGCCCAGCGGTAAGGATTGCCCCGCAGCAATAGCGGCTAAAGGCAAAGCCGCAACATCCTTGTCACTGCTACTAATGGCTTTATTACTTAATAAGTCATACACAGCAACAGCAGGATTTAAGGCTTCAGCAGCACGATTATCAAAAGCGGCCAACTGACAGCGAACAAAAAAGTCATCTACCTTGGCTTTAACCGCTTCAAAAGCAGCAACAGCATCATTTGTTTTATCAGCTAAAGGACAAAACAGCGGATCAGCAGGATCAGCTGCGGCATGCCAGTCCACCACGGCAGCAGCTTGTTGGTAAAACGCATTCAGGCTATCACTGTGGATCCCCAAACCACCACTACGATCCGGCTGTCCGCCCTGAGTCTGAATAATTTCAGTGATCAGCTGCACCAGCTCGGGATCTGCGGTCAATTCGGCCATGACCACACCATCGCCATTAAAATGATGGGGCGAAAACAGCAGTGTCTTATCAGCCAGATCAGTAACCTGCAAGGGGTCGGCTTCCGTTTTACCTGTGATTTCCAGCACACGCAGCGCAGCAGCTTTGAGGTTAGCGCCTTCAGCATCCTGATCCTTAATGGCGCTCAGCGGTAAACCTGGCGCCTTAAACATGATTTCCGCATCCAGCACCCGCTCACAACTCCAGCGCACAGCAGAGAGAATTTCCGGCACCCGGATTTGGCCATCACCATCCTGATCCAACAAAGCCAGAGTCCGGCAGTCAAATTCAAGGCCAGTGGTAGGACAGTTCAATACTGTCCAGAGTTTGGGGTCTAGTTCAGTTAAATGCTGCAGATCTGCAGCAGAGTCCAGCGCCACCTGATCAAAACCACCGGATCGGAAAAAACGCCATTTATGTTGAGATTGAATAGTTGCCAAAGCATGCTCTCCCTGAGGCATTAGTTTTACCTAGCATAATTCAGAGCAGCCAGAGTTACCAAACCCTAAGTGAAGAAAGTCCTTAAATAACAACACAAAAGCAGAATTTTCTAAAAAAAGGCCACTTATTGAAAGTGGCCAAAGCTTGTGGGAAACAGAGTGAGTACAGAAAAAACCAACAGCCTCGTTAAGCAGCTACTGCCGGAGCTAATTCAGCGATACGGGCTTTTGCGGCAGAAAGTGCTTTTTCAGCGCTTTCCGGGCCCATATTTAAGCCTTCAGCATAGATAAAGTTTAAATCTTTTAAACCCATGAAGTTCAGTATTGTATTGAGAAACGGAGTTTGTGAGTCCAATGCCGTGCCCTGATACAAACCGCCGCGGGTGGCAAAAATAAAGACTGGTTTGTCTTGCAGCAGGCCTACAGGGCCGCTTTCAGTGTATTTAAAGGTCACGCCGGCTCGAGCCAGACGATCAAAATAGGCCTTTAACTGACTTGGAATACCAAAGTTGTACATAGGAACGCCAATCACAATAGCGTCAGCCTTTTTAATTTGAGCAACAGCCTGGTCAGATAAAGCAGCCAAAGCTTTTTGTTCATCGCTACGGTCTGACTCTGGAGTCATCCAGGCGGCCATTTCTGTCATAGTCAAATGGGGGTAGCTGTCCTGCACCAGATCCAGAGTTTCAGTGCTGAAACCTGCGGGTAAAGAAGCTAAGAATTGCTGACTTAGCTGAGTTGATTGACCTTTGTCGCCGCTTATCGAACTATTAATTACTAATACATGTGCCATGGTGATTTCTCCTGTCGAGTTAGTAAAAACAGAATACATTTTATTTTTTCGACAAAAAATCAGAATAAAACGAAGAAACCTTTCTATTTTTTAAACCAATCTAAAGTTGAATCCACAGCGTAAATAAAGCACAGGCAAAAATGATACAGACAGGATTGGAATAATGTTGGATCCAACATCAGTTCAAAGGCATGATGACAGGAATTATCAGAGGCCCGGTATTCAAGGATCTATGTCAGTTCAACCACCAGATAATGCGCAGTGGGAACAAGCTTTAACTTTTATTGCAGTGGATCGCGATAAAAAAGCTTATTCACAGTTGTTCAGTTACTTTGCACCACGTTTAAAAGCTTTTGGCTTAAAAATGTTTGGTAATGAGCAACAAGCCATGGAAATGGTGCAGGACACTATGTTGAATGTGTGGCAAAAGGCCAGGCTCTTTGACGCCAGCCGTGGTTGTGCTTCGACCTGGATTTTTACTATTGCCCGTAATGTACGTTTTGATATGTTACGCAAAAAACAAAGCCGTAAAGATGAACTCTCTGCCGACGATTTGTTTTTTGATGGCGATTATCCGGAACAGGAAGGAACGGACAGCAACGAATGGGACTTATGGTTGCTGGCGGAAAAAGTTGCACCCCATTTTGCCAAACTGCCTCCAGCGCAGCGTGATGTGATGGAAAAAGTGTATTTAGAGGAAAAATCGCATCAGGAAGTATCGGAAGAACTGGCTATTCCTTTGGGCACAGTCAAATCCCGTATTCGCCTTGCGCTCGACAGATTAAGAGAGGCCATTGATGATCCACGCAGTTAAACATCACCCGGCGCTGGAGCTGCTGGAACAGTATATTGAAGCCAGTCTGGCCCCTGAATTAAGCCTGGCTATTGCAGCACACCTGGATCTGTGCCCACATTGTCAACGCATTAAGATGGATTTGGAAGCTGAAGCCGGGGCACATTTGGCCGCCTTACCTCAGGCACAAAGCGCAGAAACTGACTGGCAACAGATGTTGGATTTTATTACCGATCAACCAGAAGTTGCAGCGCAGCTGACCCAACGGCAGCCTTTTGCAGTACAAATTCAGAATAGTGAAATTTTATTACCAGCTTCGCTAAAGCCGCTGCTGAAAAACAAGCTGAAGTGGTTAAATTTAGGTGGGATCAGCTCGGCAAAGCTGGCAGGTGAAGACCAACACAATGTGTCTTTACTTTATATTCGTAAAGACAGCGAAGTGCCACAACATACTCATTTGGGTTTGGAAATCACCTTAGTCCTTAAAGGTAAAATCTACGACGAATCGGGTTGTTATGGTGAAGGTGATTTATTGATTAATACACCAGACCATACTCATACGCCACGCACCATGAGCGAAGATTGTTTGTGTTTGTCGGTATTAACAGCACCACTGAAGTTTAAAAAAGGCTTAACACGTTTGTTAAACCCTCTACAGCATCTGTTTTACTAAACAGGTGCTGGCTGTTGCGGCGACCTTTATGGTCGCCCGTCTATCTGTCGAAGCTAAGTACGAAAACCAAAAGTTCAGGCTAACAAAGCCACTCCACCTTTTAAGTTAAACACCAGCTCAAAGCCTGCCCTGTTAAGCACTTTGGCGGCTAATAAACTTCGATTTCCTGAACGACAAACCAATAATGTTGGCTGCTGTTCCATTTGATGATGATCGCTGTGCTGCTCTGCCACCTGCTGTACTAATGCCGACAAAGGCACTTCCTTACAGACTAAATCCGGCAAATACACGGACAAAGCGCCAGCGGCCTGCTCGTGAGGTTCACGTACATCCCAGATCTGTAAGTTTGGATACTGTTGTATCAAGGCAGCAATTTGATCTTTATCAATGACAGCTGTGGCGTCGGATGCACAGACTTCCACCACGCCACAAAAATGCCCTGATTGCTGGTGCAGCCAGTCGGTTTGACGCTGTAACTCGCTTAACCACAGTTCTGCTGTATCTTCAGTATTCAGCACCTGTTGCAACACTGGCTGCTCCTGCAACATCAGATCCCAGCGTGTGAAAAAGCGCTGGGCATAATCATGACTGGATAATAATAAGGTTTGAGGTTCAAGCTGCTGGCTCAAAGCGCGCAAACTCTGGCGAAACGCCTGGCTGTCACCACCTGGTAAATCCAGCCGGCCTGTGCCACCCGGCAGAATAAAATCGCCAACCAAAGCAAATTTCTGCTGCTGTTTTTGTTCTGCAAATTGCCTTACCAGAATAGTCACGGCTTCAGGGCTATGACCAGGCGTTGCCACGGTTTCCAGCTGATATGCGCCCATCTTTATACGGGGTTCGGTCAAAGGCCAGCCGAGCGTAGTGGTATTTGCGTCACCCATCAGATCAGCTAATAAGGTCACCAGTTCAGGCCGGGCCGACGGATGATCTTTGTGCAAATGCGTATCCAGAATAGCCCGCACTTTTAACTGATGGCCCTGCACCAAAAGCGCGATCCGGCTGGCCAGAGGCAATACAGCATCAATAATAATAACTTCAGAAGTTTCGGCCGACACCAGCAAATAGCTGCATAAATCTTCATGTTTTAACTGCACTAAGCCTGCTAATGGCTGCAGCTCTGTACTGCTGGCGTCACTTAATACCAGACAACAGGAATTAACCACCACCTTTAGTGCCAGAATAGCCTTGCAGGCTTGCTGACACTCCTCTGCTGTCATAGCCGGGCCAAAGGATAAACGAATAGCGCCCTGACTACGCCACAAGGGTAAACCCATTGCATTCAGCACAAAACTGGTCGGAATTTTAGAGCTGCAAGCCGAGCCAGAGCTAACACGAATACCAGCGGCATCAAACAAATCCATAATGTCTTTGCTGGCAAAACCCGGCACAGAGAAGTTGATGGTGGTAGGGACTATATAAGGCCTGTCACTGTTCAGAACCAGATCAGGAAAGACCTGGCGCAGGGCGGACAGCAGTTGATCACGATAAAGCCACAGTTGCTGTTCTGGCTGAAAGACCGAACCTTCTTTTAATTTCAGTTGCTGAAATATCGCCTGCAAGGCTGCAATACCTGGTAAGTTTTCAGTACCTGAACGCAAACCACTCTCTTGCCCGCCGCCTGCTAATAATGGCTGATAAGGCGTACCTTTGCGTACATACAAAAACCCTATGCCTTTGGGAGCATAGAGTTTATGACCACTAAAGGGCGCGTAGTCTATGGTCATTTGTTCGAGCTGCAATGGCATTTTGCCAAGAGCCTGCACACAGTCCACCATCCACAAAACGTCTGGGGCAACGGCACGGATGAGTTGCTGCAAAGCGGCAAGGTCCTGCTTTACACCTGTCTCGTTATTGGCAGCCATAGTGCAAATAAGCAGGGTGTTTGGCAGTTGTGCACGAATAAAGTCAAAATCCAACAGGCCATGCTGATCGACCGGAATAGCTTTAATAGTCGCGCCCAGCTGCAACACATGGTTCCAGTGTTCAAGGCTCTGAGGCACAGCTTTGTGTTCAGTGGCCCCGTACAATAAGCTAAAAGTGGATCCTGTTTTTCCGGACATGCGGGCATGCAACAAAGCGGAGAAAATAGAACTCTGAATGCCTTCAGTGGCACCTGAGGTAAAAACGATGTCACCCGATCCTGCGCCAATCAGCTGACGAGCCAGTTGTCTGGTGCTTTCGAGCTCCACTTTGGCTTTAATACCTGTGCTGTGGCTGCTGCTGGGATTACCAAAACACTGCTGCATCGTATGCTGAACAGCTGCTGCAGCACAACTCAACACCGCTGTGGTGGCATTATTGTCCAGATAAATTTCTTGTGGCCGGATGACAGACTTTTGCATGATTCGCCCCATATAACTAAAGGTTATATTATATATGGCAACATAATAACCAGCCGTTACAGCTGTGACAAGGTGATAAAGGTAAGTACAGCTTATCGGATACAAGTAAAGAAACCACCTTCTGAAGATGGTGGCTTTGCGTGAAGCCTCTCAAAGGGGCCTTTTATCGAGTCAAAGAGTGACCACATCATCAGTTACTTTTTATTGAGTTTAAACCTAAAAACTTAATGCCTAACCCAAGCTTCGTATAGCCTACAAGAAAAATACGAACAAAGTTTCAGGTAAAGCCTGTTTGATGATAACCACCTAATGAAGTAGGTGGTTTTGGAGCCGAAAAAACAAAATCGCCTGGAGCGATTTACACTCACATCGTCCTTGATGTTCGCCTCCGGCAGCTAAAGCTGTGCAAAACAGCTATCCTGCTGTTTTGTCACTCACATCGTCCTTGATGTTCGCCTCCGGCAGCTAAAGCTGTGCAAAACAGCTATCCTGCTGTTTTGTCACTCACATCGTCCATGATGTTCGCCTTCGGCAGCTAAAGCTGTGCAAAACAGCTATCCTGCTGTTTTGTGAACATTGGAGATAATTGGACTCCCCCAGCTCATAGAGCTGGGTTAATATTTTAGTTCTCACACAAAAATATTTTGGAGTCCAACATGCACAATATAATCGCAGGTGTTGATTTAGCAAAAGAAGAAATTCAGGTTTGTGTTTGTAAACACAACAAGGTGCAGTCTAATCGGGCGCAGACACCGACACAATTTGCTTCTTGGTTAGCTTCATCAAAACCCATGACTATTGTATTTGAGGCATGCAGCACATCAAATTATTGGAAACAAATCGCGCTAACACATGGGCATGATGCACGACTTATTTCAGCCAAACTTGTTGCCAGTGTGAGACAAAACCAAAAAACGGATAAAAATGACGCCTTAGCCGTTGCTCAAGCTGCTCAACTCACTGATGTTTCATTTATTAACGGTAAATCAAAAGAGCAACAAGAACTCCAAACGTTAGCTCGCTTACGAGAACTTGCCGTTAAACATAAAGTGGCGATGCAAAATCAGATTAAATCTTTATTATTAGAATTTAATATCAGGGTGTCACCCAGCCAAGGCGGCTTAAGCCGTGTCGTTCAGGGAGTTCTGGAAGATGCTGAAAATGGCTTCTCCATGGTCTTTCGGGAAGCGTTAAATACTGGATGGCAGCAACTCCTACTCAGCATTGAAGCGATACACAAATATGATAGTTATTTAGAGAAAGCGGCAAATCAGCATGTGATTTGTAAAACTTTACAAGCATTGGAAGGCGTTGGCCCACTGAATGCGATCAATCCCTATATTGCTCTCGGTTGTGGGGAAATGGGGCAATTTAAAAAAGGCCGGGATGCTTCTGCCTGCATTGGTTTAACCCCAGTTCAACATACTTCCGGTGGTAAAGTGAAACTCGGCTCTGTGGGTAAGTACGTTCAAAATAACACGATTAGAAGCTGCTTGGTGAGTGGCGCCATGTCAGCAGTTAACCATGCAACCCGACGTACGGCAAAAACAAAGAAAGACCTATGGATACAACAAATGGTCGAACGTAGGGGGAAGCGCTGCACTGCTGTTGCGTTGGCCAATAAAACAGTAAGAACTGCCTTTGCCATGCTAGCGAATGGAACAGAATATAAAGCAGAACTTTTGGCTGCTTAAACAAGGTTTGTCAAACAACGATAATGCTCGATAAAAGATGAAAATCAGCTTGTTTAGTCAGTGCTTCGCTCAGAGCTTTTAGCTCGCTATCGAGATTTGACAACAAGTTCGCGTAAATATCATAGAGCCAGGGATAGCTACCCAATTAGAGCTCGTACATAAGCACGCATTTATTCTTTCATTGATATTAATGTTGTTGACAAGGGGGAGTCCACATAAGCGAAGCGACGATGGCCCGACAGGGTGAGCGCCATGGATGGCTGCAAATAAAAACCGCCTTTCGGCGGTTTCAGATTATTCGATTAAATCTTTTGGAATTTGTGAGCGTAAGCCAGCCCAGATTTTTCCGCTTTCTTTACCGTACTTACGTACCGCAAACACCACTTCATCATGTTTACCAGCTTCAGCATATTGCTTCAGTTGATTGTAGTACTGACGCGCCAGTTCACGGGCTTCAGCGGATGAGAAGTAAAAACGGGCAATTTTGTTATACAAGCCACGGAAGCCATTTAAAATCAGCACATAAATACGGTTGGATGAATGCAACGCCATTTCATGGTTCAGGTTGTAATCAAAAGCTGCAAAAGCTTCGGCGGTATCCGCTAAATCTTCAGCACCGGCAAAAGAGGCAATCACCTGTTCTTTATGAGTTTTGATAGCACCACGAATATAAATAGCACTGATATTAGTGCGGGCAGATAATAGCTCGTCCACCAATTCAGGCATACGTTCTTCATCTAAACGCGCCAGGGTTTCCAAAATATTTAAGCCTGAAGTTTCCCAGAAATTATTTACTTTAGTGGGCTTACCGTGCTGGATAGTCAACCAGCCATCACGGGCTAAACGCTGTAACACTTCACGTAAGGTAGTACGAGTGACCCCTATCAGCTCTGACAGTTCACGCTCAGCTGGCAGAATGGAACCTGGAGCAAATTTACCATTCCAGATGGACTCAACAATATATTCTTCAGCAAAACCAGCTGGGCTTTGCGCTTTAATCAAATTCATAGTCATGCGGAGGGGCCCGTTGTCATTATTATAATGTCAGATAAATGGCACTGATTGTACCAGAGACAAAGCAGTTAACAAGCTATGGATTAAAAATAGCTGTTCGACGTGCTGTGGGTTGTCTTTCGGCTGTTTTTGCCTTAGATTGACCGACTTATAGTTTTGTTTTATCAAACAAAGGGATCCGAATGTTATCCAGTCTGGCAAAATGGTCAAAACAACGATCGGCATGGCTCGTTTTAGCTCTGTCAGCCACGGTGTTGTTAGGTCTGGCCTTGTACTTTCAATATCAGATGAATTTGCAGCCTTGCATGTTGTGTGTTTACGCCAGAGCAGCATTAACAGGTGTGATTTTTGCAGCCCTGATTGCTTTAATATCGCCAACCAATGGTTTTTTGCGCTGGATAGCTTTATTAACTTTTATCGCAAGTTCAGTCTGGGGTGTGTTGATCACCCAGGAACACATAGGTGTAGAGGAGCTGGTGCAATCCGGCGGTTTATATACCTGCAGTTTGTTTCCTGAATTCCCGCTGGGTTTGCCGTTAGATAAATGGTTTCCGGAAATTTTTAACCCTACAGGTATGTGTGGTGATATTGCATGGCGCTTTATGGACTTGTCTATGCCCGTCTGGACAAGAGTGATTTTTGTGGTTTATACGCTGCTGTCACTGATGTTAATTTTCAGCCAGTTTAAGAAGAAAAAATACAATCCATACGACTAAGTTTCACATCTTAAGCAAAAGGAGCCAACAGGCTCCTTTTTCATTTTAAAAACAACGAATTAGCCAATAATAGCTAACAGTTCCACATCAAATACTAAAGTACTGAATGGGGCAATTTTGCCACCAGCGCCACGCTCACCGTAAGCCAGGTTGTGTGGGATAGTTAAACGTAACTTGGTGCCAACTGGCATCAGTTGCAGCGCTTCAGTCCAGCCAGCGATCACGCCAGATACCGGGAATTCAGCAGGCTGACCACGGTCATACGAGCTGTCAAACACTGTACCGTCAATTAAAGTACCGTGGTAGTGCGTACGCACTGTAGAAGCTTTGGTTGGCTTCTCGCCTTCACCTTGTACTAATACTTCGTACTGTAAGCCAGACTCAGTCACTGTCACGCCTGGTTTTTTCGCATTTTCAGCAAGGAAAGCTTCACCAGCACCGGCTAAAGCTTTGGCTTGTTCTTCCTGTTGTTCCTGCATACGCTGGCTGATCACCTGAAAAGCAGCACCAATTTGCTGTTCAGATACTTCTGGTTCATCACCCTGGAAAGCAGCAGCTAAACCTGCAGCGACCGCCAGAATATCCAAACCGTCAAACGGATTGTCAGCCAGTTGCTGACCCATTTGCAGACCGATGCCATAGCTGGCGTGTTGCTCTAAGCTGGTAAATTTAGTAGACATAAAGTTCACTTGTAGTTTGGCGCACAAAGCGCGTTGTAGAAGCGCAAATCAAATTCGGCTTCAGTTTTAATCTGATGCACTATCAGATCACGAAAGTTGTTGCAGTTGCTGCCACAGCCCCAGCACTAAGCTTTGGTCCTGCTCTGTCAGCTCACCACCGGCAATAGCTAAATCCAGACTTTGTTGTACAGAACCCATAAGTTCAGCACGCTCAAATTCCTGTTCGGTTAATTCTAAACGGCCGACAGCTAAATCAAAATGGCCACGCAAATAACCACCGGCAAATAATTCATCATCACTGGCTTTTTGCACCATTGCATCTAAAAATTGGGCCACTTGCTGAATATAGGCCTGAACGTCCTGCATTTTTACTCCTCCAGACCTAGTCTGTACATCACATAATCGTTGTAACCGACCAGCACAGGGATCAGGCCCTGTAATTGCTGATCAAGCACAGCATCGCCTGTATCTGCCAATAAGGGCCGGCCTTCAAGCTGCTGCAATTTGGTTTTAGTCGCCACCAGGCAAATATTCGAACGGCCCACAGCACGGATAACAGCAGGACTTAACTGCTGATTACCCCGACCAAACACATGGCCCTGACCACCTATTAATGTAATCACCAGTTTGCTTGGATAATCCTGCACCAGCGCCAACAACTCTGTGGCTGTCACATCGGACCCAATTAGCTTGCCATTTTCAACTACATCCACGCCCAACAGGGTATTCGGCAGGCCTAATTCTTTCATCACGGCGGCCACTGTGGAACCTGAGCCCATCACATAACGCACATCATCGTCCATGGTACTGGCGATATAAGCCGCTAAGTCATCAAGCACCAGCTCTTCGGATTCTTTGCCACCGTTTTTAACACTTTGAATGTAACGAAGTTCGGCTGGAATACGCATTTCGCCAAAACGTTTGGCACGCACTATGCCCTGCCGAAAGGCGGTTTCGTCTATGTCCATTACGGCAGCTTCGGTTAAGCTCACTAACTCGCCTTTCACCAGTTGGGCTATTACCTTACCCGCTGCCGATGGGCTGATGGCATAAACACCAGAGTGAATTTTACAACCTGCAGGTACACCGAGCACAGTAGCGAGCTCGCCGACCGCAGTACAGATATTGCGGGCTGTGCCATCGCCACCAGCAAATAACAATAAATCCACGCCCTGCTCTGCTATAGCTGCGGCAGCTTGTTCTGTGTCTTCTGCTGTAGTCTGTGTTGAGGACGGCGTATAACAAATCTGGTAATCAAAACCTAAAGACGCCAAAAGGTCAGCGCCCATAGCACCAGCAACGGTCAGTATTTGTAGTTGCTCTTTCAAAGGTAACAACTGCTCTAAGGCCAAAGCGGTTTTATTTTGCGCCTGAGGCACAGCTCCTAAAGCCAAAGCCTGTTCCACTACACCATCACTGCCTTTAAGCGCTACAGCGCCACCTACTCCGGCAACAGGATTGATAATTAAACCTAAACGAAACTGACTGGCCACAGCACCCTCTACAGCGTAAAAAAAACGCCGCATTGTAGCCTTTTACACCCCTAATGCCCAGCAAGAACTCTTTACCGGGTTAAAGGTTTTGCTGTTGCCTGAGCGTTTTTGGTAAAGAAAAGGCCATCAGCGTTGCGCCTGCAGCCGCCACGGCCGCACTGACAAAAGTTAAAGTAGCACCTGGTCCGTCCGCCCATAATACGCCGGCGCAATAAGCGCCTATAGCCCCACCCCCACCGTAGACCAAACCTGCATACAAAGCCTGACCACGGCTACGTTGTGCTGGTGCAAAAAAGCTTTGAATAAACTGCATAGCGCAGCTATGTGCAAGTGCAAAACTGGCGGCATGAAATAACATACTAAAAGCCAGCCAATACCAATGCTGTGCCAGATAAGCCACGATCAGCCAACGTAGTATGGTAAGGCCATAACAGAAGGTCAGTAAAACGCGGTAACTAAAGCGGTTAAGAACCTTACCTGCGTAGAAGAACGCGACAATTTCTGCCAGTACAGCCAGCGCTATCATTAACCCCGAGGTCAGCCCGCTGTAACCTAAATCGCGGCAATACAAAATAAAGAAACCATAAAAAGGCGCAAAACTGATTTGCATTAAAAAAGTCGCGGCCATAAAACGTAAAAACACCGGATGTTTAAACAAGGTTCTGAAGCGAATAGACTGCTGCCCTTCAGTGTTTTTCATGCTAAAAGACGGCAATAAAAACAAAGTACCAAGCAGCAACGCCAGAAAAATAGTGGCGCCCCAGGTCAGAAACTCAGGTCCAAACTGTTGCAGCAACAAGCCGCCCAGGATCACCACCAGGATATAACCCACGCTGCCTAAGCTGCGAACCTTGCCATACACTGTGCTGTCGTTATTCAAATAATGAAAAGCGCTGACTTCCAACTGCGGTAAAATAGCAGTCCAGAATAAGCTGAATAAACCCAGGCCAACGACCAGCGGCCAATAGCCAAAATCCATATAACTGCTCAGCCAACCGACAGAAGCCAGCACAGCACCAAAACGCATCACACTAATGGGATCGCCTTTGCGTTCCACCACCATAGCCCATAAACTCGGACCAATAATCCGGGTGGTGGTGACTATTGCCAGCAGCAAGCCTATATCGTGCGAATTAAAACCACGACCATCAAGAAACATCGGCAGGTAAGGTACAAAAATGCCCAATACGGCAAAATAAGCGAAATAAGCAAGCCCCAAAGCTGGGGTGGTGGCAAGTTTCATGGGTGTTCCACTACAAAAATTAACAGCACATTGGCCGCAGAGAAAAGAAAACGCCGCATAAAGCGACGTTTGTATTCTACCTCAAAGCACTAGCGCTGCCTTGCTATATCTGGTGTCGTGACCATCACATCAGCATTTTGTGCTCTGTGGCGCAGGAAATGATCCATCAACACTATCGCCAGCATGGCTTCTGCAATAGGCACAGCACGAATACCGACACAAGGATCGTGACGGCCCTTGGTGATCATTTCTGTTTCTTCACCACTGGTGGTAATAGTTTTACCTGGAATGCTGATACTGGAGGTAGGTTTTAACGCAATACTGACGTTAATATCCTGACCTGAACTAATACCGCCTAAGGTACCACCTGCATGGTTCGCACTAAAGCCTGCTAAGCTCAGCTCATCCCTGTGAGTAGAGCCACGCTGTTCAACCACAGCAAAACCATCGCCAATTTCGACAGCTTTGACTGCATTAATGCTCATCATTGCATGGGCTATATCCGCATCTATACGATCAAATACAGGTTCGCCCCAGCCCACTGGTACACCTGATGCCACTACATTTATACGGGCTCCAACTGAATCACCGTCTTTTTTCAGCTGACGCATATACTCATCTAACTGCTCAAGCACATCCACATCAGGGCAGAAAAAGGCATTTTGTTCTACCTGATCCCAGTCGAGTTTCTGTGCTTTAATAGGGCCAAGTTGCGCCATATAACCACGAATTTCGATACCAAACTTCGCTTTTAAATACTGCTTGGCAATGGCACCTGCTGCCACACGCACCGCTGTTTCGCGAGCGGAAGAACGGCCACCACCACGGTAATCACGAATACCAAACTTATGCCAATAGGTGTAATCAGCATGGCCTGGGCGGAACAGGTCCTTAATGGCTGAGTAGTCCTGTGAGCGCTGATCGGTATTTTCAATCAACAAACCTATGGATGCGCCCGTGCTATAACCTTCAAACACACCGGATAAAATCTTGACGATGTCATCTTCACGCCGAGCCGTGGTGTAACGTGAAGTGCCGGGTTTACGCCTGTCCAGTTCATGCTGAATTTGTTCCAAATCGAGTTTTAAGCCGGGCGGCAAACCATCCACTATGCCACCAATGGCCGGGCCATGGCTTTCACCAAAGGTGGTCACTTTAAACAGTTGGCCTATAGAATTACCCGACATCATTCACCCCTGCGTATCTTTGTATTTTCTGAACATTAAACTTTTAAACTAGGCTTCTAAACTATCCTGGTGTTTCACCAGGTCAGCTTTGCTGATGGCAAATACACCTAAACCACCACGTTCAAATTCCAGCCATTGCAATGGCAAATCCGGATACAGTTCTTGCAGCGCCACCATGCTGTTGCCGACTTCACAAATCAGCCAGCCGCCATCGTTTAAATGCTCTGCAGCTTCAGCCAAAATACGGCGTGTCAGTTCCAAACCATCATGACCAGAAGCTAAACCTAATTCCGGTTCGTGATGGTATTCATCCGGCAAGTCAGCCATATCTTCAGCATCAACATAAGGCGGGTTGGTGACTATTAAGTCGTAAGTCTGACCTTTAATCGCATTGTAGCCATCAGACAACATAGGAAACACCTGATGTTCCAGCTCATGTTGCTCGATATTAAATATGGCGACATCCAACGCATCTTCACTAATATCCAGCGCATCCACTTCGGCATTCGGAAACTGTTTGGCGCAGGCAATAGCAATACAACCAGAGCCAGTGCATAAATCTAAAATACGTGCTGGTTGCTCTTTAAACCAGGGCGCAAAACCCTGGCTAATCAATTCGCCTATAGGAGAACGGGGTACTAACACCCGCTCATCCACATAAAAACTCAAACCACAGAAAAAGGCTTGCTGAGTTAAATAAGCTGCCGGAATACGTTGTTCCACACGCTGCAATAACAGATCACAAAAGACCCGCGCTTCAGAGCTGGTCACACGCAGTGGCAACAGGTTTTCAGTGATCCGTGCCATATCCAGACTATGGGCCAGCAATAAAGCCGCCTCATCCCATGGATTGTCGGTGCCGTGGCCAAAATAGATATGGGCTTTATTAAACTGACTGACAGACCAACGTAACCAGTCATGGATAGAATGCAGCTCGCGGATGGCTTCGTCTATAATTTCCGCAGTCAGATGGCTGCTTTGGTGCTCTGTCATTGTGTTTTACTCGTTTGATTGGTTAGACTTCGGGCATGCGAAAAAAAACACCAGTTTTAGCTCTTCTTTCTGAAGAAAAAAAGAACACTTCTTCATCTACCAATCTTCCTGATGAAGATAAGCAGCTGTTCCGTGACTCGGTGACAGGCGCACGCCCCTTGCAGCAGGACAAGATACCTTTTGCCCGCCAACCCGGCAAGGTCAGAATGGCCGCCACTTTAACAAATAGCAGTCCAGATAGCCATTTGTTTTACTTTTCAGACCAGTACGAAGGTTTTTTAAGTGACGGTTCTACCTTAGCTTTTGTTCAGACGGGGGACGACCCCACTTTGGCCCGGCAATTAAAACGGGGCGAATTCCGCCCTGCTGTGGTGCTGGACTTACATGGCTTAACCCAACTCCAAGCCAAAACAGAACTGGCTGGCTTATTGGCTTATTGTGAACAACAGCATTTTAACTGCGCTTGTGTGGTGCATGGCAAAGGTTTAGGAATTCTGGCCAAAAGAGTACCCAATTGGCTGGTACAGCATCCAAATGTGAGGGCTTTTCATACGGCCCCAACAGAATGGGGCCGTGATGGTGCTTTGCTGGTGTTACTCAGGACACCGACTTGACCAGATGGAGCATGCCTGGACAGGCATATTCCAGGAAGATCCCTCTGTGCTGATGGTAATCAATACAAGCCACACCTGCGGTGTCAAAAATAGGTGTCTGACCACTGCGGGTAAAAGCTTCAACTAAAAAGCTGACCAGCGGCATATGAGACACCAACAAAATTTTGGCCTGCGGATTTTCGGCATACAGCATGTCAAGAAAATCGACCACGAACTGAGCATTGCCTTCAGGAACCAGATCTGTATTGAGTTCAACAGCTTGGCTTACCAACCCTTTTTGCACTAAAACTGCGGCGGTTTGCACAGTCCTGCGATAAGGGCTGGAGAAAATCCGGTCAAATGCACTATAGTGGTGATGCAGCCACTGGGCCATTTCACTGACTTCGGCCTGACCTGCTGCTGTTAATTGTCGTTCACTGTCGCTCAAGTACTGCGGTTCAGCTTCACCGTGCCGCATAATAACCAAATTAACCATTGTTGCTACCAGTTACAACTTCGCGACGCTCGCGAAAAGAGTGCGCTATGATAATGAAAGTTAATGCCGACAGTAACTGCTAATAAAGCATAAAATTGCGTTACTATATTCCTAATCGCTATGAAGAACCCTTGCCTTCCATATTTTCAGGGTTCCCGTCACGAGGCATAAATTGAAAAAAAACCAGTTAATGCAAAGCCCTAACGATAAGCGTCAGTATTTAGCGCTGACTTTAGCCAACGATCTGCCGGTGCTCTTAGTACACCAACAAGACGCAGAAAAAAGTGCTGCGGCTCTGACTGTGAATGTCGGACATTTTGACGATCCGGCCGAACGGCAGGGTTTGGCGCACTTTTTGGAGCATATGCTGTTTTTAGGCACTGAAAAATATCCGGACGCCGGTGAGTACCAACATTTTATTAATCATCATGGTGGCAGCCACAATGCCTGGACTGGCACCGAACACAGCAGCTTCTTCTTTGATATTGACACAGACTACTTTGAGCAGGCTTTGGACAGGTTTGCCGATATGTTTCGCGCGCCTTTGTTTCACGCCGATTATATCGAAAAAGAACGTCAGGCCATTGAAGCTGAGTTTTCACTCAAACTCAAAGACGACAGCAGAAGGATTTATCAGGTTCACAAAGAAACTGTGAATCCTGCCCACCCTTTTGCCAAATTTTCAGTCGGTAATTTACTGACCTTATGTGATACACCAGAACAAAGTCTGCAACAGGCAGTGCAGCAGTTTTTTAAAAGCCAGTACGGCACCCGCCGTATGAGCTTGTGTCTGGTCTCGCCTTTGCCCTTGCAACAACTGGAACAGCTGGTTCATCAGTATTTTGATGCCTTACCCAATGAGGTTTGTGCCAAAGCGGCTTTGTCGCAGCCTTTGTATCTGGCAGAACATCAGGCCCTGCAACTTGATATAGCACCTCACAAATTCAGTCAGCGGCTGGTGGCCAGTTTTGCCTTGCCTGATATCCAGCCCTGGTACAAATACAAGCTGATTTCCTTTTTGGCACATTTGTTAGGTGACGAAGGCCCCGGCTCTTTACTGGCATTTATCAAAGACAACGGCTGGGTCAATCAGCTCAGTGCAGGCGGAGGCATAGACGGCAGCAACTATAAAGATTTCACTTTGTCGTTTGAGCTGACAGAACAAGGCGTATTTGCCAAAGAACAGATTATTGAAGCTTTGTTTGGTCAGTTGCAATTACTGCGTCAGTCGCCCTTCCCGGAGCATCTGTTTCTGGAACGTCAGCGTTTAGTGCAGTGGAGCTACTTATATCAGGAGCCCAGCACCGCCTTGCAAGGAGCCTGTGATTTATCCGTCAATATGCAGCATTATCCGGTGGATGATTATGTCTACGGTGACTACCGTATGGACTTGCCGCCCGAAGCTTTGTACCGCGAACTGCTGGGGCATTTCAGACCAGACAATATGAGGGTGATGTTTATTGCCCCGGACATAAAAGCCAACCGGGAAGCGCGCTGGTATCAGACGCCTTATAGTGTGCAGCCTCTGCAGCAAAGCCAGCTAAGCCACTATTTACAGGCTAAAGTGCCAGCAAGCAGCCATCTGCCGCAAAGTAACCCTTATCTGGTGACAGAGCTGAATTTATTGGCTGACGCCGATCATATGACCAAGCCAGTGTTAGTGGCGAAGGAAAGCGGTTTTAAGTTGTGGTTTAAAGCTGATACTGATTTTAAAACACCCAAAGGTCATATTTTTGTGCAGCTGAATTTACCCAACTGCATTGGTTCTGTGACTCAGATGGCCAGCAGCCGTTTGTGGCTGGAGTTGTTTCAGGATCAGATCAACGAAAGCTTTTATGCGGCAACCACTGCAGGTCTGACTTACCATTTGCATGTGCAGCATAACGGTATCAGTTTGCACAGCAGCGGCTTAGCAGGGAACCAGATTAAATTGGTGGCAGATCTGTTAGCTCAGATGGCCTTTTGTCAGTTTGATGAGCAGCGTTTTAATGAGATCAAACGTCAGTTAATACGACACTGGCAAAACCACAGCAAAAATAAACCTGTCTCGAAGTTATTCAGCCAGTTATCCTCTTTGTTGCAACCTTTGAACCCGGATATAGATCAACTGGCGGCGGCTTTACAACAACAAAGCTTCAGCGCATTTATGGAGTTTCACCAGCAACTGCTGAAACAAGTTCATCTGGAAGCTTTTATGTTGGGCAACTGGCGTAAAGCGGACGCAGAACAGTTAAGTCAGGCGTTAAAAGGTTGGTTGTCTGAACAGCAGCAAGGCGAAGCTTTACCTCGTCAGCGTTACAACACTCAAGGGATCGGGCCTGTGTGGGTCAAGGTGCCAGTTGAACACAGTGATCAGGCGCTGGTGATTTATTTACCTTCACGGCAAAAGCGGCCTGTGGACATGGCGCTTTTTATGTTGGCTAATCATTTACTCTCCCCCGAATACTTCCATGTACTGCGAACAGAGCAGCAGCTGGGTTATCTGGTAGGGACAGGTTATGTGCCAATGAACCTGCTACCAGGTATAGCTTTTTATATTCAAAGCCCTGCGGCTTCATGCGCGGATTTATACCAGGCCACTTTGGCCTTTTATAAAAACTTTTTGTCTGAACTTGAAGAGCTGGATGAAGACGAATTTGTGCAAATGAAACAAGGTCTGGCCACCCAAATAAAAGAGCGCGACAGCAGCTTAGGTTCCAGAGCAAAACGGCTATGGCTGGCGATTGGGCAAGGCGATCATCAGTTTGATTTAAATGAGCAAATTGAACTGGCGCTGGAGCAACTCAGTCTGACCGATTTTATCGCGTTTTTTTACCAGTTATTGGCAGCAGATTACGATGCCATTTTCCTCGCTACAGGAGATAAGCCGGATCACAGTCATTTAACTGAGCAAAACCCGTTCAACTTATTAGAGAAATTGTCTTTATTGTCGGAATGGCTTTGACAGTGCGGACAACATTAGTTAACGTGAATTGATATCCATTAAAAAAGTCTGACTGTGCGCCTTACTCCTGTTTTATTGCTGCCATTAAGCCTTGTTATCACTGCACCTTTGCCTGTGTTTGCCGCAGGTTGGGAGCAGTTGCAACCTTATGTGCTGACAGTCATATCCGCCCTTTCTGTTGTTGCATTAACGCTGGCTCATCTGAGCATAGTGCGGATGCGGCGTTACCAGTCCAAACTGGAACAAAGCGAAGAACGTTTACGCTTGTCTTTATGGGGCAGCGGTGATGAGTTATGGGACTGGGATATGCTGGAAGGTCAGCTGTATCGCTCCAGTTCCTGGCATCAACCTTTGGAAAAACCGGGCGACAGTCAGCAGTTTCCACCCAATCGCTCTGAGATCCATCCACAGGATGTAGAAAGAGTCACCAGTTCACTGCAACAACATATGCATGGCATGACCCCCATTTTTGAAGCCAGCTATCGCATTAAAGCGGCAAACGGCCAATGGGTTTGGGTTTTAGACCGTGGCAAAGTGGTGCAATTAAATGAACAAGGTCAGGCGATACGGATGACCGGCACTTTAAAAAACATTCAGCAATTAAAAGAAACCGAAGAGCGCTTAAGCCTGTTTGCCCGTTGCCTGGATAATATCTCAGACGCTGTGATGGTCTGTGACACTAATTTTGCTTTACTGGAAGTCAACCCTGCTTTTGTCAGCATGACAGGCAAAAGCCGTGAATCGGTGTTGCATAGCGTATTTGAACTTTGTCTCTACCCTGCCCGGTTTTTACATGAAATCCGTCAGGCGTTGTTAGAGCAAGGCTATTGGGCCGGTGAAATTGAAGATAAACGCCATAACGGCGAGTTATTTCAGGCTGAGCTGAGTTTTGATGTGATTAGAGACGAACTGGGTCAGGTGCAGCAATTTGTTGGTGTAGTGTCTGATATCAGTGAGCGGAAAAAACGCGAAGCCGAATTAAATCGTTTAGCGGACACCGACACCTTGACAGGCTTACCCAACCGCGCCCGTTTTTCCAGCCACTTAACTCAACTGGTACGTGAACAGGTAGAACATGCACTTTTGGTGTTCGATTTAGACAACTTCAAAAAAATTAACGACTCTCTCGGCCATGAACTTGGCGATACCTTGCTGTGCAAGTTGTCTGAACGTTTAAGCCTGTTCACCCGCTTTAAAGCCAAGTTGTATCGCTTAGGGGGGGATGAGTTTGCTGTAGTACTGGAGAACACCAATGATATTCACAGCATTACCAGTTTAGCGAAAGACTTGCTGAAACAAATTAACCTGCCCTTTTTTATCGAACAGCACGAACTGGCGATCACCAGTAGTATTGGCATCGTTTTGTATCCGGAAGATGGCCACGACCCTCAGGCGCTGCTTAGAAACGCAGATACCGCTATGTATCATGCCAAACACGAAGGCGCCAACCGTTACCTGTTTTTTAATGATTCGATGAACAAACTGGCGGTCAAACGTTTGCAGGTGGAAAATCTGATCCGTCACGGCTTAAAAGAAGACTATTTCACTGTGTTTTATCAGCCAAAGATGGACATAGTCACTGGTCAGCTGGTGGGTATGGAAGCTTTGGTACGTTTTATTACCCCGAAAAAAGGCTTAATCAGCCCGGCCTCTTTTATTCCGGTGGCAGAAGAAACAGGCCAAATTCTTGAAATTGGTGAAGTGGTTCTGCAAAAAACCTGCGAGGACGTCAAACGCTGGATAGATATGGGTCTGTTTCATGGCCGTGTCGCCGTCAACTTGTCAGCCAAGCAGTTTATGCTGCCGTTTTTATGTGAGCAAATAGATGACATTCTGCAGCGCTCTGAGTTGCCCTCTTACCATCTGGAGCTGGAAATCACCGAAGGCACAGTGATGCAATCGCCAACTCTGGCGATAGATACCATGAAAAAGCTGCGCGCCCGCGGTATTCATCTGGCGATGGATGACTTTGGCACCGGCTATTCGTCCCTGGCTTATTTAAAACAGTTTCCGCTGAATACCTTAAAAATAGATAAAGCCTTTATCGACGATATGAATACGGCCCGTGGCCGCAATATGGTGGACACTATAGTCACCATAGCGCACAACCTGAACCTGACAGTAGTCGCAGAAGGGGTAGAGCAAGCTGAGCAGTTACAGCAGCTCAAGCAGCTGCGCTGTGAGATTATTCAGGGGTATTTCTATAGCAAGCCGTTGTCAGCCCACGACTTTGGTTTGTTCTTAAAACAACAGAAACAGCAAAAGCCAAAACTGACTGCAGTGACTGGTTAAAAAGGTCTTGGGGCTTTAGCCTGACCGCATCAATACCACAAAACGAAAAAAAGCAAAAAGGGGTCAGGTCTTGAATTTTGCATCAAGATGCAAAATTCAAGACCTGACCCCAATATTAATCTGCGTCGTTATCTACAAAGGAGAAGTCTTCTCCACCATCTGCAATACGCTTCTTACCAAACACGGTATGGAATTTGCGTTTTTCCTGCAAACGTTGTTTGTACTTTATCCAGACCTTTTCATACTGACTGGCTGCTTCCTGCTCGCCTTTGCAAACAGCGATAAAACGTTGCTCTTCTTCATTGACTGGCTGGCGTGAGCCTGCTTCCAGTTCCTGCATGGCGTTGCCATGTTTTTCCAGCAGATTACCCTCTGCCAGAGTAAAGCGCCCGGACCTGGTGAATCCCTTAGGGAAATTCTGGTCATCGAAAAAGCGACGGTTAGCGACAAAACTTTGCTGCATCACTTTTTTCCTCTAATTTTGTTGTCTCTACAGCTATCCGAATCAAACTGTGCGCAGTATGGTAAACAAAATCAGACTCGTCAAACAAAAATTTTGCTTTGTCAAAAGAAATGATTTTACTTTGTAGCAGAAGCGGCATTTTGCTCAGAAAATAAACGCAACTGTTTGACGAATAACCTTTTTAACCAGGCCAAACTGCAAATTTCGATACCTGAAGCATAGCGGAAAGGATCGGCTTAAAAGAAATTAGAAAAGCGACCAAAGGCACGGCGTAAGGTGAGTCTTTTGTGGTTATGAAACAAAGGCAGCACCAGAGGTCCCAAACACAAAGCAGCCAGAGCCCAGCGTTTGGCCGCCATACCGGCACGTAAAGCCGCAATATAAATACTGACACTGCTCAGACAAAAAAGGCTCAGGACAAAGACCACGTTATACTCCCCTTTCATGCTCCCGATTCAAAAACGGCCGCAGTATACCAGCCTGCTGAACGACTGACTGATAAAAATGCAGAAAAATACGCCGAAATTTCGATCACGCCTGAAAAAAAGACACAAAAAACCGGCGCGCATCACAGATACAGCGCCGGTAAATTTCAGTTTAAGACTTCGGACTTGCCGGCAGCAGAGACAAAATAAAAGCGTATTCATCGGCTATTTCAATCATACGCGAGAAGCGTCCTGATTTACCGCCATGACCCGCTTCCATGTTAGTACGGAACAATAAAGGCTGTTGATCCGTTTTGATGGTACGCAGTTTAGCAACCCATTTAGCCGGCTCAAAATACTGCACCTGGGAGTCATGCAAACCTGTAGTCACCAACATAGCCGGATAAGCCTGCTTTTTTAGCTGATCATAAGGGGAATAAGACAACATATAGTCGTAATAGGCTTTTTGTTTGGGATTGCCCCACTCATCAAACTCATTGGTGGTCAGCGGAATAGACTCATCGAGCATAGTAGTCACCACATCTACAAAAGGCACATGAGCGACCAGACCACTGTATTTCTCCGGAGCCATGTTGGCGATAGCGCCCATTAATAAACCACCTGCACTACCCCCCATCGCAAAGACTTTATCTTTAGCTGCATATTTTTCAGTGACCAGATAATCAGTCACATCGATAAAGTCAGTAAAGGTATTGACCTTGTTCAATAGTTTGCCGTTTTCATACCAGGCACGGCCCATTTCCTGACCACCACGAATATGAGCAATAGCGTAGACAAAACCCCGGTCAACCAAAGAGATCACTGTGCTGCGAAAGGATGGCGCGCTGGAGATGCCATAAGAGCCATAAGCGTACTGATACAAAGGTGCTGTGCCATCTTTTTTCAGGCCCTTTTTATACAACAGACTCACCGGAATTTTAGTGCCATCCTGAGCAGTCGCCCAGACGCGTTCCGTCTGATAATTGTTTTTATCAAAACCACCTAAAACTTCCTGCTCTTTCAACAAACGTTTTTCGCCTGTTTTCATATGCATTTCGTACACAGACGACGGAGTGGTCAAGGAGGTATAACGGTAGCGAAACCACTGACTATTTTGTTCTGGATTGTTATCTGTTTTTGCCACATAAGCGGCTTCATCGGATTCGACATACCGGGCTTTGCTTAAATCAGACCATGGCATCAAACGCACTCTGTCCAGGCCATTGCTACGCTCGTTAATCACCAGATAGTCGGTAAATAACTGGAATGAATCAATAAACACATCAGGGTTGTGGGCCAGCAACGGCTGCCAACGGCTACGATCACCTATCTGGTCATCCTTCACTGTCATCAGACGGTAGTTAGGCGCATCCCAGTCGGTCATGATCACCCAACGGTTATCTATATGCTCAACTTCGTATTTAAAATCGCGCTGACGAGGCGCTATGGAGGTAAATTTGCCAGACTTATCATCACTTTTCAGCACCAGCATCTCGTTCGACACAGTGCTTTCCAGCCAAACGACTACGTACTGATCATCTGCACTGTTGCCAACCCCCATATAAAAACTGCTGTCTTTTTCTTCATACAGCAACTCATCTTTCGTCACATCCTGACCCAGAGTATGACGGCGCACTTTGGTGCCTAATAAAGTTTGAGGATCTTTTTCGATATAAAACAGCTGATTGTTGTCCGCTGACCAGGCTAAAGAGGCTGCGGCCCCTGTAATAACAGAGGGTAAGTCTTTGCCTGTTCGCAAGTCACGCACTTTGAGGTTGTAATTCCTACGGCCACTGGTGTCTTCCGCATAGGCCAGCAGTTGCTGATTTGGACTGACCTGAAAATTGCCTATCTGGTAAAAATCTTTCCCCTGGGCCAGGCTGTTGACATCCAGCATCACTTGCTCTGCACCACCAGCTTTGGGTTTACGTGCATAGATAGGATACTCTTTACCTTGCTCATAGCGGGTGTAATAGGAATAGTCCCCTTTGATGGCAGGGACTGTGCTGTCATCCTGTTTCACCCGGCCGATAATTTCATCCGCCAGGGTTTTATTCAGTGTTTTGTAGTGATCGGCATACTGCTGGTAATACTGGTTTTCGGCATTCAGGTAAGCTAGAACTTCAGGAGCCTGCCTTTTATCATCCCTTAACCAATAATAAGGGTCTTGCCTGTCGCCATGTTCTGATTTAACCACATAGGGTTTGGTTGGCGCGACAGGGGCTGTTGACGGCATAGCGGCCATCAGTTGGATACTGGTAAGCATGGCAACTCCATAACCAAGAATACGGAACGGATTGGGCATCATTCTCTCTCTTTTTTGTGCTTGAGTTTAGTGATTAAAAACAACAAAACGTTAACACAGCCGCTGTTTTACAGCCAGAACAGCGGCAGATAATGCGACGAATAAGATGTAACAAAACAAAACGACGCCAAGACAACAGATAAAATAAGCAAAAAAAAGGCTGCTATCGGACAGATAGCAGCCTTTTCTGGAGCAAAGGATGGCTTAATAGAAAGTGGTATTTTGTTCTGCTTTTTCCAGCAACAGCTTGCTTGGGGCAAAACGTGCACCAAAACGGCTCTCAAAGCTACGCAGATGCGCTACTAAAGTGGCAGCACCCATTTGGTCGATGTAGCGGAACGGGCCGCCGAGAAACGGCGGGAAGCCGATGCCAAAGATGGCACCTATATCACCATCGCGGGCACTGCTGATAATTCCTTCTTCTAAGCAGCGCACGGCTTCGTTCAGCATTTGCACCACGCAGCGCAGCGCTATTTGATCGCCGCCCAACTTAGCCGCAGGATTTAAACCCAGTATGGTATACACCGAAGCATCCACCTGCTTTTTGCCCTTAGCTTTGGCACCGTACAGATAAAAACCTTTTTCAGCTTTACGGCCTTTACGGCCATCGGCCAATAAACGGTCAAAGGCTGCTGGTGCGGCAAAACGCTCCCCCAGTTCTTTCAGCAGAATTGGGGAGATTTTTGCGCCTACGTCTATACCCACTTCATCGAGCAAGGTAATAGGACCTACAGGGAAACCAAATTTCACCAGCGCTTTATCCAGCGCTTCCACAGGTTCACCTTCGAGCAGTATATTGGCCGCTTCGTTCATATACAGTGCCAGAATACGGTTAACGTAAAAACCTGCGCCATCTTTAACAACGATAGGCGTTTTGCCTTGCTTACGGGCAAATGCCACAGTAGTTGCAATAGTTTCAGCCGAAGTTTTGTCATGCGCTATGACTTCAACCAATGGCATTTTATCCACAGGAGAGAAGTAATGCAGACCAATCACATTTTCAGGCCGGGCCGCTTTAGCCGCAATTTGGCCTATTGGCAATGAACTGGTGTTACTGGCAAAAACAGTATGTTCTGAGCAATTGGTTTCGATATCGGCGACCATTTGCTGTTTTAAGTTTAAGTCTTCAAATACAGCTTCCACCACTAAATCCACATCATGGAAACCGCTGTAATCTGTCGTACCCGTCAGCAAGGACATTTGCTTTTGCACTTCAGTCTTAGTGACAAAACGCTTACGCAGCTTTTTCTCCAGCAGGCTGTAGCTGTATTTCATTGCATTGGAAATACCCTGCTGGCTGATATCTTTAATCCGCACCGGCACACCTGCTTTAGTCGCAGTGACATTGGCGATACCACCGCCCATCAGACCGCCGCCTAAAATAGCTGCTTTGTGCACTTTACGTGGCACCACATCCCCTGCACCAGTCTCTTTTTTCATCTGAGTGGTGGCAAAAAATAATGAACGTAAGGCTTTGGACTCGCTGGTCATGCAAAGCTCACCAAAAGCTTTGGCTTCCACATCCAGACCTTTATTAAAACCGCCATCCACGCCGGCTTTAATCGCCTTAAGGATTTTAAGCGGTGCCGGGTAATTGCCATGAGTTTTAGCTAAAGTTTGTTTTTCTGCCTGACTAAACACGATGGCGCGGCCAAAAGGTGTTTTTTCCAGCACTTTACCCACAAAGTTCAGTTTGACGTCACGAGCTGCCGGTTTGCCTTTCAGCGCCAACTGCACTGCGGCCTCCAGCAAAATACTTTTAGGGACCACGGCATCGACTAAACCGATTTTTTTTGCCTGAGCAGCACGCAGCTGCTTGCCGGTTAAAATCATATCCAAAGCTTTTTGAATACCAACCAGACGAGGTAAACGCTGAGTACCACCGCTGCCAGGCAATAAACCCAGCTGCACTTCAGGTAAACCCAGGACAGTTTTGTTGTCTGTAGTCGCAACACGGGCATGACAGGCTAACGCCAGTTCTAAACCACCACCTAAACAAGGGCCATGAATAGCAGCCACTAAAGGAATAGATAAAGCTTCGAGCTGGTTAAACACCAATTGACCCATGCGGCCAATATCTTCGGCTTGCTGTGCTGTAGTGCAACCATCCAGCATAGAAATATCAGCACCGGCGATAAAGGAATCCGGCTTGCCACTGATAATAACTAAACCTTTGATGTCTTTATTGTTTTTTATTTCACTGAGCAAAGATTTAATTTCATCAGCAAAAGCAGCCTTGAGCACATTCATGCTCTCGCCTGCCACATCCATGCTAATGACACCAATCTGATCAGGGCGAATGCTTAAGCTAAAAGTTGATTTTGTATCGAGAGTCGGCTGGCTCATTATTCAGTCTCCACTATCATGGCTGCGCCTAAACCACCTGCAGCACAAGCCGTGGTTAAACCAATACCACCACCACGACGTTTTAATTCATTTAAGGTTTGAGTGATTAAGCGGGTGCCTGTTGCCGCAAAAGGATGGCCATAAGCTAAAGAGCCACCTATGACGTTAAATTTCGCCATATCAATTTCACCTATGGCTTCAGCGCGACCCAGCTTTTCTTCAGCAAATTTCTTGCTGCCAAACATTTTCATATTGGCCAGCGCCTGAGCAGCAAAAGCTTCATGCATTTCAATCAGGGTTAAGTCTGACAGTTTCAGACCGGCACGGTCCAAAGCAATAGGAGTCGCATAGGATGGGCCCATCAGCATATCTTCCCACACATCAATGGCGGCAAAAGCATAGCTGCGGATATAACCCAGCACTTCATAGCCCATGGCTTTAGCACGGCTTTCGGTCATCATCAGTACAGCGGATGCACCGTCTGTTAAAGGGGTGCTGGTGGCCGCTGTGACAGTACCAAACTGACGGTCAAATACAGGCTTTAACTTGCTGTACGATTCCAGTTTGGAATCCATACGAATATTGTTATCGATTTCAAGGAAGGTTTTGTACGGCTCAATATGAGCGGCCATCACTTCATCTTTTAATAAACCATCTTTCCAGGCTTGCGCCGCTAAGCTATGTGAACGGTGTGCCATCGCATCCTGATCAGCACGGCTGATACCATGAGTTTTGGCCATTTGTTCAGCGGTATCACCCATCGACAAACCAGTGGTGTATTCAGCCACTGCAGGAGGTACTGGTAATAAATCTTTTAAACCTAAGCGGCGGAAAATCGCCAGTTTTTGGCCAAAAGTTTTGGCTTTGTTTAAATCCACCAAAGCACGGCCTAATTTTTTGCTGACACCAATAGGTAAAACAGAGCTTGAGTCTGCACCACCAGCAATAGCGATTTCTGTGACTCCAGCCATCATGCTTTCGGCCACACTAACTACAGACTGGAAGCTGGTAGCACAAGCACGGGTAACGCTGAAGGCATCTGTATGCACATTCATGCCTGTGCCTAACACGATTTCACGGGCAATGTTTGGTGCTTCCGGCATTTGTACAACTTGACCAAAAACCAGTTGATCTATTAACTTGGGCGACAATTCGCTACGGATCAGCAATTCGTTGACCACCAGCTTGCCAAGTTCCAGCGCTGAAACGCCATGGAATTCGGTCGCTTGTTTAGCAAATGGAGTACGCAGACCACGCACTATGGCGATACGGTCTCCCTGACGTGTGGTAAGTTGTAGTGGCGCAGCCATGGACAATCCTCTTAGTGTGACTCGTGACAGGTCTGACCTGTAGATGTTTTTGATTGTAACCAGAGATTAGGTAAATTAAAACACTTGTTTTAAAAGCAACTGAACCTTATATAAAAGCAAGTGGTCTTAGCCTAGCTTTTTTTTGAGCTAACTGCTTGGAAAATAAACAACAATATACCCAAAGTAATTGGAGTTGCAGAGAGGCAACAAGAGCGTGAGACCCCGGGAGCATAGTTTAGCTATGTGACAGGGGCGAGAGCACGCAGTCAACAAAGCTGCAGCTTCAAGTACAAAGGGTTTAACTGACGACGATAACTAAAAAACAGTAGTAGGTATTATGGTAAAGGCATTCTCCGCTTTAAAGGATTACCTGGACAGTCAGGTCTTAGGCCAGCATGCGCTGACCGAGGGTATTTTGTTGGCATTGTTGGCCAATGGTCATTTACTGGTAGAAGGCCCACCGGGTTTAGCTAAAACCAGAGCAGTCAATGCGTTGGCACATGGGGTGGAAGGTCGTTTTCACCGCATTCAGTTTACGCCGGATTTATTACCCGCCGATTTAACAGGCACAGATATTTACCGCCCTGAAACCGGGCAATTTGAGTTTCAGGCTGGCCCTTTGTTTCACCATATTATTCTGGCCGACGAGATTAACCGCGCTCCTGCTAAAGTGCAGTCGGCCTTGTTAGAAGCTATGGCGGAAAAACAAATTACCGTAGGTCGCAAAACCTACGCCTTGCCCGAGTTGTTTTTAGTGATGGCAACCCAAAACCCGCTGGAGCAGGAAGGTACTTATCCTTTGCCTGAAGCCCAGCTGGACCGTTTTTTATTGCACCTCAAAGTGGATTATCCGGATGCAGCGACAGAACTGGCTATTTTACGTTTAACCCGGGGTGAAGCTTTAGCTCATGAAAAAACCAAACTCAGCCCTATCAGCCAGGCTGATATTTTTGCCGCCCGTCAGGATATTTTAAAACTGCATATGGCCGAAAGCCTGGAAAACTACATAGTGCAGCTGGTGATGGCGACCCGCAATGCCGCAGCCTACAGCGAGCAACTGGCAAAATGGATAGCTTATGGCGCCAGCCCCCGCGCCAGTATTGCACTTGAGCGTTGTGCCCGTGCTAAAGCCTGGTTGGAAGGCCGTGATTTTGTTACGCCGGATGACATTCAGGCAGTATTTTTTAATGTGTTACGTCATCGCCTGATCTTAACCTACGATGCTGAAGCTCAGGGTTTAAGCACAGATGACGTACTCAGAGAGATTTTAAAACTGGTTCCTGTAGCCTGATGTATTTTTGATGAATACCCAACTTCAGCTTGAACAACTGGCCACAGACGGTATCCATCTGGATTTACCGCAGTTGTTGGCCTATCAGCGTCATCATGCTTTGCTGGATTTAGCCCCTAAAATGGCTATTCAAAGTAAGCTCGCTGGCTCCTATCTGGCCCGCAGTAAAGGCCGGGGTATGGAGTTTGATGAAGTACGGCATTACCAACCCGGTGATGATGTGCGCACCATCGACTGGCGGGTCACTGCACGCACAGGCAAAGTGCACACCAAATTATTCCGCGAAGAAAAAGAGCGGCCAGTGTTTATCCTGACCGATTTATCTGAGTCGATGCGTTTTGGTACACAACTACTGCTCAAGTCGATTCAGGCTGCACATTTAGCCGCCTTATTGGCCTGGCATGTGCGGGAAACCGGCGACAAACTCGGTGGCCTTGTATTCAGTGAACAGCAGTTGCTGGAGCTTAAACCTGCAGCGCGCAGTCAGGCCGTATTAAGGTATTTAAATGCACTGATTAAAGTGCAGCAACATCAGGGCATGGCGGCAGAGTCCAACATTAATCATGCTTTGGGTTTAATGCGCCGTTTAGCCCGTCCAGGTGCACTTATTTTTGTGATCTCAGATTTCAGCACACTTGACGCACAAGGCTTGCGCCATTTGCAGGCCATGCGCCAGCATAATGAAATTCGTTGTGTGCATATTACCGATCCTTTGGATCTGCAACTGCCCTTGTCTGCTTCGGGTCTGGCGGCGGTCACAGATGGTGTGGAGCTAAAAACCCTGGATTTAGGTTCCTCCCTGTTAAAAGACAGTTATAAGCAGCAGCAACACCAGTGGCAACAGGCTTTGCAATTGAACTTAAAAAAGCTCAACTGCCGCTATTTAGAAATAAGCGCAGCCTTGCCTTTGATTGAACAATTAAACAGGAGTTGGCCTGATGGCGAACACTGAACCCCAACTGGCGTTGGCTGATATTCAGGAGCCACTGCTCAACACCTTCTGGCCACCGGCCCCAGGCTGGTGGTTGCTGACTGTGCTGGTGATTGTACTTTTGGCCTATGGCTTTCGTTTTTTCTGGAAAAAATGGCAAAAAGCCTTGCCCTTGCGTCAGGCTAAAGCAGAATTGCGGCTGATTAAAGCATCAGATCAGAGCGCTGAACTGAATGAGTTACTGAAACGTCTGGTGCGCTGTTACAGCCCGGGTCATAGCGTATTGTCTGCTCCGGTGAAACACTGGCAGGAGTTTTTACAACAACAATTACCCCAACAGCCTTTACCTGATTTACAGAAAGTGCTGTATCAATCGGTATCGGATCAGGCTGAATTCGCCATTTATCGGCAATTTGCTGAAACCTGGCTGCATAAAGTTTCTGTTAAACAGCTGGAGCGGCTTTGATGTTTGAATTCAGCTACCCCTGGTTGTTTTTGTTATTCCCTTTGCCTTTGTTGCTGCGACGTAAAACGCAGCAGCAAGGCAGCCCTTTAACACACAAAGCCCTGATTAAAGCCGGCTGCCAGGGACATGGCCTGACAAGTAAAGCGCCCCGCTCTGTCAAAACCTTACTCGCTTTACTCTGTTGGTGTTTTTTAGTGCTGGCCGCCACTCAACCTCGATGGCTGGGTGAAACTGTCACCTTGCCACAACAAGGCCGGGATCTGATGTTAGCGCTGGATTTATCCGGCTCTATGGCGATCAGTGATATGCAGCATCAGGGCCAGAGCATAGACAGACTGCAAGCCGTGAAGCTGGTGGTCAGCGATTTTATTCAAAAGCGCAAAGGCGACCGTATTGGTCTGATTTTGTTTGGTGATGCCGCTTATCAACAAACCCCTTTAACCTATGACTTAACCACTATTCAAACCATGCTGGATGAAGCAGTACGGGGTTTAGTTGGTGAACGTACCGCCATAGGTGAAGCCATAGGTCTGGCCGTTAAACGGCTGAATACTTATGAAACCTCAAACAAAGTACTGATTTTGTTAAGTGATGGCGCCAACACAGCTGGAGTTATTCAGCCAATGGAAGCCTTACAACTGGCAAAAGCCGCAGGGGTCAAAGTGTACACTGTGGGCGTGGGTGCCGAACAAATGGTGCAACAAAGCATTTTTGGCCGTCAGTTGATCAACCCGTCGCAGGATTTAGATGAAGTGCTGCTGACCCGTATCGCAGAAGAAACTGGCGGTAAGTATTTCCGCGCCCGCGACTTAGCTGAACTGGCACAAATTTATAAATTGCTGGATCAGTTAGAGCCGATAGAGCGTGACCAAATCAGCTATCGTCCACAGCAAAGCCTTTTACATTGGCCTTTATTGGCCGCTTTGTTTTGTTCTGTGTTACTTGCCTTAAGCCAGGTGCGCTTTGCAGGGAGAATAAAAAATGTGGGCTGATTTTCATTGGTTAAGGCCAGAGTACTTTTGGTTAATCTTGCCTGCTGTGTTGATTTGGTTTTTGTTTGCCAAACTACGTCAGCCACAAAGCGCATGGCAACATTGGATAGCGCCGCATCTGCAAAAAGAATTACTCACAGTGCCAGCCACACAGCAGCAAAAACCGCAGTTGTGGTTGCTGCTGCTCGTCTGGCTCATTAGCGTGATTGCCCTGGCTGGCCCTAGCTGGGAAAGGTTGCCGCAGCCTGTGTTTCAACTGAAAAAAGCCACCGTCATTTTGATGGATATGTCGATGTCGATGCGCGCAACAGACTTAGCACCGGACAGATTAACTCAGGCCCGCTTTAAAGCGCTGGACTATATCAATGGTGTAAAAGAAGGGGAACTGGCTTTGGTCAGTTTTGCCGGCGATGCTTTTGTGATTTCACCTTTGACTCAGGATCACAATAACGTCCGGTTGCTGTTGCCTGAACTGAGCCCCGATATTATGCCGGTACAAGGCTCCAACCTTGAAGCCGCCCTGCTGCTGGCCGATCAGCTGCTCAAACAAGGCGGTTATCTGCAAGGAGACGTGGTGCTTTTTACCGACGGCTTTGCCTCTGGTGATTACCCTCGTTTACGTGATTTGATGGACAATTGGCCGCATCGTTTATCTGTACTGGCCTTTGGCACCACCCAAGGCGCACCGGTGCGTTTAAGTAATGGTGAGTTATTAAAAGACCGCCAGGGCGCTATAGTTTTACCTCGTGTTCCTTTGACACAGTTACAGCAGCTGGCTGAACTCCGCTCTGGTGTTTTTGCTGTGGCAGCTTCTGAAGAAAGCGATGTTGAAGCTTTGCTCGCCCTGAAGCCATTAGATAAAAAAACTGACAGCGAAGAGCAACAAAAACTTTTTGGTGATCAATGGCAGGACAACGCCGTTTATCTGGTCTGGCTGCTGTTACCTCTGGCTTTGTGGCTGCATAAACGCGGCGCCTTGACTGTATTTGTACTGGTGCTGTTTTTACCCAAAGCAGAAGCTTTTGAATGGAATGACCTGTGGCAAACAAAAAGTCAAAAAGCGCAGCAGTCTTATCAACAAGGAGATTACAACAGCGCCTGGCAAGACTTTGACGACCCGCTGTGGAAAGGCAATGCAGCCTATAAAGCCGGAGATTACTCTGCAGCTGAGCAGTCTTACCGGAAGCTCGACAATGCAGACTCATGGTATAACCTTGGCAATAGCCTGGCCCAGCAGCAAAAATATGAAGAGGCCATTGAGGCCTATCAGCAGGCTCTGGCTAAAAACCCGGAGCTTGATAAAGCCCGACAAAATATAGATGTGGTGAAAAAAGCCCAGGAGCAACAACAGCAACAACAGCAACAACAAAACCAGCAGCAAGGTGAAGGCAAAGAGCAGGATCAGCAGCAAGGCGAATCATCCGACGATCAAGGCGAAGGGTCACAATCTTCACAACAACAGTCTGATGAGCAATCCTCTGAGCAACAATCTTCCGAACAGCAGTCGGAGCAGCAAGCTGATGATGCGGCGTCTCAAAAAGATCAAGCGCCAGGTCAAAGCGAGCAACAGCTACAAGAGCAGCAACAAGCCACTGAACAAGCAAAACAAGAGGCAGAAAAACAGCAGGAAGAGCAACAGCAACACAAAGCTATTTCTGAAGCCTGGCCTAATGCAAACGCTGAACAAAGTCAGCAACTGGATAATTTATTACGCAAAGTACAAGACGATCCTTCTTTGTTATTACGCCGTAAGATGGCGCTTGAATATCAAAAACGTCGTTATGATCAACCACCAGCCGGAGTTGTCGAAGAATGGTAAAGCAGTGGTTAGGCTTATTTTTAATACTAAGTAGCCCGGTCTGGGCTTTTACTGAGTTAAAAGTATCTTTAGATAAAAACCCTTTATTGTTGGGTGAAACTGCAGTGCTGGAACTGGTCGCTGACGATCAGGTGGCACATCAACCGGATTTTTCTGTACTGGATCAACATTTTATAGTGCAAGGCCCTTCTATGGGGCAGCAAATGCAGATCATCAATGGCAAGGCCAGCCGCACCACCAGCTGGCGTTTATTATTAAAAGCCAAAAAAGCTGGTACTTTTGTTATTCCGGCCTTTCAAATTGAGGACATCAGTTCCTCCGCTATTGAAGTGCAGGTCGTAGAGTCTTCAGCCTCGACTCAAAACAGCAACGACCCTGTGCTGTTTTTACAAAGCAGCCTGGATAGCAGTGAGCTGTATGTGCAGCAATTGGCCTATCTGGACGTGAAAATCTTTTTTCAGGGCGATTTACAACGAGGTTCACTCAGCGAACCTAAAGTGGATGGCCTGAGCATAGAACAACTGGGCAAAGACAAAGAAGGCAGCGAACTGGTCAATGGCGAACGTTATCGTACTTTTACCCGCCGCTACCGGCTTATACCCGAGCGTAGTGGTACTTTTGTGCTGCCAGGTTCCACCCTCAGCGGCGAAATGCTGGACAGAAATTCAGGCCGTTATGATTATTTTGCTCAAACCAAAGCGGTCAGTGCCACAGCCAGTGATTTAACTATTGAAGTCGCTCCCAGACCAGAGCATTTTCCGGGCGACTGGCTGATTGCAGATTTAGTCAGTTTAAATGAGGAGTGGAGCCCGGCAACCGACCTGTTAACTCAAGGCGAACCTGTCACCCGTACTATTACCTTAACTGCATTAGATGTAGCAGAACATCAGTTGCCCGACTTGCCTCTGAACGCACCTGATGGTGTGAAGCTCTACAAAGAACAGCCTCAGGCCAAACAAGCAGAACGTAATGGCACCCTGGTGGCGCAAAAAGTCTTTAGCATGGCTGTGGTTGCCAACAAAACAGGCGAACTGGTGTTGCCTGAAGTAAAGCTGCCATGGTGGAATAAAAAAACCAATTCAGTGCACTACGCTACCTTACCGGAAAAGCGTTTAACGGTAGAACTAAACCCTGAACTGCCGCAACAAAGTAATGCAGCTGTGGTGGTTCCTGCTTCACAAGGAGCAGGGTCAGTCACAGAGATCACCGAAAACAATCCTTGGCAATGGAATTACACCAGTTCAGTGCTCAGTGCACTCTGGCTTTTTTCTGTGGTTGCATTGCTTTGGTTCAGACCAAAAAGAGCCCTGGCCGTAAAAACCAGAGTGCAAAGTTCAGCTTCAGCCAAAGCCAATCCGAAAAAGCTACAACAAGCTTGTCATAACAACGATGCGGGCCCGGCAAGACAGTGGCTGATGTTGTGGGCTCAGCAACAATTTGGCAAAGCCCCTGCCTCACTGACCGAATTAGCGCACTGGTGCAAAGATGAAAACTTCGCGGAGCAATTACAGTTGCTGAATCAGCAGCTGTATCAAAAAGATCAACAAAACTGGCAAGGCAAAATGTTATGGATTTGCTGGTCAAAATTATCACTGGAAAAATCTGAGGACAAAAACGCTCTGCCTGAATTGTATCCGGAATAAAAGTGAACCGTGATTGACAGCAGCACTCTGTTTATCTGACTAAAAAAACTGGCTGTAGTCCATGGCTATTGATAGCATGCGACCACTTTAAAACTACTATAAAAAAAACAGGAGAATCACAGTGGCCACGGCAACCATTTTAGCTTTATCCATTTATTTTTTATCTATGCTGGCAATAGGCCTGTACGCCTACCGCCAATCCAGCAGTAACTTATCCGACTATATGTTAGGTGGCCGTAAACTGGGCCCGGGCGTTACTGCTTTATCCGCTGGTGCCTCTGATATGAGTGGCTGGTTACTGATGGGTGTTCCAGGCGCTATGTATGTCGCTGGTATATCCCAAATCTGGATTGGTGTTGGTTTAGTCATAGGTGCTTACCTGAACTACATACTGCTGGCACCTCGTTTTCGGGTTTACACTGAATTGGCAAAAGATTCCATCACCCTGCCCGACTATCTGGAAAATCGTTTCTCCGACCCGACCCGGTTATTACGTCTGGTATCTGCCGTCGTCATAGTAGTGTTTTTTACCTTATACACCTCATCAGGTATGGTCGCTGGCGGTAAATTATTTGACGAAGTTTTTGGTCTGGATTACGAATTTGGTTTGTTCCTGACTGCTGGTGTGGTCATTACTTACACTTTATTAGGTGGTTTCCTGGCCGTCAGTATGACTGACTTCGTGCAGGGCATTATCATGTTCGTGGCTTTGGTTGCTGTTCCATTGGTCGCTTTTGGCGCTTTAGACCAACCCACTCAGCTGTTCACCACCATAGAGCAACTGAATCCAAAACATCTGGATTTATTCACCGGCACCAGTGCACTTGGTATTATTTCCTTATTGGCCTGGGGTTTAGGTTATTTTGGTCAGCCACATATTATTGTGCGTTTTATGGCAATACGTTCGGTAGCAGACTTTAAAGCAGCACGTCGTATTGGTATGTCCTGGATGATCATCTCCATTTTAGGCTCCATGGCGGTAGGTTTTGTCGGTATCGCTTATGTTCAGCAAACTAAAATACAGCTGGAAGACCCTGAAACCATTTTTATTCTGCTCTCCCAGGTGTTGTTCCATCCATTCGTAGGTGGTTTGTTATTAGCCGCTATTCTGGCGGCCATTATGAGTACCATCTCTTCTCAGCTTCTGGTCACCTCCAGCGCATTAACTCAGGATTTTTTCAAAACCTTTTTACATAAAAACGCCAGTGACAAACTACAGGTATTGGTTGGACGTGCTTCGGTTTTTGCTGTGGCTCTTGTGGCCATCCTGCTTGCCCTGGACAGCAACAGCTCCATTTTAGGTTTAGTCGCCAACGCCTGGGCTGGTTTTGGTGCAGCTTTTGGTCCTGTGGTGCTAATGAGTCTTTACTGGAAGCGAATGAATCACTGGGGTGCTTTGGCGGGGATCACAACAGGTGCTCTGACTGTACTGTTCTGGGCGTACAGCCCTTACCAGATTGATGGTAAACAGTTAAATGATTTCCTCTATGCCATGATCCCTGGTGTTTTTGTTTCTGCGCTGCTGACCTGGCTGGTGAGTCTGCTGACCTCTGCTCCAGCTGCTCATGTAAGCCAATTATTTCAGCAAGTATCTGATAAGTTAGAAAATAACTAAGTGATCTATCTGTGGGCGACCTGCGGTTCGGGTCGCCCTGCTGCTTCCTTCTGCAATCTCTGAAAAAATCTGTAAGACCATAGTCTTTTCCCACAGATCTTTGCTACATTGAAGCATGACTTCTGTTTAGCTGTTCAGGGACCTATGTACTTTTACACTGCACGCCAACCTATTCTGGATAAAGACAAAAACCTGTTTGCCTATGAATTGTTATTCAGGGATGGTGTGGAGAACGTATTTCCTGAAGTCGACAGCAACGAAGCCACCTCCCGTATGATTGAAGGCAGTCAGCTGAATTTAGGTCTGGATGAATTTCTGGGGGATAAGCCAGGCTTTATTAACTTCACCCTTGATTCTTTATTGAAAAAGTACCCTTCCATGTTGCCTTGTGAGCAGGTGGTGATCGAAATACTCGAAACAGTTCAGCCTGGTAAACGTTTATTAGCTGAGTGTGAACTACTTAAAGCTCAGGGTTATGTTCTGGCGTTGGACGACTATATTCACCAACCCGTCTGGCGACATTTTTACCCCTTGATCGACATTATCAAAATTGATTTTCGCGCCACCAGCATCGACACCATGCTACAAATTAAAGACGCCATTAAGGAATTTCCCCATATCAAACTGCTGGCGGAAAAAGTAGAAACCAATGAAGAATTTCAGCAGGCAGTGGATTTGGGTTTTGACTATTTTCAGGGCTATTTTTTCTCCCGTCCTGAGATGATGCAAAGCCGGGCTTTGTCACCCGCCCAAATGACGCTGGCTGAATTATTGTACGAGACAGCAAAAACAGAAATGGACTTAAATACCATTACATCTGTATTTGAACGGGACGTGCATTTGTCTTACAAGCTGCTGCGTTATACCAATTCAGCCGTATTTAAACGTCGTTCTGAAATAGCCACTATTAAACAAGCCATAGTGGTATTGGGGCAGGCTGAACTCAAGCGCTTTTTATCCGTGCTTTTTACCGCCCAAATCAGCAGCGACAAACCTGCAGAGCTAATGCGTCTGGCAATGACAAGAGCACGTTTTGCCGAAGATATTGCCAGACTGGCAGGGTTTTCTGACCGATCCAAAGCTTTTTTAACCGGTATGATGTCACTGATGGACGCGATACTGGATGAACCCATGAACTCAGTGATGAGCAAACTGCCACTGTCCAAAGACATTAAAGATGCACTGATCGATGGTGTTGGCCCTATGGCGCAGTATCTGCAACTGATTAAATTTTATGAACAAGCAGCCTGGGATGATGCGAATGCACTGATCCAATCCCTGAAACTTGATAGTAAGTCTGTGCCTGATGCCTACCACACTGCAGTTCAATGGGCCAATGAACAAATGAAAGCGCTCGGCGACAACTGACGAGCGCGTAGTTCAGGACCCAGTGAAGGTTATAGTTTAGCGGCTAAGCTGTTTAAAAGCTGACATGCTCTGCAATCTGAGCTGCCATTTTCTCACCAATACCTTTGACTTCCGTCAACTGCTTTTGGTCTTTAATTGGACCATTGGCGCTGATGTAATCTTTGATGGCCTGAGCTTTTTTTTCGCCTATACCAGGCAATGCGTCTAACTGCTCTACAGAAGCCTGATTAATATTCAGCTTGGCTTTATCAGCGACTTTGGCTGCAGCAGGGACGGATAAAGGGGCTTTCGCCAGTTCTTGTGCTACGGTTAAGTTAACTGCACAGGCCAGACTGGCCATGACTGCTGCAACGAGTGCGATTTTCATCACAGTTCTCTCCTTTTAACAGTTCTTTGCCTCTTCACTGTGTCGCTGAAGGTTGTTGCCAGCAACTACAATCCGGTAAGCAGAGACAAAAGAACCACTTTGAGTTGCAACCTCGTCAATAAAGATAGCCAAAACACAATTTTTTGCATCAATATTTTTACATATTTAAAACAAAATAAACCTGACGAATTGGAAGTACCACAAGTAAAGCAGCCAACAAAGCTGCGGCTTCAAGTACGACGGGTAAAAGTGTTCAGCAGCAATTCAGACCTTAGTTCTTATACTTTCAACGATTTGTCTGATGTTAAGGATTGCCGCCGCAGACAGAGTGTTTTAGCATAACCCCACTTTGTTTGTACCAGTTTAAAAAGGAAGCCCCATGCGTTTATTAGTTGTTGAAGACGAGACTTTATTGGCGGAACAAATCCGCGAGCATTTGGTGCAACAGCAATTTAGCGTAGACGTAGCCCATGATGGTGCAGACGGCTGGTTTAAGTTAAGCGAATACCCTTATGATCTGGCAATTATTGATATAGGCCTGCCTAAAATGGATGGTCTGAGTCTTATTCGTAAAGCCCGTCAGAATGAAATTAAAACTCCTGTCATTGTATTAACAGCCCGTGGCAGCTGGCAGGAAAAAGTGGAAGGACTGGACGCCGGAGCAGATGATTACCTGACCAAACCCTTTCATACTGAAGAGCTGCTGGCACGTATTAATGCTTTAATTCGACGTGCTGCAGGGCAGCCCGACCCAATGCTGCATTCTGGTCCTGTGAAGCTGAACAGCAGAACTCAGCAAGTCTGGCTTGGTGAGGACGAAGTCAGCCTGACCGCTTATGAGTACAAAGTGCTGGAGTACTTTATGCACAACCCAAATAAAGTCATTTCCAAAACTGAGCTGACAGAACACATTTATGATCAGGATTTTGATCTGGACAGTAATGTGATTGAGGTCTTTGTATTGCGTCTGCGGAAAAAACTGGATCCGGAAGGCGAGTTAAAACCTATCGAAACACTGCGTGGACGTGGTTACCGTTTCACCATGGTTGTCAGCTAAATGCAGTTATCGCTCAAGGTTCGTCAGGGTATTATCAGCCTGTTTTTGCTGTTCTTTTTATTACCCAGTTCATTTTTTGCGATAGAACAGGCTTTTTATACCCAACTGCTGACCAGTACTGAGCAAAAACTTGAAGTACATATGTACTCCATTTTAGCCGAAGTGCACCCAAATGACGGCAAAGTGGAGCTGAGTAACAACCTGCTGCCACCGGACTTTTATCGGCCAGACTCAGGTTTGGCCGCTTTTATCACCAGCGAAAACGAATTGTTATGGCAGTCCGATTCTTCTATTAATCAGCAGTTTGACCCGCCCACTCATCAGATTTTGCCTGCCTCACATGAATTTGTATTGATGGAACAATACCAACAGAAATACTGGGTATTGTCTTTTTCTGTGCTGTTTGACTTAGGTGATAACACACTGCCGCTGACCATTCATGTAGTGCAAAATGATCAACTGTTGCAGGAGCCACTCGACACCTTTAGAAAAACCCTGAGCCAGTGGTTTATTGGTATAGCTTTGGTGCTGATAGGTTTAACTTTGTTAGCCTACTATTGGATCACTAAGCCTTTAACTTCTTTAGATAAAGAAATCCACAAGCTCGAAAGTGGTCAACAGGAACAACTGCTGCACGACTACCCTTCTGAGCTAAACAAAATTAAAGAAGACTTAAACCTGCTGCTGGCCAATCAGAACAGGCAAAAGCAGCGCTACCGTCATCACTTAAGTGACTTAGCCCATGCGCTAAAGACTCCTATAGCCGTGTTACGCACCTCTAAGCTGTCTGAACAGCCTGAGCTGCGTGAACAGCTTGACCGTATTACCGGCATGATAGAGCATCAGTTAAAACGGGCTTCAAGTTCAGGCCAGGATTTATGGCATAAGCAAATTAAAGTAAAACCCTTGATTGATAAACTGGAGCAAGCTTTAAGTAAAATTTATCGGGATAAAGGTTGCCTCATTGAAATTCAGTGCACCGATCAGGTGGTATTTCGTGGGGATGAAACCGATTTGATGGAGATATTAGGCAACCTGCTTGATAATGCCTGCAAAGCTTGTAACGGACGGGTAAAAATCAGTGCTTTTGGCAAACCGCTGCAACTGGATATTGAAGATGATGGCCCTGGAATACCCCAGGATAAAAGAGAAGAATTGTTTCAGCGCGGAACCCGGCTGGATACCTACAAAGAAGGGCATGGTGTAGGTCTTTCTATTGTCTCTGAGTTGGTGAAATCCTACTCAGGTGAACTCCAGGTTTCCCAGAGCCCTTTGGGTGGGGCGCGTTTTGTCATTCGTTTTCCGGAGTCAGGACTAAAATGATCAAACTACTGTTGCTCGTAACGACTTTCAGCGCATTTTCGCTTTCTGCTACAGAAGCCTGTGATCAAAAAACATTATCGAAAGTGGAGTATATGCAATGTCTGGATCAGCAGCTTGAACAGAGTAAACGAGAGTTAACCACCTGGGAAAACAACCACTTATTTAAACTGGAAGAACAAGCAAGCAGTACAGGCCGTCAGGATGGTTTAAAGCTGTTTAATAAAGCCCGTCAAACCTTTGCCTTGTATACTGAGCAGGACTGCCGCTGGCAGTTTATTGGTCAATTACCCGATAGCAAAACTGCAGGTGCATACTACAAACAATGCCAGCTGTACCACATCAAGCAACGTATCGAACTATTAAAGCAAGTTCATGCCAAGCCACAATGAACCATAATAAGCCTCGCGACCGTATTAATACGCTTATACTTGGCAGTGTATTCAATACTTTAGTTGTGGAGGCTTTTACTTATGAAGATCCTGATCACCGGTGCCACCGGACTGATAGGCCGTGCGCTCATTGCAGGATGGCAAGGCCAGCATCAACTTTTTGTCCTTAGCCGCTCCTCAGCTAAAGCCAGAGAAACTCTTGGTATTGAGGCTGATTATCAGCAATCACTTGACGATTTTGACTTCAACCACATCGATGCAGTGATCAATCTGGCCGGCGAGCCTATAGCGGATAAACGCTGGAGCGAATCGCAAAAACAAAACATTTGCCAAAGTCGCTGGCAATTAACAGAAGCACTGGCAGAGAAAATCCAGCACTCGACTACCCCACCTAAAGTCTTGATCAACGGCTCTGCCATAGGCTTTTATGGTCGTCAGGGCAGTGAAATAGTGACGGAAGAACACAGTTCTTTTTACCCTGAATTCAGCCACGATATTTGTGCCCGTTGGGAAAACCTGGCTCAACGTGCTGCAAGTCCACAGACAAGAGTCTGTCTGCTACGCACAGGCATAGTACTAAGCAGTCAAGGCGGAGCTTTAGCAAAAATGCTGCCGTTGTTTAAACTCGGTTTAGGTGGCCCTATAGGGGATGGCAAACAATTTATGTCCTGGATCCATCTGGAAGATATGGTGCGTCTGATTGATTTCTTACTGCAACGGGATGACTTAAGCGGGCCCTTTAATGCAACTGCCCCCCGCCCTGTCAGCAACAAGCAATTCAGTCAGTTGCTGGCAGAACGTTTTGGCAAAAAGGCACCTTTTACAGTGCCTGCTTTTGTATTGCGTTTAGTTTTTGGCGAAATGGCGGATTTACTGTTATTTGGCCAGAATGTGCAACCCAAACGTTTACTGGACCATGGTTTTCAGTTTAACCACAGCCATCTTAAAGATGCCTTAAACGCCCTTCAGTTTTGAAGGGCGCGTCGTAACAAGGTACTGCCTGACATTTTCAGCAGCTGCCTGACCTGCCATGCACCAAGCACTGTGACTAAAGCGACACCCAATACAGGACCAAGCCACCACAAATTCCAGTGCGGCTGGTAAGGCAAATCAAAGAACTGCTGTTGTACTACAGCCAGCAGTACTTCTGCCAGAATAGTGGCAAAAAGCCCGGCTAAAGCCCCCAAAGCGGCAAACTCATACAAAAGCGCCGCTTTTAAAAAAGCCGATTTAGCACCTAAAGTCCGCAAAATAGCCAACTCCTGTTCCCTTTGCTCCAGCGTGGCCTGCACTTGCGCCACCAGCACAAGGACAGCGGAAGCAAAAACCAAAATCAGAATAAAGGTTAAAGCCACAGAGACCTGGCTGATGATATCGTTCACCTGTTTTAAAATGGTATCCACAGAAATCAGACTGACAGTCGGGAATTGCCGCACTATCTGGTTCAACAACTCCTGCTCTGACATATTCAGATAAAAAGCTGTGATATAAGTGGCAGGAAATCCTTGCATCAGATCAGGTGACAACACCATATAGAAATTCGGCTGTAAGCTGTTCCAGTCCACTTTGCGAATACTGGTAATAGTGGCGTCAAATACCTGGCCCCCGACAGAAAATTGCAACTTATCGCCCAGTTTTAATGCCAGTCGTTCCGCCATTTGTGATTCTACCGACACTTCAGCTTTGGAATCAGCGCTAAACCACTGGCCGCTTTCCACTTCGTTGTTGTCCGGAATACGGTTTAACCAGGTTAGATTCAGCTCGCGCCCAACACCCTGACGTTGTTCAGGTTTTTCTTTGGTGGCTTCATCGGCAAAGTTTTCACCGTTCACCGCCAGTACCCGGCCATTCACCATAGGGTAAAACTCGGTCAGCTCTAAGTTATGCTGAATAGCCAGTTGTTGCAGTGAGGTTTTGTCCTGCTCTGTTAAATTCACCAAAAACTGATTTGGCGCTCCTTCAGGCACTTGCTGTTGCCATTGATCCAGCAACTCAGAGCGCAAGAAATACAACAGCAGAGTTAAAAACAAAGCCAGACTAAAAGTGATCAACTGAAAAGCATTTGGCCATAATCTGCGGCGTAAATTCGCCAGCGCCAGCCGTAAAGCACTGCTTTGACCTGCGGCCATCGGCTTAGCCACCCGGACCATGACAGCGGCAAACCCCATCAGCAGAGCAGCGAATACCAGGCACAAAACAAATAGCCAACTGCTGATCCATAAGTCACCACTAAAGAGCCACATCAATAACCAGATAGCTACTGAGCCGCTGATTAAATGCACGGGGTCAAATTTCATTTGGTCCGGTTTTTCGCGCAGCACATTAAGTGCCGGTACTGCAGCAAGACGCCACAAAGGCCGGGCTGAAAACAAGACAGCGCAAATGGCGGCGGTCAAAACTCCAAGGCCTAAAGGCCGGACACTGAATTCTGCTAAATAGTCAGGCATCCAGAGTGCAACACCCCATTGGCTTAACTGCACCAATAACTGCCCGGCCACTAAACCAAAACCAACACTGAAAATCACCACAAACAACAGGTGACTGCCATAAATTTTCCGGCTTAAGGTCGTAGTAGCACCCAGAGCTTTCATCACAGCCACAGAGCGGGCATGACGCTGGCTATATCTGTTAGCGGCCACAGCAGCGGCACAGGCGGCCAGTACTATACCCAACAGGCCTGATAGCAATAAAAACCGCTCCGATCTGTCCAGAGCGCCACCTATAGCGGATTCTCTGTCCATTTTTTGCCATCTGTCCTGCGGGCCTAACTGTTCTTTATTTTGCGTCTCTAATAACTCCAGATCTTGCTGGCTACCCGCAAACATTAAACGGTAGGTAATTCTGCTGCCAGGCTGAATAATACCAGTAGCAGCCACATCATCCAGATGCATCAAAATACGAGGTGAGCTGCCAAATACCGACAGCGGCGCATCAGGTTCAGCCACTATCACACCAGCCGCGATAAATTCCTTTTCACCCAGTTCAAGACTGTCGCCCACTTTAATATTCAGCAAACTATAAAGACGACTTTCCAGATAAAGCTGATTAGGCTGAAGTGCAGCCACAAGGCTGGGATCGGCGACTGAAGAACTTAATTTCAGCTCGCCACGCAGTGGATAACCTCTCGAAACAGCTTTCACCGAAACCAGCTGCATTAAATCCTTGGCAAACAACATAGAGTTAAACTGCACCTGACGGGATGACTGCAGCTGCAACTCGTCAGCTTTTTGCTGGATCTGTTCGTTAAAACCTATGCTCGAGCGCAAAATTTTATCTGCGGCTATAAAATTGGCGCTGCGCTGATACAAAGCAGAACGCACAGATTCTGTGATACCGGACAAACTGACAACAGTTAATACAGCCAGGAATAATGAGAAAGCGATCACCCATAACTCGCCTCTGCTTAATTCGCGCCAGAACAGCCGCCAGGCGATTTTACCCCACATGGCGTTTATCCTCTGTCGTCTGAGTTAAATCGGCGGCTAAACGGCCTGCATGCATCTGGAATCTGTATTGGCAACGTTGTGCCAATTCATGATTGTGAGTCACCAGCACTAAGGTTGTGCCTTGTTGCTCATTTAATTCAAATAATAAATCTTCAATTTTTTCGCCTGTGGCGCTATCCAGATTAGCTGAGGGCTCATCTGCAAAAAGTACGGCAGGTTTGGTAATAAAGGCTCTGGCAATGGCAACTCGTTGCTGCTCGCCACCACTCATTTGATTGGGGAAAAAATCAGCTCTGTGGCTTAAGCCTACCTGCGCCAGCAGCTCGAGACCACGAGCCCTCGCGTCAGGCATACCTGCCAGCTCGGCAGGCAAAGTGACATTTTCCAGAGCAGTCAGGCTGGGTAACAGCAAAAATGACTGAAACACAAAACCAACAGAACGGGCTCTTAATTCAGCGCGCTCGTCTTCAGACAATTTATGCAGCGGCTGGCCAGCCAGATAGACTTCACCGGAAGACGCCAAATCCAAACCTGCCAATATACCTAACAGCGTGGATTTGCCTGAACCTGAAGCTCCCACTATGGCAACTGTCGCGCCCTGATTGATCGTAAGGTGGATATCTTGCAGTATGGTAAGCTCAGATCCAGTGAGCTGAACAGTTTTCACAACATCTTTTGCAACAATATGAGGTATAGGTGTTTTCATGATTCGATTGATCTACGTTATGCTTTTGGTCCTGTCGTTCACTGCAGCTGCAGTGCAGGCCAAAACGCTGTTAATTCTTGGCGATAGTCTGAGCGCCGGTTATGGATTAAGCCAACAACAAAGTTGGGTCTATCTGCTGCAACAAAAGCTGGACCAACAAGCCAGTGACTGGACCTTAGTCAATGCCAGTATCAGTGGCGAAACCTCAGGCGGAGGTTTGGCCCGTTTACCCGCCTTGCTGGAACAACACCAACCCGATTATGTGTTGATCGAGTTAGGTGCAAATGACGGCCTGCGTGGCTTTCCAATACCACAACTAGAAAGCAACCTGACTAAGATGGCAGAGCACATCAAACAACAGGACAGTAAGGCCGTATTAATGCAAATACGTATTCCACCGAACTATGGCCCACGTTACACCACACAATTTACTAATTTATATCCGAAAGTCGCAGAAGAGCAGCAAATACCGCTTTGGCCTTTCTTTATGGAGACCATAGCGTTAAAACAGCATTGGATGCAAGCAGATGGACTGCATCCGAACCTGGAAGCCCAACCTGTTATCGCAGATTTAATGCTGCCTTTGGTTTTGAGTCTAGAGTGAAAATGTAACGAAATTTGAGGATTGTCAGAAAGCGGCTGCAAAGTCGCTTTTTTTATTGATGTGAAAGGGTAAAGATAAAATCTATGTAGCGCCTGAGCCTGGCTTGATAATGAAGATAAATGGGATTAGGTATTTGAACATTATGAAGATGAAAATGACGCTGTAGAATTTGGTGGAGCTAAGCGGGATCGAACCGCTGACCTCTTGCATGCCATGCAAGCGCTCTCCCAGCTGAGCTATAGCCCCACTTACAGATATAACGCTGAAGTGGCGTCCCTTAGGGGATTCGAACCCCTGTTACCGCCGTGAAAGGGCGGTGTCCTAGGCCTCTAGACGAAAGGGACACTGGATAAAACTTCATATGATGTTGGCGTCCCTTAGGGGATTCGAACCCCTGTTACCGCCGTGAAAGGGCGGTGTCCTAGGCCTCTAGACGAAAGGGACAGGCGCATAAACATCACATTTTGTACTGACTAATTGGCGTCCCTTAGGGGATTCGAACCCCTGTTACCGCCGTGAAAGGGCGGTGTCCTAGGCCTCTAGACGAAAGGGACACTACAGTCAGTTTGTCAGATTTTGTTGGCGTCCCTTAGGGGATTCGAACCCCTGTTACCGCCGTGAAAGGGCGGTGTCCTAGGCCTCTAGACGAAAGGGACACTGGAACAAAATCTTTGGTGGAGCTAAGCGGGATCGAACCGCTGACCTCTTGCATGCCATGCAAGCGCTCTCCCAGCTGAGCTATAGCCCCACACCAATTGTAGAAGTTGCTGAGCAATCCCCTACAAGACGAGGCGAATTCTAGGGGCCGAGGCCAAAGGTGTCAACAGTTTTTTAGAAAGGCTTAACCGTTCGCGTATTTTTTAAACTAACTGTCGATTGAAGCAGCAATTCGCAGCAAAATAAATAACATAGACAACCCTGCCCTGCTGTACAAACAACAACAGCCAGTATCTGGAAGGAGGAAGAAATCAGACGAACAAAGAGAATAAAATGCGGATAAGTTACAAATGACAGAAAGAAAAAACCCTGCCGAAGCAGGGTTTTTTAAAGAATTAAAGCGTCACGTTATTTTTACTGGCGCGTTCTTTAATGTAGGTTTCCCAACTTGCAGCCTGACGGGCAAATTTAGGATCAGCTTTCGCTTTTTGCACAGCCTGGTAGGCATCTCTGAACTTGTTCTGATAGAAGTAAGCTTCAACCAGAGCCAAATACACTGGGCCTTTGACTTTTACGCCAGCGTCCAATGACTTATTCAGAGCCACTACAGCGGCAGAGTATTTTTCAGCAAGGATCAGTGATGACCCCTGACGACGATAAGCATCGGCATCATTGTCTAACTGAGCTGACTCACCGTAATACTGAGCGGCTTTATCCATTTCACGCGCTGCCTGGAACGAACTGGCCATACTGTTCAGCATAGTTTTATCTTTAGGGATTAAACCAGACTTAATATGTTTTTCCAGCGTTGTGCCCGCTTTGTAAGGAATATTGGCATTTGAATACAGCTGAGATAACAATTTAAACTCGTTGGCTGTATCCAGCATACCTTGCCTTGCAGCAACTTCTAAGGTCACTAAAGCTTTTTCGTATTGCTCTTCAATACTGTAAAACTGAGCCAGATAAGTCCACCAGCGTTTTTCCGAAGGGAAAATCTGCACTGTAGTCTCTAACACTTCGATCGCTTTTTTGTTGTTTTTCATCTCGTAATAAGCTGAAAACTTCAACGTATAAGGACCAGCGTTTGGCTTAGCTTTATCTTGCAGTGCAATAGCTTTATCAGCAGGTTCAATCACCTTCTGATACTGCTTGGTTTCCATATAAGCACTGGCAATACGCAGATAAAGGTTCGCATCCTGTTCACCCGTGAAATCAATCCACTGGTAATAGGTTTTGATCGCTTCATTGTATTGCTTATCGCTTAACAACAAATCGGCTAACAAACGTAAAGAAGCAGCTTGATCGGTGAAACTCAATAAATCAGGTTTTATAGCCTGACGTAAATAGTTGATCGACTTCTTCTCGTCTTTCGCAGCCCACATGTTGCCTAAAAAACGATTTACAAAAGCCTTATCAAACTCGTTGCTGGCATCAATGTCTGACAACACAGCAATAGCTTCATTCAGCTTTTCAGCACTATACAACTCGTAGGCTTTACCAATGGCTTTACCTACCCGTTCGCCAACAACAGTCGTCTTACGGTTTTTGCGTTCTTCAATTTTCGCCGGGTTCGGAGCTGCAACAGCATAAGAACTCAGAGTGGTCGCACCAAAGCTAGCCAATACGATCAACGCAGAAGTAAGTGAACTTATTTTCTTCATAGTGTTAACCCCCAGCCTGATCTAAGGAGAAGTCCAGCTGAACCATAATACCTGGTTGCTGCACCGCTTTACCATCAACCACTTTTGGTGAATATTTCCAACGCTTCAGAGCACGAATTGCTTCACGGTCGAATACACGTTTAGGTTCAGCTTCTACAACAGTAACTTCGCCAACGCTGCCATCTTCCAGAATAGTAAAACGCATTTTCACCCACCCTTGCAGGCCATCACGAGCAGCTTGCACAGGGTATTTTGGTTCAATACGAACTATCGGAGTTGCATCGCCATCACGCATCATTGCTGAAGAAGGATCGCCTAATCCTGAACTTGCACCACCTACATCAACAGTAGGCATGTTGAAGCCAATGACTCCCCCAGTGTCTGTTGACGCGGGTTCAGCAACCGGAGCCTTTGGTGGCTCTGGCGGCGGCGGTGGTGGTGGTGGCGGTACCCGAACACGAGTCTGAGCTTTAGACTCAGGCGGTGTCGAGTTTATTTCAATAACGATTTGTTCCTTTTTAGCATTGGTGAACGTATCATCCCCACCTATAAGGAATGCCATCAACACATACAGGAAAAACGTTATTACCGCACCAACTACCAGTGATAGTAATAACCTTACCATATTACTTGTTCTCCGCAGCGATCGAAATCTTATCGATACCAGCCAGCTTGATCTGATCCATTACAGAAACCACAACACCATGCTTAGCTTCTTTATCTGCCTGAATAATCACTGTATCAGTTGGCGATTCAGCCAACAGCTTTTCAACTGTTGCACCTACACGCTCAACGTCTACCGCACGTTTATCCATCCAGATTTCACCGTTTGCACGGATAGCAATAAAGATAGTGGCTGACGGCTTTTGTATAGCTTTTGTCGCTTTAGGGCGAAGTACATCTATACCTGCTTCTTTAACGAACGAGGTCGTTACGATAAAGAAGATCAGCATGATGAATACAACGTCCAACATTGGCGTTAAATCTACTGCGGCCTCTTCGCCTTCACGTCTAATTTTACGTGCCATAAATTACTCTCTATCAATGATGAGGCATGCTATCAGCTAATTCATGAACTGCTGATTTCACCTTACCTTCCAGTTTAGACGTTACAAATACACCTGATAAACATGCAACCATACCAGCCATAGTTGGAATTGTTGCCATTGAAATACCAGCTGCCATCAGTCTTGGGTTACCAGTACCTTGTACCGCCATAATTTCGAATACAGCGATCATACCGGTGACAGTACCTAACAAACCAACCATTGGACAAATAGCAACCAAAGTTTTGATTACATTGATCCGTTCATTCAGTTTGCTAGATGCCTCAGACACCCACGCGTCACGAATTTTATGCGCATACCATGAGGTTGTATCAACCCGGGCGTCCCAGTCTGCAATAATTTTATTACGCAGAACCGGATATTCCCGACTGATAAACCAGAAGCGCTCTATGATCAATACCCACATGAGGAAGAGCACTATGGCGACGATATAAAGTACATCACCGCCGGTTGCGATAAAATCCCTGACAGATTCCCAAAGCTCTATCAGGCTATGCATTACGCTTTCTCCTTCTCCGCATGAGCAGCGATGATACCAGCGCTTTGCTCATCCAGGACATGCAGGATTGAGTTTGATTTTGTTTGTAACATTGCGTGCAGGAACAGTAATGGCAGAGCACATAACAGGCCCATAACAGTTGTTACTAACGCCATTGAGATCTGGCCAGCCATGATTTTCGGGTCACCAGTACCGTGTAAGGTAATAACCTGGAACGCACCGATCATACCGATAACTGTACCTAACAGACCTAATAAAGGACCAACAGCAGCAATCAGCTTGATAATACCGATACCTTTTTCGATATCCGGAGTTTCACGCATGATAGCTTCGTCCAGTTTCAGCTCTAAGTTTTCAACGTCAACAGATTTGTTGTCATGGTAAACTTTCAGGATACGGCCCAGAGCATTTTTCTCTGAAGGGTTAGACAAGTTTTTCAGCTGAGCATTTACACCTGAAGATGCAGCCGTCAGAGATAAGAAACGTAATAAACCGATCAGCAAACCAATACCTAACAATGCTGTGATTACGTAACCAACGGTACCGCCCTGGTGGAATTGCTCTTCCAGAGTAGCTTCCTGAGTTTTCAGACGCAGTAAGTTACCACCAGTAGGGTCGATATAAACTGGCTTCACTTCACCGGCAGAAGCATTTTTGAATGCAGAAGCAGCGCTTACTACAAAAGACTCTGGTTGTTTAACCAAAGGCTGCATTTCCTGAGTGTCAGCGTTAAATACTAAGTAACCACCGTCAGAAATCAGGTTGAATGCACCAATACGAGTTACGCTTGCCTGAGCAGAGTTACCGTCCAGAGAAACAACGTTACCTTCAAACTTAGATACTTTAGCAGACTCAGTCATTTCAGTTTGCAACGCAATCCACAGTTCTTCCAGCTCTTTGATCTCTGGAATTTCTTTGGCTTCAGCCAGCTTTTGCAGCAGTTGTTCACGGCCTTTGTACTGAGCGCTGATGTTAGACATAGCGATACCACCGATAGTTTCGGTTGCGGCACCACGTACAATACCAAACATCTCACCTAAGGTACCTTGAGCTGCAACTAACTCAGCTTCTTTAGCACCTAATTTGCCTTCGTTATCGGCAAATTGCTGAGTTAAAGAACGGCCACGTGATTCTTCAGCAGAAAATTCAGCTTTTGCTCTGTTTAACAGGGCTTGCTTGTCTGCACGATCAGCTAAAAACTCTTTTTCACGCTGTTGGTTGATACGACCTTCAGCAGTACGAGACTGTTTAACTTGTTCTAATAATTGATCCAGCTTGGCAGTATCTGCTGCTGCGTTTAAACACACGCCTGCAGACAAAGTGACAGTAGCTGCAATTACTAAACCTTTAAAAACTTTCTTCATTTATGCTTACTCCGCTGCTAACACTGGAAGTTTTAACAATTCTGGGGCAGCTTGTTTACCCGCAACACGAATAGCTAACCTGGTAGATTGAATGTATTCTTCACCCAGAGCTTGCCATTGACCTGTAGCTCTGTTGAACATCCAGGCTTGTTTTTCATCCAGAGATTGCGCCAGTAAGGCAACACGACCTACGTAAACGTAGTTCACTGTAATTTCGCTGCCATCCACTGCCAGTTTGTCAGTGTATGTCACTAAAGCTGTGCCTAAATCTTTTTCGATTTGGTAGGCTTCGATCACCAGACGGTACATTTCAGAAGTGTTTACCGCTGAGTTACCTAACACTGCGCGTAAACGGTCAACACGAGCTAAACGGTTCGTCAGATCGATTGGCATATCTGCTTTGATAAAGGCTTCCAAAGTATCAACCATACGATACATCAGAGGAACGATACCTTGTTTGGTACCTTCGATAGTACCAATTTGCTTATCAAAAGAGGCTAACTGCGCGTTTTGATCGGCAACCAACTTAGCAACGTGATCGTTGTAAACTTTTAAGTTTTCAGTTTGTTCAACTAATTGACGGTACTCAGCCAATAATTCCTGGCTTTGGTCAAAAATATTGTTGATCTTTTCCTGAGACTGTACTGAGGCGCGGATATTTTGCTGACCCACTTTATGAATTTCAGACAGTTGATTTGCTGCTACTGAAGTGCTGGCCAATGCGAATGCTCCAAACAGAGCAGAAGCAACCAGACTCTTACGAATGTTATTGTTAGACATAGTTCCCAACCAATAATTGCTGATTAACGTAACCTGTTTTTGAAAGGTAATTTTTTGTAACAAAAAATAACCCGGTTAAAGGGTAAACCGCCCGCATCATTGCAGCAAACTCGCGGATTGTCAATATAACAACGACAGTCAACGATGACAGTTTTGTTGCAATTTAAAGACGGCTTATACCCTTTTAAACTTAAGCAAAATCAGGAGCTTTCCTGTATTAATAATTCATTAAATTTTTTGCTTATTTAATGTTCGGTGTTAGTTTTCCCGACTCATACAACTTTACCATTTGCTCAAGAGAAATGGCTTTTATTTTTGACGCGTTACCAGCAGTGCCAAAGGCCTGATAACGGTCTTTACAAATTTCAGTCATAGCTTTGACTGATTCCTGCAAATACTTACGAGGATCAAATTCTGCAGGGTTTTTCGCCATATAACGACGAATAGCTCCTGTTGAGGCTAAACGCAAGTCAGTATCTATATTGATCTTACGTACGCCAAACTTGATCCCTTCCTGAATTTGTTCAACTGGCACACCATAAGTTTCAGGGATAGCACCACCATATTCATTAATAATAGCAAGCCATTCCTGAGGTACTGAAGATGAACCGTGCATCACCAGATGTGTATCCGGAATACGGGCATGAATATCTTTAATGCGGTCAATCGCCAGTATATCGCCTGTTGGCGGGCGACTGAACTTGTAAGCACCATGTGAAGTACCACAAGCGATAGCCAAAGCATCAACACCTGTAGCTTTAACAAACTGGGCAGCCTCTTCCGGATCCGTCAACATTTGATCATGACTTAAGATGCAATCTGCACCTATGCCATCTTCTTCACCTGCGGCTCCGGTTTCAAGCGAGCCTAAACAACCTAATTCGCCTTCTACGGAAACACCACAAGCATGCGCCATTTCTACAACCCGACGCGTTATATCGGCATTGTAGTCATAATCCATCGGTGTTTTACCGTCAGTTCCTAATGAACCATCCATCATGACGGACGAGAACCCCAGTTGAATGGCCTGTTGGCATATAGCAGCTGAAGTGCCGTGATCCTGATGCATCACCACCGGAATATGTGGAAATTCTTCAACAGCAGCCAGAATAAGATGACGCAAAAAAGGTGCGCCGGCATATTTACGGGCACCGGCGGAAGCCTGAACTATCACAGGACTGTCAGTCGCATCAGCAGCCAGCATAATGGCACGCATTTGTTCTAAGTTATTGACGTTAAAAGCCGGTACTGCATAACCAAACTCGGCGGCGTGGTCCAGCATTTGACGCATTGAAATAAGAGCCATGAGATCCTCTCTTTTTGTGTAGGGTAAAGGTTGTGTTTTAAAACCGCTGGCTCTGCTGTCACCTGAGGTGATCTTTAATGGACAGAAACAGCGGTCATCATTTTTCAGATTTTTGTAGTTATCGGTACTCTAACAGTTTTATGTTGCGGCTTTAGCACGTTGTTCCAGAATTTCCACTGCTGGTAAGGTTTTACCTTCAAGGAACTCCAGAAAGGCACCCCCACCGGTCGAAATATAAGAAATTTTGTCAGCTAATTCATACTTATCAATAGCAGCTAAGGTATCGCCACCACCAGCGATTGAAAACGCCTTGCTGTCCGCAATAGCCAAAGCCAAAGCTTTAGTGCCTTGCTCAAAAGAGGCGAATTCAAATACCCCTACAGGACCATTCCAGACAATAGTGCCGGCGTTTTTCAGAATATCGACCAAAGCAGCACTGCTGTCAGGACCAATATCAAACACCATATCGTCTTCGTTGATATCAGCAACAGACTTAGTGGTCGCAGGAGTGTCTTCGGCAAAAGCTTTGCCTGTCACTACATCTGTTGGCACTGGAATAGAGCCGCCGTTCGCTTTGGCTTGTGCCATTAAACGTTTGGCTTCAGGAATCAAGTCAGTTTCGACCAGAGACTTCCCAACCTGATAACCCTGAGCGGCAATAAAAGTATTAGCAATACCACCGCCGACGATCAACTGATCCACAATACCGGATAAAGACTCAAGCACTGTCAGTTTAGTGGACACTTTAGAGCCACCTACTATAGCAACCAGTGGACGTTTAGGATTTTTCAGTGCTGCTGCCAATGCATCTAATTCAGCAGCCAGTAAAGGTCCTGCACAGGCCACAGGTGCAAATTTTGCCACGCCATGAGTGGTGGCCTGAGCGCGGTGTGCAGTGCCAAAAGCATCCATCACAAAGACATCACACAAAGCTGCCAGCTTTTTCGACAAGGTTTCGTCGTTTTTACCTTCGCCTTTATTAAAGCGTACGTTTTCAAAAACAACGACTTCACCGGTTTTGACTTCAACACCGTCCAGGTAATCTTTCACCAAACGCACAGGCACAGATAAAGCGGCGTTTAGATAATCCACCACAGGCGCCATAGAGAATTCGTCGCTGTAAACACCTTCCTCAGGACGGCCTAAGTGTGAACAGACCATCACTTTTCCGCCTTTTGACAGCGCCAGTTCAATGGTAGGGATCGCAGCTTTTAAACGTGCATCAGAGGTTACTTTGCCCTGTTTAACCGGCACGTTTAAATCTTCACGGATCAATACCCGTTTTCCCGTTAGATCAACATCCGCCATTTTAATAACTGACATACCAGACTCCTGTGATTTGATTAATTTTTTAGCATTAATTTAAAGAAAGCTCAGACAAAACGCATCATAGCGCGGGTTGTGTCGATCATTCTGTTCGCAAAGCCCCATTCGTTGTCACACCAGACTAAACATTTCACCAAACGTTTATGACTAACCCGGGTCTGTGAACCGTCGACAATGCACGAATGCGCATCATGATTAAAATCTACTGAAACCAATGGCTCTTCGGTGTAATCCAGAATACCAGCCAACTCCCCTGCCCTTGCACGCTTTAAAACCTGATTGACCTGTGTTAAATCAACGTCCTGATGCAAAGTCACACTTAAATCCATTGCAGTGACGTTCACAGTAGGCACACGCACAGCTATGGCTTCAAAACGGCCGGCCAGATGAGGCAGTATACGTTCTATGCCTCGGGCTAACTTGGTATCTACCGGAATAATAGACTGACTGGCAGCGCGGGTGCGGCGTAAATCAGTGTGGTAAGCGTCAATCACCTGTTGATCATTCATCGAGGCGTGAATAGTGGTAATAGTGCCACTTTCAACACCAAAATGCTGATCCAGCACCTGGATCACCGGCACTATGCAGTTGGTGGTACAGGAACCGGCAGAGACCACTGTCATGTCATCTGTCAGCAAATGCTGGTTAATGCCATAAATCACTGTGGCATCAATATCAGCGTCGGCCGGATGCGAAAACAATACTTTTTTGGCACCAGCATCTAAATGCAGCTGCGCATCTGAGCGGCTATGAAATACGCCAGTGCACTCAAGAACTACATCGACTTCTAATTCATTCCAGGGCAACTGCGCCGGATCGGCCTGACAAAATAAAGCAATTGGATCGCCATTCACCAGTAAGCCCTTTGCAGTTAACTCCACAGGAAAACCAAAACGACCATGAGACGTATCGTATTTTAATAAGTGGGCTATCCCTTTGGCATCGGCCAACTCATTTATGGCCACTACCTGAACTTGCTCTGTTAAACCGCATTCGTATACGGCTCGCAGAATATTTCGACCTATACGGCCAAAGCCGTTAATTGCCACTTTAATGGTCATTGCTACTCAATTACCCGCTTGACACTTTTACTGATCAAAAAGAGGGGCCACAAGGCCCCTTTTCATTTTTATGCAAACAACTCGTTGGCAGCTGCAACTACAGCGGCCGTGGTAATACCAAAATGTTCAAATAGCTGCTCAGCCGGAGCCGATTCACCAAAGCTGTCCATACCGATGATTTTACCTGTCAGGCCAACATATTTGTACCAGCAGTCTTTAATACCGGCTTCAACAGCCACACGTTTAGTGACGGCTGAAGGCAACACCAATTCGCGGTATGCAGCACTTTGGGCTTCAAATACATCAGTAGAAGGCACAGACACGACTCTGACCTTACGACCATCTGCTGTTAACTGATGATAGGCCTGCACCGCCAGTTCAACTTCAGAACCTGTTGCGATCAGAATAAGTTCCGGCGTACCAACAGAATCTAACAATACATAACCGCCTTTGCGTACGTCGGCCAGTTGCTGCGCTGTACGAGGTTGCTGTACTAAATTCTGACGGGTGAAAATCAAAGTGCTTGGGCCTTCGGTGCGTTCAATAGCAGCCTGCCAGGCCACAGCTGACTCTACTGCATCGCAAGGACGCCAGTTCATCAGGTTAGGTGTCACACGTAATGAAGCCAACTGTTCCACCGGCTGGTGAGTTGGGCCATCTTCGCCTAAACCAATAGAGTCGTGGGTATAAACAAAAATAACCCGCTGCTTCATCAGAGCGGCCATACGCACAGCGTTACGGGCATATTCCATAAACATCAGGAACGTAGCGCCGTAAGGGATAAAACCACCGTGCAAAGCAATACCATTCATCATGGCGGACATACCGAACTCACGTACGCCGTAATACAGGTAGTTACCGCTGGCGTCTTCTGCTGTTACCCCTTTGGAGCCAGACCAAATCGTCAGGTTAGAACCTGCTAAGTCAGCTGAACCACCTAATAACTCAGGTAATAAAGGACCAAAGGCATTTAAGCTGTTCTGAGAGGCTTTACGGGTTGCAATCGACTGTGGATTGTCCTGCAAATGTTGAATATAAGCGGCCGATTTTTCTGCCCAATCTGCTGGTAAATCCCCCGCCATGCGACGTGTAAATTCAGCGGCCAGTTCAGGATAAGCTTTGGCATAAGCTGCGAACTTGTCATTCCAGCTTTGCTGAGCAGATACACCTTTGGCTTTGCCATCCCATTCTTGATAAATATCTTCTGGGATCACAAAAGGAGCATGCTGCCAGCCTAAATATTCACGGGATGCGGCAATTTCAGCATCACCTAAAGGCGCGCCGTGGCAATCGTGTGAACCGGATTTATTTGGTGAGCCGTAACCAATAATGGTTTTGCAGCAAATTAACGTAGGTTTGTTTGTAACAGCACGGCCTTGTTCAATGGCAGCAGCTATAGCAGCTGAGTCGTGTCCGTCAACACCAGCAATCACATGCCAGCCGTAGGACTCAAAGCGTGCAGGTGTATTGTCAGTGAACCAGCCTTCGACATGACCGTCGATAGAAATACCGTTGTCATCCCAGAAGGCAATTAATTTACCTAAACCTAAAGTACCGGCTAACGAACAGGCTTCGTGTGATACGCCTTCCATTAAACAGCCGTCGCCTAAAAAGGTATAAGTGTAGTGATCAACCACCTCGTGGCCAGGCTGGTTAAATTGAGCAGCAAGGGCTTTTTCAGCAATGGCCATACCCACAGCATTAGTAATACCCTGACCTAAAGGACCAGTGGTGGTTTCAACACCAGGTGCATAACCATATTCAGGGTGCCCCGGAGTTCTGGAATGCAGCTGACGGAATTGTTTTAAATCTTCAATGCCTAAATCATAACCAGAGAGATGCAGCAGAGAATACAACAACATAGAGCCGTGGCCATTAGACAACACAAAGCGGTCACGGTTGGCCCAGCTTGGGTCTTGTGGATTGTGAATTAAGTAATCGCGCCACAATACTTCAGCAATATCTGCCATGCCCATAGGGGCGCCCGGGTGACCTGATTTCGCTTTTTGCACTGCATCCATACTCAAAGCACGAATGGCGTTAGCGAGTTGTTTACGAGATGGCATCTTCTCTCCTGCTTTATTGACTTTATATGACTTTGATCCAAGGGGTGGGGTTACCCGTATGCACTGCTCTTTTCTGTCTTTATTGGATTGGCGGCTAAGCGGGTGAACGCTGTTTTTACATGGATACGGCAAAGTTCGGCTCATTTTCACAGAGCATTGAGCAAATCGCAAATTTTAATCCATTCTAAAGCAAAGTTTTATCTACTCTGGCCGATACATTGACCAGCTTTAGCATTAAAGACGTCCGGGCGGCAGAAAGTTCTGGCATTGACTTGCAGCTTTCACTAAAATAGCGGCCCCAAATTACAGCGCCCAGGCGCGATAACAACCAACATGTGGAATACGTAAATGGCACAACACATTTTTACCTCTGAATCTGTTTCTGAAGGACATCCGGATAAAATCGCTGATCAGATCTCTGATGCGGTATTGGATGCCATTTTAGAACAAGATCCAAAAGCCCGTGTTGCTTGCGAAACCTTCGTAAAAACAGGCATGGTGTTAGTAGGTGGTGAAATCACTACCTCAGCCTGGGTTGACATCGAAGAGCTCACTCGCAACACGATCCGTGACATTGGTTATGTGCATTCAGACATGGGCTTTGATGCCAATTCTTGTGCCGTATTAAACGCCATTGGCAAACAATCTCCAGATATCAATCAGGGCGTGGATAAAAAAGATCCAAGTGATCAAGGCGCAGGTGATCAGGGTTTAATGTTTGGTTATGCCAGCAACGAAACTGATGTGTTAATGCCAGCTCCTATTACTTACTCTCACCGTTTGGTACAGCAACAAGCTAAAGTGCGTAAAGACGGTACTTTAAGCTGGTTGCGTCCTGATGCAAAATCTCAGTTGAGCTTTGTGTATGAAAACGGCAAACCTGTTGGTATTGATGCTGTGGTGTTATCCACTCAGCACTGTGACACCATTTCTACTGCAGACCTTCGCGAAGCTGTGATGGAACACATCATCAAGCCAGTATTGCCAGCAGAATGGCTGAGCGATAAAACCAAGTACTTCATTAACCCAACAGGCCGTTTTGTCATCGGTGGCCCTATGGGCGACTGTGGTTTAACAGGCCGAAAAATCATTGTAGACAGCTACGGCGGTATGGCCCGTCATGGTGGTGGTGCTTTCTCTGGTAAAGATCCATCCAAAGTGGACCGCTCAGCTGCTTATGCTGCTCGTTATGTAGCGAAAAACATAGTAGCTGCAGGTTTAGCTGAGCGTTGTGAGATTCAGGTGTCTTACGCCATAGGCGTTGCTGAACCTACTTCTATCAGCGTTGAAACTTTTGGAACCAGCCCATTGAGCGAAGATCAACTGATAGCTCTAATCCGCCGTCACTTCGATTTACGCCCTTATGGTCTGATCCAGATGTTGCAATTAGAGCGCCCGATTTACCGCGCTACTGCGGCTTATGGTCACTTTGGCCGTAACGAATTCCCTTGGGAAAATACCGACAAAGCAGAACTTCTTCGTTCTGAAGCCAAGATTTAAGTTTTTGTTTTAAAATATAGAAAATGTAAAAGGAGAGCTTAGCTCTCCTTTTTTACAGTATTCAGTCCATGGCGCATTCCGGCCAGTGGGCAGAGCCACTGGCGTTCAGCCGGGCATTACCAAACTGTTGGCAATGCTGTTTCCGGCTTCACCCTTTGGGCCAATGCTTCGCATTGTTAAAAATCGTTCCTGACGATTTTTTATGCGCCGCCATCCATGGCGCTTACCCTTTAGGGCCAGCTAAAGCTGTTAAAAATCGTTCCTGACGATTTTTTATGCGCCGCCATCCATGGCGCTTACCCTTTAGGGCCAGCTAAAGCTGTTAAAAATCGTTCCTGACGATTTTTTATGCGCCGCTGTCCATGGCGCTTACCCTTTGGGCCAATGCTTCGCATTGTTAAAAATCGTTCCTGACGATTTTTTTAATTTACGGTTTTATCAAAGCAGGATAAGGTAAAACCACAAAAAACAGTCACAGCAGATGACTAAAACAACAACACGGAGTATCCATGACATCCAGTGCCGTAAAAACCTCCTGGCTCAATCGCAGCCTCAATGCCATAGAACGAATTGGTAACAAACTGCCCGACCCCGCCATCTTATTCGCTTTATTAATGTTTTTAGTCTGGGGCTTGTCCTGGGCTTTATCAGGCGTGACTTTCACTGATATAGACCCACGCACAGGTCAGCCATTTCAGGTAAAGAACCTGTTGGAAGGTGCAGCTTTTGCTGACTTCATGGCAAAAATGGTCAGCACCTTTGTCAACTTCCCACCTTTGGGTGTGGTACTGGTTGCGATGTTAGGTTTAGGTGTAGCTGAGTACACAGGCTTTATCAACGCAGGTCTTCGCAGTATTTTAGCTGTTACCTCGAAAAGTTTACTGACTCCGGTGTTGATTGCAGTAGGTATTTTAAGCCACGTTGCAGTAGATGCCGGTTATGTACTGGTTATTCCTTTAGGCGCAGTGATTTTTTATGCTGCTGGTCGTCATCCGCTTGCAGGCATTGCAGCGGCTTTCGCTGGTGTGTCCGGTGGTTTTGCTGCCACTTTGTTTGTACCTTCAAGTTTAGACCCACTACTGGCTGGTTTAACTCAGGCTTCAGCCCGTTTATCTGCTGATCCTGCTGCTGCCAGTCTGGTGATCAACCCTTTAAATAACTACTACTTCACTACAGCTTCTGTGGTGTTGATTGTGATTGTGGGTTGGATATTAACCGATAAGTTTGTTGAGCCTCGTTTGCAACAAACCAAAGTCGATGGCGATCCTGAACAGTTGCCTTCGATGGAGCCATTAAATGACAGCGAGCGCAAGGGTTTACGTTATGCCTTACTTTCCATGCTGGTCGCTGCAGCAGTGCTAGTAGCAGCTGTCTGGCCGGAAAACTCTGCATGGCGCTCAGGCACAGGCGATCTGACTGCTGCTTCAGCCCCTTTAATGCAATCGATAGTCGGACTTATTTTTGTATTTTTCCTGCTGCCGGGCATAGTGTACGGCTATGTTTCAGGCAAAGTAAAAACCCACAGAGACGTAGTGCAAGGTATGAGCAAAGCCATGAGCGGTATGGGCTATTACATAGTGATGGCATTTTTCTGTGCTCAGTTTATTTTTGCTTTTGGTCAGTCGAATTTAGGTGCTTTGCTTGCCATTAAAGGAGCTAATTATCTGCAGGAGATGGCCTTTCCTATGGCAGTAAACCTGGTCGGTCTGGTGTTGCTGACGGGCTTGGTGAATCTGGTGATAGGTTCAGCTTCGGCAAAATGGGCACTTATTGGCGCCATACTGGTACCTATGTTGATGCAATTGGGTGTGTCACCGGACTTAACACAAGCCGCTTACCGTGTTGGTGATTCGTCGACTAACATCATCACCCCTTTAATGCCTTATTTTCCGCTGATCGTAGTGTTTTGCCAGAAGTATGTGAAATCAACAGGTATTGGTACTTTAGTGGCGCTGATGCTGCCTTATTCCATCACCTTACTGGTATGCTGGACCGCCTTTTTAATACTGTTCTGGATGCTGGGTATACCTTTGGGTATTGGTGCCAGTTACCAGTATCCGGCTGTACCTTAAACACAAATCAGGGTTATTGTTCACAATAACCCTGATTTCTTTCTGGTAAAAACTGTAATTTCATGGTTAAACTCAGGCAATACAAACAGATAACGGGTAGCCAACATAGTAATGGGCAAATTGTTGTATAAACAACTCTGTCTTATTTCTGTTTTGCTGAGCAGTCCGACGCTCCTGGCAGCAGAAGTGCTGTCAGTTATTTATCCTGAAGTGAAAGCACCTTACGATGAGATATTTAAGCAAATCGTCCAAGGTATTGAGGATGAATATCAGGGTCCGATAAAACTGTACCCGCTCAAATCAACTTTCTCAGTCACAGAAACAGTGCAACAGCTTGATCAAAACAATGAGCAAATGGTTATCGCGCTTGGAAAAAGTGGTTATCAGGTTGCAAAAGAAGTCTATCAGCGTAAATCTGTGGCCGTGGGCGCTTTGCCTATCCAACCCAACGGTATTTCAGGTGTCAGTTTATTGGCCGAACCTAAAGTATTGTTTGATTCACTTCGTTTGCTGGCTCCTTCCGTCAAACGTGTGGCTGTTTTGCACACCCCCGCGAATAAGTGGTTGATTGGCAGAGCTAAAGCTCAGGCAGATCAGTTAGGGTTAACCTTGTTACATATCGAAGTATCCGATCTGAAAAATGCGGTAGCAGAATATGACACTTTGCTCAAAGAATTAGATCCACAAACAGACGCCATTTGGTTGCCACTGGATCCAGTGACTGCTAATGAGCAGGTCATTTTACCCAAACTGCTTGAATATGCCTGGGAACACAATCTGGTGTTATTTTCCAGCAAACCAGAGCATGCCAAAAGAGGCGCTTTGTTTTCCATGTTCCCGAATCACTATGAATTGGGTAAAGGCCTGGTCTTTATGGTGGAAAGACTTCGCAGTAAAGAAATAGCCTCATCCGTATTGCCTATGGATAAAATGCAATTAGCTGTCAATCTGCGAACAGCGGCGCATCTTGGATTTGCGTACAACACCCAGCTGCGTAATAACTTCTCTATTGTGTTCAACAAATAATACTGATGCCTCATCACTCCCCTACTCTCAGGCGACAACTTCTTAAACTTCTGGTCCCTGGTCTGGTTTTTATGATGAGTTGTTTCAGTGTGTTGCTGGTCTGGATGACCACCAGCCACACCAGTACCATGGTATTTTCCAATGCACAGCAGGTCGTACGCTCCTTAGCTAATCAGTCGGTGTTGGCCTTACTGACAGAAAGCGCTGAAAACGCTGAAAACGCATTAGGACAAATCAGCAGCTTCCCTGACGTGACCGGGGTGGGTTTGCTCACTGCAAGCCATGAATTTTTGGTCTGGCATGGGTCAGAGGAAAATAAGCAAAAGTTCATACAACATACATGGCCTGAAGTACCGGATCAAAGTCTGAATTGGCAGGATCAGCACTACTGGTATCTGGCTGCTGCAGTTGTATTAGAACAAAACGACAATGCAGCAGAGCTATCCTTTGACAGTGACGGGCGCCAACATATTGGTTATGCGCTGGTCAGTTTCAGTAAAGAACGTTTGAGTGACTACAGTAACTCTATTATGTTGGCGATGCTGGCGGTCACTACCGCAGCCTTATTGCTGCTTCTGCTTGTCATAAACCATAGTGTCAAAAAGATCACTCAGCCATTGAATACCTTATCGAAAAGTATGTCAGAGGCAGATTTGACACAGCAGCATCAACAGGTAAGGGTTGCCGGAACATCTGAAATACAGCAAATAGCCCTGTCGTACAACGCAATGATGAGCGCCTTAAATGAACGGGACGAACAATTGCGTCAGCACAGAAACGAGCTAGAAGCTCTGGTGCAGATCCGTACCATAGAACTTACCAGCGCCCGTGATGCGGCCTTAACATCCAGCCGCCATAAATCAGAATTTCTGGCGAATATGAGCCATGAATTACGCACCCCTATTCAGTCGATCATTGGCTACATTGATTTGGTAAAAGAACAGCTGGAACTGCAAAATCAGTTTGATCTGCAGGATGATCTGAACCGGGTGCTTAAAAATGCAGATCGCTTGCTACAAATGATCAACAGCCTGCTGGATTTAGCAAAAATTGAAGCCGGTCGTATGGAATTGCATCCGCGCGACTGCAGTCTTTATGAGCTGATACAACAGAGTCAGGATCTGATCAACCCCTTGTTAGCCGGGCAACAAAACAGCCTGACAGTGCAACAACCTGCTCAGGATCAGCGTTTGCGGCTCGACGCAGAAAAGCTGCTGCAAATTTTAGTAAATTTACTGAGCAACGCGATAAAGTTTACGCAACAAGGAGAAATTCAATTATCAGCAGAGATAGACGGCCGTTATTGCGTATTCACAGTAAGTGATTCGGGCATAGGTCTGACCGATCAGCAAATGACCCAGGTTTTTATGCCTTTTTATCAGGCCGACGGCAGTCAAAGCCGTAAAACAGGCGGAACAGGACTGGGGTTGGCTATTACTAAACAGTTTGTCGAATTGATGTCCGGTACTATAGAAGTCAGACATGCAAAAGCGGGTGGCGCAGAATTTATAGTAAGGCTTCCGGTTGCTTTGCCGATATAAAAAATATATCTGCCTGTATGACTGGAGTTTCAGTCATCAGGTTTTACACTGAATAACAGAAATGGCTGATACAGGTAAGTTCCAGCATAACAATAAGAATAAGGACGCCTAACGGGGATTGATATGACGCAGTTACCAGCCGCTCGTTTAAATTTACTGAGTCTATGCATGTTCAGCTTGTTTTGCTCTGCTGTGGTTCAGGCAGACAATCAATTTGTCGCAGAAGATTTAGAAGACTTTTATGGTGCAACTGACTTTGTCAGTATTGCAACAGGCACCACCAAACGTATTGATAAAGCACCAGCCATTACCACTTTAATCACTGCTCAGGATATAGCCCGCAGTGGAGCAACACATCTTGATGAAGTACTGGAACAGGTTCCTGGTTTACATGTCACCCCCTCCACCATCAGCAGGTTGGATTCTGTTTACTCCATCCGGGGTATTCAGACCGGTTTTAACCCACAAGTGCTGGTACTTTTAAATGGCACTGAATTTAAAAACAGCTTTTCAGGGGGGTTGCCCTACACCTTCAGATTTCCGGCCACCATCATCGAACGTATTGAGGTGATCCGGGGGCCAGGCACAGCCGTGTATGGCGCCGACGCCTATTCCGGAGTCATTAACATAGTCACCAAAGATCTCAGTAAATCCAAATCATCGATTGGCAGCAGATTTGGCTCTTTTGACAGCAATGATCATTGGTTGCATCTGGGACATCAGTGGCAGGACTGGTCTGTGGGTCTGGCTATAGAGCAACAAAAATCGGACGGTGATAAAGACCGTATCGCTGCTACGGATCAACAATCTGTGTTTGATCGGGTCTTTGGTACTCAGGCATCAGAAGCTCCTGGCCCTTTAAGTACTGGCTATGACATTCTGGATGTACACGGCACAGTGCAAAACGGCAATCTGAAATGGGAACACTGGTGGTGGCAACAACACAAAGGTGGTTTAGGACCAGGTGGCGCCCAGTCACTTGACAGCACCGGCTATCAGAACTTCCGCGACTACAGAACTAAACTCAGCTACCTGTATCAACTCAGTCCGGAGTTAAGCTGGACCAATGATTTGTCTTATCTTGATGCCAAAAGCGAAACTTATTTTGTCCTGTTCCCGGCAGGAACCAGATTACCTATAGGAGCGGACGGTAATATTAGTTTCGCCGCTCCTGTCGGCATGGTGTCTTTCCCGGATGGATACATTGGCAGCCCGCGCGGCAATCACAAAGACAGCCGGTTGAATAGCATCTTTCATTACACCGCTTTTACCGGGCACCAGTTACGTTTAGAGTTAGGCTGGTTTGAACAAAAACTGACGCCCAGAGAACTGAAGAACTTTGGACCAGGCATTCTCGATGGCACTCAAACTGTAGTGACAGGAGAGCTGACTGACGTCACTGGTACTGATTATATCTACGTCACTCCGGTGCAGCGCAGTAACAGGCATATTAGCCTGCAGGACAGCTGGCGCTTTCAAAGTGACTGGGAACTGACGATTGGCCTGAGATACGATGATTTCTCTGACTTTGGCAGCACGCTCAATCCTCGTTTTGCTCTGGTATGGGACACAGCACATAACCTGACCACTAAATTGCTGTATGGCAGTGCTTTCCGTGCTCCCTCATTTAACGAGCTGTTTTTACAAAACAATCCGGCAGCTTTAGGTAACCCGGATTTAGAACCTGAAACCATAGACACCCTCGAACTGGCCTTTGACTATCAATTGAATTTTAACAACAGGCTGGCCCTGAATTTATATAGCTACAAAGCAAAAGATTTGATCGACAAAGCACCTATCCCAGGGACCAGTTTTCTACAAACGGCCAATCTGCAGGACTTAGATGGCCATGGCGCCGAGTTTGAATGGACCTGGCGCGCCGGAGATCAATGGAAACTGGATAGCAACATCGCCTTTCACAGCACCAAAAACAGTCTGACAGAACAGCAAATCGCTCTGGCTCCCCGCTGGACAGGTGCTATACGAGCTTATTACACCTTCAATGATCAATGGCAAGGCAGTGTCTGGGGGTACTGGGTTGCGGATAGAGCCAGAGCAGCAACAGACACAAGAAAAGCCATCAGCGACTATCAATTGTTTAACCTGAGCCTGAGCTATCAACCCGCTCAAAGCGACTGGCAGTTCAAAGGCACCCTGCGGAATCTGTTTGATAAAAAGGCCTATGAGCCCAGTACCGGCGCTGTGCAAAATGATTATCAGCTTGAAGGCCTGAGTATCGCCTTGCAAGCCAGCTATCACTGGGAGTGGTGATCAGATGTCTGAAGCTGAAGACTTTGGTTTTTCAGACAAAGCCAGAACCCGGCTTTGTCTGGAGCAACCCAGCCCAACAAATCCCTATCTGACAGAAACCTTGTATCTGGCAGGTTATGATCTGCAGCAACTGGTGCAAAAACGCAGTTTCAGTGACACTTTGTATTTATTGTTTTGTCACCAACTCCCCAATGCCGCTCAGTCAGAGCTGCTGGAAAAACTGATGACAGGCCTGATTTGTGCATCCCCACGCCATGCCGCCAGCAGGGCTGTGATGAGTGCAGGCATCAGCAAAACCAATCCGGAACATCTGTTGCCTATAGGTTTATTAACCTTAGGAGGCAAGCAGGGAGGAGCGGCCGAAGTGCAGCTGGCATATCAGTTTTTACAACAACACCTCAATACGACTGCGGAGCTGGCACTGCAGCAGAACCCCGCCAGATCCAGGCATCAGCATCCGGTCCCCGGATTTGGTGCATTATTTGGTGACGTCGATCCATTGATGCAAAAGCTTGCTGAATACTTACTCAGTCTTGAGGGTGCCGGTCCTCATTTACGCTTTGCTCAGCAACTAGCCACACTGATGGCCAAAGATGGTTATGGTTTACTCGATACCGGACTTTGCGCCGCGGTCTGCGCCGATCTGGCCTTAGGAGCGCGGGAAAGTGTGGCCTTGTACCAGTTATTCCGTGCCCCAGGTCTTATCGCTTTAGGTATGGAACAAAGTCATTTGCCCATTCACGCTTTACCTTTACTGGAGGACGAACATTATGTCTTCCAGCCCTGACAACTATTTTCTGTGGCAACAAAAGCGCGGCAACATAGTCACCAGCATAGGCAAATGGGTGGGCGGGGACGACGTGCAAGTACGGCAATACTCGTTGTTAAAAGACTTATTTCAACAGGTCAGTTATATGCAACTTCAGGTGCTAAACGCCACAGGCAAACTCGTCTCCCCGGAGTTAGGCCGCTGGCTGGAAAATAATTTTATGGTGATGAGTTACCCGGACGCCCGGATCTGGTGTAATCAGGTGGGAGCCTTTGCCGGTACATTAAAAACCAGTCCCACAGCAGCTACTGTAGCAGGCTGTCTTGCTGCCGACTCCAGAGTGTATGGCGGCAGTCAGACCTCTGAACATGCGATGCGTTTTATTCAGCAAACGCTTTTAAAATACAAAGCGGGTCAAAGTATCGAAGCGCTTGTTGCTGCAGCCCCTGTCAAGCAAGGCAAACCCGCCATCATCGGATTTGCCAGACCTGTAGCCCGCACTGACGAGCGGATTGCTCCGCACCAACAGATGACTGAAGCTCTGGGTTTTGCCAAAGGCGAGCATATGCAGCTGGCTGACTTGATCGCAGACTATATGCAACAGCATTATGGTATGGGTATTAATATTGGTGGCTACACTGCGGCTTTTATGTCTGATCAGGGCTTTTCTCCGGAAGAGGTATACAGGATCAAAAACCTCTGCGTCGCCAGTGGTGTGACTGCTTGTTATCAGGATCAACTGACAGAGCCTGAGCATAGTTTTTTACCCTGGCGCTGCGATGATATTGACTATCAAGGCCAGGCACCCCGCATGTTACCTGACTAAGCAAAACAAAAGGGCGGAATTAACCGCCCGGTGTTGCCGACCCTTTTAAACCTTTCACCCGATCTGCCATAGGCGGCACTTCTTCCGCATCGATACGTACATCCAGCAAAGTGGGACCTTTTTTGCGAAACAGTGCAGCAAAATCTACAGCCTCCAGTTGCAACGGCGTTTCAATACTAATGGCATCCACCCCCAGTGCATTGGCAAGTGCAGCATAGTTCACCCTGCCCAGTTGATAACCTGTCTGTTCTGCCCCGCCCAGGCGCTGTCCATGCATCACCATGCCCAGTACCCCATCGTTGAGTACAATCAGCACCAGCGGCAACTGCTGCTGTAAAGCAACTGTGATCTCCTGTGCGCTCATCAGGTAACTGCCATCACCTGTGACACAGACATGAGGCTGGGCGCCTTTGCTGGCCAAAGCAGAGCCTATAGCCGCTGAAATAGCCCATGCCATAGCGCCCAACCCCATAGCGATATGATAATGGCCCTGATACTCGGGTCTTTGGTAATAATGCACAGACCAGGACCAGGCATTGCCTGCATCCACAAACAATCGGGTGCCTTGCGGCAGTGCTTTGCTCAGGTAAGTGAATAAACGTTGTGGTTTTAACGGGATCGAATTATTAGTCGCAGCCTCCGGATCCTGCAACAGGCTAAAAGAGCCATTACAATTGGCTGAAACTTCAGCAGCAAAAGCGGGCCAGTCTTTACCCCATTTCCTTTTGGCTTCACTGATTTCGTCGATCAGCTTTTGGAAGATCACAGGTAAATAACCGCAGACATGCAACTTTGCCATAGGTGATCGGGTGAAATGTTCAACACTGGAATCTATGTGGATCAGTTTGTGGTTAATTAAATCATCATCCCACCCACTGGTGCCCAGTTCGCCTAAGGCCGCACCCACAGCTAATACCAGATCCAGCTTACCTTCATTATCCTGTAACAGCTCTCTGGCGCTTTGATGCCCGGCAAAACCAAAAACCCCACGGTACAAAGGATGAGTTTCATTGACCCAGCGTTTGCCCATAGGACCAGTAACAAAAGGGGCGTTTAATAGTTCTGCCAGCTTCATAATCTGCTCTGAAGCTTCTTTGCAGCCATCTCCCAGAAAAAACGCCACCCGCTTTGCCTGGGATAATTCCTGCAACAAACGTTGCAATGCAGTTTTATCTGACAATGAAAATTGCTGGGTTAAAAGTTCAGTCCTCACATTGGGTAAAAAACCGGCTTCGGCTCGTAATACATCGGAAGGAATAGAAATATGGGACGGACCAGCAGGCACTCTGCTGGTCGCCATAATGGCAGCTATCAATTTGTTCTCAAGCTGCTCATGGTGACTGACCAGAGAATTGTATCGGGTGCAATGACGAAACATTCCCACTATGTCGATGGCAGAGCAGGACGAGTCCTGCAGCGCTCTGCGACCAAACTTGGGTAACGGAGTTTGTGCTGTGATCACCAGCATAGGCACGTTGTCGGCATAGGCGCTGGCGACTCCGGTCAACAGATTGGTGGCTCCCGGCCCTGTGGTTGCACAGCAGACTCCGGGCCGCCCTGTTTCTCTGGCATAGCCATCCGCCATAAAAGCAGCGCCAGCCTCGTGCCTGGCAACTATGGCTCTGACGCCCCCTCTTCGCTCGCTACGAGCCAGGGCATCAAATAAAGGCTCAATAGCACCACCAGGCACACCAAAGACATAATCAACCTTAAGTTGATTCAGATAAGCGACCAGAAGGTCGGCATAGGTCAGAACGTCCTTGTCAATCGGCTCTTCCATGTTAAGAGCGTCTTGAATCATCACTGCATTACCTGTTTCATTTGTTGTTAAATAAACCAAAGAAGATGCAGTTTAGCCGATAAAGCCTGAACAAGTGGAGATTTTTTAAACAGTTAAGTTGTTGTTTCCAAAATGTATTTTTTTAGATTGTCGATGTCCATGGGTTTGCTGATATGGTAGCCCTGAGCATAATCCACGCCCAGTTCTTTTAGCAGATCAAGAATACGTTCATTTTCGACAAATTCCGCCACAGATTTACGATTTAACACTCTGGCTATCTCAGCTATAGACTTCACCAGTGCATAATCAATCTGATCCACATCCATTTCTCTGACAAAAGAACCATCAATTTTAATGCTGTGTGCAGGCAGTTGTTTCAGATAACTAAAAGTGCTGAAACCAGTGCCAAAATCATCAATTGAAAACTCACAGCCCAGTTGTGTCAAAGATTCAATCATCAGCCGTGTTGCCTGAATATTACTTAAACTGGCACTCTCCGTCAGCTCAAAAATAATACGGGTGGCATCTACCTGATATTGTTCCAGTTTCTGCTTAATCAAAGGCAACAATCGTGCGTCACTAAAAGCCTGAGCCGACAGATTAATAGCGACCTTATGCAATTCTGAATGTTGATGCATCATAGCAATGGCTTTAGATATCACCTGATGATCCAAAAGATTGATATCCTCAGCACGTTCCAATGCCGGAATAAACTCTCCCGGATACACCAGTCTGTCTTCGAGCTGTAATCGCACCAGTGCTTCAAAATAGCCGACTTCACCGTTGCTGACTTTGACTATAGGTTGAAAGTGCAAGGTGATTTGATCGTTAACTATGGCTTCCTGTAACTGATGGGACCATTGCAAAGACAGTTGCAGCTCACCACTGTCCTGATCGTCATCTGTATAACAATGCACCAGATTACGCCCTTTACGTTTGGCAACGTACAAAGCGATGTCTGCTTGCTGTAAATACTGTTGAGCCTCACTGGCAGAGCCATCTATTTTACTTAAACCTATACTGCAACTGATTTTATAAACCCGGTCAGCAATACGGTAATGCCCTTGTTGCAACGAAGCGCAAAGCCGTTGTGCCCGCTGTTCTGCAGAACTCAGCTCGCAATGAGTCAACAGCAAAGCAAACTCATCCCCCCCAACCCGGCACAGCACATCATCTTTTCCTAAACCAGCACTGAGCAGGCTGGCTACTTCACGTAAAATAGCATCACCTTGCGAATGACCTTGTGAGTCATTAATCACTTTAAAATGATCCAGATCCAAATACAGCAGCGCATGTTGTTCCTGGTTGTTGCGGGCAGATGCCGCCAGCCTGTTTAATTCCTGATCAAAAAAGTAGCGGTTATACAAACCCGTCAAAGTGTCATGCAGCGCCAGATGTTTGAGTTCCTGCTCTGCCTTTTTGCGCTCGTCTATGTTTTCCAGCGTGACTGTTAAACCTGCTTTCCCTTCACCGGAAAGCAGGGTCAAGTCAGCAATGACCCAGTGCAACTCGCCTTGATAATCAAAAAGTTGCAGCTCATGACGCCAGTGTGATTTACGCCCTGAAAATAGAAAATTCAGTTGTTGCTGCCACAGGAGTTTGTCCTGCTCAGCCAGATAATGACTCATCGGAAAATTTAAACCCGCAGCCCCTGCAAACCTGGACCATGCCTTGTTGGCAAACTGGATCTGCCCCCTGTTGTCCAGTTCCATCACCACAGTAGAGACGTGATCAAGTACCCGCTGATGTGTCATTGACAGGGCTTTGTACCGGGATTCGCTGCTGGCTAGAGCCTGAACTTTATGACCAAACTGTTGGTTACTAACCATAAAGTCTTCGCGTTGTGCTGCTACTTCCATCACTTTACGCAGTTGATCAGCCCGAAAGGGTTTGCTGATAAAATCAGCAGCACCTTGCAACAACATCTCTTCTGCCAGTTCAACTCCGGCGTGAGCCGTCATAACAACCACAGATTGCGATTGTTGTATCTCCATAATATGTCGCAGCACCTGCTGACCCGTCATACCGGGCAGCATCACATCCAGCAACACCAGAGTAAAGGTATCAGGTTTATAGAGTTCGACCGCTTCAAAGCCCGTGCTGGCGAGGGTGATTTTATAAAAAGGCTGCAGAATACGCCGCGCCAGTTCAGCTATATCCGGATCGTCTTCAACTAACAATATCTCTGGTTTTTTCTGCTGATTGATGGGGTGTTCAGCGTACTGCTGCAGATATTCAGGTAATTTCTGATACTGATCGAGCGGCAACACTAAATCTATACCATAGGCTCGCGCTGTAGTTTCAGTAATTCGCTCACAATAGGTAGAACTTAATAAAATAAAGGGGGTGGAAGCTGCAGATTGCAGCACATTCGATCGCAGTAGTCTGGCTAAACGCCAGCCGTCAATGTTGCCAATTTCTATTTCAGAAATCACTAATTCAAAAGCTTTGCTTTTTAACTGCACTATCGCTTCAGTGCTGTTTGCAACAGCAGTCACAGCCCAGCCGATTTGTGACCTCAACAACTGTGCAACAGAGCCTCGAATCTGCTCTTCAGCAACAACTAATAATAAAGACAGAGGTTGCGCCATCCAGAACCTAATTTAAAATTATGAGGGCTACACTGAGCACCGTACTAGTGATTTCACCATATCTGCTGCCTGCAACAGGCGCAAGATTTATTTGGTTATGGCAGCTCTATCGAGCAACGTAACTCAGGCTGTACCTTAGAGGCTTCAGCCTGCTACCATAGCCACTTTCAGAATAGATGTGAAACAGTAAAAAAACATGCGTATTCCCAGAATTTATCAGCCTGGTGCCATTGTATTGCAGCAGGATTTTTCCTTAGCCGAAGACGGCGCTAATCATATTGGCCGCGTGTTACGTATGCAGGCTGGTGACGAGTTATGTTTATTTAATGGCGACGGTTTAAATTATCAGGCTGTTATTACCTCTGTTGAAAAAAAACAGCTGTGGGTCAAAGCCATCAGTTCAGGTGACAATCCGGTGGAATCCCCTCTTAAACTGCATTTAGGTCAGGGCATTTCCCGTGGTGATCGGATGGATTTTGTCATTCAAAAAGCGGTCGAGCTGGGTGTCACTGAAATCACTCCATTGTTTACAGAGCGTTGTGGTGTGAAGCTGGATGCAGAACGTCTGGCAAAACGTACAGAACAATGGCAAAAAATTGCGATAGCCGCTTGTGAACAATCTGGCCGTAGTGTAGTTCCGCTCGTGCATACCGCCGTCCAGCTTACTAAATGGCTGGTGCAAGAAACAAAAGATTTAAAGCTGACCTTGGATCCATGGACTTCTGACTCCATTAAGACCATAGCAGGTAGCCAGACTATTCGTTTAGTCATAGGCCCCGAAGGCGGTTTTACCGATGCGGAAGTCGCTCAAACTAAAGACGCTGGTTTTATGGCTGTTCGTTTAGGCCCACGCGTATTACGTACCGAAACGGCGGCTTTAACCGCCATCAGCGCATTACAGTTACAATTTGGTGATCTGGCCTGAACAGAGCCCATACAGGAGTGAAGATGATTAAATTAGGCATAGTGATGGACCCTATTGCGGACATCAATATCAAAAAAGACTCCAGTTTTGCCATGTTATTGCAGGCACAGTCCCGTGGTTATCAGTTGCATTACATGGAAATGAATGACCTGTATTTAATTGAAGGTCAGGCCCGCGCCCGCACTCGTTTGCTCTCTGTGCAACCAAATGGCGAACACTGGTATGACTTTGGTGGCACACAAGACATAGCTTTATCCGATTTAGATGTGATCTTAATGCGCAAAGATCCACCTTTTGATACTGAATTTATTTACGCCACTTACATTCTGGAACGAGCCGAAGACGAAGGCACCTTGATTGTCAATAAACCTCAAAGCCTCCGTGACGCCAATGAAAAGCTGTACACCAGCTGGTTTGCTGAACATACACCAAAAACGCTGGTCACCCGTGACGCAGCGCGTTTAAAGGCTTTTTACCAGCAAGAACAGGATGTGATTTTAAAACCTCTGGATGGTATGGGTGGCGCTTCAATTTTCCGTTTAAAACCGGACGATGCCAACGTCAGCGTCATTATTGAAACCCTGACAGAACATGGCAGTCGTTATGCCATGGCGCAAAAGTTTATTGCTGAAATTAAAGACGGTGATAAACGAGTGTTGGTGGTCAACGGTGAACCTGTGCCTTATTGTTTAGCCCGTATTCCGGCCAGTGGTGAAACCCGTGGTAATTTAGCAGCTGGGGGTCGTGGCGAAGCTCGTCCTTTAACAGAAAGTGACTGGGCCATCGCCCGCGCTGTTGGCCCTACTCTGAAAGCCAAAGGCTTGATTTTTGTAGGCCTGGATATTATTGGTGACCGATTGACTGAAATTAACGTCACAAGCCCAACCTGTATCCGTGAAATTGAAGCGGCTTTTCCGGTGAATATCACCGGCATGCTATTTGACCAGATTGAACTACTGTTAAAGCAGAACCAATTAGTAAAACAAAATCAGACTGAGTCCTAAGGCGGTTATATGGACAATTTTCAGAATCATTTATTGATTGCGATGCCGGGTCTTGACGATCCTATGTTTAAACGCAGTGTGACTTACATTTGTGAGCACAATGCTGAAGGTGCCATGGGCATTGTGATTAATCACCCTATGCCGGTCAAAGTAACTGAGTTATTAAGTCAGCTGCAAATTGAACACGATAGTGAAAGCCAGGCGGCTAAAGCTCATGTCTGTGCTGGTGGCCCTGTGCAAAGTGATCGGGGTTTTGTGTTGCATACCCCGAAAGACGGCTACACCAGCAGTATGCGGCTGAATAACGATCTGATGGTAACCACTTCACGCGATATTTTAGAAAAGCTCACCACAGAAGAGGCGCCGGACAAATTTATTCTGGCGTTAGGCTATGCTGGCTGGAGCGCTGGCCAACTGGAAAAAGAAATGGCAGAAAACAGCTGGCTGATGATCCCGGCCGACAACAACATTATTTTTGAATTGAGCCATGCCGAAAAATGGCAAGGCGCCGCTCATGCGATGGGCATTGAAGTCTGGCAATTAAGCCCAGAAGCAGGTCACGCCTGATGAGTAGTAGCGTCACCGTATTGGCTTTTGACTATGGTTTAAAAAGTATTGGCGTGGCTGTAGGTCAAAGCATGACAGGCACAGCCACTATGCTCAAAGCCTTAAAAGCTCAGGATGGCATTCCAAATTGGGACCAGATTGAAGCGCTCATCAAAGAATGGCAGCCTAAGTTGCTGGTGGTAGGTTTACCTCTGAATATGGATGGCACAGAGCAGCCTTTTACGGCCCGGGTGCATAAGTTTGTCAATCGCCTGCATGGCCGTTACGGCTTACAGGTCAAAACTCAGGATGAGCGTTTAACCACAGTAGACGCCCGCTCGCAGCTGTTTGCTGAAGGTGGGTTTAAAAAGCTCAGCAAAGAATTGGTTGATAGTTTGTCGGCCAAACTGATTTTAGAAAGCTGGTTTGAAAACGGTGGCGCTTATGGCGATTAAAACCGGCTTCTACCGCCACTACAAAGGCCCTTTTTATCAGGTACTGGCACTGGCTCACCACAGTGAAACCAATGAAGAATTGGTGCTGTACAGGGCGTTATACGGCGATTTTGGCTTATGGGTGCGACCGCTGGACATGTTTGTCAGCAATGTCGAAGTGGCAGGCGAACTGGTGCCACGTTTTAGTTTTGTTTCAGAACAAGCCCCTGCGGAATTACCCGAGCTGCCACAACTGCCCTTTTAATCTGAGCCAGTCAAAGCCTCGCTGCTGGTTCTGAACCTGTAGCGTTTGCAAAAACTGGCCATTCCCTTCAAATGAAAATGTAAAACTCTGCTGTCGTTGTCTCTGACAGCCCAACCTTTGTTTAAAATATCCTGTAAAACCCATTGCCCTAAAGCTCCGGCCAAATGAGTCCGTCGCTCACTCCAATCCAGACAGGCTTTACACAAAGGTCGTTTTTGCTTCTCCAGCTCGGCCAGATTAACTCCAAGGGCAGTAAAAAAATCAACGCCCAGCTTTGTAAGCATCACCTGATCTGAGTGTTCAGCCAGCAATTGTTGTTCAAGCAAGCTGTGGTACAAGCCTACTCCTAGTTCCCCGGCCAGATGGTCATAACAAACTCTGGATTTACGTAACAGAGGATCTGCTGGTCCGGTTCTGGCTTTTGGATGGGTCAATACCGAACTTAGATTCAACAAGGATTCCAGCAGCTGTGCCACTTCAAGCGATTGCAACTGAAAATACTTATGTCGCCCTTGTTTTCTGACCACTAACAGCTGACCTTCAACCAATTTGCTCAAATGACTACTGGCGGTCTGAGCGGTAATGTCTGCCTCCAGTGCCAGTTCTGTTGCTGTCAAAGCTTTGCCGGATAAAAGCGCCAGTAACATGCGGGAACGAGCCTGATCCGCCATTAAGGCAGCGACAAAAGTAATATCAGGGGACATAGAGGGTTCCGGATACTTCGATGGCGGTCGAAGCAAAGTTATTTTCAGCCATTAGACTGACCGAAAATAACCAAGGAGACAAGTACCATGAAAATTACCTGCTTTATTCAATACCGGATCGATCCCTTTAAATCAGAACAATTTGCTCTTTATGCGGATAACTGGGGCAGTATCATCCCTGCCTGTGGAGGCGAATTGGTGGGTTATTTTTTGCCTCATGAAGGTAGCAATAACACAGCTTTTGGCCTGATCAGTTTTAACAGCCTGGCAGATTATGAGCAGTACAGAACACGATTAAAACAAGACCCGGCTGGCCAGGCTAATTTCGCTTTTGCACAACGTGAAAAGTTTATTCTGGAAGAAAAGCGTTCCTTTCTGACAGTGGTGCCTAAAACCTACCAAAAAGCTGCACAGGAGCTTTTATGATTGCCGTTATTTTTGAAGTCATCCCTCAACAAGGACAAATGCAGAGTTATCAAAAGTTGGCTGCAGAGCTTGCACAGACCCTTGCCACACAAGCTGGCTTTATTTCAGTAGAACGATTTCAAAGCTTGAGCGATCCGGAAAAGCTGCTGTCTTTGTCCTTTTGGCAAGACGAATAGTATGTCAATGCATGGCGTAATCAGCCAGATCATCGTCAGGCACAACAAAAGGGCAAAGAACAACTATTCAGACACTACCGCTTGCGAGTCGCTTTGGTCTGCAGAGAATATGATTTAAGCAGCAGCAATCCGGCACCAAAAGCCGACCTGAGCAGATAGACAGAAAGATGTGTAACAGAGCGAATGCCTGATTACACATCTTTCTCCAAAGCCCCCCTTAGTTTGACTTCATTAGGGGCCGCACTTTTCATTCTCTAGCACTGCATCCAATATCTTTGTTTCGACAGTCTGCCTTGATAAAACAACCACTTGTGTCTAAGTTGAGAACATGGAATTTAAGGCGCACCGACATGGAATCAAGTTCTGAATTAAAAGCTCTGGCGCTGGATGCGCTCAGTCAAGTCCTGCCTACGGGCATTGCCATACTGGATACCTCCTTTTGTTATGTCAGCATCAACTCCATTCTGGCTGAATTTAATGGTGTACCTATAGAGCAGCATTTGGGTCGCAATGTCGCAGAGGTGCTGCCCGAACTGGCGAAAACTGTTATGCCGTTGCTGAAACAAGTACGGGATACAGGCAAGGCTATATTAAATTTCAAAGTCACAGAAGATAGCAGCGACGCAGAGCAGTCACACTGGTCTGGCTCTTACATTCCGCTGTTTAACGCAGAGCAACAACTCTGCGGTATAGCTGTAGTGGCTCTGAACAGCACTATGGACTGGTTTGTACAGCAGACGCGCAAAGACGATTTGGAACGTTTGCGGAAAATTCTCGATAATATGTTTAGTTTTGTTGGCATCCTGTCACCGGATGGCACTTTACTGGACGCAAACAAACCGCCACTGGAACTGGCTGGGATCAGTCTGGAGCATGTTCGACGTAAAAAATTCTGGGACTGCTTCTGGTGGCAACACGATATAAACTCAGCCAAACGTATCAAAAAAGCAGTGGAGGATGCCAGAGCAGGTATCATTAGCCGCTTTGATATTACAGCTCAAATGAAAAATGAAGTTGTGATTATCGATTTTATGCTTGCTCCGGTGTACGACGACAACGAGCAACTGAGTTTTCTGGTGCCTTCAGCCATAGAAATCACCAGCAGGAAACGTAGCGAGCAGGAACTACAGGATAGCGAAACCCGATTTCGCCGGGTGTTCGACAGTACGGCCGATGGTCTTGTTTCTATTGATGACCAGGGCCTAATCACCTTAGCCAACACCACAGCCTTGCAGATGTTTGGTTATGAAGCAGGCGAGCTGACAGGGCAACCTATAGAGGTCCTGCTGCCAGAGCGTTATCAGCAGCATCACCCCGCATTGCGGCAAGGCTTTATGCTAGCCCCCACCACCAGACCCATGGGACAACACCGGGAGCTGCATGCAAAACGTAAAAACAATACTGAGTTTCCGGTCGAAATAGGGTTAACTTACCTTGAAGGCGACAAAAAAGCTGCTGTGCTGGCAACGATCACCGACGTATCAGCTGCCAAAGCTGCACAGCAGCATCTGCAAGGCATCATTGATGAGAAAACAGCCTTACTGGCTGAACGCACTTTATTGCTGAACGAAGTTCACCACAGAGTGAAAAACAATTTGCAGATTGTATCCAGCCTGCTCAGTTTAAAGTCGCGCGGCGCAACACCTGAATTAAAACAAGTACTGCTGGAAAGTCAGTTGCGGGTCCGTACCATGGCCCTGACCCACCAGTTACTTTATGAAAAACGTGATTTCTCCTCAGTGCCACTGGCCAGTTACTTACGACAACTTTGCCAGTTAGTCAGACAGACCCTGACCAACACCGATTTCATCAGCTTCGAATTTGACCAGATGGACGAGCAGATCGTATTGGTGCTGGAACAGGCTATACCTTGTGGCTTATTAGCCACTGAAATTTTGACCAATAGTATTAAACACGCCTTCCCTGAACAACAAAAAGGCCAGGTGAAACTGGCGTTGACTCAGGAAAATCAGCGAATAACACTGAAAATTGGCGACAACGGTATAGGTTTGCCCGAAAGTGTTGAGTTGGGCCAGGGCAATTCTTTGGGGATGCAACTGATCCCTGCTTTTATTGCACAATTAGGCGCGCAGATCGAACTGAACCGACAGCAGGGCACCCTGTATTGCATTCATTTTTCATCAACCAGGGAATAAGGTTATGCAGACTAACATTCTGATTGTCGAAGACGAGTATATCGTCTCTCTGGACCTGAAAAGCGCGCTGGAAGATTTAGGTCACAAGGTCACTGGTACTATTGCCAGAGGGGAAGACGTGCTGGCAAAAGCGATCGAGTTCCCGCCCGATTTGGTACTGATGGATATTCAGCTAGCCGATAAAATGCGCGGCACTGAAGCGGCTGAGATACTCAAAAAGCAAATGGATGTGCCAGTTATTTTTTTAACCGCCTGCTGTGATGAAAATGTCTTAAAGCAGGCAGAAAAGTCTTTCCCTCATGGTTATCTGATCAAACCTTTTGACCGAAGAGAACTGGAAGCCAGCATCCGTATGGCGGTAGTTCGGCATCAGGCAGAACTAAAAGTACGTATCTCTGAGCAGCGACTGCAACAAACGCTAAACGCGGCAAAAATGAGCCACTGGCAGTTGAACTTAACCACAGACCAACTGGACATCGACTATAGCTTTTACGACAACCTGCAACAGCCTGACATCAGAACAGGGGGGCTTTCGCAGTTAAAATCTATTCTGGCTGTTGATGAGCACCAACGTCTGTCACAATTTTTCGCCCGTAAAACAGATTTTAATGCAGTCTTTACCGCTGCCCGGAAAAAGCCGCTGCAATACCTTGAATTATTTGGACATTTTCAGAGTTCACAGGATCAGCATCTGATCAGCGGAATACTTCGTGATGTCACAGATAAACAAAAAGAAGAACTACAACTTCGACAGGCCAATACGGTATTTAAAACCACATCAGAAGCTATTTTAGTGCTGGATGACGCAGGTGAAGTGATCTCAGTCAACCCGGCTTTTAGTCTGGTCACGGGCTACAGCGAAGCAGATGTCAGAGGAATGCAACCGGACAACTTTTTGTATCCGAAGCAACAAACATCCCCTGTCTCTGTCCGTTTACAAGAGCTTAGCTCCAGCCACTGGAGCGGCGAAGTCGAATGTAAACGCAAAGATGGTTCCCTTTTCCCAGCCTGGCAACACTTATGTAAAGTGCGAGCCCCTATGACTCAGGGGACAATCAGCCATTACGTGGTGATGTTCTCGGATATCTCAGCATTGCGACGCGCCGAAGAACATTTGGCTACCTTGGCCTTCAGCGACCATCTGACCGGGCTGGGTAACAGGGTAAAACTTGAAAAAATGTTGCGGACTGAGCTGGTCAGAGCCAACAGAAATCAAAGTATGTTGGGTATTTTATATCTGGATTTGGATGGCTTTAAGCTGGTAAACGATACCCTGGGGCATCATGCAGGAGATTTATTGCTGCAGGAAGTAGCCAAACGTATCAGTGACTTGACCAGAGCCGGAGACGTCGCCACCCGGGTTGGAGGCGATGAGTTTGTATTGGTCGTACCGGATATCCATCATCCGTCCGATTGCCTGCGAGTTGCGGAAAAAATATTACATATTATAGGGCAGGATATTTCGCTGCAGGACAATATTGTCAATGTTTCCGCCAGTATAGGAATAGCCTGCTATCCGGACGATGCAACCAGTTACGAGGAACTGCTTAAATGTGCTGATTTAGCCATGTTTGCCGCTAAAGATGAAGGCAGAAACCGGTTTACTTTTTTTAATCCTTTGATGGCAGAAAAAACCAGACAAAGGGTGCAAATTGAAAAAGACCTCAAAACTGCCTTGTGTAAAGCCGATGAACTTATCATGTACTACCAGCCTATAGTACGTATCTCGGATCAGGAGCTAAGAGGTTTTGAAGCACTGATCCGCTGGGATCACCCGACTATGGGCTTTATTCCACCAGACCGTTTTATCAAAGTAGCAGAACAAAGCAACCTGATTAACGAAGTAGGCGACTGGGTGCTGCAACAGGTGTTTAAAGATGTAGCAGAACTAATTCAGCGTTATGGCAAAGACATCACAGTGTCGATTAACCTGTCAGTGCGCCAATTAGAAGATCAGCAACTCGCGGCTAAAATTAACCAGCTATCTTCAGAACACCATGTGCCCTTATCGCTGATTTATTTCGAAATTACAGAAACCGCCCTGAGCCAAAGCCATAGCTTGTTAAACACCCTTGACCAGTTACGCTGCCTGGGTGCCCGTATTTCCGTTGACGACTTTGGAACCGGTTACTCCTCCTTAAGTCGCTTGCGGGAATTGCCTATAGATTGTTTAAAAATAGACAGAGCTTTTGTGATTAGTCTGGGTAAAGATCGCAGCAGTGCCGAAATAGTCCGCGCTATCTGCGCTTTAGGCAAAGCCTTAGAGTTGATTATTATTGCGGAAGGAGTTGAAACCCAGGCTCAATATCAAATTTTAAAAGAAATAGGCTGTGATAAAGCCCAGGGTTACTTATTTGGCAGGCCAGGGCCGCTGGGTTGAGATGATAAGGACGGGGTAAACCCCGTCCCTACAACCTAAAAACAATTACGACTAATCAAGACTTAATCATTATCCGTTAACCCAGCCACAGTCACACCAGACAATAACCCTGCGCCTGTAGTGCCTTCTTTCAGCTTCATCATCAAACGTAAATCGTTTGGTGAGTCGGCGTAATGCAGCGCGTCGGCGTGGCTGATTTGGCCTGATTTATATAAATCGTACAACGCCTGATCGAAGGTTTGCATGCCCAATTCACGGGATTTGCTCATTACAGCTTTAATTTCACCTATCTCGCCACGTTTAATTAAATCAGCAATAAGCGGCGAATTCAGCAGTACTTCAATAGCAGCTACCCGTTTTTTACCATCCACAGTAGGCACCAGTTGCTGGGCCACTATGGCACGTAAATTCAGCGATAAATCAAAGAGTAGCTTGCCGTGTTTTTCTTTGGGCACCAGATGCATAATACGATCTATACCCTGGTTGGCGTTGTTGGCGTGCAAAGTAGCGATACATAAGTGGCCTGTTTCGGCAAAAGACAAGGCATATTCCATGGTGTCCTGACTACGGATTTCACCGATAAGAATCACATCAGGTGCCTGACGTAACGAGCTTTTCAGCGCCGCCTCAAAGGACTCAGTATCTATCCCCACTTCACGCTGCGTCACCAGGCTTTTTTGGTGATCGTGCACAAATTCAATAGGATCTTCGATGGTTAAAATATGACCACGGGCATTTTGATTGCGATAACCCAGCAATGCGGCTAAGGAAGTCGATTTACCAGCGCCGGTGCCACCAACAAACAACACCAAACCACGTTTGGACATAATAATGTCTTTGAGTACAGTCGGCAGGCCTAAGTCATCCGCTTTAGGGATAGTGGTGACAATACGACGTACCACCATGCCCGCCTGATCTCGTTGCCAGAAAGCGGATACCCGAAAGCGCCCTGCTTCATTAGCAATAGCGAAGTTACATTCTTTCTCCTGCTGAAACTGCGCCTGTTGTTTTGCTGTCATGGCCGATAACACCAGCGCCAGCGATTGCTCAGGGTCCAGCACTTGTTCAGCTATAGGCAACATTTCGCCATTAATTTTGGCGGATGCAGCCAGTCCTGCGGTAATAAACAAATCCGAAGCACCAGCGGCCACCATTTTGTGTAAATAATCCACTAAAGTCATAGCAGTTACCCCATCCGGCCCATATTGCCCATGCTGTTAAAGGAGTTTTTGTCCTGAGCTTTAGCCAAAGCATCTTTCTGGTTAATGGTTCCCCTGTTCACCAGATTGATCAGGCATTGATCCATGGTCTGCATGCCATGAGAGGCACCGGTTTGGATCACTGAGTACATCTGAGCAATTTTATCTTCACGGATCAGGTTTCGAATGGCCGGAACACCCAACATAATTTCGTGTGCAGCCACCCTGCCACCGCCGTTTTTCTTCAGCAAGGTTTGTGAAATAACAGCTCTCAGCGATTCAGACAACATAGAACGTACCATGGCTTTTTCTTCGCCAGGGAAAACGTCAATAATCCTGTCTATAGTTTTTGGCGCTGAGGTGGTGTGCAAAGTACCAAACACCAAATGACCTGTTTCAGCTGCTGTCATCGCCAGACGAATGGTTTCCAAATCCCGCAGCTCACCCACCAGTATTACATCAGGATCTTCACGCAGCGCTGAGCGCAAGGCGTTGCTGAAACTATGGGTGTCGCGGTGCACTTCACGCTGGTTAATTAAACTCAGTTTATTCTGGTGCACAAATTCAATAGGATCTTCTATCGTCAGAATATGGTGATTTTTGGTGCTGTTGATGTAATCAATCATAGCCGCCAACGTAGTCGACTTACCCGAACCTGTAGGACCAGTCACCAGCACCAGCCCGCGTGGGTTGTCAGAAATACTGCGAAACACATCCGGCGCATGTAAGTCTTCCAGGCTTAATACTTCGCTTGGGATGGTACGAAACACAGCAGCAGCGCCGCGGTTTTGTACAAAAGCATTGACACGAAAACGTGCTAAACCCGGCACTTCAAAAGAAAAGTCGGATTCAAGCTTTTCTTCGTATTCTTTACGCTGACGGTCATTCATAATGTCGTACACCAAAGAGTGCACTGCTTTGTGGTCTAAAGCCGGAATATTTAAACGTCGCACATCACCATCAACCCGAATGAGGGGTGGTACACCGGCTGATAAATGTAGATCCGAGGCTTTATGTTGCACACTAAAGGCGAGTAATTCGGTAATATCCATGGTGAAAAGCACTCCAAAGCAAGGGCCAAAAACAGAGTTGATATGACAAACAACATAGCAGAAGCGTTGAAATCAGCCTACAACGCCATCACAGAATTTCAGATAAAACAGCAATTAACCCAACAAAGCCGTCTGATTGCTGTCAGTAAAACCAAACCAGCCTCCTCTGTTGCAGCTGCTTATCAGGCAGACCAACGCGCTTTTGGTGAAAACTATGTGCAGGAACTGGTCAGTAAAGCGACAGAATTAAACAGCCTTGAGGGGATAGAATGGCATTTTATTGGCCCTATTCAATCCAATAAAACCAAAGACATAGCGCTTTACGCCGACTGGGTGCACAGCATAGACAGACTAAAAATTGCGGAGCGTTTATCTGCACAGCGCCCTTTGGATAAAACACCACTTCAGGTGCTGCTGCAGGTGAATATCAGCGGCGAAGAGTCTAAGTCGGGTATTGAACCTGCGGATTTAATGAATTTAGCAGCACAAGTCGCTAAATTACCGCAGCTTACACTCAAAGGTTTAATGGCCATTCCAGAGCCCGGCAAAGGCGCTGAAGCTTTTGCTCAGATGCAACAGCTGTCACTGCAATTGCAACAGCAACATCCTGATGCAAAAGAACTTTCAATGGGCATGTCCGACGACTGGCAAGAGGCTCTGCGCTTTGGCTCTACTATGATAAGATTAGGCACGGCCATTTTCGGAGCCAGGGAAACAAATTCTGATGATAGATAACACGGTAGCTTTTATAGGCGCTGGCAATATGGCTCAGTGTATTATCGGAGGCATGATTCAGCAGGGTTATCCGGCTGAAAATATTATTGCTGCCAACCGTAATGCTGAAAAATTAAAAGTTTTAAAAGACCAGTACAAGATTGAAACCACCACAGACAATATCGAAGCGGTCACCAAAGCCGATGTGATAGTACTGGCGGTGAAACCTCAGATGATGGCTGAAGTCTGTCAGCAACTGATAGAACAGGCTCCGGAATGTCAGGAGAAGCTGTTTATCTCGGTTGCCGCTGGTATTTCTGTTGAGCGTTTTGAGCAAATGTTAGGTCAGGTTCGTATTATCCGCGCTATGCCAAATACACCGGCTTTAGTGGGGTTAGGGGTCACAGGTTTATTCCCAAGCCGCTGCTCTGTGTATGAGCAGTCCTTTACCGAAAAGCTGTTTGCGGGCACAGGTAAAACTGTCTGGCTGGAAAAAGAGCAGGACATTAACGCTATTATTGCCGTGACCGGCAGCGCCCCTGCGTACTTTTTCTATTTTATGCAGGCCATGCAGCAAGTAGCGCAGGAACTGGGTTTTGATGAAAACCAGGCCAAAGCTATGGTGGCGCAAACTGCTTTAGGTGCAGCCACTATGGCCAGTCAGTCTGATTTATCTTTTGAAGCATTACGCGCTCAGGTCACCTCTAAAGGCGGCACCACACACGAAGCTATTGAAACTTTTAAACAACATAAGCTTGAAACCATGGTCAAAGACGCCATGTATGCAGCGATACGCCGTGCTGAAGAAATGGCAAAAACTCTTTAAGGACCCATAATGACCGAAGCATTCTTTTTTCTGTTAAGTAGCCTGATCAAACTTTATCTGATGGTTGTGCTGCTGCGCATCTGGCTGCAAAGCGCCAAAGCTGATTTTTACAACCCATTCAGCCAGTTTGTTGTCAAAGCGACGAATCCGGCTATTATCCCGCTGCGCCGTTTTCTGCCAAGCATGGGCCCTGTTGATACCGCCAGTTGGATCTTTGCTTTTGCTATTTGTGTACTGCATGTAGCTATAGTTCAACTACTGCAATTAGGTCAGGTACTTTATATGTATTTGCCTTTAAGTGCTTTGGTATTGCTGATCACCGAAGCGCTGCAACTGGCATTCTGGATTTTAGTGATCCGCGCTTTACTAAGCTGGTTCAGTCAGGGCCGTAACCCGGTTGAGCTGGTGATGCACCAGTTAACTGAACCTTTATTACGCCCTGTACGTAAAGTGATCCCAGCTATGGGTGGTTTGGATCTGTCTTTGCTGGTGGTACTTTTAGGTATTCAGTTTATTCAGATTTTATTGACCAATATGTTACGCGGTTTCTAAATGTTAACCCGACTGGCCAATGGCGATATTCTGCTGCAATTGCATGTGCAGCCTGGTGCCAGTCGGGATCAGTTTTTAGGTCTGCATGGTGATGCTATCAAGGTGGCTATTAAAGCGCCGCCTGTAGATGGTAAAGCCAATGCCCATTTACAACAATTTCTGGCCCACAGTTTTGACGTGGCCAAACGTCAGGTACTGCTGGAAAAAGGCGAACTGAGCCGACAGAAAAAATGGCGAATTCTGGCGCCCTGCTCTGTTCCTGAAGCCTTACAACCTTATCTGGAGTCGACATGAAAAACTATCTGATGGCAGCAAGCTTGGTTCTTGCCTTGTTTCTAAGCCCACTTCAGGCGGAGCAAAAAAAAGTACTGGGGCCATGGGATGTGCATTACATTGCCTTTGACAGCACTATTATTGACGCCAAAATAGCGCAAAGTTATCAACTGCAGCGCAGTAAATATCAGGCCGTACTGAATATATCAGTGCTCAATAGCAGCGATCAAAAAGCACAACAAGTGCGGATTTCCGGCACTGCCACAGATCTGACGCAAAAGCAGATCGAGCTGAGCTTTCGTGAAGTAAAAGAAGGTGATGCCATTTATTATCTGGCACAAGTACCTGTGCACGACCAAAAACACCTGAAGTTTAAACTGGATATCTGGCAAGGCACAGAAAACCAGAAGTTAGAGTTTTCCCAGATGTTTTATACCGAATAACCCTCTTTTATCCGGCTCAGTATCCACTGAGCCTTTTTTGTTTCAAAGGTTTCCTTATGCATAAACTTGTTTTAGCCACCGGTAATAAAGGTAAATTAGCCGAGTTGTCTGCCTTGCTTGCACCTTTTGACTGGCAGGTGTTGCCGCAGTCCGATTTTCAGGTGCCTGACGCTATTGAAGATGGTTTAAGTTTTATTGAAAACGCGCTGATTAAAGCCCGTCATGCCAGCCGTTTAACTGGCCTGCCCGCTATTGCCGACGACTCAGGTTTAGCTGTAGATGCTTTAGGTGGCGCACCCGGTATTTATTCGGCCCGTTATGCGGGTGAGCATGGCAATGATTTAAAAAACCTGCAAAAGCTGCTGGTCGATTTACAGGCTGTACCACAAGGCCAACGCGCCGCTCAGTTTCATTGTGTATTGGCTTTTGTGCGTCATGCCGACGATCCTGTGCCTGTGATCGCGCATGGCATCTGGCATGGTCAGATTGCCTTTGAAGCTGCTGGTTCAGGTGGTTTTGGTTACGACCCGATATTTATTCCGAATGATGCCCAAAGCGCAGCGTCAACTCAGTGCACTGCGGCTGAACTAAGCTCAGATCAGAAAAAACAACTGAGTCACAGAGGCAAAGCCTTACGCTTATTGGTGTCTTTGCTGAAAGGCGAACACGCCTGATGAGTCTGGCATCAACCACACAGCTGCAACTGCCGCCGCTAGCGCTTTATATCCATATTCCCTGGTGCATTCAAAAGTGCCCTTATTGCGACTTTAACTCTCATGCCGTCAAACAAGGCATACCAGAGCAGGAATATATCAGCCATTTATTGGCCGATTTACGCCAGGATTTAAGTTATGTGCAAGGCCGCGCTATCAGCTCCATTTTTATTGGCGGCGGTACACCCAGCACTTTTAGTGGCGAAGGCATTCAGGCTATTTTAGATGGGGTACGCAAAGAGCTACAGTTAACAGACGACTGCGAAATCACTATGGAAGCCAACCCAGGCACTGTGGAAGCAGCTCGTTTTGCCGCTTATGTGGCCGCTGGCGTCACCCGTTTTTCTATTGGTGTGCAAAGTTTTCAAACCGAACAACTGAAAGCTCTGGGCCGTATTCACGATTGCGATGAAGCCATTAAAGCAGCCCAACTGGCGGCCACCTTACCACTACAAAGTTTTAATCTGGATTTAATGCATGGGTTGCCGGATCAGGATGTTGCAGGTGCTTTGGCCGACTTACAACAAGCTATAGACCTGAAACCACCGCATTTATCCTGGTATCAGTTGACGATAGAACCTAATACCGCTTTTGCGTCGCGCCCTCCTGTGCTACCTGAAGACGAAGCCTTGTGGGATATTCAGGAGCAAGGCCATATGCTGTTACAACAATATGGCTACACTCAGTACGAAATCTCAGCCTATAGTCAGCCAGGCCTGCAATGCAGACATAACCTGAACTACTGGCGTTATGGCGACTACTTAGGCATAGGTTGTGGCGCTCATGGCAAAATCACTGTGCCAGAGACTGGCAAAATTATCCGGCCTGTGAAAATTAAACACCCCAAAGGTTATATGGATATCAGCAAAGGTTATCTGGATGAAAGCACTGAAGTAGCGCCTGAAGACAGAGCTTTTGAATTTTTTATGAACCGCTTTCGTTTGCTCGAAGCTTGCCCCAAACAGGATTTCAGCGCTTATACCGGCTTGCCCGTCACATCTGTAGAAGATGCGCTTGCCAAAGCAGAGCAACTGGGGTTAATTAACAGTACAGAATTACACTGGCAAATCAGCCCAAAAGGCGCTAGGTATTTGAATGATTTGCTGTCCTTATTTATCGACTAACCATTCATATAACAAAGGTCCATTTATGTATTTACGATATTCAGCACTGGCGCTTGCCGTCAGCTTAGCAACAGTGGCAGGCTGTAAACCGGCCTCTACTCCTATCGATCAAAGCAAAATCATTGAAGCTACTGTGGTTCTGACTGAAAACCAAAAAGCCGACGCCCTGTTCGAGAAGATTTTCCAGCAGTCTGTCGATAACAGCCCGGAAACACAAACAGCTTTAGGTTTAAAAACCAATTACGATCAGTGGGATGATTTATCTGAAGCTCACACGCAAAAAGAGCTGGAACAAGCCAAAGAGCAACTGGCGCAGGTGCAAGCCTTGAATATGCAAAGCCTCGACACTGGCCGTCAATTGAGCGTGAAGCTTTTAACAGCGCGTTTGCAGGCCCGTTTAGATGACGCCAAGTGGGACTTGTACAGCTACCCAGTCAATCAGATGTATGGAACCCACTCTAATGTGCCTTCCTTGCTGATTAACCAGCACAGCATCAGCGATGAAGCTGATGCCAAGGCCTATATTGGCCGCTTAAAAGGCGTAACCACCTATTTCAAACAACTGGAACAACAACTGCAGGCCCGCGCAGATATTGGCGTTTTACCACCCAAGTTTGTGTTTGGTCATGTGATTGGTGCCAGCCGTAACATCATCAGCGGCGCACCTTTTGACGGTGGCAACGACAGCACTTTATTGGCAGATTTCCGTGGCAAAGTACAAGAACTGAAGCTGGAACAGGCTGAAAAAGATTTACTGCTCAAAGAAGCTGAACTGGCTTTAGTGGGCAGCGTAAAACCAGCTTATGAAAACCTGATCAAGTTGCTGACCACTTTAGAAGAAAAAGCCGGTACTGAAGATGGTGTATGGCGCTTTAAAGACGGCGATGAGTTTTACGCCAACCGCTTAGCCCGCATTACGACCACAGATTACAGCGCAGAAAAAATCCATCAGCTGGGTTTGTCTGAAGTCGCCCGTATTCACGAAGAAATGAAAGGCATTATGAAAAAAGTCGGCTTTAAAGGCGACTTACAGCAGTTTTTTGCCTTTATGCGTGACGATCCGCAGTTTTATTACCCGGACACAGCCGAAGGCAAAGCAGAGTATTTAGCCGAAGCCACCCGTCTTATCGATACCATGAAATCGCGTTTAGACGAGCTCTTTATCGTTAAACCTAAAGCCGATATGGTGGTAAAAGCGGTAGAACCTTTCCGTGAGCAATCTGCGGGTAAAGCCTTTTACGAGCAACCTTCTATGGATGGCAGCCGCCCAGGTATTTATTACGCCAACCTGTACCGTATGAGTGGTATGCCAAAGTATCAGATGGAGGCTTTGGCTTACCATGAAGGTATTCCGGGCCATCATATGCAAATTGCGATAGCCCAGGAGCTGGACAATGTGCCTAAGTTCCGTAAGTTTGGTGGTTACACCGCTTATATCGAAGGCTGGGGTTTATACACTGAGTTCCTGCCAAAAGAGATTGGCATGTATCAGGACCCCTACTCCGACTTTGGCCGTTTAGCCATGGAACTATGGCGCGCCTGCCGTTTGGTGGTCGACACAGGTTTACACAATAAAAAATGGACCCGCGAACAGGCCATTCAATATTTGGTAGACACCACACCAAACTCCAAAGGAGAAGCCGTCAACGCCATAGAGCGTTACATCGTAATGCCAGGCCAGGCAACTGCTTACACTGTAGGTATGCTGAAAATGCTGGAACTGCGCGAAAAAGCCAAAACAGCACTGGGCGATAAATTCGACATCCGCCAATTCCACGACGTAGTACTGAAAAACGGCGCAGTGCCATTGGACGTGCTGGAGCAGTTAGTGGATCAGTATATTCAATCGGCTAAGGCTGCTGCTTAACTGGTATTTGTTCAATTAGTACTGTAGAGGCGCCACTAATGGGCGCCCTTTTTTGTACCCTTAACTCGTTCTAATCACACAGATATTGTTTCCTGCTGTACCCCTTGAAGTACTACTGTCCATGGAGTTTTCTGAATACATCAGAACCGTTGAGAATGACATTAAACACTTCAATCGCTACCGAGTGATCTTCAGCTATACTCGAACGCCACAACGCAGAAGCATTTGAAAAATGCTACTCTGAAGTTGTTATAGCTCCTACCAGAACTATCATTGGATAAACAGGAAGTTGTCACTTATAAAAGCGGACAGAACTTATGTTTTTCGAAATAATACAAAGACATGAAACTATAATTGAACTTTCTATTGAGCGGTAAGCAGACTAAACCAAAACACTGCTCCGCCAGTTTCGCGAGCTCTATAGCCGATATTTCCTCGCATTGATTCGACCAGGCCCTTGCTGATCGCCAATCCTAGTCCTGAGCCTTCAAAAGCTCGATTTGTTGCACCGTCTTGTTGACTAAATTGAGTGAATAAATAAGGTAAAAATTCTGTTTTAATACCTGGGCCCTGATCCTCTATGGATATGATAACGACTTTATCTTCATGTTTTACATCCACCCTTACTATAGTGTTGGGCGCAGAGAACTTAATGGCGTTAGATAACAAATTTGAGATGACTTGCATAAAACGCAATTGATCGACCAAGACCTTAATTGGCTGTTTCGGGATACTCAACTTCAGGGAGATCCGTTTGTCTGGCAGATAAAGTTGATTTTCTGCAATCGCCTCTTCAAGTAAGGGCTGTAATAATAAAGATTGCATGTTAACTGACAGCTTGTTTGTTTTTAGTTTTGAAAAGTCCAATACCTCAGTGACCAGGCTTTTTAGCCTGTTCGCGTTGTTGACCGTTATGCCTATCAGTTTTTTCGCTTTTTCAGGAATGTCACCCAACTTACCTGAGCTTAATAAATGCAGACTCCCCAGAATAGAAGTCAGTGGTGTCCTCAGTTCATGACTGATTGTCGCAATAAAGTCGTTCTGCAGTTTTTCATAGTTCTTTCGCTTGCTGATATCGCTGATTAGCAAAATAAACTGCATGTTACCCAAGACAAGGGATGAATTAAGTTGTCTGATTTGCAGCTGAACATCAATGTTTTCGCCAGTATCTCTGAGCAACTGAGTTTCGAATGTCGCGGGCAATAAAGTGCATTGTGAAGAATCAGAGTCAGTGCGAAGTACTTCATGAATGCTCTGGTCAGAAGCCAGATCCTGACTAAAAAAATTCAACACTGATTTATTCACTAAATCTGAAACCGGTTGTGCAAATAAGATCTCAGCTCCAGAATTGGCAAAACAAATGTCGCCATGTTTTGATATAGCTAAAATAGCAACGTCCTGGGCGCCATCAAGCACGGTTTGAAGCATATATTTGTTAGCTTCAGTTTCTTTTATAAGGAGCTGCATCTGCTGTCTGGTATGGATTAACTCTTGTTCAAAGCTTGCCCTTTGCTCCGCCGGAAGAATAACCCAGCGATAACAGGATTGTTGCTCAAAAGTACCCTCTTGGACGTTAAGTAATACCGGCAAAGGTGCTAATGGCTCTCGCTTAATTTTCAGATACAGTTCGCTCACAGCTCCATTTTTTCGTAACAAAGGCCATAAATGTGTTTGGAGAAAGATAGTGGCTGCAGGTGGAAAAAGTTGCTCAATTTGTAGATGGCGAGTCTGATCTGAAATAGAAAAAGTAGCTAACGCATATTGGTTAATAAATAAAATCGCTCCATGCAGGTCTGTCACCACCACAGAGCATGGCAAAGCATCCAGCTCAGGTGACCCACTCAAGAGTTTAACTCCGTCTTGAGGTACTGATTGATTGCATCAATCACTAAATGCGGATGACTCATATGAGCAGCGTGACCCGATACATCCAAGACTTGTAAGCGACTATCTTTAATCTGTTGCTGGACATAACGACCAACCTCCAGAGGAGCGAGCAGATCGCGCTGATGCTGCAAAATAAGACTCGGGACAGATAGTTTGGCAAAATCCGCTCTATTGTCCGCAAAAAAAGTGGCTTGTGCAAAGTGCCGGGTGATCACCGGGTCGGTGGAACAAAAACTATCGGAGAGCTGGCCTGATACTTTTGGATCGTTTTCCGCCCCAGCCACTATAGGGCCCAAATAACTCGCCCAGCCTAAGTAATTCTGATCCATCAATTCAAGCAGACCGTCAAGATCTGCTTTGTCAAAACCCCCATGATAATCCGGAGGCATGTTTATAAAACAAGGAGATGGCCCAAGCAGAATCATTTTATGAAAGAGCCCTGGTTTTGCGTTGGCGGCCAGAATTCCTATGCTACAACTGACAGAATGCCCAATGAAAATGACATCACGTTCAAGTTTTAACGCATCGCATATTTCGAGAAGGTCCTGAGCATAACCATGAAGCGTGGAATAGCGTTTAAAACTATAGTTATTAATTTCTGACTGACCGCTACCAACAAAATCAAACACTATCTGGCAGGTGTTTTCCCTAAAAGCGGGTGTAATTGCCTCCCACATCGTTTGACTGCAGCCAAATCCGTGTGCGTAAATGAGTACAGGCTTGTTCATATCTCCGATGATCTGAACGTTATTACGGCGCAAAATAGTCATACAAAACTCCGGATTTCGCTGAAATATGGCTCTGTTCAATCTAAGCTGACTTGTCAGTTTAATGAACTGAGCCAATCTTTTCTCTCACTATTTGGCTTAATTGATTAAGCTATTATCAAATATATCGTTTTTTTTGATTTTAGGCTAAGACTTCATCACATAAATATAGGTTGAAGTGGTAGATGTCATTGACTTAGAAGAGATTAAGTCAATGCTTGCACTAAAGCTTTAAACAAAGCTATTGTGCATTAAATAAGTTCATTGTCTGTAGAGACTTTGCCGCAGGTGAGCAATTTAAGGAGCGAGATCGACCATGGAGTCATTTACAAACCGCACACCCAAGTTCTGGACTTACTTAATATGTTCTCTATTTGCATCAGTAATTATCAGTGCGGCATTCGTCACTAATGCGCTGCGCAATACTCAGTATCAAAGCCGATATGATCATATATATGCTGAAGAACTCAATACTCTGGAAAAAACTAAAGCAGAATTAATGCAACAGGCATTAATGACGGCGCAGCTGATAGAGAAAAATCGGTTGGTTACAGAGTTATTGGTTCAGGCCTCCAGTTCTTATCAGAATTCTGCGCCTGAGCAAGAGTTACGTCCTATCAGAGAACAACTGCATCAGATAGTTTCTCCCTATTGGCAATACCTTCAACAGTATGGAGCTAAGCAACTGCACTTTCATTTGGCGCCTCAGGCATTTACTTTATACCGAGCACACAAACCAGAGTTTCATAGTGATGTGTTGGCTGATGTTCGGCCTTTGGTCGTTGAAGTATTGAAAACAGGACAAGCTTTTAGCGGATTGGAGATTGGTCGTAACGGTTTGGGCTTAAGAGCTGTTGTACCTGTGAGCCAAAATAATAAAGTGATCGCAGCCATCGAGGTTGGTTACGGCTTATCAGGCGCTTTAAGTTTAAAGCAAAGCTCTCTACCAGATAAAAGCTCTCAAAATTCTGGTATAGCATTTGTTATCAATAAAACCTTACTTGAGGTTATGACTGATGACCAGCGAGCTAAATTCAGTGCAGGCAGCACGCTGTTCTGGAGTACTGAAGATAGCGCCTTACAAGAAACAGCGCTTCTTCAGCATATCCCGGAAAGGGTCAACAGCTCTGCATTTTTATCCGTTCAACAAGACGGCAGGACTTTCCTTTTAACGTTGATGCCGTGGCCTGAATTTAAACAATCCGGCTCTGAAGCAGGTGTTGTATTGGTAAATTGGTTAGATATCACGTCAATGCAGCATGAAAAATCACGTGATGATTGGATTCTAAATATAATCTGGCTTATTGCACTTTTGATGGGGCTGGCATCTGTGTATACGATCAGTACTAAACTGCAAAAAAGTACTGCACGGTTCACCGAGCAAAGACAAAAAGAGCTGTTGTGGTCAGAGAAAAAACTACGGGCTCTGTTTGATTTATCTCCCGACTCTATTGCACTCAATAGACTATCTGACGGAGTCTATCTGGAAATTAATCCGGCTCTGGAAAAACTAACAGGATACAATTTTGAAGAGCTTCAGCAACTCAGTTACTTTGATTTAACACCTGAAACTTTTGCAGCCCAGGAACAAGAACAATTGCGCCTGCTTAATGAAACAGGTCGATATGGCCCGTATCGTAAACAATACCGTCATAAGAACGGCCATCTTGTTGATATAGAGCTTCGCGGCGTTAAATTTGTCAGCCCGTCGGGTGAAGAAATGATTTGGTCTACCATTACTGATTTGACAGAAACCTTAAAATTGGATCGCTTAAAGCAGGATTTTATATCGACTGTTAGCCATGAGTTGCGAACTCCGTTGACTTCGATCAATGGTTCATTGGATTTACTCCTCAGTGGTGCCGCAGGTGAATTACCTGCAAAAGCCGAAAAGCTTTTAGGCATAGCGGTTAAAAATAACAAGAGATTGATTGCATTAGTCAATGACCTACTTGATATGGAAAAGCTTTCGCAAGGCAAACTCGCTTTTCATACAGAGTTTGTCAGCAGTGCACTGTTGCTACAAAGTGCAATAGAGCATAACCAGCCTTTTGCCCAGCAACATAAAGTAGAACTGAAGTTAGGTCAGACAGATGATGTTCTTCTGCATGTAGACCCTGCAAGGATACAGCAGGTGTTAGCAAATCTGATTTCTAACGCTGCCAAGTTTTCTCCCCAAGGATCCATTGTCTCTGTCTATAGTGTGTTAAAACCACACCTGTTACGTATTGCCGTTGCTGATCAGGGGCGTGGCCTGACTGCAGAGCAAATTTCAAGGCTTTTCCAGCGTTTCTCTCAATTAGATAATGTTAATAACAGAGAGACCGCAGGCTCAGGACTTGGACTTGCCATTAGCCGGGATATCATATCGCAAAGCAACGGACAGATAGGCGTCGACTCCGAATATGGTGCCGGCAGTACATTTTGGATTGAATTACCTCTGGTAGATAAGGCAGAACAACCTATTCTTACCAAAAAAATTCTGGTCGTTGAAGATGATGCGGATACTGCTTTTACCATTCAGGAATTACTTGCTGCGAATGGCTACACTGCAGATGTTGCCCATACACTGGAGCAAGCCTGGTTATTATTACAACAACGCACCTATGATCTTATTACTTTGGATCTGAACTTAAATGGTGAAAGTGGCAGTGACTTTTTTCTACGATTACGAGACTCCTCAGACTATGCGCACTTACCCGTTCTGGTCATTTCTGCTTATATCCATCAGGGAAAGTTGGCACTTAATGCGATAGCAAATACGGTAGATTGGTTGGAGAAGCCTGTTAATTCAGAAGTACTGAGCCAGAAAATAGAGTACTTACTATCCCAGGGTAACTCATCGGGTTCGGCTTCACGTATTCTTCATGTTGAAGATGATGAAGACATTGTATCTATTTTGAAAATGCAACTGGAACCCATCTATCATTACCATCATGCAGCCAGCCTCGCAGAAGCACGACTAAAGCTCAGAACAAATCAGTATGATCTGGTGTTATTGGATATAGGATTACCTGATGGCGAGGGCTGGCAGCTGTTTCCGGATCTGGAGCTATTGCATGGAAAAGTTCCTGTGATTATTTTCTCAGCTCAGGATATTAGTGTGAATCAACGAAATCAGGCGACAGCTGTGTTTGGCAAAACCAAAGTACAGCCTTCGGCATTAGTCCAACATATAGCGCAGATGCTAAACGCTGTACATCCTTGAAGTGGAGACCTTATGCAATTAGAAAAAGTTTTACATGTCGAAGATGATGAATCAATTCGAATGATTGTCGAAATGGCATTGGTGGATTTATCTGGCTTGACTTTGGTCAGCTGCGAAAGTGGATTTGATGCTCTTGCCCAAGCTTTGCATTTTGAACCAGACTTGGTGTTGTTGGATGCGATGATGCCTGGGATGGATGGCCTTCAAACCTTGATTGAGCTCAGAAAACTGCACGGCTATGCTAAGGTTCCTGTCGTGTTTATGACTGCACGTATCCAGCAAGCTGAAAAACAACAATATATAGATGCTGGCGCTGCTGCTGTGATAGAAAAACCTTTTGAAGCGACTCAGCTAGGCGATCAACTCGAAGCCATTTATCAAAGTTTCAGTGTGTCTTAATAACTATTAACACTGGAGTCGTTCATGCAAATACCAGCGTTGCCGTTTACAGAACAAGAAAGATGTGTGGCGCTCCTTCATAGGATTTATGAAGGCAGTACAGCTATTAACGGATGGTAAGCTCATAGCAAGGATTTGTTTTAATAATAGTTAGCCCGTTACTTTTTGAATGTCGTTTCAGGCAATTTGCGACTATATTCGATAAGCAACAGGCCAGCCATACAGCAGTACTTTTTCCATTACTTCCAGTGTGTTGCTGCGCTATCTGCTGATAAATACAAGGAATAGGCATTGAATAAGCAGGCTGAAGCTTTATTGAAGTACCGATGGTCTTTGCTGGTCTTTCTGGTAGGCATCACGCTTAGTGTGTTACTGGGATACCAAACCCAGAGCAACAATATGCTGCGTATTAATCAGGCGATGCAAGGGGCGCTTGATCTCGTCTCAGAGGACATCTTAACCAAAGTAAAGCTATACCAGTATGGTTTACGCGGTGCCAGAGGTTCAGTATTAACCGCAGGTGAGCATGGCATCAGTCGGGCACTATTTTACCGCTATAGTCTAACTCGTGATGTTGATCTGGAATTCCCCGGGGCTCGCGGTTTTGGTTTTATCCGTAGAGTGCCTGTCAGTGAGACGCCACAGTTTTTAGCAAATGCGCGTGCAGACGGCTGGCCTGAGTTTAGTATCAGGGAATTATCGCCGAACTCAAAAGAGCGCTATGTAATTCAGTACATTGAGCCTGTTGAACGAAACAAAGCCGCAGTGGGTTTGGACATCGCCTCAGAGCATAATAGATATGCTGCCGCAAAATCGGCCATGCTGAGTGGTGAAGTCAGATTAACCGGTCCCATTACTCTGGTGCAGGCGTCAGGTTTACCTGCACAATCATTTTTAATACTGATGCCTCTGTATCGGAGCGTGAAAACACCAGAGACAGCTGCAGAGAGGGAAAAACAAGCTTTTGGCTGGAGTTATGCGCCCCTGATCATGACCGAGGTATTAGCTCATGTCAGAGTAGATGCCAATAAATTTATACTTAGCCTGGATGATGTGACTGAAACAGAAACTCCGGTTCGTTTTTTTAATAATGCTGTGGATGCAACGGGCTTGTACCCTTTAAACGCCGTACAAACTATCTATGGGCGCAGCTGGCGCTTTAATATGGCGGCTCAACCTGCATTTATTCACAGCATGCATTTACAATCGCCTGTTCAACTCGGCTTGTTTGGCGCCATGGCTTCTTTGCTACTTGCACTGCTTGCTGGCTTAGTTGAGACTAATCGAAGAAATAGAGAACGATTGTTTGCGCAACAAGCCAAGCTGGTTTCATTAGTGGAGAGCTCAGCGGACGGTATTATTTCTTGCACTCTGGATGGCAGAGTTTTAAGTTGGAACAAAGGTGCCGAATCACTCTTTGGTTACACCAGTGAAGAAGCTATAAACACAGAGCTACAAAGTTTGATCGCTCAGCCGTTGCTGGCCAACGAATTGTCAGCCAGACTGCAGCGCGTGGCGCAAGGTCAATCAATCACCAATTATCACACTGTGCATAAAACAAAAAGCGGCTCACTGATTGATGTTTCTGTCACTTTATCGCCTATTTATGCTGAAAACGACAAGGTTGTAGCAGCATCAAAAACCGTAAGGGATATTTCTGCGCAAAAATTAGCTGAAGCTGAAGTTCGCGAATTAAATACGAGTTTAGAAGCCAAGGTAGCTCAACGAACGGCGGAGATCGCCAGTCTCAATCTATTATTCAAAAATGTACTTGCTTCAGCATCCGACTTTGCCATCATGGCCACAGATATGCAGGGGACGATCCAGTTATTTAATCGGGGCGCTGAGCTTTTATTAGGCTACAGTGCGGATGAAATCATGGGACAAGCAACGCCTTTGCTGTTCCATTCTGCAGAAGAGCTTGCTCGTCGTCTTGGTGCTGTTGATGAAAAGCATCCGCTTTTATCTTCACCTGATTTTCAGAGCCTCATTGAGCTTTCAGAGCACAATGAGGGTTTCAGGGAATGGTGTTATCTGCACAAAGAGGGCCTAAAGATAGATGTCAATCTGGTCATCACTGTAATGCGTGATGATAAGCATCAGCTGGTTGGTTATCTCTTTATTGCTACAGATATTACCCTGCAAAAACAAAAACAAAACCAGCTGATATCCACACAACAACAGCTAAGCAGTCAGACTGAACAGTTGACCTTAGCTTACAAAGTTGCAGAATTAGGTATTTGGGAATGGCGAATAGCAGACAATTCCCTGGTATGGAATGACAAAATGTTCGAATTTTACGAGCAGCCTTCCGCATTAAATCACAATGGTCTGAATTACTCTCATTGGGAATCCAGAGTGCATCCTGATGATCGCGACGCCACAGCATCCCTATTGCAGGATGCGGTCGCTGGCACAAGGGATTACAATCCAATTTTTCGTTTACAGTTACCAAGCGGCAAGGTTCGCTATATTCAAGGCGGTGCTTATGTTCAGCGAGATTCTCAAGGTGCCGCCATCCGGGTGGTGGGTATTAATCGTGATATCACCGCGGAGCGTGAACTTGAGCTTCAACTGCGAGAGTCTAAATATTTAGCTGATGCGGCAAATAGCGCCAAGTCGATGTTTTTAGCCAATATGAGTCATGAAATCCGAACACCGATGAATGCGGTCCTTGGAATGTTGCAGCTGATCAAATCAACGGAACTCTCGACTCAGCAGCACGACTACACCAGTAAAGCGCAGATCGCAGCCAGGTCGTTGCTGAATTTAATTAACGATATTCTTGATTACTCCAAGATTGAGGCAGGTAAACTCGAACTGGAGCAACAACCATTTAACACCGAAGCACTGCTTAGAGAACTTGATGTGGTGTTGTCCCCCAGTTTAGGCAAAAAAAATATTGAGTTGCTGTTTGATATTGATAGTGCTTTACCAACTGCTGTCGAAGGCGACAGCCTAAGATTGCAGCAAGTGTTGATAAACCTGTCCAGTAATGCGATTAAGTTTACAACTGAGGGTGAAGTGGTTCTTCAATTAACGCTGTTGCAATTACAAGACAAAAAAGCACGGATCCGTTTTAGTGTTCGTGACACTGGTATTGGTATTAGCCCGTCTCAGCAGCAGCGTATTTTTGAAGGATTTACTCAAGCCGAAGCCTCAACAACCCGTCAGTATGGCGGCACAGGCCTTGGGCTGGTGATCAGCAAGCGTATTGTTGAGTTGATGGGGGGAGAGTTGCAGTTGCAAAGCGAACCAGGCAAAGGCAGTTGTTTTTGGTTCGACCTTGAGTTTAATGTTGCCACTGAAGTGGAGGCGCAGCGCCTCATTACTATCAGTTCCGACACCAGGGTGTTGATTGTGGATGACAACGCAACGGCATTAGAGATACTGCAAAAAACAGTAGAGCAACTCGGTGCAAGTGTCATGCTCGCGCGTTCAGGTGAAGAGGCGTTGGCCTGTGTTGAGCATTGTTTTGCAACCAATCAAACATTGCATGTGGTGCTGATGGATTATCGCATGCCAGGCATGAATGGCCTGGAAGTGGCACAGTGTATCAAAGCAAAATCCGATGCAAGCAATTTGCCTGTGGTGATTATGGTCAGTGCCTTTGGCCGTGACGAAATTATGAAAGCACAAACTACTGAAGTGCTTCCTTATGCTGCTTATCTAACGAAGCCAGTCACACCACAGCTAGTTGGCGCGCTTATTGAGGGCTCCATCTCTGGAGATATACTAAAACCTTCCGCGCGAGTGAGGCCAGAGCAAAGCACATCACCTTTGCGCGGCCTGCGTTTATTACTGGTGGAAGACAATGAATTTAATCGTGTAGTGGCTTCTGAGCTGCTGGAACATGAAGGCGCAGTGGTAGATATGGCCGTCGGTGGGCAGGAAGGTATTGATGCGATTATTAAAGGGAATACCAGTTACGATCTGGTATTGATGGATGTTCAGATGCCTGTCGTTGATGGCTTAGAGGCCACACGTCAAATCCGCGCTGATAAGCGCTTTGCATCACTGCCTATTATCGCTATGACAGCGAATGTTTATACATCTGATCAGGAAGACTGCATTAAGGCTGGAATGAACGGGCATTTAGCCAAACCTTTTGATTTAGATAAAGTCATTGAAACTATTTTATTATTTACCAACAAGAACCTTGATAAAGATACTCATCTTTCCCTTTTAAGCTATGAGTCAACGGAGCAACCGGCTCACTCAGCAAGGCTTTCTGGTGAGGTGGCAGTTAGCAATGATGTTGAGAACGCAAGTCTGAAGGCTTCATCCGAAACGATTAACCTTGCTCTGCCTGAATTGCAAGAAATTCATTTTGAAAGAAAAAATCTTGAAGTGTTGCTTAAGCCTTTTGGAGGGAAAGAGGCATTCTTCAGACGGTTAATCCATGTATTCGAAGCAAACTTTACCAGCCAGCTGGTAAGTCTGCAGGAGAAGATAAAACAAAACGATCACCACGAAGTTCTGGCTATCCTGCATGCCATCAAGGGAACGTCAGGCACTATAGGTCTTGCAACTGTATATCAGGTAATTTGCCAGCTTGAAACTCAGCTTAAACAATATTTTAACTCAGAAGAATTCGAACTTAGCACTCTTTATTCCGGACTTCCAGAGCGCTTAGACTTTATTGCACAGCATGAGTTATCTGATATTCATCAGCTACTTGCAAAAAAAGAGGCTCAAACTTCTGAAGCTGTTTTATCCCCTGCATACAATAAAGATGACTTAGTACAAATGCTCGAGACACTCAGGCCCTATTTGCAGGCTGCTAATCTGGAAGCATTAACTTTGTCTCAGCAGCTAAAAGAAAAGCTTGTTGGTCACGAGCAATTACTCAGTATGACAAAAGACCTTTTTGACACGATAGAACAGTTAAATTTCGATCTGGCTCTGCTTGAGTTGAATAGATTAAGCAAATGATGACAAACGAAACGTCATGACAGTGAACAGATAAGCCACAGTAGATAAGAATATACAGGCGGGGCTATGCAATTAGAAAAGATTATGCACGTATTTGAAGCTAATCAGCTTGGCGAACAACTGGACGCTATTTATCAACGCTTCTATGCGTTTGCATAACTATTAAAACCGGAGTCGTTCATGCAAATACCAGCGTTGCCACACACAGAGCCAGAAAGACTGTTGGCGCTGAAATTAACAGGGTTGCTCGACACTGAGTCAGAGCCTCGTTTCGATCGACTCACCCGCCTGGCACAAATGACCTTAGGTACAGAAATCGTCCTTATTTCTCTGGTTGATGCAGAGCGTCAATGGTTTAAATCTAAACAAGGCCTGGATGCCTGTGAAACGACAAGGGATATTTCATTTTGTGGCCATGCAATTTTAGCTGACGGTATTTTCGAAGTTCCAGATACCCTGGCCGATGTTCGTTTTGCGGATAATCCTTTGGTTTTAGGAGCTCCTTTCATTCGGTTTTATGCGGGAGTGCCTCTGTTAAGACATGGTCAGCCCATAGGAACACTTTGTTTCATTGATAGCCGCCCCCGCCACTTTTCAGACCAAGAAAGAGAGATTGCGGCGGAGTTCGCCAAAGTAGTAGAGCAGGAAATTCAGGACAGGCTTCAGGAAGAAGCACATCAGCAGTTGGTTGCAAGCGAGTTAATGTACCGCTCAGTGTTAGAAGGAACAAGGATAGGCACCTGGCAATGGAATGTGCAGACAGGAGAAACCCTGTTTAACCAGCGCTGGGCTGAAATCATTGGATATGAGCTGGCTGAACTGGAACCTGTGTCTATCAATACCTGGCTAAATCTGGCACACCCTGATGATTTACCTGGATCCGGCCAACAGCTGCAGGCTCATTTTGACGGGGACACTGCATTTTATGATTTTAAGTGCCGGATGAAACACAAAGACGGTCATTATGTATGGGTGCATGACAGAGGTCGGGTCATTTCATGGACTGCAGATGGTAAACCACTGATGATGTACGGCACTCATGCGGATATCACTGAACAAAAAAATAGTGAGCTCGCCTTAGTACAAAGCAGAGATCAGTTTCAGACCTTAGTCTCCAATATACCAGGCATTACTTACCGATGCAGAGCCGATGAAAGCTGGACTATGTTGTTTATGAGTTCTCACATCGATCCGCTCTCCGGCTATCCGGCCTCTGACTTTATTAGCAATGCTGTGCGTAGTTATGCCAGTGTGATCCACCCGGATGACAGAGAATGGCTGGAAGATAGCGTTGCAAAAGCTCTGAACAACAAAAAAAGTTGGGTACTTAATTACCGCATCTTACATGCTGATGGTTCAGTTCGCTGGGTCGAGGAAAGAGGCGCAGCTGAGTATGATGAAGCAGGTAAGGCACTATTCCTCGACGGCTTTATTCTTGATGTCAGTAAAGAAAATAAGCTTCAGGAACAGTTAGTAAAGCTAACCCAGCAATTGCCGGGTGTTGTCTATCAATTTCAATTATGGCCTGATGGCCGTTCGGCGTTCCCTTACGCCAGCGCCGCTATTGAATACATCTACGGACTAAAAGCCGAAGATGTCATTCACGATGCATCGCAGGCTTTCGCTAAGATATATCCGGACGATTTACCTGCCGTAGCAAAAAGTATCGAAGATTCACGTCTTGGTATGACCCTCTGGCAACATGAATATCGGGTATTCAAAAAAGATGATTCACTGATGTGGCTATCTGGCAGAGCAATGCCAGAACTACAGTTGGACGGCAGTACTTTATGGCACGGTTATATTCAGGATATAACTCAGTCGAAAGAATACTATCTTGAGCTTGAAGCGCTGAATAAGCAATTGCGGTTTACCCAGCAGTGCCTTGAGCTTGCCAGCGAACAAGCAAAAATTGGTTATTGGCAGGCATCGCTTAAAAGCGGGTCGCTGTGGTGGTCTCCGATTATTTATCAAATATTTGGCTTTGATCCTAAAGAAACGATCCCCAGCGTTACATTGTTTAAAAGTACCTTGCATCCTGATGATGTGGCTAAGGTCGAACAAAGTGAACAACGGGCAAAAGAAACAGGCATTCATAACGTGGTACATCGAATTGTGCGCCCAGATGGCGAAGTCCGTTGGGTACATGAGCTGGCTCAACTGCTTCCTGAGGAAAAAGACCCTGATTTGACATTGATAGGTTCAGTGCAAGACATCACAGAGCGTATGAAGTTACAACAAATAAAAGACGAGTTTATCTCTACGGTAAGTCATGAACTTCGTACACCTCTGACTTCTATCCATGGCGCTTTAAATTTACTGACCGCCTCTAACTTAGTGCAACTTCCACCAAAAGCCGAGAAGTTATTGGGAATTGCAAGTAGCAACTGTCAGCAGTTAAGTCGCTTGATTAATGACTTATTGGATATTGAAAAATTGGTGGCTGGAAAAATGTTGTTCGATATGAAGCTAATAGAGCTATGGCCAGTTCTGCAAAAAGCTCTGGATAATCATCAACCTTATGCTGCACAGCAAAATATTCGTTTGCTATTAACACTTGGTACAAATGCAAAGGACATTGTGATCTCTATTGATGAACACAGGTTGATGCAGGTATTAACCAATTTACTTTCAAACGCTGTGAAATTTTCGCCTTTAGGGGGCGAGGTTGTATTGTCTGCCAAACGCATTGCTGATGAAGTAGAAATTTCTGTGCAAGATAGCGGCCCCGGTATTTCTGAAGACTTTAAACACAAAATTTTCCAGCGTTTTTCTCAAGCTGACGCCAGCAGTGCCAAGATGAAAGGTGGTACAGGTTTGGGGTTAGCGCTTTGCAAGGAAATAGTCGAAGCTATGCATGGCTCTATAGGTTTTGAGTCCGAGTCTGGTTGTGGCGCAAGATTTTACATCAGCTTCCCATTAAGGGATTGATAGTCTAGCCTGATACTACAAGTTCGAAGGAGTAAAGAATTTGTCAACTAATAAATCGCCCCAACAACTTCAACAAGCAATGGAAAAACTGCAAACGAGGTTTTTGTCTAAATTACGTTTAAAGGCAGAACTATTTGCTGATATATCTCAGCAGTTGGAATCAGGCATTCTCACTACGTTCCCAGAACTTATTAATGAAGCTCATCAGTTAGCGGGCTCCTGTGGTACTTTTCAGTTGAATCATCTGGGCATACTGGCCCGTCACATTGAAACCATAGCTTTGAGTGTTGATGCTTCAGAGAAACTACAGGGGGACAAGCTAAAAAATTTGATTGATTCGTTGAGACTTTTTGTTAACGAGGTTGAACAGGTCCTGACTGGACCCAGAGACTTCTCATCGAATCTTTTGCCAGCATTTGAGATGGCACAAGACGTATGGTTAGTGCTCAACCCTTCGGCTTTGCGCGATGAACTATGTGCTCAGTTAAGCGCCTTTGGTTACCCAGTCAAAATTTTTTCAACTTTTGCTGAATGTATTGAAGCGCTGAGGATCCAAACGCCAGCCTTATTGTTTTCTGAAGCAGTGTTGGCTGACCAGCTTTTGTTTGACCAAAAAGAACTGATCGACATTATGAGCGAACATAAACGCTGGCTCATGGTTTATTCTGCCACAGACAGTTTTAATTTACGGATCAACGCGGTCAGACATAAGACTCATGGATATTTTGTCTCGCCTCTGGATATCCCCAGTATGATGCAAAGAATTACCCGCCTATTTGATGACAGTACATTTTCAGATAAGAAAGTGAGTATTCTTGATGACGACCTTTTATTAGCTGAGCATTACAGCTGGGTGCTTGAATCTGCAGGTATCGAAGTTCAGGTGATCCGGGACTCAAGAGTAGTCATACCGGAGTTACTGTCTTTTAAGCCAGATGTTCTATTACTTGATATGCATATGCCGGAGTTTTCTGGCGCTGAAATTTCAGGTGTCATCAGGCAGTACGAGTCTTTAAGTAGCCTTCATATTGCATTTTTATCTGCTGAGCGTGATATTCAATTGCAGTTACAGGCTTTATCTTACGGTGCTGATGATTTTATTACTAAACCAATCTCAAATGAACACTTAGTTACTGCCGTCAAGTTAAGGCTTGCAAGAAACAGGGATATTAAGTCATTAATCGAGCGGGATAGCCTAACAGGTTTGATTAAACACGGCAGTATAAAAGATGCTGTCTTGATCGAGTTTGACAGGATGCAGCGTTCTGGTGAGCACTTTTGCATAGCGATGATTGATTTGGACCATTTTAAGAATGTGAATGACTCTTATGGCCATGCTATTGGTGATGTTGTAATAGGGACTATTGCAACCTTACTTAGAAAGAGGCTTCGGCGTAGTGACAAAGCTGGGCGTTATGGCGGTGAGGAGTTTATGGTAGTGTTGCCTAAATGCAGAGCTAAAGACGCTAAGTTGCTTATAGAATCTATTTTAGGTTCTTTTAGGGATATTCATTTCAGTGCAGGGCAGCAATCCTTCTCCTGCACATTCTCTGCTGGTATTGCCTGCAGTTCATCAGGCTATGCAGATGCGGATATGATGATGAACGCCTCCGACCAAATACTCTACAACGCCAAGCGCGGCGGCAGGAATCGAGTGTTCATTGATCTCGAAGGCGAGTAACAGAATAGGAGCACATCCTTTATATACTCAAAGGCAGTTGGTGATTCAAACCAGATATTTATGCAACCTAAACCTGAATTCATTATATGGCAGCTATTTACTCATAGCAGATACCGTTTTATAGAATTAAAACAATATAGGTCCAAATGAAAAATACCAATTATCTGAAAGAAGAACTCTACGAACTTATCAAAACCGATGAGTCAATTTTTGATTTTATTCAAGAGTCTTCTCTGGATGGTTTGTGGTATTGGGATTTGGAGCGGCCCGAAGAAGAATGGATGAACCCTAAATTCTGGTCTGTTTTAGGGTACAACTACCGAGAGATGCCACACAAAGCATCGGCTTGGAAAGATATTATCTACCCTGAGGATTTAAAACTTGCCACAGAAAACTTTATCAAGCATTGCGAAAACCCGGATCATCCTTACGATCAGACAGTAAGGTACACTCACAAAAACGGCTCAACTGTCTGGATTAGGTGCCGTGGCTTGGCGATCAGAGATAAGCATGGCAAACCGCTGAGAATGCTAGGGGCTCATCAAGACATTACAGAAATTAAAAACAACGAATTACTGCTCCAGATGAAGACTGACCAACTTCGAAACGCCCAGCACGTTTCCAAAGTAGGTAGCTGGGAGCTGGATTTGAAAACCAATAAGGTAGTCTGGACAGAAGAACTTTACAACATGTATGGCTTTGACCCTGCACTTCCGCCGCCCCCTTATACTGAGCAGATGAAGCTGTTCACTCCAGAAAGCTGGCAGATTATAACGTCTGCTGTAGCCATTACCAAAGAGCAAGGCATTCCTTACGAATTAGAACTTACAACCATTCGCAAAGATGGAGGCCACGGATGGATGTGGGTGCGTGGAGAGGCTGTATTTGATGAAAATAAGAATATCATTGGTTTAAGGGGGGTTACGCAAGATATCTCGGAGAAAAAGATACTTGAACTGGAAAAAGAAGCGTTAATCAAACGTTTAAATTATGCTTTGGACGCGTCAGGTGATGGTATTTGGGATTGGACGCCTGCTAATGGCATTACCGTTTTTTCTAAAGCATGGATAGAAATGCTGGGTTATGAGGTGTGCGAGCTTGCCTCCTTAGCCAGTGAATGGTCTGATAGATTGCACCCGGATGATGCTGAGTGGGTTTTTGCGGCAATTAATAAAGTCACTCAGACGCCTGAAAATGGTGACACATTTAGCCACGAATACCGATTTAAAAACAAAGCAGGCGACTATTTGTGGATACTGAACAAAGCAAAAGTTGTCGAGCGAAATGAAAAAGGAGAAGCAATCAGAGTAGTAGGTACGCATACCAATATCACCAAAGAAAAAGAAACCAGAAGACAAATCGAAGAGGCGAAACAACAAGCAGAAGCGGCCAACAAATCAAAATCAGAGTTTCTTGCTAATATGAGCCACGAAATCAGAACCCCAATGAATGCGGTTCTAGGTATGTTGCAGCTGATTAAAACCACAGAATTATCAAGACAACAAGATGACTACACCAGTAAAGCGCAGATTGCAGCCAAGTCTTTGCTGAACTTGATCAATGACATTCTTGATTATTCAAAGATTGAAGCAGGCAAATTAGAACTCGAATGCCATCCATTTCAGCTGGATGAATTGATGCGTGAATTAGCTGTCGTTCTGTCACCGAATCTCGGCAAAAAAAATATCGAGCTCTTGTTTGACATCGATATGGCCCTTCCTGATGTGCTTCGTGGTGATAGACTGCGGCTACAACAAATTCTGATCAATTTAGCTGGCAATGCCATTAAGTTTACTGAAGTCGGTGAAGTTGTGGTGCAAATACAGCAGCTAACGATCCAAAACAATATCTGTCAGATGAGAGTCAGTGTCACAGATACCGGCATAGGTATTAGTCGTGAGCAGCAGCAACGGATATTTGATGGTTTTACCCAGGCAGAAGCCTCTACCGCTCGAAAGTATGGCGGCAGCGGACTTGGTTTAGTGATCAGTAAACAGATGATCCACTTAATGGGCGGGGAGTTACAACTAAAAAGCCAAGTAGGAAACGGTAGTTGCTTTTGGTTTGATTTGAGCCTGCCCATCGAGGTCAATGCCACACTTGAAGATACAACACACTATTCTTTTAGTTCTGATATCAACGTACTTATTGTTGATGACAATGAAGCTGCTCTGGAAGTCTTAGCTCGTTCTGTCGAACAGTTTGGTGCAACTGTTTTTAAAGCGAGCTCAGGGGATGAGGCGTTGATGCAATTTACTCAGTGTATGGAAAAAAAACAAACTATTCACGCTGTGTTGATGGATTATCGGATGCCTGGTATGGATGGATTAAATGCAGCGAGGGAAATCAAAAATCGGGCGGGAATTGATCAGGTTCCGATGGTTGTGATGGTCACCGCCTTTGGGCGTGAAGAAATAATCCATGCGCAGCAAACTGGTAACAGCGCCTTTGAGTATTA